>NZ_WJIF01000009.1 GCF_009647605.1 Agromyces agglutinans | reverse complement strand
GGCCGCGCAGCCCGCGCCGCCGGTCGCCGCACCGGCCCCGGCCGCACCGCCTGCGGCTCCGCCCGTACCGCCGCAGGCGCCGCCGGTCCAGCCGCCGGCGTAGCCGCCGGCTGGCGGGCTCGAGCCGGTCGCTGTCGGACCCGCCGCCTACACTTGGAGGGACATGACCCTCATCCTCGACCCCGACGAACCGGCCGGCTGGCGCGAGGCGCCCCACCGAGCCGACACCGCCGACGACCCGCTCACGGCGGGCCTGAACCCGCAGCAGCTCGAAGCGGTCGAGTACCGCGGCCCGGCGCTGCTCATCGTCGCCGGCGCCGGCTCCGGCAAGACCCGCGTGCTCACCCACCGCATCGCGAGCCTGATCCAGCGCCGTGAGGCGTGGCCCAGCCAGATCCTCGCGATCACCTTCACCAACAAGGCGGCCGCCGAGATGCGCGAACGCGTCGAGGCGCTGCTCGGCGAAGGGGCATCCGGCATGTGGATCTCGACGTTCCACTCCGCGTGCGTTCGCATCCTGCGTCGCGAGGCCGAGTCGATCGGGCTGAGCTCGACGTTCACGATCTACGACTCGGCCGACACCCGCACGGTGCTCAAGCGCATCATCAAGCAGCTCGACGCCGACACCATGGGGTTCACGCCGGCCAGCGCCCAGGCGAAGATCTCGAAGCTGAAGAACGAGCTCGCCGACGTCGAGTCGTACGCGCGCAACGCGAACCTCAACGACCCGCAAGAGGTCATGTTCCTCGAGATCTTCCGGCAGTACACCCGGCGGCTCCGCGAGGCATCCGCACTCGACTTCGACGACCTGATCGCCGAGACCGTGTACCTGTTCCGCGCGTTCCCGAAGGTGGCGGCGCTCTACCAGCGCCGCTTCCGGCACCTGCTGGTCGACGAGTACCAGGACACGAACCACGCCCAGTACGCGCTGATCCGCGAGCTCACGAGGCCGGTCGAGCGCGCCATCGTCGACGAGCTCGACGCCCACGGCGTGCTGGTGCGCGGCCTCGTCGACGAGCGCGGCGAGATCCCGGGCGCCTCGCTCACCGTGGTCGGCGACTCCGACCAGTCGATCTACGCGTTCCGCGGCGCCGACATCCGCAACATCGTCGAGTTCGAGCGCGACTTCCCGGGTGCGAGCGTCGTCCTGCTCGAGCAGAACTACCGGTCGACGCAGAACATCCTCTCCGCGGCGAACGCGGTCATCTCGAACAACTTCGACCGCAAGGACAAGAAGCTCTGGACCGCCGACGGCGACGGCGACCAGATCGTCGGGTACACGGGGTACACGGCGCACGACGAGGCGCAGTTCGTGGTCGACGAGATCGAGGCGCTGCACCGGGCCGGCACGGCCTACCGAGACATCGCCGTGTTCTACCGCACCAACGCGCAGACGCGCGCGCTGGAGGAGATCTTCGTGCGCTCGGCCGTGCCGTACCGCGTGGTCGGCGGAACCAAGTTCTACGAGCGCGCCGAGATCAAGGACGCGATGGCCTACCTCATCGCGGTCGCGAACCCGCTCGACGAGCTCGCCCTCCGGCGCATCCTGAACACGCCCAAACGCGGTATCGGGCCCGCGACCGAGACGGCGATCGCGACCTTCGCCGAGCAGAACGAGCTGACCTTCCGCCAGGCGATGCGCTCGGCCGGCGAGCTCGGGCTCGGCCCGAAGGTGACGGGAGCGATCAACGCGCTCGCCGACGTGCTCGATGAGGCCGCCGCGATGCTCGTGCCGTCGCAGGCGGGCATCGAGGCGGGCACGAACGAGGGCGCTTCGAAGGTCTCCGACGTGCTCGTGTTCCTCATGGAGCGGTCGGGGCTGCTCGACGCCCTGCGCAACAGCCGCGACCCCCAAGACGAGACGCGGGCCGAGAACGTCGAGGAGCTCGTCGCGCAGACCCGCGACTTCGACCGCGAGAACCCGCAAGCGACCCTCGTCGACTTCCTCACCCAGGTGTCGCTCGTCGCCGCGGCCGACGAACTCGACGACGCGTCGGGCACGGTCTCGCTCATGACGCTGCACACCGCGAAGGGCCTCGAGTACCACGCGGTCTTCCTCACGGGGCTCGAAGAGGGCCTGCTCCCGCACCAGATGTCGGCCACCGAGCCCGGCGGCCCCGCCGAGGAGCGACGGCTCTTCTACGTCGGCATCACCCGGGCGCGCAAGCGCCTCTACCTCTCGCTCGCGATGAGCCGGGCCCAGTTCGGCGAGGTCGCGGTCGCGATGCCGAGCCGGTACCTGCAGGAGATCCCCGAGGGACTCATCGACTGGAAGCAGTCGCCCGGCATGGCGACGAGCCGCGGGGGCACGCAGCCGCGCGCACTCAACGCCCGGCGCGGCCAGGGCGGCGGGGCATCCGGCGGTGCCTGGGGCACGCGCGGTCGCGACCTCGAGCGGTTCAGCGTCACGAAGAACGCGGGCGCCAAGACGGAGTGGGCGAACCGGGTCACCGGCACGGTGCGCGACAACGGCGACCTGACCCTCGAGCCCGGCGACCGCATCCGGCACGCCGACTTCGGCGAGGGCCGGGTCAGCCAGGTGACCGGCGAGGGCACCAAGCGCATCGCGCACGTGAGCTTCGACACCGCGGGGGCGAAGAAGCTGCTCATCAAGATCGCCCCGATCGAGAAGCTGTGAGCTGGCCGATCCGCGCCACGCGCGAGGTGTACGCGAACCCATGGATCCGCGTCGTCGAAGACGAGGTGGAGCGCCCCGACGGCGCAGCGGGCATCTACGGCGTGCTCGAGGTGCGCCACACCGCGGTGTTCGTGGTCGCGGTGACCGAGGCCGACGAGGTGCTGCTCGTGACCGTCGACCGGCACACGGTCGGACCGTCGGTCGAGGTGCCCGCCGGCGGCACCGACGGCGAGGACCCGCTCGAGGCGGCCCGACGGGAACTGCTCGAGGAGACCGGCTATGAGGCTGCGCAGTGGCGCGAGATCGGCCGCATGAACGCCCTCAACGGCATCTGCCGCGCGCCCGAGGTCGTCTTCCTCGCCACGGGCCTCGCGCCCGCGGGCTCGGCCGGGCACTCGCAGGCCGAAGAGGGCATCAGCGACGTGCGGGCGGTGCCGTGGCCCGAGGTCGTGCGCATGATGCGCGCGGGCGAGATCACCGACGGCGAGACGGTCGCCGCCCTCTGCTACGCGGCGATGGAGCTCGGCCGGCTCGCGTGAACGTCCGTTCGCTCGACGTCGAGGTCGCGCTGCGCGCGGCGCTCGCCGCGGTGGTGCCGCTCGCGATCCTGCTGTCGATCGGGCGCCCCGAGTGGACCCCGTATGCCGCGTTCGGCGGTATGACCGCGATCTTCGGGCGGGGTGAGGCGTATCGGGGGCGACTGCGGACCGTGACGGTCGCGACGGTCGGGCTCGTGGCGAGCGTGGCGCTGGGCATCGCGGCGGCGGTCGCGGCCCGCGGGAGCGGCGGAGGCGCGGTCGGCGTCGGCTCGGCGGCCTCGGCCGAGGCCTCAGCGGCCACGGCGATCACCGCGCTGATGCTCGTCGTCGTGCTGGTGGGCGGAGTGCTCGCCGTCAACGTGGCGCGCCTCGCGCCGCCGACGCCGCTGTTCTTCGTGTTCGCCGTCCTCGTCTGTGCGGCGGTGCCGACGCCGACGGCCGAGGTCGGCGTGCGACTGGGCATCGCGATCGGCTCAGCCGCATTCGCGTGGGCGCTCAGCCTCTCGGGTCGGCTGCTGCGCCGCGTGGGCTCCGCCCGGTTCAAGCCGCTGCGACCACCGGCACCCGTCCGATGGTCCGCCGTGCGCGACCCGGCCGTCTGGACCGTGATCGCCCTGCACGTCGTCGGCGCGCTGCTCGCCGGCGGCATCGCCCTGGCGTCGGGGCTAGGGCATCCGTACTGGGCGGTGGTCAGCGTCTGCGCCGTGATCCCGCCGGCGGGTGCCGCGCACTCGCTGTCGCGGGCGTGGCACCGTGTGCTCGGCACCGCCGTGGGCGTCGGTGTGACGGCCCTGATCCTCTGGCCCGATCCCGCGGCCTGGGTGCTCGTCATCGTCGTCGCCGTCGCGCAGTTCGGCGCCGAGGTGCTCATCGGACGCCACTACGGTGCGGCGCTGGTCTTCGTGACCCCGCTCGCCCTCGTCGTCGCGCACCTCGCCCAGCCGGTGGCGGTCGGCGGCCTCCTCGTCGACCGGCTCGTCGAGACCGCGCTCGGCTGCGCGGTCGGCATCCTCGCCGTGCTCGCAGGCCGCGCTATCGACGCTCGTCGCGGGGCGCGAGCCGGGAGATGAGCGCCATCGCATCGACGGGTGCGCGCACCTTCAGGTCGTTGTCGAAGTAGGCGTAGGCGTCGCGGCCCGCCGCGAGGTGCCCGCGCATCCAGCCGGCCCAGCGGTCGAGCGCCTCATCGTCGTAGCCCGAGGCGTACAGCTCGGTGTCGCCGTGCAGCCGCGCGTACGCGAAGTCGGCGGTGACGACGTCGAGGCGCGGGAACCGGCCTGCCGTGTCGGCCGTGACCGACGCGACGCCGTGCGCTCCGAGCAGATCGGTCCAGGCATCCGTCTCGAAACTCGGATGCCGCACCTCGACCGCGTGGCGGAGCGGGCGGTCGTCGCCGGGGGAGACGTCGAACCACGCGCGCCCGTCGAGCCGCTCGTCGTGGCCGCGGGCCAGGCGCGCGGCGTCGGCGCGCGTGCGCGGGAGCATCCGGAGGAAGTCGTCGAGCAGACCGCCATCGAACGCGAGGTTCGGCGGCAGCTGCCAGAGCACGGGACCGAGCTTCGCGTCGAGGGCGAGCACGCCGCTCGCGAGGAAGTTGGCGAGGGGCGCCTCGATGCCGCGCAGGCGCTTGAGGTGCGTGATGAAGCGCGGTGCCTTCACCGCGAACACGAAGTCGCCCGGCACCGTGTCGCGCCAGCGCACCCAGTTCGCGGGCTTCTGGAGCGCGTAGAAGGACCCGTTGACCTCGATCGAGGTCAGGCGTTCGGCGGCGTACGCGAGCTCGTCGGCCTGGCGTAGGCCCTTCGGGTAGAAGGCGCCGCGCCAGCGCGGGTACACCCACCCGGAGATGCCCACCAGCGCGCGCGACGGGCCGGGGGACGAGGCATCCGTCATGCGCCAAGTCTCGCAGGCGTCCTGCCGGCGAGATCAACCCCCGGACGCGATCGTCGCTGCTCGGGGGTAGCGTTGACCGACGACGGAATGTAGCATGTCTGCTACACTGGATAGTCGAAACATGATCGGAGCGGGCATGACCACCCAACCCGTCGTCGACGTGCGGGGCCTGCGGATGCGCTACGGCACCCGCGACGTACTCGACGGCATCGACGTGCGCATCGACCGGGGCGAGGTCGTGGCGCTGCTCGGCCCGAACGGGGCCGGCAAGACGACCACGATCGAGATCCTCGAGGGCTTCCGGCGGCCGACCGCGGGCACCGTCGCCGTGCTCGGCGAGGATCCGGCGCACGCCGGCGACGCCTGGCGTGCGCGGGTCGGCGTGGTGCTGCAGTCCTGGCGCGACCACGCGCGGTGGCGGGTCGGGCCGCTGCTCGAGCAGTTCGCCGAGCTGTACCGGCCGTTCACCGCCGAGGGTCGCCGAGGCCCGTACGACCTCGCCGAGCTGCTCGACCTCGTCGGACTGGCGGAGCACCGCGGGGCGCTGGTCCGCTCGCTCTCGGGTGGCCAGCGACGGCGCCTCGATGTCGCGATCGGGCTCGTGGGCCGGCCCGAGCTGCTCTTCCTCGACGAGCCGACGACCGGGTTCGACCCGGTGGCGCGCCACGAGTTCCATGAGCTCATCAACCGGCTGAGCGACTTCGACGACACGACCGTGCTGCTCACGACGCACGACCTCGCCGAGGCCGAGAAGATCGCGTCGCGCATCCTGATCCTCGACGGCGGGCGCATCGTGGCCGACGGCAGTGCCACCGACCTCGCCCGATCCGTCGCCGGGGTCAGCGAGATCTCGTGGCGCGAGGGCGGCTCGCGGCAGGTGCACAGCGCGGCCGATCCGGTGCCGTTCGTGCGCGACCTGCTCGCCCGCCCGGGCGTGCAGGTCACCGAGCTGCAGGTGCGCTCGCAGACGCTCGAGGAGACCTACCTCTCGATGGTCGCCAGGCACGAGGCCGCGGGCGACCGTCACCCGATCGACCAGGAGGCGTCATGACCACCGCGCTGCGCGCCGGCATCCGCCGGGGCCTCACCGAGTTCGGCATCTCGCTGCGAACCCCCGGAGACGTGCTGTTCATCATCATCGGCCTCGTGATCGTCGCCGTGGTGCTGTGGCTGAACCGCGACGCCGAGTTCGCGCCCGGGGCGCCGCTCGGCTGGTACGTCGTGCCGAGCGTGCTCACCATCCAGCTGCTGTTCATCGCGACCTACGGCCTCGCGACCGTGATCGTCACCGAGCGCGAGGACGGCACGCTCATGCGAGCCCGGTCGCTGCCGTCGGGCCTGCGGGTCTACGCCGTCGGGGTCACCACGCGCACGCTCGCCGAGATCGCCTGCACCGTGCTGCCGACTCTGGTCATCGCCGCGATCATCCTCGGCGGCGACCTCGGCCTCGATGCACTCGGAGTCCTCCAGGTGCTCGCGATGCTGGCACTCGGCACGGTCGCGCTCACGCCGTTCGGCTTCGTCGTCGGCACGGTGTTCCGCAACCCGCGCGCCGTCGGCGGCTGGGGCTTCCTCGTCGTCGGGGCGGTCGCGCTGGTGTCCGGGCTGTTCCAGCCCCTCTCGACGCTGCCGGCCTGGGTGCAGCCGATCGGGCTCGTGCTGCCGCTGTACTGGATCGGCCACGCGATGCGGTCGGCGTTCCTGCCCGACGAGTTCGGCGTCGTCGAGATCTGGGGCGGATGGCACGTGGGGCTCGCGTTCGCGATCGTCGCGGCCTGGGCGGTCGTGGGCCTGGTGCTCGCGCCGCGCCTGCTGCGCCGGGTCGCTCGACGCGAGACGGCGTCGGGCATCGAGGCGCGCCGCCAGGCGGCGCTGCAGCGCGCATGATGCCGGCCCCCGGCGAACCGGGAGGGCGCGCGGCCGACGCGCGGGACGCGCCCCCGGGCGCCGGCCGCGGCGACCTCGTGCACAACCGCGTCGCGATGCTCCGCGCCGAGCGGCGGATCTCGCGGCGCGAGTTCGCCGAGGCGATCGGCGTGCACTACCAGACCGTCGGATACCTCGAGCGGGGTGAGTTCAATCCCAGCCTGCACCTCGCCCTCCGCATCGCGCGGTTCTTCGAGGTGCCCCTCGAGTTCGTGTTCTCGCTCGACGAGTTCCCGCGGATCGGGCCGCAGGGCGGCTGAACGGGGTATCCGATCAGGCAAGCGCTTACCCGCTCGGGGCGACGCGGCGCGCATCGCGAACGCCCGGCCGACAGCGCCCGAGGCTCCGCGAGTTCGGCCGCGCCATTCCGGAGGGGTAGCATGGCAGACGGCCCGTGCCGATATCTCGACATCGAGAGAGTTCGGGGCCGGGTCCTCACACCCCACCATCCCTGCGCGAGACCCGCGCGGACCGATTGGAAGCAGAGCGTGGATCTTTACGAGTACCAGGCCCGAGACCTCTTCGAACAGTACGGCGTGCCGGTGCTCGCCGGCATCGTCGCCGACACCCCCGAAGAGGTCCGTGCCGCCGCCGAGAAGCTGGGCGGCGTCGTCGTCGTCAAGGCGCAGGTCAAGACGGGCGGCCGCGGCAAGGCCGGCGGCGTCAAGGTCGCCAAGACGCCCGACGAGGCGGAGGAGGCCGCTCGCGCCATCCTGGGCCTCGACATCAAGGGGCACGTCGTCAAGCGCGTGATGGTCGCCGCGGGCGCCCGCATCGCGCAGGAGTTCTACTTCTCGGTCCTGCTCGACCGCGCCAACCGCTCCTACCTCTCGCTCACGAGCGTCGAGGGCGGCATGGAGATCGAGCAGCTGGCCGTCGAGAAGCCCGAAGCGCTCGCGCGCATCGAGGTCGACCCGACCGTCGGCATCGACGCGGCGAAGGCCCGCGAGATCGCCGTCGCGGCGAACTTCCCGGCCGACCTCGTCGACAAGGTCGCCGAGGTCTTCGTGAAGCTCTACGAGGTCTACAAGGGCGAAGACGCGACGCTCGTCGAGGTCAACCCGCTGATCCTCGACGACGACGGCAACGTCATCGCCCTCGACGGCAAGGTCACGCTCGACGAGAACGCCGAGTTCCGCCACGCGGGCCACGCCCTCCTCGAGGACAAGGCCGCGGCCGACCCGCTCGAGGCGCAGGCCAAGGCCCTCGACCTCAACTACGTCAAGCTCGACGGCGAGGTCGGCATCATCGGCAACGGCGCGGGCCTGGTCATGTCGACCCTCGACGTCGTCGCCTACGCGGGCGAGAACCACGGCGGCGTCAAGCCCGCCAACTTCCTCGACATCGGCGGCGGCGCCTCGGCCGAGGTCATGGCCAACGGCCTCGGCATCATCCTCGGCGACCCGCAGGTCAAGAGCGTGTTCGTGAACGTCTTCGGCGGGATCACGGCGTGCGACCAGGTCGCCAAGGGCATCGTCGGCGCGCTCGCCGAGCTCGGCTCGGCCGCGAACAAGCCGCTCGTCGTGCGCCTCGACGGCAACAACGTGGTCGAAGGCCGCCGCATCCTCGAGGAGGCCGCGCACCCGCTCGTCACCCTCGCCGAGAACATGGACCAGGGCGCCGACAAGGCCGCCGAGCTGGCGAACGCCGCGTAGAGAAGGACTGCAGAGCAATGACGATCTTCCTCAACAAGGACTCCAAGGTCATCGTCCAGGGCATCACCGGCGGCGAGGGCTCCAAGCACACCGCGCGCATGCTCGCGGCGGGCACCCAGGTCGTGGGCGGCGTGAACGCCCGCAAGGCCGGCACCACGGTGCTGCACACCGACGCCGAAGGCAACGCGGTCGAGCTGCCCGTGTTCGGCACGGTCGCCGAGGCGATGGAGCAGACTGGTGCGGATGTCTCGATCGCGTTCGTGCCGCCCGCGTTCACGAAGGACGCCGTGATCGAGGCGATCGACGCCGAGATCCCGCTCCTCGTGATCATCACCGAGGGCGTGCCCGTGCAGGACTCGGCCGAGTTCTGGGCCTACGCCAAGGAGAAGGGCGGCGCGACCCGCATCATCGGGCCGAACTGCCCCGGCATCATCAGCCCCGGCGAGGCGCTGGTCGGCATCACGCCGGCGAACATCACCGGCAAGGGCCCGATCGGCCTCGTCTCGAAGTCGGGCACCCTGACCTACCAGATGATGTACGAGCTGCGCGACCTCGGCTTCTCGACCGCCATCGGCATCGGCGGCGACCCGATCATCGGCACCACGCACATCGACGCGCTCGCCGCGTTCGAGGCCGACCCCGAGACCGAGGCGATCGTCATGATCGGCGAGATCGGCGGCGACGCCGAGGAGCGCGCGGCCGACTTCATCAAGGCCAACGTCACGAAGCCGGTCGTCGGCTACGTGGCCGGGTTCACGGCTCCCGAGGGCAAGACCATGGGTCACGCCGGCGCGATCGTGTCGGGCTCGGCAGGCACCGCGCAGGCCAAGAAGGAGGCCCTCGAGGCCGCCGGGGTCAAGGTCGGCAAGACGCCGTCCGAGACCGCGAACCTCCTCCGCGAGGTCTACGCCGCGCTCTCGGCGTAGCACCCGCACTCGACGACGGCCCCGCAGGCGATCGCCTGCGGGGCCGTCGGCGTCGCCGGGCGCGGCAGTACGCTGGTGACGTGAGCGGTGGAACGGATGCCTCCCGCGCGGCGGGTGCGCCGCAGGCGGATGCATCCGCCGGCGGTCGCGCGATGGACCGGATCGTGCGGGCCAGCTTCACGACCGAGGAGTCGGTGTACGGCGTCATCCTGGTCGCGGGGATGATCATCGTGAGCGCGAGCCATGCGTCGAGCTCGTGGCAGGTGTTCTGGACCGTGCTCGTGACCGTGATCGTGTTCTGGGCGGCGCACGTGTACGCCGGCACGGTGGCCCACCACGGCTTCGCCGACGGCGAGGTCGTCGGCATCGGCGAGGCGTTCCGGATCGCGCTGCACCGCTCCTGGGGGCTGCTGGCCTCGGCGATGATCCCCTCGCTCATCCTGCTGGCCGGCGCCACGCGCGTCATCGACGACGTGGCGGCGGTCTGGACGGCGCTCTGGTCGGGCGTGGTCGTGCTCGCGGTGCTCGGCTGGATCGCCTTCGCGCGGCGCGGTGCCGCCTGGCCGTTCCGCGCGCTCGGCGCGCTCGCGACCGCGGGCTTCGGCCTCGTGATGATCCTGCTGAAGGTCCTCGTGCATTGACGCGAGCCGCGCGTCGGAGCGCCGCGCGCGGGGCGGATCCGATGCGGAATGCAGCGCCGCGGGCGGCTGCGACGCTAGGGTCGCGGTAGGGGTGAGTCGAGGGGGGATATCGGTGGACGGATCGAACGCCGCGCTGGAGGCGCGCATCGCGGAACTCGAGGCCGAGAACGCGTCGCTCCGGGCGAGCCGCGCGACGTCGGCGCCCGGCGTCGCCTCCGAGGTCCCCGGGAAATCACGCCGGAAGGGCCGCGGTCGCTCGGTGCTCTCCGCGGTGGTCATCGTCGTGGCGCTCGTGCTGACGCCGGTCGCCGTGCTCACGAGCTGGGCGAGGTGGCAGCTCGTCGACACCGACCGCTTCGTCTCGACGTTCGCGCCGCTGGCCGAGGAGCCGGCCGTGCAGGCGTACCTGACCGACGAGGTCACGGCGGCGATCGAGGCCCAGGTCGACATCCCGGCGCTCACAGCCGACCTGTTCGACGGGTTGCGCGCGCTCGACCTGCCGCCGCGTGCGGAGGATGCGCTGGGCCTGCTCGAGGCGCCGGCGACCCAGGGGCTGCAGTCGCTCGTCGCGCAGGTCGTCGAGCGGGTCATCAGCTCCGACGCGTTCGCCGACACGTGGGCGAACGCGCTGCGCGTCACGCACCGGCAGGCGATCGCGGCCATCCAGGGGCAACCCGACGCGGCGCTGGAGATCGGCGCGGGCGGGCAGCTGAGCATCCAGCTCGGCCCGATCATCGCCGAGGTGAAGCAGCGGCTGATCGAGAACGGCGTCGGCTTCGCGCAGGCCATCCCCGAGATCGACCGCAGCGTCGTGATCGCCGAGTCGAACGCGTTCACGCTCGTGCAGACGATCTACGCGCTCGCCGTCGCGGTCGGGCTGTGGCTGCCGTGGATCGTGGTCGCGCTGCTCGTCACGGGCGTGCTGATCGCCCGGCACCGCGCGAATGCCGTCGTGTGGACGGCGGGTGGCTTCGCCCTCGTCATGGCGCTGATGGCGGCGGGTGTCGGTGTCGGGCACCTGTTCTTCGTCGCGACGGTGAGCCCGTCGATCATGCCGCTCGACGCCGCCGACGTGCTGTACGACCAGATCATCGACTTCCTCCGGTCGACGATCGTCGCCGCGCTGGTGCTCGGCATCCTCGCCGCGGTGATCGCCTGGTGGGCGGGCCCGAGCCGCCCCGCCCGGAGCCTTCGCGGGTTCTCCACGGCGGGCTTCGCCGCGATCCGCGGCCAGGGTGAGAACTACGGCGTCACGACCGGATCGTTCGGCGTGTGGCTGGATCGCTGGCGCACGGCCCTGTACGCCGCGATCGCGATCGTCGCGACGCTCGTGGTGCTGCTGATCCGCCCGATCACGACCGGACGCGTCGTCGCCACGGTCCTCATCGCGATCCTCGCGATCGTGCTCGTGGAGCTGCTGCGTCGCCCGCCCGCCGAGGAGGTCGTCGAAGCGGAGGCCGAGGCGAAGCAGGCGGCAGCCGACGAAGAGGCCGTGGTCTCCGCGGAGCGATGAGTCCGCTTCCGTCGGGATCGGGCACGCCCGCACGTCACCCGCGGGAGGGGCGCCGCGCCCGATAGGCTCGCGGAGCAATGACTCGCCTGACCTGTGCCCTGCTGGCCGCACTCGAGGCCGCGGTCGCGGCACTCATCGGCCTCGGCATCGCGGTCCTGCCGATGATGCTGCTGTGGTCGGTGCACTTCGGGCTCACGGTCGACCTCGCCGTCTTCCTGCGGGCCGCGGCCGATGTCTGGCTGCTCGGCCACGGGGTCGACCTCGTGGCGCAGCTCGATCCGGTGACCGCCGATCGAATCGGACTGCCGGGCGCCGGTGAGCCGTTCCCGATCACCATCGCCGTCCTCGGGTTCGGGCTCGTCACGATCCTGTTCGCTCGTCGCATCGGCCGGCGTGCGGCCGCGACGGGGCACGCCGTGACCGGATGCCTCGCCGCCATGGCCGTCGCCGCCGGCATCGGCGGGACGCTCGCGATCCTGGCCGCCGATCCCGCGGCCCGCCCCTCGGTCTGGCAGGGGTTCGTGCTGCCCGCCGTCGTCGTCGGCCTCGGTGCGGTGATCGGCGCCGCATACGAGCTGCTTCGTGCCGAGGCATCCGCCCGACCGGATGCCTCGCCGGGCACGCTGCTCGCACGCTGGCGCGACCTCCCGGAGGCGCCGCTCGCTGCCGCGCTCGCCGCGGTGCGCATCGGCGCCGGTTCGGCGTTCGGCATCCTCGCCGTCGCGGCGGTCCTCGTCACGGTGCTGATCGCGGTCGACTACGCGACGATCGTGGGCCTCTCCCAGGCGCTCGGCGCCGGTGCCGACGGCGGGATCGCGATCGCGATCGCCGAGCTCGCGCTGCTGCCCAACGTGGTCGTGTGGGCCGCGTCCTGGTTGCTCGGCCCGGGGTTCGCGCTCGGCGCGGGCTCCTCGCTCTCGCCGACGGGCACGCTGCTCGGCCCGGTGCCCGGGCTCCCACTCGCCGGCATCCTGCCCGCCGAAGGAGCGGCGCTCGGCATCGTGTGGCTCATCGTGCCGCTCGTCCTCGGGTTCGCGGGCGCCACGGTCGCGTGGCCGTGGTTCCTCCGCACGCCCGGCCGCACCGCGCACGCGTGGTGGATGCCCGTCGCGGTGTCGGCCGCGGCCGGCCTCGTCGCGGGCGTCGTGCTCGGCCTGCTCGCATGGTGGTCGGGCGGGGCCGTGGGCCCGGGCCGGCTCGCCGTCGTGGGCCCCGAACCGCTGCCGGTCGCGGCGATGGCCGCGCTGACCGTGTTCCTCGGCTCGATCGCGGGGGCGTTCACGGCGCGTGCGAAGCCGCGCGGCGGTCGGTTCGCCGACGAGCGGTCGGCGTTCGACGAGTTCGACCGGCCGGAGCCCGCGTACCGCGGCTGAGCGTGCGACCGCGGGGTGCGTTCGTGCGCACGCGCTGCGGCCGAGAAGGCGGGTCGGTCGAACGGGTAGGCTCGGATGGTGCTCAAGCTCGTCGTGCTGATCTCGGGCGGCGGTTCGAACCTCCGCGCGCTCCTCGAAGCCGCTGCGGATCCGGAGTATCCGGCGAGGGTCGTCGCGATCGGCGCCGACCGCGACGCCGACGGCCTCGTGCTCGGCGAGGAGTACGGCATCCCGACCTTCTCCGTGCCGTTCACCGCGTACGAGTCGCGCGACGCGTGGGGCGAGGCGCTGATCGAGGAGATCCGCCGCTGGGAGCCCGACCTGGTCGTGCTGTCGGGCCTCATGCGGCTGGTGCCCGCGTCGGTCGTGGCGGCGTTCTCGCCGTTCCTGCTCAACACGCACCCGGCCTACCTCCCCGAGTTCCCCGGCGCTCACGGTGTTCGCGACGCCATCGCGGCGGGCGTCACGCAGACCGGGGCCAGCCTCATCGTGGTCGACGACTCGGTCGACGGCGGCCCGATCATCGCGCAGGAGCGCGTGCCCGTGCTGCCCGGTGACACCGAGTCCACGCTGCACGATCGCATCAAGCCCGTCGAACGGCGCCTGCTCATCCAGGCCGTCCGCGACATCGCCACCGCCGACCTCGACCTGAAGGAGCTCGCCGCATCATGAGCGGAGCCACGCACGACCCCAGCTCGTACCGGGAGCGCGACCAGGTGCGCGTGCGCCGCGCGCTCGTCGCCGTGAGCGACAAGCGAGGCCTCGTCGAGCTCGCGACCGCCCTCGTCGACGCCGGGGTCGAGATCGTCTCGACCGGAGGGACGGGTGCCGCCATCGCCGCGGCCGGCCTCCCGGTGACCCAGGTCGCCGAGGTGACCGGCTACCCCGAGCACCTCGACGGGCGCGTGCGCACCCTGCACCCGGGCGTGCACTCGGGCCTGCTCGCCGACCTGCGCCTCGAAGACCACGAGCGCCAGCTCGCCGAGCTGCGCATCCAGCCGTTCGAGCTCGTGGTGGTCAACCTCTACCCGTTCGCCGAGACGGTCGCCTCGGGCGCCGGTCCCGACGCCGTGGTCGAGCAGATCGACATCGGCGGGCCCGCGATGGTGCGCGCGTCCGCGAAGAACCACGCGAACGTGGCCGTCGTCGTGTCGCCCGACCGCTACGACGAGATCGCGCGGGCCGTGGCGGGCGGCGGCACCACGCTCGCGCAGCGGCGCGAGCTCGCGCGCGAGGCCTTCAGGCACACCGCGTCGTACGACATCGCCGTGGCCTCGTGGATGGGTTCGGTCGTCGCGCCCGACCAGCCGGCCGACGTCTCGCCGTTCCCGGCGTGGGTGGGCGGCTCGTGGGCGAAGGACGCCGACCTCCGCTACGGCGAGAACTCGCACCAGCGCGGCGCGCTGTACGCCGCGCAGGGCGCGCCGGCGCCAGGCATCGCGCAGGCGGCGCAGCTGCACGGCAAGGAGATGTCGTACAACAACTACGTCGACGCCGACGCGGCCGTGCGCGCGGCCTTCGACTTCGACGAGCCCGCCGTCGCGATCATCAAGCACGCGAACCCGTGCGGCATCGCGGTGGCGGCATCCGACGCGGTCGACGCCATCGCCGACGCGCACCGGCGCGCGCACGAGTGCGACCCGGTGTCGGCCTACGGCGGCGTGATCGCCGCGAACCGCGTGGTCACCCGCGCCATGGCCGAGACGGTCGCCGGCATCTTCACCGAGGTGCTCGTCGCGCCCGGGTTCGAGCCCGAGGCGCTGGAGCTGCTCACGGCGAAGAAGAACCTGCGGCTGCTCGCGCTGCCCGAGGGCTTCCGACCGACCGCGGTCGAACTCCGCCAGGTCTCGGGGGGCCTCCTGCTCCAGCAGGCCGACCACCACTTCGCCGCTCCCGCCGACTGGACGCTCGTGGCCGGCGAAGCCGCCGACGAGGCGACCCTCGCCGACCTCGCGTTCGCGTGGACCGCGTGCCGGTCGGTCAAGTCGAACGCCATCCTGCTGGCGTCGGGCGGGGCATCCGTCGGCGTGGGCATGGGCCAGGTGAACCGCGTGGACTCGTGCCGGCTCGCGCTCGAGCGCGCGGGGGAGCGCGCGGCCGGCTCGGTCGCGGCATCCGACGCGTTCTTCCCGTTCGCCGACGGCCCGCAGATCCTCATCGACGGCGGCGTCCGCGCGATCGTGCAGCCCGGCGGCTCCATCCGCGACGACGAGGTGATCGCGGCCGCCGCGGCGGCCGGCGTCACGATGTACTTCACCGGAGAGCGCCACTTCTTCCACTGAGTCGGCCGAATCGAACGGATGCCCCGGGCACGCGCCCGGAGCATCCGTTCGCGCTCTCGGCCGCCTGCCGATTCGCGGTTCAGGAATTTCTCGCGCGGGTTCGGCGTGTCGCGGCACGACGCGCCGCCCGCTGGCCGGATCCTCCTGAATTGCGGCGGCGATGGGTCGGGTGGGATGCATCGGTCGCCGGCGTTACCCTTGTGGTGAGGCGCTCACGAGGCGCGCGAACCACGTTCCGCCGACCCGGCGGAGAACCAGGAGTCGATCGATGTCGATCACGCACCCGACCGCAACCCCGCACACTCCCGCCGCCCAGCCGGCGACCACCGTGCCCCTCCCACTCGACGCACCCGGCCACGAGCGCGTGCTCGTGAGCCGCGGCCGCCGCTCGGGCCTGACCGTCGTCGTGGCGGTCCACTCGACCGTGCTCGGCCAGGCACTCGGCGGAGCCCGGCTCTGGCAGTACGAGCACTGGACGGATGCCCTCGCCGACGCCCTCCGCCTGTCCGAGGCGATGACGATGAAGAACGCCGCGGCCGGCCTCGCCCGCGGTGGCGGCAAGGCCGTCATCCACGTGCCGACGGGCGTCGAGGTCGACGACGCGCTGCGCCGGGCAGCGATGCTCGACCTCGGCGACGCCGTCGAGGCACTCGGCGGCGCCTACATGACCGCTGAAGACGTGGGCACGAGCGCCGAGCTCATGGCCGTCGTCGCCGAGCGCACCGCGCACGTGTGCGGACTCCCGCCCGAGCAGGGCGGCGTCGGCGAACCGGCCGACGCGACCGCCGCGGGCGTGCACGCGGGACTCCTCGCGACGCTCGAGCACGTCACGGGCAGGCGCGAGGTCGCCGGTCGCCACGTCGTCATCGCCGGACTCGGCCAGGTCGGCGGCCGGCTCGCGCGGCAGCTCGCCGCCGAGGGCGCCCGCCTGACCGTCACCGACGTCGCCGACGACAAGCGCGCCCTCGCCGAGGAGCTCGGCGCCGAGTGGGTCGAGCCCGCGGAGGCGGCGCTCGTCGAGGCCGACGTCTTCGCCCCGTGCGGGCTCGGCGGCGTGCTCACGCCCGAGGTCGTGCGTCGCCTGCGCGTGCGGGCGGTCGTCGGTGCGGCGAACAACCAGCTCGCCTCGCGCGACGTGGCCGACCTGCTGCGGCAGCGCGGCATCGCGTGGGCGCCCGACTTCGTCGTGAACGCCGGCGGCGTCGTCTACCTCGACCTCGCCTCGACGCCCGGCGTCGGGGCCGCCGAGCGCGCCGAGCGCATCGCGGCGATCGGCGACACCGTCGGGCGCGTGCTCCGCGAGGCGGATGCCTCGGGCGAGACGACGCTCGCGGCCGCCGAGCGCCTCGCGAACGCGCGGCTGGCCGCGGCGCGCGGCTGAGCCGGGCCCGTCCGGCCTCCGTTCCTTCCCGCGCCGATAGGCTGGGCGGATGACGTCCCCCGCGCCATCCGCCCAGCCCGCACGCGCCCGCTTCCGTCCGGCGACCTCACCGGGCCGTCGCGCCGGGGCAGCCATGCTGTCGGCCGCCGCGGTCGCGTTCACGGGGTTCGCGGTCGCGACGCTCGCGCTCTTCGTCGGCAACGGGCAGTCGCCCGACGTGTTCGGCCAGGTCGCCGGACACTTCTTCGCGTCCGCGGTGATCGCCTGGGCACTGCTGTCGGTCGCGAACGCGGTCGGCGCCACCCGTCGTTGGTTCCTCGGGCTGCTCGCGGGCTTCGCGTCGGCGGTGCTCGCGGCGCTGCTCGGCACGTCGTGGACCGTGCTGGTGGGCGGCCGGGGTTTCGCGCCCGACCTGTTCCTGTTCGTGCTCGGCTCGCTCGTGAGCCTCAACCTCGTCTTCATCATCACCGTCACGCTCGCCGAGGTGTTCCTCGCGCCGGTCGTGCAGCGGGGCGTCCTCGGCTTCGTGCCCTCGCGCGCGCCGCGCCGGCTCGCGCTCGTGCGCATCCCCGCGTCGAACCTCGCCGAGGGCGAGCTGACCCACCTCGATCGGGTGCCGATCGACCAGGCGCTCGCCGATGACCAGTGGGACAACTACTGCGCCGCGCTCGTCGCCGAGGGGTGGGAGACCATCGAGGTAGACGCGGCCCCCGACCTCGCCGACTCGGTGTTCGTCGAGGACGCCGTGGTCATGTTCGGCGACCTCGCGGTGCTCACGAGCCCCGGCGCCGAGTCGCGGCGCGCCGAGGTCGAGGCCGTCGAGCGCGCGATCGCCGGCGTGCCGGGCATCACGATCGCCCGCATCCAGCAGCCGGGCACGCTCGACGGCGGCGACGTGCTGAAGGTCGGCGACCTCGTCTACGTCGGTGCGTCGAGCCGTACCAACGCCGAGGGCATCCGGCAGCTCCGCGCGATCCTCGCACCGCACGGGTTCACGGTGGTCGCGGTGCCGGTCACGCGGGCACTGCACCTGAAGAGCTCGGCAACCGCGCTGCCCGACGGCACCGTGATCGGTCATCCCGACCTCGTCGACGAGCCCGCGCTGTTCACCAGGTTCCTCGCGGTCCCTGAGCCCGAGGGCGTCGCCGTCGTGGCGCTCTCCGACGAGACGCTGCTCATGTCGGCGGCCGCGCCGAAGACGGCGGCGATGCTGGCCGGCTTCGGCTACCGGGTCGTCACGGTCGACATCTCCGAATTCGAGAAGCTCGAGGGCTGCGTCACCTGCCTCTCGGTTCGCGTGCGCTGAGCTCTTGCGGCCGGTCTCCGAGCCGGTATAGTCTGCAAGGCTGTCGTCGTGTCCGTGCCGACGGCACGTTCGAGACGACGACGCCGACGTAGGAGGATCCCATGCAGACAGACGACATCTTCGCCGCCCCCGCCGCGGTCGAGGGCGCTGTCCGCGCCACGTCCCCGTCGACCCGTCGCTCCCGGCACTAGCCCGGGGCGTCGCCCGCACCGGCCGAGCCGGTGCCTCGCTTTCTCGCGGATCCCGCGATCGCGGCAGCCTGCCGCCCATCACCCATTCACCGCCGACCGCGACGACACGTCCGCGCGCGGTGCCGCCATCCGGAAGGAATCGGCTTGTCCACCCCTGAACACCAGCCATCGACGCCCGCATCGGAGAACCCGGTGCGGCTCGGCACGGTTCGCGCGCTCTGGCGCCTGCGCCCCTACGTGGGCCGGGCGCTGCCGGCGTTCATCGCGAGCATGGTGGCCTCGCTCAGCGCCATGCTCATCGCGCTCGTCATCCCGCAGGTGCTCGAGCAGATCGTCGACGGCCCGCTGGCCGACGGCGACGCCTCGGCGATCTGGCCGCTGACGCTCCTCGTCTTCGGCCTCGGCGTGCTCGAGGCCGTGCTGTACGCGGTCCGGCGCATCCTCGTGATCGGCCCGGGCACCCGGGTCGAAGCGCGCATGCGCAACGCGCTCTACGCGAAGCTGCAGGACCTCCCGGTCAGCTTCCACGACCGCTGGCCGAGCGGCCAGCTGCTCTCGCGCGCGGTGAGCGACCTCGGCCTCATCCGCCGGTGGCTGAGCTTCGGCTTCGTGCTGCTCGTGGTGAACGTCATCGTGATCGTGGTCGGCGCGGCCGTGCTCATCTCGATGAACTGGCTGCTGGGGCTCATCTTCCTGGTCTGCTCGCTGCCGCTCTGGTGGGCGGGCTACCGGTTCGAGGGCCGCTACTCGGAGATGACGCGTTTGAGCCAGGACCAGTCGGGCGACCTCGCGACCGCGGTCGAGGAGTCGGTGCACGGCATCCGCGTGCTGAAGGCGTTCGGCCGGGGCAAGCACGCGCTGGGCACGTTCCGTGCGCGCGCCGAGCGACTGCGCAGCACCGAGATCGAGAAGGCCCGCCTCGACGCGAACATCTGGGTGTGGATCATGGTGGTCCCCGCCGTGGCGACCGCGCTCTGCCTCGTCGTGGCCGTCTGGCTCGCCGCGAACGGCCAGCTGTCGGTCGGCCAGGTCGTGGCGTTCTTCGCGACCGCCGCCGCGGTGGCGTGGCCGATCGAGTCGGTGGGCTTCCTGCTCGCATTCGCACTCGACGCGCGCACCGCGACCGACCGCTTCTTCGACATCATGGACGAGCCGAACCGGGTCGGCGACCCCGAGCGGCCGGTCTCCGTCGAGCGTCCGCGGGGCGAGCTGGCCTTCAACGACGTGCACTTCCGGTACCAGGACTCGCCGGACCGCTTCGGCGACCTGCTCGACGGCGTCGACCTCGTACTCGAGCCGGGCGAGACGATGGCGCTGGTCGGGCTCACCGGATCGGGCAAGACCACGATGACCGCCCTCGCGACGCGCCTCTACGACGTGACCGGCGGCTCGGTGACGCTCGACGGCGTGGATGTCCGCGCGCTCACGCGCGAGGAGCTGCGCCGCCACATCGCGATGGCGTTCGAGGACGCGACCCTGTTCTCGGCGTCGGTGCGCGAGAACGTGCTGCTCGGCCGGCCCGAGCTCGCGGGCGACGACCCCGGGACCCGCGCAGAGGCGCAGCGCGTGCTCGAGGAGGCGCTGCGCATCGCGCAGGCCGGGTTCGCGTACGACCTGCCCGACGGCGTCGACACGACGGTCGGCGAGGAGGGCATGAGCCTCTCGGGCGGCCAGCGCCAGCGGCTCGCGCTCGCGCGCGCGGTCGCGGCGGCACCTGCCGTGCTCGTGCTCGACGACCCGCTGTCGGCGCTCGACGTCGCCACCGAGGAGCGCGTCGAGGCCGAGCTCCGCCAGGTGCTCGCGACGACGACGGCCCTCATCGTGGCGCACCGGCCGTCCACGGTCGCGCTCGCCGATCGCGTGGCGTTGCTCGAAGACGGGCGGATCACCCGGGTCGGCACCCACTCGGAGCTCATGCGCGAGAGCGAGCACTACCGGTTCGTGCTCTCCAGCCTCGAGGAGGAACGGCGCGACCGCGAGGCCGCCGACCCGCACGAACCCCGACCGCACGACGACGGGGCATCCGCCGAGCCCGTGCTCGACGGAACCCAGGAGGAGGTGGCCTCATGAGCGTCTACGGCGTCCAGGGTGAGGAACGCACCCGGTACACGAAGGCCGAGTCCAAGCAGATCCGCACGCGGTCGCTGCGACTGCTCGGCTCGCTGCTGCGCCCGCTGAAGGCGAGGCTCTGGCTCACGGCGCTCGCCGTCGTGGTGTCCTCCGCCGCGCAGGCGGCCGGGCCCGCGCTCATCGCCTACGGCATCGACAGCGGCATCCCCGCGTTGCTCGCACAGGACTGGTTCCCGGTCGCGTTCGCGGGGCTCGCGTACCTGCTGAGCGGACTGGCCGGCGCCTTCCTGATCTCGATCTACATCCGCTCGTCGGCGAGGATCAGCCAGGCGGTGCTGATCGACCTGCGCACCCGGGTGTTCCTGCACACGCAGAAGCTGAGCCTCGAGTTCCACGAGTCGTACACGTCGGGTCGCATCATCTCGCGGCAGACCAGCGACCTCGACGCGATCCGCGAGCTGCTGGACGAGGGGCTGACGCTGCTCGTGCGCGGGGTCACGTACATGGTGTTCATGGCCGGTGCGCTGATCATCTTCGATCCGCCGTCGGCGCTCGTGCTGCTCGTCGCGCTCGTACCGCTGGGCATCCTGACCCGCTGGTTCCAGGTGCGCTCGCAGGCCCTGTTCCGTCGTTCGCGCGTCGCGAGCGCGAAGCTGATCGTGCAGTTCGTGGAGACCATGACCGGCATCCGCGCCGTGCAGGCGTTCCGCAAGGAGCGTCGCAACGAGCGGGTGTTCGGCGACCTCGTCGAGGACTACCGCGACGTGAACGCGGGTGTGCTGCGCCTGTTCGCCGTGTTCAACCCGGGTCTCGCGCTCATCGGCAACACGGCCGTCGCGGTCGTGCTGCTGCTCGGGGCCTTCCGCGTCGTCGACGGGGCGCTCGGGGTGGGCGTGCTGCTGGCCGCCGTCATGTACACGAAGCGGTTCTTCGACCCGATGGAGGACATGGCGATGTTCTACAACGGGTACCAGTCGGCCTCGAGTGCGCTGGAGAAGATCTCGGGCGTGCTCGAGGAGGAGCCGAGCGTTCCCGACCCGGTGCAGCCGGTCGACCTCTGGACGGCCGACGGCCACGTGCGTTTCGACGGCGTCGAGTTCGCGTACACCGCCGACCGGGTCATCCTGCCGCGGTTCGACCTCGACCTGCCCGCCGGGCAGACGGTCGCCCTCGTGGGCTCGACCGGTGCCGGCAAGTCGACGCTCGCGAAGCTGATCGCACGGTTCTACGACCCGTCCGACGGCGCGGTGACGCTCGACGGCGTCGACCTGCGCGACCTGCACCCGAAGGACCTGCGGCGTGCGATCGTGATGGTGACCCAGGAGGCGTACCTGTTCTCGGGGACCGTCGCCGACAACATCGCGCTGGGCCGGCCGGATGCCCCGTTCGACGAGATCGTGCGCGCGGCGAAGGCCGTCGGGGCGCACGAGTTCATCGAGTCGCTGCCCAACGGCTACGACACCGACGTGAACAAGCGCGGCGGGCGGGTCAGCGCCGGCCAGCGGCAGCTCATCTCGTTCGCGCGCGCCTTCCTCGCGAACCCGGCGGTGCTGATCCTCGACGAGGCGACGAGCTCGCTCGACATCCCGAGCGAGCGGCTCGTGCAGGAGGGGCTGACCAAGCTGCTCGCCGACCGCACCGCGGTGATCATCGCGCACCGGCTGTCGACGGTCTCGATCGCCGACCGGGTGCTCGTGATGGAGCACGGCCGGATCGTCGAGGACGGCACACCCGACGACCTGATCGGCGGCACCGGCCGCTTCGCCGCGCTGCACGCGGCCTGGCGGGACTCGCTGGTCTAGGAGCGGCCGGACTCTCCGGTCACGCGCCGGGGAGTCCGCCGCTCGACGCGGTCGTCGCGGGGCAGCTCGTCGCGGCGGAACTCGGGCAGCCACCACACGCCGTTCGCCCACGCCACGATGAACACCGCGACCGCCGTGCTCGTCGCCTGGAGCCAGGTCAGGCCGATGGCCGACATCATCGATTCGACGACCCAGGCGACGAGCCACGCGCCGGCGACGGCGATGACCGTCACCGTGAGCCAGGAGACCCAGCGCGAACTCGCCCGTGCGGGGGCGGCGAAGCGCATCGGCAGCCAGTCGGCCGTCAGCGCGATCGTGACGAGGGCGGCGCCCACGGCGAGCACCGGGAGGTCGCGCGGCAGCGGCGGCTCGAGCAGCGCCTGCGCCCAGCCGGGTGCCGACGGGTTCGAGGCGACGAACGCCTGCACCACGGGCAGCAGGCCGCCGAGCACGACGAACGCCGCGACCATCAGGTTCGTGCGCACGAGGCGGGCCGTGACCGTGGTCGGCCGCGCGCCGCTCGCGGCGCGGACGGCGACGCTCGTGAGCGCCGCGCTCACGCCGAGGCACAGCAGGCCCATCAGGACGTTCGCCCACGCGATCGCGATCGCGAGCGGAACGAGGCTGCACGCCGCGACGAGCGCATACTTCAGCATGCCGGGCACCGACGAACGCCGGGCTGCCTCGACGTCGGCGCGCCGGTCGACGTCGGCGATGCCGTCGCGCACGCGTCGCCAGCGGATGCGCGAGCGGATCACCCCGGCGGCGAGCCCGCCGCCGACCGCCGCGACGACGACGGCCGCGGTCACGACGCTGCCGGTCGTCGGCGTGAACGCCGTCCACGTGAGGAGCCAGGCCGTGCCCGCGGTGAGGCCCGCGACCAGCGCGAGCCGCGGTGGGTCGGCGATCGCGGGCACCGCGACGAGGGCCGGCCGCAGGAACACGAGCAGCGCCTGCACCGCGCCCGCGAGGATGCGGTTGGCCGGCGCCGCCGCGCGGTCGATGAGGCGGATGGCCCGCGAGGCGAGCGCGAAGCGGTAGCCGGGCACGAGGTTCCACAGCGTGTCGGTCCCGGCGCGCACTCGGGCGCGCGGGGGTTCGCCCGGCGCCTCATCGGCGGGCGTCAGCAGCGAGAGTTCGTGCTCGTGGTACTCGCCCTCGTCGCTCTCGGCGAGCACCGCGTCCTGCACGAGGCGTACATCGGCGTCGAGCGAGGCGGCGTCGTGGGCGCCGTCGTGGAGCGCGGCGGCGTCGTGGGCGCCGTCGTCGCCGCCGGGAGCCCGCGAGTCGAGCAGCCGCACGAGGCCTGCGGCACCGTCGAGCCGTCCCCACCACCAGTCGTTGACCCGCCAGCCCTTGGCGAGGAAGCCGAGGAAGTTGCCGAAGCCGTACCCGGCGAGCTTCGTCTGGCGGTCGATCGGGTCGGGATCGGGGGCGTTCAGGTCGGCGACCACCTCGTCCACGCTCCGGCGCGGCGTGCGCAAGGCGACCTGCACGCGGGTGAGGAAGCGGTCGGCGAGCAGTTCGCTGAAGCCGCCCTGGGCCGCCGGGCGCTCGTCGACGCCGATGGCCCAGTAGTCCACCTTCGAGAGCGACGCGGGAATGCCGATGGGATAGGCCAGCGGCGCGAGCTCGACGGCCCGTCGCGGACCGGCGAGGCCGATCGCGCGCCAGGGCGAGCGGCGCCACCGCTCGGCGATCGCGTGGTCGTGCGCCGCGATCTCCGGCTCGAGCGAACGGGTCAGCTCCGTGAGCTCCGCGACGCACGCGTCGAGGGCGCGCCAGTTCGCGGCGGTGTCGACGGCCTCGCAGCCCGCGAGCCAGGTCTCGAGCCAGGCGTCGAGGTCGGCGGCATCCGGTCGTCGGTTCGGCGCGCACGTGCGGAGCACGTGCATCAACACGCCCTCGGTGACCCGGTCGACCGAGCCGTCGGCATCGTGCAGCGCCGCATAGGCCTCGCGGCGCACGGCGACGAGTTCGCGTGCCCGGCGCGAACCGGGCCGCTCGGGCACCGACTCGATCTCGCGCGCCCACGCGAGCACGCACGCCGCGGCGTCGGCGAGCGCCGGCGGCGACGCCAGCGCGGCATCCGGTCGCTCGGCGGCGAGTCGCGCGAACCGTGCGTTCGCGGCCTCGTCGAGGGCCGCGAGCGCCGAGCGGTCGACGGGCGTGTACCGGCGACGGCGCCGCCCGGCCGAATGCAGCTGCCACAGCGACGGCTGGGCGAGCACCTCGGCGAGGTGCTCGGCGACCACGCCGCCGAGCGCGCGCACGTACGCGGCGTCGCGGTCGGCGACCGCGCTCGGCTCGCTGCTCGCCGACGCGACGAGACCGGCCCCCGCCAGCCGACGTGTCGCCTCGATCGAGCGCTGGCCGTTGAAGCGCGCCAGTTCGGATGCCTCGCGCGCGACGGACTCTCGGCGCATGCTCTTCGAGAACATCGCACCGACGGCGCTGAAGAACCGCGTCGCGTCGGGATCCCAGGGCGCCGGCCCGCCCATCGCCGGATCGGGCTCGGGGTCGAGGAAGACCAGCATCCGATCGGCGAGGCGATCGCTCGCGCGCAGCTTCGCAGAGCGCAGCGCCCGGTCGATCGGCACGTTGTCGAACACGGCGCCGTCGATGACCCGGAACGGCTCGGCCGGGCGGGCCCGGTGCGCCGCGAACGCGAAGCGCAGGTCGGCGCGCTCGGCGACCGACCGCGCCGAGGCCTCTGCCGCTCGACGTTCCGCGGCGTCGGGCAGGTGGCCGGGGTCGTCGGGATCGGCCAGGTCGCCCATCGCCGGCCACTCGGTCGAGCGGATCTCGGCCGGCTCGAACCCGCCCGCGAGCGACGACGTCGAGCGTGCGGCGAGGGCCAGCTGGTCGAGCTGGGCGAGGTCGTCGGCCGCCTTCTCGGGATAGTCGAGCGCGCCGCGGCGCGGCACGAGGTTGTCGAGATGGTGCCGGTCGCTGCCCACGAAGTGGAAGTGGCCGCGGCCGTCGACCGTGTCCTCCTCGAGCTGGTCGGCGGCGTCGATGATCGTCGTCGACAGGTCGACCGAGACGTAGTCGGGCACGAGGTCGGGATGCCCGTCGGTCGAGCCGTAGAGCTTCACGAGCGCGTCGCGCACGCTCGGCCGGAAGTACCCCTCGCCGCGCATGAGCGCGCGCGGCGCCCAGACGCCCGGGCCGTGCAGCAGCCCCCAGAATCCGCCCACGGTGCCCCAGGTGTGCAACAGGTCGTCGAGCGTCGTGCCGGCCCGCTGGGCCACCGAGTACACCACGGCGTTGAGCCCGCCCGCGCTCGCGCCCGCCAGCAGGTCGACCTCGACGCGGTCGTACCCGGCCGCGTGCAGCCGGTGGGCGTACGCGCCGGCGCGCGCCTGCACGGCCTCGCCCGGCGGTGCTTCGCCCGGGTGCAGGAGCACGGCGGTCGTGCGCCCGTCGATCTCGTACAGGCGGATGCGTCGCAGGAGATCGAGTTCGGCGGCGACGCCGCCGATCCAGACGGCGAGGCTCACGCCGCCGCGCATCGCGAGCGCGATCCGCAGGGTGCGGCCGGATGCCGGCCGCGCACCGTCGCGCTCGAGGTCGGCCAGCCGCACGCCGGGGCCGACCGGCCTGACGGCGATCGGGCGATCGCTGCGCGGATCATCGGCGTGGGGCATCCGTGGCCTCCCTCGGGTATGCGGGCAGCGGGCACGTGCCGCCGGCGTGACCAGCGTGGCACGGCGTCGTCCGTTTCGCATCGGGGTGTCCCCTGAACTGGTGCCGTCGGCGCGGCCCGTGACGCGATACGCTCGCCGGAGCGGGGGAGACGACCGGGGGGATCGCGCACGCACGGAAGGCCGGAGGAGCGATGCAGGAGACGGAGACGACCCCGTTGCGCGTGGCGGTGGCCGACGATGCGCTGCTGCTGCGCGAGGGGATCCAGAAGGTGCTCGAGGGCGGCGGCATCGAGGTCGTGGCCTCGGTGGGCACCGGCGACGAGTTGCTCGAGGTGGTCGCCGGCGGCGGCATCGACGTGGCCGTGCTCGACATCCGCATGCCGCCGAGCTTCCGCGACGAGGGCATCGTCGCGCTCGAGACCCTGCGCGCATCGGGCACCGACATCGGCGTGCTGCTGCTCTCGATGTACGCGACGCCCGAGTACGCGCTGCGCGTCATGGGTGCCGGCAGCGGCACCGGCTACCTGCTGAAGGAGCGCGTCTCCGAGCCGCAGACCCTCGTGCGGGCCGTCGAATCGGTCGCCGCCGGCGGCTCCGTCGTCGACCCCGAGGTCGTCGAACAGCTCGTGGCGCGCACGCGTGCCGACGACCCGCTGGACCGGCTCACCGAACGCGAGCGGTCGGTGCTCGAGCTCATGGCGCAGGGCTACTCCAACGGCGGCATCGCCCAGACGCTGTTCCTCGGCCTCAAGACCGTCGAGACGCACGTGCGGTCAATCCTGCAGAAGCTCGACCTCGAGGAGTCGCCCGAGCACCACCGCCGTGTGCTCGCCGTGCTGACCCTGCTCGGCGCGAGGTGACCGGGAGCCCGTCGTGATGGCGCCCGGCCGCAAGCGCCGGATCGCCCTGCGGACCGCCGTCATCGTCGCGGCGGTCGCCCTGAGCCTCACAATGGAGATCTCCGGATTCCTCGCGACGCCCGAGGCCGAGCGCGACGAGATCTCGTACACGACGCTGCACGCGGCGGTGCCGCTCGTGTTCGCCGCGTGCGCCGGCGTCGCGTGGCGGATCGGGCCCACGCGCATCCCCTCGCGCCTCATGATCGCGGTCGTCGTGCTCTGGATCCCGCAGTCGATCTACCACGTCATCGGCGACCTCGGCTGGCTGTGGCCGATCGTTCGCGGCGTCGACCTCGGCTGGGCCGTCGTGACGGGCGTGCTCGTGCTCATCTATCCGCGTGGATGGCTGCACGGCGGGTTCGAGCGGTGGATCGCGGCCATCGCGCTCGTCGCGTCGCTCGTGAACCTCGTGACCGTGCTGCTGTTCGGCACGCCGGGACCCGAGACGTGCGACTGCGTGCCGAACCCGTACCAGGTCGCCGAGATCCCGATGCTCTTCTCGACGCTGGACATCGCGTACCGCGTGATCGGCGGCCTGCTCGCGCTGCTCATCGCCGGGCGGCTGCTCGTGCAGTGGGTGCGCGGCAGCGTGCCCGCGCGCACCGTCGCGTTCCTGATGCCGCTGGCGCTGCTGGCCTGGGCGACGACGCTCGCCGCGCAGGCCGCCAGCTACGCCGCGCAGTCGACGTCGGGGGAGGTGCTCGAGACCATCTCGCTCATCGCCATCGCATCGGTGCCCGTCAGCTTCGTCGCGGGCATCTCGCACACCCGCAACATGCGCGCGCGCGTCGCCGACCTCATGCGCATCACGCGCGAGGGCGCCGACCGCGGTCTCTGGGCGGAGTCGCTCGCGCGGACCCTCCGCGACGCGTCCGTGCGCGTGTACTGGTGGGACGAGGAGCGCGGCGGGTACTTCGACGCGGCCGGGGTGCCCATCGGCCCGCACGTGGACCCTCGCGGAAGCCAGAGCATCCTCCCCGTCGCGTCGCCCCTCGGCGTGCCGATCGCGCTCATCCGGCACGACCGGGTGCTCACCGACAACATGCGCCTGCTCGACGGCGTCTCGAGCGCACTGCGGCTGTCGGTCGACAACGGGCGGCTGCGCTCCGAGATCGAGCGCACCCTCGAACAGGTGCGCCAGTCGCGCCAGCGTATCGTCGAGGCGGGCGTCGACGCCCGGCGCCGCATCGAGCGCGACCTGCACGACGGCGCCCAGCAGCGACTGGTCTCGCTCGGGATGAGCCTGCGCCTCGCGGCCGATCGCGCGGGCGAGCTCGGCGATCCCGAGCTGCTCACCGACCTCGAGGCCGCGATCGACGACCTCACGAAGGGTCTGCGCGAGCTCCGGGAACTCGCGCACGGCATCCATCCGAGCCTGCTCTCGGCCGGCGGGCTCGCGCTCGCCGTGCCCGAGCTGGCCGGCCGGTGCCCGGTGCCGGTCGCGGTCGACGTGCAGGCCGAGGGCCGCCTGCCCGAGATCATCGAGTCCACCGCGTACTTCGCGATCGCCGAGCTGCTCGCGAACGTCGCCAAGCACTCGGGCGGCACCAGGGCCTGGGTGCGAGCGCACCTGCACGACCACGAGCTCGAGCTGGTCGTGCGCGACAACGGCGTCGGCGGGGCGTCGCTCGACGGCGGCAGCGGCATGCTCGGCATCGACGACCGCATCGACGCCGTGGGCGGGCGGCTCGAGCTCGAGAGTCCGCTCGGGGCGGGCACGACCGTGACCATTCGCATCCCGACGGCGGCGGCGGCGGGGGAGTAGCGGCGCCGGAGCGCCGACTCGACCACCGTGCTACGGCCGCCAGCGGCACGCCGCGAGATCGATGCGGTAGCCGTCGTCGTCGTCGGCCGGCCGCAGCGGGGTGCCCTCGCGCTCGTAGTGACCGCGCGCCCGAACGGCGTGCCCCGCCGGGGGTCGCCCGCCCGCGCGCACCACGCGCCACCACGCCACGTCGGAGCCGTACCGCGCCATCACCTGCCCCACGGCCCGCGCGCCGCGCGAGCCGAGCAGGGCGGCGACGTCGCCGTAGGTTGCGACCTGCCCGGGCGGGATGTCATCGACGACGGCGAGCACGGCCGCCACGAAGCCCTCGGCAGGCGTCATCCGCCCGCCGGCCCGTCTGCCCGCCGCCCGTCTGCCTGCCGCCACGTCGCCGCCACGTCCGGCTCGCCCGCGGTCAGAGCTCGAGCGCGCCGATGACATCGCCGTAGGGCGACTCGCCGATCTCGTGGAACCCGATGCGGTGGAAGAACGCGCCGGGGCCCTCCTCGTCGGGCTCCCAGAGCACGGTGATGCGGTCGACGCCGCGGCGCTTGGCCTCTTCGGCGAGCGACGTGGCGAGGAAGCGCCCGACGCCCTTGCCCTGCACCTCGGCGTCGACGTTGATGCGCCAGATGCAGGCCCGGAAGAACTCGTGCTCGTTCTCGGGGTCGAAGTTGCCGTGGATGAACCCGACGACCCGGTCGTCGAGCAGGGCCACGCGCTGCCACGCGGTCGCGGGGTTCACGACCGAGGACTCGGCCGAGTAGGTGACCGGCGCGATGAACTGCTCCTGCCCGGGCTTCAGCGACAGCTGGTTCGCCGCGACGATGTTCGATGCGGACAGTTCTTCGAGTCGCAGCTCAGCCATGCAAGCAAGGCTAACCCGGACGGGGGACACGGCGATAGCCGCGCGTGGCGCGGATCCGGCGACGATTTTGTCTCGATGTCGAGATATCCGGACGACGCGGTAAGCTGTTCGGCGGCGTGCCCGCACCGCCCCGAGACTTCCTCAGCTTCCCGAAGAGAACCAAGGAGAACCGTCTTGTCCAAGATCAAGGTTGAAGGCACCGTCGTCGAGCTCGACGGCGACGAGATGACGCGCATCATCTGGCAGGCCATCAAGGACCAGCTCATCCACCCGTACCTCGACGTGAACCTCGAGTACTACGACCTCTCGATCCAGAAGCGCGACGAGACCGACGACCAGATCACGATCGATGCGGCCCACGCGATCCAGAAGCACGGCGTCGGCGTGAAGTGCGCCACCATCACGCCCGACGAGGCGCGTGTCGAGGAGTTCGGCCTGAAGAAGATGTGGCGTTCGCCGAACGGCACGATCCGCAACATCCTCGGCGGCGTCATCTTCCGCGAGCCGATCATCATCTCGAACATCCCGCGCCTCGTGCCCGGCTGGAACAAGCCGATCATCGTCGGCCGCCACGCGTTCGGCGACCAGTACCGCGCCACCGACTTCAAGTTCGAGGGCGAGGGCACCCTCACGATGACCTTCACCCCGAAGGACGGCTCCGAGCCGCAGTCGTTCGAGGTCTTCCAGTCGCCCGGCTCGGGCGTCGCGATGGGCATGTACAACCTCGACGAGTCCATCAAGGACTTCGCGCGCGCCTCGCTGAACTACGGCCTCTCGCGCAACTACCCGGTGTACCTCTCGACGAAGAACACGATCCTCAAGGCCTACGACGGCCGCTTCAAGGACCTGTTCCAGGAGGTCTTCGACACCGAGTTCAAGGAGCAGTTCGACGCCGCGGGCCTCACCTACGAGCACCGCCTCATCGACGACATGGTCGCCGCCAGCCTCAAGTGGGAGGGCGGGTACGTCTGGGCGTGCAAGAACTACGACGGCGACGTCCAGTCCGACACCGTGGCGCAGGGCTTCGGCTCGCTCGGCCTCATGACGAGCGTCCTCGCGACGCCCGACGGCAAGGTCGTCGAGGCCGAGGCGGCGCACGGCACGGTCACGCGCCATTTCCGCCAGCACCAGCAGGGCAAGCCCACCTCGACCAACCCGATCGCCTCGATCTACGCCTGGACGCGCGGCCTCGCGCACCGCGGCAAGCTCGACGGCAACCAGGAGCTGATCGACTTCGCCCTCACGCTCGAGGACGTCGTCATCAAGACCGTCGAGTCGGGCGCGATGACGAAGGACCTCGCGCTCCTCGTCGGCCCCGACCAGCCGTACCAGACGACCGAGGAGTTCCTCGACTCGATCGACGCGAACCTCAAGGCGCGCCTCGGGGCGTAGCCCGCTCGCGACCTGGTCGCGCGCGTACACGAAGGGCCGGATGCCTGGGCCCACGCGCCCGAGGCTCCACGCACCGCGCAGCGGTACGTGGAGTGGCGCGGGGAGCATCCGGCCCTTCGTCGTCCCGTGCTCGCCGCTGCGCCATTTGCTGGCCTGCGCGCCACTGGTCATGGCGCGTCCCCCGCCAACTGGCGCGGAGCCCACCCTGATCACGAATCCGTAACGACCCGGGAAAATCCGGTCGAACTCTTGCCGCATGTTTGTTCGTAAGCTTTACTAACAAACGTGACGGCTATGGAAGCATCCCCGACGACGATCCCGTCGTCCGACCCCGCCGCGGCGACGCCGCCGGCCAGGGTCGAGGCCTCCGAGCTGCTCACCTCGCCGTTCGGCGGCGGCCTCAGCGCCCGCGGTCGCGCGCTGCGCCAGACCGGCAAGGTGCTGCCCGAGCACGCCCGCGGCCACAACCGCACCCTCGTGCTGCAGACGCTCTACTCGCACGGCCTGCGCAGCCGCGCCGACCTCGCGCGAGAGACCGGGCTCACCCGCGTCACCGTGTCCGACCTCGTCGCCGAGCTGATCGCCGAGGGCCTCGTCGTCGAACTCGGCCCCCGCGAAGACGCCCGCCCGGGCAAGCCCGCGACCCTCATCGACATCGACCGCGGCGCGTTCCAGATCGTCGGCCTCGACCTCTCCGAGCACGACCGGCTGCGCGGCGCGGTGATCGACCTCGACGGCGGCATCGTCGCCCGCGCCGACGTCGAACTCGCCGGCGCCACGGGCGACGCGGCCACCGAGCTCGTCATCGGGCTCGCACGTCGCCTGACCGAACTCGCGACGGTGCCCCTGCTCGGCATCGGCATCGGCACGCCCGGTGTCGTCGACCCGGCCGGCGTCGTGCGCTCGGCCCCGAACCTCGGCTGGACGAGCGAACCGCTCCAGGCCCGCGTCGCCGGCGCACTCGGCGCACCCGTGCTGGTCGCCAACGACGCGAACGTCGGCGTGCTCGCCGAGCACGGCGCCGGCGAGGGCCGCGACCTCCTGCTCGTCAAGATCGGCCACGGCGTCGGCGCCGGTCTCATCGTCGGCGGCCGGCCCGTCGTCGGCTCCGACTTCGCCGCGGGCGAGATCGGCCACGTCGTCGTCGGCACCGACGACGGTCCGCGCTGCGCGTGCGGCAAGCACGGATGCCTCGAGGCCTGGGTCGCCGTGCCCCGCCTCGCCGAGCAGCTCGAGGCCATCGAGGCCGACGGCGGCGAGGCATCCGCTCGCGACGACGTGCTGCGCGAGGCGGGCCGCCGGCTCGCGATCGTGCTCGCGCCCGTCGTGGGCGCCCTGAACCTGGCGGAGGTCGTGCTCAGCGGCCCCGCCGACCTGCTCGACGGCGCGTTCCACGACGCGGCCGTCGACACGCTCCGGCAGAGGACGATCGCGGACCAGCACCGCGATCTCCGACTGCGGATGACGACGCTCGGGCCGGACATCGTCCTGCGCGGCGCCGCCGTCATGGTCCTCTCCGGACAATTGGGAGTCTCCTAGGCCCCCGCCCTCGCACCACTCGGGTGTCAGCTGCCCCGCTGTCGCCTTCACCCCATGAAAGGAAGCAACGCAATGAGGAAACTCGGCATCCTGGCGCTCGGCGCCGTGGCCGCTCTCACCCTCGCCGGCTGTGCCACCTCCGGAGGCGACGACGCCTCGTCGGAGGGCGCGGAGATCCGCGTCTGGCTCGTCGGCTCCGACACGCCCGATGAAGCTCGCGAGTACCTGAAGACCACGTTCGAGGAGGAGAACCCCGGTTCGACCCTCGTCATCGAGGAGCAGGCCTGGGAGGGCCTCGTCGACCGCCTCACCACGAGCCTCTCGGGCTCCGACAGCCCCGACGTGGTCGAGATCGGCAACACGCAGGCCGCGGCATTCACCTCGGCCGGCGCGTTCCTCGACCTCACCGAGCACTACGAGGACCTCGGCGGCGACGACCTGCTGCCCGGCTTCGTCGAGGCGGGCACGTACGACGACAAGTTCTACGCCGCCCCGCTGTACTCGGGCTCGCGCCTCGTGTTCTACAAGAAGGACGCCTTCGCCGGCATCGGCGCGAGCGTGCCCACCACGCTCGACGAGTACGTCGCGACCGGCGAGGCGCTCGCCGCCGCGAACCCCGGCAAGTCCGGCATCTGGTGGCCCGGCCAGGACTGGCGCAACGCCCTGCCCTTCATCTGGGAGAACGGCGGCGAGATCGCCGTTCCCGACGGCGAGGAGTGGGACGCCCAGCTCAGCTCGCCCGAGTCGGTCGCCGGCCTCACGCAGGTGCAGGAGGCCATGACCAAGGCCTCGGTCGCCCCGAAGGACGCGAACGAGACCGGCCCCGAGGTCGGCTTCTGCGACGGCACCACGCTGCAGCTGTCGGCACCCAGCTGGGTGAAGTGGTCGATCCTCGCCCCGGCCGACGCCGAGGCGCCCGGCTGCCCCGACCAGGAGGCCAACCTCGGCGTCTACGCCCTCCCGGGCGCTGACGGCGGCGCGGCGCAGGTCATGGCCGGCGGCTCGAACATCGGCATCGCGGCCAAGTCGAAGCACCCGGAGCTCGCGCTCTCGGCGCTGGAGATCATCCTCTCCGACGAGTTCCAGACCATCTACGGCGAGAACGGCCTCGTGCCGGCCAAGCTGTCGCTGGCCGACACGCTCGGCACCGACGAGGTCGCGCAGGCGACCGCCGAGGCCGCCGGCAACGCGCGCCTCACGCCCGCGTCGCCCAAGTGGGCCGACGTCGAGGCCGCCCGCATCCTCGAGGACCTGTTCGTGAACATCGCCCAGGGCGGCGACGTGCAGGCGCTCGCCGAGGAGGCGGACACCCAGATCGAGGACATCCTCAACGGCTAGTCGGATCCCCGATCCGGCTCCCGGGTGCGGCGGCGCCCCCCTTCCCGCCGCCGCACCCGTGCCCCAGAGCCGGGCGGTCGCCGCTCCACACACGGCGGCCGCCCGCACCTTCGGCCGGGGCCTCGCACCGGCCGGACCCCTCGAACCCAGGAGACTTGCACCATGACCACGGTCGATCGCGGGCCCGACGCCCTGCCGAGCGCCATCGAGGGCGAACGCATCGTCGCCCCGGAGCCCTCGCGCGGTGGCGGTGACCGCTCGAAGCGGCGTCGCCGCGCCGGCGGCTTCACGCCCTACGCGCTCCTCATCCCCGCGAGTGCCGTGCTGGCCGCCATCGTCGGCTGGCCGCTGATCCAGCTCATCATCACGTCCTTCCAGGAGTACGGCCGGGCCCAGGTCTTCGGCGCGGCTCCCGAGTGGGTGTGGTTCCAGAACTACACCGACGTGCTCACCGACCCCGTGTTCTACGAGGTGCTGGCCCGCACGATCGTCTTCGCGGCCGTCTGCGTCGCGCTGACGATGCTCCTCGGCACCCTGATCGCGCTCATGATGGCACGCCTGCCCAAGGCGTTCCGGATGCTCCTCTCGGTCGGCCTGCTGCTCGCGTGGGCGATGCCCGCGCTCACGGCGACCATCGTCTGGGGCTGGATGTTCGACACCGACTACGGCGTCATCAACCACGTCCTCGTGAACTTCTTCGGCCTCGAGGAGTTCTTCAAGCACCCGTGGCTGATCGAGCCCCTGAGCTTCTTCGCGGTCGCGGCCGTGATCATCGTGTGGGGTGCGGTGCCGTTCGTGGCGTTCACGCTCTACGCCGGGCTCACCCAGGTGCCCGACGAGGTGCTCGAGGCCGCCCAGCTCGACGGCGCCGGCGCGTTCGCACGCTTCCGGCTGATCGTCTTCCCGTACCTCAAGCCGATCTTCCTGGTCGTCGCCATCCTCCAGATCATCTGGGACATGAAGGTCTTCACCCAGATCTTCGCGCTGCAGGACATCGGCGGCATCCGCGCCGAGACCAACACGCTCGGCGTGTACATCTACCAGGTCTCCATCGCCGGAGGCGAGTTCGGCATCGGCGGCGCGCTCGCGATGATCTTCGCGCTCATCATGATGTCGATCTCGGTCTTCTACATCCGCCACCTCATCAAGGAGGACGAGCAGTGAGCGCCACCATCATCCCGGCCGCCGACACGACGCGCGCGGTGACCACGGGGGCAACGGGTCGCGATGCCGCCCGGCGCACCGGCGGTGGCCGTCGCCGCATCGGCACGGTCGTGTACAGCGCCATCGCGGTCGTGCTCTTCTTCGTGTTCGTCTTCCCCGTGTACTGGATGCTGAACACGTCGCTGCAGCCCAACAACGACATCCGCGGGTCCGAGGTGCATTTCTGGCCCGACAACTTCACGCTGCGCAACTACGAGACGGTGCTGTTCGATCCCGGACGCACGCCGTTCCTGCCGGCCGCGGCGAACTCGCTGATCATCACGATCCTCACGGTCGTCATCGCGCTCGTGTTCGCGTTCCTGGCCTCGGTCGCGGTGACGCGATTCCGGTTCAAGAGCCGTCGTGCGTTCATCATCGCGATCCTCACCATCCAGATGATCCCGGGCGAGGCGATGATCGTCTCGGTCTTCCGGGTCATCGACGGGTGGCACCTGCTGAACACCATCGCGGGCCTCACGATCGTGTACGTCGCGGCCGTGCTGCCGTTCACCATCTGGACCCTGCGCGGCTTCGTCAACGGCGTGCCGATCGAACTCGAGGAGGCCGCGATGATCGACGGCTGCTCGAGGGCCGGCGCGTTCTGGCGGGTGACGTTCCCGCTGCTGGCCCCAGGCCTCGTGGCGACGGGCGTGTTCGGCTTCATCCAGGCCTGGAACGAGTTCCTGATGGCGCTCGTGCTGAACGCGCGGCCCGAGATGATGACGCTGCCGGTGTGGCTGCGCACCTTCCTGGTCGCGAACGGCACGACGAACTGGGCCGCGATCATGGCGGGGTCCACCCTCATGGCGATCCCGGTGATCGTGTTCTTCCTCATCGTCCAGGGGCGCATGACGAGCGGTCTCGTGAGCGGAGCGGTCAAGGGATGACCGAGCGCCACCTCACCGCCGCGGGATCCCTGCGGCGGGACATCCTCACGACGTTGCTCCCGGCCTTCGACGGCCCGGACGCACCGAACTGGGTGCTCGACCTGCTCGCCGAGGGCCTCGGCGGCGTATGCCTGTTCGGCTCGAACGTGGTGTCGCCGACGCAGCTCGCGCAGCTCACGGCGACGCTGCGGTCCGCGGGCCCCTCGTCGGTCGTCGCGATCGACGAGGAGGGCGGCGACGTCACGCGCCTCTACTACGACCGCGGCGCGCCGTTCCCGGGCAACGCGGTGCTCGGGCGGCTCGACGACGTCGCGGCGACCGAGCGGGTCGCGCGCGAGGTCGGCGAGGCGCTGCGGGCCGCGGGCGTGACGCTGACCTTCGCGCCCGACGCCGACGTCAACTCCGATCCGCGCAATCCGGTCATCGGCGTGCGCAGCTTCGGCGCCGATCCGCTGCTCGCGGCCCGGCACACGGCCGCGTGGGTGCGCGGCGTGCAGTCGACCGGCGTGGCCGCGAGCGCCAAGCACTTCCCGGGTCACGGCGACACCTCGGTGGACTCGCACCTCGACCTGCCCGTCGTGGACGTGCCGCTCGAGGTGCTGCGCGAGCGTGAGCTGGTGCCGTTCCGCGCGGCGGTCGCCGCGGGCACCGCGACCGTCATGACCAGTCACATCGTGCTCTCGCAGATCGATGCGGAGCTTCCGGCCACCTTCTCCCCGCGCATCCTGCACGGCCTGCTCCGCGGGGAGTTGGGGTTCGAGGGCGTCATCGTCACCGACGCCCTCGACATGCACGGGGCGAGCGGCGAGCGCGGCATCCCCGAGGCTGCCGTGCTCGCCCTCGTCGCCGGGTGCGACCTGCTCTGCATCGGCTCCGACGTGGCGCCCGAGACGGTCGAGTCCATCGTCGACGCCGTGACGGAGGCGATCGACGCCGGCCGGCTGCCGGCCGAGCGCGTCGCCGAGGCGGCGGCCCGCGTGCGAGCGCTCGCCGACGGCTCGACGGTGGAGGCGTCGACGGCGGATGCCTCGTCGGCGGATGCCTCGTCGACGGATGGGTCGTCGGCGGATGCCTCGACGGTTGATGCCTCGCTCCCCGGCGCTGCGGCGCCGGGCGTGCGGCCCTCCGTATCGCTCGAGGAGGTCATCGGCGCCTTCGACGTGCAGGACGGCGCCCTGGCGCCCCTGGCCGGAGCCGACCGCGTCGGCACGGTCGTGCGCATCGACACGGTCGCGAACATCGCCATCGGCGTCGCCCCGTGGGGTCCGTTCGCCGCCGAGGCCGAAGCGGCCGAGCCCTCGTGGCTCTCGCGCGCGCGGCTCGTGCCGCTCGCCGAGGGCGAAGCGATCGAGTCGCCCGCCGACCTGCCCGGACCGGTCCTCGTGATCGGCAAGGACCTGCACCGCCACGGCTTCGCGCGCGATGCGGTGCTGGCGCTGCGCGCCGTACGCGGCGATGTCGTCTCGATCGACCTGGGCTGGCCGGCCGACGACCGGCAGCTCGCCGACATCGCCACGTTCGGCGCCTCGCGACTCGTCGGGGAAGCCGTCATCGAGGTCGTCGCCGCCGCGCTCGCGCGCGATCCGGCGGTGGTGCGGTGAGGCTCGGCATCGACATCGGCGGCACCAAGACCGCCGCCGTCGCGATCGGCGAGGACGGCGAGCTCAGCGACCAGGTGCGCATGCCGACCGGGTTCGGCGCCGACGAGGTCGTGGCCACCGCGCTGCGCACCGTCGCGCGCATGAGCGAACTGGCCGGGGTCGACGCCGCCGCCTTCCGTTCCATCGGCATCGGCATCCCCGGCGCCGTCGACGGGCGCACCGGCCGCGTGGCGCACGCGGTCAACCTCGGACTCGAGGGCCTCGACCTGGGCCCGCGCCTCGCCGACCGGCTCGGCGTCGACGTGCGCGTCGAGAACGACGTGAAGGCCGCAGCCCTCGGGGCCCATCACCTCCTCGGCGTCGCCGACGGCATCCGGGCGCACTCGATGGCGTACCTGAACCTCGGCACGGGGCTCGCCGCGGGCATCGTGCTCGACGGTCGGCTCCTGCGCGGCGGCCACGGCGTCGCCGGCGAGATCGGGCACATCCCCGTCGACCCCTCGGGCGAGCGCTGCGGCTGCGGCCAGCGCGGATGCCTCGAGACCAGCGCCTCTGGGTCGGCGCTCGCGCGGCTCTGGCCGACGGAGCATCCACTGCCCGCTCGCGAGGTCTTCGACCGCGCAGCGGCCGGCGACGAGCGCGCGGTCGCGGTGCGCGAGCGGTTCCTGACCGGCGTCGCCGCCGCGGTGCGGCTGCTCGTGCTCACGACCGATGTCGACGACGTCGTGATCGGCGGCGGGCTCGCCGCGCTCGGCGCCGACCTGGTCGACGGCGCACGCCGTATCCTCGATGAGTGGTCCGCCGACTCGGCGTTCCTCGCATCGCTCGGCCTGTCGCGTCGCCTGCAGGTCGTCCCCGACGGATTCCCGGCCGCGGCCGTGGGAGCCGCCCTGGTAGGAGAGGACCTATGGCAGAGATCGTGATCGTCCGCGACGAGCAGGAGGCGGGCGGGCTGATCGCCGACGCCATCGTCGCCCTCATCACGGGCAAGCCCGACGCCGTGCTCGGGCTCGCGACCGGATCGACCCCGCTCGCGACGTACCGCGCGCTGGCCGAGCGCATCGGCGAGCGGCGTATCGACGTGCGCGGCGTCCGCGGCTTCGCGCTCGACGAGTACGTCGGTCTGCCGGCCGGGCACCCCGAAAGCTACCGCGCGGTCATCACGCGCGAGGTGGTCGAGCCGCTCGGCCTCACGCCCGAGCTCGTGCGGGTGCCCAACGGCGACCCGACCGGCATCGAGCACGCGGGCCGCGACTACGAGGCCGCGATCACCGCGGCCGGCGGCGTCGACCTGCAGATCCTCGGCATCGGGCGCACGGGCCACATCGGGTTCAACGAGCCGGGCTCGTCGCTCGCCTCGCTCACGCGCGTGAAGACGCTCACGGCACCGACCCGCGCCGACAACGCCCGGTTCTTCGACTCGCCCGACGACGTGCCCATGCACTGCATCACGCAGGGCATCGGCACGATCCTGCGCGCCCGGCACCTCGTGCTCCTCGCCTTCGGCGAGGCCAAGGCCCCGGCCGTGGCCGCCGCCGTCGAGGGGCCGGTCTCGGCGAGCCAGCCGGGCTCGGCGATCCAGCTGCACCCGCACGCGACCGTGGTGGTCGACGAGGCGGCGGCATCCCGGCTCGAGAACGTCGACTACTACCGTCACGCCTGGGCGAACAAGCCCGCCTGGCAGCGCATCTGACGCAGCCACCGCGCGCCGGCACGGCGTGAACCGAGCGGATGTCCCGGATGGGGCATCCGCTCGTCGCATGAACGGGGTCGTGCCGGCGGCGACGCGTCAGCGGGGGAGGAGCCCGACGACCTCGCGGAGGTAGGCGTCCTCGTCGAAGTCGTCGGCGACCGTGCGCTGCACGAGGAAGCCCGGGGCGAGGCCCAGCACGACCGGCGCGGCCCGCGCCGCCCACTCGTGCGGGTCGCCGTCGACCCGGCCGGGCGCGTACGCCGCCCATTCCTCGAGGCGCTCGGTGATCGTGGAACGCAGGCGCGCGAACACCCCGTTGACGAGGCGATGGATCTCGGGGTCGACCAAGGCCTCGGCCCAGAGCAGCACGATGACGTGGCTGAACGGCTCCCGGCGGACGCCGTCGAGCAGGGTCGCGATGAGCTCGCCGGGGGAGAGCGGCGGGCGCCCGGCGGCTCGTTGGTCGAGTTCGCTCGTGCGCGCGGCGAGCACGCGTGAGGCGACCGCGACGAACAGCTCCTGCTTGCCGGCGAAGTGGCCGTAGATGGCGCCGGCCGAAAGCCCGGACTCCTCGATGATCGACGCCATCGAGGTGCCGCGATAGCCCGTTCGGGCGAAGGCTCGGGCGGCGGCGTCGACGATCTCGGCGCGGCGCGCGCTGCGGTGGGCCTCGGACACCTTCGGCACGGGCGGACTCCTCTCGGCGTTGACAATCCTATGCGGCAGGACGATTATAAAGAACGAACATTCGTTTTGAATAGGAAGCGAGACTCCCATGTCCAGCCGCACCAAGGCCGGCCCCGCACCGGCGCCGGAGTCCGCGGGTCCCGCGCCTGCCCCAGCGCCGGCACCGCACACGCCCATCGCGCGCGTCGTCGCGCTCGGCCTCGCCCTCGCGGCCGTCGTCTCGGTCATCGTGCTGGCGTTCGCCTGGCCGTCGGTGACCGCCGAACCCCACGACCTGCCGGTCGCGATCGCCGGCCCCGCCGAGGCCGTCGCCGGAGCCGAGCAGGCCGTCGACGAGGCCCAGCCCGGTGCGGTCGCCTTCACCGAGGTCGACGACCGCGCCGCCGCCGTCGACGCGATCGAGGCCCGCGAGGTCTACGGCGCGATCGTGCTCGGCCCCGAGCCCGAGGTGCTCACCTCCTCGGCGGCGAGCCTGCCCGTCAGCCAGCTCCTCGGCGGCGTCGCCGCACAGCTCGAGGAGGGCGTCAACGCCCAGGCCGCGGCCGCCGCCTCGGCCGCCGGTTCACCGGTCGCGCCGCCGCACATCGACGTCGTCGTCACCGACGTCGTGCCGCTCGCCGACACCGACCCGCGCGGCGCGGGCCTCTCGGCCGCGCTCTTCCCGCTCGTGCTCGGCGGCATGCTCGGCGGCATCGCGATCTCGATCGCGGTGATCGGCGCGATGCGCCGCCTCGCCGCGGTCGCGATCTACTCGGCCGTCGGCGGGCTCGCCCTCGCCGCGATCCTCGGGCCCTGGTTCGGCGGGCTGCAGGGCGACTTCTGGCTGAACGCGGGCGCGATCGCCCTCGCGCTCGCCGCGATCGCCGCCCCGATCACGGGGTTCGTCGCGCTCATCGGGCGCGCGGGCATCGCCCTCGGACCCGTCGTGATGCTGCTGTTCGCGAACCCGATCTCGGGCGCCGCGATGCCCATGGAGTTCCTGCCGGAGCCATGGGGCGCCGTCGGCCAGTGGTTCCCGCCGGGTGCCGCGGCGACGCTCGTGCGCGAGCTGTCGTACTTCCCGGCGGCCGACACGACGTTCCCGTGGCTGGTGCTCGCGGCCTGGGCGGTGGGCGGTGCGCTGCTCTCGGTCCTCGGCCACTTCCGCACCGCGGGCGGTGCGGAGCCCGACGCCGAGGCCGCCGAAGCGGTCTGAGGCGCCTCGGGCAGTCGGGCGGGGTGCCTCGCGCAGAACGTAGGAGGTCCCGGGCGACACGCCGGCATGCGCCGGCGTGTCGGCTGGGATCTCCTTCATTCGGGCCGCACGGCGCCGGGCCGAGCCGCACGGTGCCGGGCCGAGCCGCACGGCGCCGGGCCGAGCCGCACGGCGCCGAGCCGAGCTGCGCCGGGCCGGGCCGAGCCCAGGACTCAGCCCGCGAGCTCCTTGCGGCCGTTGATGATGCCGCTCACCGCGGCGATGACGGCGAAGACCACCGCGACGACGGGCTGGCCGAGGATCCACCAGGAGATCGCCGCCGACGAGAACACGGCGATCTCGACGATCGCCTTCACGAACGGGTCGACGGCGAACACCGCCTTCGGCGACCGGAACAGCCCCCACAGCACGATCGCGAGCAGCGGCGCGCCGATGCCGATGGCGACGCCGGGCCACGGCAGCGGGAACGCCAGGAAGCCGAAGATCGCCAGGGTCACGATCGCGAAGATCTCCAGCAGGAAGCGCAGGACGTCGTTCGGGCCGATCTTCTGCAGGGGCTCTGGGGCGCGGTCGTTCACGACCGTCAAGCCTACCCGCGGGGCCCGAGCGCCCCGTTCAGCGGAAGATGATCGTACGGGCGCCGTCGAGCAGCACCCGGCGCTCCGCGAACCACTTGACGGCCTGGCTGAGGGTGCGGCTCTCCTCGTCCTGCCCGATCGCCACGAGCTCGGCCACGGCGCGCGAGTGGTCGACCCGTACGACGTTCTGCTCGATGATCGGCCCCTCGTCGAGGTCGCTGGTCACGAAGTGCGCGGTCGCGCCGATGAGCTTCACGCCGCGCGCGTGGGCCTGCCGGTAGGGGTTCGCGCCCTTGAACCCCGGCAGGAACGAGTGGTGGATGTTGATGCAGCGGCCGGCGAGGGCGTCGCACAGTTCGGGCGAGAGGATCTGCATGTATCGGGCCAGCACCACGAGCTCGATGTCGTGCTCGTCGACCGCTTCGAGCACTCGCCGCTCGAACGCGGCCTTCGACGCGGCATCCGTCACGGCGGCCGACTCGAACGGCACGCCGTAGAAGTCGACGAGGTCGCGGAGGGTGCCGTGGTTCGAGAGCACCAGCGGGATCTCGATCGGGAGCTGGCCGGCGCGCTGGCGGAACAGCAGGTCGTTGACGCAGTGCCCCGCCGTCGACGCGAGCACGAGCGTGCGCAGCGGGCGGGCCACCTCGTCGAGGTGCCAGGTCATCTCCCAGCGCTCGACCACGGGTGCGAGCGCCGCCTCGACCTCGTCGCGACCGGCCGGCGACTCGACCTGCACGCGCATGAAGAAGCGCCCGGTGTCGGCCGAGGCGAACTGCTGGCTCTCGGTGATGTTGCCGCGCGCCGCGACGATCGCCCCGCTCACGGCGTGCACGATGCCCGGACCGTCGGCGCAACTGAGGGTGAACACCCAGTGGTGCAGACGGCCGTCGTTCGGGGCATCGGTCATCCAGCCAGCGTACAAGCGGGGAGGGTAGACTTCGGAACGGTCGGCGGTCCCCGCACGGCCCTGGGCGCGCACACGAGCGCGTAGTCGACCCACCGCGGTGAACGCACCCGCCGGCGGGGAACGCCGTCGGAGAGACATCCGCATGTCGATCACCGAGCCCCGGCGCGAGCGCGCCACCGAGATGCCGTGGGCCGCGCTCATCGCGCTGGCATCCGCCGTCTTCCTCTCGATCACCATCGAACTGCTGCCCACGGGCCTGCTCCCCGAGATGGGCGAGGGCCTGGCCGTGCCCGAGGCGCTGATCGGCCTGACCGTCTCGGTCTTCGCGTTCACCGTGGTGCTGACGTCGACGACGCTCGTCGCGGCCACCAGCCGCATCCCGCGACGCGGCCTCATCGTGACCGTGCTGGTCGTGCTCGGCGTCTCGACCGCGCTGTCGGCGCTCGCGATGGAGTACTGGATGCTCATCGCCGCGCGCGTCTTCGGCGGGCTCGCGCACGGCGTGTTCTGGGCGATCGTCGCGGCCACCGCGTCGCGACTGGTTCCCGAGCGGCACATCGGCCGGGCGATCGCGGTCGTGCTCGGCGGCGGCACGCTCGCGATGATCGCCGGCGTGCCCGCGACCACGGTGCTCGGCCAGGCCTTCGGCTGGCGGGTCGCGTTCGGCGCCGTCGCCGCGCTGACGCTCGCGGGCGCCGTCGCCGTGCGCCTGCTGCTGCCGCGCGCCGAGCCGGGCGCCGAACCCACCATCGCCCGCTACCGGCCGCGCGATCCGGGCTTCGCGACCGTGGTGCTGCTGTGCGTGGTCACCGCGGTGACGATGCTGGGCCAGTACGCCGTGACGACGTACGTCGCGCCGCTCGTGACCGACGTGATCGGGCTGCCGGCGTCGGCCGTCGGGCCGCTGCTGTTCGTCTCGGGGCTCGCGGGCGCCGCGGGCCTCATCGCCGCGGGGTCGCCGATCGCGCGCAACGCCACGGCCGCGATGCGCACCGCCCTGCTCGTCGCCGCAGGAGCGCTCACGGTGATCGGGCTCGCGATCAGCCCGGTCGTCTCGGTCGTCGCGTTCGCCGTCTGGGGCCTCGCGTTCGGCGCGATTCCGCCGCTGCTGCAGACGCGCCTCCTGCGCACGGCACCGGCCGCCTACCGGGATGCCGCGAGCGCCCTGTACACCACCGCCTTCAACGTCGGCATCGGCGGCGGAGCGCTCGTCGGCTCCGTGGTGTTCGGCACGCTCGGTGTGGCCGCGCTGCCGTGGGGATACGCCGTCGTGCTGGTCGTCGCGGCGCTGCTCGTCGTGCTCGGCGCGACGCGCGCGGCTGCCCGCCCGCGCCCACTTCCCCTTCCGTGACCTTCGCCATTCATGTACGGAGGCGTGTCGTGGCTCGCTGCGCCGCCTGAGCAGGTCGACACGCCGCGGGCGCACCTGCATTGCGAACGGGTGCGGATGCCTCGGGCCGCGGTCGGCGGGGACGACGAAGTTTCTCGCGAACCGGCGTCATGATCGGCCCGGCCGGCCATCTCTCAGGGTGAAGACCCTCCACGCCGGACCCGAACCGCGCCTGGAGTGCCGGGCGACCGGCGGTCGGTCGAACGGGCGTGGGGGCGCTCCTCGACCGGATCGGGTCGGGTTCCGGGCGGAACGGGGAACACTCGCCCGGAGCCCGGCCCGGAATCCGGGTCGCGCCGCCGGAGCGGCCGAAGCGGCCGGAGGAGTCGACCCGGTGTCGCAGCAGGCGCAGCCGCAGTAGCGGTCGTCGCCGCAGCGGCCGCGCGGCCTCAGCCCAGCCGCGCCCCGGCGCCCCAGACCGCCTCGACCGCGAGGTCGTCGGAGAGCAGCACGGCGTCGGCGGCGTACCCGCGCTCGAGCCGGCCGAGGTCGCCCGCGCGGCCGATCGCGGCCGCGGGCGTGACGGTGAGGGCGTCGACGGCCTCCTCGAGCGCGATGCCGCTGTCGACCACGGCCCGGCGCAGCGCCTCGTCGAGCGTGAGCGTCGAGCCGGCGATCGAGCCCGTGTCGCGCAGCCGCGCGACGCCCGCCTGGACGACCACGTCGAGCGAGCCGAGCACGTAGTCGCCGTCGGCGTGGCCCGTCGCGGCCATCGCGTCGGTGATCATCGCGACGCGTCCGGGCGCCCCGCGGAACGCCAGCCGGACGACGTCGGGGTGCACGTGCACGCCGTCGTTGACGATCTCGAGGGTCACGTGGTCGGCGTGCATCGCGGCGACGACCGGCCCGGGCGCGCGGTGGTGGATGCCCCGCATGCCGTTGAACGCGTGCGTGAGGATGCTCGCGCCCGCCTCGAACGCGGCGAGGGCGGTGTCGTAGTCGGCGCCGGTGTGGCCGACGGCCACGGCCACGCCGGCGTCGGCGAACTTCGCGATGGCGTCGAGGGCGCCCGGATGCTCCGGCGCCAGGGTGACCTGGCGCAGCGTGCCGCGCGCGGCGGCGAGAAGGCGGTCGACGGACTCGGGGTCGGCGGTGCGCAGCACCGCGGGATCGTGCGCGCCCCGGAACTCGTCGTCGAGGAACGGGCCCTCGAGGTGCGCCCCGAGCACGCGCGGGTCGCGGGCAGCGGCGTCGGCGATCGCGGCGAGCTGTCGCTCGAGCCGCTCGACGGGGGCCGACACGAGCGAGCAGACCAGGCGGGTCGTGCCGTGCGCCGTGTGCACGGCCAGCGCCGTCTCGATGCCGTCGGCGCCGTGCTCGAACGACGCGCCTCCGGCGCCGTGGCAGTGCAGGTCGATGAACCCGGGCACGAGCCACCGCCCTGCGGCGCTCTCGACGGCGTCGGCCGGCCCCTGCTCGAGCCATCCGTCGCCGATGCCGCGACCGGTGATGGTGTCGCCGTCGAAGCGAACCCAGGCGTCGCTGACGGTGTCGCCTCCCGAGACGAGCCGGGCGGAGTGGATGACGGTGCTGGTGCTCACCTACGCAACGATAACGTCGTAGCCGGCGTCGACCAGGCGAGCGCGCTGGTCGGTCGTCACGGCCGAGTCGGTGATGACCGTCTGGAACAGGCGCGGCCCGCCGATCGCGGCGAACGCGCGCTTGTCGAGCTTGCTCGCGTCGACGACGAGCACGGCGTGCGCGGCGCGCCCGGCCATGAGCGCGTTGACGGCGGCCTCGCGTTCGTCGTGCGAGGTCGGGCCGACGGCGGCGTCGATGCCGTTCGCCCCGATGAACGCGATGTCGAGGCTGATGTTGCCGAGCACGCCGTCGGTGTACGACCCGACGAGCTCGTACGAGCGGGCGTGCACGACGCCGCCCGTGACGACCGTCTTGATCTGCGGGCGCATCGCGAGCTGCATCGCGATGTTGATCGCGTTCGTGACGATCGTGAGTCCGGGGTCGGCGGCGGGCTCCATGATGTCGGCGCGCGACATCAGCTCGTCGGCGATCGCGGTCGCGGTCGTGCCGCCGCAGAGGCCGATCACGGCGCCGCGCGGCACGATGGCGCTCGCGGCGCGCGCGATCGCGGCCTTCGCGTCGGGGTTCTGCTGGTGCTTGTAGCGGATGGGCAGGTCGTACGCGACCGAGTGTGCGACGGCTCCGCCGCGCGTGCGCGTCAGCAATTGCTGCTGGGCGAGCGCGTCGAGGTCGCGCCGGGCGGTCGCGGGGGAGACGCCGAGCTGCTCGACGATCCGGTCGACCTCGATCTGCCCGCCGTCGGCGAGCAGGTCGAGCACGGCGCTCAGGCGTTCGGCGCGGTTCATCCGTCGGCTCCCCTTCCGGTGCCGGCGAAGAGCTCGAGCAGGCGTGCCGCCTCGAGGCCGAGGGCGTCGCGACCGGCGGCGACGACCTTCCGCGAGTCTACGGTCGTCGGATGCTCCGCCAGGAAGCCGCGGATCGCCCCCGTGAACGCGGCGTTCAGGTGCGTCGACACGTTGACCTTGACGAGGCCCGATCGGATGCCCCGCACGATCAGGTCGTCGGACACGCCCGAGGACCCGTGCAGCACGAGCGGCACCGGCACGGCGTCGCGGAGCCGCGCGATGAGCTCGAGGTCGATCAGGGCGGTGCGCTCGGTCATCGCGTGCGAGGAGCCGACCGCGACCGCGAGCGCGTCGACGCCGGTGTCGGCGACGAACCGGGCGGCTTCACCTGGGTCGGTGCGCACGCCGGGCGCGTGCGCACCGTCCTTGCCGCCGACCTCCCCGAGCTCGGCCTCGACGGCGACGCCCGCCGCGTGCGCGGTCGCGACGACGCGCCGGGTGACGGCCACGTTGTCGGCGAACTCCAGCTTCGCGCCGTCGTACATCACCGAGCCGAAGCCGAGTTCGACCGCCCGCAGGGCGAGTTCCGGATCCTCGGCGTGGTCGAGGTGCACGGCCACGCGCGCCGAAGATGCCTCGGCGACCGCGAGCGTCGCCGCGGCGATGGGCTCGAGGCTCCCGTGGTAGCGCACGCAGTTCTCGGAGACCTGCAGGATGACCGCCAGGCCGGTGCGCTCGGCCGCACCGACCAGGGCCTCGGCGGTCTCGAGGTGCAGCACGTTGAACGCGCCGACGGCGCGTGACGCGGCGGATGCCTCGGCGAGGAGCGTCGCGGTGGGAGTGAGGGTCATCTGGGCTCCAGGATGACCTCGCGCTCGAGCGCGAGGTGGTCGGGGTGGAGGTCGCCCGCGAGCGGCATGAGCACCGCTGAGGCCGACCAGGCGGTCGCGCGACGGGCGAGGGCGGACAGCAGGTCGTGGTCGAGTCCCGCGACCGCGCCCGCGGCCGCGCGGTCGGCGCGGTGCTCGGCGAGCGTCGCGCAGATCGCGGCGACCGCGGCGTCGCCCGCGCCGGTCGCGTTGCCGTTGAGCCGCCAGGGGAGTCGGGCCGAGAGCGCCGGTCCGTCGCCGGCGACCATGAGCAGGCCGTCGCCGCCGAGCGAGGCGACGACCAGTCGCGCCCCGAGGTCGACGAGCGTTCGCGCCGCGCGCACGGGGTCGTCGAGACCCGTGGCCTCGACGAGCTCGTCGCGGTTCGGCTTCAGCGCCGCGGCGCCCGACCGGGCCGCGGCGAGCAACGCCGGGCCCGTGACATCCGCCACCACGTCGACGCCCGCCGCCGTGAGCCGGCCGACGAGGCCCCCCACGTCGTCGGCGTCGAGGCCCGGCGGGAGGCTCCCCGAGATCGCGACCACCTCGGCGGCGAGGCCGAGGCGCTCGGCCTCGCTGACGAGCGCGTCGCGCTCGGCGGGCGCGAGTGCGGCGCCGAGTTCGTTGACGACGGTCGCCTCGCCGATGCCGTCGTCGACGAGGGCGAGGCTGCGTCGCGTCGCGCTCGCGACGGGCACCAGCACGTGCGGGATGCCGCCGCGGCCGAGGTCGGCCGCGAACTCATCGCCCGTCGCCCCGCCCGCCGTCGTGACGGCGAGCACGTTGCGCCCCTGCGCGTGCAGCACCCGCGCGACGTTCAGTCCCTTGCCGCCCGCGCGCGATGCGCCCGCCGGAACGCGGTGCGTGGTGCCCGGCACCAACGACGGCGCGTGCCAGGTGAGGTCGAGCGCCGGGTTCGGCGTGACGGTGACGATCACGGCGCGACCACCGGCTCAGCACCGAGCAGGTCGCGCGCGGCGAGCGCCGTGCCGAGTACGCCGGCGTCGTCGCCGAGCGCGGCGCGGACCAGCTGGGGTCGTCGATGGAAGGAGAGGAGCTCGTCGAGCCGGGCCGCGAGGGGGTCCAGCAGCCTGCCGCCGGCCTGCGCGAGACCGCCGCCGACGACGACGACCTCCGGCGCGAGTACCGCGACGACCCGCGCGAGCTGCTCGGCCAGCGCTTCGACGGCGTCGGCCCAGATGCGAGCGGCGACCGCGTCGCCCGCGTCGGCGGCCTCGAGCACCTCCTTGGCGCCCGGAACCGCGCGGCCCGCGGCCTCGCGGTAGCGGCGCGCGATCGCGCCCGCGGAGGCGATGGTCTCGAGGCACCCGATCGCCCCGCAGGGGCAGCGTTCGCCCTCGGGGTCGCTCAGCGTGTGGCCGAGCTCGCCGGCGTAGCCGCCGCTCGTGAGCGGCCGCCCGTCGACGATGGCCGCCGCCGCGATGCCCGTGCCGATCGCGAGGACGAAGACGTTCGCGTGCCCGCGTGCCGCGCCGAGCCGCCGTTCGGCGACGCCGGCCGCGCGCACGTCGTGCCCGAACGCGGTCGGCACGCCGAGGGCCCGCGCGGCGAGATCGCGCAACGGCGCATCTCGCCAGCCGAGGTTGCTCGCGAACACCGCCGTGCCGGTCGACTCGTCGACGAGGCCTGGCACGCTGAGCCCGGCCGCCGCCGGCACCACGTCGGGGAACTCGGCCCGGTAGGCCTCGGCCAGCGTCGCGAGGCCCCCGACCACCGAACTCGCCGGGTCGGCGGGGTCGAGCGGGGTCGGCGTGCGGCGAAGGCCGAGCACCCGGCCCGACTCGTCGACGAGGGCGGACTTGGTGTCGGTGCCGCCCACGTCGAAGGCGAGCACCGCCGCCCCTGGTCCGAGCGCGGCCGACACGCTCAGGCCTCGAGGATGACCGAGCGCGTGAGGCTGCGCGGGTGGTCGGGGTCGAGGCCCCTGGCGGCCGCACGGGCGAGGGCGACGCGCTGGGCGCGGACGAGTTCGGCCATCGGGTCGAGGCCGGCGTGCTCGAAGCGCCCGCCGGTCGCCGCGACGTCGTCGGCGAGCCCGTCGGGAACCTCGCCGAAATGCCAGGTCACGCGGCCGGGGGCGGCGATCGCGATCGGGCCGTGGCGGTACTCCATCGACGGGTAGGACTCCGTCCAGGACTGCGAGGCCTCGCGCATCTTGAGCGCGGCCTCCTGGGCGAGGCCGTAGCTCCAGCCGCTGCCCAGGAAGCTGACCTGCTCGGCCTCGACGAGGGCGGGGTCGAGCTCCTCGGCCACGGCGGTGCGCGCGTCGGCGACGGCGCCGGCGAGGTCTTCGCCGAGCGATGCGCGGAACAGGGCGAGGGCGGTCGTCGCGAACCGGGTCTGCACGACCGACTGCTCGTCGGCGAACGGCAGCGTGAGCGCGTCGTCGACGAGGTCGACGAGCGGCGAGGTCGCGTCGCCGATGACGCCGATCACCCGGGCGCGGTCGCCGCGCTCGCGCAGCCCGCCGACGAGGCGCAGCACCTCCGAGGTCGTGCCGCTGCGGGTGAGTGCGACGATCGCGTCGTAATCGCGGCCGACGGGCGCCTCGGATGCCGCGAACGCGTCGGTCTCGCCGTGGCCGCCGTGCTCGCGGAGCCACGCGTACGACTGCGCGATGAACCAGGAGGTGCCGCATCCGACGACGGCGACGCGCGCACCCCGCTCGGGGAGGCGGGCGACCAGGTCCCCGAGCCCGGCGGCTCGCTCCCACGTCTCGGGCTGGCTCGCGAGTTCCCGCGCCATGTGGGAGTCGAATGCGGTGCGGTCGGTCACGGAGTTGCTCCAATGCGTCGTCGATGGGGCTGACGTTTCGATGATTGCACATGCATCATATGGCCCATCTTCGATCAGCTCAATGCGTGTTCGATGCACACCGTGTGATTGTCAGGAACCTGAACAAAATCCGATAACGAATCCGCCGCAGGAGTTGACGGCGCTGGGGTGGGGGCATAGATTCCGTTCCCGGGTGAAGGAACCTGATCGATTCACCCGAGAAACGTTCATGAAACGTCACTGTGATCCAGTGGCGTCTTGGACACCGCACCGGCGCGCTGATCCACTCGTCCCGGTGCACCATCCACCAGAGTGAGGACACAGCAATGAAGAAGAGCATGCGCTTCGGTGCCGCGATCGCGCTCGCCGCGACCGCCTCCCTGACGCTCGCCTCGTGCGGCTTCGGCGGTTCGAACGGCGACGAGGGCGAGGGCGGTGGCACCACCCTCGACCTGCTCGTGCCGAGCTACTCCGACAACACCCAGGCTCTCTGGGACGACGTGATCGCGGGCTTCGAAGAGGAGAACCCCGACATCGACGTGAAGCTGCAGGTCGAGTCGTGGGACAACCTCGAGACGGTCATCTCCACGCAGATCCAGGGCGGCGAGGCCCCCGACATCTACAACGGCGGCCCATTCGCGGGCTTCGCGGCCGACGAACTGCTCTACCCCGTCGAAGAGGTCGTCAGCGCCGAGACCCTCTCCGACTTCCAGGACTCGTTCCTCGCCAACGCCGAGGTCGACGGCACCGCCTACGCCCTGCCGTTCATCGCATCGGCCCGTGCGCTCTTCGTCAACAACGCGCTGCTCGAGCAGGCCGGCGTCGCCGAGGCGCCGAAGACCTGGGACGAGCTGCTCGATGCCGCCACCAAGGTCTCGGCGCTCGGCAACGGCATCGCCGGCTACGGCATGCCCCTCGGCTCCGAGGAGGCGCAGGCCGAGGCGGCCGTGTGGCTCTGGGGCGGCGGCGGCACGTTCGGCGACGCCGATGCCATCACGATCGACGACCCGTCGAATCTTCCCGGTGCCGAGCAGGTCAAGGCGATGATCGACGCGGGTGCGACCCAGGCCGATCCCGGCTCGACCGACCGCTCGCCGCTGATGGACATCTTCATCCAGGGCCAGATCGGCATGCAGGTGGGCCTGCCCCCGACCGTCGGCCAGATCGAGGAGAACAACCCCGAGCTGGACTACTCGATCGTGCCCATCCCCACGCAGGACGGCAGCCCCTTCACGCTCGGCGTCATGGACCAGCTCATGGCGTTCCAGAACGACGGCGACAAGCAGGAGGCGATCACGGCGTTCTTCGACTACTTCTACTCGTCCGACGTGTACGTGCCGTGGGTGCAGGGCGAGGGCTTCCTCCCCGTCACGAAGTCGGGCGCAGAGGCACTCGGCGGCGAGGAGGCGCTGAAGGCCTTCCTCGACGTGCTCCCCGACGCCCAGTTCTACCCGAGCACCAACCCGCAGTGGTCGGCCGCCGACTCGGCGTTCAAGGCCCTGTTCGGCCAGATCCAGACGAAGTCGGCGCAGGAGGTCCTCACGGAGATCCAGGCGCAGGTCGACGCGTCCTAGTCGACCGGCTCGCACCAGCGGAGAGGGATCGGTGAACCACCAGTCATGAGCACCACCACTGAGACCGCATCGACCCCGACGGGGGCGGCCACCGGCCGCCCCCGCTCCGGCGCCGCACCCGAGGGTCGCCGGCCGAGGGGCCGCGACCTGCTCCACGCGCTGCCGTGGATCGGGCCCGCGCTCATCCTGATCTTCGGCGTCGTGCTGTTCCCGGCCGTCGTCATGTTCGTCAACTCGACCCGCGACATCTCGATCTCGGGCGTCGACCAGGGATCGGTCGGCTTCGACAACTACCTCGAGGTCTTCTCCTTCCCCTACTTCTGGCCGATCTTCGGCCGCACGATCGTGTGGGTCGTCGTCGTCGTCGCGGCGACCGTGGTGATCTCGCTCGGGCTCGCGCAACTGCTCAACAAGGCGTTCCCCGGCCGCCAGCTCGTGCGGCTCGCGGTCATCATCCCGTGGGCGGCATCCGTCGTGATGACGACCATGGTCGTCTACTACGGGCTCGAGCCGTACTTCGGCATCATCAACACGTTCCTCGTCGACATCGGGCTCGTCGACACGCCCGAGGGCTACGGCTGGACCCGCAACCCCGACACCGCGTTCGCCTGGTCGATCGTGATCGCGGTCTTCGTGTCGCTGCCCTTCACGACCTACACGATCCTCGCCGGTCTGCAGACCGTGCCCGGCGAGGTGCTCGAGGCCGCGAAGATGGACGGCGCAGGACCCGTGCGCACCTACTGGGGCGTCGTGCTCCCGCAGCTGCGCAGCGCACTCGCCGTCGCGGTGCTGATCAACATCATCAACGTGTTCAACTCGCTGCCGATCCTGAAGGTGATGACCGGGTCGATCCCCGGCTACGACGCCGACACGATCATGACGATGATCTTCAAGTACATCCAGAACCAGCACAAGGTCGATGTCGCGAGCGCCCTCTCGGTCGTCGCGTTCCTCATCGTCATCGTGATCGTCGCGGTCTACGTGCGCGTGGTCAAGCCCATGAAGGAGGTCTGACCGTGGCCGTCACCGCCCCCGCCTTCGAGACCATCGCCCCGCCCGTTAAGCGTCGACGCCGCTGGACGCAGGACCAGGTGAGCCTGCCGCGCGTGCTGCTGCGCATGCTCGCCGGCGTCGTCGTGCTGCTCGTGTTCATCCTCCCGTACACGATCATGTTCTTCGGATCCGTCAAGACGAAGGCGCAGATCCGCTCGGTCGACCCGACCTACTTCCCCACGGAGTGGCACTGGGAGAACTACCTCACGATGTGGTCGACGCCCGAGACGCCGCTCGTGCAGAACCTCATCTCGACGATCGTCATCTCGGTCTTCGCGACGCTGCTCGTGCTGGCGGTGGCGATGCCGGCGGCGTACTACACGGCCCGCTTCCGATTCCCGGGCCGCATGGTGTTCCTCTTCCTCGTGATCGTCACGCAGATGCTGCAGCCCGCGGTGCTGACCTCGGGCCTGTTCCGCCAGTTCGTCGGGCTGGGCCTCGTCGACACGTGGGCGGCGATGATCCTCATCAACGCCGCGTTCAACCTCTCGTTCGCCGTGTGGATCATGCACTCGTTCTTCGCAGGCGTGCCGAAGGAGATCGACGAGGCCGCGCAGATCGACGGCGCCGGACGCCTCACCGTGCTGTTCCGCATCCAGCTGCCGCTCGTGTGGCCGGGCATCGTCACGGCGATCGTGTTCACGTTCGTGGCGTGCTGGAACGAGTTCGCGGCATCCCTCGTGATCCTCTCGACGGCCGGCAACCAGCCGCTCTCGGTCGCGCTCACGAAGTTCGTCGGACAGTACGAGACCAGCTGGCACTACGTGTTCGGCGTCTCGGTCGTGGCCATCATCCCGGTCGTCGTGCTCTTCATGCTGATCGAGAAGCGCCTGGTCGGCGGCCTCACCGCGGGCAGCGTCAAGTAGCCGGCTGCCCCGCGCCGGGGTCGCCGCCGGGGCGCGGGGCAGGTTCGGGCCTAGGCCCCGCGCGCGGGCGGGCTACCCCCGCCAGGGCACCCCGCGCACGCGGTGGTACTCGGTGCCCGAGGCATCCCAGTGCTCGCCGAGCGTCGCGACCCGTGACAGGAAGCCCTCGACGTCGCGACCCGCCTCGGCGTCTGCCGGTGCCGGCGACCAGCCGAGCTCGGCGATCGCGGTGAGGCGCGGGAAGGCCATGAACTCGACCTCCTCGATCGTGCGGATCGTCTCGGTCCAGATCGGCGCCTCGACGCCGAGCACGTCGTCCTCGCCGACGCCGGGCACGATCGCGGTGGGCTCCCACGCGTACGCCTCCTCGAGCGTCGTCGGCCCCTTCGCCCACTGCTGGCCGAGCGTGCGGCCGAGGTCGGTCTGGGGGTCGTCGACGTACTTCATGTCGAGGTAGGCGGCGTCGGCGGGCGAGAAGATGACGCGCCCGCCCTGCGCGACGAACGACCTCGTGAGCTCGGCGGCCTCGTCCTCGGCCTCGACGAAGCTCCAGTACTGGCCGACGGTGCCGGGCGGCAGCGCATCGGACGCGCCCATCTCATGCCAGCCGATCACCGTCTTGCCGGTTGCGGCTCCGGCGGCCGTGATGCGCGCGAGCAGCGCCCGGTAGTCCTCGGGCGAGGTCGCGAGCGACTCGTCGCCGCCGAGGTGCAGCCAGGGCCCCGGCGTGAGTTCAGCGACCTCGCGCGTGACGTCGGCGAGGAAGCGGTCGGTGACCTCGGCCCGCTCGGGCGACGCGCAGAGCGAGCTGAAGCCGACCTCGATGCCCTCGTACGGCGCCGGAGCGACGCCGTCGCAGTTCAGCTCGGGGATCGAGGCCAGCGCCGCATTGGTGTGGCCGGGCAGGTCGACCTCGGGGACGATCGTGATGAAGCGCGCGGCTGCGTGGTCGACGATGCGCCGGTAGTCGTCCTTCGTGTAGAAGCCGCCCCCGTCGCCGCCGACCGCGGTCGCGGCACCGACGCCCGTGAGCTCGGGCCACGCGTCGATCTGCAGCCGCCAGCCCTGGTCGTCGGTCAGGTGGAGGTGCAGCACGTTCAGCTTCAGCAGGGCGATGGCGTCGAGGTAGCGCAGCACGTCGTCGACGGGGAGGAAGTGGCGCGCGACGTCGAGCATGGCCCCGCGGTACGCGAAGCGCGGGCGGTCGTCCACGGATGCCGCGGGGGCGGCGTATCCGTCGGGCGCGGCGTATCCGTCGGGCGCGGCGGCACCGGATGCCTCGGCCCGGGCCGCTGCGGACGCCGTGCCCGAGGCATCCGCCGGCAGCAGCAGGAGCAGCGACTGCGTGCCGCGGAAGAGCCCGGCAGCGGCATCCGCCTCGATGCGCGCCCCGTCGGCGCCGGTGTCGAGCCGGTAGGCCTCGCTCCCGATGCCGAGGACGCCGGCGTCGTCGGCCCGGCCCCCGGCGTTGGCCGCGTCGTCGGCCGCGTCGCCGGCCGCGCCCGCGCTCGTCACCGCGAGCACGACGTCGGATGCCTCGCCCGTCTCGCCTTCGACGATCGGCAGGTCGAAGCCGGTGCCGGTGCGCAGGCGGTCGGCGAGCAGCTCGGCGACCCCGAGCGCGCCCTCGCCCGAGGCGACGATGCGCGTCGCCGACGTGAGGCGGAAGGGATCGCGGTCGGGGTACGAGGCCGAGGCGGGCGCGGGCAGGATGCCGGGCACGGCGTCTCCGTTCTGGTCGTGGTCGTCGGACGTGCAGGCGACGAGGCCCGCGGCGAGCGCCGCGGCGACGGCGACGGCCGCGACGGGCCCGGCGCCGGCGCCGGCGAACCTCCCGCGTGCGGGCGTCGGGTGGGGCTTCCGGGCACTGCTGCGTCCTCGCATGCGCGTCCTGTCCGGCCGTCGCCGGCCGCTCGCCGATGCTCGGCGCATCGATGGGAAGGATTCCTTACCGATGATCCTGTCACGCCGTTCGCGCGAAGGACAGCCCCGCCGAGGCATCCGTTGCTATGCTCGTCAGGTCGCGACTGGCGTTGAGATGGACACCATCGGGGAGCGACTGGTACGGACCGACCGCACGCCTGGGCCGGTACGCGAACCTCGTGGCGCGAGTCGCCCGAGGCATATCCGCAATGGTCCGTCCCATCCCGCAAAGGAGCCAGTCTTGGCCGAATCCGCCAGCACCCCCGAATCCGTCTTCAACCAGCCGCTCGCCGTCGTCGATCCCGAGATCGCCGAGGTGCTCGACCTCGAGCTGGGCCGCCAGCGCGACTACCTCGAGATGATCGCGAGCGAGAACTTCGTGCCCGTCTCGGTGCTGCAGTCGCAGGGCAGCGTGCTGACCAACAAGTACGCCGAGGGCTACCCGGGCCGCCGGTACTACGGCGGCTGCGAGTACGTCGACGTCGCCGAGAACCTCGCCATCGAGCGCGCGAAGAGCCTGTTCGGCGCCGAGTACGCGAACGTGCAGCCGCACTCGGGCGCCTCGGCGAACGCGGCGGTGCTGAGCGCCATCGCGACGCCGGGCGACACGATCCTCGGCCTCGAGCTCGCGCACGGCGGCCACCTCACGCACGGCATGAAGCTGAACTTCTCGGGCAAGCTCTACAACGCCGTCGCGTACGGCGTCGACCCCGAGACGTTCCGCGTCGACATGGACCGCGTGCGCGACGCCGCCCTCGAGCACAAGCCCCAGGTGCTCATCGCGGGCTGGTCGGCCTACCCGCGTCACCTCGACTTCGCCGCGTTCCGCGCGATCGCCGACGAGGTGGGCGCGAAGCTCTGGGTCGACATGGCGCACTTCGCGGGCCTCGTCGCCGCGGGCCTGCACCCCTCGCCCGTGCCGTACGCCGACGTGGTGTCGAGCACCGTGCACAAGACGATCGGCGGCCCTCGCTCGGGCTTCATCCTCTCGCGCGACACCGAGCTCGCGAAGAAGCTGAACTCGAACGTGTTCCCCGGCCAGCAGGGCGGTCCGCTCATGCACGTGATCGCCGCCAAGGCGACCGCGTTCAAGATCGCGGCGTCCGAGGAGTTCAAGGACCGCCAGGAGCGCACGATCCGCGGCGCGCAGATCCTCGCCGAGCGCCTCACGGCCGACGACTCGCGGGCCGCGGGCGTCGACGTGCTCACGGGCGGCACCGACGTGCACCTCGTGCTCGCCGACCTGCGCAACTCCGAGCTCGACGGCCAGCAGGCCGAAGACCTGCTGCACGAGGCGCTCATCACCGTGAACCGCAACGCGGTGCCGTTCGACCCGCGCCCGCCGATGGTGACCTCGGGCCTTCGCATCGGCACGCCGGCGCTCGCGACGCGCGGCTTCGGCGACGCCGAGTTCACCGAGGTCGCCGACATCATCGCCGAGACGCTGAAGGGCGGTGCGGATGTCGCCGCGCTCCGCGCGCGTGTGGAGGCCCTCACGGCGCGGTTCCCGCTGTACCCGGGCCTCCAGCAGTAGAGGGGGAGTCCGCATGACCGCGGTCAAGCTGGACGGCGTCGCGACCGCGACGGCCGTGAAGAACGAACTGGCGTCGCGCATCGCGCGCCTGCGATCGCACGGCGTCGTGCCGGGCCTCGGCACGCTGCTCGTGGGCGACGACCCGGGTTCGCGCTCGTACGTCGCGGGCAAGCATCGCGACTGCGCGGAGGTCGGCATCGAGTCGATCCGCGTCGACCTGCCCGCCTCGGCGACCACCGCCGACGTGCGGGCCGCGATCCGGGATCTCAACGCGGCGCGCGAGGTCACGGGCTACATCGTGCAGCTGCCCCTTCCCGCGGGCCACGATGAGAACGCGATGCTCGAGCTCATCGATCCCGACAAGGACGCCGACGGCCTGCACCCGACGAACCTCGGCCGCCTCGTGCTCGGCATCGAGGGCGATCTGCACTCGCCACTGCCCTGCACGCCGGCGGGCATCGTCGAGATGCTGCGCCGGTACGAGGTCCCGATCCGCGGGCAGCACGTCACCGTGATCGGCCGTGGGCTCACCGTCGGCCGGCCGCTCGGGCTGCTCTTCACGCGCAAGGGGCTCGACGCGACCGTCACCCTCACGCACTCGCGCACGACCGACCTGGCCGCCGAGGTGCGCCGGGCCGACATCGTGGTCGCCGCGGTGGGCGTGCCGCACCTCGTGCAGCCCGAGTGGGTGAAGCCCGGCGCGGCCGTGCTCGACGTGGGCATCACGCGCGTGCAGGACGAGGAGACCGGCAAGGGCCGGCTCACGGGCGACGTCGATCCGGCCGTCGCCGAGGTCGCGGGCTTCCTCTCGCCGAACCCGGGCGGCGTCGGGCCGATGACCCGCGCGATGCTGCTCGCCAACGTCGTGAAGGCGGCCGAGTACCAGCTGCGCGGCTGACCCCGCGCGAGCGACGAGCGAACAGATGCCCCGGGCCGCGGCCCGGGGCATCCGTCGTCCGCCCCACTCGTCCACCGGGCGCCCCCGCAGCGTTCACCGGAGGGCAACCGGTCGGTCACGTCGCCGACGTAGCGTGCCCGCATGGCTCGACCGAACCCCGGCACCCGTGGCGTCGCCGTGGCGATCATCCCCGCCCGCGGCGGGTCGAAGGGGCTGCCCGGCAAGAACGTGATGCGCGTGGGCGGCGTGCCGCTCGTCGCGCGGGCGATCGCCGCCGCGCGGGCCGCCGAGACGGTGGGCCGCGTGGTCGTCACGACCGACGACGAGGAGATCGCGCGGGTCGCGCGTGCCGCGGGGGCGCACGTGGTCGACCGTCCCGCCGAGCTCGCCGGCGACGCGGCGTCGAGTGAATCGGCGCTGCGGCATGCGCTCGACGCGCTCGACGCGATCGCCGGTGAGACGGTGCCGGCCGGTGCCGCGCAGTCCGCCCCCGCACACGGCGCGGACGGGGCATCCGTCGTCCTCTTCATCCAGGCGACCTCGCCGTTCATCGACCCGGCCGATCTCGATGCGGCCGTCGCACAGGTGGCCGGCGGCACTTCCGACAGCGTCTTCTCGGCGGTGCCGAGCCACGCGTTCCTGTGGCGCGAGGTCGCCGGCAGCGCGCACGTCGGCTACGGCGGGGGCGCGATCGGCGTGAACCACGACGCCTCGGTGCGGCTGCGCCGCCAGGAGCGGCCTGCCGAGTTCCGCGAGACGGGCGCGTTCTACGCGATGCGTGCCGCCGGATTCCGCGAGGCCGGGCACCGGTTCTTCGGACGCATCGCGGTGCAGCTCGTGCCCGAGCTGCACGGCGTCGAGATCGACACGGCGGCCGACCTCGTCGTCGCGCAGGCCCTCGCGAACCTCATCGACGGAGGCGTGCACGGCATCGACGTCGACGCCGTCGTCACCGACTTCGACGGCGTGCACACCGACGACACCGCGATCGTCGGCGAGGCGGGCGTCGAGTTCGTGCGCGTCAGCCGCAGCGACGGCGCGGGGGTCGCCCGGCTCCGCGAGGCCGGCGTGCCGGTGCTGATCCTCTCGGCCGAGACGCACCCGGTGGTCTCGGCGCGGGCGGCCAAGCTGGGCGTCGAGGTGCGCCAGGGCATCGCCGACAAGGGCGCCGCCCTTCGCGACTGGGCCGCCGAGCGGGGCATCCGGCTCGACCGCGTGGCCTACCTCGGCAATGACCGCGGCGACCTGCCCGCGCTCGAACTCGTCGGCTGGCCGATCGCGGTCGCCGACGCGATCCCCGACGTCAAGCGCGTCGCGCGCGTCGTGCTCGAGCGGGCAGGCGGCCAGGGCGCCGTCCGCGAGCTCGCCGACGCGGTGCTCGCCGTGCGCGAGCCGGCCGAGCAGCGCGAGCCGGTCTCGCCGGCCCGGCCGGGCGAGCCCGCACCCCACGACCACCGATCCGTCCCAGCCAGCGCCATCGAAGGAGCCTGACATGTCCGTCCGCATCGGCCGCCACGAGGTCGGCGACGACCGTCCCGTCTACGTCATCGCCGAGATCGGCCTCAACCACAACGGCGACCTCGAGCTCGCGAAGCGGCTCATCGACGTCGCCGCGGCATCCGGATGCCAGGCCGTGAAGTTCCAGAAGCGCACGCCAGAGCTCGCGACGCCCGAGCACATGAAGGACGTCCCGCGGGAGACCCCGTGGGGCACGATGACCTACCTCGACTACCGCCGCCGCGTGGAGTTCGGGCTCGACGAGTACCTCGAGGTCGCCCGCTACGCCGACCTCGCGGGCCTCGACTGGTTCGCGTCGCCGTGGGACGAGCCGTCGGTCGACTTCCTCGAGGCCGTCGGCACCGCGGCGCACAAGGTCGCCTCGGCTTCGGTCACCGACCTGCCGCTGCTGCGCGCGATCGCCGCGACCGGCAAGCCCGTGATCCTCTCGACCGGCATGTCGACGATCGGCGAGATCGACGAGGCCGTCGCGACGCTCGGCGGCACCGAGACCGGCCGGCTCGTCATGCTGCACGCCACGTCGAGCTACCCGATGCCGCACGAGGAGGCGAACCTGCGCACCATCCAGACGCTGCGCGGCCGCTACGAGGGCGTGCCGATCGGCTACTCGGGTCACGAGCGGGGCCTGCAGATCTCGCTCGCCGCGGTCGCCCTCGGCGCGGTCGCGGTCGAACGGCACATCACGCTCGATCGCACCATGTGGGGCAGCGACCACTCGGCCTCGCTCGAGCCGCAGGGGCTCGAGCACCTCGTGCGCGACATCCGCATCATCGAGACGGCGATGGGCGACGGCGTGAAGCGCGTGTTCCCGGGTGAGCTCGCGCCCAAGGCCAAGCTGCGCCGGGTGCTCGTGTGACCCAGGGCCCGCAGCCCGCGGGCGCCGACGCGGCGCAGGCCGAGGCCGCGCAGCGGCGCCTGCTCGTCGTCAGCGACTCGGATTCGTACACGAAGTGGGGCGCCGCGCTCGCGTCGCGGCTGCCGGGCGGATGGCACGCCGACCTCGCCGTGCTCGCGACCGACGTGGGTCCCAGCCCGCGCCAACTCGCGTCGGCGCTCGCCGACACCCGCTGGGCGACGGATGCCCCGCACCGCGTGCACCTCGACGACCTCGCGGGGCTCGTCGGCGAATTGCGCCCCGACGCGGTGCTGCTCGCGCTGCGCGGCCCGCTCGTCCGGGTGACGGCCCCCGTGCTGCACGCGCTCGCCGATCGGCCCGTGCTCGTGTCGGGCTTCCCGGGCCTCACCATCCCCGCCGTGCCGAAGGCGATCATCTACCGCGAGCAGGTCGACCTGGTGGTCCTGCACAGTCGGCGCGAGGTGCGCGACTTCGCGGCCCTCGCGGCGGGACTCCCGGCGGCGCCTGCCTTCGGTCTCGCCAGCCTGGCGTTCCTCGCCGACGCGGCGGCCGTCGAACGGCGGGCGGATGCCTCGGACGTCGTCTTCGCCGTGCAGGCCAAGGTGCCGGCGACCCGTGAGGAGCGGATCGCGCTCGTCGGCATCCTCGGCGAGGCCGCGCGACGCCGTCCGAACCGCCGCCTCGTGGTGAAGGTCCGCGCGCGGGCCGGGGAGGCCCAGACCCACGCGGAAGAGCACGACCTCGCCGAGCTCATCGCCGACCCGGAGGTCACGCGCGAGCTGGGCTTCACGCTCCCGCCGAACCTCGTCGTGGAAGACGGCCCGATGACCGCCCACCTGGCACGCGCCGAGGCGCTCGTCACGGTCAGTTCGACCGCGGTGCTCGAAGCGATCGCCGCGGGCGTGCCGGCTCTGCTGCTCGACGACTTCGGCGTCGGCCCGAAGCAGCTGAACACGGTCTTCGAGGGCAGCGGGCTGTTCGGCGACGGGCAGGCGCTCGCCGCGGGGGAGTGGCGCACGCCCGACCCCGCGTGGCTCGACGACAACTACTTCCACGACCCCGCCGACGACGACTGGCTGGCGCGCCTGGCCGAACTGCTCGAGGCGAGGGATGCCGCGCCCCTGCCCGTGCTGGTGCGGCGGCACAACCTCACGGGCGGTGCGCTGCGCCGGGCGTTCGAGCGGAAGAAGATGCTCGGTTCGCACGACGGATCGGCGCTCGGCGCGGTGGCGATGGGCGTCGCGATCCCGGTTCGCGGCACGGTGCGCCTGGCGCGTCGGGTCGTGCGGCAGCTGCGTGGGCAGCAGGCCGCCGAGGTCGCGACCGCTCCTGGCGTCGCTCGACGCGCGGAGTCGACCGGGCTACGCTGACCGGCACGCGGCCCGCTCGGGCCGGGATCGGCGGCGAGGATGCTCCACGGCGATCGCGTCAGCCTTCGCACGGTGCGCGAGGACGACCTGCCCGCGCTCTACCGGGCGCACGAGGACCTGCGCCACCGCGGCGCGTTCTTTCCGCTGGGCGTGCAGTCGGAGTCGCGGTTCCGCCGGGACTTCGCGGAGACCGGGCTCTGGGAGACCGATGAGGGGACCCTCCTCATCATCGATCCGGCCGGTGAGGTCGCGGGCCATATCGAGTTCTTCGTGCCGATCTCGTACTGGGACGCGTACGAGCTGTCATACCTGCTCTACGGCGATCGTTTCGCCGGACACGGCTACACGACCGAGGCGGTGCAGTTGCTGGTCGACTACCTGTTCGGGGCGAAGAAGCGGAACCGGATCCAGCTGGTCATCGTGCCGGAGAACGCCGCGTCGCGCCGGATCGCCGAGAAGTGCGGGTTCACGCTCGAGGGCACCGCGCGCGGTGCGTTCTACAACGGCGGCCGCAATCACGACGTGGTCGTCTACTCGCTGTTGGCCGATGATCCCCGACCGTGGGCGGCCCCGGCCGGCGGCTGAGCCGGTTGCGCCCGACTCCGGGCCGTCAGCCGAGCGACGTCGTGTGCAGTTCGACGTGCCGCAGGTACGCGGCGGCGTTGCGGCGGATGCCCTCGCGCTCGGCATCGGCGAGCTCGCGACGCACCTTCGCCGGCACGCCTGCGACGAGCGAGCCCGGCGGCACGACCGTGCCCTCGAGCACGACCGCGCCCGCCGCGACGAGCGAGCCCGCGCCGATGACGGCGCCGTTCAGCACCGTCGCGCCCATGCCGATGAGGCAGTCGTCCTCGACGGTGCATCCGTGCAGCACCGCGCCGTGACCGACCGAGACGCCGCGCCCGATCGTCAGCGGATAGCCCGCGTCGACGTGGCACACGACGGTGTCCTGGAGGTTCGCGTTCTCGCCGAGCACGATCGGCTCGGCCTCGGCGCGCAGCACGGCGTGGTACCAGACGCTCGATCCGGCTTCGAGCCGGACGTTGCCGACGATCGTCGCGCCGGGGGCGACGAAGGCGGTGTCGTCGATCGACGGCGCCGGGATTCCGGCGAGGGGGATGACTCGGGCGGCGGGGTCGGCACTCATGCGGCCAGCCTACGGCGGCGCGCCTGCGCGATGAGGCGGATGAGGGCGCCGACGGCGAAGACCGCGGTGCCGCCGACGACGGCCTGCCACGGCAGGGTCGCGACGAGCACGACGCAGCCGACGGCGCCGAGCGCCGACAGCCAGCGCGGGGCGAGTCGCTCGGAGGACGGCTGCGTCAGCGCCGCGAGGTTCGCGACCAGGTAGTACGCCAGCACGCCGAAGCTCGAGAACCCGATCGCACCGCGCAGGTCGGCCGTGAGCACGAGCGCGATGATCGCGACCGCGACGACGACCTCGGCGACCCAGGGCACGTGGAACCGCGACGAGACCTTCGCCATGGGTGCCGGCAGCTCCCGGTCGCGCGCCATCGCGAGCGACGTGCGGCCGATGCCCGCGACGAGCGCCAGCAACGCGCCGAGCGCGGCGATCGCCGCGCCCGCCTGTACGACGGGCACCGCGGCATCCCAGCCGACGAGCCGCACGACGTCGGCGAGCGGTGCGTCGGAGCGGGCGAGCGACGCGGCACCGAGGGCGGCGAGCAGCACGACGCCGATCACGGCGTACAGCACGACGACGATGCCGAGCGAGGTCGTGACCGCGCGCGGGATGGTGCGGGCGGGGTCCACGACCTCCTCGCCGAGGGTCGCGACGCGGGCGTACCCGGCGAACGCGAAGAACAACAGGCCCGCCGACTGCAGCACGCCGTACGGGGTGACGGATGCCCCGGCCCCGGAGCCGTCGGGGGAGGCCGGTGCGGCGCCGGCCGCGCCACCGCCGGCCGCAGCGATGACGCCCGCGACGACGACGAGCGCGAGCACGGCGAGCACGACGGCCACGAGCACGGTCGCGACGCGTGCGGTGCGCGTGATGCCGAGCAGGTTGACGCCGGCGATGGCCATGACGGCCGCGACGGCGACCGGGCGTTCCCACCCCGCGGGCACGAGGTAGGCGGCGGCGGTCATCGCCATCGCGGCGCCGCTCGCGGTCTTGCCGATGACGAACCCCCAGCCGGCGAGGAAGCCCGGCCACGCGCCGAGCCGCTCGCGTCCGTATCGGTAGGCGCCCCCCGACTCGGGGTACCTGGCGGCGAGCTGGGCCGTCGACATGGCATTGGCGAAGGCGATGACCGCCGCCACCCCGAGCCCGACGAGCAGCAGGTCGCCAGCGGCCGCGGCGGCGGGGCCGAACGCGCCGAAGACGCCCGCGCCGATCATGGCCGCGAGCCCGATCGCGACCGCGCCGCCGAGTGCGAGGCGGCGGGCGAGTCGGGGTGCGCTGTTCACCCGCGCATCGTAGCGGCTCGATACGATCGGGGGATGACCACGCCCTCCCATCCCGCCGTCGACCGCGTCGCCGAGGCACTCCGTGCCGCAGGCGTCGAGCCGCGCATCACGTGGTTCGACGGCGCCGTGACGACCGCGCAGCTGGCCGCCGACGCGCTCGGCATCGAGGTCGGCCAGATCGCCAACTCGCTCGTGTTCACGATCGACGACGAGCCGATCCTCGTGCTGACCTCGGGGTCGCACCGCGTCGACACCGAATGGCTCGGCGCACAGCTCGGCGGCACCATCCGTCGTGCCTCGAAGGAGGCCGTGAAGGAGGCGACCGGCCAGGTGATCGGCGGCGTCGCGCCGGTCGGGCACCCGGCGCCCGTGCGCACGGTCGTCGACGTCGTGCTCGCCGACTACGACGAGGTCTGGGCCGCGGCCGGCCACGCGAAGACCGTGTTCCCGACCACGTTCGACGAGCTCGTGCGCATCACGGGCGGCACCCCGGGCGAGGTCGAGCCGCGGCTGGAGGCATCGGCATGACCGCCCCCGGCGTGGCCTGGCCGCGCCGGGCCGGCGCGCTCGAGCTGCGCACGCCGACGCTCGAGCTGCTCGAGCAGGTGCTCGTCTGGCGCAACCGGCCGGAGGTCGTGCGGTGGTTGCTGCACACCACGGTCGATCCCGAGACCTTCATCCGGGTCTGGCTGGAGGGCGTCGACGATGCCGACCAGCACACGGCCGTCGCCGTGCTCGACGGCACCGTCATCGGGACCGGTACGCTCCATGTGCACGACGGCATCGGGCAGTTCGACGGCGATGCGTGGCGTCGCTCTGAAGCAGAGCTCGGCTACCTGGTCGCACCGGCGCACGCCGGGAACGGCTACGCGACCGACATCGCGCGCGCCCTGCTCTCGCTCGCGTTCGACGAGCTGGGACTCCGCCGAGTGACCGCGGGATGCTTCGCCGGCAACCCGGCCTCGTGGCGCGTGATGGAGAAGCTCGGCATGCGCCGCGAACAGCACGGTGTCCGCGACTCCTGGCACGCCGAACTCGGGTGGGTCGATGGGTTCACCTATGCGATCCTCGCGGAGGAGTGGGCCGCGACGACGTGACCCCGCCGCGCGCCGGTCGCCGCACCGGCCGCCGCACCGCGTCGGCGCCGCCGCGCCGCGCCCCGACGCAGCCGCGCTCATCGGTATCAGCGGTCGCGCCGCGCCCCGTCGCTCGGCTGCTCGGTGAAGATCACCGGCTCCCGGTAGTCCGCCTCGGCGAACGCGTCGCGAACGGCTCGCGTGACCGCCGGCACGAGGTCGTCGGCGAGCAGCGCGATGGCCGAGCCGCCGAAGCCGCCGCCCGTCATGCGGGCGCCCACGGCGCCGTTCGCCTGCGCGGTCGCCACGGCGAGGTCGATCTCGGGCACGGTGATCTCGAAGTCGTCGCGCATCGACGCGTGCGAGGCATCCAGCAGCGGCCCGATCGCGCCCGGCCCGCGCTCGTGGAGCGTGCGCACGGTGTCGAGCACCCGGCGGTTCTCGGTGAGGATGTGACGGACGCGGCGGAACGTCTCATCGTCGAGCACGGCCTGCGCACGGTCGAGGTCGTCGACGTCGAGGTCGCGCAGCGACGAGACGCCCAGTGCCGCGGCGCCGGCCTCGCACGACGCACGCCGGGCCGCGTAGCCGCCGGTCGCGTGCGCGTGCGTCACCTTGGTGTCGATGACGAGCAGGGTCAGCCCCTCGGCCGCGAAGTGCAGGGGGATGACCTCGGCGTCGAGGCTCCGGCAGTCGAGGAACACGGCCGAGTCGAGGGTGCTCAGCAGCGACGCCGACTGGTCGAGGATGCCGGTCGGGGCGCCGACGACGCGGTTCTCGGCGAGCTGGCCGACCTTCGCGAGCGTCGGTCGGTCGAGGCCGAGGCCCCAGTGCTCGTCGAGCGCGAGCGCCACGGCGCTCTCGAGCGCGGCCGACGACGAGAGCCCGGCGCCGACCGGCACGTCGCTCGTGATGAAGAGGTCGACCCCGCGCGCGTGCGAGAGGTCGCCGCCGAACTCGCCGAGCGCCCAGGCGACGCCCAGCGGGTACGCGGCCCAGTCGGAGACGGCGTCGGGTGCGAGGTCGTCGAGGTGGATCTCGACCGCGTCGGGCGCGAACGAGGTCGCGACGCGGATGACCCGGTCGGCGCGGTCGCCGAGGGCGACCCAGGTGCGCTCGGCGATCGCGAACGGGAACACGAACCCGTCGTTGTAGTCGGTGTGCTCGCCGATGAGGTTCACGCGGCCGGGCGCCGACCACACGCCCGCGGGCGCGCGCCCGTAGTACTCGGTGAACCGCGCCGCGGCGGTTGCGGCGTCGCTCATACGCGGACCCCTTCGATCGCGGCGCGGAGCGCCTGTGCCTGCGCCTCGGGGGCGACGTCGCCGATCCAGGCGCCCATCGCGGCCTCCGAGCCGGCGAGGAACTTGAGCTTGTCGGCGGCGCGCCGCGGGCTGGTCAGCTGCAACGTCAGTCGCACCTCGTCGCGGCGCTCGTGCACGGGCGCCTGGTGCCAGGCGGCGATGTAGGGCGTCGGCGTGTCGTAGAGCGCATCGACGCCGCGCAGGAGCCGCAGGTACACCGAGGCCAGCTCGTCGCGCTCCTCGAGCGTGGTCTCGGCGAAGTCCGGCACGTGGCGGTGCGGCACGAGGTGCACCTCGATCGGCCAGCGCGCCGCGAACGGCACGTAGGCGCTCCAGTGCTCGCCGCGGATGAGCACGCGCGGCCCGTCCAGCTCGCGCGCGATCGCGTCGGCGACGAGCGTCGGCCCGTACGCGTCGATCGAATCCAGCAGCTGCTGGGTGCGCGGCGTCACATAGGGGTAGGAGTAGATCTGGCCGTGGGGGTGGCCGAGGGTGACGCCGATCGCCTCGCCCCGGTTCTCGAACGGGAAGACCTGCTGGACGCCCGGCAGCTGCGACAGCTCCGCAGTGCGGTGCGCCCACGCCTCGATCACGGTGCGCGCGCGGGAGACCGACTGCGTGCCGAACGAACCCTCGTGTTCGGGTGAGAAGCACACGACCTCGCAGCGCCCGATCGACGGCAGCGTGCGCTCGAGGCCGATCGTGCGCGTGTCGGCGAGCTGGTCTGCCGGGGAGGCCGCGGGATCGGCCAAGCCGGGCCCGAACGAGGGCGACTTGTTCTCGATGACCGCGACGTCGTAGCGGCTCGGGATCTCCGACGGGTTGCCGGGCGACTGCGGCGAGAGCGGGTCGAGGTGCGCCGGGGGCAGGAACACGCGGTTCTGCCGGTTGGACGCGATCGAGATCCAGTCGCCCGTGAGCGGGTCCTGGCGCATCTGCGCGGTCGCGGGGCGCGGGTCGAGCGCCCGTTCGTCGAGGGCGCGTTCGGCGCCGAGCGTCGTGTCGGTGTCGTCGAAGTAGATGAGTTCGCGCCCGTCGGCGAGCGCCGAGCGGCGCACCGCGATGCGCGGATCCTGGGTGATCACGCCGCACAGGCTACGCTCCTTTCGTATCGCAAACAAGTTGGTTGCGTATTGCAAAGCGGATGCCTCGGGAGGATGATCGAGACCATGCCCGAAGCCGTCGACGCCGCGAGCCGCCGAGAGCTCGCGCTCGCCCTGGTCGCCGAGCGCGGCTTCGTACGCGTGGCCGACCTCGCCGCGGCGTTCGGCGTGACGCCCGTCACCGCACGCGCCGACCTCGACGTGCTCGAACGGGGCGGGACGATCCGTCGCGTGCACGGCGGTGCGGTGCCCGTGGCGGGGGCCGGCGGCGCGCTCTCGCTGCTCGCGCCCGACGCGCGACCCGACCGCGAGCCGACCTTCGAGGAGGCGCTGGAGACCTCGGTGTACCCCAGGCGCGCCATCGGCGAGGCCGCCGCGGCACTCGTGCGGAGCGGCCAGAGCCTGATCCTCGACGTGGGCACGACGACGCTGCAGGTCGCGCGAGCGCTCCGCGCCCGCACCGACCTCGACGACGTGACCGTCTTCACCAACGGCCTCTCGATCGCGCTCGAGCTCGAGCCCGAGATCCCGCGCTTCACCGTCGTCGTCACCGGGGGCACGCTGCGACCCAAGCAGCACTCGCTGGTGCATCCGCTCGCAGGTTCCATGCTCGACGAGGTGCACGTCGACCTGGCCGTCATCGGCTGCAACGGCGTCGACGCCGCTCACGGGGTCACGAACGCGAACCTGCCCGAGGCGCAGGTCAAGGCGCTCATGCTGCGCGCGGCCGCCCGCTCGGTCGTCGTCGCCGACGCCGCAAAGCTCGGCGAGGTGCACCTCGGGCGCATCGCCCCGGTCGACGCATTCGGGCTGCTGATCACGGATGCCGCGGCCCCCGGCGTGCTCGTCGAGGAGCTCGAGGAGCACGGGCTCCCGGTGCACCTGGCCGGTGCGGCGCCGACGCCCGGCGGCGGCACAGATCCGGCCGCGGCGACACCCTAGAGTGGAATCCATGACGCTGCCCACTGGCGAACAGTACGTCCTCGAGACGACCACCGCGAGCGGCGAGCTGCGGGCGACCATCACGGCCGTCGCCGCCGCCATCCGCACCCTCAGCATCGACGGCATCGACCTCGTGCCGCCCTACGCCGAAGACCGCACGCCGCCCTCGGGGGCCGGCATCGTGCTCGTGCCCTGGCCCAACCGCATCCGCGACGGGCGCTGGAACGGCCCCGACGGCGAGGAGCACCAGCTGGCGATCACCGAGCCGAAGCTGAACAACGCGATCCACGGTCTGCTCCGGTACACCGAGTACCGCGTGGTCGAGCACGAGCGCGACTCCATCACGCTCGAGGCGACCGTGTTCCCGCAGCTGGGCTACCCCTTCACGCTCGGCACCGCGGTGCGGTACGACCTCGTCGCCGACGGGCTCAAGGTCACGCACTACCTGGAGAACCAGGGCGGCGAGCCCGCGCCCGTCGCCGTCGGCACCCACCCGTTCGTCAAGATCGGCGGCGTGCCGACCGACGACCTCGTGCTGCGCCTCGACGCGGCCAGTCACATCGAGGTCGACGAGCGGCTGCTCCCGACCGGCGAGGTGCCGGTCGACGGTACCGAGTGGGACTTCCGCGAGGGTCGCCGCGTGGGCGACGTGCAGCTCGACGACGCGTTCGGCGAGCTCGCGAGCGACGACGACGACATCATCGAGCACACGCTCACCGCCCCCGACGGTCGAGAGGTCGCCGTGTGGTCCGAGGCGGAGTTCGGCTACGTGCAGGTGTACACGACCCGCGACTTCCCCGGCGAGGACGGAGACCAGGCGATCGCCGTCGAGCCGATGACCGCGCCCGCCGAGGCGTTCAACTCCGGGCGCGGCCTGCGCTGGCTCGACCCGGGCGAGGAGTGGCGCGCGAGCTGGGGCATCCGGTTCCGCAACTTCACGCCGGGGCAGTAGCGGTCAGGCCGCGCACGAGCCCGAGTCGACCGGCGCGGTGAGCGCCGGCGACTCGGCGGCGAGCGGGGCGAGCGTCGCGAGCGGCACCGCGTAGCCCACGTTCTGGACCTGCTCGCTGCGCGCGAAGACGACGCCCGCGACCTCGCCGTCGAGGGTGAGCACCGGGCCGCCCGAGTTGCCGTGGTCGACCTGCGCCGCGAGCGTCGTGACGTCGCGCGTCGAGCGCACGCCGTCCTCGATGATCGTGAGCGCGCCGGTCGTGAGGATCTCGGCCGGGCGCAACTGGTACGGCCCGCCGAACGGGTAGCCCGCGACCGCGCCCTGCGCGCCGTCGACCGGGCCGTCGGCGAGGGCGATCGGCGCGGCATCGAGGCCGTCGACCGCGATCACCGCGAGGTCCACGTCGGGCTGGAAGGCGACGACCCGGCCCTGCAGCGCACCGCCGCCCGGAACCTCGACCATGGGCTCGTCGACGCCGGCGACGACGTGCGCGTTGGTCACCACGCGATCCTCGGCCACGACGAAGCCCGAGCCGGACATGCTGTTGCCGCACTCGAACGCGTTGCCGGTGATGCGCACCACCGAGGCCGACGCGACGGCGAGCTCGGGGTCGTCGATCGCGACCTGCGGCAGGTCGGGCGCCGTCGTCGGACCGCCGAGCACCTCGTCGAGCCAGGGGAGCGCGCCGCCCAGGGCCGCCGTGCGGAACTGCGCCATCAAGGACTTCGCGGGCGCCGGCGTCACCTGGTCGAGGCCGCGCACGACCCACGATCCCGCGACGGCCGGCGAGAGCACCGGCACGCCCAGCGCGGAGACGCCGGATGCCACGAGCGCCACGACGAACGCCGTCACGATGAGGTTGCCGATCGCGCCGAGGATGCGGTCGAGGAGCCCGAGCTTCACGGCGCGGGCACCCGACCGGAGCATCCGCCCGAGCGCCGCGCCCAGCGAGACGCCGACCGAAAGCAGCACGATGGCCGAGGCGATCGCCGCGGCCACGCGCCATTCCGGCGCGGGCACGAACGAGGCGACCCACGGCATCACGAAGTACGCCGCGATGGCGCCCGCGACGAGCCCTGCGAGTCCTGCCGCCGTGCGCAGCAGGCCGGCCCGGTACCCGTTCACGGGCGCGCCGATCAACACGATGACCAGCACGACGTCCAGGACCAGGCTCCAACCCATGCCCCAAGCCTTCCGTACCCGTCTGGGATCCTGCCCAGACGCGGTCGGGTAGGGTCGGAATGCTCGCGCGACCGGCGCGACGGCACACGATGAGGAGTGACGATGCGCGTCGGGATGTTCCTGAACTACGCGGGCGGGTTCCGCGAGGCGGCCGACGAGGTCGCCGAGCTCGAGGCATCCGGCGTCGACCTCATCGCCGTGCCCGAGGCGTACTCGTTCGACGCGGTCAGCCAGCTCGGCTTCCTCGCCGCGCGCACCGAGCGCATGACGCTCATGGCCGGCATCCTCCAGCTCTACACGCGCACGCCCACGCTCACCGCGATGACCGCGGCGGGACTCGACTACGTCTCGGGCGGGAGGTTCGAGCTCGGCGTCGGCGCCTCGGGGCCGCAGGTCATCGAGGGATTCCACGGCGTGCGCTACGACGCGCCCCTCGGCCGCACGCGGGAGCTCATCGAGGTGTGCCGGCAGGTCTGGCGGCGAGAGCCCGTCGTCCACGAGGGGCGGCACTACCGCATCCCGCTGCCCGAGGGCGAGGGCACCGGGCTCGGCAAGCCGCTCAAGCTGATCAACCACCCCGTGCGCGACCGCATCCCGATCACGGTCGCCGCCCTCGGGCCGAAGTCGGTCGAGCAGACCGCCGAGATCGCCGACGGCTGGCTGCCGATGTTCTTCCACCCCGAGCGGGCGACCGACGTGTGGGGCGAGGCGCTCGCCGCCGGCCGCTCGCGCCGGGCCGCCGAGCTCGGCGACCTCGACGTGTTCGCGAGCCCCGCGCTCGCGATCACCGACCGGCCCGAGCTCGTCGAGGCCGCGCTCGCCGCCGTGAAGCCCAACCTCGCCCTGTACGTCGGCGGCATGGGCGCGCGCGGCAAGAACTTCTACAACGACCTCGTCGCGAGCTACGGCTTCGCCGACGAGGTCCGCGTGATCCAGGACCTCTACCTCGATGGCCGCAAGGCCGAGGCGATCGCCGCCGTGCCCGACGAACTCGTGCGCGCGATCTCGCTCATCGGATCGGCCGCGGAGGTCGCCGATCGCGTGCAGGCGTTCCGCGACGCTGGGGTCACGACGCTCACGGTGACGCCGCTCGCCCAGGCCTCCGCCGACCGGGTCGCGCTCATGCGGGCGTTCCGCTCGCTGGTCGGCTGACACCGCCGGACCGGGGTCGCAGCGCCGGGTCACCGGGTCTGCCGGCCCGCGTGGCGTCCCCCGGCGTCCGCCGCGCTCGCCCGAACACGAGGTGAACCACGGGTGAAGGATTCGCGGTCGGGTCTGGTATCGCGCGCCGCAGGAGTCTACGGTGAATGCACCGCACGTTGTCGTGCGGAAGGGGACACCTGGGGAGGAGCCGCCGTGACGGGAGCGACCGATCCGGAACGCGCATTCGGCGGGGTGGCCCGCATCGCGCGGCCCGGCGGGCTCCCGTCTGGCGGTGCTCCGGAGGCGTGAGACGGCCGTAGCGCTCCTGGCGTCAACGGGCCGAAGCTGCGGCCCGGTCGTCGTCGATCCGCCAGGCTCGGTACGCCGACACCGCGAGGGCGAGCATCGGACCCCAGAACCACAGGGGCAGCACGAGCGCGAGGGTCATGGCCTCGGCGAACGAACCGTCGGCGAACGCCATGGCCAGCAAGGGTCCCGCCGCGACGCACAGCACCCCGGCGGCGGCGAATCCGGGGATCGTCCCCGCGGGCACCGGCACCGGGCGACCCCCGACCCGCGGGATCCACGTCGGGAACACGCGGCCCCACGGCAGGATCAGGCCGAGGGTGAGCAGGCTCGCGGCCGCGGCTCCCGCGCCGAGCATGAGGCCGGTGGCGAGGACCGCCGGTTCCATCGCCTCGGCGTCGGGCCCGAACTGCGGCCAGGGCGTCAGCCAGGTCAGGCGCGCGAGCAGGTAGGGCACCGGACCGAGCGCGGCGAGCACGGCCAGCATCCGACGGTGTCGCACGAGCCATCCCTCTACGCGCCGCAGCGCAGGCGTGCCGTGCAGGACTCGGAAGGCGACCGCCACCCAGAGGACCGTCGTCGCGACCGCCAGCGCGCTGACGGCGAGATCGCCCATCGTGCCGACGAGCGTGTCGCCGAATTCGCGGGCGAACTCGACCACACCCTCGAGCGTGAGTCCCGCGAGCCAGACCGCGGCCGCGAGCAGTGCGAGCAGGGCGGCGAGGAGGGGCACACCGAGCCGGGGCCTGCGGAACAGCAGCACGACGACGGTCGCTGCGCCGGCGATCACCGCGGCGAGGCCGAACAGGTAGCCCGCGAACGCGATGACGGCGAAGCTGCCGAACCCGAAGGCCAGGCCCACCGCGATGACGAGACCGCCGACGGCGATCGGGGCGGCGTTGTGGAGCGGTCGTGCGGTCCGTGCGACCGCGATGCCGAGCAGGACGCCTCCGAGCCCGAGCGCCGCCGCCAGGGCGGCCGCGGCGTGCGGGCCGAACAGGGCGGTCGCGAGGCTCGACAGCACGCCGCTCGCGAAGGGGTCGAGCTCCGGCAGCAGGAGCCAGGCGATGCCGATCACCGCCATCGTCGCCGAGGCGACGATCGCGCCGATCGCGAGGGATCGGATGCCTCGTGCCCCGGATGTCGGCCTCGCGCCTCGTGCACCCCGTTCGGTCGGTGGTGCGGCCGGCGGTGGGACCGCTCGCGTCGCAGGTGTTCGCTCGATCGGCATGTCATCCGCTCCTCATCGTCCGGGGCCGGTGTCCCGGCCCACCGGAAGCGTGCCCGCATGCGCGCCGGGCCGCCTCACCCGATCGGGTGAGGCGACGTCGTCGGGAGACCGGTAGCGTGTCGAGCGATGTCGGATGCCTCTCCTGAACCGGGCCGGCCCGTCCGGCGCGCGCCCTCCGTCGCCGACTGGGTCTGGGCGGGCGCCCTCGCCGCGGGACTGCTTCCGCTGACGATCGTCGAACTGCTCCGGTCGGTGCCCGGCCGTGACCTCGCCGCCTGGGTCGGGGGCGTCCTGCTGTGCTTCCTGGTCCTGCACCTCACGGTCGTGCTGCGCAAGGTCCGTCCGCGCGGTGCCGTGGCGGTCGCCTCGGCGGCGATGCTCGGGCTCGTCGCGCTGAGCCTGCCGTTCGCACCGACGGTCGCCGTGCTGCTGCCGAGCAGCGCGGTGTACCTCGTGCTCGTCTACAGCGTCGCCGCCAGCGACGACCGGGTCGCGGCGATCGCCGCGCCGGCCATCGGCCTGGCCGGGGCGGGCCTCATGACCTGGGTCGCCGCCGTCCACGAGTCAGACGCCCGGTCGGGCTTCGCCGCACCGCCCGGGGCGCTCATCGCGCTCGCGGGGTTCCTCGTCGCATCGATCGGCGCCGCATGGGCACTCGGCCGGTACCGGCGGGAGTCCCTCCGGAAGCGAGCAGCCCAGGCACTCGCGCGTGAACAGGCGGTCGAACTCGGCCGGCAGCGGGAACGCGCCGTCATCGCCGAGGAACGCCAGCGCATCGGCCGGGATCTGCACGACGTCGTCGCCCACTCGCTCGCGGTCGTCGTGGCGCAGGCCGAAGCCGCGCGGGTCCTGCTCGACCTCGACCCGGTCCGCGCCCGCGCCGCGGTCGAGCATGTCATCGGGACCGGCCGCGGCGCGATGGCCGACATGCGGGGACTGCTCAGCACACTCGGGGACGCCTCGGCATCCGCCGGCACCGCGGCGGATGCGTTGCGGCCCACGCCGGGCATCGCCGACCTCCGGGAACTCGTCGAGCGGGTTCGCGGGCCGGAGCGCGCGGTGATGCTCGTCGAGGTGGGCGAAGGCTCCTCCGCGAGCCCCGGACTCGGCCTCACGATCTACCGGGTCGCGCAGGAGTCGCTGACCAACACGCTGAAGCACGCGCCCGCACCGACCCGCAGCGAACTGCGCCTCGAGTGGGGCCGCGAATCGGTCGTGCTCACGATCGACGACGACGGGCGGTCGGTCGAGGCCTCGGACACCGCTTCGGGACGCGGCATCCGCGGCATGTCCGACCGGGTCGCCCAGGTCGGCGGCCGCCTCGAGACCGGTCGGAGGCCCGACGGCGAGGGTTGGCGGGTCCGCGCCGTCCTCCCGATCCTCACGGGTGGTCCCGCAGGGGCGGACGGGCCGACGTGACCGAGTCGAACCGTGGCGCCACCCCCGTCCGCGTCGCGATCGCCGACGACCAGGACCTGATCCGGTCGGCCGTCGCCGCCATGCTCGAGCCGCACGCCGATCTCGCCGTGGTCGGCGAGGCGCGCGACGGCGCCGAACTCGTCGAGCTCGTGAGACGGCATCGGATCGACGTCGTGCTCATGGACATCCGGATGCCCCGACTCGACGGGATCGCCGCAACCCGCCGGCTCGCCGCCGAGCACCCGGGCACCCGCGTGCTCGTGCTCACGACGTACGACCTCGACGAGTACGTGTTCGCCGCCATCCGCGCCGGCGCGAGCGGGTTCCTGACGAAGGATGCCTCCAGCGATGAGATCGCCGCGGCGATCCGCGCCGTCCACGCCGGCGATTCGGTGGTCGCCCCGCGTGCGACGGCGAGCCTCGTGGACTTCGTCGCGCGGGCGTCCGAGCCGGCCGATCCCGAGGTGCTGCTCGCTCCGCTCACGGCTCGGGAACGCGACGTGCTGCGCGAACTGCTCACCGGTGCGTCGAACGAGGTGATCGGCGAGCGCCTGCGCCTGACGGGCAACACCGTGAAGACCCACGTCGCGGCCGTCCTGGTGAAGCTCGCCCTGCCCGACCGCGTGCACGTCGTGATCTGGGCGTTCGAGCACGGCCTGGTGAACGCGCCGGAGTGGTGAGGCGCCGCGGGGGACATGGAAGAATAGGCGCGAGCCCCTCTAGCTCAGTTGGTAGAGCAGCGGACTTTTAATCCGCGGGTCGTCAGTTCGAGCCTGACGGGGGGCACTCGGCCACGCCCGGTCGGCACGATCCCCGCGTCGGCGGCCGCCCCTATCCTTCCGATCATGAAGGTGTGTTCGACCTGCCGCAGCTCGCTCGATGACACGGCGTTCAATCGGCGGGCGGCCTCGGCAGACGGCCTGCAGTCGGTTTGCCGCGAGTGCAATCGAGCACGGTCGCGGCGGTACTACGCCGACAACCTCGAGGTGCATCGCCGGGCGGTCGCCGCCCAGGTCGCGAAGACGAGGGCCGCGAACCTCGAGCGCATCGGCGCGTACCTGCTGGCACACCCCTGCGTCGACTGCGGGGAGGTCGACCTCCGCGTGCTCGACTTCGACCATCGCCTGGGCGAGGCGAAGACGGCGGAGGTCATGAAGCTCGCGAAGGCCGCATACTCCTGGGCCCGGGTGTCGGAGGAGATCGACAAATGCGACGTCCGCTGCCGTAACTGCCACGCACGGGTGACCTACGAGCGGATGGGCCCCAACTGGCGATCCGCGCTCGTCGAGGCCGTCACGGCTGCCCGAGCCGTCGGCACCGGGCCCGCCGACTGACCGAGCGGGTATCGTGTCGGTGATGGCAGCCGAATTCCACCGACCGACCCGGTTCCCGCCCGGCATGTTCGAGGGCTTCCACGGCGGCGACGATCCCGCCGCGATCAGCCGCGTCGCGCACGACACCGCCGCCGCGCTCCTCTCGAGGGTGCGCGCCGACCCCGACCCCGAGACCGTGCAGCGGCTCGTCGAGTACACCGATCGCCACGGCATCGACACGATCGCCGAACTGTGGGCGCAGGCCTCGGCGAAGAGCCTGCCCGGCGCGCTCTGGCGCATCTACCTGCTGCGCACGCTCATCCGCCAAGATGCGGCGGGCACCAGCCTCGCGTTCCAGCGCGGCACCGAGGTGTCGCACACCATCGACCAGGTGGTCGCCGGCGCCGCGATCCCGACCGGCCCCGACGAGGTGCGCGACCTCGCCGACACGATCCTGCACGGCGTGTTCACGGGCGACTTCGCGGTCGCCCTCGACCGCGCCGCCGCCTTCTGCCGGGTCGCCGCGGCCGGGTTCGCCGACCTCGCCGACGATGCGGATGCCTCGGACGCGGTGCACCCCGACCGGTCGGGCGACCTCACGAGGCGGGCGCTGCGGCTCACCGAACTGGCGGCCGAACTCGCGTCGTGCGCGCGGCTCTGGCGGCACGACTCGCTCGACTGAGCGGGCGGGCGAGCTCGGCTGGTACGGCTCGCACGGTCGACCGGGCTCGCACGGTCGACCGGGCCGGCCGGAATACACCGGCCGGCGCCTCGGTTACACTCGAATGTGCCGGGCCGCAGTAACCCCGGGCTCCAATATTCGCCGCTCCGAGCGGCCTCGCGCCGAGAGGCGTTCTGCGGCCCGGCATTTCGCTGCCCGGCACCCGGCTCACCGCCACCGGGCAAGCCGGTCGGGCTCCGCGCCACCCGGCGCCTCCGTCGGATCGCCGCTTCGCAGCGCCGCGCGTAGCATCGGAGCATGCCCGACACCGTGACGCTGCTCATCGATCCCGTGCCCGCCGACGCCGTCGACGTCGACCTCGGCGCCACGTTCCGGCCGGTCGACGCGACCGAGCCCGCCCTGCGGGTCGGCGAGCTGTCGACGCAGCGCGGCGACGGCATCTTCGAGACGATCGGCGTCGTCGACGGACACGCCCAGGAGGTGCGCCCGCATCTCGAGCGGCTGCGCAACTCGGCCCGCATCTGCGAGCTCCCCGAACCCAACCTCGCGCAGTGGGAGGCCGCGATCGCGACCGCCCTCGCGGGCCTGCCGCAGACCGGCGAGTTCGGCATCAAGCTCGTGCTGAGCCGGGGCGTCGAGCACGGTCCGGCACCGACGGCGTGGCTCGCGGCGTCCCGCGCCGCCGACTTCAGCGGCCCGCGCGAACACGGTATCCGCGTCGTGACGCTCGATCGCGGGTACGACCGAGGTGCGGCCGAGCGCGCGCCGTGGCTCCTGCTCGGGGCGAAGACGCTCTCGTACGCCGTGAACATGGCGGCGATCCGAGAGGCGAAGCGTCGCGGGGCCGATGACACGGTCTTCGTGTCCTCCGACGGGTACGCCATGGAGGGGCCGACCTCGAGCGTGATCCTCCGGCGCGACGGCGTGTACGCGACGCCGGCGCCGTCGGGTGCGATCCTGCACGGCACGACGCAGCAGAGCCTGTTCGAGCACCTCGCCGCAACGGGCGAGCGGGTCGAGTATCGAGACATCCCGATCGATGAACTGCGCACCGCGGATGCCGCGTGGCTGGTGTCGAGCGTTCGGCTCGCGGCCGGCATCACGGCTCTCGACGGCGAGCCGATGCCCTACGACGCCGAGACGACCGCGGGCTTCAACGCCTACCTGTTGACGCCGCGCGACTGACCGCGACCGCGACCGCTCGAGCGTCGACCGGGCACCGGCGACTCAGCCGAAGCGGCCGGAGACGTAGTCCTCGGTCGCCTGGACCGACGGGTTCGAGAAGATCGTCGTCGTCTCGTCGTACTCGATGAGCTTGCCCGGCTTGCCGGTGCCCGCGATGTTGAAGAACGCCGTCTTGTCGCTCACCCGCGACGCCTGCTGCATGTTGTGGGTGACGATCACGATCGTGTACTGCTGCTTCAGCTCCTCGATGAGGTCCTCGATCGCGAGCGTCGAGATCGGGTCGAGGGCCGAGCACGGCTCGTCCATGAGGATGACCTCGGGGGAGACCGCGATGGCCCGCGCGATGCACAGGCGCTGCTGCTGGCCGCCCGACAGGCCCGAGCCGGGCCGGTCGAGCCGGTCCTTGACCTCGTTCCACAGGTTCGCGCCGCGCAGCGACCGCTCGACGAGGTCGTCGGCGTCGGATTTCGAGATCTTGCTGTTGTTCAGCTTGACGCCCGCGATCACGTTCTCCCTGATCGACATCGTCGGGAACGGGTTGGGGCGCTGGAACACCATGCCCACCTGACGGCGCACGAGCACCGGGTCGACGTCGGGGTCGTAGAGGTTGTTGCCGTCGATGAGCACCTCGCCCTCGACGCGCGCACCGGGGATGACCTCGTGCATGCGGTTCAGCGTGCGGAGGAAGGTCGACTTGCCGCAGCCCGACGGGCCGATGAACGCGGTGACGCTGCGGGGCTCGATCTCGAGCGTGACGCCCTCGACCGCGAGGAACTTCGAGTAGTAGACGTTGAGGTCTCGGACTTCGATGCGCTTGGACACGGGTTTCCTATCTGGGGGCTCAGCGGCCGAACTTGGGCGCGAAGTAGCGCGCGACGAGGCGGGCGATGAGGTTCAGCGCCATGACGATGAGGATGAGGGTGAGCGCGCCCGCCCAGGCGCGGTCGAGGTAGGCCTCGGCCGGGTTGCCCTGGTTCGCGTACTGCGTGTAGACGAACACCGGCAGCGACTGCATGCGGCCCTCGAACATGTTGTAGTTCATGCTCTGGGTGAAGCCGGCCGCGATCAGCAGCGGCGCGGTCTCGCCGATGACACGTGCGATGGCGAGCATGATGCCGGTCGTGATGCCGGCGATCGAGGTCGGCAGCACGACCTTGACGATCGTGAGCCACTTCGGCACGCCGAGGGCGAGCGACGCCTCGCGCAGTTCGTTCGGCACGAGCCGGAGCATCTCCTCGCTCGAGCGGACGACGACGGGGATCATCAGCACCGCGAGCGCCACGGCCCCGGCGATGCCGAGGCGCACGCCCGGCCCGAAGAAGATCGCGAAGAGGGCGTACGCGAACAGGCCGGCGACGATCGACGGGATGCCCGTCATCACGTCGACCAGGAACCGGATGCCCCGCGCGATCTTGCCCCGGCCGTACTCGACGAGGTAGATCGAGGTCATCAGGCCGATCGGGATGGAGATGATCGCGGCGGTGCCGGTCATCAGCAGCGTGCCGATGATGGCGTGCAGGGCCCCGCCGCCCTCTCCGGTCACGTTACGCATCGACATCGTGAAGAAGTCGGCGTCGAACCGGGCGAGGCCGAGGCTGAGGACCGTGATGGTCACCGAGATGAGCGGAATCATCGCGAGCAGGAACGCGCCGGTGACCAGGGCGGTCACGAGGCGGTCCTTGGCGCGGCGGCGGCCCTCGACGATCGAGGAGAACAGCCAGATGGCGGGCACGTAGAGCACGGCGCCGACGACGATCGCGCCGACCCAGTTGAACTCGCCGGTCGTGAGGGCGATGGCCCCGAACAGCACCGCGGAGACGACGAGCACCGAGCCGAGGATGGTCCAGGAGGCGCCCTTCGGGAGGCGCCCGGCCGTGAGCGAGTTGGCGATCGGCGCGGCGGCCGGCCGACGGCCGGTCTCAGGAGGGGTCGAGGTGACGGTCATCAGTTGGCTCCCGAGAATTCCTTGCGACGATCCACGATCCAGCGTGCGATCGCGTTCACGGCGAACGTGACGATGAACAGGATGAGGCCCGTGGCGATCAGCACGTTGACGTTCAGCGCGTACGCCTCGGGGAAGCTCAGGGCGATGTTGGCGGCGATGGTCGTCGGGTTGACCGAGGTCAGCAGTTCGAAGCTGATGACGTGCGACGCCGAGAGCACCATGGCCACGGCCATGGTCTCGCCGAGCGCGCGGCCGAGGCCCAGGACGGATGCGGAGATGATGCCGGGGCGCCCGAAGGGCAGCACCGCGATGCGGATCATCTCCCAGCGGGTCGCACCGAGCGCGAGCGCGGCCTCTTCATGCAGCACGGGGGTCTGCAGGAAGACCTCGCGGCAGATCGCGGTCATGATCGGCAGCACCATGACCGCGAGCACGACGGCCGCGGTGAGGATGGTGCGACCGGTGGCACTGGCGTCGCCGGAGAACAGCGGGATCCAGCCGAGGTACTCGTTGAGCCAGGCGTACACGGGCACCACGGCCGGGGCGAGCACGCCGATGCCCCAGAGGCCGAAGACCACCGAGGGCACCGCGGCGAGGAGGTCGACGATGTAGCCGAGCACCGAGGCGAGCCGGCGGGGTGCGTAGTGCGAGATGAAGAGGGCGATGCCGATGGAGACGGGCACGGCCATCAGGAGGGCGAGCGCTGCCGCCCAGATCGTGCCGAACACGAGCGGACCGACGTAGTCCCAGAAGTTCGTGGTCAGGATCGAGGCGTCTTCGTTCGTCGCGAAGAGCGCGGGGATCGACTGCACGATGAGGAAGATCGCGACGGCGGCGAGCGTCACGAGGATCATGGAGCCGGCGAACAGCGCCGACCGCGAGAAGACGAGGTCACCGAGGCGGAGTTTCGCCTTGATCGGTGCTGGAGCGGTGCTCATCGGGCCGGGTCCCTCGGTTCTCTCTGTGATGGTGCGGAACGGGCTGATGCCCGGCCCGGGCTCCAGGCGTGGAGCACGGGCCGGGCACCCACCTGCTTACTGGATCGAGTCGATCGCGGTGACGACCTGCTCGCGGAGCGAGTCCGAGATCGGCGCCGAACCGGCGGCCTCGGCGGCCGCGTCCTGGCCCTCGGCGCTCGCGATGTACGAGAGGTACGACTTGACCAGCTCGACGTTGTCGGGCTCGGCGTACTCCTGGCACGCGATGAGGTAGCTCACGAGCACGATCGGGTAGACGCCGGCCTCGGTCGAGGTGCGATCGATCTCGATCGCGAGGTCGCCGGCCGCACGGCCTTCGGCCAGCGGCGAGGCGTCGACGATCGCGGCCGCGGCCTCGGGCGAGTACTCGACGAACTCGTCGCCGACCTGGACCGCGACGGTACCGAGGTCGCCGGCGCGCGAGGCGTCGGCGTAGCCGATGGTGCCGTTGCCGTTGGTGACGGCGTCGACGAGGCCCGAGGTGCCCTGGGCGGCCTCGCCGCCCTCGATCGGCCACACGCCGTCGGCCTCGAAGGTCCACACGTCGGGAGCGGCGGCACCGAGGTACTCGGTGAAGTTCTCGGTGGTGCCCGAGTCGTCGGAGCGGTGCACCGGCGTGATCGCGAGGTCGGGGAGCGTGACGCCCTCGTTCGTCGCGGCGATCGCCGGGTCGTTCCAGTTGACGATGGTGCCGGCGAAGATGCCCGCGATCGTCGCCGCGTCGAGGTTCAGCGTGTCGACGCCCTCGACGTTGAAGATCACGGCGATCGGCGAGATGTAGAGCGGCAGCTCGACGATGTCGGTGTCGGGCGCGCACTTGGCGAAGCCGCCCTCGGCGAGCTCCTCGTCCTTGAACGCACGGTCGGAGCCGGCGAAGTCGCTCGCGCCCTCGAGGAAGGTCTCGCGGCCTGCGCCGGAGCCCGACGGGTCGTAGTCGATCGTGACGTCGGGGTTGGCCGTCTGGAAGGCGGCGATCCACGCCTGCTGTGCGCTGTCCTGCGAGGAGGCGCCGGCGCCGACGAGGTTGCCCGCGAGCGACGAGGCCGATTCCTCCGGCGTGGCTCCGCCTTCGTTCGAGGCGCAGGAGCTGAGCGCGAGCACAGCTGCGGTGGCGATGACGGCGGGTACGCCGAAACGCTTGAGGTTCACGTGATTCCCTTCCGGGGTCCGGTTGCAGGTTGCGGGCCGGTGCTCGGCCCGCCTGCGACGGTAGGCGCCCCGGATGACGAGCATCCGTTACGACGGTGAACAGAAGGTGAACGGCGGTGAACGGCGAGGGACCGGCACGCCGCGGCGCGGCGGCCGCGGCCGGCTCAGCTGCGCGCCGGGCGCGCCGGGTGCGTCTCGATCGCGACGATGCCGGAGGCCGGGTTCGTCGCCGAGAGGTGAACCACGCTGAACGCTCCGGGCTCGAGCGCCGCCGCCTCGTCGACGTAGCTGCCGAAGGGCGTCGCGGTCGCGAGCGCGATCTCGCGGAGGATGCCGGGCAGCACGGGGCCGTGGCTGCACAGCACGGCGGACTTGCCGACGCGCACGCGCTTGCCGACGACGCGGCGGACCTCGTCGTCGCCCGCCTCCCAGGCATCCTGGCTGATGCCCTCGTCGCGCGTGATGCGCACGCCGGTCGCCGCGGAGAGCGGGGTGACCGTGGTCACGCAGCGCACGGCCGGGCTCGTCACGATGCGCTTCGGGCGCCACGCGGCGAGCGTGCCGGCCAGGCCCGCGGCCTGCTGCACGCCGAGTTCGGTGAGCGGCCGCGCGGCGTCGGGGCCGTGCCACCCGGACCGGCCGACCGCCTTGCCGTGGCGCACGACGAGCACTGGGAAGGTCCTGGTGACGGACTGCTCGACGAGCTTCGCGAACGCGTCGAGGATCGCGACGTCGGGCTCGTAGCTGAGGTACTCGCGTGCGCGCTTCACGGTGACCCATTCGAGCGCGGCGATCTCGGAGTTCGGCCGGAACGTCGAACGCTGCACGGCCTGTTCGCTGACGTGGGCGGCCCAGTAGTGCACGACCTTCGCGCGCCCGCTCGGCATCGTGTAGTGCGATTCGCCGAGCGGCACGCCGAGGGCGACGGCCAGGCCGGTCTCCTCGGCGATCTCGCGCACCGCGGTCTGCGGGAGCGTCTCGCCGGGGTCGACCTTGCCCTTCGGGATGGTGACGTCGCCGTAGGCGGTGCGGTGCACGACGAGGACGTGCAGTCGGCCGTCGATGAGGCGCCAGCAGACCGCCCCCGCCGCGAAGACCGCCTGCTCGACCGCGCGGGTCACCGACGCTTCCCCGGTCGGGCGCGATGCGCGATGTGCTGCATCAACTGGTCTTGCAGGTCGTCGAGCGGATGCCCCGCATCGTCGGTCGAATGGCGCACCCACGTGCCGTCGCCCGTGAGGTGCCACGAGCTCGTGCGCTCGTCGAGGGCGCGGTCGAAGTTGGACTCGACCTCGGCGAGGTGGTCGGGATCGGTCAGGCGCACGAGCGCCTCGACGCGCCGGTCGAGGTTGCGGTGCATCATGTCGGCGGAGCCGATGTACACCTGCGGGTCGCCGTCGCCCGCGAACGAGAAGACCCGCGAGTGCTCGAGGTATCGCCCGAGGATGGAGCGGACCCGGATGTTCTCGCTGAGCCCGGCGACGCCCGGGCGGAGGCTGCAGATGCCGCGCACCCAGATGTCGACGGGGACGCCCGCGTTGGAGGCGCGGTAGAGCGCGTCGATGATGGCCTCGTCGACCATCGAGTTCACCTTGATGCGGATGCGGGCGGGGCGCCCCTCTTCGGCGGCGCGGGTCTCGGCCGCGATGAGTTTGAGCAGGCCCTTGCGCAGGTGCAGCGGTGCGACGAGCAGGCGCTTGAACTTCTTCTCGATGGCGTAGCCCGAAAGCTCGTTGAACAGCCGGGTGAGGTCTTTGCCGACCTGGTCGTCGGCGGTCAGCAGCCCGAGGTCTTCGTAGATGCGGCTGGTCTTGGGGTTGTAGTTGCCGGTGCCGATGTGACTGTAGTGACGCAGCTGGCCGCGCTCCTGGCGGATCACGAGCGCGAGCTTGCAGTGGGTCTTCAGCCCCACGAGGCCGTACACGACGTGCACGCCGGCCTTCTCGAGCTTGCGTGCCCAGCTGATGTTGGCCTGCTCGTCGAAGCGCGCCTTGATCTCGACGAGGGCGAGCACCTGCTTGCCCGACTCCGCGGCGTCGATGAGCGCCTCGACGATCGGGCTGTCGCCCGACGTGCGGTACAGGGTCTGCTTGATCGCCAGCACGTTCGGGTCGGACGCGGCCTGCTCGAGGAACGCCTGCACGCTCGTCGCGAACGACTCGTACGGGTGGTGCAGCAGGACGTCCTTGCGCGAGACCGCCTCGAAGATGTCGGCCGTGCGGTTGGGCTCGGTGGGCAGCAGCTGCGCGTTCGTGGTCGGCACGTGCGTCGGGTAGTGCAGCTCGGGACGATCGATGCGGGCGAGGTCGAACAGCCCGGCGAGGTCGATCGGCGGCGGCAGACGGAAGACCTCTTGGACGGAGATGTCGAGTTCGCGCACGAGCAGGCCGAGGGTCACCTCGTCCATGTCGTCGCTCACCTCGAGCCGGATGGGCGGGCCGAACCGGCGGCGCAGCAGCTCCTTCTCGAGGGCCTTGATGAGGTTCTCGGTCTCGTCCTCCTCGATCTCGACGTCCTCGTTGCGGGTGACCCGGAAGACGTGGTGCGCGAGGATCTCCATGCCGGGGAACAGGTCGCCGAGGTGGTTCGCGATGAGGTCTTCGAGGGTGATGTACCGCACGGCATCGGCGGTCTCGCCGGGGCTGACCTGGACGAACCGGGGCAGCATCTGCGGCACCTTGACGCGCGCGAACTCCTGCCGGCCGGTCCGGCTGTTGCGCACGCGCACCGACAGGTTCAGCGAGAGGCCGGAGATGTAGGGGAAGGGATGCGCCGGATCGACGGCCAGCGGCATGAGGACGGGGAAGATCTGCTGCGAGAAGTACCCGCGCAGGTGCGCGCGCTCGGCCTCGCCCAGTTCGGACCAGGTGACGACGTGGATGCCGGCCTCCGCCAGCGCCGGCCTGACCAGCTCCTGGTACGCGGCGGCGTGCCGTTCCTGCAGTTCGTGCGCGGCCCGCGAGATGTCGCCGAGCACGTCGGTGGGCGCACGCCCGACGTTCGACGGGACCGCGAGCCCCGTCACGATGCGCCGCTTGAGGCCCGCGACGCGAACCATGAAGAACTCGTCGAGGTTCGATGCGAAGATCGCCAGGAAGTTCGCGCGTTCGAGCACCGGCAGCCGCGGATCCTCGGCGAGTTCGAGCACGCGCTGGTTGAACGCGAGCCAGCTGAGCTCGCGGTCGAGGTAGCGTTCGGCCGGCAGCTCGGGAGCGCCCTCGACGTCGAACGGCTCGAAGTCGTCGTCGAAGTCGCTCGCGGTGCGATCGTCGTCGAGGGTGTCGGTCATCCCCACATCATGCCACCGGCATGCGACGCGGACGTTGCCGCCCGGGCAATGCGGCGTGACGAACGGCCACCGGGCTCACTGCGCGACGGGAGCCTGCTCGTCCTCTTCGTGCACGTTGAAGCGGTAGCCCACGTTGCGCACGGTGCCGATGAGGCTCTCGAGGTCGCCGAGCTTGGCCCGCAGGCGTCGCACGTGCACGTCGACCGTGCGGGTGCCGCCGAAGTAGTCGTAGCCCCAGACCTCGCTGAGCAGCTGCTCGCGGGTGAACACGCGCGACGGATGCGCCGCGAGGAATCGCAGCAGCTCGAACTCCTTGTAGGTGAGGTCGAGCGGGCGGCCGTGCACCTTCGCCGAGTAGCTCGCCTCGTCGATGACCACGCCGGAGGTCTGGATGCGCTCGGACGGCTGGGCCGACTGGGCGCGGCCGATCGCGAGCCGGATGCGCGCGTCGAGCTCGGCGGGGCCGGCGCCCTCGAGCACCACGTCGTCGACGCCCCAGTCGGGCGTCACGGCCATGAGCCCGCCCTCGGTCACGATGAGCACGAGCGGCGACGAGAGCCCGGTCGTGCGGAGGATCTGCGCGAGCGCCTTCGCCCCGGCGAGGTTCGTGCGGGCGTCGAGGAAGAGCAGGTCGGATTCGGGCGCGCGGACGAGTTGCTCAGGGGACGCCGGGATGACCCGGATCCGGTGAGTCAGGAGCGACAGAGCCGGGAGGACGTCATCGTCGGCCGCCGGCGACAGGATCAGCAGCTGCGCCACGCACACCCTCCAGTAGTAAGGTGCCGACCATACTACGGGACGCCGAAGCAGCGGCGTCGCGCGGCAGACGGGAACGGTGCGATGGGCGAGACGGCGACGGGCGGACGGGTCGCGATCGGCGCGAGCTGGGCGGTGGCGCTGATCGGTTCGGTCGCCGTGATCGCCGGCGCCGCGGCGGGCGCGCAGTGGGCGACGGATGACTCGGCCCTCGGCCGGTTCGGAGCGCTCGGGGTCGTCTTCGCTGCAGCCGTGCTCACGGCCCTCGTCGCCCAGCTCGCCACGCGCCGCCCGGCCGGCTTCGTCGCCCGCGCGAGCTGGTCGGTCGGCGGGGCCGCGGCGGTCGCCGTCGCGGCCGCCCTCGTGCTGGCCGTCGTCGGCGGATGACCGCCCGCCCGCCCAGCGCGAGCGGGGTAGACTCGCAGCATGTCTGAGCTGCTCGCCCTCGAACTCCTCTTCATCGGCCTGCTCGGCCTCGCGAGCCTCGCGATCGCCTGGATCTCCGGCGTCGTCGTCTACAAGCTCTTCAAGGGCCAGCGCTAGGCGCTGACGTCGTGGCGATGATCGAACTCCCCGTCGACCTGCCGTCGGAGCTCGTCCCGCTCTCCTGGCTCCTCGGAGTCTGGGAGGGGTCGGGCGTGATCGACTACGCCGTCGGCGAGGAGCGCATGACCCACGAGTTCGGTCAACGCGTGAGCTTCAGCCACGACGGGTTGCCGCACCTGAACTACACCTCGTACACGTGGCTCCTCCCAGCAGACGAGGGCGGCGAGCCGACGCCGCTCGCGACGGAGACCGGCTTCTGGCGCCTCGCGCGCACGTTCGGCGAGGGCGACCCCGGTCCGGCGATGCTGCCGGCGACGGGGGAGTCCCGGTTCGCGACCGCCGATCAGGTCGAAGCGCTGCGCAACGCCGACGGGGGCTTCGACCTGCAGGTCTCGATCGCCCACCCCGAGGGCGTGCTCGAGCTCTACCTCGGCCAGGTCAAGGGTCCCCGCATCGACCTCGCGTCCGACGCCGTGGTCCGGTCGGCCGGAGCGAAGGAGTACACCGCGGCCACGAGGCTGTACGGGCTCGTCGAGGGGCACCTGCTGTGGGCCTGGGACATCGCCGCCCTCGGCCAGGATCTGCGCACCCACGCGTCGGCGCGCCTCGCGAAGGCCGACTGATGGGCTCGCCGTTCCTGTCGCTGCCCGGTGCGGTGCTCGCGGAGGGCGTCGACGCCGGGGTCGCCGGGCACTACGGCAACCCGATCGTCGAACAGCGCCGCCTCGAGCAGGGGCGCGCGATCGTCGACCTCTCAGCGCGGGGGATCGTCACGGTCACGGGCCCCGACCGGCTGAGCTGGCTGCACTCGATGGCGAGCCAGGCGCTCGCGCGGCTCGCCCCCGGCGAGAGCGCCGAGGCGCTCCTGCTCGACGCCAACGGCCACATCGAGCACGCCGCCCACGTCGTCGACGACGGTGCCACGACCTGGCTCGTCGTCGAGGGCGACGAGGCCGCCTCGCTGGCCGCGTTCCTGGACCGCATGCGGTTCATGCTCCGCGTCGAGGTCGCCGATGCGTCGGCCGACTGGGCGGTCGTCGCGGCGATGGGCGTCGAGCCGCTGGATGCCGCAGTGCCCGCCGCATCGCCGAACGGCGTCGCCCTGGACTGGGTCGATCCCTGGCGCGGGGCATCCGGTCATCAGTACTCGCGCGATGCGCAGCATCCGTCGTCGGAGTGGACCTGGACCGAGCGCATCGTTCCACGCGCTGCGCTCGCGGAGGCCGCGGCCGCGGTCACGGCCGGTCGCGTCGAGGCGGCCGGGGCGCTCGCGGCCGAGGCGCTGCGGATCGCAGCCTGGCGACCGCGATTCGCGACCGAGGTCGACGAGAAGGCGATCCCGCACGAACTCGACTGGCTGCGCAGCGCGGTCGACCTGGGGAAGGGCTGCTACAAGGGGCAGGAGACGGTCGCCAAGGTGCTGAACCTCGGGCGGCCGCCGCGCCGGCTCGTGCTGCTGCACCTCGACGGCAGCGACACCGTGCTGCCTGCGCCGGGCGAGCCCGTGGTCGGCGAGAAGGTGCGCCCCGAACCGGAGGCCGGCGCCGAGCCCGAACGCAAGGTCGTCGGACGCATCACCTCGAGCGCCATGCACCACGAACTCGGCCCGATCGCCCTCGCCGTGATCAAGCGCGCGGTGCCGGCCGACCTGCAGCTGATCGTCGAGAGCCACGGCATCGACGTCGCCGCGGCGCAGGTCGAGATCGTGCCGGCCGACGCGGGTGCGGCCGTCGACGTGCCCCGGCTGCCCCGCCTCGGCGTCCGGCACTGACGTCGGCCCGCGGTCGGGCCGTCAGCGCGGGGCGACGGCCGCCCAGTCGAGGGTGAGCTCGCCGAGCCGCCATCGGCGCACGCCGTCGCGCACGGGCCATCCCTCCGCGCGCAGCGACTGCGCGGTGCGGATGAATCGCTGGCTGGGGCCGTAGACCGACAGCGGGGCGTGCACCCGCCACGCGCGGTCGAGCGCGACGAGCAGGTCATGCACGCGTTCGCCCGGCACGTTGCGATGGATGAGCGCCTTCGGCAGGCGTTCGGCGACGATCGAGGGCTCGTCGAGGCCGGCGAGGCGAAGGCTCAGTGTGAAGGTCCGCGGTCCGGAAGCGTCGACCCCGACCCAGCTCGCGATGCGTCCCACCTCGTCGCAGGTGCCCTCGACGAGGAGTCCTCCGGGCGCGAGGCGTTCGACCATGCGGGCCCACGCGCCGGCGACCTCCGACTCGTCGTATTGACGGAGCACGTTGAAGGCGCGGATGACCGCGGGCCGGCGTCCGCCGGGGGCCGGCACCTCGAATCCGCCGCGCGCGAAGGACACGGCCAGGTCGGGGGAGAAGGCGGTCGTACCCGCCCGCACCCGGGCGAGCTGCGCCGTCGCCGTCGCGACCCGTGCCGGATCGATCTCGAGCCCGAGCACCTCGACGTCGGCTCGGGTCCGCCGCAGCCTCGTCGCGAGCTCGAACGCGGTCACGCCGCTCGCACCGTAGCCGAGGTCGACGACGAGGGGATCGGGAGCCCTTCGGAGCACCGGATGCACGGCGATCCACCGATCGACGCGACGCAGGCGGTTCGTGTTCGTGGTGCCGCGCGTGACGGTTCCGACGGGCATGCCCACCAGTCTCTCAGGCCATAGGCTGGTCGCATGCCTCACACCCTCGTGCTGCTCCGCCATGGCAACAGCGAATGGAACCAGAAGAACCTGTTCACCGGCTGGGTCGACGTCCGTCTCAGTGAGCTCGGCCGCTCCGAAGCCGAGCGGGCGGGCGAGCTCCTGGTCGAGCACGGCGTGCTGCCCGACGTGCTGCACACCTCGGTGCTGACCCGCGCGATCCAGACGGCGAACCTCGCGCTCGACGTCGCCGACCGCGCATGGATCGACGTCCGCCGCAGCTGGCGCCTGAACGAACGGCACTACGGCGCGCTGCAGGGCCTCGACAAGGCCGAGACGCTCGAGAAGTACGGGCCCGAGCAGTTCCAGCTCTGGCGCCGCTCGTTCGACGTGCCCCCGCCCGTGCTCGCCGACGACGCCGAGTACTCGCAGGTCGGCGACCCGCGCTACGCCTCGCTCAGCGACGAGGAGCTGCCCCGCACGGAGTGCCTGAAGGACGTCATCGCCCGCATGCTGCCCTACTGGCAGGAGGGCATCGTGCCCGACCTCGCCGCGGGCAAGACCGTGCTCGTCACCGCGCACGGCAACTCGCTGCGCGCGCTCGTAAAGCACCTCGACGGCATCAGCGACGACGACATCGCCGAGCTGAACATCCCGACCGGCATCCCCCTCGTGTACGAGCTGGGCGACGACTTCATGCCGACCGCTCCGGGGCGCTACCTCGACCCCGAGGCGGCAGCCGCGGGTGCGGCCGCGGTCGCCGCGCAGGGCTCGAAGAAGTAGACCGGAGCGGCGGCTCCGGGCAAGAGCGACGGCCCGGCGGGAGAACCCGCCGGGCCGTCTGCGTGCCGGAGCTCAGGACTCGGGCACCCAGTCGCCGGTCGCAAGGTACTGCACCTTCTTGGCGATCGAGACCGCGTGGTCGGCGAACCGCTCGTGATAGCGGCTGGCGAGCGTCGCGTCGACGGTGTCGATCGCCTCGCCCTTCCAGGTCTCGCCGAGCACCTTGTCGAACACGCTCAGGTGCAGCGCGTCGATCTTGTCGTCTTCGTTGCGGATCTCCTCGGCGAGCTTGACGTCCTCGTTGTCGAGGAGCTGTGCGAGCTTGCGGGCGATCTCGACGTCGAGGCGGCCCATCTCGGAGAACGTGCCGCGCAGCGACTTCGGCACCACCTTGTCGGGGAAGCGGTAACGCGCGAGCTGCGCGATGTGCGTCGACATGTCGCCCATCCGCTCGAGCGACGCGCTGATGCGCAGCGCGCTCACGACGATGCGCAGGTCGCGCGCGACCGGCTGCTGCCTGGCGAGGATCGTGATCGCCAGTTCGTCGAGCGCCACCGTGGCCTGGTCGATCCGGGGATCCTCGGCGATGACCTCTTCGGCGAGGCTCACGTCGGACTCGTTGAACGCCCTCGTCGCCTTCTCGATCGACTCCGCCACGAGGTTGGCGATGTCGACGAGGCCGTTCTGGACCTCTTGAAGTTCCTGCTGGAACACCTCACGCATGTACGAATCCCCTGACCATCACGGGCCCGCGCGACGCGCGCGGACGCACCGGTGTCGACCGGCCCCCGTCATCCTCCCGGTGGCAGGTGAACGGCAGGTGCCGAACACCTGAACAATTCCCAACCTAGCGCCGTCTCGGCGGCTTCGTGGCGCCGCGGGCTTCACGCCTCGTTATCGTGGTGAACATGGAGTCCACCTGGCTGGTGCTCGCCGCGCTCGCCTTCGGCGTCTTCCTCGGCGCCGCGTTCATGGTCGTGCTGCACGTCGCGGAGCGCCGGGGCAACGCGGCCGCGCGGGTGATCGCGCCGACGATTCCCGAGGGCGTCGAGCAGATGCTCGAGGTGCTCGAATCCGCGGGCGTCGTCCTGGACCCGTCGAACAACGTGCTGCGCGCCTCGCCCGGAGCGCTCGCGATGGGCCTCGTGCGCGACCAGTCGCTCGTGCACGCCGAACTGCTCGAGCTCGTCGGAGCCACCCGCCGCGGCGGGGACACCGCGGAGGCCGAGGTCGTCGTGCCGCGCGGCCCCTTCGGGGAATCGCAGCTGCGGCTCCGGGTGCGCGCCGCGCGCCTGGGCACCCGGTTCGTGCTGCTGCTGGCCGAGGACCGCACCGAGGCCCACCGGCTCGACGAGGTCAGGCGCGACTTCGTCGCCAACATCAGCCACGAGCTGAAGACGCCGATCGCGTCGGTGAGCCTGCTCGCCGAGGCGATCGACATGGCCGCCGACGAGCCCGACCAGGTGCGCCGGTTCACGCACCGGCTCACCCTCGAGTCGGCCCGCCTGGCACACATCACCAACGAGGTGATCGAGCTCTCCCGCCTCCAGGCACAGGACGCGCTCCGGCCCGACGAACTCGTCGACGTCGACGAGGCGTGCCGGACCGCGGTCGAGCAGAATCGCGTCGTCGCCGGCGCGAAGGACATCGAGGTCGCCGTGCGGGCCAAGAGCGGAGCGAGGGTCTGGGGCGACCGGTCGCTCATCATCGTCGCGGTCCACAACCTCGTCGCCAACGCGGTCGCCTACTCGAACGAGGGCGGCCGGGTCGGGGTCGGCGTGCGCGCTGAAGGCGGCATCGTCGAGATCGCCGTCACCGATCAGGGCATCGGCATCGCCGAGGAGGATCTCGACCGGGTGTTCGAGCGCTTCTACCGCGTCGACCAGGCCCGTGCCCGCAACACGGGCGGCAGCGGACTCGGGCTCTCCATCGTCAAGCACACCGTGCAGAACCTGGGCGGCGACGTGCGCGTGTGGTCGCGACCCGGCCGCGGCGCGACGTTCACCATCCGCCTTCCCCTCGCCGAACGCGACGAGGCGACCGACCGCGCGGCGACCGGAGACGGCTCTGCCGCTCCGCTCGCCCGCGCCACCCGCCACGCGGCCGCGACGGCCGCCATCTCCGGAGGAGCATCCGAGTGACCCGCATCCTGCTCGTCGAAGACGAGGCCGCCCTGAGCGAACCGCTCGCCTTCCTGCTCGAACGCGAGGGCTACGAGATCGAGGTGGCCGACGACGGCCGCGAGGCCGTCGCCGCGTTCGACCGCGCCGGTGCCGACCTCGTGCTGCTCGACCTCATGCTGCCCGGGCTCTCGGGCACCGAGGTCTGCCGAGAGATCCGCGCACGCTCGGGTGTGCCGATCATCATGCTGACGGCCAAGGACTCGGAGATCGACATCGTGGTGGGGCTCGAGCTGGGCGCCGACGACTACGTCACGAAGCCCTACTCGACCAGGGAGCTGCTCGCGCGCATCCGCGCAGTCCTGCGGCGCCGGGTCGAGGCGCTCGACTTCGACGAGTCGCTGCTGGAGGGCGGGCGCGTGCGCATGGACGTCGACCGCCACACCGTCGAGGTCGAGGGCGAGGCGGTGCAGATGCCGCTGAAGGAATTCGAGTTGCTCGAACTGCTCATGCGCAATCCGGGTCGCGTGCTCACGCGCGGACAGCTCATCGACCGGGTGTGGGGCTCCGACTACTTCGGCGACACGAAGACGCTCGACGTGCACATCAAGCGCATCCGGTCGAAGATCGAGCGCGTGCCCTCCGACCCCGTGCAGCTGGTCACCGTGCGAGGCCTCGGCTACCGCTTCGAGGCCTGAACCCGCGACCGGTCGACGTCCTGCGCTCCTCGGCGCTTGCACCGTCCGGGCCGGTTTGCGACGATCGTGGACATGAGCGTCAAGACGCACGGGAGCGACGTGGCCTCGCCGCCTCGCACCGGCATCCTCGGGTTCGTGGGCATCGCGCTCGCGGTGCTCGCCGTGATCGGAGTTTCCAGCCCGAGCATCCTGTTCGAGCTCATCGGCGGGGTGCTGCTGATCGCCGCGCTCGCCGTCTCGGCGGTCGCCCTGTTGCGCCCCGGGCGCAGGTGGCCGGCGCTCGTCGCGATCGGCATCTGCGTCATCGCCGCGGTCGTCGCGGTCGTGATGTTCGTCGCCGGGTTCGTGGCCGGCTACACGGGCGCGAACTGACCGGTCGAGCGCCCCGAAGGGCTACGGCAGGAGGTCTTCGTACTCGGGCAGCGTGCCGTCGAGCACGGGCACCTGCACCTCGACGCCCTCGGCGCCCGAGGTGACGAAGTAGATCGACGTGAGCGAGCCCGGCTCGGCCTCGATGCCCTCGAGCGTCAGCGGCTCCTCCTCGCCGGCGCCGACGACGACCTGGCCGTGCGCGGGGACCTCGAGTTCGAGCGCCTCGCCGCCGTCGACCGGCTCGATGGAGAGGTCGGCGTCGCTGTCACCGCGGTTCGCGACGGTGAGCACGAGGCTCGCTTCGTCGGCTCCGGACTCCGCCAGCACCAGGACGTTGCGCAGTTCGAGGTCGCCGACGTTCGCCGAGACGCCGTCGCTCGCGTCGTAGTGCTCCGTCGTCGCCTGGTACGTGACCATCGAGCATCCGCTCGCGCCGATGACGATGCCGAGAGCCAGGGCAGCGGATGCCGCGAGACGCGCCTTCACAGAACCTCCAAGTGCGAGTGCGCGCGGCCGTTCCGACCCTGCGCGCGGGTCGTGTCGAGCATAGCGCACGGCCGTCGGCGGAGCCGGGGGCGGAACCTTAGCAGGTCGCCGATGTGATAAACTGAACGTTGCCGAAAGGACACCGATTCATGCTTTTTGAGGTTGGCGAAACCGTCGTTTACCCCCACCACGGCGCCGCAACGATCGTCGAAGTCAAGAAACGCGTCATCAAGGGCGAAGAGAAGCTCTACCTCAAGCTGAACGTCACGCAGGGGGATCTCGTCATCGAGGTTCCCGCTGAGAACGTCGACCTGGTCGGCGTGCGCGACGTCATCGGCAAGGAGGGCCTCGACCGCGTGTTCGAGGTGCTGCGCGCCCCGTTCACCGAGGAGCCCACGAACTGGTCCCGCCGGTACAAGGCGAACCTGGAGAAGCTCGCGTCGGGTGACGTGATCAAGGTCTCGGAGGTCGTGCGCGACCTGTGGCGCCGCGACCAGGATCGCGGGCTCTCCGCCGGCGAGAAGCGCATGCTCGCGAAGGCGCGTCAGATCCTGATCTCCGAGCTCGCGCTCGCGGAGAAGACCGACGAGGAGCAGGCCTCGGTTGTGCTCGACGAGGTCCTCGCGTCCTGACCTGATCGAAGAGCGGTGCGCGGTGCGCACCGCTCTTCGTCGTGTCCGGAGGCGGCGCCCGGCCGCCGGGCCGGACCGCCGCAGCGCCACGGGCTAGGGTCGGAACGTGAGCGCATCGACCTTCGCCGTCATCGTCGTCGCCGCGGGCAGCGGCACCAGGCTCGGGCATCCCGAACCGAAGGCGTTCGTGCCGGTCGCCGGTCGCACGATGCTCGAGGTCGCGATCGATGCCGTGCTCGGCATGCAGGAGATCCCGCACGTCGTGCTCGTGGTCCCGGCCGACCGGGTCGAGCAGGCGCGCGCCGCGGTCGGCCCGGCCGTCGAAGCGATCGGAGCTCCGCTCGACGTGGTCGCCGGAGGCGGCTCGCGGCAGGACTCGGTCGCGCGCGGACTGGCCGCGCTGCCCCATCTGGTCGACACCGTGCTCGTGCATGATGCCGCGCGCCCGCTGACGCCGTCGCTCGTCTTCGACGAGGTGCTGCACGCGGTGCGGGCGAGAGGCCACGGCATCGTTCCCGCGCTCGACGTGGTCGACACGATCAAGCGCGTCGACAGCGGTCGACGTGTGCTCGAGACCGTCGACCGCTCGCAGCTCGCGGCCGTCCAGACGCCGCAGGGCTTCCCTCGCGACGCGCTCGAGCGCGCCTACGCCGAGGCGGCCGAGGAGTTCACCGACGATGCCGCGCTCGTGGCATCCGCGGGCCTGCCCGTCGAGGTGGTGCCCGGCGACGCGCGCGCGTTCAAGATCACGGTGCCCGCCGACCTGCACCGCGCCGAGCAGCTCGTCGTCGAGCCGGCGCCGAGCGCGCCCGCCCCGGCGCGGGGCGCGGCCAAGCCGGTGCCGGCGGCGGCGTCGCACGCACCGCTCGTCGGAGCCCCCCGCATCGGCACGGGCATCGATGTGCACGCGTTCAGCGACGACGTCGCGACGCCGTTGTGGATCGCGGGTCTCGAATGGCCGGGGGAGCGCGGCCTCGCCGGCCACAGCGACGGCGACGTCGCGAGCCACGCCATCGTTGATGCGCTGCTCGCGGCAGCCGGTGCCGGCGACCTCGGCGGCCTCTTCGGGACCGACGATCCCGAACTCGCTGGTGCGCACGGCGCGGTGTTCCTCGCGCGGGCGCGCGAGGAGGTCGAGCGCGCGGGATTCCGCATCGGGAACGTGAGCGTGCAGGTCGTCGGCAACCGGCCGAAGCTCGCGCCACGCCGCGAGGAGGCGCAACGCGTGCTGTCGGCGGCACTCGGCGCGCCCGTGAGCGTCTCGGCCACGACGACCGACGCCCTCGGCCTCACGGGCCGTGGCGAGGGCGTCGCGGCCATCGCGACGGCCATCGTGTTCGACGCGCGAGTCGACGACCCCGGGGCCTGAACCGACGCCGGCCGGATGCCGCCCGCTGCGCGAGCCCGCGCAGGCGGCGCCGGTAGGCTTGACGGGTGACGCTCCGACTGTACGACACCAAGGCCCAGGCGCTGCGCGACTTCGTGCCGCTCCACGAGGGACGGGTCGGTCTGTACGTGTGCGGACCGACGCCGCAGTCGAGCCCGCACATCGGCCATCTGCGCAGCGCGCTCAACTACGACGTCATGCGCCGCTGGTTCACCCATCTCGGCTACGACGTCACGTTCATCCGCAACGTCACCGACATCGACGACAAGATCCTCGAGGCCGTCACGGGCGAGCAGTGGTGGGCGCTCGCCTACCGCGTCGAGCTCGAGTTCACCGCCGGCTACCGTGCGCTCGGCATCCTCCCGCCGACCTACGAGCCGCGTGCCACGGCGAGCATCATGCAGATGCAGGAGCTGATCGCGCGCCTGATCGAGCGCGGACACGCCTATCCGGCTTCGGATGCCTCGGGCGACGTGTACTTCGACACCGCGAGCTGGCCCGCCTACGGTGAGCTGACCCGCCAGTCGCGCGACCACATGGAGGCGGCACCCGACGCCGACCCGCGCGGCAAGCGCGACCCCCGCGACTTCGCGCTCTGGAAGGGGCGCAAGGCCGATGAACCCGAATCGGCCTCGTGGGCCTCGCCGTGGGGCGAGGGGCGACCCGGCTGGCACATCGAGTGCTCGGCGATGAGCCGGCGCTACCTCGGCGACGAATTCGACATCCACGGCGGCGGCCTCGACCTGCGGTTCCCGCACCACGAGAACGAGCTCGCCCAGTCCACGGCCGCCGGCGACGGGTTCGCGCGGTACTGGGTGCACAACGGCCTCGTGAACGTCGGCGGCCAGAAGATGTCGAAGTCGCTCGGCAATTCGGTGTACGCGGCCGAGCTGCTCGCCCTCGCCTCGCCGCTGGCGGTCCGCTACTTCCTCGGGTCTGCGCACTACCGATCGACGCTCGACTACAGCCCGACCTCGCTGGCAGAGGCCGAGGCGGCGGTCGACCGCATCCGCACCTTCCTGACGCGCGCCGAGCGCCGCCTCGCCGGCACCCGGTACGCCCAGGAGGTGGCGCAGACCGTGCCCGACGCCTTCGCCGCAGCGATGGACGACGACCTCGGCGTACCGCAGGCCCTCGCTGTGCTGCACGACACCGTTCGTGCGGGCAACCAGTCGCTCGACGGCGAGCTGCTGCACGAGGCGGCGGTGGCGCTCGGCGAGGTGACCGCGATGGTCGGCGTCCTCGGCATCGACCCGCGCGACCAGCACTGGTCGACCGCGGAGCAGGGGCCCGTGGCATCCGCTCTCGACGCCCTCGTCACCCGCCTCATCGACGACCGCCAGGCGGCACGCCTGGCCAAGGACTACCAGGCCGCGGATCGCATCCGCGGGGAGCTCGCCGCGGCGGGCATCACCATCGAGGATTCGTCTTCAGGAACGCATTGGAGCATCGGCTCATGAAGGGCACCAGCGGCAAGGGGCGCGGCGGAGCCGTGCGCAAGGGCGGCAAGGGCAAGCAGGTCGGCACCGGCGGTCACGGGCGCAAGTCGCTCGAGGGCAAGGGGCCGACGCCGAAGGCGGAGGACCGCGCGTGGCATCCGGCCGGCAAGCGCAAGGCAGCTGAAGAGCGCTACAAGGCGTCCGGCGGCAAGGGGCGCCCGGGGCAGAAGGTCGCCGGCGCACCGCGCGGGGCATCCGGTGCCGCGGCACGCGCGCGGTCGGGTGACGAATCCGAGATCGTGACCGGTCGCAACTCGGTCGTCGAGGCGCTGCGCACGAAGATCCCGGCGACGACCCTCTACCTCGCGACGCGCATCGAGATGGACGACCGCGTGAAGGAGGCCATCAAGACGGCCACGAACCGGGGCATCGCGGTGCTCGAGGTCACCCGGCCCGAGCTCGACCGGCTCGCGGGCGAGGGAGCGGTGCACCAGGGCGTCGCACTCAAGGTGCCGCCCTACGAGTACGCCCACCCGATCGAACTGCTCGACGAGGTGCTCGAGACCGACGAGACTCCCCTGTTCGTCGCGCTCGACGGCATCACCGACGCCCGCAACCTCGGGGCCATCATCCGCTCGGCTGCGGCGTTCGGCGCGCAGGGCGTCATCGTGCCGCAGCGCCGCTCGGTCGGCGTCAACGCCGGCGCGTGGAAGACCTCGGCCGGCGCCGCCGCCCGCGTGCCCGTCGCGATGGCGACGAACCTCACGCAGACGCTGAAGCTGCTCAAGGAGCGCGGCGTCTTCGTGCTCGGTCTCGACGGCGGCGGTGACGTCGAGCTGCCGGGCCTGAGCTTCGCCGACCGCCCGATCGTGGTCGTCGTCGGCTCCGAGGGCAAGGGCCTCTCGCGGCTGGTCACCGAGACCTGCGACGCGATCGTCTCGATCCCGATCTCGTCGGCGACCGAGTCCCTGAACGCGGGCATCGCGGCATCCGTCACGCTGTACGAGATCTCGAAGCTGCGGGCGGCGGCGGCCCGGTAGACGCAACCCGGCCTGCCGGCAGCCCGGCAGCCCGCCGGGCCGGCAGCCCGCCGGGCCGGCAGGCAGGCCGGCTGCCCGCCCCGCCGGCAGACCGCCCCGCGACTAGACCTTCAGCCGCCAGTCGCCCTCGTCGTCGGGGTCGACCACGGCGACCGCCGCGGTGTCGATCGTCGGGATGGCGGTGGTGATCGCGCCCGTCGGCGGGTCGATGATCGTCGCCTCGTCGCGGCGGTGCCGGAGCACCGTGTTGATGTACGAGGTCACGGCCTCGGCGAGCGGGATGTCGTGGCCCGCGCGCTGCGCGAGGAACCAGCGGTGGTCGAGCAGCTGGTGGAACACCTCCGCGGGCTCGAGCTTGCCGCGGAGTTCCACGGGGATCGCGCGCACGACCGGCTCGAAGACGCGCATGAGCCACTCGTGGGCGACCATCTCCTCGTCGAGGGACTCCTTGCCGTACGCGGCGCGGTAGGAATCGAGGTCGTTCAGGAGTCGCCTCGCCTGGTTCTCGCCGGCGTCGAGGCCGGTCAGGCGCAGCAGGCGCCGCTGGTGGTGACCCGCGTCGACGACCTTGGGCTGGATGCGCACCGTCGTGCCCGCGTCATCCGTGCGGATCGCGAGCTCCTCGATGTCGAACCCGAGCTCGTTGAGCCGGTTCACGCGCTCGTTGATGCGCCAGCGCTCGGCCGAGGCGAACGACTCGGCTCCCGTGAGCTCGGCCCACAGGCTGCGGTAGGCCGTGACGATGCCGTCGGAGATGCGCACCGGGTCGAGCTCGTCGGCCACGCGGCCGCCGGCCTCGAGGTCGAGCAGCTCGCCAGCGATGTTCACCCGGGCGATCTCGAGGTCGTTCTCGCGCTGGCCGTTCGAGAGCCCGCCCTCGTAGAGCTTGCCGGTCTCGGCGTCGACCAGGTAGGCGGCGAAGGCGCCGGCGTCGCGGCGGAACAGCGTGTTCGAGAGCGAGACGTCGCCCCAGAAGAAGCCGACGATGTGCAGGCGCACGAGCAGCACCGCGAGCGCATCGACGAGTCGGGTGGCCGTGTCGGGCCGCAGGGTCTGCGAGAACAGGGCCCGGTAGGGGAGCGAGAAGCGCAAGTGTCGCGTGACGAGCACGGGCTTGAGTTCTTCGCCCTCGGCGTCGGTGCGGTTGGTGATCACCGCGATCGGGTCGACGCACGGGATCTCGAGCCGCTGCAGGGTGCGCAGCATCTCGTACTCGCCCTTGGCCATCTCGGCCGTGGTCTCCTTGATGGCCGCGACGTGGCCGCCGAGGTGCGCGAAGCGCACGAGGTGGCGCGAGATGCCCTTCGGGAGCGCGGCGATGGTGTCATTGGGCCAGGCCTCGAGCGGGACGTCCCACGGCAGGTCGAGCAGGGCCGGGTCGGCCATGGCCGAGGTGATCGAGAGGGAACCGCTCATGGGTCGATCCTCCCAGATCGCGGATGCCTCGAGCGCCGCGGCCGCGCGCAGCCCGGAAACGCCGGATGCCGGCCGGGCCGAAGCCCGACCGGCATCCGATCGATGTGCGCGAGGCGCTCGCCGGGACTCAGCCCGCGACGACGCGGTGGCCGAGGCGCTCGCCCGACTCGGCGTCGAAGACGTGCACGTGGTGCGGCGCGGGGGTGAGGTAGACCGTGTCGCCCGCGAACGGGTGCGTGCGGCCGTCGACGCGCGCGACGATGTCGGTGCGCTTGCCCTCGATCTCGGAGTGGCCGTAGAGGTAGCCGTCGGCGCCGAGCTCTTCGACGAGGTCGACGGTGACCGCGAGGCCCTCGCCCTGCGTCGTCGAGACCTGGATGTCTTCGGGGCGGACGCCGACCGTGACGGCCGAACCCGTGGCGTGGTCGATCACGTCGCGCTCGATCGGCACCACCGCGGTGCCGAACTTGATGCCGCCGTCGGCGAGGTCGGCGTGGAACAGGTTCATCGCCGGCGAGCCGATGAAGCCCGCGACGAACACGTTCTGGGGCTGCTCGTACAGGTCGCGCGGCGTACCGACCTGCTGGAGGATGCCGTCCTTGAGGACCGCGATGCGGTCGCCCATGGTGAGCGCCTCGGTCTGGTCGTGGGTGACGTAGACCGTGGTGACGCCGAGGCGACGCTGCAGCGAGGCGATCTGGGTGCGGGTCTGCACGCGGAGCTTGGCGTCGAGGTTCGACAGCGGCTCGTCCATGAGGAAGACCTGGGGCTGGCGCACGATCGCGCGGCCCATGGCGACGCGCTGGCGCTGGCCGCCCGAGAGGGCCTTCGGCTTGCGGTTGAGGTACGGCTCGAGGTCGAGCAGCTTCGCGGCCTCGAGCACGCGCGCGGCCCGCTCGTCCTTCGCGACGCCCTGGATCTTGAGCGCGAAGCCCATGTTCTCGGCGACCGTCATGTGCGGGTAGAGCGCGTAGTTCTGGAAGACCATGGCGATGTCGCGGTCCTTCGGCGGCACGTCGGTGACGTTGCGGTCGCCGATGAAGATGTTGCCGTCGTTGACCTCTTCGAGACCGGCGAGCATGCGCAGCGACGTGGACTTGCCGCAGCCGGAGGGGCCGACGAGGACGAGGAACTCGCCGTCGGCGACCTCGAGGTCGAGCTGGTCGACGGCCGGGCGGGTGCCGCCGGGGTACAGGCGGGTGGCCTTGTCGAACGTGACTGATGCCATGGTTCTACTGCTCCTTCACCGGCAGGTACGTGCCGGACGATCCGTAGTGAATGGATGATGCGTCGTCGGTGACGCCCACCAAGTATCGCACGCGCGCAGGCCGGGTCAAATCCGCGTGCGGATGCCTCGGTCCGGGCGGACTTGGGTGATTCACAGGCACCGTTCCTACTATCGTTGTGGCGTTCGCACGCATGGATGCGCGCGCCCCCACAGCACATTCCGGAAGAGACCATCGATGAGCAACGGCGGATCCAGCCAGCCCCGACCCACCCGCAACGATCGCCGTGAGGCGGCGCGGGAGAAGGCGCGGCTCCTCCGCGAAGAGCAGAAGAAGCGCGACCGTCGCAAGAAGGTGATCGTGCAGTCGAGCGTGATCGTCGGCGTCGTCGCCGTAGCGGGCCTGATCGCGTTCCTGATCTTCCAGGGCATCAAGCCGGCCGGCCCCGGCCCCCGCAACATGGCCAGCGACGGCATCGTGCTGCAGGGGGTCGACGGCGTGATCACGGCCGTCGAGACGCCGGCGCTGCAGCCGGGCGACGACCCGGTGCCCACCGAGCAGGACCAGAGCGGCGACGTCGCGAACATCGTGACCTACCTCGACTACCTCTGCCCCTACTGCGGCCAGTTCGAGTCGACGAACTCCGAGACGATGCGCACGCTCGTCGAGTCGGGCGCGGCGACCCTCGAGGTGCACCCGATCGCGATCCTGACCAACAAGTCGGCCGGCACCCAGTACTCGCTGCGCGCCGCGAACGCCGCCGGGTGCGTCGCCGACTCCTCTCCCGAGGCGTTCTTCGACTTCAACGAGATCCTCTTCGAGAACCAGCCGGAGGAGGGCTCGACGGGCCTCACGAACGACCAGCTGAAGGAGCTCGCGGCCGAGGCCGGCGCGTCCTCGCAGGTGAACGCGTGCATCGACGAGGTGCGCTTCAAGGCGTGGGTGCTCGACTCCACCGAGCGCGCGCTCAGCGGTCCCATCCCGAATGCCGAGATCCCGGCGGTCACGGGCACGCCGACCGTGCTCGTGAACGGCAAGTCGTACGGCGGCTCGCTGACGGACGCGGCCGAGTTCCAGGCATTCGTCACGCAGGCGGCGAGCGAGAGCTCGCTCGAGTCGACGGATGACCCGTCGGCCACGCCGACCCCGACCCCGACTCCCGCCCAGTAGGGCTGGGAGCAGCGACCGCGATGGGCGGACCGGGCGACGCCCGGTCCGCCCATCGCCGTCTCGGCGCTCTCGCCGCCGTCGCTAGGATGGGGGCCGAGGTACGCCTCGCCGGCTTGGCGCAATCGGTAGCGCACCGCTCTTGTAAAGCGGGGGTTGCGGGTTCGAGTCCCGCAGCCGGCTCAATGGAACCGCACGACGAACACCCCTCGCCCGAATCCTCGGCACCCGATTCCTCGATCGTGCACCGCCACGCCGAGCGCACGCGCCTCCCGGTGTGGGTCGCCGTCGCGATCGCGATCGTCTGCGGCGCGGGCACGGCCGTGCAGTCGCGGATCAACGGCGAGCTGGCCACGGCGCTGGCGGACCCCTACGCGGCCGCCGCGATCTCCTTCGGCTCGGGGCTCGTGGTGCTGCTCGCAGCGCTCGCCTGCTGGCGTCCGGGCCGTGCGGGGTTCGCTCGGCTGCGCGGTGAGCTGCGGGAGCGCCGCATCGCCTGGTGGATGCTGCTCGGCGGTCTCGCAGGCGCCTGGTTCGTGACGACGCAGGGGCTCTCGGCGGGCGTCCTCGGCGTCGCCGTGTTCACGGTCGCGATCGTCGCCGGGCAGACGGTCGGCGGGCTCGTCTTCGACGTCGTCGGCCTCGGACCGGGTGGGCGGCGGCGCCTGACCTGGTCGCGGGTCGCGGGCGCCCTGCTCGCCCTCGGGGCGATCGGCTGGGCGGTGTCGGCGCAGCTCGACCACGACGTGCCGCTGCTGCTCATGCTGCTGCCGTTCATCGCGGGCATCGGGGCGGCCTGGCAGCAGGCCGTCAACGGGCGCGTGCGCAGCGCCGCCGAGAGCGCGCTGACCTCGACCGTCCTGAACTTCGCGGTGGGCACCACCGCGCTCGTGGTGGTCCTGCTGGTGCACGCGGCGTCAGCGGGGTTCCCCGCACGATTCCCCTCCGAGCCGTGGCTGTACCTCGGCGGCGTGATCGGATGCCTCTTCATCGCCGGGCAGGCGATCGTCGTGCGCATCATCGGCGTGCTGGTGCTCGCGCTCGCGGGCGTCGCGGGGCAGCTCAGCGCCGCGCTCGCGCTCGACCTGCTGCTGCCCGCCCACGGCCGGGTCGTCGACGTCGCCACGATCGGCGGCACGGTGCTGGCGCTCGCGGCGGTCGCCCTCGCGAGCCTGCACCGCACGAGGCACCGCCACGTCGCGGCCGACGCTCAGGACAGCGTCGAGAACCGGGAGCCGCCGAGTTCGGCCGGGCGCCCCGGCTTGCCCGACTCGATGCGACCGCCGACGTAGAGCCACCCCAGGAGGCGCTCGTCGTCGGCGAGGCCGTGCATGGCCGCGACCGCCGGATGCCTCGTGTGCGGGCCGGTGCGCCACATGACGCCCCAGCCGGCCTCGTCGAGCAGCAGGCTGAGCAGGTGCCCGACGCCCGCGGCGACCGCCTCCTGCTCCCACTCGGGCACCTTCGGATGCCCGGGCGTGACCGTCGCCACCAGCGCGACGAGCAGGGGCGCGCGCAGCGGCTTGGACCGCAGCTTCGCGGCCGCCTCACCCGACACCTGCGCGGCCTCGACGAGCGCCGCTCCGAGGCGTTCGCGCGCCGCTCCGCGCAGCGCGATGACGCGCCACGGGGCGAGCGACGCGTGGTCGGCGACGCGACCGGCTGCGCCGAGCAGCTCGAGCAGTTGCGCGTCCTCGGGCGCGGCATCCGTCACCTTCGGCGACGACCGCCTCGCGATCGCCGCCTCACGAGCGGATGCCACGGATCAGGCCTCGGGGGTGAACCCGAGCGCGATCGAGTTCATGCAGTAGCGGTCACCGGTCGGCGTGCCGAAGCCGTCGGGGAACACGTGGCCGAGGTGCGAGCCGCAGTTCGCGCAACGCACCTCGGTGCGCACCATGCCGAGCGACGTGTCCTCGATGAGCTCGACGGCCTCGGGCCGGACCGACTCGTAGAAGCTCGGCCACCCGCATCCGGAGTCGAACTTCGTGCCGCTCTTGAAGAGTTCGGCGTTGCAGGCGGCGCAGGTGTAGACGCCGGCGCGTTCCTCGTCGAGCAGTTCACCCGTCCACGGCCGCTCGGTCGCGGCCTCGCGCAGCACGGCGAACTGCTCGGAACCGAGTTCGGCGCGCCACTCGTCGTCGCTCTTCTGGACGCGGTATGACATCGTTCTCCTTCCGCCCGGCCGGGGCCGGACTCAGCTCACGCGGGCGCTGTCAGCCTAACCCCGCGTACTGGCCAACGACCGCGGGCCCCGGGTTGTTCCGCGGCCGCCGGGTCGCGGGCACGCCGATCGACTCGGACGCCTCACAGGCGCCCACTGCCTAGGATGTGCTCGGAGCCCGGCACCCGGCCGGCGCGAGAGGGAGGCGAGCATGGGCGGTGCCACGGCTCCCGACGGCGTCGGCGATGGCGGCGGTGGTCGCGGGCCGCGTGACGCCGACGGGCTCGACGAGCGGGCCGTGCGCATCCTCGAGTTCGAGGCGCGCAGCTTCGGCCATCCGGGTTCGAAGGCGGAGGCCGTGCGCGACGAGTTCGGCATCTCGGCCGCCCGCTACTATCGGATCCTCGACGGGCTCATCGACGCACCCGCCGCGCTGCGCCACGACCCGATGCTCGTGAAGCGACTCCAGCGGATGCGCGACGGTCGCGCGGAAGCCCGCTCGCGGCGCACCCTGACCCTCGGCCGCCGGCTCGACTGAGCGCGCGGCCCCGACCCCGACTGGACCCCATGGCGCAGAAGTACCCTCGCGACCGGTTCGACCGGATCCCGCACGGCATCGAGCGGGTCGGCGCGCATCGCGCACCCCAGCGCCCCGGCTATCGGTGGATCCGGTTCGGCTGGGCCGCGCTCGCGACCGTGCTCATCGCCGGAGCGGGGATCGCGGCGGTCGTCGTCTACAACGGCCGGCTCGACTTCGCCGACGAACCGCAGGCCAGCCAGCCCGCCGAACCCGTCGTGACCGCGGAGCCGACGGTCGCGCCCGACGTCCCCGTGACCGTGCTGAACGGCACCGCGACCGCGGGCCTCGCCGCGCGCGCGGCGGAGACGCTGCAGGCCGCAGGCATCCCCGTCGGAGCGACGGCGAACGCGAGCGAGCAGGACCTGACCGAGAGCTACGTGTACTACGCCTCGGCCGACCTCGAGGGCGCGGCACGCGGCGTCGCACAGGCGCTGCCCGAGACCGAGGTGCGCCTCGATCCGAAGTTCGCGGAGATCGGCACGCCGCTGGCCGCCGTGCTCGGCGCCGACTACGCGACCGCGACCGGAGGCTGACCGCGTCCCGGATCCCCACGGTTCCCGCGTGGCCGAATCGTTGCCATTCTGCGACCATTCGTGACGAGAGGGCTCTTGTGCCGGGCCGCGGCGTCCGACCAATCTGGAAACGGTCGCTCGATCCCGTGTGGAACGCCACGCATCATCCGGTGCACGTCAGCACGAAGGGGTGGCCCGGTACTGGCAACATGCACGTGCTGACGACACACTGCACTATGGGAGCAACGCATGGCGAACGGAACCGTCAAGTGGTTCAACGCTGAAAAGGGATACGGGTTCATCACGGTCGACGGCGGGGGTCAGGACGTGTTCGTCCACTACTCCGCGATCGACATGGCGGGCTACAAGGTCCTCGAGGAGGGCCAGCAGGTCGTGTTCGAGGTCGGCACGGGGGCCAAGGGCCCGCAGGCCGAGTCGGTGCGCCCCGCCTGACGACCCGCACGCTCGAACGCGCCGCCCGAGGAATCGGGCGGCGCGTTCGCGCTCGGGCGGCGGCGCGCCGCCGCGGATCGGCCCGTTCCCGCCCGCTACGATCGCGCCATGTCGGGGGATGTGCTCGGACGCGGGGCCACTCGTGCGCCGCTCGCGCTCGCGTCCCTCGTCGCGCTCGGCTCGCTCGTCGTCGCCGCGCTCGCCGCATGCTCGCCGGCGCCCGATCCGACGCCGACCACCGCGACCGAGGCGCCGGCGGTCGCCCGGCCGATGCCCGCCGAGGTGCCGGCGCCGGCACCGGTCGCGTTCGCCCCGCTTCGCGGGACGATCGTGGACTCGGCCAGCCCCGCACATCCGTCGATCGCCGTGAAGATCGACGATCATGAGGCGGCCCGACCGCAGATCGGGCTGAACCGAGCCGACATCGTGTTCGAGGAACTCGTCGAGGGCGGGCTCACCCGGTACGCAGCGGTCTGGCACTCCGACGTGCCCGACGAGGTCGGCCCCGTGCGCTCGATCCGGCCGATGGACCCCGACATCGTCGTGCCGTTCGGCGGCCTCGTCGCGTACTCGGGCGGCCAAGAGCAGTTCGTCTCGATGATGCAGGACACTCCGATCGTGAACCTCGTCTTCGACTACGACGACACCGGACTGTTCCACCGCGCCGACGACCGTCCGTCGCCGCACGACGTGATCCTGGCGGCACGCGAGGCCGTCGACCGGCACGTCGACCTCGCGCCGCCGGCAGCGCAGTTCGCGTACGGCTCGACCGATCCGCTCGCGCCCGCCGGCTTCGCGGCGCAGCCGACCGGACGGATCGACCTCGTCTTCTCGGAGGAGCGCTTCCCGTCGTGGGAATGGGATGTCCCCTCCGCCACGTGGCTGCGGTCGCAGGAGGGCGCGCCCGACCACGAGGCATCCGGTGAGCGCCTGCGTGCGACGAATGTGGTCGCGCTGCGGGTCGAGATCGACTGGTCGTACGGCGACGTTCCGCGCACGGTGCTCGTCGGCTCGGGCGAGGCGTGGGTGTCGGCGGCCGGTCGCACGGCGCACGGCTCCTGGTCGAAGGCGTCGCGCGAAGCGCCGATCGTGCTCACCGCCGCCGACGGCTCGCCGCTGCGCCTGGCGCCGGGGACGACGTGGGTCGAGCTCGTGCCGACCGACGGATCGGTGACCTTCACGCCGTGAGCCGACCCGTCCCGCGGGGCATCCGCTCGCTTGCACTCTCGAATCGAGAGTGCCAGAATCGGTGTTAGCACTCGTCCGATCCGAGTGCTAACCCCAGAATCTCCAGACGTCCGGGAAGGGACGAGAGACACACATGGCAAAGATCATCGCTTTCAACGAGGAGGCCCGCCGCGGTCTCGAGCGTGGCCTCAACACGCTCGCCGACGCGGTCAAGGTGACCCTCGGCCCGCGCGGCCGCAACGTCGTTCTCGAGAAGAAGTGGGGCGCCCCCACGATCACCAACGACGGCGTGTCGATCGCCAAGGAGATCGAGCTCGACGACCCGTACGAGAAGATCGGTGCCGAGCTCGTCAAGGAGGTCGCGAAGAAGACCGACGACGTCGCCGGCGACGGCACCACGACCTCGGTCGTGCTCGCCCAGGCGCTCGTGCGCGAGGGCCTCCGCAACGTCGCCGCAGGCGCCGACCCGATCAGCCTCAAGAAGGGCATCGAAAAGGCCGTCGCAGCCGTCTCCGAAGAGCTGCTCATCGCCGCCAAGGAGATCGAGACCAAGGAGGAGATCGCCGCCACCGCCTCGATCTCGGCCGCCGACCCCCAGATCGGCGAGATCATCGCCGAGGCGATCGACAAGGTCGGCAAGGAGGGCGTCGTCACCGTCGAGGAGTCGAACACCTTCGGCACCGAGCTCGAGCTCACCGAGGGCATGCGCTTCGACAAGGGCTACCTGTCGGCGTACTTCGTCACCGACCCCGAGCGCCAGGAGGCGGTGTTCGAGGACCCGTACATCCTCATCGCCAACTCCAAGGTCTCGAACATCAAGGACCTGCTCCCCATCGTCGACAAGGTGATCCAGACTGGCAAGCAGCTCCTGATCATCGCCGAAGACGTCGACGGCGAGGCGCTCGCGACCCTGATCGTCAACAAGGTCCGCGGCATCTTCAAGTCGGTCGCCGTCAAGGCCCCCGGCTTCGGCGACCGCCGCAAGGCGCAGCTCCAGGACATCGCCATCCTCACGGGCGGCCAGGTCATCAGCGAGGAGCTCGGCCTCAAGCTCGAGAACGTCACGCTCGACCTGCTCGGCCAGGCGCGCAAGGTCGTCATCACCAAGGACGAGACGACCATCGTCGAGGGTGCGGGCGACGCCGAGGCGATCGCAGGCCGCGTGGCCCAGATCCGCCAGGAGATCGAGAACACCGACTCCGACTACGACCGCGAGAAGCTGCAGGAGCGCCTCGCCAAGCTCGCGGGCGGCGTCGCCGTCATCAAGGCGGGCGCGGCCACCGAGGTCGAGCTCAAGGAGCGCAAGCACCGCATCGAGGACGCCGTGCGCAACGCGAAGGCCGCCGTCGAGGAGGGCATCGTCGCCGGTGGTGGCGTCGCGCTCATCCAGGCCGGCGCGAAGGCCTTCCCGAAGCTCTCGCTCGAGGGCGACGAGGCGACCGGCGCGAACATCGTCAAGGTCGCGATCGAGGCTCCGCTCAAGCAGATCGCCCTCAACGCCGGCCTCGAGCCGGGCGTCGTGGCGAACAAGGTCGCCGAGCTGCCCGACGGACACGGCCTCAACGCCGCGACCGGCGAGTACGGCGACCTGCTCGCGCAGGGCATCATCGACCCGGCCAAGGTGACCCGTTCGGCGCTGCAGAACGCAGCCTCGATCGCGGGCCTCTTCCTCACGACCGAGGCCGTCGTCGCCGACAAGCCCGAGAAGAACCCGGCTCCGGTCGGCGACCCGACGGGCGGCATGGACTTCTAGTCGCGGCCGATCCGACGGCGCTCGAGCCGCGAATCGAACGATGGGCGTCTCCCTCACGGGAGGCGCCCATCGTCGTCCCCGCGGGACGTGGGCGGGACTCCGCGCGCGGCGGTACGGCCGGATCAGTGCAGGATCAGCGCAGGAACAGCCGGGCGTTGGCCTGCTCGACGTCGAGGTACTGGGCGCCCGCGACGCCGAGCGCCTGGTTGAGGCCGGCGAGGCTCTGCTCGACCTGGGCCTGGGTGGCCCGCCAATCGGCGACCGCTGCCTGGAACGCCGAGGCGGCCTGCCCCGACCACGACGACTGCAGCCCCGTGAGCTGGCCGAGCAGGTTCGAGACGTCGGCCTGGATGCGATCCATCATCGCCTGGGCGGAGCGGGTGGCGGCCTGCACGTGCTCGCCGTCGACGCGGTAACCGGTCATGGTGGGTCCCTTTCGGTGGTTGGTGTGCCACCAAGCTAGGGTCGCCGGCCGGCCGCCTCGACGGAGGGATGTCGTCCCGCGGACGGGGCCGCGGCTCGCGTGCCTGTGCAGGAGAGCTCAGGCGCCGTCGGCGACGCGCTGCGGCGCGGCGGGCGAGCCGGCGAGGGGGAGTGAGACCCGGAAGGTCGCGCCGCCGCCCGGCGTCTCGACGACGTCGACCGTGCCATTGTGCGCCGCGACGATCGAGGAGACGATCGCGAGGCCCAGCCCGGAGCCACCCGTCTCGCGCGTGCGCGAGGTGTCGGCGCGCCAGAACCGCTGGAAGATCTTCTCGCGGATCTGCGGCGGGATGCCCTCACCGTGGTCGACGACCTCGAGCATCGCGCGCTCGGTCACGTCGTCGACCGAGACACGGATCTCGAGCGGGCTGTCGACCGACGTGAAGCGCACGGCGTTGCCCATCAGGTTCGTGATCACCTGGCGGAGCTTGTTCTCCTCGGCGAGCACGATCGCGCGGCGGACCGGCTTGGTCGGCGCGGCGGCGACCGGATCGCCGACGGCCGCACCGACGGCCGCACCGACGGCCGTCGCAGCAGGCGCGGGAACCGGAGCCTGGGCAGGAGTCGACCCCGTCGTCGGCACGCCGGCCTCACCGGACGCTCCCGCCTCGACGGACTTTCCCTTGACCCGGCGCCCGCGCAGGCGGGCGAGCGTGGCGCCCGCGAACGAACGGCTGCCTCGGCCGCCCTTGCCGGGCCCCGGGTCGAGCTCGACCTGGAGGACGGGCGCCGTGCCCGGGGCATCCGACGGTCGCTCTTCAGGTGCGATCACGGTCACGACGCGACCGGGGTTCGCGGCCATCGCGTCGAGGGCGGCGTCGCGGGCGAGGGGCACCAGGTCGACCTCGGCGAGTTCGAGCGGCTTCGCCTCGTCGAGCCGGGCGAGGGCGAGCAGGTCTTCGACGAGGCCGCCCATGCGGATGGCCTCCTTCTCGATGCGGTCCATCGCCTGCCCGACCTCCTCGGGCGACTGGAGGGCGCCCATGCGGTAGAGCTCGGCGTAGCCGCGGACCGAGACGAGGGGCGTGCGCAGCTCGTGCGACGCGTCGCCCACGAAACGGCGCATCTGGTCGATGGTGCGCGCGCGGTCGCGGAACGCGCGATCGATGCGGTTCAGCATGGTGTTCAGCGACCGCGTGAGCCGGCCGACCTCGGTGTTGGGCGTCGCGCCGCCGAGCCGCTGGCTGAAGTCGCCGTCGGCGATGGCGGCGGCCGTGCGCTCGACCTCGCGCAGCGGCGTGAAGGTCGAGGTCACGAGCATGCGAGTGAGCAGCGCGCCGATGAGGATGACGCCGAATCCGAACCCGAGGTAGATCGTGAGGTAGGCCGCGAGCAGGCTCTCGCTCTCAGCCGTCGAGACCGCGATCATGACGGGGACGTTCTCGCCGTGGTCGACCTGCTGGATGGTGAGGATCGCACGGTACACCTCGTGGCCCGAGGCATCCGGCACGTCGAGGATCACGTACCCGTCGCGATTGGTCTTCAGGACCTCGGCGAGCGGCAGCTCACGCGGGATCCTCGGCGGCTCGCCCGCGTTCAGCGCCGACCAGTTGTCGTCGTCGAACTCGCCGTCGGGCTCGTAGATCGCGATGAAGACGTCGCGCGAGCCGCGCGAGTACTCCTTCAGCGCGTTCGTCGCGGCCATCGCCTTCAGCTTCGTCTCGACCTGGTTCTCGACGTAGCCGCGCAGCATCGCCGCCGTGCCGATGCCCGAGACGAGGAGCCCGAGGGTCAGCATGAGGACCGTCACACCGGTGATCTTGGTGCGAAGGGAGACGCGGTTCCACCGCTCGGGAAGGGTCTGCTGCATGGCTGGGCGAGTCTACGTACGCTGCCTGAACCGGGGCTGTGCCGACGCTGTGCCGGAGCCGGGTCAGGGCTTCGAGGACTTCAGCATGTAGCCGAATCCGCGCTTGGTCTGGATGAGCGGCTCGGCCGAGTGCTGGTCGAGCTTGCGGCGCAGGTAGGAGATGTAGCTCTCCACGATGCCCGCGTCGCCGTTGAAGTCGTACTCCCAGACGTGGTCGAGGATCTGCGCCTTCGAGAGCACCCGGTTGGGGTTCAGCATCAGGTAGCGCAGCAGCTTGAACTCGGTGGGGCTCAGCTCGACGGGCACGTCGCCGACCAGCACCTCGTGGGTGTCCTGGTCCATGGTGAGTTCGCCCGTGCGGATCACGGCGTCCTCCTCGGCGTGCATGGTGCGGCGCAGGATCGCCTTGATGCGCGCGACGATCTCGTCGAGGCTGAAGGGCTTCGTGACGTAGTCGTCTCCGCCGACCGTGAGGCCGGTGATCTTGTCTTCCGTGTCGTCCTTCGCGGTGAGGAACAGGATCGGCGCGGTGTACCCGGCCGAGCGCAGCCGCTTCGTGACGCTGAAGCCGTTCATGTCGGGCAGCATCACGTCGAGGATGATGAGGTCCGGTTCCTCCTCGAGCACGGCCGAGATGGTCTGCGCGCCGTTGCCGACCGCTCGCACGGCGAAGCCGGCGAAGCGCAGGCTCGTGGTCAGGAGATCGCGGATGTTCGGCTCGTCGTCGACGATGAGAATTCGAGGTCCGTCGCTCATGTCGCCATTCTGCTGCGGGTCGGCTGGATCTTTGCTGAACATTCTTCGAGTGTCGCCGGATCGGCCGATCGGACCTCCATGTGAGCCCGATCGGTGGAAGACTCGGAGCATGGCGCGAAGCGGTCGGATCATCGTGGTCGGTGGCGGGCTCGCAGCGGCCCGGGCCGTCGAATCGGCCCGCGGAGCCGGGTACGAGGGCGAACTCGTCGTCATCGCCGACGAGCCCCGCAGGCCCTACGAGCGGCCGCCGCTGTCGAAGGGCTACCTGCTCGGTACGGATGCCTCGTCGGCGGTGTATCCCCTCGACGCGCGGTGGTATCGCGAACACCGCGTCGAGGTGCGCACCGGCGTGAGCGCCACGTCGGTCCACGTCGACGCGCACACCGTCGAGGCCGGGGGCGAGGTGCTCGGCTACGACCGCCTGCTGCTCGCGACCGGGTCGTCGGCGCGCCGGTTCGCGGGTCCGGGCGCGGGCCTGCGGGGCATCCATCACCTGCGCCGCCTGCCCGACGCGACGGCGCTGCGCCGGGCGCTGCGGCCGGGCGGCCGGCGCGTCGTGCTGGTCGGCGGCGGGTGGATCGGCCTCGAGGTCGCGGCCGCCGCGCGCGAGTACGGCAACGAGGTCACGGTCGTCGCGCGCGGCGTCCCGCTCGCCGGTGCGATCGGCGAGCACCTCGGCCGATCCTTCCAGGCGATGCACGAGGAGCACGGCGTGGTGTTCCGCCGGCCGGCCGCGGTGACGGCGGTCCGGGGTGAGAGCGGTCGCGTCGCGGCCGCGGTGCTCGGCACGGGTGAGCACCTGCCCGCCGACCTCGTCGTGTTCGGCATCGGCGCCACGCCGAACACGCAGCTCGCGGCATCCGCCGGTCTCGAACTGCGCGAGGGCGGCATCGCGACCGACGCCGGCTTCGCGACCAGCGCGCCCGACGTCTTCGCGGCGGGCGACGTGGCCGCGACCTGGAACGACCGGCTCGGCCGGCACCTGCGCGTCGACCACTGGGCGAATGCCGACTCCGGCGGTCGTCTCGCCGGGCGCGCGCTCGCCGGCGAGACCGTGCGCTCAGGCGAGATCCCCTACTTCTTCACCGACCAGTACGACCTCGGCATGGAGTACTCGGGGTACGGCGAACTCGCCGCCGGTGCCGAGCTCGTCATCCGAGGCGACCTCGCGGCGCGCGAGTACGTCGCCTTCTGGCTGGCCGACGGGCGCGTCGTCGCGGGCATGAATGTGAACGTGTGGGACGTGAACGCCGCCGTGCAGCGGCTGATCCGCTCCGAGCGGATCGTGTCGCGCGACGAGCTCGCAGACCCGACCGTGCCGCTCGACGCCCTCGCCGGAGACGTCGCGTGACCGCGTCGGCCCTGGTTCCGGCGCTCGGGCGCCGCGTGATCGGCCCGCGCGAGTTCGACTTCGACCGTCAGGTCGCCGTGATGGCGATCGTGAATCGCACGCCCGACTCGTTCTACGACCGCGGCCGCACCGACGCGCTTCACCTCGCGGTCGACGCCGCACGCCGCGCCGTCGACGACGGGGCCGACTGGGTCGACGTGGGCGGGGCGAAGTTCGCGCCGGGGCCGGCGATCCCCGTCGAGGAGGAGATCGATCGGGTGGTACCGGTCGTGGCCGCGCTCGCCGGCGACGGCGTCGTCATCTCGGTCGACACGTTCCACCCCGAGGTCGCACGTGCCGCGCTCGCGGCCGGCGCCCACGTGATCAACGACACCACGGGCATCCACGACCCGGCGATGGCCGACGTCGTCGCCGAGGCCGGCGCCGTCGTGGTGATCACCCACAGCCTCGCGAAGCCGCGAACGCCGCTCCCGTCGCCGCGCTACGACGACGTGGTCGGCGAGGTCGCGGCGTTCCTGCGCGAGCGCGTGGCGCTCGCCGAGTCGCGGGGCGTGGCATCCGACCGGATCATCGTCGACCCGGGCCACGACCTCAACAAGCACACGCTCGACTCGCTCGAGCTGACCCGGCGACTCCGCGAGGTGACGGCGCTCGGGTATCCGACGCTCGTCGCGCTCTCGAACAAGGACTTCGTCGGCGAGAGCCTCGGCCGGCGCGATCGCAGCCGGCGGGTCGAGGGCTCGATCGCGGCGGCGGTGTACTGCGTCCTGCAGGGGGCGCGGATCGTCCGCGTGCACAACGTCCGTGAGACCGTCGACGCGATGCGCATGGTCGAGGCGATCGAGGGATGGCGCGAGCCGGTGTTCCTCGAGCACAACCGGTGAGCAGATGAGGAGCGCTCCGATGACCGCCGACCGCGAACGACTGCTCGAGGCGTACGCGCCCGCCGACCGGGTGACGCCGCGCATCCGGATGAACTTCGTGATGAGCCTCGACGGCGCCGTCAGCCTCGAGGGGCGCAGCGGCGGCCTCGGCGACGAGAACGACCGGCTCGCGATGCGGGTGCTGCGCACGCTCGCCGACGTCGTGGTCGTCGGCGCCGGAACGGTTCGCACCGAGGGCTACGGCGGCGTCCGCGTCGACGACGAGGATGCCGCGTGGCGCCGCGAGCAGGGACTGACCGACCAGCCCCGCCTCGCGATCGTGTCGTCGGCGCTCGAGCTCGATCCGGGGCATCCGGTGTTCGCGAAGGCCGTCACCCGCCCGCTCGTGGTGACGCATGCGGACTCGCCGGCCGACCGTCGCGCCGCGCTCGCCGACGTCGCCGACGTCCTGGTGTGCGGCGATCGCGCGGTCGACCTGCGAGCCGCGCGCGATGCCTTCGCGGAGGCGGGGCTGCGCCAGGTGCTGTGCGAGGGCGGTCCGCACCTGTTCGGATCGCTCCTCGACGCCGACCTCGTCGACGAACTGTGCCTCAGCCTCAGCCCCCTGCTCGTGGCCGGTGACGCCGGACGCATCGTGCAGGGCGCGGCCGAGCGGGCGCAGCCGATGCGACTGCGGCACGCGATCCCCGCGGGCGACCTGCTGCTGTTGCGCTATGCGCGCGAGACGGGCGGCGCGGAGGCGTGACGCGCGCCGAATGCGCCGAATGCGCCGCGGCGCCGACGTCCGCCGGCTACGCCGCCGCCGCGAGCGTTTGCGCGTCGAGGATCGTGTACGAGTAGCCCTGCTCGGCGAGGAACCGCTGGCGGTTCTGCGCGAAGTCCTGGTCGACGGTGTCGCGCGAGACGAGCGTGTAGAAGTTCGCCGACAGGCCCGACTCCTTGGGACGCAGGAGCCGGCCGAGGCGCTGCGCCTCCTCCTGGCGCGAGCCGAACGAGCCCGACACCTGGATCGCGACGGTGGCCTCGGGCAGGTCGACCGAGAAGTTCGCGACCTTCGAGACGACGAGCACGGGCGTCGTGCCCTCGCGGAACTCCTGGAAGAGCCGCTCGCGTTCGTCGACCGGCGTCGAGCCGGTCAGCTGCGGCGCGTCGAGCGCCTCGGCGAGCTCGTCGATCTGGTCGAGGTACTGGCCGATCACGAGGATGCGCTCGCCGCGGTGGCGTTCGACGAGCTGGCGCACGACGCCGAGCTTGGCCGGCGCGGTGGCCGCGAGCCGGTAGCGCTCGTCATCGGCCGCCGCGGCGTACTGCAGCCGCTCGCCCTGCGGCAGGTCGATGCGCACCTCGTAGCAGGCGGCGGGGGAGATGAAGCCCTGCGCCTCGATCTCCTTCCACGGCGCGTCGAACCGCTTGGGGCCGATGAGGCTGAACACGTCGCCCTCGCGGCCGTCTTCGCGCACGAGCGTCGCGGTCAGGCCCAGCCGGCGCCGCGCCTGCAACTCGGCCGTGAGCTTGAACACCGGCGCGGGCAACAGGTGCACCTCGTCGTAGACGATGAGTCCCCAGTCGAGCGCGTCGAGCAGCGACAGGTGCGCGTACTCGCCCTTCCGCTTCGCGGTGAGGATCTGGTAGGTCGCGATCGTGACCGGCTTGACCTCCTTCACCTGCCCCGAGTACTCGCCGATCTCATCGGCCGTCAGGCTCGTGCGGCGCAGCAGTTCGTCGCGCCACTGGCGCGCCGACACCGTGTTCGTGACGAGGATGAGCGTGGTCGTCTTCGCGGTCGCCATCGCGCCCGCGCCGACGAGCGTCTTGCCCGCACCGCACGGCAGCACGACGACGCCCGAACCGCCCTCGAAGAAGTTGTCGACCGCCTGCTGCTGGTAGCCGCGCAGGTGCCAGCCGTCCTGTTCGAGGTCGATCGGGTGCGGCGTGCCGGGCGTGTACCCGGCGAGGTCTTCGGCCGGCCAGCCGAGCTTGACGAGCTCCTGCTTCAGCGCGCCGCGCGCCCACGGCGCCACGAGGAAGCCCGTGTCGTCGATGCGGTCGGCCAGCAGCGGCGCGATGCGCTTGGCGCCCGACACCTCGGTGAGCACCGCGATGTCGTCGGAGTGCAGGCGAAGCGCGCCGTCGTCGGTGCGGTCGATCACGAGCCGGCCGTACCGCGCGACGGTCTCGCGCATGTCGACCGCGACCGTCTGCGGCACGGGGAAGCGCGCGTAGCGCTCGAGCGTGCCGAGCATGTCCTCGGCGGTGTGGCCGGCGGCCCGCGCGTTCCAGAGGCCGAGCCGCGTGATGCGGTACGTGTGCACGTGCTCGGGGGCTCGTTCGAGCTCGGCGAACACCGCGAGATCGTGCCGCGCATCCTCCGCGAGGGGATGGGCGACTTCGAGGAGCACGGTGCGATCGCTCTGCACGATCAGGGGGCCGTCCGACATGACCGACCAGTCTACGCCCCCTCGGTGGGAGGTCGGCCGCGCGAGGCTACCGGGGCGCGATCACTCCGCCGGAGCCGGCGCGACGGCCGCGATCGCCGACAGCGGCAGCGTGCGCTCGATGTCGGCCTTGCGATCGCGCGCGCGAAGCCGCCCGTTCGCGACGCTCGCCGGGGCGAGCAGGTAGTCGGCGGTCTGGCCGCCCGGCATGCGCACCGTGACCGTGAGGGTCTCCTTCGCGCGTGCGGCGGCCTCGAGCTGCCGCGCGAGCCAGGCGTCTTCGGTCGCCGGCCCGCCCTCGCCGCTCGCGAGACGGTCGAGGAGGTCGGCGAGCGGGTCGGACCGGGTCGCCGGCACCGGCGTCGCGGCGAGCCGGTGTCGCTTGAGTCGCAGGATGCGCCCCTCGGCGTCTTCGGCGGCCACGGGGTACTTGGCGTCGGAGAGGGCCCAGAACACGACGTCGGGCGCGAACCGCGAGAGCAGGCGGTGCTCGCCGCTGCGGCGCAGGGCGAGTGCCGACAGCGACTGGTCGACCTCGAGGGTGCCGATGAGCTGAGCGTCGTCGCTGCGGATCGACGCCCGGGCCGGGGCGTCCGATTCGGGCGCCGCGGCGACGCGAACGCTGCCGAACCGGTGCGACGCCTCGTGCACGAGGTAGTCGAGCGGTTGCGGGACGCCGGTGAGCGAGATCGACTCGAGGAAGGCGCGGATCGACTCGGCCGACTCGCCCGCCGCGAGACCGCGGTTCACGGATGCCGCGCTGACGCGATAGGTCGAGGCCAGGTCGCGGGCCTCGAGGTCGGCGAATCCGCGCAGGCGCGCGTCGATCGACGGCTCGAGCGGACCCGGCGCGACGACCGAGAGGTCGTGCTGCAGGTAGACCCGGTCGACGGGCGGCGGGAACCCGGCGCCGATCTCGGCGCAGGCCCGGTCGAGGTCGCCCGCCACGACCGTGCGCGCGATCTCGAGCGGTTCGCCGGCGACCACGAGCCCGAGGGCCTCGGCCTCGTCGGAGAGCCGCTCGAGCCCCTCGTCGAGCCATCGCCCCCCGGCGGGATAGAGCCACCGCACGTCGTCGCGGAATGCCGAGGCCGAGAGCGTCTCGCTACGTCGGGCGACGAGCTCGCGGAGCGCCGGCGGAATCCGCTCGCGCCAGCACTCGACGAGCCGCTTCCACCGCTCGGGCGCCGGCAGCAGGGCCCACGCACCGCCGAGGTCGGATTCGAGCCAGTAGGCGCCGTCGCGCGCCACGAGGCCGGCCTCGAGGGCGCGTCGGAAGAGCCGCGGCACCTGGTCGAGGTCGGTGGCGGTCGCCTCGGCCAGCCGCTTCGAGTCGGGCAGCGAGAGCCCGCCCTTCGCGAGTTCGCGAGCGGGCTGGATGCCGAGCGCGGAGACCAGTTCGGCGGTCGCCGCGACCGTCGCGAACGCCGCCTCGGAGCCGCGTCGGGCGAGGATCGTGCGGTCGACGCCGTCGACGGGTGCGAGCACGGGCGGGGCGGATGCCGCGAGTTCCGCGGCGGTCGGCAGGTCGTCGCCGAGCCGGGAGCGCAGGCGGGTCGCGACCGGCGAGGGCACCTGGCGGCGCCCGTCGCCGGTGACGATGAGCAGTCGCTGCGAGAGGTCGTCGACGAGGGCGCCGAGGCGGTCGACGATGACTTCGGATGCCTCGAGCCGGTCGAGCTCGGCGGTCAGCTCGTCGTCGGTGAAGGCGCCGTCGGCGCCGGCGATCGCGGAGATGGCCGCGAGCACGGCGAGGTGCGGGCGATCGAGGCGGCTGATCGCGGCGTCGAGCGAGTCGGGCGCGAGCAGCGCCTCGGCGAGGTCGAACTGGTCGCGCACCGACGCGGCGTCGAACTCGCGGAGGCCGAGCGCGCCCGCGAGCTCCTCACGCGACATCGCGCGGAGCCTCGCGGCGAGCTCGAGCATGACCGGGTCAGTCCGTTCCGCGCCGGGCCTCGCGCCGCCGGCGCGCGCCGTTCACGACCAGCAGGACGATGAGGAGGATGAACCCGATCGGCAGGCCGATCAGCGGGAACACGAGGACGATCGGCCAGATGCCCTGCTCGGCCCAGCCGGTGTCGCCCGCATTCGCGAACGAGCCGATCATGACCGCGATGAACGCGATGATCGAGGCCACGACGGTGCCGGCCACCATGTAGGCGAGGACGCGTTCGACGCGATGGTCGGCGATGGGAGCCTGATCAGTCACCATCCCAGCTTATGGCAGCGCGCCGACGGGCGCCCGCGACCTAGACTGGAAGGCGGAGGGCGGACGCTACTGGGCGCCCCGGCAACACGACGAGCGAGGTTCATCGATGCCCACCGGCAAGGTCAAGTTCTACGACGATGAGAAGGGCTTCGGCTTCATCGCCGCCGACGACGGCCAGGAGGTGTTCCTGCACGCCTCCGCGCTTCCGGCCGGAGCCACGGTGCGGGCCGGCACGCGCCTCGAGTTCGGCATCGCCGACGGCAAGCGCGGGGCGCAGGCGCTCTCGGTGCGGGTCCTCGACGCACCCCCGAGCCTCGCCAAGATGCACCGCAAGCCCGCCGACGACATGGCCGTCATCGTGGAAGACCTCGTGAAGGTGCTCGACGGCATCGGCGGCGACCTGCGTCGTGGCCGCTACCCCGACAAGGCGAAGGCGCGCACCGTCGCCGCCGTGCTGCGACGCGTCGCGGACGACCTCGATGCCTGAACCCGACGAGACGGAGTACGTCGAGCAACCCTCGGCGTCCGAGGGCACGCCGGATTCCGCACGGGCTGCCGAGCCCATCGCCGATGACGTGCTGCTCGCCTCGGCGTCGCTCGCGCAGCGGGCCCTGCTCGAGACGACGCCGCCCGAGACGGTCGGCAGCGTCATCGGCCACATCGTCGAGGGCGACCGCGTGCTGACGTTGCTCTTCGCCGCCGACCTGCCGGGCTACCGCGGGTGGCACTGGAGCGTGACCATCGCGCGCGTCGACGACGGCGAGCCGACCGTGCTCGAGACCGAGCTCATGCCGGGCGAGCAGGCACTGCTGGCGCCCGAGTGGGTGCCGTGGTCGGAACGGCTCGCCGACTATCGCGCCGCACAGGCGGCCGCCGAGGCGGCCGCCGAGACCGAGGAACGCGACGGGTCGGGCGACGACGGTTCCGGCGACGGTTCCGGCGACGGGGCGGATGCGGGCGACGACCTCGACGACGACGCGCTGGGCGACGCCGACGGATACGAGTCCGAATTCGACGACGAGTTCGATGACGACGATGACGACCACGATGACGACGACCACGCCGACGACGTCTTCGACGGCATCGACATCGACGCGCTCGACGACTCTCCGTCGGATGATGAAGCCGACGACGAAGACGCCGGCGACGACGCCGCAGACGGTGAGGAACCGGGCGACGACGAGGGCCCTCAGCGCCCCGACGACGCCTGACCGGCCGACCGTCGCTCGGCGGCGGCCCGCCTGCTGCGGTGGAGCTGCACGAAGACGAGGCCCCCGACGCCGATCGCGAAGCCGATGATGGCCATCGGCAGGAGCCATCCGTAGCCGGCTTCGGCGCTCTCGACGCGGAACCACCAGGCGACGCCGATGGCGACCAGCCACGCGGCCGTGCCGACCGCGACCGCCTTCCTGGCGTCGGCGCGCGCCGGCTCGGGGTCGGGCCGGCGCTCGTCTTCGCTGAGCCAGAAGCGCACGCGGCTCAGTCCAGGTGCTCGAGCACGTAGTCGATCGACGCGGTGAGCGCGCGGACGTCGTCGGGCTCGATCGCGGTGAACGTCGCCACGCGCAGCTGGTTGCGGCCGAGCTTGCGGTAGGGCTCGGTGTCGACGACGCCGTTCTCGCGGAGCACCTTCGCGATGCGCGAGGCATCCGTCTGCTCGTCGAAATCGATCGTGACGACCACCTGCGAACGGTCGGCGACGTCGGCGACGAACGGCGTCGCGACGGCAGATGCCTCGGCCCAGTCGTAGAGCACGCCCGAGGACTCGCGCGTGCGGGCGTCGGCCCACGCGAGGCCGCCCGACGCGAGCATCCACTCGATCTGGCTCTCGAGCAGCAGCAGCGTGGCGAGCGCCGGCGTGTTCAGCGTCTGGTCGAGCCGCGAGTTGTCGACGGCCTGCTTCAGGGACAGGAAGTCGGGGATGTAGCGGTCGGTGGCCGCGAGGCGCTCGACGCGTTCGATCGCGGCGGGGGAGAGCAGCGCGAACCAGATGCCGCCGTCTGCGGCGAAGTTCTTCTGCGGCGCGAAGTAGTAGGCGTCGAACTCGGCCGGGTCGACGAGGATGCCGCCCGCGGCGCTCGTCGCGTCGACGACCGTGAGCGCGCCCGCGTCGCCGGCGACGCGGCGGACCGGCGCGGCGACGCCCGTGGAGGTCTCGTTCTGCGGCCAGCCGTACACGTCGACGCCCGCGACCGGCTCGGCCCCGACCCGAGTGCCGGGAGCGGCGGTGCGGACGTCGGGTGCTTCGAGCCAGGGTGCGGCGGCGGCCTTCGCGAACTTGGCGCCGAATTCGCCGAACGAGTTCAGCTGCGCGCGGCGCTCGATGAGGCCTGCGGCGGCCATGTCCCAGAAGGCGGTCGAGCCGCCGTTGCCGAGGACGACCTCGTACCCGTCGGGCAGCGAGAAGAGGTCGGCGAGCCCGCGGCGGATGCGGCCCACGAGCTGCTTGACGGGCGCCTGCCGGTGCGACGTGCCGAGCAGTCGCGGGCCCTCGGCGGCGAGGTGCGCGAGCTGCTCCGGCCGGACCTTGGAGGGCCCGCAGCCGAATCGACCGTCGGCGGGCAGCAGGTCACTGGGGATCACGAGGCTCGGCATGCGCACGAGTCTAGCGAGGCACCCCCGACCGGTAGGCTGGATGACGGGCTGCGACAGGGAGGGACACCGGTGACCGATCTCATCGACACGACGGAGATGTATCTCCGCACCATCCTCGATCTCGAGGAGGAGAACATCGTGCCGCTGCGTGCCCGGATCTCGGAGCGCCTGGGTCACTCGGGCCCCACCGTCTCGCAGACGGTCGCCCGCATGGAGCGCGATGGACTGGTCGTGGTGTCGGGCGATCGGCACCTCGAGCTCACCCCCGAGGGCCGCAGCAAGGCCGTGCACGTGATGCGCAAGCACCGGCTGGCCGAGCGGCTGCTCGCCGACGTCATCGGGCTCGACTGGGAGTTCGTCCACGACGAGGCATGCCGCTGGGAGCATGTGATGAGCGAGCAGGTCGAGCGGCGGCTGATCGACATCCTCGGCCACCCCACGCATTCGCCCTACGGCAACCCCATTCCCGGGCTCGAAGAGCTGGGGCTGCCCCCGGCGCAGCCGTTCATGTCGGGTGTCCGCAACCTCGTCGTGGCCCTCGACGATTCAGGCTCGCCCGTGCGCGGCGTCGTGCGCCGGCTCGGCGAGCCGGTGCAGTTCGACCCCGAGCTGCTCGCGCAGTTCAAGCAGGCGGGCATCATGCCCGGGGCATCGGCGACGTTCACCGAGCAGGGCGGGTACGTGCTCGTCGAGGTCGACGGCGTCGAGGGCGGCCTCGAGCTGCCCATCGAGGTCGCGGGCCACCTCTTCATCGCCGAGTGACGGGACCGCGCCTCGCGACGGATCCACCCCTCCACAGACCGTCCCAGCGCAAGGTTTTCAACCGCACCGTTATCGGGATGTGACATTCGGGTATTCCTCGCGTATCCTCGGTCGAGTCCTCCGGCAGCAGCCAGCCGGCGGGAACGAAGATCGGGACGCCTCCTCAGGGCCCACCGCTCGATCCGGAACCCGTGAACGCGCCGTGAGCGCATCCAGGTGGGGCGACCTTCGGGGAGCAGGCGACGGAGGTACCCTCTTGGCTCGTTCCCCCAGGCGTCGCATCAGCGGCACCAGCCCACGCAAGTCCCGAATCACCGACATCCGCCCCCGCAAGCGCCCGGCTTCGCAGGAGCTCGCCGTCGCCGCGGACGCCCCAGCCACCGCTTCTCGGCCGACGCCCGAGGTCACGGCATCGCTGCCGTCGACCCGGCGCCTGCGCCGCGGCGGCCTCGCGAACGTGACGGTGATCGCGGTCTCCGCCGGTCTCGTCGGCACGCTCGCGATCCCGGCGTACGCGATGTCGCCCGACCAGGTCGGCCCCCAGTTCGCGCAGTCCGAGCAGGCTCGCCTGACCAAGGCCGCGGCGCAGTCGGTCGAGGTGGCCGACGACGTGATCGCCGCGCCGGTCGCGAAGGACGGCATCACCGCCGTCACCGGCGAGTCGATCCGCGCGGCGGAGGCCGCGGCCGCCGCCGAGGCCGCCGCAGCCGCGGCGCGTGCCGCCGCGGAGGCGCAGATGACCTCGTACGCGGCGTCGTACAGCGGCCCGGCGGTCTCCGACCTGCTCGCGAACCCGCCGTACCCGAGCTACGACCTCGCGAGCGTCTACAACGTGGCGACGCAGTACATCGGCACGCCGTACGTCTACGGCGGGGCGACCCCCGCGGGCTTCGACTGCTCGGGCTTCGTCATGTACGTCTTCGCGCAGTTCGGCATCTCGATGCCCCACTCCTCGGCCGGTCAGGGCGCCATGGGCACCCCGATCGCCGAGTCGGCGGCCGTGCCAGGCGACCTCGTCATCATGTCGGGGCACGACGGCTTCTACGCCGGCAACGGCATGATCCTGCACGCGCCGTACGAGGGCGCCTCGGTCCGGGTGCAGCCCATCTGGACCAGCTCCTACGAGATCGTCCGCATCGGGATCTGATCGCCGGATCGTCGCGGCCCGCCCTGCGGATCCGCGGCATCCGAGCGGTGAACATCGCGTGACACGAGCCTGTGAATGGTGCGCCGGAGACCTCCGGCGCACCATTCGTCGCGTAGCCTGTCCGTGACGAACCGCGAACCGGGAACGGAGCGAGGGTGATGATCGACGCGTGGGGCATCCATTCCGCGGATGCGCGCGCGCTCTACGATCAGCGCCGCAGCAGTCGGGCGCGCGGGCACCGGGTCACCCGGAGCCACCGCGAGCCGCATGCCGACGGGCACTGTCCACTGGACAGTGCCCGTTCTTCGTTTCCGGGGCAGTCGAAGCGAGTGTCCTCCGCGCGCGGTCCGTCGTCCTGTTCACGCGGCTGGAAGCCATCCAGCTCCGATCGAGAGGCACCCCATGCGCACCCTCGTGCTCAACGCCGGATATGAACCGCTCGCCATCGTCTCGTTCAAGCGGGCGCTCCTGCTCGTCATGCACGACAAGGCGACCGTGATCCTGCACGACGAGGAGCACCCGGTGCTCGGTACGAGCGGCGAATGGGACAGACCGAGCGTCATCGTGCTGACCCGGTACGTGCGGCCCCCGCGCGTGCAGCGCGTTCCCGTGAGCCGGCGCGGCGTGCTGCGGCGCGACGAGCACCGGTGCGCGTACTGCGGCGGATCCGCCGCCACGATCGATCACGTGCTGCCGCGCTCGCGCGGCGGACGCGACACCTGGGAGAACCTCGTCGCGTGCTGCCTCCGCTGCAACAACGTGAAGGGCGACCACACGCCCGCTGAGATGGGCTGGCAGTTGCGGTTCACGCCCGGGATGCCCCACGGCCGCAGCTGGGTGGTGCGGGGCTTCGAGCGCCCGCTGCCGCAGTGGAGCGAATTCCTCCAGGCCGCGTGAGTCGTGACACGCGCGGCGACGTGCCCTATGGTGGACTGAGTCCGGCGCGCCCCCTGCACCGTGACGAGACAGTTCGCCCGTCGTGCGCATGTCGCGCACGCGGGTCCCGGAGGTCCACTACGTGAGCGGTGACGTGACGAACGGCGTGCAGCCGTCGAGCAGGGCAGCACGCCGCGCGGCCGAAGCCGCGGCCTCGTCCACGCGTCCGAGGGCATCGATGCCGCGGCCCGCCGCCCCGGTTCGTACCGCCTTGCCGCCCGCGGCGCCGTCCAGCCGCACGGTTCGGCGCAACGGCCCGGTCCGCGCGCTCGCGGCCATCCTCGTCGTGCCGGCGATCATCGGCACCGTGGCGCTGCCCGCGTACGCCTTGGCGCCGGGCAGCGCCGGATTCGGCAACTCCGACCGCTTCAACCTCACACGGGCCCAGGCCCAAGACGTCGACGTGTCGGACGCGGCGAACGCCGCGGCCCTCTCGGCCGACGGCTACGCGGTCACCACGAAGGTCCAGATCGACGAGGCGGCCGAGGCCGCCGAGCGTTCGGCTGCGGCGAGCCTCGTCAACCGGCCGGGCGCCTACTACACGCCCGCCCAGCAGGCCGAGGGCGACGACTATCCCTGGTGGAACGAGACGCCCGACGACTACGGCGGCGGACTGTCGCCGCTGCGCTACTACTTCCGCGAGTGCGTGGACTTCGTCGCCTGGCGCATGAACCGCGACGCCGGCGTGACGAGCCCGCCGTGGAAGTGGGATTGGTCGAACCTCGCCTCGGGCAGCGCCTACGCCTGGGCCGACGAGTGGGTCGCGCGCGGCCGGGCCACCAGCAGCGAGCCGATCGTGGGCGCGGTCGCCTGGTTCCCGTACAACCACGTGGCCTACGTGCAGGCGGTCAACGGCGACGGCACGATCACGATCGAGGAATACAACCAGAACTCCGATCACTCGTACCACGTGCGCACCATTCCGGCGAGCTCGGCGATCTACCTCTACCCGCCCGCCTGACGCTCTCCCGCGGAGCGGGTGAACGAGACGCGATTGTCGACGACATGGCGAATCGCGCACCGCGAGTTGGACGACTCGGCCAATGCCCCCGATCGTGACCTCCCGGTAGCGTGGGAGCATTCCACACAGGGACAGGTGACGGCGATGACGCAGCCCATGGACGAAGCACGACACGAGGAGATCGGGTTCGTCGACGAGCTCGCGCCCGCCACCTCGGCCATCGTCATCCTCGGCTACAACTAGCCGACGCCGACGCCGACGGCATCGGGTCGGCGCAACCGCGGGTACGGCTGCGGGCGCGGCGGCCGGCGGCGTCCGGTCACGGCATACGGGCGAGGCATCCCGGCGCCGGCGTCGCGATCGTGTCGACCACGCGCGTCGGCACGCCCTCGTCGAGCGCGACGATCGCGATCGAGTCCGACGCCTGATCGGCGACCAGCGCGAAGCGCTCGTCGTGCGTCAGGTGGAGGTCTCGCGGATGCCTCCCGCCGGTCGATACCGCGCGGATGTGCTCGAGGGTGCGCGAGGCCTCGTCGAAGCGCAGGGCGACGAGCGCGTCGGCGTCGCGATCGCCGATGAGCACGGTGCCCCAGCGTGTGAGGCGGATCGCGGAGAGGCCGAGGCCGCGCGGCTCGACGGCGGCGTCGACGGCGAAGGCCCCGACCTCGCGACCCAGCGCGAGGTCGATGAGGCTCGCGGTGCGGTCCAGTTCGTTCGCGACCACGCCGAGGTCGCCGGCGATGACGAGGTGGCGCGGACCCGCCCCTGCGTGGATCGGCACGTCGGACGCGCCGTCGTGCTCGAGCCGGTCGGGGAGGCCGGCGAGGCCCACCGAACGGATGCGGTCGGCGCCGAGGTCCGGCACGAGCACCCGGTTGCGGGCGCCGTCGAGCACCGCCTGGTGCGGGTGCGACGACTCCTGGCGTCCGGTGTCGGGACCGCTGCCCGCGAAGGTCGTCGCGCGCACGGGTGTTCCGGCATCGGGGGTCGCGGCGTGCGCGGTGAGCCGGCCGCCCGAGTAGTTCGCGGCGAAGAGCCAGCGGCCCGCCTCGTCGAACGCGAGGTGGCAGGGGTCGGCGGCATCCGTCGGCTGCGGCTCGCCGAACGCCCGCAGGGCGTCGCCCTCGACCGTCCACGTCGATACGAGACCCTCCGACTGCTCGTGCACGATGCCCATGAGGCCCGATGCCGGCGAGATCGCGAGGTACATGGGGTTCGGGCCGACGTCGACGGGCTCCCCGAGGTGCCACGAGCCGTCGTTCGCGACGTCGAGCGGGCGGATGCCCCGTGCCGGCGAGCCGAGCGCGCCCGTCGTGGACGCTCCCACCCAGAACCTCGTGGACCGCGTCTCCGGCATGCTCGCTCCTCCCGCGGCTGCGCCGCGCTCCCGGGCGCCCGCGCGCCGCAGAACACGCTACCGCCAGCCGGTAGACTCCTGTGGTCAGCCTCTGTAGCTCAATGGAAGAGCAGTTCCGTCCTAAGGAAAGGGTTGGGGGTTCGAGTCCCTCCAGGGGCACTTCGACCAGGATGGGCCGTTCGCGGCCGGCGGCACGCCCGCGTGCTGACGGGGTCGCGTCAACCCGGTTGCCGAGTCGGCCGGGCGCGTGCGAACCTGAGGCATCCGGTGCGAACGACGACCGGACGACGGGGGACCCGATGGGCAAGCTCAGCTACGATTCGACGCTCGGCGTCGACTTCGACGACCGGGTGCTCGCGCACCTCCAGTTGGTGATCGGTGCGAAGCTGCGCCGCAGCGAGTCCTTCTTCTTCAGCTGGCGCGACGACCCGGCGATCGGTGACGGCCGGAGCTCGCTGTGGATGCATCCGACGATCCCGCTGGTGTTCAAGTACGCCGGCGGGCGCCCGCCGTCGATCAATCGGGCCTGGATCGAGGCGCTCATGGAGACCGCGAACGCGCCCTCGGGCCTGGTCATCGTGCCCGAGCCCACCGCAGGCTCGACGACGCCCTCGGCGGAGGGCGAGCGATGAAGCGCGTCAACGTGCTCTACGACGGCCACCAGTACTCCGTCGGCGAGGCCGAGGTCGAGGCGCTCAAGGAGGCGGTCACCGAGGCCTATCGCTCGGGCGGGCCCTCCTGGGTCACGCTGAACCTCGGCGAGGGCCGACCGCAGCCGGCCGAACTCCTGATCGGCCCGGGCATCCCGATCAGCGTCGTGCCGATCCCGGCCGACGACTGACCCGACGACCGACGACTGACCCGACGACCGAGCGAGTCGACCACGGACGTCCGCGGCTCAGGGCTCGGGCAGCTCGTATTCGCCGGTCAGGCTCGTCGGGTCGGTCGCATCGGCGTCACGGGTGTCGGGCTCCACGAGCGGGTGCGGTTCGAGCCGCGAGATCTCCCGGTTCACCATCGCGAGGGTGTCCTCGTCGACGAGGTCGTCCTCGCCCGCGAGGTGTTCGCTGACCAGTTGGCTCGCCGGCCCCAGGAGCAACCTGGCCGTGATGTGGCCGCCGTCGTTGCCGACGACGGGGATCTCCACCGATGCGGCGGTTCGTTGCTTGGCCAGTACGGCGGCGTAACGCAGGAGCGCCTCGGCGATCGCGTCGCCGGTGACGAGCTCCCCGCCCGCATAGTGGATCCGATGCATCCGGCCCCTCCAGGCTCGGCCTAGTCCCAGTCGACGGTGTGGGTCCAGCCGGCGAGGTAGGCGCGTTCGTTCTCGGTCAGTCGCATGGCGCCGAGCGGCACCGGGCGGTCCAGTTCGCACAGTTCGAGGATCCGTCGCACGATCACGCGGCGCAGCGGTGCGCGCGGGTTCTCGAGGATCTCCCGCTGCAGCGGGCGTTCGAGCATGGGCCACCACACCCCGATCGGCGGCAGGATGCTCGTGGACTGCGTCCGTTCGGGGGCCGGGGGTTCGGCGATGGTCATCGGGACCACCTCCGGCTTCCCGCTGCGGCGACCTCAGGTCGGTGGCGTGACATCATGGCTCCTTCGTCGGGGTCGGCTCCTGAGAGATCCGGGAATCCGCCCATCAACGACCGTAGGCGCGGCCTCCGCAACGGGGCAGGGGATTGACCGGCCAGAAACCGGATGCTACCCATGACGGATGGACCTCCCGGTGATGCCGCCCGTCGCGCCCATGCTCGCGAAATCGGTCAAGGAGATCCCCGACGTCGGGCACGTCGAGCCGAAGTGGGACGGATTCCGCACGATTGTGTTCCGCGACGGCGACGAGGTCGAATTGGGCAGCCGCAACGAGCGCCCGATGACCCGGTACTTCCCCGAACTCGTCGAGTCGCTGAAGGCGGAATTGCCCGACCGCTGCGTCGTCGACGGCGAGATCATCCTCGCGATCGACGGACGGCTCGAGTTCGAGGCCCTCCAGCAGCGCATCCATCCGGCGGCGAGCCGGGTGCGCATGCTCGCCGAGCGCACGCCGGCGTCCTTCGTCGCGTTCGACCTGCTCGCCCTCGGCGACGAGGACCTCACGGGCCGGCCGTTCGGCGAGCGCCGCCGCCTGCTCGAGCAGGCGCTCGCCGAGGCATCCGACCCGGTCTTCATCACGCCGGCCACCGGTGACCCGGTCGTCGCGCGCGACTGGTTCTCCCGGTTCGAGGGTGCGGGCCTCGACGGCGTCGTCGCCAAGCCGCTCGACGGCACCTACCAGCCCGACAAGCGCACGATGTTCAAGATCAAGCACGACCGAACGGCCGACTGCGTGGTGGCGGGCTTCCGCTGGCACAAGAGCGGGGGCATCGTCGGGTCGCTGCTGCTCGGGCTCTACGGCGACGACGGCCGGCTGCACCACGTCGGCGTCGCCGCGTCGTTCCCGATGGCCCGGCGGGCGAGCCTCGTCGCCGAGCTCGAGCCGCTCGTCGAGGACGACCTGTCGAGGCATCCATGGGGCGAGTGGGCCGACCAGGAGGCGCACGCGTCGACACGCATGCCGGGGGCCGTCAGCCGGTGGAGCGCCGGCAAGAACCTGTCGTTCGTGCCGCTTCGGCCCGAGCTCGTCGTCGAGGTCGCCTATGACCAGATGGAGGGCGACCGGTTCCGGCACACCGCCCAGTTCCGCAGGTGGCGACCCGATCGGGATGCCTCGAGCTGCACCTACGACCAACTCGAGGAGCCGACGGCACTCGACCTCGGGGAGATCCTGCCGCTCGGGCGCTGACCGGTTCGGACGCCGACCGGTTCAGAGGACCGCGCGAAGCCCGGCCGAATGCGCCGTGTGGTGCTCGAACACGAGGTTGGTCTCGGTGAGGGCGACCGCCGGATTCGCCGAGAGGTTCTTCAGCACGAACTGGCGCACGTGCTCGCTGTCGCGCACGCGGACGTGGATCAGGAAGTCCTCGGTGCCGCCCAGGAAGAAGAGCTGCGCGACCTCGGGCTCGCGCCGCAGGTCATCGGAGATCTGCTCCATCAGGTGTCGGGCGCCCGGCCGGATGCGAACGCTCACGAGGGCCTGCAGGGTGAAGCCCAGCGCCGCCGGGTTGATCTCGGCGGTGTAGCGGACGATGACCCCGCGTTCGCGCAGGGAGCGGACCCGGGCGAGGCAGGTGGAGGGGGAGACGCCGACGCGCTTCGCGAGATCGACGTTCGGGATCCGCGCATTTTCGTGCAGCAGGGCGACGATCTGCCGGTCGACCGCGTCGAGCCCGTACGGGTTCGACGTCGCGCTGATCTGCGGCGCATCGGTCATCGTGGGGTCCTCTGTCGAACAATCGAATGAATACTCGGCAGTCTATCGAACAGAATGCGGTCAGGCTTTCGTTGCGACGAACGACGCGCGACGATGGAGGCATCCCGCCACCACAGCATTCGGAGATCGCCATGCACATCGGAGTGCCCGCAGAGGTCAAGAACAACGAGTTCCGCGTCGCCATGACCCCCGCCGGCGCGCACGCGCTCACCCAGCGCGGCCATCGTGTCGACATCCAGGCGGGTGCCGGCCTCGGTGCCGGCTATGCCGACGAGGAGTATGCCGCAGCCGGTGCGACGATCGTCGCGACCGCGTCGGAGGCCTGGTCGGCCGAACTCGTGCTCAAGGTCAAGGAACCGATCGAGCAGGAGTACGGGTTCCTCCGCGAGGACCTCACGCTCTTCACCTACCTCCACCTCGCGGCCGACCTGCCGCTCACGCGCGCGATCCTCGACTCGGGCGTCACGGCCATCGCCTACGAGACCGTCCAGCTCGCCGACCGGTCGCTGCCGCTGCTGACGCCCATGTCGGAGGTCGCCGGGCGGCTCGCACCGCAGGTCGGCGCGGCGTCGCTGCACGCGTCGCACGGCGGACGCGGCGTGCTCCTCGGCGGCGTGCCCGGCACGTCTCCCGCGAAGGTGGTCGTCATCGGCGGCGGCGTCGCGGGCGAACAGGCCGCCCAGACCGCGCTCGGCCTCGGCGCCGACGTCACCGTGCTCGACATCTCGCTGCCCAAGCTCCGGGAGATCGACGACCGGTACGGCCACCGCATCAAGACCCTCGCCTCGTCGCCCTACGAGATCGCGCGCCAGGTGAAGGACGCCGACCTCGTCATCGGTGCGGTGCTCGTGCCCGGCGCCGCCGCGCCGAAGGTCGTCACCGACGCGATGGTCGCGCAGATGAAGCCCGGCGCGGTGCTCGTGGACATCGCGATCGACCAGGGCGGATGCTTCGAGGGCTCGCACCCGACGACGCACGCCGACCCGACCTACCGGGTCCACGACGCGATCTTCTACTGCGTCGCGAACATGCCCGGCGCCGTGCCGGCGACCTCGACGCCCGCCCTGACCAACGCGACGCTGCCGTACGCGACGAAGATCGCCGACCTCGGCTGGCAGGCCGCGCTCGCCGAGGACGCAGCGCTCGCGAAGGGGCTCAACGCGACCGGCGGCCGGCTCACGAACGAAGGCGTCGCCGCGGCGCACGGGCTCGAGTTGCAGGGCGCCTGAGCGGCGCCCGCTCCTGAGCGGCGCTCGCGCCGCCGACCCGCCGGCTCAGTCGGCCGAGGTGGTCACCGGGAGCCCGGCCCGGTACCAGCCGACGATGCCCCCGTCGATGTTGACCGCATCGACGCCCTGGGCGGCGAGGTACTGCGTCGCCTGGGCACTGCGCCCGCCGACGGCGCAGAGGAGGTACACCGTGCGATCGCGCGGCACCTCGTCGACGCGCGAGACGAGCTCGCCGAGCGGGATGTGCACCGCGCCGTCGATGCGCGCCCGCGCGACCTCGTCGGCCTCGCGCACGTCGATGATGTAGGCGTCGTCGACGGCGTGGGCGTCGACGGGGGAGATGGTCTGCACGGCGGGTCCTCCTGATCGGGCGGATGCCCCAAGGCTACGGAGCATCCCGAGCGGGTCCAAAACGACGCTTCGCGGCGAAGTTGCACGCTTCCGGCGCATCCGGCACGTATCCTCCCAGTGTGCCGCGGCTCGATCGGAACCCTGACGAGGAGGAAACGCTTCCTCCCGAGTCGGATGCCGCCGCCGACGATCTCACCCCGGAAGCCATGAGCCAGCATCACACCAGCCCAGACGGCATCAGCGTCGGCGACCCGACGCTGGTCGCCGGGAACGTCGCCGATCCCGCCCGTTCCCGCTGGCTCGCGGAGCTGGCCGCGGTCGGCGGCCGCTCGCCGCTCGTGCGGTTCGTCGACACGCCGCGCACGCGCATCGAGCTGTCGACGACGCATCCGGGCGGGCTGCCGCAGTTCATCACCGGGAAGTCGACGCTGCTGTCGAGCCTCATCCGCGACGAGCTGGCGCTGCGCAACGCGAAGGTCGCCGCCGCGGAGATCACGCAGAAGGGTATCGAGCTGCGCTCGGTCCGCGGCATCGAGTCGGTGCATCTCGCGATCGGCCTGGCGAACTGGCGCAACGACGGCGAGGAATTCCTGGCCCCGGTGCTGCTGCGGCCGCTCGCCATCCGCCGCTACGGGCGGGATTTCGAGCTGAAGCTCAAGGGCCAGCCCTTCCTCAACCCGGCGCTCGCCCGCGAGTTGCGTGCGCAGTTCCAGATCACGCTCGACGCCGACGCGTTCGTCGCGCTCGCGATCTCGAACGGTGTCTTCAAGCCGCAACCGGTGATCGACCGGCTCCGTGGGCTCACCTCGCACCTCCCGTGGTTCCGCGTGGCGCCGAGGCTCGTCGTGTCGAGCTTCGCCGAGGTCGGCCCGGCGATGGCCGCCGACGCCGCCGACCTCGAGCACCCGGTCATCGACGCGATCGCCGGCAACCCGTCGGCGCGGGCCGCGCTCGCGGCGGCGCGTGGCGAGCCCGCGACGATCGTGCCGCAGGATCAGCGCCCGCCCCAGGGCGACCGCCTGCTGCTCGACGCCGACCCCGAACAGGAACAGGTCGTCGCCGAGATCGAGGCCGGGGCATCCCTCGTCGTGAAGACGCTGCCCGGCACCGGCGGCACCCAGACGATCGTGAACGCGGTCGGCGCGCTCGTCGCCAAGAACCAGCGCGTGCTCGTCGTCGGCGCGCGCCGGGCGAGCCTCGACGGCATCGCGCACCGGCTCGGCCAGGTCGGTCTCGCGGGCGCGGCGGTCACGACGAACGGCCTGCGACGCGAGCTGATCCAGTCCATCTCGCGCAATGAGAAGGCCGAGCGGCCGCGGGTCGCCGACGTCGACGACGCGCTCGTTCGGCTGCGCAAGGTGCTGCTCGACTACCGCTCGTCGCTGACCCGGCGCGACCCCGCGCTCGGGGCATCCGTGCTCGACGCCCTCGTCGAGCTCTCGCGACTCGCCCTGGTGCAGCCGGCCCCCCACACGACCGCCCGCCTCGACCACGACTGCCTCGTGCGCATCGCCGGGAAGCGCCCCGAGGTGGCACGCGACCTGGTGCGCGCCGCAGCGCTCGGCGAGTTCAAGTACGGCCCGGGCGACTCGCCCTGGTACGGCGCCGCGTTCGAGACGGCCGCCGAGTCCGAGGCCGCGCACGCGCTCGCGAAGCGACTGCACCGCACCGAGGTGCCGCGACTGCTCGAACGAGGCCGCGCCCTCATCGCGCAGACGCGGCTTCGCCAGTTCGAGTCGGTCGCCGAGCTCGGCGTCTTCCTGCGACTGCTGCTCGACGTGCGCGACACGCTCGACCGGTTCCGCCCGTCGGTGTTCGACCGGCCGCTCGGCGAACTCATCGCCGCGACCGGCTCGCGCCGCGATTCGCCGGGGATGTCGGGGGCGAACCGCCGACGACTGCGGCGGCACGCGCTCGAGTTCGTGCGCCCGGGCGTGCACGTGACCGACCTGAATGCGGCGCTCCGTGGCATCCAGCAGCAGCGCACGCTCTGGCAGCGTTACTCCGAGGCGGGAGCGACCCCGGGCGTTCCCGTCGGCATCGACGATGTCCGGGTCGCGTTCCAGACCGTCGCCAGCGACCTCGCGTCGCTCGACCGCCCGCTCGGGCTCGCCGGAACGCCGCGCCAGCTCGCGGCGCGCCCGATCCGCGAGCTCACGAGCCTGCTCGCGGGCCTCGCCGCCGACTCCGACGTGCTCGCGCACCTCCAGGAACGCACGGCGCTGCTCGCTCGGCTGCGCGACCTCGGCCTCGACCCGCTCCTGCGCGACCTGTCGGAACGGCATGTGCTCGAGCACCAGGTCGCCGACGAGCTCGAGCTCGCCTGGTGGCAGTCCATGCTCGAGGGCGTGCTCGCGAGCGACAAGGCGCTGCTCGGCGCGAACACGCAGGTGCTCGATCGCCTCGAGGCCGACTTCCGCCTGGTCGACGAGGCGCACGCCTCGGCGAGCGGGCCGCTCGCCGCCTGGCGCCTCGCCGAGAACTGGAACGTCGCGCTCGTCGACCACCCCGACGAGGCGGAGCGACTCAAGCGGATGCTCCGCTCCGACCGGGTGCGCCCGGCCGAACTGCACGAGGCCGCGCCCACCCTGCTGCGCGCGCTCGCGCCGGTCTGGCTCGCGTCGCCGTACGAGGTCGAGCGCATCTCCGACCGCATCGCCTTCGACGCGGTGGTGCTCGTCGACGCCGGCGCGACCACCATCGCCGAGAACCTCGGCGCCATCCGGCGCGCGAAGCAGGTCGTCGCCTTCGGCGACCCGGTCACCCAGACCCCCACGCTCTTCGAGACCGGCATCGACGACCGCGATCGCGTGGCCGGCGGCGCCGGCACCGAGCTCGGCGTCGACGCGCTGCACGCCGATTCGGCCCTCGCCCGCCTCGGCGAGCTGCTGCCGACCATGACGCTGACCCGCAGCTACCGGGCGGGCGGCGAGGACCTCGCCGAGCTCGTCAACCGCCGCTTCTACGGCGGGCGCATCCAGTCGCACCCGTGGGCCGGAAGCTTCCTCGGCCACGGCAGCCTCCGCCTGCACTACGTCGACGGCAACGGCCTGCCCGACCCGCTGACGGGTACGGTCGAGAGCCTCGACCAGGAGGTCGGCAAGGTCGTCGAACTCGTCATGGAGCACGCCGTGAAGCGCCCGCGCGAGTCGCTCATGGTCATCACGGCGAGCCCGCGGCACGCCGCGCGCGTGCACCAGGCCGTGCTGGCGGCGTTCGCGAAGCGGCGCGACCTGTCGGAGTTCCTGCTGAAGGATCGCGCGGAGCCGTTCACGGTGCTCACCCTCGAGCAGGCGGTGGCGCAGAGCCGCGACCGCGTCGTGTTCTCGGTCGGCTACGGGCGCACGCCGCACGGCCGGCTGCTGTCGAACTTCGGTGCGCTCGGCGAACCCGGCGGCGACCGCCTGCTCGCGGTCGGCATGACCCGGGCGCGGCGTTCGATGGACGTCATCTCGGCCTTCCGGCCCGACCACATCGACGAGGAGCGCCAGTCGCACGGCGTGCTCGCGCTCGCGCAGGTGCTGAGCCAGACGGAGGAGCGCCAGGCGCGCGACGCCGCCGGCACCGCGCCCGACGCCATGCTCGTCGATCTCGCCGCGCGGCTCGAGCGCCGCGGCGTCCGCGTGAAGCTCGACTACCGCGGCAGCCTCGCGCTCGCCGCGGCGCACGCGGGCAAGGCCGTCGTCGTCGAGACGGATGCCGCCCTCGCCGGACAGAGCCTGCGCGAGTCGCTGCGCCTTCGCCCCGACGTGCTGCGCCGGCTCGGCTGGCACTACCTGCGCGTGCACAGCTTCGAACTGTTCGGCAACCCCGACGCGGTCGCGAACCGCGTCGCCAGCCTCCTCGGCAAGCCCGAGGAGGAGCCGGCCGCGCGCGCCGCCTCATGACCGGCGACCGTTCGGATGCCCCGTCGGGCGAGCCCGCCCCGCGCCAGCGCGTCGAGCGGGCGGCCGGCCGAGCGCGTCGTGCGAAGCTCACGCCGGCTCCGGGCAGCGACCCGTCGCCCGAGCCGGCGGTGCCGGGCGAGGACGACGCCGAGTCGCGCGGTCGCGGCCGTGGCGGCCACGACGACGAGCGCATCACGCGCGAGCGGCCGCCGCACTGGTAGCGCAGCCCGATCGGGCTGATACCGGTCGCCGAGTGCCGGGCTACCCGGCGTGGCGGCCCGAGCCGGACGTCGGCGCGTCGCCCGTCGGAGGCGTCGGCTCGGACGGCTGCGACGACCGCTGCGGACGCGCGGCGAGCAGGTCGCGGATCTCGGCGAGCAGGGTGAGCTCGCTCTCCGGCTCGTCGGGGTCGGGCCGGCCCGCCTTGCGCTTGGCCTCTGCCCGCTCCTTGAGCGTGTTCATCGGCAGCACGAAGACGAAGTAGACGACCGCGGCCACGATCGCGAAGGTCAGGAGCGCGCCCAGCACGGCGCCGAACTTGATCTGCGCGCCCTCGCCGTCGAGCGACGGGATCGTCACGACGAGCGCCGTGTCGAGGCTGTCTGCCCGGAAGATGGCACCGATCAGCGGGTTGATCAGGTTCGTCACGACCGAGTTGACGACCGCGGTGAACGCCGCGCCGATCACGACCGCGACCGCGAGTTCGATCACGTTCCCGCGAAGGATGAATTCCTTGAAACCCTTGAGCATGTGTCCCTCCCCGACGCTCGGCTCGCCGATCGCGGCGCCTAGGCCACGCTAGCCGAGGACCCGGACGAGCTCGAACCGGACGACGAGGTACCGGACGTGGACGAACCGGAGCCCGACGAACCCGAACCCGACGATCCGGAGCCCGACGAACCCGAACCCGACGAGGAGCCGCCGCCCGAGGCATCCGAGCTCTTGGAGGACCCCCCGCTCGGGCCCTCGGACGAACCGCCGCCCGACCCGCTGCGCGAGTCGGTGCGGTAGAAGCCGGAGCCGTTGAAGGTGACGCCGATCGTGTTGAAGAGCTTGCGCAACCGGCCGCCGCACGCAGGGCAGGTCGTGAGCGAATCGTCGGTGAAGGCCTGCTGGATGTCGAAGGCGTTGCCGCACTCGGTGCAGCGGTAGGAGTAGGTGGGCATGACGGTCTCTCGGGTGGCTGGATGCGCCGGGCGGAGGCCCGGCTCAGAACGCGACGATGCGCGTGGGGGTGACGACGCCGTTCACGGGCTGGTCGTGCACCTCGCGGGGCACGGACTCGACGAACTCGCCGTCGAAGACCACGGCGTACACCGGGGGACATTTTCCCATCGAACCGAGGGTCTTGTCGAAATAGCCCCGACCCCAGCCGAGGCGCATGCCGGTCGCGTCGACCGCGGCGGCGGGCACGATGATCAGGTCGACGTCGTTGATGGCCATCGGCCCGAGCAGGTCGCCCTCGGCCTCGGGCACCCCGGTGGGGCCGAGCCGCTCGGTCTGCGCTTCGCCGACGGTCCAGTCGAGCAGCCCGTCATCTCGCGTGACCGGGAACAGCACGCGGATGCCCCGCGCCTCGGCCCAGTTCACGAACGGGCGCGTGTCGGGCTCGGACGGCATCGAGAGGTAGCACGAGAGCGAACGCGCGTCGGTCGAGCCGACCAACTCCTGGAGGCGGGCGGTGAACCCCTCGGTCGCGAGCTCGCGTTCGTGGGCCGGCATGTTGCGTCGGCGCTCGCGGAGTTCGGCGCGGAGGATGCGCTTGACCACGGCCGGATCGTCGGGCATGCCACACATCCTAGGACCCGAGGTGGTGGGAGCCGCCGACGACGCTGCGTGCAGGGGTGGCCGGTACGCTGAAGCGATGACGACTCGTATCACGAAGGCCGTGATCCCGGCCGCCGGTCTCGGCACCCGCTTCCTGCCCGCGACGAAGGCCATGCCGAAAGAGATGCTGCCGGTCGTGGACAAGCCCGCGATCCAGTACGTGGTCGAGGAGGCGGTCGCCGCCGGGCTGACCGACGTGCTGATGATCACCGGCCGGAACAAGAACGCCCTGGAGAACCACTTCGACCACGTGGCCGAGCTCGAGTACACCCTCGAGGCGAAGGGCGACACCGCGAAGCTCCAGAAGGTGCAGGAGTCGACCGACCTCGCCGACATGCACTACGTGCGCCAGGGCGAACCGAAGGGGCTCGGGCACGCCGTGCTGCGAGCCGAGATGCACGTCGGCGACGAGCCGTTCGCGGTGCTGCTCGGCGACGACATCATCGACGCGCGCGACGTGCTGCTGACCCGCATGCTCGATGAGCAGGTCGGCCGGGACGCGTCGATCGTGGCCCTGCTGGAGGTCGACCCCGACCAGATCCACCTGTACGGCGCAGCAGCGGTCGAGCCGACCGACGACCCCGACGTGGTGCGCATCACGGGCATGGTCGAGAAGCCCGCGAAGGAGGACGCGCCCTCGAACTACGCCGTCATCGGCCGGTACGTGCTGAAGCCCGAGGTCTTCGAGGTGCTCGAACGCACCGCTCCGGGCAAGGGCGGCGAGATCCAGCTCACCGATGCGTTGATGGAGATGGCCGGCGACGTCGAGGGCACGGGCGGGGTGTACGGGGTCGTGTTCCGCGGCCGTCGATACGACACGGGCGACAAGCTGGACTACATCAAGGCCGTCGTGCAGCTGGCCGCCGACCGCGACGACCTCGGCCCGGACCTGCGCGCCTGGCTCACCGAGTTCGTCGCCGCGGGTGCTTCCGGCGCTGCCGGCGCGGCGGATCGGGCCGGCGCCGCAGACGCTACAGTCTGAGCATGCCCGCCGCCGTCCTGCCGACGCTCCGCGATGGCGATCTCGTCCTGCGCCCGATCAGGGCCCGTGATGCGAAGCCCCTGGAACGCGTGCTCCTCGACAACCGCGGCTGGCTGCGGCGGTGGGAGGCGACGTACCCCGGCGGCGGCGGCGTGATCGACACCCGCGCGAGCATCCGCAGCCTGACGGCGCACGCGCGGTCCGGGCACGGGCTGCCCTTCGTCCTCGAGGCCGACGGGCGCATCGTCGGGCAGTTGAACGTCTCGGGCATCACCTACGGGTCGCTCTCGTCGGCGTCGATCGGCTACTGGGTCTCGCAGGATGTCGCGGGGCGGGGGATCACCCCGACGGCGGTCGCGCTCGCGACCGACTACTGCTTCCGCACGCTGCGGCTGCACCGCATGGAGATCTGCATCCGTCCCGAGAACCAGGCGTCGCTGCGCGTCGTCGAGAAGCTGGGCTTCCGCTACGAGGGGCTTCGTCGTCGGTTCATCCACATCGACGGCGACTGGCGCGACCACTACGCCTTCGGGCTGGTCGCCGAGGAGGTGCCTGGCGGGGTGCTCGAGCGGTGGCGCTCCGGGCGCGTGCCCGAAGACGCCGCGCGCATCCCGGCGGAAGACCGCGCCGCCGCGGCGCACCCGCTCCGGACCGCCGATCGCTGACACGCCCCGCGCCGATTCGGGTCGCGAGGCGCCGGTGACCTAGCGTTGACCCATGGATGCGATCGGTGGGGGTGTGCTGGTGGCCGTCGCCGCCGCACTCTGGATCGCGTACCTGCTGCCGACCTGGCTCCGCCAGCGCCAGTACGTCGCCACCGAGCGCAACGCGGTTCGGCTGCAGCAGACCCTGCGCATCCTCGCCGAGACCGCGGAGACGCCCGAGCCGGTGCGCATCGAGGCCACCGCGCGCGAGGTGGCCGTGCAGCAGCGCATCCTCGCCGAGCAGACCGAGGCGGCGCGGCTCGAGGCCGAGGCCGCCGAGCAATTGGCGATCGCCGAGCGCATCCTCGCCGCCGAACACGCCCTCGCCGCCCGGGCGGTGGCGGCGCGCGCCCTCGCGACCGAGCCGATCGCGATCGTGGCCGCGCCAGCGGCGGCGGCGGCCTCCGAGCCCGCGGCGGCCTTCGAACCCGCGGCGGCTCCCGCTCGGAGCACCGCGGATGCCGCGGCGAGGCGATCCCTGCGCCGCCGGCGGGCGCTCTGCTCGCTGGTCATGCTGCTCTCGCTGGTCACGGTCATCGTGGGCCTCGTCGGTGCCGCGTTCGGCCTGCCGATCCTCGTCGCGGGCCTCGGCGTCGCCGGCGTCGTCGTCGGATTCGCGGGCGTCCTCGCGCTCGCGCGCAGGCGGCCGGCCGTGGCATCCGTCGCCGTCGTGGCGGCACCCGAGCCCGAATCGCAGCCGTTCGAGCCGATCGAACTCGCCGAGGCCGAGGCGGAGCCCGACGAGGGCTGGACGCCGCAGACCCTCCCCAAGGCGCTGCACCTCTCGCGCGGCACCATCGCCGCCGCGGCGATGGCGTCGATCCAGGAGGCCGAGCAGCTGCGCAGGTCCGCCGTCGAGGCCGAGCTCGCCGAGCGCGCCGCCGAACTCGCACCGAAGGTGCCCACGCTCGCACCGCGATCGGCGCCCGCGCAGCGGCCCGCCGTCGAAGCCGGCGCGCCGGCCGGCACCGCGACCAACCCCTACGCCCGCATGGGCGTGGTCGATGACACGACTCCCGGATTCGAGAGCCTCGACACGGTGTTGCGTCGTCGTCGCGAGGCGGTCTGATCGCGGCTGCGGTGGTCTGCACCACCCTTCTCGGGATGATAGAGTCGTTCACGGCTCGGGCCCATGGCGCAGTTGGTAGCGCGTCTCGTTCGCAATGAGAAGGTCGGGGGTTCGAATCCCCCTGGGTCCACCAGTCGATGTCCTCGCGACATCATGAACGGCTGAATCCGCGGTTGTCGCGGGTTCAGCCGTTCGTGGTTTCGGGGCGTGTACGGCTCGCGGGCGGCGGCATCCGGGCGGTCGGCGAGCGTCGGTAGGGTGGTGACGATGACTCGGCCACTGGACACGCAGTCGATCCCGCTCACGGCGTCGCAGCGCTGGCGGGCGTACTGGGTGTGCGTGGCGGTGGCGGCGCTCACCATCCTCGACCTCACCAAGGTCAACGTCGCGCTGCCCTCGATCGAGGAGGCGTTCGGCGTCGGATCGACCGAATTGCAGCTGATCGTCTCGGGCTACGTGCTCACGTTCGGCCTCACCCTCGTGCCGGCGGGCCGCATCGGCGATCAGCGCTCGCGCAAGGCGATGTTCCTGATCGGGCTCACCGGGTTCCTGGTCACGAGCATCGTCTGCGCGATCGCGCCGAACGCCCTGGTCCTGCTCGTCGGTCGGCTGCTCCAGGGCGTCGCCGCGGGCATCCAGATGCCGCAGGTGCTCGGACTCGTGCAACAACTGTTCCAGGGTGCCGAGCGCGGGCGGGCCTTCGGGCTGTTCGGCGCCACGATCGGCATCTCGACGGCGTTCGGGCCGACGCTCGGCGGACTCATGATCGCGCTCGGCGGCGCCGCCGACGGCTGGCGCTGGATCTTCTGGATGAACGTGCCGTTGGCGCTGATCGCGATCGTGCTCGCGATCAAGCTCCTGCCTGGTCCGACCGAGCGCCCTCCGCGCCGACTCGAACTCGACCCGGTCGGCCTCCTGCTCTTCGGCATCACCGTCGTGTCGCTCATGTGGCCGTTCCTCTTCACCACGGGCGCGCCGACTGACAACCCCGCGCGCTGGTGGACGCTCGTGGTCTTCCTCCTCGGCATCTCGGCCTTCATCGCCTGGGAGCGCCACTACGCCGCAACGGGGAGGCATCCGCTCGTTCCGCTCGCGCTGTTCGGCGTGAGCTCGTACCGCAACGGCACCGCGCTCGCGACCGCATACTTCTCGGCGATGCCGCCGACCTTCCTGCTGACCACCCTCTACCTGCAGGAGGGGCTCGCGATCGAGCCGGTCTACGCCGGCATGGTCAGCATCGGGTTCGCGCTCACGAGCGCCGCCGCATCGTGGTGGGGCGGCACGGTCGTCGATCGCATCGGAAGGCCGCTGGTCGTCTGGGGCCTCGTGATCCTGATGGTCGGCTTCGGCGGGCTCGTGCTGGCCGCGGTCCTGACGCCGCCCGAGATGACGCCGTGGGCGATGGCTGCGACGATGATCGTCGCGGGCTTCGGCGGCGGGCTCGTGATCTCGCCGAACCAGACGCTGACGCTCGCGGAGGTCCCGGTGCGCCAGGGCGGGCTGGCGGGCTCGGTCGGCCAGCTCGGTCAGCGCATCGGCACGGCGGTCGGCACGGCGATCGCGCTCTCGCTGTTCTATGCCACCATCTGGCGCGAGGGCGACGGCGCCGGGGGCGACCTCGCGGTCTACCACCACGCGTACGGCTACGGCATGATCGCGGTCGGGGTCTTCCTCGCCCTCGCGTTCGCGCTCGGCCTGGCCGACCTCGGCGCTCGACGGCGGCGGCGTCGCGCGCTCGGCGACGTCACCTGATCGGGAGGATGCGATCGCGCTCCGGCCTCGGGAGCTTCTCGATCGCGTCCGGCAGCGCGACCTTCCGTCGGGCTCAGCGTATGCCGTCGGGCTCAGCGTATGCCGACGGGCTCCTCGGCTGCGGCATCCGTGAAGGCGAATCGGGGCACGAAGGCGAGCAGCACGACCGCGGCGACCGCGGTGAGCCCGCAGACGAGCCACACCGTGACGTACCCCGAGAACGAACCGGCGGTGCCGCCCGCCTCGGCGCCGCCGGCGGCCGCGCCGCCGAGGGCGTGGCCGGCCAGCGCGATGCCGAAGACGCACGACGCGATCGCGCCGCCGACCGTCTTGACCGAGTTCGTGAGCCCGGTCGCGACGCCGGTCTGGTGCACCGGCGCGGCGGCCGCGGCGGCCGCAGGGAGCGCGGCGACGAGCGCGCCCGAGCCGATGCCGGCGATGACCATGTTCACGACGACCTGCGCGTAGGTCGCGTGCAGCGGCAGGAAGAGGAGGTAGCCCACGGCGACGAGCGATGCGGCGATCATGAGGGTGATGCGCGGCGTCAGCAGACGGGCGGCGGCGGGGAACACGAGCGCGCCGACGATCATCGCGATCAGGTACACGCCGATCAGCAGCGACGTCGCGAAGCCCTGCGTGCCGAGCCCGTAGCCCGTGACCTCGGGATCGGTGCGGGCGAACGTCGAGAGCGGCGCCTGCGCGCCGAGCACGCTCACGCCGAAGAGGCCGGCCGTCAGGAACACGGGCCGCAGGGCCGGGGAACGGAACATCCGCACGTCGATCAGCGGGTCGGGGTGCCGCAATTCGAAGCGCGCGAACACGGCGCCGAGCACCACACCGGCGCCGACCAGGCCCCACGACAGCAGGTCGGCCGGGCCGTTCAGTCGGAGGAAGCTGAGCCCGCCGGTGAGCGCGAGCAGCGCGAGCGAGACGAGCACGAGTCCGACCGTGTCGAGGCGTCCGCCCGCGAGCTCGGGCGACTCCTTGACCCCGAACAGGATGACGAAGAAGCACGCGACGACGGCCGCGGCGGGAATGAGCAGCACGGTGCTGAGCGGCAGGGCGTCGACCAGGGCGCCGCCGACCAGGGCGCCCGAGATGGCGCCGAGCTCGAGGGCGGCGACCAGCAGGCCCGCCGCCTTCGCCGTGACCGAGGCGGAGTGCCCGGCCCGCCGCGAGCGCGACCAGATCAGCGCGACCTCGAGCGGAAGCCACACCGAGTAGAAGCCCTGGATCGCCCACGCGGCGAGGAACACCGCGAACGAGTCGGTGAACGGCAGCACCGTCGAGGCGACCGCCGTGACGGCGGTCGAGATCAGCAGCATCCGCTTGTGGCCGACCATGTCGCCGAGCTTCGCGAACGCGGGAACGACGAGCGCGGAGAGCGCCAGTTGGCTGCCCTCGAGCCAGTTGACGTCGGCGTCGTGGATGCCGAGATGCCGCGCGATGTCGGTGAGCATGGGCGTGTAGTAGCCCTGGATGATGCCGCTCGTGAACTCGACGAAGGCGAGGAAGCCGACGATGGCGGCGAGGGGGCCGAACAGGCGGGATCGGGGCATTGGGCGCTCCTCGGGCGGGTCCGTCGGGAGCGGACGCGGGGCAGGGGTGCAGACACCCTATCCCAGCGGCGCCCGCCCGCCAGACGGCGCCGAGTGGCGGCCGAGAGCGCGCCGCGCGGCACCGGTCAGGCGGCCAGGTGCGCCGCCGGCGTGAGCAGGACGCCCAACTCGGCCGCCGAGAGCGCCTGTCCGAAGGCCGGATGCCCCGGCTCGAGCGCGACCCCGTGCGCGAGCGTGCCGCCATCGACCGGGTCGAAGCCGATCGCGTCGATGAGTCGCGCGATGACCCGGCGGGCCTCGTCGTCGTCGCCGACCACGGCGAGGGCTCGACGCAGGTGCGATCCGGCGGGGAGCCTGTCGTCCTCCATGTCGTGGTAGCCCAGGTGGTTCAGGCTCTTGACCAGTCGCGCGGCCGGGTTGCGTGCGGCGTGGATCTCGCTCGTCGATCGCGGATCGGCGTCGACCTCGGCGATGTTCCCGTCGATCGGCGGCCAGTAGTTCATCGCGTCGACGACGATGCGGCCGTCGAAGCGATGCCACGGCAGCGTCGACGACTTCCCGAACGGGATGGCGAGCACGATGACGTCGGCGGCCTCGACCAGGTCGTCGGCCGACACGACCTCGGCGCCGGGCGCCACCACGGAGACGAGCAGGTCGAGCGCGGTCTGCCTCGGCGAGCCGGCGATCAGCACGCGGTGCCCCGAGTCGATGAGCAGGCGCGCGAGGGCGGTTCCCACCTTGCCGGCACCGAAGATGCCGACGACCGGATGTTCGGTCATGTCGCGCACCTCCCGTGGACGGCGGACCCGCGTCGCGGGCGATCGGATGACGCAGCCGATGCATGCGCCGACATGGACAACGTCGGCCCCCGATCGCGCATTCCCTGACGTCATCCTCCCACTGGCCGCCCGGAACGCCGAGGGAATAGTCTCGAGTCCGAACCGGTTCCGCAGGTCGATGCACGCGAATGGAGCCGGCGGCCCGCCGGACGGGAAGAGGGAGCAGCCATGACCCACCAGGTCGAATTCGGGCTCGACACGTTCGGGGATGTCACGCTCGGCGCCGACGGCACCCCGCTCTCGCAGGCGCAGGTGCTGCGCAACGTCGTCGCGGAGGCCGAGCTCGCCGACCGCCTCGGCCTCGACTTCTTCGGCGTCGGCGAGCACCACCGGCATGAGTTCGCGGTCTCCGCCCCCGAGGTCGTGCTCGCCGCGATCGCGTCGCGGACCGAGCGCATCCGCCTCGGGTCGGCGGTCACCGTGCTGAGCTCCGACGATCCCGTGCGCGTCTACCAGCGCTTCGCGACGCTCGACGGACTCTCGGGCGGGCGGGCCGAGGTGATCCTCGGCCGCGGCTCGTTCATCGAGTCGTTCCCCCTCTTCGGCTACGACCTCAGCCGGTACCAGGAGCTCTTCGAGGAGAAGCTCGAGCTGTTCGCCGCCCTGCTCCCGCAGGAACCGGTGACTTGGTCGGGCGCGTTGCGTCCCGCGCTCACCGACCAGTCGGTGTACCCGCGGCTCGAGCACGGGCCCCTGACGACGTGGATCGGCGTCGGCGGCAGCCCCGAGTCGGTCGTGCGCACGGCACGCTACGGACTCCCGCTCGTCCTCGCGATCATCGGCGGTTCGCCGGCGCGCTTCGCGCCGCTGGCCGACCTCTACCGCCGCGCGCTCGAGCAGTTCGGCCACGCCGAGCAGCCGATCGCGATCCATTCGCCCGGTTTCGTGGCGGCCACCGACCAGGAGGCGCTCGACACGCTCTGGCCGCATTACCAGGTGATCATCGACCGCATCGGCCGCGAGCGCGGCTGGGGTGCGACGACGCGCGAGCACTTCGAGAACGAGGCGGCGCACGGCGCCCTCTACGCGGGTTCGCCCGAGACCGTCGCGCAGAAGATCGCCGCTGCGGTCCGCGCGATCGGCGCCCGCCGGTTCGACCTCAAGTACTCCAACGGCACGCTGCCGCACGAGGCGATGCTCTCCAGCATCGAGCGGTACGCGACCGAGGTCGTGCCCCGCGTCCGCGAGCTGCTGGCCGCCGACGAAGCGGATGCCGCGGACTCCGCCGACGCCGCCGCCGAAGCGGATGCCGCCGACTCCGGCGACGCCGCCGACACCCCGGGCGCCCGCGAAGCCTGAGCCCGAGGCATCCGCCGTCGTCAGCCCGTCTTCGCGAGGCGCCGGCGGCGCACCGCGTCGCGGAACCACGCCGCATCGGGCACGCGCGCGAGGAACGTGCCGGCGATGATGGTGATGAGCACGTAGGCCGTCGCGAGCGGGGCGAGCTGCGGTGCCACGCCGGCGCCGACCGCGAGCCCGGCGATGACGATGGAGAACTCGCCGCGCGGGGCGAGCGAGAAGCCGGCGCGCCACTGGCCGAGCGTGCCGACGCCCGCCTTCCTCGCGGCGTAGACGCCCGTCGCGAGTTTGGTCAGGATCGTGACGAGGGCGAGCGCGAGCGCGGGCAGGAGCATCGACACGAGCTCCGAGGCATCCGTCGTCAGCCCGAAGAACACGAAGAAGATCGCGGCGAAGAGGTCGCGCAGCGGCGTCAGCACCTGGCCGGCGTTCTCGGCGACGCGCCCCGAGAGCGCGATGCCGACGAGGAACGCGCCGACCGCGGCCGACACGTTCACCTCGGCCGCGAGCCCGGAGACGAGCATCGTGAGTCCGAGCACGCCGAGCAGCAGCGGCTCGTACTGGTCGGCGGGGAACAGCTTGGAGACGAGCCAGCCGAAGCGCAGCGCGACGAAGAGGATGCCGCTCACGACGGCCACCGCGATCGCGACCGAGACGGCGCCCTGCCAGAGGCTCACGCCGATCACGAGCGCCGAGAGCACGGGCAGGTAGAACGCCATCGCGAGGTCCTCGATGACGAGGATCGCGAGGATGGCCGGCGTCTCGCGGTTCGAGAGCCGGCCGAGGTCGCGCAGCAGCTTGGCGATGACGCCCGACGAGGAGACCCAGGTCACGCCGGCGAGGGCGACCGCGGCGACCGGCCCCCAGCCGAGCAGCAGGGCGAGGGCCGCGCCGGGAACCGCGTTGAGCAGCGCGTCAACGATGCCCGCCGTGCGCGCCGATTTGAGGCTCCCGAACAACTCGTCGGCCGTGTACTCGAGGCCGAGCAGCGCGAGCAGCAGGATGACGCCGATCTCCGAGCCGACCTGGAAGAACTCCGCGCTCGCGTCGAACGGGATGAGGCCCCCGTCGCCGAAGGCGAGGCCGAGCAGCAGGTAGCCGGGGATCGGCGAGACGCCGATCACGGCGGCGAGTCGTCCGAGCAGGCTCATGCCGAGGAGCAGCGCGCCGGCTTCGATCAGGAGCAGCGTGGTCTCGTGCATGGCGGCCCCGGTCAGTCTGGGCCGGTGGCGAGCAGGCGGGAGACCCCGTCGAGTCCTTCACGAGTGCCGACGACGACGATGACGTCTCCCGCACGCAACCGCTCCGCGGGAGTCGGCGAGGGGATGACGTCGCCGTCGCGCACGATGGCGACGATCGAGGCGTGCGTGCGAGTGCGCGCCTTCGTGTCGCCGAGCGTGCGATTGAGGTAGGGGGAGTCGGTGGGCAGCGCGATCTGCTCGGTGTAGAGCCCGGCCGTCTCGTCGGACAGGCTCGTCAGGCGCGAGAGCATCACCGAGGCGCCGAGCACGTCGGCGAGCGCGGCGGCCTCGTCGTCGTTCAGCGGGATGGAGTCGCGGCACGCGTCGGGATCGTCGATGTCGAAGAATCCCAGGTCGCGCTCGCCGTCGCGATGCGAGACGACGCTGATTCGGCGACCGCCCTCGGTCACCAGGTCGTGCCGGACGCCGATGCCGGGCAGGTCGACCTTCTCGATGCGAATACCCACGTTCGCCATCGTAACCCTGCCGACGGGTGTCGCCGCCCGCCCTACCCGCGCGGCGTCGCGCGTGTGGTCATCACGAGAACCGGCGTGCCGGCGTCGTCGTCGAGGGTGAGTCGCACCTGCAGGTCGCCGAGGTCGGCGAGCGAGTCGGGGTGCGTGCCGCCGCACGGCGTGCGCACGATCCCCTCCGGGAGCTCGGCGACCCAGCTGCGGCGATCGGTGAGGCCCTCGCCGTCGCATTCGATGCGCACGGCGCCGCCGCCGGCGATCCACTCGGCGACGGTCGCATGCACGGATGCCTCGAGCCGGGCGAGCGCCACGTCGTCGGCGTCGACCAGGCTCGCGACGTCGAAGCCCGCGCGACGCATCGACTTGTTCAGGCGGTACCGGTCGACCGAGCCGCCCGGTTCGATGCGCGACGATTCGATCGCGGCCGTGTCGAAGTCGGGCGCGCCGAGCTCGTCCGCGCGCGGCTGCTTCGACCATCGGTCGGCGACGGCGCGGTTCAGCGCGAGCGACGCGAGGTGGCACGCGGTGTGGCCGATCGAGAGGGCGCGGCGGCGCACGGCATCCGCTTCGAGGCGCACCTCGTCGCCGGCCGAGAGCCGGATCGCGCCGTCGTCGGCCTCGATGAGATGCGCGACGAGGAAGGCCCAGCCGTCGGTGCCCTTCCGCACGGGGATGTCGGAGCCGAGGTGGATCGCCTCGCCGTCGGTCGCGGCGACCACGGCATCGGCGATCGTGAACTCGGCCCCCGTCGCCGGAAGCACGAGCACGCCTCCGTCGGCCGGGTGGTCGGGCCAGGCCACGTCGACGGGATGGATGCTCGTCACATCGGTGATGACCGCGATCCGCGCCGGTGCCTCATCGGTCGCCGGCACCGGCAGGACGGCGAGGACGTTCGCGACGGCGGTGAGCTCACCGGCCGGGTAGGTGACCCGGGTGTCTTCGGCAGGGAACGCCAACGATCAGGCTCCCTTGCCCTTGCCGAGGATGTTGATCGGGATCGCCATCGCGATCGCGATGCAGAGGATCCCCGCGATGAAGACGATGGCCTCGAAGCCCGTGATGTGCGAGGCGTTGCCCATGAGCCACATGCCGAAGACGAAGACGGCCATGGTGATGAGGAACAGGACGGTGTTCACGGGTGACCTCCAGTGGCGCTGTCGGCGCCGGTTCCGGTGCGGCGGCGCGATCCACGGCCAGTCTAGTGAGGGCCGGCGAGGCGCCGCGAGGGCGCATCACCCGCCGACCGGGCCGAGCCAGGCGTTCGCGATGGTCGAGTGCGCCGACTCGTCGTCGGAGGGGTGGAAGATGCCCGCGAGCACGTCGCGGTAGAGGCGGCCGAGCTCGTTGCCCGCGAAGTAGGAGGAGCCGCCGGAGACCCGCACGGCCTGGTCGACCACGTGCTTCGCCGTCTCGGTGGCGCGCACCTTCGCGCCCGCGAGCTTCGCGTACCAGAAGGTGCCGTGGTCGACGAGGGCGTCGACGTCGCGCGCGAGCGAGCGCAGTTGCGGTTCGATCGCGTCGTGTGCGAGCGCGGCGTCGGCGATGCGCCACCGGATGTCGGGGTCCTCGGCGAGCGGCCTGCCCCCGTGCTTCATGGACGTGCGCCGGCGGGCCGCGGCGATCGCGAGCTCGAGCGCACGCGCGCCGATGCCGGTGTAGACGGCGCCGAGCAGCAGTTCGAAGCACGCGAAGACACCGAAGATCATGGGGTCGGCGTTGGGGCCGGGATCGAGCCGACGCACGATGCGGTCGGGCGCCGCGAACGCGCCGTCGAGCACGGTCGTGCGGCTCTGGCTCGCGCGCATGCCGAGCGTGTCCCAATCGTCGAGCACCTTCACGTCGGGGTCCTCGCGGTCGATGAACCCGTACACGACCTTCGGGCCGTCGTCGGAGGCGGTGTCGAGACCCATCGTGCCCAGCCGGGTCCACGCGGGAGCCAGCGATGTGAAGATCTTGCGACCCGTGAAGCGGTAGCCGCCGCCGGGAAGCGGCTCGGCGACGGTGCGGGAGCCGAACAGCATGAGGTCGTTGCCGGCCTCGCTGATGCCGAAGCCGAAGACCTCGCCCTCGCCCGCCTCGCGCTGCACGAACCCGAGGGTGTCGTCGCCGCGATCGCGGAGCACCTTCGCGACGCCGGTCCAGACGAGGTGCATGTTGACGGCCAGCGCGGTCGCTGGGGCCGCGCCGGCGAGGCGCATCTGCCCGCGGACCGCGTCTTCGAGCGACCAGCCGAGGCCGCCGAGGTCGACGGGCACGAGCGCCCGAAGGTAACGGGCAGCCTGCAGGTCGGCGAGGTCCTCGTCGAAGAACGCGTTGCGTTCGTCGTACCCCGCCGCCCGTTCGCGGATCCGTTCGATGAGGTCGTCGGTGAGCAGCTCTTCCGGGGTCACGGCGCCAGCCTACGCCTCGCGTCGCTCCTCGTCGGGGGTGGATGCCTCGACCTCGGCATCCGGTTCGCGACGGCGGGTGCCGGCCCTCACCGAGACGACCACGATCGCGACGACGACGGCCGCGATCGCGGCGAGCAGGGCGATCCAGGGCAGGAGCACGCCGAGCACGACGAGCAGTCCCGCACCGAATCCGACCAGCGCCTCCCAGCCGGCGGCGAGCCCGCTCCAGAAGTCGTCGGGCTTCGGCTCCGGCGAGATGTCCTCGGTGATGAGATCGACGGTCAGGGTCGAGTAGTCGACCTGGTCGACCAGGGCGTCTCGCTGCCCGGTGAGGCTGTCGAGCTCGGCCTGCCTGGTCGTGAGCTCCGACTCGATCTCGATGAGGTCGCTCGTCGTCGTCGCCTGCGCGAGCAGTTCGGTGAGCCGGTCGACCGAGGCACCGAGCGCGTCGATCCGCGCGTCGAGGTCCTGTCGCTGCCGGGTGACGTCCGAGGCGTTCAGCGACACCTCGTCGACCATGCCGAGTTCGCGGAGGTCCTCGACGACGCCGTCGAGATCGTCGGCCGGAATCCGCAGGACGAGCTGCGCGCGCGCCGACTGGATGTCGGTACCCGGCGTCTCCGTGCGGGTGTCGATGCGTCCGCGGACGCCGGTCGCGAGGTCGGCGATCTCGTCGGCCGAGGCGATCGGGTCGTCGACGGTGAGTCGGATCCAGCCGGTCCTGATGACGCTGCGTTCCTCGTCGGAGGGCTCGCCGCCGGATGCCTCGTCACCGGATGCCTCCTCGTCGGCCGCCTGCATCTCGGCCGAGGTGTCGGAACCATCGGATTCGGTGAACCGGTGCGTCTCTGGGGACGCGACGGAGGGGTCGGACATCGGTGCCGAGGCATCCGAACCGGAGCCCGCGGAGCATCCCGCGAGCAGGAGGGCGGTGGTGACGGCGGCGGCCGCCGCGGCTGCGATGCGAGTCATGGGCTCACGGTATGGGCGAGCCGATGGTCGATGTCTGGATGCCCGCCGGGAGTCCGGTCACGATCGGATCGCAGTTGGCTGGGAGTCGGCGAACGGCCCCAACGAAGTCCGCGGCGGGTGCGTTCGCCGCTACGCTGTCGCTCGTCATGACGGAACCGACGACGCACAGCTACCGCCCCTCGGAAGGGCATCGGCTGGCCCACGACCCGCTGAACTCGATCGTCGCGCCGCGCCCCATCGGCTGGGTGTCGACGCTCGCACGGGATGGTGCGCGCAATCTCGCGCCCTACAGCTTCTTCAACCTGTTCAACTACCGTCCGCCGATCATCGGGTTCTCGAGCCTGCGCTGGAAGGACTCGGTCGCCAACGTCGAGGCATCCGGCGAGTTCGTCTGGAATCTCGCGACCCGCCCGCTCGCCGAGCAGATGAACCGCACCTCGGCCGAACTGCCGGGCGCGGTCGACGAGTTCGACGTCGCCGGCCTCGAGACCATCGCGTCGACCGTCGTCGCTCCGCCCCGCGTGGCCGCGAGCCCGGTGACGTTCGAATGCCGGCTGAGCCGGATCATCCGGCTCGCGGGCGCCGACGGCGCGGAGGTCGACGCGTGGCTCGTGCTCGGCGAGGTCGTGATGGTGCACATTCGCGCGGACCTCGTGCGTGAGGGCGCCTACGACACCGTCGCCGCCGAACCCGTGCTCCGCGGCGGCGGCCCGGCCGACTACTTCACGATCGACGACGCCGCGAGGTTCCGCATGATGCGACCCGGGGCAGCGCCCGAAGCCGGGCGACCCTGACGTCGGTCAGTCGAACTCGGGATCGCGCCCGGTGCGCTCGCCCGTCTCGAGGGCAGCGATCGCCGCGAGGTCGTCGGCATCGAGCGCGAACCCGAACACGTCGAGGTTCGCGCGGATCCGTTCGGGCGAGGACGCCTTCGGGATGACGACGTTGCCGAGCTGCACGTGCCAGCGCAGCACGACCTGGGCCGGGGTGCGGCCGTGCCGGGCGGCGATGCGGGCGAGCGTCGGGTCGTCGAGCACGCGACCGCGAGCGAGCGGCGACCAGGCCTCGGTGAGGATGCCCCGCGACGCGTGGAAGGACCGCAGCTCGGTCTGCGGCAGCCACGGGTGGAGCTCGACCTGGTTGATCACCGGGGTCACGCCGGTCTCGGCGACCAGGCGTTCGACGTGGTGGGCGTGGAAGTTGGCGACGCCGATCGAACGGACGCGACCCTCGGCCTGCAGGCGGATCATCGCGCGCCAGGTGTCGACGTAGCGGTCGGTCGACGGCACGGGCCAGTGGATCAAGTACAGGTCGAGCCGCTCGAGGCCCAACCGCGTCATCGAGTCGTCGAACGCGCGCAGCGTCGAGTCGTACCCGTTGTCGTCCTTCCACACCTTGGTCGTGACGAACAGTTCGTCGCGTGGCACGGGCGCTTCGCGGACCGCCTCGCCCACCTCGCGTTCGTTGGCGTAGAACGCCGCGGTGTCGAGATGCCGGTAGCCGACGTCGATGGCGGAGAGGGCGAGCTCACGGGCATCGGCGGCCGGGACCTTGTAGAGCCCGTAGCCGAGCTGCGGGATCGTCGCCCCGTCGGTGAGCGGCAGTCGAGGTGCTGGAGTGAGGGTCATCCGATCTGCTCCGTTCTGCTCGTGGTGCGTTCCGTGGAGTCGCGAGCGTCGACTCGGGAGCCCGTGAGGCCCGCGGCCGTCAGCTCGGCGTGACCTGCACCGGCTCGGTGTCGGGCAGCGGGCTCGCGTCGCGCCCGCGAAGATCTGGATGCCAGCGTACGCCGAGCACCGGCACGAGCACGCCGAGGAATGCGAACGCTCCCGCCGCCCAGAACGCGCCGACCGCGGTGAACTCGTCGATCAGCAGGCCCGCGAGCGCCGAGCCGAGCGCGGCGCCGATCAGCTGCCCCGTGCCGACCCAGCCGTACGCCTCGGCGGTGTCCGAGAACTTCACGCTCGCCGACACGATCGCGAACAGCACCGCGAGCGCGGGCGCGATGCCGATGCCGGCGATGAACAGCGACACCGACAGCCACGGGAAGTTCATGCCGAACGCCGCGAGCGCCGTGCCGACGAAGACGATGCCCATGCGCCGCGCGGTCGACCACGGCCCGATCGGCACGTGGCCGAGGAAGAGGCCGCCGGCGAGGCTGCCGACCGAGAAGATCGCGAGCACGATGCCGGCCTCGGCTCCGCCGTGGCCGAACACCGCGACGACGCCCGCCTCGATCGCCGCGCACGCGGCGATGAGCAGGAACCCGACGACGGTCGCGAGCAGCACGGGGGGTCGGGCGAGGACCGTTCCGAACCGGCGCTTCGACCGCGGGATGCGCACGCGGCCGAGCTCGGGCGACGAGATGAACCAGATTCCGCCGCCGATCATCATCACCGCGGCGAGCAGGATGCCCCACTCCGTGCCGACCTGGGTCGACACGAACGTCGTGACGACGGGACCGACGACCCAGATGATCTCCTGGGCCGAGGCGTCGAGCGAGAACAGCGGGGTGAGCTGGCGTGAGTTCACCATCTTGGGGTAGATGGTGCGAACCGCCGGCTGGACGGGCGGCGTCGCGAGTCCGCAGACCAGGCCTATCGCCATGTAGAGCGGCACCGTCAGCGGGAGGGTGCCGATCGCGACCACCGCGCTCGCGCAGACGACGAGCGTGAGGATGAGCACCGGCCGCATGCCGAACCGGCCCATCAGCCGGCTCGTGAGGGGACCGGCGACGGCCTGGCCGATCGAGGTCGCCGCCAGCACCAGGCCGGCGGATCCGTAGGAGCCGGTCTGCTGCTCGACGTGCAGCAGGAACGCGAGCGAGAGCATGCCGCCCGGGAAGCGCGCCGTCAGCTGGGCCGCGATGATCCGCGCGACCCCCGGCGTCTTGAGGAGTTCCGAGTAGCTGCCCACGTCAGTTCATCGTAACGACGGCGAGCGCCTTGGCGATGCGCTGGGGGGAGACCGGCTCAGCGGTGCGCAGCTCCTGCGCGAACAGCCCCACACGCAGCTCCTCGAGCATCCAGCGTGCGCGAACGAGCGCCGGGTCGGCGTCGGGAGCGATCGGCACGGTGCCGCCGGCCTTCGCGAAGGCCGTTGCGGCGCCCTCGTACTCGGTCATCGACCGTCGATCGCGCCCGGGATCGGCCTGGAGCTTCTGCACGCGCATCACGATGCCCTCGAGGTAGCGGGGCACGTGCCGCAGTCGCTCGAGCCCTGTCATCGAGACGAATCCCGCGGGCACGAGCGCCTCCAGCTGGGCGCGGGCGTCGGCGAGCGGCGACATGAGTTGCAGGCTCGCCGCCTTCGAGATCGCCTGGTCGGCCTCGCGTGCGGCGCGCAGGATGCGCGCGACGAGCGCGACCGCGTCGAACATGCGCTCCATGACCGTGGCCGAGATCGCGTCGCGCACCGCTTCGAACTCGGTGCGCGTGAACAGCAGGGCGTTCGGATGCCTCGCCCGCAGCTCCTCGTCGACGACGGCGAGCAGGCAGTCGTCGAGCAGCGCCCGCGGGCCCGCGTACGCGCTCGCCGCGAGCCGCAGCTTCTCGTCGTTCGAGAGGTGCTCCTGCACGTAGGCGACGGGCGACGGCGTCGCGAACACCAACAGGCGGCGGATGCCCCGCGGGCTCGCGGCATCCCGTTCGTGGGCGGTCGGCAGCAGGCGGAGCGAGACGGACGCGCCGTCGTCGATGAGTGCGGGGTACGCGCGGATGACGTTGCCGGACTGGCGGGTGTCGACGTGCGCGGGCAGTTCGTCCCACTCCCACGCGGTGAGGCCGGCGCGCTCGATCGAGCCCGGCGCCGCGGTGGCGGAGCGCTCGCCGAGGTGACCGCCGGTGCCGGATGCGCCCCCTGCACCCGCGCCGTCGCCTCGGCTCGCGGCGTCGCCCATCCGCCCGATCGGGAGCCCGTCGACCGGGGCTCCCGCAGCCCCGCCGCGACCGCGTCGACCGCGGCCCGAGGCATCCGGTGCCGTGAACGTCGACGCGACGGCGCGAGCCGCACGGTCGGCGAGCCGCGCCTGCAGCGCCGCGAGGTCCTTGTCGTCGCCGACGGGACGCCCACGCTCGTCGACCGCGCGGAACGTGACGCGCAGGTGCGGCGGCACCCGGTCGAGGTCGAAGTCCGACGGGTCGACCGGCGCGTACGTGAGCCGCCGGATCGCCTGCGCCAGCACGACGCTGAGCGGTTCGCGCGTCTCGCCCGACTCGGGGCCGGGCGGCAGTTCGGCCGAGATCTTCGCGGCCCACTCGGCCGCCGGCACGACCTGGCGGCGCAGCACCTTCGGCAGCGTCCGGAGCATCGCGGTGATGAGCTCGTCGCGCAGGCCGGGCACGAGCCAATCGAAGCCGACGGCGTCGAGCCGCGGCAGGAGCACGAGCGGCACGATGACGGTCACGCCGTCGTCGTCGGCACCCGGTTCGAATCGGTAGGCCAGGCGCAGCGTCTGGTCGCCCTGGCGCCAGCGGTCGGGGAATCCGCCCTCGCGGTCGGCCGACTCCTCCTCGACGAGGTCGGCCGTCGTCATCGTGAGCAGGTCGGGCGACTCGCGGAAGGCGCGGCGCCACCACGTCTCGAAGGCGCGCACGTCGGTCGCCTCGGCCGCGACCCGGGCGTCGTAGAACGCGAACACCGCCTCGTCGCCGGCCAGGATGTCGCGCCGGCGCGTGCGCTCCTCGATCTCGCCGAGCTCGCGACGCAGCTCCCGGTTCCTCCGGGCGAACGCGAACAGGCGCTGGTCGAAGCGGCTGAGGTCCCAGTCCTCCTCGACCAGCGCGTGGCGCACGAAGAGCTCGCGCGCGAGCTGCGCGTCGATGCGGGCGAGCTGGATACGGCGCTTGGGCACGATCGGCACGCCGAAGAGCGTCACCTTCTCGTCGGCGACGGCCGAGCCCTGCCGGCGCTCCCAGCGCGGTTCGCTCCACGTGCGGCGCACGAGGGCGCCCGCGAGCGGTTCGGCCCACGCGGGATCGATGGCCGCGTTCATCCGGGCGAAGAGCCGGCTGGTCTCGACGAGCTCGGCGCTCATGATCGCCGCGGGCGGCTTCTTCGCCAGGGCGGATCCCGGGAAGACCACGAACCGCGTGCCGCGCGCGCCGAGGAACTCGGCCTGTGCTCGCCGGCCCTTGCGCTCGGCCTCGCGCGCCCCGCCCGCGCCGCCGCGGCCGCTCGAGGTCTTCGCGTCGTCGCGGAGCCCGATGTGCGAGAGCAGGCCCGACAGCAGCGCACGGTGGATGCCGTCGGGGTTCGGCGCACCCGCCTGCGCGGCCACGTGCAGGCCGAGCGGCTTCGCGAGCCGCACGAGCTGGCGGTACAGGTCCTGCCACTCGCGCACGCGCAGGTAGTTCAGGTACTCCGACTTGCACATGCGCCGGAACGCGCTGCCCGAGAGCTCGCGCTGCTGCTCCTCGAGGTGGTTCCAGAGGTTCAGCAGGGTGAGGAAGTCGCTGGTCGGATCGACGAACCTCGCGTGCGCGGCGTCGGCCTGCTCGCGGCGTTCGAGCGGCCGCTCGCGCGGGTCCTGGATCGTGAGCCCGGCGACGATCGCGAGCACCTCGCGCGAGACGCCCTGCGGCTTCGACTCGAGCACCATGCGCGCGAATCGCGGCTCGATCGGCAGGCGCGCGAGCTGCCGGCCGACGCGGGTCAGCCGCGGCCCGCGCGACGCGTCGCCGCCGTCGTCGAGCGCCCCGAGTTCGCGCAGCAGGTCGAGCCCGTCGCGGATGCCACGCGAGTCGGGCGGTGTGAGGAACGGGAACTCCTCGATCGCGCCGAGCCCGAGCGAGGCCATCTGCAGGATGACGGCCGCGAGGTTCGTGCGCAGGATCTCGGGGTCGGTGAACTCGGGCCGCCGCTCGAAGTCTTCCTCGCCGTACAGCCGGATCGCGATGCCGTCGCTCGTTCGGCCCGACCGCCCCGAGCGCTGGTTCGCCGACGCCTGCGAGATCGCCTCGATGGGCAGGCGCTGCACCTTGGAGCGCGCCGAGTAGCGGCTGATGCGCGCGGTTCCCGCATCGATGACGTACCGGATGCCGGGAACCGTGAGGCTCGTCTCGGCGACGTTCGTCGCGAGCACCACGCGCCGTCGGAGCCCCGGCACCTTGGACGGCTCGAAGACGCGATGCTGGTCGGCGGACGAGAGGCGCCCGTAGAGGGGCAGCACCTCGGTGACGCCGGCGCCGCCGCGCCGGCTCGCGTGCGCCCGCACCGCCTGCTCGGCGTCGCGGATCTCACCCTCCCCGGAGAGGAAGACGAGCACGTCGCCGGATGACTCGCGCTCCAGTTCGTCGAGCGCGTCGAGGATGCCCCGCTGCACGTCGCGATCGGAGGCCGCGGCGCCCTCGTCGTCGGACTCCTCGGATTCCGGTGGTCGAGGAGCGCCCGCACTCGCGGGGCCGCCGAGCCGTCGGTAGCGGATCTCGACCGGGTAGGTGCGCCCCGACACCTCGATCACCGGGGCCGGCTCGCCCGAGGCATCCGCGAAGTGCCGCGCGAAGCTCTCGGGATCGATGGTCGCGCTCGTGACGATCACCTTGAGATCGGGACGACGGGGGAGCAGGCGCTTGAGGTACCCGAGCAGGAAGTCGATGTTGAGGCTGCGCTCGTGCGCCTCGTCGATGATGATCGTGTCGTAGCGGCGCAGGTCGCGATCGCGGTGGATCTCGTTCAGCAGGATGCCGTCGGTCATCACCTTGATCGCCGTCGACTCGCTGACGCGGTCGGTGAACCGCACCTGGTACCCGACGAGCCCGCCGACCTCGCTGCCGAGCTCCTCGGCCACCCGCTCGGCGATCGTCCGCGCGGCGATGCGGCGCGGCTGGGTGTGCGCGATCGACTCGCGCCCGAGCTCGAGGCAGATCTTCGGCAGCTGCGTGGTCTTGCCCGAGCCCGTGGCGCCCGCGACGATGACCACCTGGTGATCGCGCAGCGCGCGCGCGATCTCCTCGCGCTGCGCGGAGACCGGCAGCTCGGGCGGATAGGTGATCGTCGTAGGCATAGCCCTCCATCGTACGACGCGCGCCGCCGCGACCGGCGGGCGGTGATCGCGGTGGGCGAACCGGCTGTCGGATGCCACGCCCCGCGTGATGGGATGGCTGCATGACGGATTCGCTCGTGCCCCGTGTCCAGCTCAACGACGGACAGTCCATTCCGCAGCTCGGCTTCGGCGTCTTCAAGGTCGATCCCGACGAGACGCAGCGCATCGTGCGCGATGCGCTCGAGGTCGGGTACCGCCACATCGACACCGCGCGCATCTACGGCAACGAGGAGGGGGTGGGCCGGGCGATCGCCGAGTCGGGCATCCCGCGCGAGGAGCTCTACATCACGACGAAGCTCTGGAACGACGACCAGGGCACGCAGTCGGTGCTCGACGCCTTCGACCGCAGCCTCGAGCGGCTGGGCCTCGAGTACCTCGACCTCTACCTGATCCACTGGCCGACGCCGGCGCGCGACCGCTACGTCGAGACGTGGAAGGCGTTCGAGCAGCTGCGCGAGACGGGCCGCGTGCGCTCCATCGGCGTCTCGAACTTCCTGCGCCACCACCTCGAGCGGCTCCTCGACGAGACCGATGTCGTGCCCGTGGTCGACCAGATCGAGCTGCATCCCGCGCACCAGCAGCCCGAGACCACGACCTTCGCCGACGAGCACGGCATCCGCATCGAGGCGTGGGGGCCGCTCGGGCAGGGCAAGTACCCGCTGTTCGAACTGCCCGAGGTGACCGAGGCCGCTTCGGCGCATGGCAAGACGCCGGCGCAGGTCGTCATCCGCTGGCACCTCCAGCGCGGCCACATCCTCTTCCCGAAGTCCAACCGCCGGGAGCGCATGGCGGAGAACCTCGACGTGTTCGACTTCGAGCTGACCGAGGCCGAGGTCGACGCGATCACGGGGCTCGAGCGCGAAGGCCGCGTGAGCGCCCACCCCGACGAGTTCAACTGACGCGAAACCCGTGTTGAGCAGGGCCTCCGGCAGCACGCCGGAGGCCCTTCGTCGTCCGGCGGGCCCCGGGCCGGCCGCGCGACACGCCCGGGATGCGGCGGTGATTTGGCGGTGCGGCCGGGCGCCGGGTAGGTTTTCATATGTCGCCGCGGCGGGCCGGAGAGAGCGAGAAGCGCTCCTGGTTCAGTCGGGTGAAGATACNCGCCGGGTAGGTTTTCATATGTCGCCGCGGCGGGCCGGAGAGAGCGAGAAGCGCTCCTGGTTCAGTCGGGTGAAGATACTAGCCAAATAACCTCGAAGGCGCATTTGCGACTCGGTGATTTCAAGTCTAGGATCGGAACCTCCATCACTTCCGGATCGGTTCGGGCTCTCGAGTCCGCCGGCTGGGAATCCGCTTGAGACAGATCCGTTCGGGTTCTGGTTCGATGCGGCCGATGGTATGGTTGACAGGTTGCCCTGAAGTTCGGGCCTG
>NZ_WJIF01000008.1 GCF_009647605.1 Agromyces agglutinans | reverse complement strand
CGGCGGAGCCCGCAGTGGCCGTGCCCGCGGTGGCCGTGCCCGCGGTTGCGGTACCCGCGGTGAAGCCGGCCGCGAGCCACAGTCCGGCCGCGGCGATCGCCGCGGCCGACTGCAGCAGGAGCAGGGCCGACGTGGTCATGACGGCGAAGCGCCGGCGCGCGGCGTCACGCGCTCGGCACCGCGGCCTCGTCGCCCGCCGCCGGGGCGGCGTCGACGGGGCCGGCGGGCTTCGCCGGCGCACCGTCGCGCACGAGGCGCCGGGCCCGGACGACGAGCAGGACGCCGACCAGCAGGATCGCCGCGCCGTTCACCGCGTGCAGCGAGAGGAACAGCGTCGCCGCGAGCGGCGGGTCGGCGTGGCTGGACTCGTCGAGCCCGAAGATGACCCCGGTGAGGATGAACAGCACGGTCTGGAACAGGATGAGCACGAGCGGCAGCACGCTCAGCCAGATCGTGCGCTTCCCGGCCTTCGCGAGCGCGGCGGCGACGATCATGAGCAGGGCGAGCAGCGGCAGCACGATCCTGCCGTTCGTGCCGTGCCAGGCGAACAGTTCGTCCTCGGGGTTCGAGAACACGCCGACGGCGGCGAAGTAGAGCTGCAGGACGACGGACGCCGTGAACAGCACGGTGACGACCAGGAATACCTTGCGCATGGCAGGGCCTCGCTTTCGAGGGATCGGGGACGGGCTATCGCCGATCGTGGCGTCGAACCGCTCGGCGCGGCATCCGTGATCGCACGTATTCCCGCCTCGGTGCTGTCCCGGACGTGCGTGCGCCCTCATCGGATTTCGCCTTCGTGTCAGGTTGACTGTAAGCTGCTCGACGAGACTTCGTGTCAGATTGACTCTTTTACCGGTGGAGGAGGACGGCCGATGCCCCAGCACGAGCGCGACGCACGGCTGGCCGTCTCCACGGTCATCTTCGCCCTCGAGCCCGGCGTGACCCCCGAGGGCGCCGAGCGCGTGGCATCCGATCGCGCGTCGCTCTGGATCCCGCTCGTGCGACGGCTGCGCGATCCCGGCGAGGGCCGATGGGCGCTGCCCGGCGGATGGCTGGGCGCCGGCGAGGCGCTCGAGGCCGCGGCCGCGCGCACGCTCGAGGAGACGACGGGCGTCACGCCCCGATTCCTCGAGCAGCTCTACACCTTCGGCGCCCCCGACCGGTCCCCCGGCGAGCGCGTCGTCTCCGTCGTGTACTGGGCGCTCGTGCGCCCTGAGGAGACGACCGGCGCGATCGACGACCCCAACGTGCGCTGGTTCGACCCCGACGACCTGCCCGACCTCGCCTTCGACCACAACGCCATCGTCGACTACGCCCTCACGAGGCTTCGCAGCAAGCTCGGCTACGCGCAGATCGCCCACTCGTTCCTCGGGCCGACGTTCACGATCGCCGAACTCCGCGAGGTGTACGAGACCGTGCTGCGCGTGCACCTCGACCCGGCGAACTTCCGCCGCACGGTCGAGGCGTCGGGCGCCCTCGTCGAGACCGGCGAGGTGCGCACCGGCACCCGGCATCGCCCGCCCAAGCTCTACCGACCCGCCGAGGCGCCGACCGGCGACGGCATGTTCCGAGTCCCCATCGCACCGCACCTGAGGAAGAGCCCGTCATGACCCTCGCAGACCCCCGCACCGCCCCCACGCGCCTGGCCGCTTCGGTCGACCGGTCCATCCGGCTCATCTCGACCGGCGCCTCGAGCGGCTCGACCTGCTCGCCCGACCTCGCGAACGGTCCATGGGAGTTCGACGGCGGTCCGTCGGCGTACGGGCCGGGCGCCTCGATGGGCGACGTGATCCCGGCCGGCGCCCCGCGCCAGGGCTCGCTGCCCGAGGCCTACCGCCGCGCGACCGACGACGAGCTGCACGCCCGCATCCGCGCCGCCAAGCAGGCGCTCGGCGACCGCGTCGTCGTGCTCGGCCACTTCTACCAGCGCGACGAGGTCGTGCAGCACGCCGACTTCGTCGGCGACTCGTTCCAGCTCGCCAACGCCGCGCTGACCCGACCCGACGCCGAGGCGATCGTCTTCTGCGGCGTGCACTTCATGGCCGAGACCGCCGACCTGCTGTCGCGTCCCGAGCAGGCGGTCATCCTGCCGAACCTCGCCGCGGGCTGCTCGATGGCCGACATGGCCGACGAGTCGAGCGTCGAGGAGTGCTGGGAGCAGCTCGAAGCCGTCTACGGCGACCTCTCCGCCGTCGACGCCGACGGTCGCGTGCCCGTGATCCCCGTGACGTACATGAACTCGTCGGCGGCCCTGAAGGGCTTCGTCGGCCGTCACGGCGGCATCGTCTGCACGTCGTCGAACGCGCGCACCGTGCTCGAGCAGGCCTTCGAGCGCGGGCAGCGGGTGCTGTTCTTCCCCGACCAGCACCTGGGCCGCAACACCGCGAAGGCCATGGGCGTGTCGCTCGAGCAGATGCCGATGTGGAACCCGCGCCGGCCGCTCGGCGGATCGACCGCTGAGGAACTCGCCGACGCCCGGGTCATCCTCTGGCATGGCTTCTGCTCGGTGCACAAGCGCTTCACCGTCGACCAGATCGCCGCCGCCCGCGAGTCGCACCCCGGCGTGCAGGTGCTCGTCCACCCCGAGTGCCCCATGCCCGTGGTCGACGCCGCCGACGCCGCCGGCTCGACCGACTTCATCGTGAAGGCCATCCAGGCCGCCCCGGCCGGCTCGACCTTCGCGATCGGCACGGAGATCAACCTCGTGCAGCGCCTCGCCGCCGAGCATCCCGAGCACGAGATCTTCTGCCTCGACCCCGTGGTGTGCCCGTGCTCGACGATGTACCGCATCCACCCCGGCTACCTCGCCTGGGTGCTCGAGGAGCTCGTCGCCGGCAACGTCGTCAACCGCATCACGGTTCCCGCCGACGTCGCCGATCCCGCGCGCCTCGCCCTCGAGCGGATGCTCGCGGCGAAGCCGCCGGCCGCCGTGCCCGCCGGAGCCTGACATGGCGCGCGTGCTCGTGGTCGGCGGCGGCATCGCCGGCCTCTGGACCGCGGTGAAGGCCGCCGACGCCGGCCACGACGTCGAGCTCGTCACCAAGGCCGAACTCGCCGAGGGCTCGACCCGATACGCCCAGGGCGGCATCGCCGCGGCGATCTTCCCCGACGACTCGGCGCGGCGGCACTTCGCCGACACGATGGACGCGGGAGCGGGCCTCGCCGACCCGGCCGCGGTCGGCGTGCTGTGCGACGAGGGCCCCGCCCGGGTGCGCGACCTGATCCGGTTCGGCGTCGGCTTCGACCGCGGCGAGTCGGGGCTGCACCGGGGGCTCGAGGCGGCGCATTCCCGCGCGCGCATCCTGCACGCCGGGGGCGACGCGACCGGGGCCGTGATCGAGGCTGCCCTCGTCGGAACCGTGCGCCGCCGGGCGGTCGCGATCGCCGAGGGTGCGATGCTCATCGACCTCGCCGTGACGGCCGGACGCGTGACCGGCGCTATCGTGCTCGACGCAGCCGGCCGTCGTCGCGTGCACACCGCCGACGTCGTCGTGCTCGCGACGGGCGGCAGCGGATGCCTCTACCGGCATACGACCAACCCGACGGTCGCCACGGGCGACGGCGTGGCCGCCGCGTGGCGCGCCGGAGCCGCGGTCGCCGACCTCGAGTTCACCCAGTTCCACCCCACCGCGCTCGCCGCCCCCGGCACCCCGCTCATCTCCGAGGCCGTCCGCGGCGAGGGCGCCGTGCTCCGCGACGCCGGCGGCGAGCGGTTCCTGCTCGCGATCGATCCGCGCGGTGAGCTCGCGCCGCGCGACGTGGTCGCCCGTGCCGTGTGGCGGCGCGTGCGCGAACAGGGCGGCACCCCGGTGCGTCTGGACGCGACGGCGCTCGGCGGCGACTTCCTCGCCGCGCGGTTCCCCAGCATCGACCGGGCCACGCGCGAAGCGGGCTTCGACTGGTCGCGCGAGCCCGTGCCCGTCACGCCGGCCGCGCACTACGCGATGGGCGGCATCGCGACCGACCTCGACGGCCGAACGAGCCTGCCCGGCCTCCTCGCCGTCGGCGAGTGCGCGCGCACGGGTGTGCACGGCGCGAACCGGCTGGCATCCAACTCGCTGCTCGAGGCCGCCGTCTTCGCCGACCGGGCCGCGCGCGCGATCGAAGCGGCGTCGACGATTCCTTCCCTTCCCGAGCACGCCCACCCGCAGGTCGCATCGTCGCACGAGCGCTCACCCGTCGACCGTCGCGAGCTGCAGGAGCTCATGTGGGCGAACGTCGGCCTCGAGCGCGACGAGGCCGGACTCGCCGCGGCCGCCGAGCGGCTCGCGGCGTGGACCGCCGCCGAGCCCGTCGATCGTCGCAGCGCCGAGGACCGCAACCTGCTCGACCTCGCGCGGCTCACCGTCGCCGCTGCCCGTGCGCGGCGCGCGAGCGTCGGCGCCCACTTCCGTACGGATGCCCCGGCCGCGGCATCCGGTGCATCCATCGCCGAACCCGAACTGGAGGCCGCCTGATGACCGAGCGACGCGAGATCGATCGCATCGTCGACGCCGCGCTCGACGAGGACGCCCCCTGGGGCGACCTCACCGGCGAGACGCTGATCCCCGCCGACGCGACGGCGTCGGCCGAGCTCGTCGCGCGCGAGGCCGGCGTGCTCTCTGGTGTCGAGGTGTTCGCGGCGGCGTTCCGGCTCGTCGACGACCGCATCCGGGTCGAGCCACTCGCAGCCGACGGCGATCGGTTCGCGGCCGGCGACGTGCTCGCCCGGGTGGCGGGCCCCGCCCGGGGCATCCTGCGCGCCGAGCGCGTCGCGCTGAACCTCGTGCAGCGCATGTCTGGCATCGCCACGCTGACCGCGCGCTACGTCGCCGAGGTCGCGGGCACCCGCGCGCGCATCGTCGACACCCGGAAGACCACGCCGGGCCTTCGCAGCCTCGAACGCCAGGCGGTACGCGACGGCGGCGGGCGCAACCACCGCCGCTCGCTCTCCGACGCCGTGATGGCGAAGGACAACCACCTCGCCGTGCTCACCGCCGGCGGACGCGACCTCGCGACCGCGCTGCGCGAGGCCCGCGAGCGGATGCCACACACCGCGCACCTCGAGGTCGAGGTCGACCGCGTCGACCAGATCGACGCGGTGCTCGCCGGCGGTGCCGACACGATCATGCTCGACAACTTCACGCTCGACGAACTGCGCGAGGGCGTCGCCCGCATCGGCGGGCGCGTCGTCGTCGAGGCATCCGGCGGCGTCTCGCTCGACACGGTCGCGGCGATCGCGGCGACCGGGGTCGACCTGATCTCGGTCGGCGCGCTCACGCACTCGGTGCGCGCGCTCGACTTGGGGCTCGACATCGGGCTCGAGGCGACCGCCGCCCGCGGGCACTCGGCCGCGCCGGCGACGACGGAGGACGGCGACACCGCGTGATCTTCCTCGACCACGCCGCGACCTCGCCCGTGCGCCGCGAGGCGCTCGAGGCGATGTGGCCGTACCTCACCGGCGAGTTCGGCAACCCGTCGAGCCGGCACCGGCTCGGCGACGGGGCCGCTCGCGCGGTCGACTGGGCGCGCGGAGAGGTCGCCGCGGTCGCCGGATGCCGCCCCGGCGACGTGGTGTTCACGAGCGGCGGCACCGAGGCCGACAACCTCGCGATCAAGGGGCTGGCGCTCGCGACCCCGCGCGGTCGTCACGTCGTCGTGTCCGCGATCGAGCACGAGGCCGTCCTCGAGTCCGCCGCCTACCTCGAGCGGCGCCACGGCTTCGACGTCTCGCGACTCCCGGTCGACGGCGAGGGCCTCGTGAGCCCGGCCGCGCTGCAGGATGTGCTGCGCGACGACACGACGCTCGTCTCCGTGCAGCTCGCGAACAACGAGGTCGGCACGATCCAGCCGGTCGCGGCGCTCGCGGGGGTCGCCCGTGCCGTGGGCGCGCTCGTGCACACCGACGCGGTGCAGGCCGCCGGATGGCTGCCGCTCGGACTCGACGCCCTCGGGGTCGACGCGCTCTCGCTGGCCGGACACAAGGTCGGCGCCCCCAAGGGCACGGGTGCGCTCATCGTCCGCGGTCGGCTCCCGATCGAGCCCGTGGTGCACGGCGGCGGTCAGGAGCGCGGCCGCCGCTCGGGTACCGAGAACGTCGCCGGCGCGGTCGCGTTCGCGACCGCCCTGCGGCTCGCCGAGCGGGAACGAGTGGATGCTGCGGCCCGGGTCGGCTCGCTCGCCGCGCGGTTCACGGCGCGCGTGCTCGCCGAGGTGCCGGGCGCCCGGCTGACGGGTGCGCCCGAGGCGCGGCTGCCCGGCACCTGCTCGTTCGTGTTCCCCGGTGCGAGCGGCGAGGCGGTGCTGCTCGAGCTCGAGCGCGACGGCGTGTTCTCCTCGAGCGGGTCGGCGTGCGCCGCCGGCCGCGATGAGCCCTCGCACGTGCTCACGGCCATGGGGCTGCCGGCCGACCTCGCGCAGACCGCGGTGCGATTCACGCTCGGCCGGGAGACGACCGCCGACGAGGTCGACGCGGCAGCCGATGCGGTCGCCCGCGCGGTGTCGGCGGTCCGTGGCATCGTGGACGCATGACCGCAGCCTGACCGCAGCTCGAACGCGTGCCGCATCCGCGGTGCATGCGTACCTATTCTTCGTGCGAATCGGGAATGGCACTCGCGCAGGCGAGGTTGTCGCTCGATACCGCTTGAATTCCCGGAGCGCCAGACGCTCCCGCCGACACCGACCATCCGCTCCAGGCGCCGCACGCGCGGTGCCTGCAGTCGCGACCGTTAAGGACGCCCGTGACCGAACGCACCTTCTCCGATCTCGACCCCACCACCGCCTCCGTCGCCACCACCGTCCCCGAGTCCGCCGTCGCGCGCTCCGAGGACGCCGCCGTCCGCGCCCACCAGCCCGAGCACGGGGCGCGCAACACGCGCGTGATCTGGCTCCTGCTCGCGGCCACGTTCGTCGTGTTCCTGAACGAGACGATCATGGGCGTCGCCGTGCCGCACCTCGTCGACGACCTCCAGATCAGCGTCACGGCCGCGCAGTGGCTCACCACGGCGTTCATGCTGACGATGGCCGTCGTCATCCCCATCACCGGGTTCCTGCTGCAGCGGTTCCCGACCAAGCCGATCTTCGTGACGGCCATGAGCCTCTTCTCGGCCGGCACGCTGCTCGCGGCGCTCGCGCCGGGCTTCGAGGTGCTTCTCGGCGCCCGCGTCGTGCAGGCCACGGGCACCGCGATCATGATGCCGCTGCTGATGACGACCCTGATGACGGTCGTCGCCCCGAGCGATCGCGGCCGGTTCATGGGCCGGGTCTCGATCGTGATGTCGGTCGCGCCGGCCATCGGCCCGACCATCTCGGGCCTGATCCTGAACGTCCTGAACTGGCGCTTCATGTTCTGGCTCGTGCTGCCGATCGCGGTCGCGATGCTGATCATCGGCGCGCGCAAGGTCGAGACGGTCAACGAGCCGCGCAAGCTGCGGATCGACCTGTTCTCGGTCGTGCTCTCGGCCTTCGGGTTCGGCGGACTCGTCTACGGCCTGAGCCTGCTCGGCGGCGAGTCGGGCGGTGACTCAGGCGCCGCCGCCACACCCGAGTGGGCGATCGGCGTCGCGATGGGCGTCGGTGCGATCGGACTGATCGCGTTCGTCTGGCGCCAGCTGTTGCTGCAGCGGTCCGACCGCGCGCTCCTCGACCTGCGCACCTTCCGGTCGAAGAACTTCACGATCTCGATCGGCATGATGGTGGTCCTCATGGCCACCCTGTTCGGCACGCTGATCGTGCTGCCGTTCTACCTGCAGCGGGTGCTGCTGCTGAGCCCGCTCGAGACGGGGCTCATGCTGCTGCCGGGCGGGTTGATCATGGGCCTGCTCGGCCCGACCGTCGGCCGGCTCTTCGACCGATTCGGACCGACCCCGTTGCTGATCCCCGCGAGCATCGTCGTCAGCGGCGTGCTCTGGTCGCTGACCATGGTCGGCGTCGACACGTCGGTCTGGCTCGTGCTGGCCGCGCACATCGTGCTGTCGATCGCGCTGGCGTTCATGTTCACGCCGCTGTTCACGTCGGCGCTCGGCTCCGTCGAGCCGCGCTTCTACTCGCACGGCTCGGCGATCGTCGGCACCCTGCAGCAGGTCGCGGGCGCCGTCGGCACGGCGCTGTTCATCTCGGCGTTGTCGGCTCGCGAGGCGTCGGCCGCCGTGGCCGGTGCGAGCGAGCTCGCGGCGCAGGCCGCCGGCATCCGAGCCGCGTTCCTGGTCGGCGCGATCCTCTCGATCGGCGCGATCGTGGGCGCCCTGTTCGTGCGCAAGCCCGCCGACATGGTCGAGGGGGCCGGCGTCGGCCACTGACCTCGCGGCACCGGTCCGAACGACACGAACGCCCGGCGGATTCCGCCGGGCGTTCGTCGTGTCGGTGCCGTGCGGCCCGGCACCTGCGCTCAGCCGCAGTTGGGCCGGCAGGTGCGCTGCGTCAGCGCGTCGACCAGTACGAGACCGAGGTCCTCGGGCTTGGATGCCGAGTATGCCGCGCCGCCCGTGACCGCCGCGATCTGCTGCATCGCGGCGAGGTCGGTGTCGGGGCCGAAGCCGATCATGATCACCGGCACGGGCTTGGCGGGGTCGGCCATCTTCTGCAGCTCGGCGAGCAACTGCTCGAGCGCGATGCCGTTCTCATCCTCGTTCTTGCCGTCGGTGATGAGCAGCACCGAGTTGACCTTCTCGGGGTCGTACGTCTCACGCACGCGCTTCACGGCGGCGAGGGTCGTGTCGTAGAGCCCGGTCGCGCCGCCGAGCCGCGCGGGCAGCGAGCCGATGATGCCGTGGATCTGCTGCGTGTGCGCCTGGTCGACCAGCGGCGCGATGGGCGCGAGGTCCTCGTAGTCGAGGTCGCCGTTGCGGGCCGTCGAGAACACCCAGACGCCGAGCTCGACCTCGCCGGAGAACTTCGACATGGCGCCGATAGCCGCCTGCTGGAAGATGTCGATGCGGCGCAGTCCATTCGCGGCCGGCTCCTCCATCGAACCCGACACGTCGATGACCGCGAGCATGCGCGAGCGCAGCGTGAGCACGCCCCAGGCGCGCAGGATCTCGAGTTGGGCCGCGCCGTCGAGCGGGGCCGCGGGCGGTGCCGCCGTGGCCCCGATGCCGGCGAGGTCGACCTCGCCCGAACCGTCGGGGGCGCGGAAGCCAGCCGCGAGCAGTTCGTCGCCGGCGTCGCGCACGGCCTGTTCGAACGCGTCGACGAGCTCGGCTACGGAGGAGCCGGAGTCGCTTCCGCCCTCGGTGGCTTCATCGTCGCCCTCGGCGGCCGCTTCGTCGTTCGGGAGCACGAGGAACGGATAGTCGAGTGAGACCGTGCCGTCGGCCGGATACGCGGCGACCAGCGGTTCGGCCGGGTCGTCCATGTTGTACGACGCCAACTGCGCCTCGCTCGTGACGACGACGCTCGGCTGCTCGGCCGACGAGACGGCGCTGAACGCCGCGGAGACCGACGCCGGGATCGCCTTGCCGAGCGCGATCATCGCGCCCGGGAAGGCGCGCGGGTCTTCAGCCGGCGCATGGGCGCGGAGCGCGAGCAGGCCGGCGAGGCTCGATGCGGATGCCTCCGGGTCGGGCAGGATCGTCGGCAGCGTGCCGCCGAGGACTCTGGTCCAGCTCACCGGTTCGGTGGCGACGATCTCCTCGGCGCGCGTCGAGGGCGCGGCGAAGACGACGGGTGAACTGGCGACCGAGGCGCGCGCGTCGAATTCGGGGGCGGGCTGGCCGAGCGAGGATGCCGTCGCGGCGACCCGGTCGACCCAGACGCTCGAGTCGGGGATCCAGGCGTCGGCCTCGAGTCCGCCCGCGGCCGCCACGGCGGCCGAGTCGGCGGCATCCTGCGGCTGGACCGTGGTCGCGACGCAGTGGTCGCCTGACGCATCGAAGTCGGCGGCGATGTTGTCGAGTACCGGCGCGATCGACGTGTCGGCGACGATCTGCAGGGTTTCTGGGCTCTCGCACGCCGTCGGGTCGGAGGCCGACGCGAACAGCGGGTTGAGGTGTCCGCCGACCCAGAGGAAGACGCCGGACGCGACGAGACCGACGACGGCGACACCGGCGACGATCGAGAGGATGAGGGCGCGGGTCGGCTTCTTCGCCGAAGCCGCGATACTGTGACGACCCACAGGGATACTCCAAGCCGACCGGGACGCAGCTTTGGGGGGACGTCGCCGGTCCCGGTCTGAACGGGTTCCCCCGCCCAGGGGGAGCGAGGTTCCATCAGTGTAGGCGATGGTTCCTCGACTCGGGGGATCCGATTTCCGAATCCGGGCACGGGGAAGGGCGGACGATGCCTCGCATCGCCCGCCGAGCCGGTCCCCCGACCGGCTGCCGCGGGCCTCGAGCGCCGATCGAACCCCCGTACGTTCGGCCTCTGGTGTCCACGTTCCGATTCCCGTGCTGTTGCGACATTACTCCGTCCGAGCGCGTGGCGACAGGGCCTTGACGATTCGAATCCGGTGGGGTCGGATGCCCCGCATGGAGCGGTTCCGAGATCGGCGGGAGGCCGGACGCCGGCTGGGCGCGACCCTGCGCGATCGCAGTTCCGAGCTCGGCCTCGACCGGCCCGTGGTGCTGGGACTGCCGCGCGGCGGCGTGCCCGTCGCGGAGGAGGTCGCACTGGCCCTCGGCGCCCCACTCGACGTGCTCGTCGTGCGCAAGCTCGGACTCCCCCACGCGCCGGAGGTGGCGATGGGGGCGGTCGGTGAACGGGAGGCGATCGTCTGGAACGAGGACGTACGCCGGCGATCGGATTCGGCGGCCGAGGTCGACCGGATCGAGCAGCGGGAGCGCGCCGAGGTCACGGCGCGCGTCGCGCGCTTCCGCGCGGGTCGCAGCGCGGTAGACGTCGCCGGCCGGACCGCAGTGGTCGTCGACGACGGCGTCGCCACCGGCGCGACCGCGCGGGTCGCGTGCCGGGTCGTGCGTGAGCTCGGTGCAGCCGCAGTCGTCCTGGCAGTGCCCGTCGGCCCGGCCGACGTGGTGGCCCACGTTCCGGAGGCCGACGCCGTCGTATGCCTGGCCACGCCGCCCGGGTTCATGGCCGTCGGCATGCACTACCGCGACTTCCGCCAGGTCGAGGACGACGAGGTCGTCGCGATCCTCGCCGGTACACGACCCGCGGCGGAACAAGGCTGAGGTCGGCGCCGCGCCGCGGGATCAGAAGGCGCGCCCGGCCCGCACACCGACGACATACGTGGAGCCGACTTCCTCGTCGCCCTCGATGCGCACCGCCAGGCCCGCGGCGCGCAACACCGCGGCCGTCGACGGGGCCTGGCGCTCGCTCGTCTCGATGAGCACGCAGCCGCCCTGGGCCAGCCATCGCGGGGCATCCGCGGCGATGCGGCGGTGCAGCCCGAGGCCGTCATCGCCGCCGTCGAGCGTGTGCCGGGGCTCGTGGTCGCGCGCTTCGCGCGGCATGAGCTCGATCTCGGCCGACGGCACGTACGGCGCGTTGACCGCGAGCACGTCCACCGAGCCCACCAGTTCGACGGGCAACGCCGCGTACAGGTCGCCCGCATACGCCCGCCCGCCGTATGCCGCGAGATTGCGTGCCGCGTATCCGACGGCGACGGGGTCGAGATCCGCCGCCACCACCCAGGCTGCCGGCACCGACGCTGCGACCACCGCCGCGATCGCGCCGACACCGCAGCAGAGGTCGACGACGACCGGGGCATCCACTCGACGGCTCGCCGCCCGTGCCGACTCGGCCGCGGCAGCGGCGAGCGCCTCGGTGCGCCGGCGCGGTACGAAGACGCCGGGGCCCACCTCGAGTCGAAGACCGGCGAACTCGACCCAGCCGAGCAGCGGTTCGAGGGGTTCGCCGGCGACGCGGCGGGCGACGAGCCGCTCGAGCGCGTCCGGGTCGGCGGCCGCTGCCCGGAGCAGTGCGGCCTCCTCCTCGGCGAACACGCATCCGGCCGCGCGGAGGCGGGCGACGAGTGCGTCGGCGCCGGTCATCGGCCTCGCCCGTCGCTTGATGCGGTCGGGCGCGCAGGATCATGGCGCGGGTCCGGCGATTCCGCAACCCGTTGCCGGCGACGCGCGGACTGCGCTCGACTGGGGCATCCCGACCGAGGAGGCGGACACCCCATGGACACCAGCACCGTCATCTGGATCATCGTGGCGATCGTCGTCGTGATCGCCGTCATCGCGATCGTCGTGGCCATGTCGTCGCGTCGAGCCCGCGAGGCTCGGGCGCAGCAGCAGCGGCATCGCGCCGCGGAGATCCGCGAGAAGGCCGAGGTCGGCCAGGAGCGGGCGGCCTCGCACGACGTCGCGGCCGCACAGGCAGCGGCGTCGGCCGCGCAGGCGGATGCCGACGCGCGAGCCGCCCAGGCGAACGCCGACCGCCTCGCCCGCGAGAGCGCCGCGCGCCAAGGCGAGGCGGACTCGCTGCGCGCCGAGACCGCCGAGCAGCTCCGCGAAGCCGATCGCGTGGACCCCGATGTCGACACGAAGGGCGATCGCATCGACCGCACGCCCGACGACCGCACCGCGGACCGTCCGGACGACGCGCGCACGACGGACGACCGCACCGGTGCCGACCGCACGGTCACCGACCCCGCGACCACGGATCGCCGTCCGCGCGACGACCGCCCGCTGACCTGACCCGCCGGCGCCGCGCCGCCGCGCCTCACTTGACGAGCCGCGACAGCACGCGATCGGCCAGCGGCTTGCCGCCGGTCTGGCAGGTCGGGCAGTACTGGAACGTCGAGTCCGCGAAGATCACCTGGCGCACCGTGTCGCCGCACACCGGGCACGGCTCGCCGGTGCGGCCGTGCACCTGCATGCCGCGCCGCTTGGCGTCCTTCAGGTCGGCGGGTGGGCGACCGGATGCCGCGTCGACGGCCTCGGCGAGGGTGTCGCGCATCGCCCGGTACAGCGTCTCCACCTGCTCGGGCGTGAGCTTCGCCGCGAGCGCGTACGGCGACATGCGCGCCGCGTGCAGGATCTCGTCGGAGTAGGCGTTGCCGATGCCCGCGAACACCGTTTGGTCGCGCAACACGCCCTTCACCTGGGTACGCCGGCCGGCGAGGATCGCCGCGAAGTCGTCGAGCGAGAACTCGGCGGCGGTGGGGTCGGGGCCGAGCCGTGCGATGCCCGGGACCTCCGCCGGATCACGGACGACGTAGACCGCGAGCGACTTCTTCGTGCCCGCCTCGGTCAGGTCGAACCCGGAGCCGTCGTCGAGCCGCAGCCGGAGCGCGAGCGGCGACTTGCCGGGCTTGACCGGGGTCTTGGGGACCTCGTCGTACCAGCGCAGCCAGCCGGCCCGGGCGAGGTGGAACACGAGGTGCACTCGGTCGCCCGGCGCCGGGGCATCGGTTGCGAGATCGACGAACTTGCCGTGCCGGCTCGCCGTCGCGATGCGCGCACCCTCGAGCGCCTGCACCGGAGGATCGAAGGTCTTCAGGGCCGAGATCGACGCGAGGCGCACCGACGAGATCGCGCGACCGACCGCGCGCTCACGCAGGAACCGCGTGAGCGCCTCCACCTCGGGCAACTCGGGCATGCCTCCATCCTGCACCCGCGCGCCGACATCCGGTCAGTCGAGTCGGCGGAGCATCCGGTCGACCGCGACGAGCACCGCACCGATCACCGCGACCCCGACGCCGAGCGCGAGTGCGCGCAGTCCGACGCCGACGAAGCCGGCGTCGCCCGGGTCGAGGAACCCGTACGGGAAGCGGTCGGGCGCCTCGGGCAGCAGCAGCGCGCGGCCGACGGCCATCACGACGTACCCCGCCGGGAACGCCAGCCACAGCGGCAGGTCGCGCAGCCGCGTCGCGCCGTGCGGCCGGAACACGACGAAGTCGACCAGTGCCAGGACGGGCACGGCGTAGAGCAGCAGGAAGACCGAGCGGTTCGCGAGCAGCTCGGCGGGGGTCGACGCATCGAGCAGCCCGGGGATCGGGTTCTCGCCGCCCCGGTCCACGACGTGCGAAACGAGCATCGTCGCGACGAGCCACAGCACGATCGCCCCGCGAAGGCGCGGCGCCGGCGCCGCGCCGGTGCGGCGGACGACCATCAGGTGAAGCGATACCGCGAAGTACCCGAGCGCGATCACGCTCACCTGGGTCGTGAAGAAGTGCAGCGGGTGCGCGTCGCTCACGAGCCCGGCGACGAGGGCGAGCACCATGACCAGGCGCCACGTGAACGCGGCGCGGCCGACCTCGTCGTCGGCGGCGATCGGCGCAATGCTCCCGGCCGCAGGCGCGGCGTCGATCGCGGACGGGGCATCCACGGAACCGGCGGCGGTCGGCGCGGCGCTCATCAGGGTCTCCTCGTCGGGCCCTCCCCCGCGGGCGCTCCTCGCCGGACCAGCCGGCCGCCCGCGATGCGGGCGCCACCATCGTAGTGACTTGACTCGCCCTCCTGCGCGTGCGTTACGCTGCTCAGCATGCAGACCTCGTCGACCCGCAGCTGGTGGCCCGCCTCCTAGGCGGACCGCTGCGACCTCGACGCACGACGACCGCCCCGTGGCGGTCGTCTCGTGTTTCCGGCGACTCCCTCGGGGCCCGACCGGAGAACGACATGACGATCAACGCCGGCCCGATGGGCCACCGCCCTGAGGCCACCCGCCCCGAGTCCACCCTCCTCGGCCGCTGCCTCGCGGGCGAGGCATCCGCGTTCGCGATCATCCGACGCGAACAGGAGCCGACGCTCGACGTGCTGGTCGGCGACATCGTCGAGGTCGATCGGCTCGCCGACATCCCGCTCGACGGTCGCGAGGTGCTGGCGCTCGTGCCGTTCCGGCAGGTGCGCGAACGCGGCTTCGACGCGCTCGACGACGGCGCCCCGCTGCGCTGCCTGGTCGTGCGCGAGCGCCAGGAGATCGAGGTCGAGCGTGCCCTCGAGCTCCTGCCGGGGCATCCGCCGGCCGTCGCCGATCTCGCGGTCGACCTCGACGACGACGCGTACGCCGACGTCGTGCGCCGTGTCATCGACGAGGAGATCGGGCGCGGCGAGGGTGCGAACTTCGTGATCCGGCGCGAGTTCACCGGCGTGACGGATGCCTCGCCCGCGGCCGCGGCGACCGCCTGGTTCCGGGCACTTCTCGAGTTCGAGCGGGGCGCGTACTGGACGTTCGCTTTCGTCTCGCCCGGCCTCGCCGCCGTGGGCGCGACGCCCGAACGGCACGTGAGCTCGCTCGACGGTGTGGTCTCGATGAACCCGATCAGCGGCACCTTCCGCCACGTCGACGGCGCGCCCGGCGCAGACGAGCTCGACGCGTTCCTCGCCGACGTGAAGGAGCGCGAGGAGCTCGTCATGGTCGTCGACGAGGAACTGAAGATGATGAGCGCGGTGTGCCCCGACGGCGGCCGCATCCGCGGCCCCTTCCTCAAGCGGATGTCACGGCTCACGCACACCGAGTACCTGCTGGAGGGGCGCAGCGACCTCGACCCGCGAGAGGTGCTGCGCCTGACCATGTTCGCGCCCACCGTCACCGGTTCGCCCATGGGCAACGCCTGCGCCGTCATCGCGCGTCGCGAGACCACCCCGCGGGGGTATTACGCCGGCGTGCTCGCCCGGTTCACGCCGACCGCGCGCGGGTACGACCTCGACGCGCCCATCCTGATCCGGACCGCGTATGTCGGCGACGCCGGCCACGTGCGCGTGCCGGTCGGGGCGACGCTCGTGCGCCACTCGTCGCCGGAGGCGGAGGTCGCCGAGACCCATGCCAAGGCGGCCGGCGTGCTCACGGCGATCGGCGCGCTGCCGCGGCAGGCGACGCCCGGCGCCCCCACGATCGAACCGGTCGACGCGGAGCATCCGCGTCTCGCCGATCGGAACGCGGGGCTCGCCGCGTTCTGGCGCACCCCGCAGGGCGGCGCCCGCGCCCCGCGCGCGACCGCGCTGCTCGTCGATGCCGGCGACGACTTCACGACGATGCTCGCCCACCAACTGCGCCACCTCGGCGTCGCGGCGCGCATCGTCGCCTGGTCGGATGCCCCGCTCGAGCCCGCTGAAGACCTCGTCGTCTTCGGTCCGGGCCCCGGGGATCCTCGAGCGATGACGGAACCGCGCATCTCGCGGCTGCACCAGCTCGTCGCGGCCCGGCTCGCATCGGGACTGCCGATGCTCGCGGTGTGCCTGAGCCACCAGGTGCTCGCCCGCACGGCGGGGCTCGCGATCGCGCCGCTGCCGGCGCCGCATCAGGGCGTGCAGCTCACGGTCGACCTGTTCGGCGATCCGCGCGTGGTCGGCTTCTACAACACGTTCGCCGCCTACGACGCCGGCCATCGCGTCACGCCGCGACACGACCTCGAGGTCGCCGCGGACCCGGTTTCGGGCGCCGTCCACGGCCTGCGAGGAGCGCGCGTCGCGTCGATGCAGGGGCACCTCGAGTCGGTCCTGTCGCTCGACGGGCTCGCGGTGCTGGAACGCCTCGTCGACGACGTCCTCGCGGATGCCTCCGCCGAGGTCGGCGCCTCGCTCTCGGCGTGAGTCGCGAGCCTCGATCCGGAACCGGATGTCGGTGGGTGCTGAGAGACTCTCAGCATGGAGGTCATCGAGCTGCGGCAGACGCGGCACCTGCGGGCGGGCGACACGCTGGTCAGCGCGAGCGGGCGCACCTACGAGGTGACCAAGGTCGCGCGCGTCGGGCGCGGCATCCGCGTCGAGTACCTGACGCCCGACGGCATCGCCGGCCGGTTCACCGCGGCCCCCGAGGCCATCAGCCGGGTTCGCGGCGGTGGCGAGTCCCGCGTGGCGTGAGGGGGCCGGTCAACCCTCGCCGCCCTTGAGCGGCAGCAGCTCGCCGCCGGTCTGGCAGGTCGGGCAGTACTGCGCCGTCGTGCTCGCGAACGAGAAGTCGCGGAGGTCGTCGCCGCACACCGGGCACGCCTCACCGGCGCGCCCGTGTGCACGCATCGCCGCGACCTTCGCGGCCTTCAGCTGAGCGATCGGCACCCCGCGGCGGGCCTCGATCGCTTCGCGCACCACGCCAGTCGTCGCCGAGAACAGTCGCGCCAGCTCAGCTTCGTCGAGCGCCGCCGCGTGCACCACCGGCGAGACCTTCGCGCGATGCAGCACCTCGTCGGAGTAGGCGTTGCCGATGCCGGCGAGCGATTCCTGCTCCTGCAGCACGGCCTTGACCTGCTTGCGCCGCCCGGCGACCGCCGCTTCGAACCGCTCGCGCGAGAAGTCGGCATCGGCCGGATCGGGCCCGAGCTTCGCGACCGCCGGAACCTCATCGGGGCGATCGACCACCCAGGTGCCGAGCGAGACCCAGTTGCCGGCATCAGTGAGCTCGAGGGTCGCCCCGTCGTCGAAGGAGAGCGACACGAGTGCCGGGGGTGGGTCGGCGGGAGCCGCGGCATCGGGAGCGGCCGATTCGGGGCCTGTCGCGGCCGCTGCGGCCGCTTCGGCTCCGCCGGAGGCATCCGCCCACCTGGCCCAGCCGTGTCGGCCGAGCGAGATGACGAGGTGGCCCGCGTCGCCGAACGCGAGGTCGACCAGCTTGCCGTGACGAGCGACGCCCGACACGGTCGCCGCGATGAGCGAGGCGGGCAGGCGGGATCGGCTCTTGGTCGTGCGGAACTCGAGCACGTCGACCCCGGTGAGCGCGCGGCCGGCCAGTCGGGCGTCGAGCTCTTCGACGAGTGCCTGCACCTCGGGAGATTCCGGCATGACGCCAGCCTCGCACAACCCGCCGACGTCGTCAGCCCAGCGCGATGAGTCGCTCGAGCAGATCGGCATCGACGGGGCGGTCGGTGAACACGAGCCGCTCGAGGTGCGTCGTGCGGCCGTCGCCCTCGGGGGTCTCGGCCGACCGGCCCCGCCATCGGAGTTCGAGCCCGATGCGCTCCAGCACGCGCACCGACGCCGGATTGCCCGCGAGCACGCGAGCGGTGACGGGCACCTCGGGGTGGGCCGTGCGCGCCGCGGCGAGCGCCGCCGCTGCCGCCTCGGTCGCGTACCCGCGACCCCACGCCCCGGGTGCGAACCGGTAGCCGAGGTTCCACGCCGGGAAACCGAGCATCGTCACGCCGGCGGTGCCGACGAGCACGGGCTCGCCGTCGGGCTCGGCAGGCGCGAGCACCGCCCACGTACCGAGGCCGTGTTCGCGCCGGCTCGCCTCGGAGCGCGCGATCATCCCGGCCGTCATCTCGGGCGAGCGGTGACGGCCCTGGGGCAGGTGCCGCCAGGTCTCGGGATCGGCGTAGATCGCGTGGACGGCGTCGAGGTCGGAGGGATCGAGCGGGCGGAATCGAAGGCGCGTGGAGGTCGAACCATGGTGCATCCATCCATCTTCGCCGCAGCCGGCGACATCGACCGCGGCCGGAATCGGTTGCGCCGTTCGTCCGACGTATGCATTCGAGTGCATCGAACATGACATACGGTGGCCGGATGCTTCGAGGACTCGTCTCCCGCGTCTACTGGACCTGCAGCCGCTGGACGCTCACCGGCGAGCCGGCGCCGACGCGCCCGACCGTGCTGATCGGCGCACCGCATACCTCGAACTGGGACTTCGTGCTCATGCTGGCCATCGCGTGGCGTCTCGGCATGGACTTCCGCTGGCTCGGCAAGAAGAGCCTGTTCGCCGGATGGCGGGGGCCGATCATGCGTGCGCTCGGCGGCATCCCCGTCGACCGCGCCGATCCCGGCCGCGTCGTGGCCGAGGTCGTCGAGCGGGTGCGCGGCGGCGAGGTCTTCGGCCTCGTCGTGACGCCTGACGGCACACGCGGGTCGAACGAGTACTGGAAGTCGGGCTTCTACCGCATCGCCCGCGAGACCGGGATGCCGGTGACCCTCGGCTTCGTCGACCGCACCACGATGACGACCGGGCTGGGCCCGACGATCGAGCTCACCGGCGACGTCGCCGCCGACATGGACCGTATCCGGGCCTTCTACGCCGACAAGGCGGGCCTGCGTCCGCAGTTCCGCACCGAGCCGCGCCTGCGCGACGAGAGCGGGTCGCAGGCGACCGCCTGACCTGGCGGCCTCTTCACTTCGTCGAGAGGTCGAGGTGCGAGTCGGCGATCGCGATCACCGACCAGGTGCCGCCGTCGGCGTCGGTGAATCGGTACGACGGCGCGATGATCACGCTGCCGTCGGGCTGCCACTGCGTCGACGGCATGAGCTCCGCCGCGACGATCTCGACGTCGTTCACCGGCCACGAGACCGGCGCGCCCGGCTGCGGAGTGGTCGGCGGCTCGGTCGGCGGCACCCACTCGACCGGGGCGTCGGCGACGTCGACCATCGCGTCCTCGGCCAGCGGCACCGGGCCGCCCGATATCCGGGCTCCGAACCGCGGGTCGGACAGGCGCTCGAACGCGGCCTGCGCACTCACCACGGGGTAGTCGCCGAGCGGAACGATCGGCGCGAGGTTGCCCGACGCGCTGTACACGCCCTCATCGGTCAACTCGAGATACCACGACTGGTCGAACCGGTGCCCGTCGAGCATCGGCCAGGCCTGGGCCATCCGCGTGACCGCACCCTCCCAGGTCTCAGACGTGTACTCGAAGTCGGCCGGGTCGAAGCCGGCACCGGCCACCAGCGCGCGGAGCGCGTCGACCGCCGCGGCTTCGTCGGGCTGGGTGCCCGTCGACGTGCACCCGTTCGGGTCGTCGCAGGACCACGGGTCGAGTGCCGGATTCACATACGAGAACGCCATGGTGCCGCTGAGCCCGACCGTCACCGACGGGCCGCTGCCGTCCTGCGGGCCGACGACCCAGGCCCCGTCTCGCAGTTCGGGTACACCCTCGACGCCGAGTGCGGCTGCCACGGCGCCCACCGACTCCGCGTTCGAGACGGCCCGCGCATCGTAGGTGTAGGCGGCTGCCGTGCCCTCGGCCGTGTCGAGACCCGCGGCGTGGAAGCTGTTGCCATTGCCGCCCCAGGGCATGGAATCGGCCGCGAACTTCGATCCACCGAGGTCAGGGGTGATCGGCACGGGCGACCCCGAGGCGTCCCGTGCCGCGCCGACCGCGCCGTCCTCCATCGTCTGGTTCGCGGGGGACGTCCGGCTCGCGGTGACGCCGCTTCCGGCGTTCGCGGCGCCGATGCCGTAGCCGACCGCGCCCGCCACGATGGTCGCGGCAGCCGCGGCCGCCGCGACGGGCAGCCATCGACGCCGGCGGCGCGCACGCTCGCCCGCCAGGTCGGCCACCGGCGCCGAGGCATCCGGCTGCTCATCGGTCGCCATGGCGACGACCTCGTCGGCGAACCCGGCGCGAGGCTCGACTCCGGCGGCCGGATCCGCGTCGCGGAGTCGTTCGACGGCGTCGCGTTCGGGCTCGTCGTGCCCGCTCTGGTCCTGCATGTCGTCCACCTTTCGAAGCACCGGTTCACCCTGCCTGTGTGGCGAGGCGGGCGCATCTTGCACCGCGGGCATCGGTGCGCTGCACGCCATCGCTCAGAACGTGAGCCGCTCGCCCCAAGCCTCGCGGAGGCGCTTGCGCGCCCGCGAGAGCGCGGCATCCGCCCCGGACCGGGAGATGCCCAGTACCGCCGCCAGTTCCGCGCCGTCGAGCCCCTCCCAGGCGTGGAGCAGCAGGATGCGCCGGTCGCGATCACCGACGCTCGCGAGCGCCCCGCGCAGTTCGGCGTCGAACAGCGCGCTCAACTCGGGATCGTCGGCGACGCGGGCCGGTCCCGAATCGGGCACGTGCTCCACGGGCACGTCGCCGAGCTTCCGGCGATGGTTGGCGAGGATGAAACCGGCCGTCCGGTACAGCCACGGCAGCACCGCCTCGCGTGGTACGTCGTCGCGGCGGCGCCAGGCCGTCGCGAACACGTCGGCCGCGAGATCCTCGGCATCCTGTCGCGGGCCGCGGCGGGCGAAGTAGCGCACGAGCGCAGTCGCGTGCTCGTGCACCACGTGCGTGAACCACTCGGCATCCGCGCCGGCGTCGGGCATCGTCACCCCCAGGGTCGGCTCGGCATCGGCGGCATCCGTCGCAGTCGTCACATCGAGTCTGTGTCGCGACATCCGCGAGTCTTGCAGGTGCGCCTGCATCCCGCTCGTCGACGAGCGCCCGCGGGCACGATCGCGGTAGCGGACGCGGGCGCCGTCGCCGAGGCGTTCACCCGCAGTCGGGTCGGCAGCCGCGCTGGAAGAGCGCGTCGACGAGCACCGCGCTGAGGTCCTCGGGCCGGTGCGCCGTGTAGGCGGCCCCTCCGGTCGCCTCCGCGATCCGCTGCATCGCGCCGAGGTCGGTGTCGGGGCCGAACCCGACGAGGATGACCGGTACGGGCTTCGCGGGGTCGGCCTGCTCGTTCAGCTTCGCGATCAGCGTGTCGAGGTCGATGCCGTTCTCGTCCTCGTTCTTGCCGTCGGTGATGAGCAGCACCGAGTTGACCATCTCGGGGTCGTACCCCTCGCGCACGCGCTGGACCGCCGCGAGCGTCGTGTCGTAGAGCCCGGTCGCGCCGCCGAGTCGGGCCGGCAGCGAACCCACGACCTGCATCACCTGGGCGGTGTGCGCGGAGTCCACCAGCGGGGCGATGGGCGCGGCCTCCTCCCAGTCCTGTTCGCCCGCCCTGGCGGTCGAGAAGAGCCAGACCCCGAGCTCGACCTCGCCCGACATCTGCCCGAGCGCGCCGCCGGCCGCCTGCTGGAAGATGTCGATGCGACGAAGTCCGTTGCCGGCGGGTTCCTCCATCGAGCCCGACACGTCGATGACGGCGAGCATGCGCGAGCGCAGCGTCATCGTGCCCCAGAGCCGGAGGATGTCCAGTTGCGCGGCGCCGATCTCCTGCGCCTTGAGCAACGTGGCGAGGGCATCGTCGGCGAACGGCAGGACCGCCATGACGCCGCCCGCGTTGGTGAGCGTGCCGGATCCGTCGGGTCGGCGCAGGCCGGCCTCGACGATCGGGTTCGCGTCGACGCGGAGCGCTCGTTCGAACGCGGTGACCAGGCGCGCGCGCGCCTGGCCGGCCTCGTCATCGGAGACCGGCATCGCGACGAACGGGTACTCGAGGGCGACCGACGCGTCACCGGGATACTCGGCGACGAGCCGGTCGTCGGGATTGTCTCGATTGTGCTCGACGATCTCCACCTCGGTGAGGATGACCGCCGTCGGGGTCTCGGCCGTGAGCGCCGACGCGATGGCGGCCTCGGTCGACGCCGGGATCTGCTTGCCGAGCGCCATCATCGCGCCCGCGAACTGTCGCGGGTCCGCCGTCGACGACACGCTGCGGACGGCGTACAGGCCCGCAACGCTCGCCGCGGATGCCTCGGGGTCGGGCAGGATCGTCGGCAGCTGCCGATCGCGCACCCGAGCCCAGGTGACCGGCTCGACCTCGACGGCATCGGCATGCTTCTCGGGCACGCCGAGCACCACCGGCGAGACGGCGATCGACCCGCGATTGTCGATCTCGGGCATGGACTGTCCCATGAACGAGGTCAGCGCGGCGAGTCGCTCGACCCAGACGCTCGAGCCCGGGATCCACGCGTCACCGTCGAAGGCCCCGGCTGCGATCTGGGCCACGCTGTCGGCCGACGCCTGTGTCACGACCTGGGCGTCGAGGCAGTCCTCGCCGCTCGCGGGCGACCTGAGGCGGTCGGCGATGACGCCGACCGCGGTGGCGATCGACGGGTCGACCACGACGACGAGCTGTTCGGTTTCCTCGCACGACGCACCGGAGGCCGCTGCGGGCTCGGAGCCGCCGGTGTTGCCGATCCAGACGATGCCGACGGTCACGAGGAGGGCGATGACCGCGGCACCGGCGGCGATGCCGATGATCGCGCCTCGACGGGCCATGAATTCGCCGACGGTCGGGAGTCGGCGGCCGGGCGATGGGGTCGGCGAAGGAGCCGGCGTGCTGTGTCGTCCCACGGGCACTCCAGGGTCGGGAGCGACGACAGCGCCATCGCTTCACGGAAACGGCCCCGGGGGTGGGCCGCCCGGTCAGTGTAGAGGGTTCGGCGTCCGCGCGCGACGCGAACGCGTGATCACCGCGGCCCGTGGGACCCGGTGCGACGCGTCGCGGCGTCGACCGCCTGGCGCAGGACCTCGCTCGGTCGCGGCGCATCCGGATCGGGACGAGGCACGCCGAGGTGACGCTCGCGCAGCTCGTCCATCATCGCGTCGACCAGTTCGGGGTCGCCATCGCGCAACACCTCCGCGCGAACGCGGAGCCGCGGCTCGCCGTCGCGGAAGTCGAGCCCCCAGGTGCCGAGCGCGACCATGACGGGCAGGGTGCGGATGCCGGCTTCCGTGAGCGCGTACGCGGCGCGCTGACCGCGCCGTGCCGTCGCGCGCGTGAGCAATCCGCCCTCGACGAGGCGCTTCAACCGGCTCGCGAGGATGTTGCTGGCGATGCCCTCCTCGGAGCCGGCGAGCAGTTCCCGGAAATGGCGCCGGTCGCCGAACATCACGTCGCGCAGCACGAGCATGGACCACGGGTCGCCGAGCACCTCGACGGCCGCGTTGATCGCGCATCCGGAACGAGGGGCGGCATCCATGTGGCTCAGCCTAGTGCTTGCGGATTGCAATCACTCGCGATACGTTCGCGACGGTCCCGAAATCGGGTCGCGAACACGAGGAGCATCCATGTCGCAGGTCGTCGTCCAGAACTTCTCCATCTCCCTAGACGGGTTCGGCACCGGCGAGGGCATCTCGTTCGACGCGCCGTTCGGACACGCCGGCGAGCGCCTGCACGAGTGGATGTTCGCCACGCGGTTCGGCAGCTCGATGTTCGGCACGCCCACCGGCGGCCAGGGCGTCGACCACGCCTTCGCCGCGCGGCACGACGTCGGCATCGGCGCCGAGATCATGGGGCGCGGCAAGTTCGACTACCGCACGGGCCCGTGGGAGGGGCTCGGCACCGACGAGGAGTGGCGCGGGTGGTGGGGCGACAACCCGCCGTTCCACACCCCGGTGTACGTGCTGACCCACCACCCGCGGCCGTCGATCGAGATGGAGGGCGGCACCGTCTTCCACTTCATCGACGCCGCACCCGAGGCCGCGCTCGAGCTCGCCCGCGAAGCCGCGGGCGACCTCGACGTGCGCATCGGCGGCGGCCCGTCGATGGTTCGCGACTTCCTCGCGGCGGGCCTCGTCGACGTCCTGCACGTCGTGATCGTGCCGATCGTGCTCGGCCGCGGCACACGGCTGTGGGACGGCCTCGAGGGACTCGAGCAGCGCTACGACGTCGAGGCGGTCTCCTCGCCGAGCGGCGTCGTCCACCTCGTGTTCAGCCGCTGAGCGGCAGGCATCCGATCAGTCGAGGATGCCGCGTCGGCGCCCTGCGGTCATCGCCAGGATGCCTCGTCGGTCAGCATGCTGACGAGCAGGGCGACCATGAGGTCCTTCTCCTTCGGGCGCTCCAGGGCTGTGCGCTGCGTTTGTTGCCGTCGGTGAGCGGCTGGTCCTTCACTGTGCTCGTTGAGAGCGTATCCGTTGAGCATGTAGCGCTTCACAACGTCGTTCGCCCACCGGCAGAGGTGCACGCCTTCGGCGGACTTGACGCGGTAGCCGACCGACAACACCATGTCGAGGTTGTAGTGCTCGGTCAGGTAGCTCTTGCCATCTGCGGCAGTTGTCGCAAATTTTGCGACAACTGGAATATCGACCAACTCCTCGCGTCGCGCGTTCGCAACGTGCTTGCCGATGGTCTTCACCTATACAAGTCGCGGCTGCCCTGATCCTGACATGCGTACTGACTCAGATACTGGGGCATCAGCGTTGCGTGACGGGCCGCCGTCGGGGCGGCAATGCCTCCCGGTCACGTGTCGGCGAACAGCGAGTGGATGTTCCCTTCCGGGTCGGCAAAGAAGCCGGCGTACTGGCCCCATTCTCTGAGCGCCGGTCGCCCCGCGGGCGTCGCTCCGGCCGCGAGAATCTCGTCGTACCGCCGCACAACCTCGACAGGATCGTCACACTGGAAGTTCAGCTCGAACGCCTGTCCGCTGAATCGAGTTGTGTAAGACGGGTGCCCGTCGGTGTTGCCACCCATGAGCGGGCGCGAGAATATCGCGAACCGAATGTCCTGGCCACCAAAAGCGACGTACGCCTCTTCGCGCACGATGACCTGGAGACCGAGCGCTCGTTCGTAGAAAGCGGCGAGCTCGGCGACGTCATCGGCGAGCACCGTGATTCCTTCGAGGCGAACCGTCACGTCATCAGGCTAGCGGCCAGCCCCGACACGATGGCAGACCCCGCTTACCCTTCGGCTCGGCGCAGCGCGTCACACGTTGAACCGGAACTCCACCACGTCGCCGTCCTGCATCACGTAGTCCTTGCCCTCCATGCGGGCCTTGCCCTTGGCGCGGGCCTCGGCGACCGAACCGGTTGCGACGAGGTCGTCGAACGAGATCACCTCGGCCTTGATGAAGCCGCGCTCGAAGTCGGTGTGGATGACGCCCGCGGCCTGCGGCGCCTTCGCGCCCTGCGGGATCGTCCACGCACGCGACTCCTTGGGGCCGGCGGTGAGGTAGGTCTGCAGGCCGAGCGTTGCGAATCCGATGCGCGCGAGCTGGTCGAGGCCCGACTCGTCTTGACCCGTCGACGCGAGCAGCTCGGCGGCGTCGGCGGGGTCGAGGTCGATGAGTTCCGACTCGATCTTCGCGTCGAGGAAGACGGCCTCGGCCGGCGCGACGAGCGCCGCGAGTTCAGCCTTCTTCGCGGCATCCGTCAGCACCGCCTCGTCGACGTTGAAGACGTAGATGAACGGCTTCGCGGTCAGCAGGCCGAGTTCCTTGATCGATGCGAGATCGAGGGATGCCGCCGACAGCGGCGTACCCGCCTGCAGCAGGTCGCGCGCCTCGATCGCGGTCGCGAGCACCTGCGGATCGAGCTTCTTGCCCTTGACCTCCTTCTCGTAGCGCGTGATGGCGCGCTCGAGCGTCTCGAGGTCGGCGAGGATCAGCTCGGTGTTGATCGTCTCCATGTCGGACTTCGGGTCGACGGCGCCGTCGACGTGCACGACGTCGGAGTCCTCGAAGCCGCGCACGACTTGAGCGATCGCGTCGGCTTCCCGGATGTTGGCGAGGAACTTGTTGCCGAGGCCCTCGCCCTCCGAGGCGCCCTTGACGATGCCGGCGATGTCGACGAACGACACGGTCGCGGGCAGGATGCGCTCGGACTTGAAGATGCCGGCGAGCGTCTCGAGCCGCGGGTCGGGCAGGTTCACCACGCCGATGTTCGGTTCGATCGTCGCGAACGGGTAGTTGGCCGCGAGCACCGTGTTCTTGGTGAGGGCGTTGAAGAGGGTCGACTTGCCGACGTTGGGAAGGCCGACGATTCCGATGGTGAGTGCCACGGGCGTCTAGCCTACCTTCCGCCTCGGGCGACGCCTGCGCCTCGGGCGACGCCTCCGCCTCAGGCCGCCGGATGCCCCGCTGCCGCCAGGGCTTCGAGCTCGTCGACCAGCGCACCCGACGCGATCTCGGCCCGGATCCGCTCGCCCATCGCGGCGGCTGCCTCACGGTACGAGGGCTCGAGCAGCACGTCGAACACCGCGCTCGCGATCGCCGCGACATCCGCCTGCTTCGACAGCACCGCGCCGACACCGTGGCGGGCGGCACGCGACGCGTTCTCGCCCTGGTCGCGACCGAGCGGGATGCAGAGCACCGGCACCCCGGCCGCGAGCGCCTTGATCAGCGTGCCGTGCCCGGCGTGCGTGATCACGAGGGCGGCCTGCGGGATGAGCGCCCGATGCGCCGCCGCGCGCACGACGACGACGTTCGGCGCCGACGGGACATCGGCCGGGTCGACGGCGGGCCCGGTCGTGATGACCCCGCGGACGGGCAGCGTCGCGAGCGCCCGGGCGATCCGCCTGAGCAGGTCCTCCTGCTCCATGTACGAACTCGAGAGGCCGACGACCACGAGCGGGGCGTCGCCGCGCGGCAGCTCGAGCGGCTCGTCGACGGGGATGTCCTCGAGCACGGGCCCGACGTACCGCACGTTCGCGGCGTCGGGCGGCGGGTCGTCGAAGGCCGATCCCGTGAGCACGAGCACCCGATCGGCGTGGTCCCACTGCTGCCAGAGGTGCCGGAGCGGGGCGAGCCCGTGCCGAGCGCGCGCGGCGTTCACGGGTCGCAACCCGGCGTCAGACATCAGGGTCACCAGCCCGTAGGCGGCGCGGTCGCGCGCGCGTCCGAGCCGGCCGCGCGCCGGCCCGAGTCCCAGCCCCACCGGCGGCCGCGTCCGGGACGGCACCAGGTAGACGCTGCCGACGAGCGCTGCAGACGGGATGCCCCTGGCCTCCGCGCCGACGAGCGCCCCGAGCAGCACGCCGTCGGCAAGGACGGCGTCGAAGTGCTCGGCGTCCAAGGCGTCGACCACGTCGTTCGCGAACCGGGCTGCGGGCCCCGTGATCAGGCGCTCGCGGACACGGTTCAGCGCGCCCATCTGCGTGCGGCACTCCCAGTCCTTGAACAGGTCGTCGTCGAGCGCGGTCGAGCGGCGCTGCGGCGCCGTCGGCCAGGTGCGATGGGATGCCCCGGTGCCGGCGATCGCGTCGGCGAGGGTCGGGTCGCCGCAGACCACCACGTCATGGCCGCGTTCGACGAGCAGTCGGGCGATGCCGAGGTTGGGCGGGGTCGCTCCCCCGCCGTCCCACACCGCCATCAGGTATCTCATGGTCATTCCTCCTCGAGTTGACCGGCGATCAGCCGGCGGAGTACTGCACGGGTCTCGTCAGCGGACAGAGCCAGGTCGCGCCGAAGCAGTTTCCACGTGCCGACGTCGGTGACGGCGTAGAGCGCGGCGATCGCGTCTTCGCGCTCATCGGATGCCTCGGGCAGTCGTGGCCCGAACACCGACTCGAGCCAGGCGCGGTGCCTCGCGCGGGCGTCGTCGAGCAGCGGTGCGAACGCCGCCTCGCCGTCGACCTCGGCGACGAACCGCCAGTTCGCGTCGCCGAGCACCTCGTAGTGGCGCATGAGCGAGTCGACCGCGCCGCCGACGTCGCCGGGCTCGACCTCGCCGCGGAGTTTCGCCACCTCGGCACCGATCGACTCGGTCGCCGCGAGCAGGAGACCCTCCTTCGAGCCGAAGTGGTTGAGGAGTGTCTGCACGCTCACGCCGGCATCTCCTGCCAGATCGGCGAGGGTGACGTCATCGATTCGGGCGCCGGTGAAGCGGGCGCGCGCCGCGTGGATCAGCCGCGTGCGCGTTCGGCCGGCCGCGACCGACCTGGTCGACATGTCGTACTCGCGTGCCGCGCTCGCCACAGGTGAAGCATCCTCGTGTTTGGACCGCGAGTCAATGCAAAACTTGACACCCGTCCAACTGGAATCGGGCCCGAGCTCAGTCGGCGAGCCGCGCGCGGAAGCAGCGCGTGAGGTACGGCACGGCGAGCTCGGCCGCGCCGGCGACATCCGGATGCCGGTCGAGCAGCGCGTCGATCGCCGCGATGGTCGCGCGCTGCTCGGATTCGGGCGCGGTGAGGTAGTACGAACGCGAGCGCACGAGATCGAGGAAGCGGGCGCGCGGCATCCGGTCGATCCACTCGACGGTGTGTTCCTCGACCGGGCCGAAGGGCGGCCCGACGTCGACGTAGGTCTCGAAGGTCGCGCTCGCGTCGTGCCGCTCGTGCATGATCTCGCCGGCCTCGTGCAGCCACCCGGCGCGCGTGTCGCGGCTGTTCCAGACGAGGCCCAGCGTGCCGCCGGGGCGCAGCACCCGGGCGATCTCGGGAATCGCGCGCTCGGGGATGAACCAGTGCCACGCCTGGCCCGCGACCACCGCGTCGACCGAGGCGTCCTCGATCGGGATGTCCTCGGCGGTGCCCAGGATCCGCGGCACGCCGGGCACCTGCACCTCGAGTTCGTCGAGCATCTCCTCGACGGGATCGACCGCGATGACCTCGCGATCGAGCGCGACGAGGGCCGCCGTGAGCTTCCCGGTGCCGGCGCCGAGGTCGAGCACGCGGGCGGCGTCGCCGACGAGCCACGCGACGGCCTCGACCGGGTAACCCGGTCGGGCGGCCTGGTAGATGGATGCCGCCAGCCCGAAGCTGCGCGCGCCCTCGTCGGTCATGCGCCCGTTGTACGCCCGCGGCGAGGCATCCGTCAACCGTCGGCGGGCCGTGACACGATGCTCGCGTGCCAGTGGACTTCACCGCGATCGACTTCGAGACCGCCAATTCGTCGGGGGCGTCCGCGTGCTCCGTCGGACTCGTGAAGGTGCGCGACGGCCGGGTCGTCGACCGCGCGTACCTGCTGCTGAAGCCGCCCTTCCCGCACGACGAGTTCTCCGAGTGGAACGTCCGCATCCACGGCATCACCGCCGAGATGGTCGCCGGCGCGACCACGTGGGCCGACTTCCTCCCCGACTTCCGCGCGTTCGCAGAGGCCGACTGGCTGGTCGCGCACAACGCCGGCTTCGACATGGGCGTCATCCAGAAGACGAGCGAGGCCTTCGCGATCGACGTGCCCGAGCACCCGTACCTGTGCAGCCTGCAGGTCGCCCGCAAGACGTATCACCTCGACTCCTATCGCCTGCCCTCCGCGGCGATGGCGGCCGGATTCGAGGACTTCTCCCATCACAACGCCCTCGACGACGCCGAGGCCTGCGCCGCGATCGCCGTGCACGCCGCGAAGCGCCACGAGGTCGACGACCTCGCCGCGCTGGCACGCCGCACGTCGGTGCGTCCGGGTGCGCTCGGCCGGCGCACGGTGCGCGAGCAGGCCGCGGCGCACGGCCCGATGGCGCTGCAGTAACCCGCCGGCGGTCGAAGAGCGAGCGCGCAGCGAGCGTATCGAAACCCCGCCGGGATGCCTCACCGCCGATGTCGGCGGCCGCTGCGACACTGTCGGACATGGAGATCCTGCTGCTCGTCATCGGCCTCGTGATCGGCGCCGCGCTCGGCGCCCTCGCCACGTGGTTCCTCGCGTCGCGCCGTGCCGAGGCGACCGTTGCAGACGCCCCGGTCGCCGAAGACCCGGCGCTGGTCGAAGCGCGACACCAGCTCGAGATCTCCGCGCTGGCCCAGCAGCACGCGAACGAGCAGGCCCGCATCCGCGCCGAGGAGCAGGAGGTGCAGGCGCAGCTGCGTTCCGACCTCGCGGGCCTCACCGCGACCGCGAACGGCCTGCGCGACCAGATCGAGGCGGCGCGTGCCCAGTACCGCGAGATCGTCGAGCGCCAGCACGCCGAGCAGCGTGAGCGCGAAGCGCGCGAAGCCGCCGACAGCAAGGTCCTCCAGGCGCTCGCCCCCGTCAAGCAGACGCTCGCCGACATGCAGCACAAGGTCACCGCGCTCGAGACGCAGCGGCACCAGCAGCACGGGGAGCTCAGCCAGCAGCTGAAGATCGCCGCCGAGAGCGAGGAGCGGCTGCGGTCGACCGCCGAGTCCCTCGCGAGTGCGTTGCGCTCCAACAGCACCCGCGGCGTCTGGGGCGAGACCCAGCTCCGCAGCGTGGTCGAGGCTGCCGGCCTCCTCGAGCGGGTCGACTTCGACACCCAGCGGTCGATCACGACCGACGCCGGCGCCGGTCGGCCCGACATGGTCATCCACCTCCCCGGCGGCAAGCACATCGCCGTCGACGCGAAGGTGCCGTTCAACGCCTACCTCGAGGCGAGCCAGATTCCGGCGACGGCCACGGGCCCCGAGGGCGCCCAGCGCGAGCAGCTGCTGAAGCACCACGTGAAAGCGGTACGCGACCACGTGACCGCGCTGGGCTCGAAGACCTACTGGGCGGGCCTCGGCGCCTCACCTGAACTGGTGATCGCGTTCATCCCGAGCGAGTCGCTCATCTCCAGCGCGCTCGAGGCCGACCCGTCCCTGCTCGAGTTCGCGTTCTCGAAGAAGGTCGCCCTCGCCTCGCCGGTCACCCTGTGGTCGGTGCTGAAGACCGTCGCGTTCAGCTGGCAGCAAGACGTGCTGACAAAAGAAGCGAAGACGCTGTTCGACCTCAGCCGCGAGCTGTACTCGCGCCTGTCGACGACCGCCGGCCAGATCGAGAAGCTCGGCCGCACCATCGAACGCAGCGTCAAGGACTACAACGCCTTCGTCGGTTCCCTCGAGACCCGAGTGCTGCCGACCGCTCGCAAGCTCAAGGCGCTTGACGAGACGAAGGTGCTCGCCACGCTCGAAGGCATCGAGGAGAGCCCGCGCGAGCTCGCCGCCTACGAATTCACGGCGACCGCACCTGAGACGGCAACGCCCGAACTCGAGCCGCTTGCGGGCGACGAGCACCTCATCGCCGACATCGACCCCGAGATCCGCCTGGTCTGAACCCGCTCCGTCGAGCGACGGCCGGTCGGCCCCACGCTCGATCGCGCGAGGGCCGACCGGCGCTCGGTGTTCATGCGTTCGAGGGCGCCTCGACGTCGATGACCCACGTCACACCGAAGCGGTCGGTGAGCATGCCGAAGCCCGGGCTCCAGGCCGATGCGGCCAGGGGCTCGATGACGTCGGCGCCGTCGGCGAGGCCGTCCCAGACCGCGGCGACCTCCTCGAGGGTCCCGCCGCGCACGGACTGGAAGAACGCGCGGTCGGTGATGGTCGCGCCGTTCTCGCGGCGCGTCGTGCCGGCGGTCGCGACGACGTCCCCGCCGTCCGCGACGTCCGTGCCGTCCGCGCCCGGGATGTCGTAGGCCATGATGCGGAACCCGCTCGGGGACTCGACCCGGCCGAAGACGATCTTGTCGGCGCCCGGGGCGCCCTCCGGCATGCCGAAGTCGCCGTACGTGGCCGACGACAGTTCTCCGCCGAAGACCGATCGGTAGAACTCGAGGGCCTGCCGGGCGGTGCCCCGGAAGTTGAGGTGCGTGGTGGTGGTGATGCTCATCTGCCTGTCCTTCGTCTCAGCAACGGTCACGGCGTGTCGCCGTAGTTCGAGCTTGGACGGGGTAGCGGACAGTTGCGGTCCTGTACTTCGGCGATACTCGATCCATGTCCGCCACCTCGTCTCGCCTGCTCGCACTGCTTTCGCTCCTGCAGTCCCGACGCGACTGGCCCGGTCAGCTCCTCGCCGACCGCCTCGAGGTGACCTCGCGCACGGTGCGGCGGGACATCGACCGATTGCGCGGCCTCGGATACTCGATCACCGCGGTGAAGGGCCCGGACGGCGGGTACCGGCTCGCCGCCGGATCGGAACTGCCGCCGCTGCTCTTCGACGACGAGCAGGCGGTGGCGATCGCGGTGGCCCTGCAGAGCGCGCCGTCGACGGGGATAGACCTCGACGAGGCGGCCGCCCGGGCGCTGACCACCGTGCGACAGGTCATGCCCTCGCGACTGCGACATCGGATCGACGGCATCCGCTTCGCCGACGCGGGCGCTCCGACGCAGGTCGACCCGGGCGTCCTCGAGGCGGTCAGCACCGCGACCCGGGAGCGACGGATCCTCCGCTTCGACTACGGCGACGACGAAGGGCGTCTCCCGAGGCTGGTCGAACCTCACGCGATCGTCGCGCGGAGCGGCCGCTGGTATCTCGTCGCCTGGGATCTCGACCAGCACGACTGGCGAATCCATCGGCTGGACCGGATGTCCCCGAGAATCCCCGGAGGCGCGCCGTTCACTCCGCGGCCGATCCCCACGGGCGATGCCCGCACGTTCCTGGCTGCTCGATTCAAGGGCTCGGACGACGCGGACCGGTGGCCGTGCTCCGGCGAGTTCCTGCTCGGCCTTCCTCCCGAACGCATTGCGCCATGGCTCGGCGATGGCGAGATGGCACCGGTGTCCGAGACCACCTGCCGCATTCGGGTCGGGTCGTGGTCATGGGCGGGCCTGATGTCGTGGATCCTCCGCTTCGACGCCCCCTTCACGATCCTCGGGCCCGAGGACTTCAGGGATTCGGCCGCCGCCTTCGCCGCACGCATCAGCGCCGCTGGAGCCGGCGCCCCGGAGGAGCGACCGCCGGAGCGACTGCCCGGAGACGACCCGAGCCGGCTCAGTCGCCGATGAGGCTCAGCACGTTGCCCGAAGGGTCCGTGAACCAGCAGATGTCCGGCCCCTGCCCGGTGCGCGACCCCCAGTTGATGCCTCGTTCATCGGTCCCGAACGAGTGGGGCTCCGTGTAGATCTTCGTCACCACCCCGGCGGCGTTGAGGTCGTCGACCGCCTGCCCGAGGTCGGGTACCGCGAAGTTCAGGATGGTGAAGGACGCCGGCTCGTGGTCGTCCTTCGGGTAGGCGAACACGCCCTGCCCCGACGGCAGCACGATTCGCAGTCCGCCCATCTCATCGCTCACCTCGAGGCCGAGGATCTCGCCGTAGAAGCTGCGCGCCTCGTCGATGTCTCGAACGCTGAACCCCGGGAACGCGTCGCGGATCCGGACCATTGCGGATACCCCCATCTCGCTCGGTGGCGTCAGCCTTCCACGAGCCGCCGGCATCCGCCACCCCGGCGGCTCGCGACCGCACCGCCCCGGCGGCTCGCCACCGCGCCGCTTCGGCGGCTGCGGTCAGGGCTCCGTGGACTCCGCACGTCGCTCATCGGCCGGGAACTCGAATCCCGCGACGGCCTCGGCACCGGTCACGGTCGTCGGATCCGCCGCAGTCGGCTCGAGCGGGTGCGCCAGTTCGTCTTGGCCCAGCCGGGCGAACGCGAGCGTGGCGAGCGCGAGGAACGGCGGTACGAGTCCCGCGATGAGGAACGCCGGTGCCAGCCCGATCGCCTCGCCGACCGGACCTGCGACCGCCATCGAGATCGGCATCAGCGCCAGCGACACGAAGAAGTCGAGGCTCGACACCCGCCCGAGCATGGCGGGCGGCACACGCCGCTGCAGCAGCGTGCCCCAGACGACCTGGGCGCCGTCGAACAGCACGCCGACGATGAACACGGCGACGACCATCACCCAGAGCCACGAGGTGAACCCGATGATCGCGAGTGGAACGCACCCGACGCCCCACGCGAGGATCATCAGCGTCAGGTAGCGGCGCGGCAACGGCAGCGAGGCGACACCGAGCGAGCCGACCGCTCCGCCGACGCCGAACGCCGCGAGCACGAGCGCGAACGCGCCGGCCCCGCCGCCCGTCTGGTCCTTCACGGCGAACGGCAGCAGCACCTCGATGGGTCCCATGATGAGGAACACGAGCACGATCGAGAACACGAGGGTCGCGAACAGCCATCGCGTGCGCAGCAGGTACGCGAAGCCGTCCCTGAAGTCGACGAGCACCTGCCGGAACGGGTGGAGGTCGGTCGCCTCGAACTCGCGGCGCACCGCGGTCGTGCGCATCAGCGCGAGCACGACCGCCGCCGCTGCCTGGAGCACCGCGACCACGGCGAACGCGAGCCACGGGGCCTGGATCGCGATCAACGCGCTCGCGAGCGCGGGGCCGGCGGCCTGCATCACCGCGGGGCGCAGCACTCCCTCGACGCCGTTGGCGGCGAGCAGTTGGTCGGCCGGCAGCAACGACGGCAGCCAGGCCGAGTAGGCCGGGTAGAAGAACCCGTCGGCGATGCCGAGCACGAACGAGAGCACCGCGATGTGCCACACCTCGATGACGCCGCTGCCCGCGAGCAGCGCCGCGACGGCGAACGTGAGTCCCCTCACGATCTCGACGACGAAGAGGATGCGACGCTGCGGGATGCGGTCGGCGGCGACCCCGCCCACGAGCACCGCGGCGACCAGGCCGAGCGCCGAGCCCGTGGCCACGAGGGAGAGGTCGATCGGCGAGCCGCCCAGCTCGACGACCTGCCAGACCGCGGCGACCAGCCAGGCGCCGGCCGAGAGCAGCGACGCGGCGAGCGCGGCGACGAGCAGGCGGTATTGCCCGAACGCGAACGGTCGGAGGGCGCGCGGCAGTCGCTCGGCGCGGGTCATCCCTCAATCATGGTCGACGCGACCGACATCGCCGCAGAGGAACGGTCAGCGGTCGGACTCGTCCAGCCACTTCTCGACGAGGTGGTCGGCCACGATGCGTCGGATCGTGCCCGAGCGCCCGCGCAGGACGATCGACTCGGTGCGGATGATCGGGCCCTTCTTGCGCACGCCGTCGACGAGCTCGCCGTCGGTGACGCCCGTCGCCACGAAGAACGTGTTGTCGCCGCGCACGAGGTCGTCGAGCTCGTAGACGCGGTCGCAGTCGAGGCCTGCCGCCTCGCCGCGCTCGCGCTCGGCGTCGTCGCCCGGCGCGAGCCGGCCCTGCATGAACCCGCCGAGCGCCTTGATCGCGCATGCCGTGGTGATGCCCTCGGGGCTGCCGCCGATGCCGACGCACATGTCGATGCGCGACTCGTACCTCGCCGCGTTGATGCCTCCGGCCACGTCGCCGTCGCTGATCAGCCGGGTGCCGGCACCGGCCTCGCGGATGTCGGCGATGAGCTGCTCGTGGCGCGGCCGGTTGAGCACGGCGACCCGCAGCTCGCCGATGTGCTTGCCCTTCGCGGCGGCGAGGGCACGCAGGTTCTCGCCGATGGGCTTGCGGATGTCGACGACGCCCTTGCCCGTGGCATCCGTCACGATCTTGTCCATGTAGAAGACGCTCGACGCGTCGAGCATGGTGCCGCGGTCGGCGACCGCGATGACCGAGAGGGCGTTCTGCCGGCCCGCCGCGGTCAGCGAGGTGCCGTCGATCGGGTCGACGGCGATGTCGCAGGCCGGGCCCTTGCCGCTGCCGACGCGCTCGCCGTTGAAGAGCATGGGCGCGGCGTCCTTCTCGCCCTCGCCGATGACGACCACGCCGTCGAAGTTCACCGTGCCGAGGAAGGCGCGCATCGCGTCGACCGCGGCGCCGTCGGCGCCGAGCTTGTCGCCGCGGCCGATCCACGGGTACGCGCGGATGGAGGCCGCCTCGGTCGCGCGCACGAGTTCGAGGGCGATGTTGCGGTCGGGGTGGAGGTAGAGGCTGTCGTCGGTACTCACCATCGGGTCCTTCCGGGGCCTGGCAGCGGGGATCGTCCCGCTGCTTCGAGCCTAGCCACGACGGGTTCGCGATCCGGGAAACCGGCGAACCTGTCCACTGCAAGATCGTGCGTTCTTAACCCACCGGCAAGACGGATGCCCCGCCGGCAGCCATCTCACCGCCGAGTGATGACGATTCGTCGTGCGAGCGGGTTCTGATCGTCATCACTCGGCGCAGATCGTCATCACTCGGCGTCGAGCAAGCGGAGCCGGGCGGGGGCAAGAGGCGCGAGGGTCGACCACACGGCGATGCGGATGCCTCCCCCCGGGGCCGGGGCATCGACCGGCCCGGGCGCCGGGAGCGGCACACTGACGTCGCACGCCGTGACGGCCGCGCAGAACGTCGCGACCTCCGCGGCGTTCGCGGCGCACAGCGCGTGGAGGCCGAGCACGTGCGCTGCGTCGACGCCGAAGCCCGCGGCTGCGACCCGGGCCGCCTCGGCGTCCGACTGCGGGGCGGGGCGCGCGCGCAGATCCCCGCCGAGCGCGCGCACGGCCACCGCGGTGAGCACCCCCTCGGGCGCCCCGCCGATGCCCGCGACGACGTCGATGCCGTGGCCGCGCCGGGCGGCCCGGAACGTCCGCTCGACGTCGCCGTGCTCGAACAGCTCGACGCGCGCCCCGGCCGCGCGGGCGGCCTCGACGTAGGGGGTGTTCCGGGGGCGGTCCTGCACGGCGACCACGACCTCGCCCGCCGCGACCCGCCGCTCCGCGGCGATGCGGCCGACCAGCCACGGCAGCCGCTCGATGATCGCCGGAGGGCCTGAGCCCGAGGCATCCGTCTGCCGCTCCGCCGGCAACCAGGTCGCGAGCTTCTCGAGGTAGTGGGCGGCGCCGAGTCGCGCGAGCGCGCCGCGAGGCGCGACCGAGACGACGACGAGGGAACCCGGGCGCCCGGCGGCGGCGAGCCGAGTGCCGTCGACCGGGTCGATCGCGAGGTCGAGGGCCGGGGCGTCTGCGCCGCGGCGGCCCAGCCGCTCGCCCGGCGCGAGCATGGGTGCGTCGTCCTTCTCGCCCTCGCCGACGACGACCTCGGCGTCGACCGGCAACCGGTCGAGCGCCGACCGCAGTGCACGCACCGCGGCCTCGTCGACCGCGTGTCCGTCGCCGCGCCCGACGTGCGGAGCCGCGGCGGCGGCGGCCTCCGCGCACGCGAGCAGGAACCCCTCGGCCAGTCGCTCGTCCACCCCCTCATCCTGCCGTGCCGGGGGTCTCGCACCGCGCCGCGGCGGCCGCCGTCCGATTCGAGGCCTGCTCGGAACTGGCTAGACTCGTGCCCGAACCCACCTCGTCTTCTTCGAAGGAGCGTCCATGCCCATCGCCACCCCCGAGCAGTACGCCGAGATGCTCGACACCGCCAAGTCGAAGGGCTTCGCGTTCCCCGCGTTCAACGTCTCGTCGTCGCAGACGCTCAACGCGGTGCTCCAGGGCCTGACCGAGGCGGGCTCCGACGGCATCATCCAGGTGACCACGGGCGGCGCCGACTACTTCGCCGGCCACACGGTCAAGGCGCGCGCCACGGGCGCCCTCGCGTTCGCGCGCTTCGCGCACGAGGTCGCGAAGTCGTACCCGATCACGGTGGCCCTGCACACCGACCACTGCCCGAAGCCGGCCCTCGCCGACTTCGTGTTCCCGCTCATCGAGGCCTCCGAGGCCGAGGTCAAGGCCGGGCGCAACCCGATCTTCCAGTCGCACATGTGGGACGGCTCGGCCGTGCCCCTCGACGAGAACCTCGAGATCGCGAAGGAGATCCTGCCGCGCATGAAGGCGATCAACGCGATCCTCGAGGTCGAGATCGGCGTCGTCGGCGGCGAGGAGGACGGTGTGCAGCACGAGGGCTCGAACGACGCCCTCTACACGACCCTCGATGACGCGATCGCGACCGTCGAGGCGCTCGGCCTCGGCGAGCAGGGCCGCTACATGGCCGCGCTCACCTTCGGCAACGTGCACGGCGTGTACGCGCCCGGCAACGTGAAGCTGCGCCCGGCGCTGCTGAAGGAGATCCAGGACGGCCTCGCGGCGAAGTACGGCACGGGCGAGAAGCCGCTCGACCTCGTCTTCCACGGCGGCTCGGGCTCGACCGACGCCGAGATCGCCGAGGCGGTCGCCAACGGCGTCGTCAAGATGAACATCGACACCGACACGCAGTACGCCTACACGCGTGCGGTCGCCGGCTACATGCTCTCGAACTACGACGGCGTCCTGAAGATCGACGGCTCGGTCGGCAACAAGAAGCAGTACGACCCGCGCGCCTGGGGCAAGGTCGCCGAGTCGGCGATGGCCGTCCGCGTCGGCGAGTCGACCCGCCAGCTCGGGTCCGCGGGCCAGTCGATCACCGCGTAGGGCACCGGATGTCACGCGACGAGGCCGCTCGTTCCGGCGCGGAGGGAGCCGAGGGCTCGGCGCCGAAGGACGAGCGGCCGCGCCCGCGGTACGGCGAGTACGCCCCCGAGGGCTGGACCTGGCAGCCGCCAGCCGAGTCGACCGCCGATCCGGCGCCCGACGCGTCGCCGGCGACGCCGTCTGGCGGAGCGCAGCGCGGGCCGGGTGGCGCGCCGGGCGCGCCCGTGGCGTTCGGCACCGGCGCGCCGGCCGCCGCGCACCCGGTCGACCGGGGCTGGACCCTCGCGCTCCTCGTGTTCGGCGCCATCGGCGCGGTGTACAACTCGCTCACCATCCTGGCGATGCCCGACACCGCACTCGAGTCGGCCCAGCTGTCGGCGCAGATGCTCGGCACCGAGCCGCCGACCGCCTTCGAGCCCGGCCCGGGCGTGCCCGCCCTCATCGCGGTCGGCATCGCCCTGCAGCTCGCGCTGTGGGTGGGCGCCCTCATGTGGTCGCGGTCGCGCCTGCGCGCGGGCCGCATCACCTGGTGGGTGCCGGTGGTCGCCGGCGTCGCCGCCTTCATCGTGGTGATCGTCGTCGGCATGCTCGTGTTCGCGAGCGACCCGGGATTCCTCCCGGCCGTCGGCTCGCTCACGTCGACCTGACGCACGTTCAGACGCGATCGGATGCCGCGGGCCCCCGGGGACCGCGGCATCCGCCGTCTCAGGCCTGTGCTGCCCGCGTGCGCCCGCCGAGCGCGCGCTCGTCGCGGTTGCCGGCGAGGTCGCGACGGAGCTCCTTCGGCAGCGAGAACATCAGGTCCTCTTCGGCCGTCTTGACCTCGGCGACGTCGGCGTAGCCCGCGTCGGCCAGGTCGAGCAGCACCTCCTGGACGAGCCCCTCGGGCACGGATGCCCCGCTGGTCACGCCGACCGTCGACACGCCGTCGAGCCACTCCTGGCGGATCTCGGTCGCGTAGTCGACCCGGTAGGCCGCCTTCGCGCCGTACTCGAGCGCGACCTCGACGAGGCGCACGCTGTTCGACGAGTTCGCGGAGCCGACGACGATCACGAGGTCGGCGTCCTGGGCGACCTTCTTGATGGCGACCTGGCGGTTCTGCGTGGCATAGCAGATGTCGTCGGAGGGCGGGTCCTGCAGGTTCGGGAACCGCTCGCGCAGGCGCCGCACGGTCTCCATGGTCTCGTCGACCGAGAGCGTGGTCTGCGAGAGCCAGACGACCTTGTCGGGGTCGCGCACCTCGATGTTCGGGACGTCGTCGGGGCTGTTCACGAGCGTGACGTGGTCGGGCGCCTCGCCCGCCGTGCCCTCGACCTCTTCGTGGCCCTCGTGGCCGATCAGCAGGATCTCGAAGTCGTCGCGCGCGAAGCGCACGGCCTCGCGGTGCACCTTCGTCACGAGCGGGCAGGTCGCGTCGATCGCGTGCAGCCCGCGGTCGGCCGCCGCGTGCACCACGGCCGGCGAGACGCCGTGCGCGCTGAAGACGACGTGGGCACCCTCGGGCACCTCGTCGACCTCCTCGACGAAGATCGCGCCCTGCTTCTCGAGCTCGGTCACGACGTGGATGTTGTGCACGATCTGCTTGCGCACGTACACCGGGGCGCCGTAGTGCTCGAGCGCCTTCTCGACCGCGATGACGGCCCGATCGACGCCCGCGCAGTACCCGCGGGGCGCGGCGAGCAGCACCCGCTTGGTGCCGGCGACCGGGTTATCCTTGAGCCGGCCTCGCACGCTCGGGATCCTCGGCATGCCGAGGTCGATCCGCGGGGCTTCAGTGGTGCTCGTCACGTCGCCCATCCTACGCGGCGACGCCCGACCGACTGCTGGGAGACCCATGGCCGACGGCCCCACCACCCGCGAGACGCCGTGGAGCGTCTCGATGCTCTCGGGCAAGCTCAAGGAGTACCTCGACCGGCTCGGCACGGTGTGGATCGAGGGCGAGGTCACCCAGTGGGGCGTCTCGGCGGGCAACGTCTACGGCAAGCTGAAGGACGTCGACGGCGACGCGACGGTGTCGTTCACGATCTGGTCGTCGGTGCGTGCGCGCCTGTCCGAGCAGTTCAAGGCGGGCGACCGCGTCGTCGCCCTCGTGAAGCCGAACTGGTGGGTGAAGGGCGGCTCGCTCACGATGCAGGTCTTCGACGTGCGCCACGTCGGGCTCGGCGACCTGCTCGAGCGGCTCGAACGGCTGCGCGCGCAGCTGGCGGCCGAGGGCCTGTTCGACGTGTCGCGCAAGCGCCGGCTGCCGTTCCTGCCGGGTGTCGTGGGCCTCGTCACCGGGCGCGACTCCGACGCCGAGCAGGACGTGCTGCGCAATGCCCGCCTCCGGTGGCCGGCCGTGGAGTTCCGCACCGTGTACGCCGCGGTGCAGGGCGACCGCACGGTGCCCGAGGTCGTGCGCGCGATCGAGCGGCTCGATGCCGACCCCGAAGTCGAGGTCATCATCGTGGCGCGCGGCGGCGGCGACTTCCAGAACCTGCTGGGCTTCAGCGACGAGCGCCTGGTGCGCGCCGCGGCCGCGGCGACCACGCCCATCGTGAGCGCGATCGGCCACGAGGCCGACCGGCCGCTGCTCGACGAGGTCGCCGACCTGCGCGCCTCCACGCCGACCGACGCCGCGAAGCGGGTCGTGCCCGACGTCGCCGAGGAGCTCTCGCGGGTCGAGCACGCCCGCGCCCGGCTCGGCATGCGCCTGACGGCGATCCTCACGCGCGAGGCCGACCGCATCGAGCACCTCCGCTCGCGGCCGTCGCTCGCGACGACGTCGTGGATCGTCGACCGCCGCGCCGAAGAGGTCACCCGCTGGGTCGCCCGCGGCACCGACCTCATGGAACGCCTGCTCGAGCGCCAGCATGCCGCGGTCGGCTCGCTGCGCGCCCACGTGCGCGCCCTGTCGCCGCAGGCGACGCTCGACCGCGGGTACGCGATCGTGCAGGATGCCTCGGGCCATGTCGTGCGCGATGCGCACGCCGCACCCGCGGGCACGGCGCTCACGCTCACGCTCGCGACGGGCACGCTCGCGGCCGAGGCCCTCGGCGGGGCATCCGACCCGCGGCGGAGCCGCCCGAACGAGGCATCCGGATCGCAGGAGGGCCGCCCGAACGAGGCATCCCTCGCGCATGACGGCGATGCGAACGCGAATCTGCGCGTCGGCGACGCCGAATAGAATGGCAGGCATGCCCACCCCCACGGATGTCTCCGCGCTGAGCTACGAGCAGGCGCGAGACGAGCTCGTGCAGGTCGTCGCCGAGCTCGAGCAGGGGTCCGCGACGCTCGAGCAGTCGCTCGCCCTGTGGGAGCGCGGCGAGGCCCTCGCGGCCCGTTGCGAGGAGTGGCTGATCGGCGCGAAGGCGCGCCTCGACGCGGCGCGCGCGGGCGATCGCGACGGCAGCCGGGCCGCTGGCCGTCCCGCCGACGGGTCGGGCGCCTGATGGCCGAGCGCCCGCCGCGGGTCGTCGCCGAGCTCGGTCGACCCGAGACTCCCGAGGAGACCGCGGCCCGCAAGGCCGAGAACAGCCGGCTCTACCGCCAGCGCAAGACGGTCATGAACCTGATCTACGCGCTCGTCGCGAGCCTCGCGCTCGTGCTCGTCATCGTGCTGGTCGTGCCGCGCAGCGATACCCCGATCGAGCCCGACATCGATGTGGCCGCAACCGCCGAGCAGGCGCAGGTCGCGATGGACGACCCGCTCGCGGTGCCCGACCTGCCTGAGGGCTGGCGCGCGAACGCGGCCGAGATCCGCCGCAGCGACGTCGACGAGATCACCGCCTGGTACGTCGGCTACCTCACGCCCGAAGACGAGTACATCGGCATGTACCAGGGAGCCGACGCCAACGCCACGTGGGTCGCGAACCTCCTCGCGCGCACCCTCGCGACGGGAACCGTCACGATCGACGGCGTCGAGTGGACCGTCTACGACAACCGCGAGTCCGACGACGACGTCGGCAACGCCAGGTACGGGCTCACCACCGAGGCGGGCGGCACGACGTTCGTGCTGCTCGGCACCGCGACTCCCGAGGAGTTCGCGACGCTCGCCGCGGCGATGACCCCTGCCATCGAGGCGCAGCAGTAGCGCCTGCCACCGAGAGGAGCTCCCGTGAGCGAAGCGAAGCCGTCCGTCGCGACCCCCGCCGAGGCCTGGCGCGAACTCCGCCGCGGCAATGAGCGCTTCGTTGCGGGGCAGCCCTCCCACCCCCACCAAGATGTGGAGCGGCGCACCGACCTCGCGAACGGGCAGACGCCCCGGGTCGCGATCTTCGGCTGCAGTGACTCCCGCCTCGCGGCCGAGATCATCTTCGACCTCGGGCTCGGCGACGCGTTCGTGGTGCGCAACGCCGGCCAGGTCATCTCCGAGTCCGTGCTCGGCTCGCTCGAGTACGCGGTCGGCGTGCTCGGCGTGCCGCTCATCCTGGTGCTCGGGCACGACGCGTGCGGCGCCGTGCAGGCCGCGATCGACTCCCAGGCGGCGGATGCCGCTCCCCTGCCCGCGCACATCCGCTCGCTCACCGACCGCATCGTGCCCGCCGTTCGGCGCGTCGCCGGAGTGGCCGCCGACGCCGCGATCAGCGCCGCCGATGTCGACGCAGGCTACGTCGGCCGCGAGCACCTGCGCGATACCGTGCACAAGCTCGTCGAGGGCTCCGAGATGATCTCCGACGCGATCGCCGAGGGTAGGCTGGCTGTCGTCGGCGCGAACTACCGGCTCCGCGAGGGTCGCGCCGAGACCGACGTCGTCGTCGGCCGGATCTGAGCCCCGCCGGCGACCCCGGCCGGGGCATCCGGCAGCAACCGGCGCAGACCGCGCCCGGCAGGAACCGAAGGGAACACACCGTGGTGGACAACGCCGCCGACTACCGTATCGAGCACGACACGATGGGCGAGGTGCGGGTCCCCGCGTCGGCCCTCTACCGTGCGCAGACGCAGCGCGCCGTCGAGAACTTCCCGATCTCCGGCTCCGGCCTCGAGCCCGCGCAGATCGCCGCGCTCGCGCGCATCAAGAAGGCCGCCGCGCAGGCCAACGCGCAGCTCGGCGTGCTCGACCAGGGCATCGCCGACGCGATCGTCGCCGCGGCCGACGAGGTCATCGCCGGTCGTCACGGGTTCGTCGAGCACTTCCCGGTCGACACGTACCAGACCGGCTCGGGCACGTCGTCGAACATGAACATGAACGAGGTGCTCGCGACCGTCGCCACGCAGAAGCTCGGCGCCGACGTCCACCCGAACGACCACGTCAACGCGTCGCAGTCCTCGAACGACGTCTTCCCGACCTCGGTGCACATCGCGGTCACCGCCGCGCTCATCGACGACCTCATCCCCGCACTCGACCACCTCGCGGTCGCCCTCGAGGCCAAGGCCGAGGCCTGGACCGGCGTCGTGAAGTCCGGTCGCACGCACCTGATGGACGCGACCCCGGTGACGCTCGGCCAGGAGTTCGGCGGCTACGCCCGCCAGGTCCGCCTCGGCATCGAGCGCGTGCGCACGGCGCTCCCCCGCGTCGCCGAGGTGCCGCTCGGCGGCACCGCCGTCGGCACGGGCATCAACACGCCGGCGGGCTTCCCGCAGCTCGTGATCGAGCTGCTGCAGCGCGAGACCGAGCTGCCGATCACCGAGGCGGCCGACCACTTCGAGGCGCAGGCGAACCGCGACGGCCTCGTCGACGCGTCGGGGGCCCTGCGCACCATCGCGGTCAGCCTCACCAAGATCTGCAACGACCTGCGGTGGATGGGCTCCGGCCCGAACACCGGCCTCGGCGAGATCTTCATCCCCGACCTGCAGCCCGGCTCCTCGATCATGCCCGGCAAGGTGAACCCCGTCATCCCCGAGGCCGTGCTCATGGTCGCGGCCCGCGTCATCGGCAACGACGCGACGGTAGCCTGGGCCGGAGCATCCGGCTCCTTCGAACTGAACGTGCAGATCCCGGTCATGGGCACGGCGCTGCTCGAGTCGATCCGACTGCTCTCCAACGCGTCGCGCGTGCTCGCCGACAAGACGATCGACGGCCTCGAGGCGAACCACGACCGCCTGACCGCGCTGGCCGGCATGTCGCCCTCGATCGTGACGCCGCTGAACAAGCTCATCGGCTACGAGGCTGCGGCGAAGATCGCGAAGCACTCGGTCAAGCAGGGCATCACCGTGCGCGAGGCCGTCATCGACCTCGGCTACGTCGAGCGGGGCGAACTGACCGAGGAGCAGCTCGACACCGCGCTCGACCTGCTCTCGATGACCAAGCCGCCGCAGGGCTGACCGGTCGCGCGCGCCATGTCGCGCCCGTAGCGCCAGTTCGACTGGCGCGACGGGCCACAAGTGGCGCCACGCGCACGCCCGAACGCTCACCGCAGCCGGCGGTAGTCGTGCTCCTTCACGCGAGCCCCGACGACGCGCCAAGGATGCGGCTGCGCCGCCTCGAGGTCGGCGTAGAGCTCGGGCTCCACGTCGAGGTACTCGTACACCGAACCCGACTCGAACTCGATCGTGAGCACGCGCCGGTCGGGGTCGTAGGTGGCGCCGTTCACGGCGTCGGAGTGGATCCTCGGGATTCTCACGCGGTCAGGCAACCACGCCCGTCGACCCTGCGGAAGCCCCTTGCGGTGCCGGCTCAGGCCGAGATCCGCAGGGGCGGAGGCAGGATGCGTACCGCCGCGGCGAGGCCGGCGAGTATGCCGATGCCGATGAGCACGGCGCCGCTCGCCGCGGCGTCGCCTCCGCCGGTCGCGAAGGCGTCGGCGAGCGACATCCCCATCGAGAATCCGGCGAGCCAGCTCGTGAGCCCGATCCCCGCGAGCGCGACGAGGGTCGCGCGGGCGATGCGGCGTGCGTCGAGCCGCCGCAGGATGCCTCGCTGCCCCACGATCCCGGCGGCCGCGAGCACGAGCGCGAGCACGACCCATCCGACCGCCCAGACCGCGACGAGCCTGGCCGCCCACGTCGCGGGTTCGCCGCGCGCGGCCATCGTGGTGTAGATCTCGGCCAGCCCGACGCCGGGCACCTTCGCCTGCGGGTTCCACACGAGCACGTGGAGCGCGACCGCCGCCGTCGCCGCGAGCACCACGGCCGCGCCGAGGAGCCCGGTGGTGCGCTGCCCGAGGCGGGCGGGTACGCCCGGCCAGGTCGCCCGCGCACCGGGTCCGGATGAGATCGGCACCGCGAGCGCGACCCCGAGCACGACGAAGCCGAGGAGCATCCCGCCCGCGAAGAGCATCGACAAGCCGGTGACGAGCAGTACGCCGAGAAGGATCGGCGCGGCGAGCACCGCGAGCACCAGCATCCACGGCCTCCGCCCGTCACCCTTCGCGAGCATGCTCACGCCCATGGCCACGCCGACGGCGCCGAGTACGCCGAGCGCCGCGGCGGCGTCGAGCAGCAGGAGCCGGAGGAACGCGGCCCACTCCTCGGGCCGGCCGGTGCCGAGGAACGCCGCGAACGCGAACAGTGCCGCGATCACGAGGGCGGTCGCCGACCATCGCAGCCGGCGTGCGGCCGCCGCGGCGGCGGGCAGTCGCCGGATCGCCGAGCGGCGAACGTCGGCGGCCCCCCGGAATGCGGCGAACACGACCTCGCGGCGCCGGAGCCCGCGCGACTCGGCGCCCGCCAGTTCGGCGTGCCAGGCTTCCCGGCGGCGACCGGTCGGGTCGCCCGACAGCGCCGCCGCGAGGTCGACGAGCCGTTCCGCCGCCGTCATGCCCCGACCATCCCGTGCCATCCGCTCATGCGCCCATCCGTTCGGTCGTCCTCCGGCTCATCCTTCCGCACCGCGGTTCAGGAGAGAACGCCCGGATCAGGACGATTCCGGCGAAATCGTCCGGATCCGGCGTCGTTCTCCTGAATCGACGCAGCGCAGCTCGCGTCAGACGGCTGCCGAAGGGCGCTACGCCAGCTCGTTCCCGTCGAGCATCTCCGAGACGAGTGCCGCGATCGCCGAGCGCTCGCTGCGGGTCAGCGTGACGTGCGCGAACAGCGGATGCCCCTTCAGCGTCTCGATGACGGATGCCACGCCGTCGTGCCGCCCGACGCGGAGGTTGTCGCGCTGGGCCACGTCGTGGGTGAGCACGACACGGGAGTTCTGGCCGACGCGGCTGAGCACGGTCAGCAGCACGTTGCGCTCGAGCGACTGCGCCTCGTCGACGATCACGAACGCGTCGTGCAGCGATCGACCGCGGATATGCGTGAGCGGCAGCACCTCGAGGATGCCCCGGTCGACGACCTCGTCGAGCACGTTGTCGGAGACGACCGAGCCGAGGGTGTCGAACACGGCCTGCGCCCACGGATTCATCTTCTCGACCTGGTCGCCCGGAAGGTAACCGAGCTCCTGCCCGCCGACGGCGTACAGCGGCCGGAACACCATGATCTTCTTGTGCTGCTGGCGCTCCAGCACCGCCTCGAGGCCCGCGCACAGCGCGAGCGCCGACTTGCCGGTACCGGCCCGCCCGCCGAGCGAGAGGATGCCGATCTCGGGGTCGAGCAGCAGGTCGATCGCGAGGCGCTGCTCGGCCGAGCGTCCGTGCAGGCCGAAGGCGTCGCGGTCGCCGCGCACGAGCCGCACGCCGCCGTCGTCGCTCGAGACGCGGGCGAGCGCCGAGCCGCGGTCGGAGTGCAGCACCAGGCCCGTGTTGATCGGGAGACCGCGCGCGTCGGGCACGACCAGCGCCTCATGCTCGTAGAGCTTCGCCATCTCGTTCGAGCCGACGGTGAGGTCGGCCATGCCGGTCCAGCCGGAATCGACCGCGAGCTCGGCGCGGTACTCCTGCGCGTCGATGCCGATCGCCGCGGCCTTCACCCGCAGCGGCAGGTCCTTCGAGACGACGGTCACGGCGACGCCGTCGTTGGCGAGGTTGGCGGCGCACGCGAGGATCCGCGAGTCGTTGTCGCCCAGCTGCAGACCGCTGGGCAGCACGGAGGGGCTGGAATGGTTCAGCTCGACCCGCAGCGAGCCGCCGTCGCCGACGGGGATCGGGAAGTCGAGTCGTTCGTGCTCGATGCGCAGTTCGTCGAGGATGCGCAGCGACTGCCGCGCGAAGTACCCGATCTCGGGGTCGTTGCGCTTGGCCTCGAGTTCGGTGATGACGACCACGGGCAGCACGACCGCGTGCTCGGCGAACCGGAACAGCGCCCGGGGATCGCTCAACAGCACCGAGGTATCGAGCACGTACGTCCGTTCGGACTGCGCCGCCGCGACCGGCGACGCGGCGCCGGGCTGCGCCTGCATGCGGCCCTGCTGCCGACCGGACTGGGAAGTTGCACCTGTTGCCACGACCACTCCCGCCCCGAGCGCGTGCGCTCGGTTCCTCGGGCCGGCCGGCGATCCTCCCACGAGCGGTTCACGAGCCGACTCGATCGGACACCTTGTCCGATGCCCCGAACGTACGTCCGCCGCGCCGGATCCGCGGCAGCGACACGCGGCGGGTCACACGCCGTTCACCGGGCCGCCGACGACCACCGGATGCCTCCGGCGCGGCCGACGCGGCCGATCCGGCCGACCCGCCGCCGACTCAGTAGCTCGCGGCCGTCGAGTACGACACGAAGGCCGCGCGCAGCATCTCGAGCGTCTCGGTGCTCGTGGCCGCGTGCACGCTCAGCCGCACGGTGCCGAGCCGCGTGGTCGCGGTGAGCCCGTGGTTGTGCAGCGACGCCGTGAGCAGCGTCACCTGCTCGGCGAGCGGCTCGAACACCACGATGCCGGCGCGCTCCTGCTCGCCGCGCGAGCTCACGACCGGGATGGCGAACTCGTCGGCGAGCTCGATGACCCGGCTGACCCGCTCGGCGACGGCCGCGCTGATCGCGCCCGCTCCGGTCGCGGCGATCTCCTCGAGCGCTGCCGCGAACCGCGCCTGCGCGATCGGGTCGGGGTTCGAGACGCGGTACGCACGTGCCGACGGCGCGGGCGGCGGCACGTGGCCCCACGGCTCCGCCTCCTCGGTGCCGCTGAACCCCGAGAACACCGGCGTGAGCCGCTCGAGCGCGCGGTCGGAGAGCGCGAGCAGGCCCGTGCCCCAGCCGGCCCGGCACCACTTCTGGCCGCCCGTGGCAATGACGTCGGCGACCTCCCAGGGGGCATCGACCACCCCGAAGCCCTGGATCGCGTCGACGATGAGCAGTCGGTCGCCGATGACCTGGCGGATGCCGTCGAGGTCGACGAGGTACCCGGTGCGGGCGTCGACGAGGCTCACCGCGACGGCGGCGACGTTGTGCTCGAGCTGATCGCGGATGCGAGCCGGGGTGATCTTGCCGTGGTCGGTCTCGAGCCAGGCGGGCTGCACCACGTGCAGTGCCTCCTGCGCGCGCACGGCGGCGATCGGCAGCGTCGGGAACTCGTCGGGCGAGAGCAGCACGGTGCCGGTGAGCCCGAACATCGCGTGCATGAGCCCCGTCGACGTGTTCGGCTGGAACACGACGTGGTCGGCGGGGAAGCCCGTCACGGCCGAGGCGGCGGCGCGCATCCGCGCGTCCTGCTCGCCGAACGCGTCCATGCTGCCGTGCCTGGCCCGCTCGAGCACCAGCCCGAACGCGGTCGACTCCTCGAGCACCGACCGCGAGAGCGGTCCGACCCGGGCGTAGTCGAGGTATCCGGGCTCTTCGTCGAACCCCGCCTGAAAGTCTTCGATGGTCACCGTCGAGGGCCCCCTTCTTCGAGGCATATCTTGACAGACTCGGGCGTGCGGATGTCAGCCGCCGAAGCGGCGATGGCGCTTCGCGTAGTCGCGGATGGCCCGCAGGAAGTCGACGCGCCGCAGGTCGGGGCCGAGCGCCTCGACGAAGTAGAACTCGCTGTGAGCAGCCTGCCAGAGCATGAAGTCGCTCAGCCGCTGCTCGCCCGACGTGCGGATCACGAGGTCGGGATCGGGCTGCCCGCCCGTGTAGAGGTGCTCGCCGATGAGCTCGGGCGTGAGCCGCTCGGCGAGATCCTCGAGGCTGCGCCCCTCGGCGTGATGCGCCGCGACGATCGCGCGCATCGCGTCGGTGATCTCGGTGCGGCCGCCGTAGCCGACGGCCAGGTTCACGTGCAGGCCGCGCTTGTCGGCCGTGCGGTGCTCCGCGGCGTCGAGCGCGGCGACGAGCGGCTCGGGCAGGCCCTGGTCGCTGCCGACGTGCTGCACGCGCCAGTCGCGGTAATGGCTGAGCTCCTCGGCGAGCTCGGCGATGATCTCGATGAGGTCGGTCAGCTCGTCGGAGGCGCGGTTGACGAGGTTGTCGCTGGAGAGCAGGTAGAGCGTGACGACCTGGATGCCGAGGTCATCGCACCACTCGAGGAACTCGCGTACCTTCGCGGCACCGGCCCGGTGGCCGTGCGCCGCGGTGTCGTAGCCGAGCTGCTTGGCCCACCGCCGGTTGCCGTCGATGATCATCGCGACGTGCTTCGGCGTCGCGGCCTCATCGAGACCGCTGCGGAGCCGCCGTTCGTAGACGCGGTAGAGGATGCCGCGACCTCGGGATCGATCGCTGTTCTGCACGCGACTACGCTACCGCCGCCTCACAGCATGATGTGACCGCGAGCGCCTACGCTTGGCCCATGGTTGCCTCCGAACGCCGCGAGCCCGAAGACGTCGCCGAGCACCTCGCGCACCCGGCCGCCGATCTCGACGCCGCCGACGCCGCGGTCGCGAGCGACGACCGCGAGGGGCCCGACCTGCCCAACATCCCGCTGCTGGATGCATCCGTCGCCGACGCCGCCGACGTGAAGCCCACCTGGCGGGGCTGGATCCACGCGGCGACCTTCCCGCTGACGATCGTCGCGGGCATCGTGCTCATCGTGCTGGCCGAGGGCGCGCCCGCGAAGTGGGCGTCGGCGGTGTTCACGCTCACGTCGATGCTGCTGTTCGGCAACTCGGCGCTCTACCACCGGTTCGACTGGAAGCCGACGACGAAGGTCGTGCTCAAGCGCATCGACCACGCCAACATCTTCCTGCTGATCGCGGGCACCTACACGCCGCTGGCGATCCTCGCGCTTCCGCCCGACAAGGGCTGGCTGCTGCTCGCGGTCGTCTGGGGCGGAGCGCTGCTGGGCATCGGCTTCCGCGTGTTCTGGATCACGGCGCCCCGCTGGCTGTACGTCCCGCTGTACCTGCTGCTCGGCTGGGCCGCGGTCATGTACCTCGGCGACCTGCTCGCCGCGAGCGTGGCGATGATGGTCCTCGTGATCGTCGGCGGCGTGCTCTACACGATCGGCGCCGTCGTCTACGGCCTCAAGCGCCCGAATCCGTGGCCGGGGCACTTCGGCTTCCACGAGATCTTCCACGTGTGCACGGTGCTCGCGTTCATCTGCCACTGGACGGCGACGCTGCTGATCGCGATGGACCCGGTCTACCACGTGGGCTGACCGGCTGCCGGTCTCACCGGGTCGGTGCGTCGGGCCGGGTCGGTGCGTCGGGCCCGGATTCGCCGTCGGGCGCCGCATCTCCGGATGCCCCGCCGTCGACGGCCTCGCCGTCGGCGTCGCTCGCCTCGGCCGTTGCGGCGGCCTGCTGCTCGGCCTCGATCTGCGCGCGCGCCTCGGCGCGGTAGTTCACGCGGCGGATGCGGCGGACCATGTCGAGCACGAGCAGCAGCACCGCGAACATGACGAGGATCGTCAGCACGAAGCCGATGACCCCGGGCGTGACGTCGTTCGGGTCGAACTCGTCTTGGTTCGCGGCTCCGAGGATCGTTGCTCCGGCGTTCGAGGCGGCGGCGAGATGGTGCACGAGCGGGCGTCCTTCGGCTGGGCGGCGGCCTTCACGGGGCGGGTTAGGCTGGAGGAAAGCCTAGTCGATCCGATCCGGAGGGAGCCGGGAGTGAACGCCGCACCCGATGCCCTCGCCGCCCGCTACGGCCGCACACGGCAGCATCGCCGCCGCGACCGCCGGCTCCTCATCGGCGCCGCGATCGCCTTCGCGGTCGTGCTCGTCTCGTGGGTCGTCTGGGCCGGGCTCGACGGGCAGCGACCCTCGCTCGAGGTCGCCGGCACGGGGCACACGCTCCACAACGACGAGCGCATGGTCGAGGTCACCTGGCGCCTCTCCGTGGCACCCGGATCCGAGACGGCGTGCGTGGTGCAGGCGTACAACGACGAGTTCACGGTGGTCGGCTGGAAGGTCGTCGAGATCCCGGCCTCCGACACGTACACGCGGAGCTTCACCGAGACCGTGAGGGTCGCGCAGGAGGCGAACACGGGTTTGGTGGAGCACTGCTGGCTCACCTAGACTGTGAGCTTCGCCTCGCCATTCGCGGGGCGACACGTCTATCCGGACACGTCTGAATCACTGGAGTGTGCACCATGGCTCAGGAAGCCACCGTCACCTGGCTGACCCAGGAGGCCTACGACCGGCTCGCGGGCGAGCTCGAGCAGCTCTCGACGACGGGTCGCGAAGAGATCGCCAAGCGCATCGAAGCCGCGCGCGAAGAGGGCGACCTCAAGGAGAACGGCGGCTATCACGCGGCGAAGGACGAGCAGGGCAAGCAGGAGGCCCGCATCCGCCAGCTGAAGGAACTGCTGCGCACCGCCCAGGTCGGCGAGGCGCCCGCGTCCAAGGGCATCGTCGAGTCGGGCACCGTCATCACCGCGGTCATCGCGGGCGACGAAGAGACCTTCCTCATCGGCAGCCGCGAGATCGCCGGAGACTCCGAACTCGACGTCTTCAGCGAGCAGTCGCCGCTCGGCGCCGCGATCCTCGGCCTCAAGGTCGGCGACCGCGCCACCTACACCGCCCCCAACGGCCGCGAGATCGCCGTCGAGATCGTCAAGGTCGAGACCTGGGGCGGTCAGTAGCCCTTCGATTCGACGAACGGCGGATGCTCCGGACGGGGCATCCGCCGTTCGCGTCTGCCCTTCAGTCGTCGAGGACGACGGGCTCGTAGCCGGCCTGCCGGAGGATCTCGACGACCTCGGCCCGGTGCCCAGGCCCGCGCGTCTCGACCGAGATGTCGATTTCGACCTCGGAGATCTGCATGCCCCGCCCGTGCCGGGTGTGCATGACCTCGACGACGTTCGCGTGCGTGCCGGCGAGGAGCTCGGCGACGCGTACGAGCTGGCCGGGCCGGTCGGGCAGGCCGAGTCGCACGGTGAGGTACCGCCCGGAGGCGGCGAGGCCGTGCGCGATGACGCGCTGCATCAGGAGGGGGTCGATGTTGCCGCCCGACAGCAGCGCGACGATCGGGCCGTCGCTTCGGACGGCACCCGTCATCAGGGCCGCGACCGATACCGCGCCGGCGGGCTCGACGACCAGCTTCGCGCGCTCGAGCAGCACGAGCAGCGCGCGGGCGATGTCGTCTTCGGACACGGTGACGATCTCGTCGACGGCAGCCCGGATCACCTCGAAGTTCAGCACGCCCGGCCGGTAGACGGCGATGCCGTCGGCGATCGTCGGAACGATCGGCACCTCGCGCGGGCCGCCCGCGGCGATCGACGCCACGTAGGGCGCCGCGTTCGCGGCCTGCACGCCGACGACCCGGATCTCGCGACCGAGCTCGGCAGCGCGCTGCTTGACCGCGCTCGCGATGCCGGCCGCGAGGCCGCCGCCGCCGATCGGCACGACGATGGTCGAGGCATCCGGCACCTGCTCGAGGATCTCGAGCCCGAGCGTTCCCTGGCCGGCGATCACGTCGTGGTGGTCGAACGGAGGGATGGGCACGGCGCCGGTCTCGTCGGCGAACGCGGCGGCTGCGGCCATCGTCTCTCCGACCGACTCGCCGCGCAGCACCACGTCCGCGCCGTAGGCGCGCGTGGCCTCGAGCTTGGGCAGCGCGACGCCCACGGGCATGAAGATCGTCGCGCGAATGCCGAGCTCGCGGGCCGCGAACGCGACGCCCTGGGCGTGGTTGCCCGCGGAGGCCGCGACCACGCCGCGCTCGCGCTCCTGCGGGGTGAGGGCGCTCATGCGGTTGTACGCGCCGCGCAGCTTGTACGACCCCGTGCGCTGGAGGTTCTCGCACTTGAGGTGCACCGGCACCCCGAGTTCGCGCGCGAGGTACCGCGAGGACTCCATCGGCGTGCGCCGCGCGACGCGCGCGACGGTCTCACGGGCCTGCTCGTACTCGGCCAGCGAGGGCCCCGGATACACCTGCGTCACGACGGTCATGCTCCTCGTCCGAACTTCGGTCGCTCCTGCGGGACCGTGCGCCAGAGCGGCGATTGGAGGCCCGGCGCCGGTGGTGGGGCCTCCGACTTCCAGACGCCGCTCGCGACGTAGCCGACCATGACGTTCACGACCGCCGCGATCGGCACGGCGAACAGCGCGCCGGGGATGCCCGCGAGCAGCGATCCGGTCGCGACCGCGACCACCACGCCGAGCGGGTGCACCTTGACGGCGGTGCCCATGATGAGCGGCTGCAGGATGTGCCCCTCGACCTGCTGCACGAGCAGCACGATCCCGAGCATGATGAGCGCGATCACCCAGCCGTTGTAGACGAGCGCCACGAAGACCGCGAGCGCGCCGGTGGCCACGGCACCGACGATCGGGATGAACGAGCCGAGGAAGACGAGGATGCCGATCGGCACGGCGAGCGGGACGCCGAGGAGGGCCGCGCCGACGCCGATGCCGATCGCGTCGATCGTCGCGACGAGGATCTGCACCTTCGCGAAGTTCTGCAGGGTGTTCCATCCGGCCGTGCCGGCGCCGTCGACGGCGGCCCGTGCGCGGCGGGGGAAGATGCCCACGATCCAGTTCCAGATGCCGCGGCCGTCGATCAGGACGAACAGCGTCGCGAACAGCGCGAGCAGCATGCCGGCGAGGAAGTGCCCGACGGTGCTGCCGACCGAGAGGGCTCCGCTCCAGATGAGGCTGCTCTCGGCCTGGATGGTCGCCACGGCCTGCGCGAGCCAGTCGTTCAACTGGTCTTCCGTCAACTGCAGCGGGCCGTCGAGGAGCCAGGCGCGGAACTCGTCCCACGCGACGAGGGACTGGGCGGCCAGTTCGTCGGAGCCGCGCACGATCTGCGTGATGCCGAGGGTCAGGAGGCCCCCGACGACCGCGAGCGCCGTGAGCATCGCGACCGTGACCGCCAGCCATTTCGGCCAGCGATGCCGCTGCAGGAACTGCGAGAACGGCACGAGCAGCGCCCCGACGAGCACGGCGACGAGCAGGGGGATGACGATCAGGCGCAGCTGGATGATCAGGAACACGACCACCGCGAGCACGCCGCCGACCAGCAGGAGCCGCCACGACCAGGCGGCCGCGAGCCGCATGCCGTAGGGCACCGCCTCGGCGACGTCGCTGTGCGGCCGGTCGCCCGTCGCGGCCTCGGCACCCTCCGGCGCCTCGGGAGCAGTCGATCGCACCCTGCCGCGTCGCCTCGGGAACCCGGCTCGAGCCCGCCCCTTCGAGTCCGTCATCCGACCAGTCTAGGACGCATGGATTCCGCGACCGGCATGCGATGCGGCGGTGCGATGTCGGGGGGCTCCGGTAGCGTCGGCGACGCCATGGATGCCTCCCGCCGAATCGACACCGTCAGTCCCGCGCTCGCGCGCCGCATCGCGCTCGCGGCGCAGGGATTCGGTCGCCCGCCCGCGACCTCGCCTGCAGGTACGCGGCAGGTGGCCGGCGTGGTCGACCGCCTCGGGCTGCTCCAGATCGACTCCGTCAACGTCTTCGAGCGCAGCCACTACCTGCCGGCGTTCAGCCGCCTCGGATCGTACGATCGAGCCCTGCTCGACCGGCTCGCGAACGGCGGCCGCGGACGGCTCATGGAGTACTGGGCGCACCAGGCCGCGTACGTGCCGCGCGAGCTGTGGCCGCTGTTCGCGTTCCGCCGCGACGAGTACCGCAGCAAGGGCAGCGACTGGGGCGGCTGGGTCGCCGAGAACCGGCAACTCGCGGCATGGCTCGTCGACGAGCTCGCCGCGAAGGGTCCGATGCGCGCGAGCGAGATCGAGCACGACGCCAACGAGCGGCGCGGGCCGTGGTGGGGCTGGTCCGACGTCAAGCGCACGCTCGAGTGGATGTTCCGCACGGGCGAGGTCGTCTGCGTCGAACGCCGCCGGTTCGAGCGGGTGTACGCACTGCCCGAGCAGGCGCTGCCCGCGGCGGTGCTCGAGCGCGAGGTGCCGGTCGCCGACGCGCTCCGCGAGCTCGTCGAGCGCGCGGCATCCGCCCTCGGCATCGCGACCGAGGCCGACCTCGCCGACTACTGGCGCATGACCCGCGCGCAGGTGAAGCCCGCGATCGCCGACCTCGTCGACGCGGGCACGCTCGTGCCGGTCGCCGTGCCCGGCTGGCAGACCGGCTCGCGGGCGACCCCGGCCTGGCTGCACCGCGACGCGCGGCGGCCCCGCCGGATGGAGGCTGTCGCGCTGCTCTCGCCGTTCGACCCCGTGGTGTGGTTCCGGCCGCGCACCGAGCGGCTGTTCGACTTCCACTACCGCATCGAGATCTACACGCCCGAGCCGCAGCGCAAGTTCGGCTACTACTCGCTGCCCGTGCTCATCGACGACGACGTGGTCGGCCGCGTCGACCTGAAGAGCGACCGGCAGGGCGGGGTACTGCGAGTGCAGTCCGCATGGGCGGAGGCCGGGGCGCCGGCCGACATGGCGGCACGGCTCGTGCCCGTGCTCCGTGCGGCCGCCGCGTGGCAGGGTCTCGACGACGTGGTCGTCGCCGGTCGCGGCGACCTCTCCCCCGCGCTCGCGGCCGAGCTCGTCGCCTAGAAGGCGCCGCCCATCTCCTGCAGCCGCTTCACGCGGTCGGGGATCGGCGGGTGCGTCGCGAAGAGGCGGTCGATGACGCCCGGCTTCAGCGGGTCGGCGATCCAGAGGTGCGCCATCGACGAGTTCTGCCGCTTCATCGGGCGGCCGTACGCCTCGAGCTTCAGGAGGGCGCGGGCGAGCGCGTCGGGGTGACGGGTCGTCATCGCGCCCGTGGCATCCGCGAGGTATTCGCGCTGGCGCGAGACGGCCAGCTGCACGAGGCTCGCCACGAGCGGCGCGACCAGCATCGCGACGATGCCGAAGATCAGGACGATCGGGTTGCCGTTGTTGTTGCGGTTGCCGCCGAAGAACGCCATGCGCACGAGGAGGTCCGAGATGAAGCCGATCGCGACCACGAGGCCGAACACGACCATCGACAGCCGGATGTCGTAGTTGCGAACGTGCCCGAGCTCATGCGCCATGACGCCCTCGAGCTCGGCGTCGTCCATGATCTCGAGCAGGCCCGTCGTGGCCGCGACGATCGCGTGCTCGGGGTCGCGCCCCGTCGCGAACGCGTTGGGCGCCTGGTCGGAGATGACGTATACCTTCGGCATCGGCGTGCCGGTCGCGATCGAGAGGTTCTCGACCGTGCGCCAGAGCCGCGGGTGCTCGGCCTTCGAGGTGATCTCGACCGCACCCGACATCGCGATGGCCTGCTTGTCGGCGGTGAAGTACTGGATCAGCGCGTAGCCGATCGCGATCACGACGGTGACGATCACGATCGTCAGGTCACCGTAGATGGATGCGGCGAGCCAGCCGAGCCCGCCGATGATCAGCAGGAACAGCAGGATCGTGAAGAAGGTGTTGCGCTTGTTCTTGGCGATCGCGCGGTACATCGGGTGGTGTCAGCGCTCCGACGTCAGAACTGGACGCGCGGCGGCTCGGCGATCGCCGCCGCCTCGGTGACCTCGAAGAAGTCGCGCTCGTGGAAGCCGAGGCCCCGCACGAACAGCGTGTTCGGGAACACCTTGATCTTGGTGTTGAGCTCGCGGACGCCGCCGTTGTAGAACCGGCGAGATGCCTGGATCTTGTCTTCGGTGTCGACGATCTCGGCCTGCAGCTGCAGGAAGTTCTGGCTCGCCTGGAGCTGCGGGTACGCCTCGGCGACGGCGAAGATCGACTTCAGCGCCTGCTGCATGTGGTTCTCGGCGGCGGATGCATCGGCCGGGCCCTGCGCCTGCAGCGTCTCGGCACGCGCCCGCGTGACGTTCTCGAAGACGGCCTTCTCGTGCGCCGCGTAGCCCTTGACCGTCTCGATGAGGTTCGGGATGAGGTCGGCACGGCGCTTCAGCTGCACCGTGATGTCGCTCCACGCCTCGTCGACCCGCACGTTCAGCGTGACCAGCGAGTTGTACGTCGCCCACAGGTAGATGCCGATGATCACGACGAGCGCGACGACGATGAGGACGGGGATGAGCCATTCCATGGCGGGGCTCCTTGCTGGGGCGCGAAGGGATTCGGACGGTCTTCTCATGCTACCGGCGGGCGACGCGTGCGCCCTGCCTTTCCCATGGGACTGGCAGGAACCGCACGGGGCATGCCGGGTCGGTGCTCAGGCGCCGAGCACGCGCTCCAGGTACGCGTTCTGGAAGCGCCGCTCGGGGTCGAGCTCGTCCCGCACCGCCAGGAAGTCGTCGAATCGCGGATACCGCCCCCGCAGGGCCTCGGCGCCGAGCGTGTGCAGCTTGCCCCAGTGCGGTCGGCCGCCGTGGGCGAGCAGGATCTGCTCGACCGCGGCGAAGTACTCGGTCGGATCCTCGCGGAAGTACCGGTGCACGGCGATGTAGCCCGACGGCCGGCCGTACGCGGTCGAGAGCCAGTTCTCGTCTCGCGCGGCCGCCCGCACCTCCACCGGGAAGCTGATGCGCCAGCCGCGTCGCTCGATGAGCCGGCACAGCTCGTGGAACGCATCGGGCACCGCGTCGAGCGGCACCGCGTACTCCATCTCGCGGAACCGCACCGTGCGGTGCGTCGTGAACACGCTCGGCGAGTGGTCGGTGAACTCGCGGTCGCCGGTGAGCTTGTCGACCTGGCGCGCGAAGAACGGCGTGACGCCCGGCGCGACGCGGCCGAGCGCGCAGATCGCCCGGTAGGCGCCGTTCGCGAGCAGCTCGTCGTCGATCCAGCGCGAGACGGGCCCGATCGGGTCGCGCGGGGCGTCGCCGGGCAGGCGCGTGTTCGTCTTGGTGAGCGCCGTGTCGGTGTGCGGGAACCAGTAGAACTCGAAGTGATCGGCGCCGGCGACCCGCTCCTGCCAGTTCTCGAGCACGCCTTCGAGCGGCTCCGGCTGCTCCACGGCGTGCAGCACGAAACGCGGCACGAGCTGGAGCGTCACGTCGACGAGCACCCCGAGCGCCCCGAGCCCCAGCCGCACGGCGGGCAGCAGCTCGGGCCGGCTGGTCTCGCTCACCTCGATCAGTTCGCCGTTGCCGGTGACGAGCCGGGCCGCGACGACCTGGGTCGCGAGCCCGCCGAAGCGCAGGCCCGTGCCGTGGGTGCCGGTCGAGATGGCACCCGAGATGGTCTGGCGGTCGATGTCGCCCATGTTCGGCATCGCGAGGCCGTAGGGGGCGAGCAGCCTCGGCAACTGGTGCAGCCGAGTGCCGGCGGCGAGCCGAACGCGACCGGTCGCGGCATCCGCCTCGATCACGCCCGAGAGGTCGGTGAGGTCGAGCTGCACGTCGGGTGCGACGGCGATGCCGGTGAAGCTGTGGCCCGAGCCGACCGGCTTCACGCGCAGGCCCGCCTCGGCGGCGGCGACGACCGCGCGCTGCACGGCGCCGGCCGAATCGGGCCGCTCGACGCGTCGTGGTCGAACCTGTTCGCTGCGGCCCCAGTTGCGCCAGACGGCGCCGCTGGCTGTCACAGGAACGCCCTCCCCTGGCCGCGGTAGGTGGGGATCTCGTCGACGACGGTGCCGGCGTCGACCAGCCGGAAGGCGTCGAGGTGCTCGGCGAGCTCGCCCGACTTGGTGTGCCGGAACCAGACCCGGTCGCCGACCCGCAGGGCGTCGGACCCTGGGCCCGCGAGCGGGCTCTGCACCTCGCCGGCGCCCTCGCGCGGGAGGTACACGAGCCCATCGGGCCACACCGGCCGCGGCATCCGGTCGTCTCCGGGCGGCCCGGAGGCGATCCATCCGCCGCCGAGGACCGTCGCGTGCCGGCTGCTCGGCCGGCGTACGACGTCGAGGCCGAAGGCAGCCGCCGGCGCGGGCGTGAAGTGCGCGTACCCGTCGAAGAAGTGCCCGCCGAAGATGCCCGAACCGGCGCCGATCTCGGTCACCGACGGATCGGCGGCCGTCGACTCGAGCGAGCCCGTGCCTCCGCCGTTCACGAACTCGAGGTCGGCGTGCTCGCGGATCGCGGCCACGGTGCGCGCCCGCCGCTCGGTGAGCTCGGGTCGGGACTGCGACTGCATCCACCGGTTCATCGCACCCTCGAGCGGCCGGCCGACGGGGCGGTTGCCGACTCCGGCGATCTGCGCCTCGTATGCCATCACGCCCACCAACCGGAAGCCCGGCCGGTCGGCGATGTACGCCGCGAGGGCCGCGGCATCCTCCGGCGCGTGCACGGGCGACCGGCGCACGCCGAGGTGACCGAGCACCGGCGCCTTCCACGACGCGTCGAGCTCCAGGCACACGCGGATCTCCTCGCGACGCCCCGGCGGAAGCACCGCGTCGACGAGGTCGAGCTGCGCCGGCGAGTCGACCATGATCGCGATGCGCGAGGCGAGTGCCGGGTCGCTCGCCAGCCGCCGGATGCCCGCGCGTTCCGCGGTCGGGTAGCCCACGACGAGGTCGTCGACGGTGTCGGCGAGCCAGATCGCCTCGGCGAGCGTGTACGCGAGCACGCCGTGGTACGCGGGCCGGCGCAGCAGCGCCTCGATCACGCCCCGCACGCGGATCGACTTCGACGCGATGCGGATGGGCGTGCCGCCGGCGCGGCGCGCCATGTCGGCCGCGTTGTGGCGCAGGGCGCCGAGGTGCAGCACCCCGACGGGTGCGTCGAGATCGCGGGTGGCGGCGGTGAGCTCCGGCCAGTAGACGTCCGGTCGGGTCCAGGGCGCGGCATCCGCACCGGGGGCCTGCGCCAGGTCGAGGCTCATCGGACGCTCCTCACTCGCGACACCGCGATCGATCCGCCGACCGCACACGCGGCGCTCAGCAGGAAGACGAGCATGAACGATCCGGTCGCGACCACCGCGATCGCGCCGATCAGCGGGCCGAGCGCCTGCGGCACGGCGGTGGCGATGTTCATGATGCCGAGGTCCTTGCCGCGGGCGGCGGGGTCCGGCAGCACCTGCGTCGCGAGCGCCTGGTCGACCGAGAGGAAACAGCCGTAGCCGAGGCCGAGGATGCCGGCGGCGATCATCGCCGCCGTGAGGTCGGGCACGAACGCGAGCAGCAGCGCCGCGACGGCCTGCAGCAGCGAGGCCGCGAACACGAACGACTTCCGGCGCGCGAGCCGGTCGGAGAGCCGCCCGAACACGAGCGACGCGATGATCACGAACACCATGTAGATGAGCGTCAGCACGAGCAGGTCGTCTTCGGCGTTGCGGTCGTTCAGCCCGAACATGAGGAAGTACAGCAGCAGGCTGGTGCCGAGCGCGTTGCCGATCGAGACGAGCACGCGACTCGTGAGCGTCCAGGCGAAGTCGGGGTGGCGCCGCGGGCTGATCCAGAGCGTGGCGAGGATGCCCCGGGCCGTGACCCGTTCGCGTTCGCGCGTGCCCAGCACCTGGTCTGGCAGGCGCAGGAACGGCAGCACCAGCATCACGAGCAGCAGCGCGAGCACGGCGTAGCCGGCCTCGGTGCCGGTCACGAGCATCGTCACGATGACGAGCCCGAGGATGATGCCCACCGACTGCGGCGCCGACATCCACGCCGAGACGAAGCCGCGCTGGTCGACCGGCACCCGGTCGGAGATCGTCGCGGTGAGCGCGGCGGTCACGATGCAGAATCCGATGGATGCCACGACCCATGCCGCGCCGATCGCGACGATGCCCGTCTGGAACCCGAGCACGACGAGCGCGATGGCGAAGACGACCGCGCCGATCGCGATCCAGGGCCGGCGCCGGCCGAAGCGCGAGGCGGTGCGGTCCGAGAGGGCGCCCGTCACGGGGTACGCGACGATCGTGAAGAGCGCGGCGATGCCCGAGACGATGCCGAAGGCGAGCACGCTGTCGGTCCAGTGCTCGGGTTGGAGCACCCGGTCGATCTGTGCGGGCAGCAGCAGCTGCACGGGGGCGAGCTGCGCCATCCAGATGCCCAGCCACGCGGTGGCGAAGCTCGCGATCCAGCCGGCGCCGACGCGGCGCGTCGGCTCGGCGAACGCGCCCCCGGCCGCCGGGGCGGTCGCGGCATCGAGGTGGGTCATCGGGCGTCCGCCAATCTGGAGAGGGTGTCGGCGGCGATGCCGATGTAGCGCAGCGCCGCCTCGTCGTCGCGGTCGACCAGCCAGGTGGTCGTGAGCCCGTCGGTGAGGGCCACGAGCACCTGCGCGACCTGGTCGAGCGGCAGGGTCCACGTGATACCGGAGTCGGTCGTCGCGCGCTGCAGCGCCGCCATCGCGAACTCCCGGTAGCGCGCGTACTGCGAGACGGCGAGGGGATGCCGCTCGGGGGCGCGAAGCGCGTACCAGGTGAGCTCGAGCATCGCCTGCTCGTGCGACGGACGCGCCTTCAGGTGCCCGAAGTAGCGGAGCAGTCCGGCCTCGATGCGCTCGCGCACCGAGAGGTGCGGGTCGAGCGACGGGACGACCTCGTTCTCGGCGCGCTCGACGACGGTGCGGATGAGTTCGTCGATCAGCTCGTCGCGCGAGGCGAAGGCGTAGTGGAAGCTGGCGAGGCTCATGCCGGCCTCGGCGACGATCGCCCGGGTGGTCGCATGCGAGATGCCGTCGCGCGCGACGACGCGCAGGGCGGCGTCGATGAGCGCTTCGCGGCGCTCGGGCGCGGGGATGCGGGCCATCTCGCTCCTTCCGACCTCGCCGTCGTCAAAGTGGGACGATCGTCCCAGTCGCACCAGTATGCCCGAATCGCGGATACCCTCGCATCATGCGCCTGGGAGTCCTCGACGTCGGCTCGAACACCGTCCACCTGCTCGTCGTCGACGCGCATCCGGGCGGTCGTCCGATCCCCGCCGCCTCGCACAAGTCGGTGCTGCGGCTGATGCGCTACCTCGAGCCCGACGGCTCGATCAGCGACGTCGGCGTGCGCGGCATCGTGGAGGCCATCGGCACGGCCGTCGCCGCGGCGCGCGCCGACGGCATCGACGAGCTGCTGCCCTTCGCGACCTCGGCCATCCGCGAGGCGGCGAACGGCGAGGAGGTGCTCGCCCGCATCACCCGCGAGACCGGTGTCGAACTCCGGGTGCTCTCGGGCGACGACGAGGCCCGGCTCACGTTCCTGGCCGTGCGGCGGTGGTACGGCTGGTCGGCCGATCGCATCCTGCTCTTCGACATCGGCGGCGGTTCGCTCGAGATCGCCCAAGGGCTCGACGAGGACCCCGAGATCGCCCTGTCGGTGCCGCTCGGCGCCGGACGATCGACGATCGAGTTCCTCCCCGACGACCCGCCCACGCCCGAGCAGGTCGACCGGCTCCGCGCACACGCCCGCGAGGTGCTGGCCGACGTCGTCCGCAGCTTCCCGCTGAAACCGCGCGCCGACCACATCGTCGGCTCCTCGAAGACGATCCGCTCGCTCGCGCGGCTCGCCGGGACCACGAGCGCGGGGCCCGGGGCATCCGAACGCGCGGTGCTGCCGCTCAAGGGACTCGACGACTGGACCCCGCGCCTCGCGCGGATCCCCGCCGACGCGCGACCCGCCCTGCCCGGTATCACGCCAGACCGCACGTTCCAGATCGTGGCCGGCGCGGTCGTGCTCAGCGAGGCGATGCGAGCGTTCAAGGTCTCCGAGCTCGAGGTCTCGCCTTGGGCCTTGCGCGAGGGGCTGATCCTGCGCCGGCTCGACCGCCTCGGCTGAGGCGAGCGACGCCGGCGACGCACCGTACGGTGCTCCCGCTGGGATTCGAACCCAGACTGAAGCGAGTTTAAGTCGCCTGCCTCTGCCGTTGGGCTACGGGAGCCGTCAGCGCCCGCCCGCCTCCGAAGGTTCGAAGCGCCGCAGACGCGGAACGCGGCGGCGCCCCGAGGGGCACCACCGCGTTCCAGACTACTGAGCGGCCGCTACTTCGCGCCGACGGCCTCGGCCTTCGCGCCCTCGGCCGGCTTCGCGGTGACGGGCTTCGCAGCCTTCGCGTCGGCCTTCTGCGCAACCGGGGCGGCCGGAGCCGGGGCCTCCGCTGCCGGCGGCTTCGGGCGGGCGGCGAACGCCTCGAACTGGGCGCGCGGTGCCTGGAGGGCCGACAGCGAGACGATGTCGCGGCCGAGCCAGAAATTGTTCCACCAGCCCCAGAACACGCGGAACTTGCGCTCCCAGCTCGGCATGGCGAGCCCGTGGTAGCCGCGGTGCGCGAACCAGGCGATGAGGCCCTTGATCGCGATCTTGCCCGACTGGAACACGCCCGAGCCGAGGCCGAGGCCGGCGACGGCGCCGAGGTTCTTGTGGAAGTACTCCTTGGGCTCCTCGCCGCGCAGCACGGCGACGATGTTCTTCGCGAGCAGCTTGCCCTGGCGCACGGCGTGCTGGGCGTTCGGCACGCAGTAGCCGCCGACGCCGCCGCCCGACAGGTCGGGCACCGCCGCGATGTCGCCCGCGGCCCAGGCGTCGGGCACGAAGTCGTCGTCGTCGCCCACGCGCAGGTCGGCGCGCGCCTTGATGCGGCCGCGCTCCTCGACGGGGAGGTCGCTCGTGCGCACGATGCCCGGGTTGGCCATGACGCCCGCCGTCCACACGATCAGGTCGGACTCGAAGCTCTCGCCGGTCGACAGCTCGATGCGGCCGTCGAGGGCGCTCGTGAGCTGCGTGTCGAGGTGGATCTCGGCGCCGCGCTGGGCGAGGTGCTTGATCACCCAGTGGCTCGTCGGCAGCGAGACCTCGGGCATGATGCGGCCCATCGCCTCGATGAGGTGGAAGTGCGTCTCGTCGAACGTGATCTGCGGGTAGTACTTCAGCAGCGCGCTCGCGAACGAACGCAGCTCGGCGAACACCTCGATGCCCGCGAATCCGCCGCCGACGACGACGAACGTGAGCAGGCGGTCGCGCTCGGGCCCGGGGGGCAGCGAGGCGGCCTTGTCGAAGTTCGAGAGCACGCGGTCGCGGATGGCGACGGCCTCTTCGATGGTCTTGAGGCCGATCGCGTTGTCGGCGATGCCCGGGATCGGGAACGTGCGCGAGACGGCGCCGCCGGTCACCACGACCACGTCGTAGTCGAACTCCCACGGCTCGCCCACCTCGGGCGTGATCGTGGCGGTCTTCGACGCGTGGTCGATGCGGGTGACCTTCGCCGTGATGACGTTCGTCTTCGTCAGGTGCCGACGCTGCGAGGTGACCGCGTGACGGGGCTCGATCGAGCCGGCCGCGACCTCGGGCAGGAACGGCTGGTAGGTCATGTAGGGCAGCGGATCCACGACCGTGACCTCGGCCTCACCGGGGCGCAGCCACTTCTCGAGCTTCCACGCCGTGTAGAACCCCGCATAGCCGCCACCGACGATCAGAATCTTGGGCACGGTGAATGGACTCCTTGAATCTCAGAAACGCGATCACTCCGCGCGAGTACGCGCAGTCCGCCTGGTATGCCGAGTGGCGCCGATGCCCAACAGCGCTCCTAGGATACCAAACCCGGCGACGAGCGAGAGCGGCACGGTGATGTAGGCCAGCGTCCACGGCGTCGGGAAGAGCGTCATCGCGCTGTCGGACCGCGGCGGCAGCGGATCGGCGATCGGCACGATCGGCTCCTGCGTCGCGGGAGTCTCGGGGGCCTCGCCCTCGGCGCGGCGGTGCACGCGGATCCACTCCGAGAGTTGGGCGGCCGGGTTGTCGTCGACGAGCGGCACGTCGGCCGTGAGCGCCGCGACCGGGTCGATCAGGCCGTACCCGTAGAGCGGGCTCGGCACCGTGTCGCCCTTCGGCTTCGCGGTCTGGGTGATGCGGTTGATGACGTTGCCGGCGTCGAGGTCGGGATACTCGGCCCGCACGAGGGCGACGAGCCCCGAGACGATGGGCGCCGCCCCGCTCGTGCCGCTCCAGATGGCGTAGCTGCCGTCGGGCTTGACGCTCACGAGTTCCTCGCTCGGGGCCGCGACCGAGATCGTGATGCCCTGGGAGCTGGCGTCGAAGCTCGCGTTCTCCTCGCGGTCGACGCCGGCGACGGTGAGCACGCCCGGGATCGTCGCGGGGGCCCCGACCTCGGTCGTGCCGCTCCCCCGGTTGCCGGCGGCCGCGACGACCACCACGTCGTTCTCGAACGCGTGCATGAACGCCGCGTCCCAGCTCTCGGGCCAGTCGCGGGTGTTGCGCGTGAGCGACATGTTGATGACGTCGGCGCCGTTGTCGACGGCCCACGTGATCGCCTGCGCGATCTGGTCGTCGTTCGAGATCGCGGCGCCCGTGTCGGTTCCGAACGCGACCGACGCGGAGAGCAGGGATGCCTCGGGCGCCACCCCCAGCACGCCGTCGCCGGGGGCGCTGCCGCGGCCCGCGAGCAATGAAGCGACCATGGTGCCGTGCTGGTCGTCGACCCCGACCGGCGTCTGGCCGTCGGGCGTGCCGATGCCCGAGGCATCCGTGCCGCCGACGACGACCCCGCGCAGTTCGGCGACGTTGCCGTTCACGCCGGTGTCGATCACCGCGACCTTGACGCCCGAGCCGCGGCTCGTGTTCCACGCGGTGGTGAAGCCGTACTCGGTGAGCCAGTACTGGCGGTCGCGGACGAGGTCGGCGTGCGCGGGCGCCGTGCCGAGCGCGAGCAGCGCGACCGTCGCGGCGACGGTCGCGACCACGCGCGCGGCACTCCGCCTCACGCGGTCGGCTCCTCGTCGACGCCGTAGTCGGGGCACTGGCACACGTCGGGGCTCCAGCTCGATCGCTCGAGCGCGAGGTCGCCGATGGGATTCTCGCCCGGACCCGCGGCCAGCGCGTGAGCCGCGAGAGCGTGCAGGCACTTCACGCGCGTCGGCATGCCGCCCGCCGAGACGCCCGCGATCTCGTCGACATGGCCGAATTGCTCGCGATCGGCGAGGTAGTCGGCGTGCGCGCGCCGGTAGGCATCGGCGACCTCGGCATCGGCGGCGAGCAGCTCGGTGCACTCGACCATGACCTGCGCGGCTTCGAGGTAGCTCATCGCCGCGGTGGCGACGGGGTGGCTCAGGTAGTAGAACGTGGGGAACGGCGTGCCGTCGGACAGCCGCGGCTTCGTCGAGACCACGGTCGGCGCACCGCACGCGCAGCGCGCGGCGATGCCGACGACATCGCGCGCCGGGCGGCCCAGCTGCGCCGACACGATGCGGATGTCGCGCTCGGTCACGGGCTCGAACGGCGGGCGCGTCATCGGCCGGCTCCCGCGGCGTCGGGTGCGAGCCCCGCCGTCATCACGGAGGTGAGCAGGGTGCGCATCCAGTCGCCCTTCGTCTCGGTGACCTCGGCCGACACCGCTGCGCCGCTCTCCGCCTTGGCGGCCTCGGTGCGGTCGTCGATCACGAGGTAGCTGACCTCTCCGGGCAGCACGTAGGAGAGGCGCTCGCGCGCCTGCGTGATGATGTACGTGTCGTCGTTCCAGCGTTCGCGCTGGTCGCGGAGGTCCTGCAGGCCGGCCTCCTGGGCGGAGACCGCGGCCCGCAGTTCCGCGATGTGGCGCCGCTGCTCGGCGAACGAGGCGATGGTGGGCGCCAGCACCACGACCGCGAGCACCAGCACGCCGATCATGATGAGCGAGAAGCCCGAGAACCGGATGCCGCTGAGCCAGCCCGCGCGGGCGGCTCGGGCGTCGTGCTCGGCGGGATTCGAGGGCTTCGAAGACCTCGGTGATTTGACGGGCTTCGCGGATGCGGCGGTCTTCGGGGGCTTCTTCGCGGCGGCCGACTTCGCGGATGCGCCGGCCTTCGCCGGGGTCGACTTCGCCGACTCGGCGCCCGCTGCCGGCTTCGCCGCGGCCGCGCTCGCCTTCGACTTCGGAGCCGCGGGACGCGAGGGGTCGGACGGACGCCGGGGTGCCGCACTCATCTCGCCTCCTCCGCTCGTCGGTCCGGGACGACGAACGGGGATGGCCCACAGGCCACCCCCGTCCGCCCTGCTTCGTGCGGGGTTACGCCGTGAAGCGAGGGAACGCGGAGCGGCCCGCGTACACCGCGGCGTCGCCGAGCTCTTCTTCAATCCTCAGAAGCTGATTGTACTTGGCGACCCGCTCGCTCCGGGCGGGCGCGCCCGTCTTGATCTGGCCGCAGTCCGTCGCGACCGCGAGGTCGGCGATCGTCGTGTCCTCGGTCTCGCCGGAGCGGTGCGAGAGCACGGCGGTGTAGCCGGCGCGCTGCGCGAGCTTGACGGCGTCGAGGGTCTCGGTCAGCGTGCCGATCTGGTTGACCTTCACGAGGATCGAGTTGCCGGCGTGACGCGCGATGCCGTCGGCGAGGCGCTTCGGGTTGGTGACGAACAGGTCGTCGCCGACGAGCTGGAGCTTCGTGCCGAGCGAGGCGGTGAGCTCGGCCCAACCCTCCCAGTCGTCCTCGGCCAGGGGGTCCTCGATGGAGATGAGCGGGTACGCCTCGGCGAGCTCGGCGTAGTACGCGTTCATCTCGGCCGAGGTGCGGTCCTCGCCCTCGAACCGGTAGACGCCGTTCTCGAAGAACTCGGTCGCGGCCACGTCGAGGCCGAGCGCGATGTCGGTGCCGAGCGTGAAGCCGGCCTTGCCGATCGCCTCGGAGATGAAGTCGAGCGCGTCGCGGTTCGAGGCGAAGTCGGGGGCGAAGCCGCCCTCGTCGCCGAGGCCGGTCGAGAGGCCCTTGGCCTTCAGCAGGCTCTTGAGCGCGTGGTAGGTCTCGACGCCCCAGCGCAGGCCCTCGGAGTAGGTCGGCGCGCCGATCGGCAGGACCATGAACTCCTGGATGTCGACGCCGGTGTCGGCGTGCGCGCCGCCGTTGATGATGTTCATCATCGGCACGGGCAGCACGTGGGCGTTCGGGCCGCCGAGGTAGCGGAACAGCGGCAGGTCGGCCGAGTCGGCCGCGGCCTTCGCCACGGCGAGCGAGACGCCGAGGATGGCGTTGGCGCCGAGGCGGCTCTTGTTCTCGGTGCCGTCGGCCTCGATGAGGGCGGCGTCGACGAGCCGCTGGTCGGCGGCGTCGAGGTCTTCGATGGCCGGGCCGAGGTCGTCGAGCACGGCGTCGACGGCCTTCTGCACGCCCTTGCCGAGGTAGCGGTCGCTGTCGCCGTCGCGCAGCTCGTACGCCTCGAACGCACCGGTCGACGCGCCCGAGGGCACCGCGGCCCGTGCGAGCGATCCGTCGTCCAGCAGGACCTCGACCTCGACGGTCGGGTTGCCGCGCGAGTCGAGAATCTCGCGAGCGCCTACAGCTTCGATGAATGCCACAGTGAACTCCTCTGTGATGGGAATGGCTTTCGGACGACTCCGTCGTGATCCGCAGGCAAGTCTAGGGGTGCTCCGCCGCCGCCCGCGTCCTCGCGTCAACCCCCTGTCGCGGCGCCCGCGCCGTGCGTAGCGTCGGCCTCGGGTCGCGCGACCGCGGGCCCGCAGAGGATGGAGGGACCCATGTCGGATCGACTCACGCCCGACGGCGAGTACACGGACGCCGATATCCCCGGCGAGCCCGAGACCGTGCCGCCGCTGACCGAGGGCGAGTACACCGATTCCGAGCTCCCGGTCGACGCCGTGGTGCCGAAGGACGACGACGTGGACGTCGAGGAGGTCGACGTCGAGTTCGTCGAGGTCGAGGATCCGGGGCTCGACCCGGGCGGTCCGGGCGACACCGGCCTGCGGCGCTGATCGGTCGCCGAGTTCGCGGAGCTCAGGCGCCGAGTTCGCGGAACGCCAGGCTCGAGGCATCCGTCGTCGCGGCGGTGACGGTCGCGAACGCATCGAACCCGTCGGCCGTCACGCGGTCGAGCAGGGCGCGCAGGTTCTTCACGCGCCGCTCGAGTCGCACGCGGGCTCCGGATGCCACGAGCTCGGCCTTGAGGGCGAGCAGGGCGCCGTGCGGCACGTCGGCGTCGTGCACGAGCACGAGCGCGCGCGGTCGCTCGCCCTCGGCCTCGCCGAGCAGGTCGACGATGCGCTCGAAGCCGATGGAGAACCCGCAGGCCGGCACCTCGCGGCCGAGGAACCGGCCGACCATGTGGTCGTACCGGCCGCCGCCGCCGAGCGAGTACCCGAAGTCGGGGTGCGCGATCTCGAAGATCGTGCCGGTGTAGTAGCCCATGCCGCGCACGAGCGTCGGGTCGAACTCGATCGCCGCGCCGGGCAGCGCCTCGCGCAGCGCGAGGAGGTCGCGGTACGCCCCGAGGTCGAGCCAGGTCGGCGGCGGCGCACTCGCCCCGGTCGGCGACGACTGGCGATCGTCCAAGTGCCAGTCGGCCGCGGCGAGCGCGCGCAGCTCGGCCGCGACATCCGAACCGCCGTCGACGATGCCGAGCTCGCGGAGTTCCGCGGCGACCCCGTCGGGGCCGATCTTGTCGAGCTTGTCGATGGTGATCAGCGCGCGTTCCCGGAGTTCCTCCGCCACGCCCCACGAGGCCAGGATCCCGGCGAGGATGCGCCGGTCGTTGATGCGGATGACGCAGCCCGCGAGTCCGAGCTCATCGAGGGCGGCGACCGTCGCGGTCAGCAGTTCGAGCTCGGCGAGCGCTCCGGACTCGCCGATGATGTCGATGTCGCACTGCACGAACTGCCGGTAGCGGCCCTTCTGGGGGCGCTCCGCACGCCAGACCGGCGCGATCTGGATCGCGCGGAACACCGGCGGAAGCGCGGCCTGGTGCGTCGCGTAGAACCGGGCGAGCGGCACGGTCAGGTCGTAGCGCAGGCCGAGATCGGCCAGCGACAGCGCATCGCCGGATGCCGCGGCCGAGGCCAGGTCGTCGCTCGTGAGGCCGCGTCGCATCACGGCGAACGCGAGCTTCTCGTTGTCGCCGCCGAGGCCCGCGTGCAGGCGCGACGCGTCCTCCATGACCGGCGTCTCGATCTCGTCGAAGCCGTGCGAGCGGTACACCCGACGGATGACGCCGAGCGCGTGCTCGCGCCGGGCCTTCTCAGCGGGGAGGAAGTCGCGCATGCCGCGCGGCGGGGTGACGGAAGCGGCCATGCCGACCATTCTTCCAGTCCCGCGCGGCCGCGCCGTGCGCAGCGCGTGCTCGCCTGCGCGCACAGTCAGCTCGGCAGGTCGACGCCCTTCCGCCGTGCGAGATCGGCGAGCTGCTCGGCGTCGTCGATGCCGAACGAGAATCGCGCCGTGAGTTCGCCGTCCGCGTCCTGGAGGTAGTACTCGTAGTCGCTCCGGCTCATCCGCTCCCCCGCGTCGTCGAGGAAGTGCCAGCGCACCCGGAGGCGCGTGGTCCGGTCGGTGAGGGCGACCGACTCGAGCACGTCGAACTCGACACCGGCGAGCCCGAGGGCGCGGTACAGCGGGTACGACGACTCGAGACCCGCCACGAGCTCGTCGTCGCTGCCGAGCGCGCCGCCGAAGTCGTCGGTGAGCAGGGCCCGGGGCGGACCCCAGAGCGCGGCGCTCGCCCGGGCGTCGAACGCGGCGAGCAAGCCTCCGTAGCGGCGGAGGAAGTCGTGGATGCGGGATTCGTCGATGGCCATGCCGCGACGCTACGCCGAGGCCGACGGCTCCGGCAGGGGTTGCGGCGGGCGCGCACCCGGCCTCGCGTCAGTCCGTGCGGCCGGCGCCGGCCCGTCCGCGGTCCTCGACGGCGCGGACGTCGGCCTGGAACCCGCGGATCGCGCCGCGCAGCGCGCGTTCGGCGTCGAGGCCCCGCGCCCGGGCGGCAGCGACGACGGCGAGCAGCTCGGCACCGAGCGCCTCCTCGTCGTCGACCTGCGCGACGAGGCCGGCGGCCATGGCCGAGGCATCCGGTGCCACGCCCGCCTTCTCGGCCTTGCCGATCACCTTGTCGGCGAGCGCGAGCGCGGGCATCCCGGCCGGTACCCCGTCGAGCACGCTCGTGCGGTGCGGCTTCTCGTCGGCCTTGAGGTCCTCCCAGAACGCGACGACGTCGGCCGCCGTCTGCGCCTCGCGGTCGCCGAAGACGTGCGGATGCCGCGACACCATCTTCGCCGTCATGTGGCGCGCGACGTCGTCGATGTCGAACGGCTCGCCGTCGGTGTGCGCCGCGAGGTCGGCGTGGAAGAGCACCTGGTAGAGCACGTCGCCGAGCTCCTCGATCATCTCGGCGCGGTCGCCCGACTCGATCGCCTCGACGAGCTCCCAGCACTCCTCGACGAGGTAGCGCACGAGGCTCTCGTGGGTCTGCTCCGCGTCCCAGGGGCATCCGCCCGGCGCACGCAACCGTGCGACCATCGCGACCAGTTCCTCGAGGCCCTCGTGGGTGCGTGGCGCGGTGTGCTCGCTCATGCGCCCAGCCTAGGCACGCCACCGGCTCGGCATGGGTGCCCGATAGGATTCCGTGAGGAGTGCCGGGAAGTCTGGTCGGCCGACGCGAGTCGTCGCCATCGAACGCGCCGCGCACACGCGCCGTCGCCGACAGGGGAACCGTATGCACCTGCTCCGCTCCGAACGCCTCTCGGCCGTCCTGCTGCTCATCGCGGCCGCGCTCGGCCTCCTCCTCGCGAACCTGCCCTTCGGGCCGGCGCTCGTCGACCTCAAGAACGCCCACCTCGACCTGCCGGCGCTCGGACTCGACCTCTCCGTCGGCCACTGGGTCAGCGACGGCCTGCTCGCGATCTTCTTCTTCATCGTCGCGGTCGAACTCAAGCGCGAGCTCGTCATCGGCGAGCTCAACTCGCTCTCGAAGGCGCTGCTGCCCGCCATCGCGGCGCTCGGCGGGGTGATCGTGCCCGCGCTGATCTTCCTCGCGTTCACCTTCGGCACCGACACCGCGAACGGCTGGCCCATTCCGACGGCCACCGACATCGCGTTCGCGCTCGGCATCCTCGCGGTCTTCGGTCGCTGGCTGCCGATGCGGGTCCGGGTGTTCCTGCTCGCGCTCGCCGTCATCGACGACCTCATCGCGATCCTGCTGATCGCCTTCTTCTTCACGACGGACGCCGACCTCGCGGCGCTCGGCTTCGCGACGATCGCGATCGCGCTGTTCGGCGCGGTGAGCCGCGTGATGAAGCCGCGCTCGGCGTGGATCCTCGCGCGCAAGCCGCAGTGGCCGATCATCGTGGTGCTCGTCGTGCTCGCGGTGCTCGCGTGGTACTTCGTCTACCGGTCGGGGGTGCACGCGACCATCGCGGGCGTCGCGCTCGGCTTCGTGATGTCGCGGCGCCCCGGCGGACGGGCGGCGCACGCGCTCGAGCCGTGGTCGAACGGCGTCATCCTGCCGCTGTTCGCGCTGTCGGCGGCGATGGTCGCCGTGCCGCAGGTGCGGCCGAGCGAGCTCGACCCCGCGTTCTGGGGGATCCTCGTGGGGCTGCCGGTCGGGAAGATCATCGGTATCACCCTGATCGGCGTGCTCTCGATGCTCGTCGTGCGCCGCAGGTCCGGCGCGACGCCCCTGACTCCCGTCGACCTGCTCGTGATCGGAGCACTCGGCGGCGTCGGCTTCACCGTGTCGCTGCTCATGAACGAGCTCGCCTACGCCGGCCAGCGCGAGGTCGCCGACGAGGGCACCCTCGCCGTGCTGCTCGGCTCGGGCATCGCCATCGTGGTCTCGGCGATCGCCGTCAGCCTGCGCTCGCGGTGGTACCGCGAGCAGCGTCGCTCGCGCGAGGGCGTGGGCGGCGCGTTCTCGCGCTGATGCGCGGCGTGGAACACTGGAGCACGTGCCGACGACCGAACCCGCCAGCCGACACCTGACCGCCGAGCTCCAGCTCGTCCGCCACCGAGGCGTGCGAAAGGCGCTGCACCTCGTCGTCCTCACCCTCGGTGAGGCCACCGGCCTCAGCGGCCCCTCCGTCGCCGACCTCGTGGTCGCGCGGCGTGACAGCGGGCTGCCCGTGATCCGCACGAAGGCAGGCTCGCTCGACGAGGCCGACGCACTCCTGCGCACGATCAACGCGGACCTCGACCGGTTCAGCGTCGAGGAGTTCCTCGCCGAGTGGGGACACCTGGGCTGAGCCGGCGGCGCGCGAGCGCAGGCGGCCGGGCAGCCGCGTTCAGCGCGCGGATGCCCCCGTCGCCGTGCCGGGCGCCGGCTGCTCGGGCTCGGCGGGGGCCGCGGGCGGCTCGACCGGGAAGATCGCGGTGAGCAGGCGCGACACCCACTCGATGAGGTCGGCGTCGCCGGGGGCCTCGCCGCCAGGGGTCGGGAACGGCACGAGGATCACGTCGTTCTGCGCGAACAGCTTCGACCCGGGATACAGCCGCTCGAGCCGGACGCGTCGCGAGTCGGGGATCTTCGCGGGCGCGATGCGGAGCTTCGTGCCCGTGGCGATGAGGTCGCTGAGCCCCGCGAGCTGCGCCTGGCGGCGCAGCCGCGAGATCGACACGAGATGCTCGACCGGCTCGGGCGGCTCGCCGTACCGGTCGACGAGCTCCTCGACGACGAGGTCGATCTGCTCGTCCTTCGCGGCGGGGCCGCTCGCGGCCGACAGCTTCTGGTACGCCTCGAGGCGCAGCCGCTCGCTGCCGATGTACTCCTCGGGGAGGTGCGCGTCGACGGGCAGTTCGAGGCGCAGCTCGGTCTGGCCCTCGGCGACCTCGCCGCGGAACGCCGAGACGGCCTCGCCGATCATGCGCAGGTACAGGTCGAACCCGACACCCGCGATGTGGCCGGCCTGTTCAGCGCCGAGCAGGTTGCCCGCGCCGCGGATCTCGAGGTCTTTGAGGGCGATCTGCATGCCGCCGCCGAGCTCGTTGTTCGTGGCGATGGTCGAGAGCCGGTCGTGCGCCGTCTCGGAGAGCGGCTTCGCCGGGTCGTAGAGGAAGTACGCGTAGGCGCGTTCGCGGCCTCGGCCGACACGGCCGCGCAGCTGGTGCAGCTGCGAGAGCCCGTACTTGTCGGCCCGGTCGATGATGATCGTGTTCGCGTTCGAGATGTCGAGCCCGGTCTCGATGATCGTCGTCGAGACGAGCACGTCGTACTTGCGCTCCCAGTAGTCGTTCACGATCTGCTCGAGCACGTGTTCGTTGAGTTGCCCGTGCGCGACGGCGATGCGGGCCTCGGGCACGAGCTCGGCGATCTGCGCCGCGACGCGGTTGATCGACGACACGCGGTTGTGCACGAAGAACACCTGGCCCTCGCGCAGCATCTCGCGGCGGATCGCGGCGGCGACCTGCTGCTCGGTGTACGGGCCGACGTAGGTGAGGATCGGGTGGCGGTCTTCGGGCGGCGTCGCGAGCGTCGACATCTCGCGGATGCCGGTGACGGCCATCTCGAGCGTGCGCGGGATGGGGGTGGCGCTCATGGCCAGGATGTCGACGTTGGTCTTCAGTTTCTTGAGCTGGTCCTTGTGCTCGACGCCGAAGCGCTGCTCCTCGTCGATGATGAGCAGCCCCAGGTCTTTGAACCTGACCTGCTCCGTGAGGATGCGGTGCGTGCCGATGAGCATGTCGACCGTGCCGTCGGCGAGGCCCGCGACCGTCTCTCGCACCTCTTTGTCGGTCTGGAACCGGCTGAGCGCGCGCACGTGCACCGGGAAGCCGGCGTAGCGCTCGGAGAACGTCTCGAGGTGCTGCTTGACGAGGAGGGTCGTCGGCACGAGCATCGCGACCTGCTTGCCGTCTTGGATCGCCTTGAACGCGGCGCGCACCGCGACCTCGGTCTTACCGAAGCCCACGTCGCCCGCCAGGAGGCGGTCCATGGGGATCGGCCGCTCCATGTCGGCCTTCACCTCGTCGATGGTCTGCAGCTGGTCGTGCGTCTCGGCGTACGGGAACGCCTCTTCGAGCTCGTGCTGCCACGGCGTGTCGGGGCCGAACGCGTGACCCTTCGCGGCCATGCGCGCCGAGTACAGCTTGACGAGCTCGACCGCGATATCGCGCACGGCCTTGCGCGCCCGCCCCTTGGCCTGCGCCCAGTCGCTGCCGCCCATCTTCGACAGCGACGGCGCCTCGCCGCCGACGTACCGCGAGAGCAGGTCGAGCTGGTCCATCGGCACGAACAGCCGGTCGCCGGCCTGGCCGCGCTTCGAGGGCGCGTACTCGAGCACGAGGTACTCGCGCACGGCGGTCGGTGCCTGCGCGATGCCGGCGGTGCGGCTCGGGCCCTTAGGGCGGGTGCCGGTCGCGACCTCGCGCTGCACCATCTCGACGAATTTGCCGATGCCGTGCGTCTGGTGCACGACGAAGTCGCCGGCCTTCAGCTGCAGCGGGTCGACGACGTTGCGCCGGCGGGTCGCGAGTTTCTTGCCCTGCCGCGCGTCGTACCCGGCGCTGCGGCCGTAGAACTCGGCCTCGGAGATGAGCCCGAGCTTGACCTCGGGCACCTCGAACCCGCGTGCGGCGTCGGCCTGCACGAGGTAGGCGACGCCCGGTTCGAGCTCGGCCGGCACGTCGTCGACGATGCGGCCGGCGAGGCCGTGCTCGGCGAGCACGTCGCGCGCGCGTTCGACGAGGCCGATGCCCGCGGCGGCCATGACGAGGCTCCAGCCGTCGCCCAGCCGCTGCGCGACGTGCTGCACGGCACCGTCGACGTTGCCCTGGAAGCTCGGCATGGCGGACGCCGCGACCCGGACGTACGAGCCGTCGGGCCCGGCGTCGGCGGCCGCGTCCTCAGCGGCCTCGCCCGCGTCGAACGCCGACAGGGTCCACCAGACCCGCTGCGGATCCGGCTGGCCGGGGGCGCTGAAGAGCACCGCCTCGCGGAGCTCGCGAACCGTCAGGAAGTCGCCCGCGGCCAGGTCGATCGGCGCCTCGGCGCCGAGCGTCGCCGCGCTCCACGCGGCGCCCAGGAACTCGCGGTTCGTCTCGCCGAGGCTCGCCGCACGGCTCGCGACGCGTTCGGGCTCCACGACGGCGACCGCCGCGCCGACCGGCAGGTAGTGCGCGACCGAAACGAGCCGGTCGAGCAGGGCGGGTGCGAGGGATTCCATGCCCTCGACGGGAATGCCCTCGCCGAGCTTCTCGAGCATGCCCGCGAGCGTCGGGAACTCGTGGCGCATCTCTCGTGCGCGCTGGCGCACGCCGGGGGTCAGCAGCAGCTCACGGCTCGGCGCGAGCCTGACCCGTTCGACGGCGTCGGGCAGCGACCGCTGGTCGGCGACCGAGAACGCCCGCAGCTCTTCGACCTCGTCGCCGAAGAACTCGACGCGGACGGGGTGGTCGGCCGTGGGCGGGAACACGTCGAGGATGCCGCCGCGCACGGCGAACTCGCCGCGACGCGACACCATGTCGACCCGCGCGTAGGCGAGGTCGACGAGCTGCTCGGCGATGCGCGCGAGGTCGTAGCCGCGGCCGCCGGGCACGAGCTCGATCGGCACGAGGTCGCCGAGGTTGTCGGCCAGCGGCTGCAGCGCCGCCCGCACCGACGCGACGACGACGAGCGGATGCCTCGGCCCCTGCTGCTCGGACCACTCGCGCATGCGGCGGAGCGCGTGGAGCCGGCGGCCCACGGTCTCGGCCGACGGGCTCAGCCGCTCGTGCGGCAGCGTCTCCCACGCGGGGAACTCGAGGAGCTCGGCGTCGGGCAGATACGGGGCGAGCGCCGCGCGCAGGGCGTCGCCCTCGCGGCTCGTGGGCGTGACGACGAGCAGCGCCGGCGCGAGGCCCGCGGCGGCACGTCGCTCGAGGAGCCCGGCGAGCAGCACCGGGTCGATTCCCGTCGGCGCGGAGAAGTCGGCGTTGCGCTGCGCCTCGGCGAGCGCCCGGTCGACCGTCTCGGCGCGCGACAGCGCGGTGGAAAGACCCTGCAGACTCACCGGAGCAGTCTACGCGCCGCCGCCGACACGGCCGGCGCCGGTAGCATGGGCGCCGCATCCCGCCCACGCCGAGAGGACCCTGCATGATCATCGCCGCCGCCGACGGATCCGCGCTCGGCAATCCCGGCCCCGCCGGCTGGGCCTGGTACGTCGACGAGGAATGCTGGGCCGCGGGCGGCTGGAAGCGCGCCACGAACAACCAGGGCGAGCTGAAGGCCGTGCTCGAGCTGTTCCGCGCCACCGCACACCTCGACGACGAACTGCTCGTGCAGTGCGACAGCCAGTACGTCATCAACTGCATCACGAAGTGGATGGCCGGGTGGAAGCGCAAGGGATGGCGCCGGGCCGACGGCAAGCCCGTGCTGAACCGCGACCTCCTCGAGGAGCTCGACGAGGCGATCGCCGGCCGCCGCTACCGCTTCGAATGGGTGCGCGGCCACGCCGGGCACCCGGCGAACGAGGCCGCCGACCTGCGCGCCCGCGCGGTCGCGACCGCCTACCAGCAGGGGCTCGCCATTCCGGCCGGCCCCGGCTGGACGGGCGGCTGCGAGGAAGCGCCCGCCTCGCCCGAAGCATCCGTCTCCCCCGAGGCAGCCGTCTCGCTCGCGGCGCCCTCGCCCGTGGCAGCCGCAGCCGACGACCGCGCCGACGACGCGACGCTCTTCGACTTCGACGACCCGGCCGCCGACTGGCTCACCATGACGCTCGAGCTGACGACCGAGGAGCACACGCGCCTCCTCGAGCGCGCGCGCGAGGCCGGCCGATCGCCCGAGGAGTTCCTGCGCGGCCTGATCTGAAGGCGGGGCGGCCTGGTCGGCCGCACCTGGGCGCCGACGGGCCCGACGCTCAGCTCGGCGCGTGGAACTTCTGCTGCGCGGCGACGAGGCCCTGCTCGACGACCGCCTCGACGGCGTCCGCGGCATCCGACAGCAGCATCGGCAGAGACTGCCGCTCGGCGCCCGCGAAGTCCTTGAGCACGTAGTCGGCGGGATCCTGGCGCCCGGGCGGACGCCCGATGCCGACCCGCACGCGCGTGAAGTCGGGCGATCCCGTCGCCTTCTGGATGTCGCGCAGCCCGTTGTGGCCGCCGTGGCCGCCGCCGGCCTTCAGCCGGATGGTGTCGAACGGGATGTCGAGCTCGTCGTGCACGACGAGCAGCCGGTCGGTGCCGAGCGAGTAGAACTTCAGCAGCGCCGACACCGGGCCGCCCGAGGTGTTCATGTACGTGTTCGGCTTCGCGAGCACGAGCTTCGGCCCACCGGGTCGCACGAAGCCCTCGGCCACTCGCGACGGCGTCTTGTGGGTCTTGAACGTCGCCCCGATGCGCGACGCGAGTTCGTCGAGCACCATCTGGCCGACGTTGTGCCGGTTGCCGGCGTACTGCGCACCGGGGTTGCCGAGGCCGACCACGAGCCAGGTGTTGTCGGGCACGGCCTCGTCCTTCCGGCGGTGCAGGAGGCGGTCGATGAGGTTCACGGATGCCTCCGGGCGATGGGTGGGTGGAAACGGCGGAGGGCCCGCGGCCCCGCGATCCGAGCGTACCCGGATACGGCGCCGCGAGCCCTCGCGGAACCGGCCTTACTCGGCCGACTCGCCGGCGGCCTCCTCGGCGGGCGCCTCTGCGCCGGCCTCGGTCTCGGCCTCGGCTTCGGTCTCGGGCTCCTCGCCCAGGTCGACCTTCTGCGGCGTGTGCACGTTGACGACGAGCGCCTCGGCGTCGCCCACGAGCGTCGCGCCCTTGGGCAGCTCGACGGCGCCGGCGTGGATCTGCGTGCCCTCCTCGAGGCCCTCGACCGAGACGACCACGTTCTCGGGGATGTGCGTGGCCTCGACCTCGAGGGTCAGGGTGTGCGCGTCGAGGTCGGCGATCGTGCCGGCGACGGGCTCGCCCTCGAGGTGCACGGGCACCTCGACCTGGACCTTCTCGCCCTTCTTGATGACGATGAGGTCGATGTGCTCGATGACCTGGTGCACCGGGTCCTTCTGCACGTCCTTGACCAGCGCGAGCTGGCTCTTGCCCTCGACCTGGAGGTCGAGCACCGCGTTGGCCTTGCGGATGAGCAGGGCGGTCTCGTGCGCGGGCAGCGTCACGTGCTTGGGCTCGGTGCCGTGACCGTAGATCACCGCGGGGATCTTGCCGGCGGCGCGGAGCTTGCGCGCCGCACCCTTGCCGAACGACTCGCGCAGCTGCGCGTCGATCTTGTTGTCCTCGTCCATGTCGGACCTCCTTCAGGGCTCACCGGCCCGGTTGCTGGTATCAGTCGCTTCAACTCGAACGCGCGGTATGAGCGCTACGTGAGGAACAGCCGGGAGCCGTTCACCGCGTCGATCACGGATGCCCCGCCGAACGCACGGCGCCCGGCGCGAGGCATCCCTCGCCGAAGTATCGAGGGTCAAGTGTACCCGATGCCGGCGCGGCGTCAGGCCCGGCCCCGGGCGGCGGGGCCGTCGCCCGTCGTCAGCCGTGCTCGACGGGCGACGCCAGCCGCCGGCGCACCTCGTCGACGATCTCGGCCGGCGTGCGCCGCACGTCGACCCGGAACCCGTGCTCGTCGGGCTCGAGCGGCTCGAGCACGTCGAACTGCGACGCGAGGAGGCTCGTCGGCATGTACTCGTGGACCCGGCCGCGCTGGCGCTCGGCGATGAGGTCGGAGCCGCCGTCGAGGTGCACGAACACGGTGGTCGGCGCGAGCGCGGCGATGCGGTCGCGGTAGGTGCGCTTGAGTGCCGAGCAGGCGACCACGATCGGATGCCCCGCCGCCAGCTCGTCGGCGATGCGGCGGGCGATCGTGTCGAGCCAGGGCGCGCGATCCTCGTCGTCGAGCGGCACGCCGGCGGCCATCTTCTCGCGGTTCGCGGCCGGGTGCAGGTCGTCGCCGTCGATGAACTCCACGCCGAACTCCCCGGCGAGCTTCGACCCCGTGGTGGACTTGCCCGAACCGGACACGCCCATGACGACCAGGGGGACCTCGATGGCACTCATGCGCCCACTCTCGCATCCTCACCGCAACACCGCGCAACCGTGAGCCCCTCACGACTACGCTGAGTGACATCCCTTCCCAGTTCCGAGGAGCTCGCTGTGCCTGAATCCGCATCCGCCAACATCGGGGTCGTCGGCCTCGCCGTCATGGGTTCGAACCTCGCCCGCAACCTCGCCAGCCGGGAGGGCAACACGGTCGCCGTGTTCAACCGCTCGCCCGAGCGCACGCGCACGCTCGTCGAGGAGCACCCCGAGGCCGGATTCATCGCCGCGGAGAGCTACGACGAGTTCGTCGCCTCGCTCGCGAAGCCGCGCACGGCGATCATCATGGTGCAGGCCGGCAAGGGCACCGACGCGGTCATCTCCGAGCTCGCGAGCCGGTTCGAGCCGGGCGACATCATCGTCGACGGCGGCAACGCGCTGTTCACCGACACCATCCGCCGCGAGCGCGAGGTGCGCGAGACGGGCATCAACTTCGTCGGCGCCGGCATCTCGGGCGGCGAGGAGGGCGCGCTGAACGGCCCGTCGATCATGCCCGGCGGCTCCGACGAGTCGTGGATCACGCTCGGCCCGATCCTGAAGTCGATCGCCGCGGTCGCCGAGGGCGAGCCCTGCGTCACCCACGTCGGCCACGACGGCGCCGGCCACTTCGTCAAGATGATCCACAACGGCATCGAGTACGCCGACATGCAGCTCATCGCCGAGGCCTACGACCTCATCCGCCGCGGCACCGGCAAGTCGCCGGCCGAGATCGCCGAGGTCTTCGCCGAGTGGAACCGCGGTGAGCTCGAGAGCTACCTCATCGAGATCACCGCCGAGGTCCTGAAGCAGGTCGACGCCTCGACCGGAGAGCCCCTCGTCGACGTCATCCTCGACGAGGCCGGCTCGAAGGGCACCGGCGTCTGGACCGTGCAGACCGCGCTCGCGCTCGGCACCCCCGTCTCGAACATCGCCGAGGCCGTCTTCGCGCGCGGCCTCTCGTCGCACCCCGAGCAGCGGGCGGCGGCCAAGGGCCTCGCCGGCCCCGACGAGGCCGAGCGCATCCCCGCCGACCAGGTCGACGCCTTCATCGAGGACGTGCGCCTCGCCCTGTACGCGTCGAAGATCGTCGCGTACTCGCAGGGCTTCGACGCGATCCGCGCTGGTGCGGCCGAATACGACTGGAACATCGACCTCGGTGCGATCTCGAAGATCTGGCGCGGCGGATGCATCATCCGCGCGCAGTTCCTCAACCGCATCGCCGACGCCTACGACGAGAACCCGAACCTCGACCTGCTGCTCTCGGCGCCGTACTTCGCCGAGGCGTTCACGCGCGCCCAGGCGGCGTGGCGGCGCGTCGTCGTGCGCTCGGTCGAGGCCGGCATCCCGGCGCCCGCGTTCTCGTCGTCGCTCGCCTATTACGACGGCCTGCGCGCCGACCGCCTGCCCGCCGCCCTCGTGCAGGGCCAGCGCGACTTCTTCGGCGCGCACACCTACAAGCGCATCGACAAGGAGGGCGTGTTCCACACCCTCTGGTCGGGCGACCACACCGAGATCGAGACCACGCCCTCGTCGCACTGAACCCGGGCCGAGACCGTCGAGGGGCGGGCGGGCATCGCTCGCCCGCCCGCCCCTCGGGCTAGGATTCCCCGCGAGGAGGTGCGCATGGCGGAGCCGAAATGGCGGACCGAGGGCGAAGACCCCGACTACCGGTTCACGCTCGCCAACGAGCGCACCTTCCTGGCGTGGATCCGCACCGCGCTGGCCCTGCTCGCCGGAGGGGTGCTGCTGCACGAGTTCGCCCCCGAGATCGGGCCGCGCGTCGCGGTCGTCGTGCTTTCGGTCGCGCTCGCCGTCGTGTCGGCGGTGCTCGGCACGGTCGCTTACACGCGCTGGCGGGGCAACGAGATCGCCATGCGCCACGGCCGCCCGCTGCCGTTCAGCTGGGTGCTGCCGGTGCTGTCGGGCGTGTGCCTGCTGACCGCCGCCGTGCTCGCCGTGTTCCTCGTCCTGCCCTGATGTCGCCGTATCGCATCGCGGCCGACGCGGATCCCGGGCTCCAGCCGCAGCGCACGGCCCTGTCGTGGACCCGAACCGCCCTGGTGATCGCCGTCAACGCCCTGCTCGCGCTGCGGTCGGGCCTCATCCACGGGGAGCCCTGGCTCGTCGGGGTGGGCGTGGCCCTGTTCGCCGCGGGCGCGGCGGTCGTCGCGATCGGCACGGTCCGCCGTCGGCAACTCTCCGGCGACACCCTCGACATCACACCCCCGCCCGGGGCCATCGCGGGGGTCGCCGCGGCGACCGTGCTGGCCGCTATGGCGGGCGTCGCCTCGATCCTCGTGGCTACGGCGTCGTGAGGATGGCATCGTGACCGGCCTGCCCCCCGAACTCGCCCCCGGCGGCCCCGACGACGGCGACGCCGGCTCCGTGTACGGCGAACGCCGGCGGCGGGTCATCCGATGGGTCGTCGTGATCGCGCTCGCGGCGATGGTGCTGCCGCTCGTGCTCTCGCTGATGTCGGTCGCGCAGAGCTCGGCGGTCAACGCCTGCCGGGTCACGGTCGCCCGCTTCGACGACGAGGCGGTCGGCGCGCGCGCATCGTTCGAGCTGTTCGGCCCGGGCGGGCCGGGCTGGCTCTGCTACGCGGAGCGTCCGAGCGGTGGCGACCGCCTGCTCGCGAACCTCGGACTGATCCCGAGCGCCCCGCACGTGCTCATGCCCGACGAACGCCCGGCCTGAGGCCGGCCGGCGGCGCCTTCGCGAGGCGCCTACTCGTCGGGGAACACGCGCTTGTAGGTTCGCCCGTCGGGCAATTCGACCGTCTCGGCGCGCATCAGCCCGCGCGCGACGCGCTGGTAGATCGCCTGCGGCGTCACGCCGAGCTCCTTCGCCGCCTCGGCCACCGAGCGCCCGGGCAGGTCGGTCGGCCGGCTCGACGGCCGCTCGCGCTTGCGCCGCCGGCTCGCCTCGTGGCGCTCGGCGATGTCGGCGTCGTCGCCCGACCAGCGGTACTTCGCGGCCGAGGCGCTGAGGCCGGCGGCTTCGGCGATCGCGTCCCAGCCGGTGCCCTCGTCGAGCGCCTCGCGAACGGCCGCGAGCGCGGCCGGGTCGGCGTCGAGCGCGACCACGAGCGAGCGGATGCCACGCAGCCGGTCGAGCGGCGAGGCATCCGGCCCGCCCTCCTCGAGGGCCACGAGCCGCGCGAGCGCGTCGCGGGTCGCGGGTCCGAGGAAGCCGGGGTCCAAGGCTCAGCCGTTCAGGAGTCCGTTGCGCACCTCGCGGCGCAGCACCTTGCCGATGAGCGATCTCGGCAGGTCGTGGGCCTGCACGACGCGCTTGGGAACCTTGTACGCGGTGAGCACGTCGCGGGCGAAGGCGCGGATCGCCCCCTCGTCGAACGACGCGCCCTCGCGCAGCACCACGACGGCCACGACCTGCTCGCCCGAGTGCTCGTCGGGCAGGCCGACGACCGCCGCGTCCTCGACGTCGGCGTGCTGGCGCAGCGCCTCCTCGACCTCGCTGGGCGCGACGTTGAAGCCGCCCGTGATGATGAGTTCCTTGATGCGGTCGACAATTCGCACGAAGCCGGCGTCGTCGATCGAGACGATGTCGCCCGTGCGGAACCAGGGTGCGCCGCCGTCGGGGTCGGCCACGAAGACCGCCTCGGTCTCCTCGGGCTTCTTCCAGTACCCCGAGAACACCTGGGGTCCGCGAACGATCAGCTCGCCCTCGGCGCCGGGTGGGACATCCGTCATCGGATCGTCGGGATCGACGACGCGCGCCTCGGTCGACGGCAGCGGCAGGCCGACGGTGCCGGCGCGCCGGTTCGGCGCCACCGGGTTCGCCATCAGCACCGGCGAGCACTCCGAGAGGCCGTAGCCCTCGACCAGGTAGCCGCCCGTCGCGGCCTCCCATGGCTCGACGACCTCGGCAGACAGCGGCATGGCCCCCGAGATCGCGATCTCGATGCCCTCGAGTGAGACGCCGGCGGCCGCGGCCGCCTTCGTCAGCCGGTCGTAGATGGGCGGCACCGCCGGAAGGAACGTCGCCGGATGGCGCTTCACGACCTTCAGCACCAGGTCGGGCTCGAACTTCGGGAACAGCACGAGCCGCGCGCCCATGCTCATCGCGAACGTGAGGCACAGCGTCAGCCCGTACGCGTGGAACATCGGCAGCACGGCGTAGACGACCGCCGAACCGCGCGGCACCTGCGGCACCCACGCGCGCGCCTGCGCCGCGTTCACGAGCAGGTTGGCGTGCGTGAGCGCCGCACCCTTCGGGCTGCCGGTCGTACCGCTCGTGTACTGGATGAGCGCGACATCGGATGCCTCGGGCGCGATGATGTGCGGATCGATCGGCTGCGCCGAGGTGAGCTGCTCCCACTTCGTGGTGCCGCGCACGCTCGTCGTGAGGGCCGCACGGGACTCGCGGGCCTTCGCGATCGGCAGGCGCAGCGCGAAGCGCGTGGCGAACGGCATCGCCCGGGTGACGTCGACCGACACGATGGCCTGCACGGCGACGTCGTCCGGGAAGTCCTGGATCGTCTCGACCACCTTGTCCCACGCGATGACGACGCGGGCGCCGTGATCCTCGAACTGGTGACGGAGCTCCCGCGGCGTGTAGAGCGGATTGTGCTCGACCACGATGGCGCCGAGCCGCAGCACCGCGTAGAACGCGACGATGTGCTGCGGGCAGTTCGGCAGCACGAGGCCGACGGGGTCGCCCTTCTGCACGCCGAGGATGCGAAGTCCCTCGGCGACCCGCTCGATCTCAGCGCCGAGCTCGGCGTACGAGGTGGTGCGCCCGAAGAACTCGAGCGCGACGTGTTCGGGGTAGGTGTCGACCGATTCGCGGATCAGGTCGTAGAGCGATCCGGTGGGGTCGTCGAGGTCATGCGGCACGCCCTCCGCATAGCTCGCGAGCCACGGGCGGGGCGTCGTGATCGCGTCGCTCACGGCGTCGCCTACGCTGCTCCGTCGAACATGCTCGTGACCGAGCCGTCTTCGAAGACCTCGTGGATGGCGCGGGCCAGGAGCGGCGCGATCGGCAGGACGGTGAGGCGGTCCCAGCGTTTCTCCTCAGGGATCGGCAGGGTGTCGGTGACGACGACGCGGTCGATCACGTCGGACTGCAGGATCTCGGTGGCCGGGTTCGAGAACACGGCGTGCGTCGCCGCGACGACGACGCCGATCGCGCCGTTCGCCTTCAGCGCCTCTGCGGCCTTCACGATCGTGCGACCGGTGTCGATGAGGTCGTCGACGAGCAGGCACACGCGACCGTTCACGTCGCCGACGATCTCGTGCACCGAGACCTGGTTGGGCACCAGGGGGTCGCGGCGCTTGTGGATGATGGCCAGCGGCACGCCGAGCTTGTCGCTCCAGATGTCGGCCACGCGCACGCGGCCCATGTCGGGCGAGACGACGGTCAGCGTCGACGGGTCGAGCGAGTTCTTGAACTCCTCGAGCAGCACGGGCATCGCGAACAGGTGATCGACTGGCCCGTCGAAGAAGCCCTGGATCTGCGCGGCGTGCAGGTCGATCGACATGATGCGGTCGGCGCCGGCCGCCTTGTACAGGTCGGCGACGAGGCGGGCGGAGATCGGCTCGCGGCCGCGGCCCTTCTTGTCTTGGCGGGCGTACGGGTAGAACGGGGAGACCACCGTGATGCGCTTGGCGGACGCGCGCTTGAGCGCATCGATCATGATGAGCTGCTCCATGAGCCACTCGTTGATCGGCGACGTGTGCGACTGGATCACGAACGCGTCGGAACCGCGCACCGACTCGTCGTAGCGCGCGTAGATCTCGCCGTTCGCGAAGGTGCGCGCGTCGGTCGGCACGAGCTCGGAGCCCAGCTCCTCGGCGATCTCCGCGGCGAGCGCCGGGTGCGCACGCCCCGACACGAGGACGAGCCTCTTGGATCCGGTGGTTTCGATTCCCGACATGTGTGCTGTCCTTTTCCCACCGGCCCGCGCCTGGTGTCAGTCGAGGTCGGCTTGGTCTGCCTCGCCGGCCGCCTCGGCCGCTTCCGCGGCCGCGGTGCCCGGGCGATGCTGCCCGACCCAACCCTCGATGTTGCGCTGCGGCGCGACGTTCACCGCGAGTGCGCCGGCCGGGACGTCTTTTCGGACGACCGTGCCGGCGCCGGTGTACGCGCCGTCTCCAATCGTAACGGGCGCGACGAACACGCCGTGAGACCCGGTGCGCACGTGCGACCCGATGGTCGTGCGGTGCTTCGCCACGCCGTCGTAGTTCGCCGTGATCGATCCGGCGCCGACGTTGGAGCCGTCGCCGATCTCGGTGTCGCCGATGTACGACAGGTGCGGCACCTTGCTGCCGGCGCCGATGCTCGCGTTCTTCGTCTCGACGAAGGTGCCGATCTTGCCGTCGACGCCGAGCACGGTGCCCGGGCGCAGGTACGCGAACGGGCCGACCGAGGCCCCCTCGCCGATGACGGCGAGCGTGCCGTCGGTGCGCTTCACCTCGGCGTCGGCCCCGATCTCGCAGTCGACGAGGGTGGTGTCGGGCCCGATGATCGCCCCCGTCGCGACGGTGGTGGCGCCCTTCAGCTGCGTGCCGGGGCGGATCGTGACGTCGGGCTCGATGCGCACGGCGAGGTCGATCCAGGTCGTCGCCGGGTCTTCGACCGTCACTCCGTTCAGCTGCCAGCCGCGGATGATGAGCGCGTTCAGCCGCGCTGCCGTCTCGGACAGCTGCGCGCGGTCGTTGATGCCGGCGACCAGCCACGGCTCGGAGACCGGCAGCGCCGACACCTCGGAGCCCGCGGCCCGCAGCAGCCCGATCACGTCGGTGAGGTACTTCTCGCCCTGGGCGTTGTCGGTCGTGAGGTTCGCGAGCTGGTCGCGCAGCGCCGCCGCGCCGAACGCGTACACGCCGGCGTTGATCTCGTCGAGGGACAGCTCGTCGGCGGAGGCATCCTTCTGCTCGACGATGCGATCGAACGCGCCGTCGGCGGCGCGGACGATGCGCCCGTACCCGGTCGGGTCGGCGTAGTGCGCCGAGAGCACGGATGCCGCGACCCCGGTGTCGCGATGCTGCGCGACGAACTCCGCGAGCGTGTCGGCGTTCAGCAGGGGCACGTCGCCGTTGAGCACGAGCACCTCGCCGTCGAAGTCGTCGGCGAGCGCCTCGACCGCCAACTCGACCGCGCGGCCCGTGCCGGGCACGTCGTCCTGGTCGACGATGATCGCGCCCGGCAACTCGGTCTCGACCGCCGCGGCGACGAGGTCGCGCTCGTGGCGGACGACCGCGATCACACGCTCGGCGTCGAGCGCACGCGCGGTCGCGAGCACGTGCGCCACGATCGGGGCGCCGGCGAGGGGATGCAGCAGCTTCGGCACGGCGGACTTCATGCGAGTGCCCTGCCCCGCGGCGAGGACGACGATCGCGAGCTTCTCATCGGTCATGCTCCGCCACCAGGATTCGAACCTGGTCCTCACAGCTCCAAAGGCTGTCGTGCTGCCGTTACACCATGGCGGACCGCGCACGGATGACTCGCCGCGCGCGGCATCAAGTCTGCCACGACGCGTCACGTCGTTCAGGACGGCCGGGCGCCCATAATGATCAGGTGGCCGAAGCAGACGAGGTGGACCGGATCGTCGAGGACTGGGAGCGCGAGCGTCCCGACCTCGACTTCGCGCCGCTGCAGGTGCTCTCGCGCGTGGCCCGGCTCGCGAAGCACCTCGACCGCGCGCGGAAGCAGGCGTTCGAGCGGTCGGAGCTCGACTCCTGGGAGTTCGACGTGCTCTCGGCGCTGCGTCGCGCCGGCGCCCCGTACCGGCTCTCGCCGAAGGCGCTGCTGCAGCAGACCCTCGTCTCGAGCGGCACGATGACGAACCGCATCGACCGGCTCGTCGAGCGAGGGCTCGTGACCCGGCAGACGGATCCGAAGGACGGCCGGGGCATCCTCGTCGAGATGAGCGCCGCCGGCCTCACGCGCGTGGATGCCGCGATCACGCGGCTCGTCGACGCGGAGTCCGAGCTCCTGCAGAGTCTGCCTCCGGCGGAGCAGCGGCGGCTGTCGGCGCTGCTGCGCAAGCTCAGCCTCGGCTTCGACTGACTTCGGTCGAACAGCGGCGCGCGCCTGAATCGGAACTACCCGAGATCCCGAACGAGCTGACCGGCGTCGGCGAGGCGGGCAGCCACTGAGCGGCAGCCATGGCATGCCGGCCGCGACTGAGAAGGGTGACGAGATCGCGGCGAATCGCCTTCCCGGACTCGAACATACCTTCGAATCTTGGTAGGATGGGCTATGCCTTCGAGCCTCGCCCTCGCACCGCCGCCGGCCGGCATGACGCCGTCGCCCGAGGCCGCGCGCGAGGTTGCGCCATCGATGCCACGACGGGCCGAGCGGTCTTCGCTCGGCCCGTTGGCCCAGGCACGCGAGGGGCTGTCAGCCCTGGTCGACGCCTCCATCGAGGCTCAGCGTCTCGAGTCCATGCACGCGGCGATGCAGGTCGATCTCATCTACCTGACGGTGAGTCACGCCGTCCGCTGCGCCGATGCTTTCGTCGCTGCTTCCGCGTCGCCCGGTCGCCGGCACGAGCTGATCCGGAGAAGCGTCGTGGCCGAGCTGTCGGCGGCGCTGCGCGTGGCCGAGCGAACGATGCAGCGGCGCATCGACGACGCTTGGTCGCTCACGACGGAACTGCCGGCGACGTTGGCTGCGCTGCGAGCGGGCCATCTCACGCTCCAGCATGCGCGCGTCGTGATCGACCACACGCTCGACCTGCACGACGATCCGAGGCTCCGTGCCGAACTCGACGAGCGGCTGGCGTCGTTCGCCGAGACGACGACGCCGGCGCGATTGCGGGTCAAGGCCAGACGGTTGCGCGAACAACTGACGAGCGAATCGATCGCCGAGCGTCACAGTGCCGCACGTGACGGCCGCCGAGTCGAGCTCGAGCCCGCCGCCGATGGCATGGCCTGGCTGCATTGTCTGCTTCCCGCGGCCGACGCGCTGCGCATCACCGCACGCCTCGACGCCGCCGCGCACGCGTCGGCCGCCGATCAGCACGGCGACGCACCGCGACGCGGCGCCGACCAGACCCGCGCCGACCTCGCGCGCGACCTGCTGCTCTACGGCCGGTTGCCCGAAGGTGCAGATCTCGCCGAGGCGCTCGCGGCCGCTCGGGCGTCGGTGCACGTGACTGTGCCGGTGCTCACGCTCCTCGGCGACCCGGCGCCCGGAGATCTCGACGGCTACGGCCCGATCGACGCCGACACCGCCCGCCGGTTGGCCGCCGACGCGCCCTCGTTCGTGCGCCTGCTCACCCATCCGGTGACGGGAACCGTGCTCGACGTCGATCGCACGAGATATCGGCCACCGGCCGACCTCAAGCGCTGGCTCCAGGTGCGCGACGGCACCTGCCGGTTCCCGACCTGCGCGCGTCCTGCGGCCCGCAGCGACCTCGACCACACCGAGGATTGGGCGGACGGCAACCGCACGTCGCACGACAACCTGGCGCACTGTTGCCCGGCACATCACCACCTCAAGCACGAGACCGCCTGGTCGGTTCGGCAATCGGGCGCGGGCGTGCTCCGATGGCGCTCCCCCGCCGGCCGGGAGCACGTGACCCATCCGGCGCAGCAGGTGCCCGCCGGCAGACGCCTGACCCCGTACCCCGACCCGCCGCCGTTCTGATCGACGGGATCACGCCCGGCCACTGACCCGCATCAACCCTCGCGACTCGGGTCCACAGCGGCGTGTCGCACACGGCCACGCGCAGGCACCGGTCGTGAGACGGCTGCGCGCCTGAATTGCGGACCCGCACCTGCGACGGAAGCCCGCGGCGTGTGGTCTGCTGCCCGAGCCCCGAGCCGCCAGCCACGCAGTCCGACGCGCTAGCGCCGCAGCACCCGCCGCGCGAGCCAGTTGCCGAGGAACTGCAGGCCCTGCACGAAGATCACGATGAGCAGCAGCGCGGCCCAGGTGATCGCGGGCTCGAACTGCCGGTACCCGTAGACGAGCGCGAAGTTTCCGAGCCCGCCGCCGCCGATGAATCCGGCCATCGCGGTCATGTCGACGATCGCGACGAGCACGAACGTATAGCCGAGGATGAGGGGCCCGAGCGCCTCGGGGATGACGACGGTCCGCAGGATCCGGAACGGCCCGGCGCCCATCGCCCGAGCGGCCTCGACGACGCCGGGCGGCACCGTGATGAGGTTCTGCTCGACGATCCGGGCGATCGCGAACGACGACGCGATCGACAGCGAGAAGATGAGCGCGTTGTTGCCGATGCCGATGCCGATCACGTACCGCGCGAGCGGCTGCACCGCGGCGAGGAAGATGATGAACGGGATCGGCCGGAAGAAGTTGATCACGACGTTGACGACCGTGAACACGGCGCGGTTCGACAGCAGGCTGCCGGGCCGGGTCGCGTAGAGCACGATGCCGAGCAGGAGTCCGAAGAACCCGCCGATCAGCAGCGTGAGCGCCACCATGTACAGCGTCTCCGCTGCGGCGACCCAGAACTCGGGGCCCAGTTCGAGCAGGCGATCCATCAGCGGGCCTCCGTCACTTCCACGCGCGACCCGATCGTCGCGAGCGCCGCATCGATCGAGGCATCCGCCCCCCGGATCGCGAGCGTCAGGTGACCGAACGCGCGCCCCTGGATGTCGTTGATGCCGCCGTACACGAGCTCGAAGTCGAGCCCGGCGTTCGCGAGCTCGAGGAAGACCTGCGCCTGCGACGCGTCACCGTCGCGGAACGAGATCGTCACGATGCGGCCGGCGTGACGTTCACGCAGCACGGCGAGTTCGGCCGGCGACGGCACGCCCTTGACGACCGTCGACACGAACCGCTGCGACGACGGGTTCTGCGGGTCGGAGAACACGTCGAACACGTCGCCGTTCTCGATGACCCGGCCGGAGTCCATGACGGCGACCTTCGTCGCGATCGACTGGATCACGTCCATCTCGTGCGTGATCACGATGATCGTCACGCCGAACTCGCGGTTGACGCGCTTGAGGAGCTCGAGCACCTCGTGCGTCGTCTCGGGATCGAGGGCGCTCGTCGCCTCGTCGGCCAGCAGCAGCCGCGGCGAGGTCGCGAGCGCGCGCGCGATGCCGACGCGCTGCTTCTGGCCGCCCGAGAGCTGGTCGGGGTAGTTCCTGGCCTTGTCGGCGAGCCCGACGAACTCGAGCAGTTCGGCCACGCGCGCCGTGATCTCGGCCTTCGACCAGCCGGCCACCTGGAGCGGGTATGCGACGTTCGCGTGCACGGTCTTCGAGTCGAACAGGTTGAACTGCTGGAAGATCATGCCGATGCCGAGCCTGATGCCGCGCAACTCCCGCTCGGGCAGGCCGACGAGTTCGCGCCCGTCGATCGTGATGCTGCCCGAGCTCGCCGGCTCGAGCGCGTTGACCAGGCGTACCAGCGTCGACTTGCCGGCGCCGGAGTAGCCGATGATGCCGTACACGTCGCCGGGTTCGACCTCGAGCGTGACGTCGTCGACGGCGACGACCGCCCGCCCGCCCTTGGCCTGGGGCGGGTAGGTCTTGGTGACGTTCTTCAGGGCGACGAGCGCCATTCGGATGCTCCTTCGTTCACGCGGACCCGGCGCATGCGGGCTCCGCTCACGCACCGACGGGCGGTGGGACCGGAATCCGGCGCCCACCGCCCGCGTGCGACGATCGCTCGTCGAGCGATCGTCGGGTCAGCGCTTCGCGTCCTCGGTGTCGGACTGGACCTTGGCGAGCGAGTCGCGCAGGTCGGCGACGGGCGTCGCGACCGGCACGGCCGTGCCGCCGGATGCCTCGAGGAGGCCGGCCTGCACTTCGGGGTCGGTCTGGAAGATCTCGACGAGCTTCGCGTAGGTCTCGTTGTCCTGGTCTTCGGCGCGCGTCGCGAAGATGTTGACGTAGGGCAGCGCGTTCGGGTCCTCGGGGTCGTCCTGCGCGATGGCGTCCTCGAACGAGAGGCCCGCGTCGGCGACGAAGTCGTTGTTGATGATCGCGGCGGCGAGGTCGGGCAGCGAGGTCGGCGTGAGGGATGCCTCGAGCGCGGTGACCTTGACCTTCGACTTCGCCTCGTCGACGTCGGCGAGGTCGGAGAAGATCGTGCCGCCGCTCTTCAGCTCGATGAGGCCGGCCGACTGGAGCACGAGCAGGCCGCGGGCCTGGTTCGAGGCGTCGTTGGGCACGGCGACGGTCTCGCCCTCGGGGATGTCCTTCACCGAGTCGTACTTCGTCGAGTAGAGCCCGAGCGGGTAGATCGCGGTCGAGCCGATCGGGGTGAGGTCTTCGCCCGCTGACACGTTGTAGTCGGCGAGGTAGACGATGTGCTGGAACTGGTTGAGGTCGAGCTCGCCCTCGGTCGTCGCCGGGTTCGGCTGCGCGTAGTCGCCGAAGTCGACGATCTCGATGGTGATGCCCTCGTCGGCCGCCGCCTCCTCGAACGCCGCCCACTGGGGGTCGCCCTTGCCGACGACACCGATGCGCACGACGTCGTCGGAGCCCGAGGCATCCGACCCTCCGGCGGCGGGCGACGCGCACGCGGCGAGCGCGGCGACGAGCGGCACCACGGCGAGCGTGGCGATGAGTGACGTGGAACGGCGGCGTGACATGGGTGATTCCTCTCTCGGTGGCACCCCGTTCGGGCCGCTGGTCGGCGTATGAGGGCATGGCTGCGCCACTCGATGATGTCGGGTGGGGCGTCGATGCCGCGAACGCGGGTGCTCACTCACCATACGTGAAGAATCTGCGCCCCTCGGCACGCCGGGGTTACGTTCCGTCACAGATCCTTCGAGGTCAGCCCTCCAGGAGCTCGGAAACTTCGAGCCAGCGCGTTTCGAGGTCGGCCACGGATGCCTCGAGCCCCGCGAGCTCGTCACCGAGGACCCCGAGGCCCACGTAGTCGGACTGGTCGTGGCGCGCGAGCTTCTCGTGCTGCGCGCGGATGTCGGCCTGGAGCTTCTCCAGCTTGCGGTCGATCGCGGCGAGCTCCTTCTCGGCGGCGCGGCGGTCGGCACCCGCGAGGGCGGGCGCGGCCGCGGGGCCTGCGGTGCCGGGGTCTCGATACGCTCTTTCGTCACCACTCGACCGCCGGGTCGCTGCGGCGCCGGTTCGAGACCCCTCCCCCGCCCTGCGCAACTCGAGGTACTGGTCGACGCCGCCGGGCAGGTGGCGCAGGTGCCCGTCGAGGATCGCGTACTGCTGGTCGGTGACGCGCTCGAGCAGGTACCGGTCGTGGCTGACGACGAGGAGGGTGCCCGGCCAGGAGTCGAGCAGGTCCTCGATCGCGGCCAGCATGTCGGTGTCGAGGTCGTTCGTCGGCTCGTCGAGGATCAGCACGTTCGGCTCCTGCAGCAGGATGAGCAGCAGCTGGAGCCGCCGCTTCTGCCCACCCGAGAGCTGCTTGACGGGCGTCGCGAGCTGCTGGCTCGAGAAGCCGAGGCGCTCGAGCAGCTGCCCGGGCGTGAGTTCCACGGCCTTCGAGCCCGACCCGATCGTGTAGCTGCGCTGCTGGGCGGCGACGACCGCGCTGACGCGCTCGTCGGCCCACTCGGCGAGCTCGGCGAGCTCCTGGCTGAGCGTGGCGATGCGCACTGTCGAACCGCGCTTGACCCGACCGCTCGTCAGCTTCACCGCTCCGGTGACGAGGCCGAGCAGGGTCGACTTGCCCGCGCCGTTGACGCCCAGGATGCCCGTGCGCTCTCCCGGGGCGATGCGCCATTCGACGTCCCGCAGGACGGTCCGCGTGCCGCCCTCGGGGTGCGGGTACTCGACGCCGGTGCCGAGGAGGTCGACGACGTCCTTGCCGAGCCGGCTCACCGCGAGCCGGTTGAGCTCCACGGGGTCGCGCACGGGCGGCTCGTTCTCGATGAGCTGCGTCGCCGCGTCGATGCGGAACTTGGGCTTCGACGTGCGTGCCGGCGCGCCGCGGCGCAGCCACGCCAGCTCCTTGCGCATGAGGTTCTGGCGCTTCGCCTCGCTCGCTGCGGCCATGCGGTCGCGCTCGACGCGCTGCAGCACGTACGCCGCGTAGCCGCCCTCGAAGGGCTCGACGATGCCGTCGTGCACCTCCCACGTGTCGGTGCACACCTCGTCGAGGAACCACCGGTCGTGCGTCACCACCGCGAGGGCGCCCTGGCCCTGCGCCCAGCGCCGCTTCAGGTGCTGCGCGAGCCAGGCGATGCCCTCGACGTCGAGGTGGTTGGTCGGCTCGTCGAGGAACAGCACGTCCCAGTCGCCGACGAGCAGGGCCGCGAGCCCGACGCGCCGGCGCTGCCCGCCCGAGAGATCGCCCACGCGGCCCTGCCACGGCACGTCGGCGAGGAGCCCGCCGAGGATGTCGCGCACCTTCGGGTCGCCGGCCCAGACGTGCTCCTCGATGCCGCCGACGACCGCGTCGGCGACGAGGGTCGACGGTTCGACGGTGTCGGCCTGGTCGAGCATGCCGATGCGGATGCCGCGCCGCACGGTGACCCGCCCGGCATCGGGTTCGAGCCGGCCGGCGAGCAACTTCAGCAGGGTCGACTTGCCGTCGCCGTTGCGGCCGACGATGCCGACCCGGTCGCCCTCGTCGAGCCCGAGGGTCACCTCGTCGAAGACGGTGCGGGTCGGGAACTCGAGGTGCAGGCGCTCGGCGCCGAGGAGGTGTGCCATGACCGGACGAGCCTAGCCGTTCCGGCTGGGCGCACCCGGGCCCGGCTGCTACACCGACATGATGCGTGCGCCGTGCACGGGCCCGTGCGCGTGCACGGCCTTGATGCGTGCGGCCGACAGGGCGACCTGCAGCGCGATCGCCTCCTCGCTCGTCGCCGCGAGGAACGCGACCGTCGGCCCCGAGCCCGACACGATGCCGGCGAGTGCGCCCGCCTGCTCCCCCAGGTCGATGAGCTCCGCGAGCTCGGGGGCGAGCCGCACGGCGGCGACCTGCAAATCGTTGTGCAGTGCGCCGGCAAGTTGCGCGGCGTCGCCCGCGCGCAGCGCCTGCAGCACCGAGTGGTCGACGGCGGGCGGGCCGCCGGGCGCCGTCCAGGGGCCGGGCTCGCCGACGTGCTCGAGGCGCAGCGCGTCGAGCTCGCGGTAGACGGCGGGCGTCGAGAGCCCGTGCTCGGCGATCGCGAGCACCCAGTGGAACGAACCGGTCGCGAGCGCGGGGCTCAGCCGGTCGCCGCGCCCGGTGCCGATCGCCGTGCCGCCGGTGAGCGCGAAGGGCACGTCGGCCCCGAGCTTCGCGGCGAGCCCGTGCAGGTCGTCGCGCGACAGCGCGGTCCCCCAGAGCGCGTCGCACGCGACGAGCGTGGCCGCGGCATCCGCCGAGCCCCCGCCCATGCCGCCCGCGATCGGGACGTGCTTGGTGATCTCGAGTCGCGCGCCGCCGGGCACTCCCGCGGTGCGGGCGAGCAGCTTCGCGGCCTTGATCGCGAGGTTCGAGGAATCGGTGGGCAGGCCGCTCGTATCGACGGTGCCCGTGAACGAGACGGTGATGCGGTCGTCGGGCCAGACCCGCACGTCCTCGTACAGCGAGACCGCCTGGTACGCGGTCGCGACGTCGTGGTAGCCGTCGGCGCCGGCGTCGCCGACGCGCATGAAGAGGTTGATCTTGCCGGGCGCCCGAACGTGCACCGACTCGTCGGCCGCGGCGATGGTCATGCTTCCACGCTATCCGACACGGTCGCGGCTACCCGACACGCTCGAGCCACTCGCGAAGCTGCGCCTTCGACTCGGCCAGTTGCGACCCGTCGGGCATCCGCCCGCGGGTGAGCGAGATCGTCGCGCGGCCGTCGGCGCGCGGGCTCGCGGCGGCGAGCACGAACTCGCCGTCGTCGAGCGGGAAGCGCGCGGTCGGATGCTTCGCCGTGGTGTTCAGCGCGAGCGGCGGCGAGCCGAGCTCGCCCTCGACGACCGCGGCGAGCAGTTCGAGCGCCCGCACGGCGCGCAGGCCGACGGTCCGGGAGACGCTCGTCTCGAACGTGCCGTCCTGCCGCTGGCCGGGGGCCCGGATGCCCCGGGCCTGCTCGTACGACACCGTGACCGACTGCGCCCACCACGGATCGACGCCCTCGCCGACGAGCCATGCCGCGATCTCGCGGTGCGGCCATTCGGTGGCCTCCTGCTCGTCGAGCGCCGCGAACCATTCGTCGCGTTCGCGACCCGTCGCCTCGCGCACGGCATCGTCGCCCGCCTGCTCGGTCGACCCCGAAACCTGCGATCGCTGCCCGTCATCCCCCATCCGGCAACCGTAGCGCGGTGCGGGTCAGGCGCGCACGACCGCCCGGGAGATCCGGATGAAGTCGTCGATCGACAGCTGCTCGCCGCGCGCCTGCGGGTCGACGCCCGCTCGTTCGAGCACCTCGGTGGCCGCTGCCGAGCCGCCGAGCACGCCCGAGAGCGCCTGCCGCAGCATCTTGCGCCGCTGGCCGAATGCCGCGTCGACGATCTCGAACGTCGCCCGGCGCTCGGCCTCGTCGCCGGGCTGCTCGTGCCGCTCGAAGCCGACGAGCACGGAGTCGACGTTCGGCACGGGCCAGAACACCATCCGCGACACCTGGCCCGCGATGCGCCAGTCGCCGTACCAGGCGGCCTTGACGCTCGGGCCGCCGTAGACCTTCGAACCGGGGCCGGCCGCGAGCCGGTACCCGACCTCGGCCTGCACCATCACGATGCCCGACCGCAGCGACGGCACGTGCTCGAGCAGGTGCAGCAGCACCGGAACCGAGATGTTGTACGGCAGGTTCGCGACCAGCCGCACGGGCTCGCTCGGCAGGTCGACGACCTGCATCGCGTCCTCGTGGAGCACGGTGAGCTCGGTTCCGGGCTGCATGAGCGTCGCCGTGTGCGGCAGCTGCGCGGCGAGCCGGCCGTCGATCTCGACGGCGACGACGGAGGCCCCGGCCTCGAGCAGTCCGAGGGTCAGCGAGCCGAGCCCCGGTCCGATCTCGAGCACCGTCTCGCCGGCCTCGACGCCGGCGGTCTGCACGATGCGACGGACCGTGTTCGCGTCGTGCACGAAGTTCTGGCCGAGCTTCTTGGTCGGCGTGACGCCGAGCAGCTCGGCGAGGTCTCGGATCTCGGCAGGGCCGAGCAGCCTCGGCTGCGAGGGCGCGGGCTCAGCCTCGTGGCGATGCACCGTCGGGCCCACTCGCTTCGACGCCGCTGCCGGTGGCGGTGGCTGGCGCATCGCTGATCACGGGGTCATCCTGCCACGAGCCGTACACGCGAACGGTGTTCGACGCGAGGTCGGCGCAGAGTTCGTCGAGCGGGGCGTCCAGCACCTCGGCCATGAACCGCACCGTGACGGGCACGAGATAGGGCGCGTTCGGGCGACCGCGCAGCGGCGCGGGCGTCAGGTACGGGGCATCCGTCTCGACCAGGATCCGGTCGCGCGGCAGCACGCGCAGCGCCTCGCGCAGGTTCTCGGCGTTCTTGAACGTCACGTTGCCGGCGAACGAGCAGTACCACCCCTCGGATGCCGCGAGCCGGGCGAGCTCCGCACCGCCCGAGAAGCAGTGGAACACGGTGCGTTCGGGCGCGCCGACCCTCCTCAGGGTCGCCACGACGTCGTCGTGCGCGTCGCGGTCGTGGATCTGCAGCGCCAGCCCGTGGCGCTTCGCGATGTCGATGTGGGCCTCGAACGAGCGGAACTGCGCGGGCCGCCCCTCCTCGCCCGTGCGGTACCAGTCGAGCCCGGTCTCGCCGATCGCGCGCACGCGGGGTCGCGCCGCGAGCTCGTCGATGACGGCGAGCGCGTCGTCGAGGGCTCCGGATGCCTCGAGCCCCGGTGCCTCATTTGGGTGCAGCGCGACCGCCGCGAGCAGGCGCGGGTGCCGCTCGGCGACCTCGGCCGACCACCGGCTGGTCGCGAGATCGGTGCCGACCTGCACGGCGCCCGCGATGCCGACGGCGGCCGCGCGGTCGAGGTGCTCGTCGACCGAGAGCGGCAGCGCGCCGTCGGCGATCTCCAGGTGGGTGTGGTTGTCGTACACCGCGACCGGTAGCGCCTCGGGGGCCGGCGGGTAGTCGGCGGCGCCGCCGTCGCGCCCGTCGCTCCGGGTGCGCAGGTGCTCGGAGGGGGCCGCCGTCACTCGGCGACCTCGACGCGCGGGAACAGCGCCTCGAGCGCCGACACCCGTTCGCCGAGCGTCGCCTCGTGCGCACGGTCGATACGCTGGCCCTGCACGGTGCCGGGCGCGCCGAGCGCGGTCCACAGCTTCGCCGTCGCCTTGGGCAGCACCGGCGAGAGCAGCACGGCGAGCGTGCCGAGGCCGTGGTACGCCACGGCGAGCACGGTCTCGAGACGTTCGCGCTTCGCGGGATCCTTCGCCAACGACCACGGCTCCTCGGCCGTGAGGTAGCCGTTCAGCGCGTCGACGAGCTCCCACGCCGCAGCGATCGCCTCGTGCACCGCGAGCCGCTCGATCGCGGCCCACGAGTCCTCGGTCGCGCGGCGCTCGATGGCGGAGATCTCGAGGTCGGCCTCCGTGAGCGCGCCGGCGGACGGCACGACGCCCTCGCAGTAGCGCGTGACCATCGCGATCACGCGCGACGCGAGGTTGCCGAAGCCGTTCGCGAGCTCGGCCTGGTAGCGCGCGGCGAGGTCCTCCCATGAGAAGGAGCCGTCCTGGCCGAACGAGATCGCCGAGAGGAAGTAGTACCGGAACGCGTCGGAGCCGAAGACGTCGGTGATCTGCTCGGGCGCGATGCCCGTGAGCTTGGACTTCGACATCTTCTCGCCGCCCACGAGCAGCCAGCCGTGCCCGAAGACGCCGCGCGGCACCTCGAGCCCGGCGGCCATGAGCATGGCCGGCCAGATCACGGCGTGGAAGCGGAGGATGTCCTTGCCGACGATGTGCTGCGCGGGCCAGCGGCGGGCGAACTCCTCGTCGTCCTGTCCGTAGCCGACCGCGGTGATGTAGTTCAGCAGCGCGTCGAACCAGACGTAGACGACGTGGGTCTCGTCCCACGGCACCTTCACGCCCCAGTCGAAGGTCGACCGCGAGATCGACAGGTCGGCCAGGCCCGAGCGCACCCAGCCGAGCACCTCGTTGCGCGCCGACTCGGGCTGCACGAAGTCGGGCCGCTCCTCGTAGAGCGCGAGCAGGCGCTCGGCGAACGCCGACGTGCGGAAGAAGTAGTTCTTCTCGTGCAGCAGTTCGACCGGCTTCGAGTGGATGGCGCAGACGAGCTGGCCCTCGTACTCGCCGGTGCCGGCGACCAGCTCTGACTCCTGCTTGTACTCCTCGCAGCCGACGCAGTAGTAGCCCTCGTACTCGCCGGTGTAGATGTGGCCGTCGTCGTAGAGCTTCTGCAGGAACTTCTGCACGTTCTGCTCGTGCCGCGGCTCGGTCGTGCGGATGAAGTCGTCGTTGGCGACATCCACCGTTTCGAGGAGCGGGACCCACGCGTCGGCGACGAGCTTGTCGGCCCACTCCTGCGGGGTCACGCCGTTGGCCGTCGCGGTGCGCAGGATCTTCTGGCCGTGCTCGTCGGTGCCCGTGAGCGACCACGTGTCCTCGCCGGCCTGGCGGTGCCACCGGGCGATGACGTCGGCCGCCACCTCCGTGTAGGCGTGACCGATGTGGGGCACGTCGTTGACGTAGAAGATGGGCGTGGTGATGTAGAACGAGGAGCCGTCGGCCATGCCGACAATCCTACGGGCGCGCGAATGGGCGAGCCGCCGTATGTCACCCGTGCTCGCGGGCGTCCCGCTCCTCGCGGTGGCGCCGGCGCACGCTGCCGTCGCCGATCGCCGACGGAACGGCCTCCTCGACGCCGACATGCTCGTGCGGGGTGGGCACCCCGAGCGTGACGTCCTGCTCCTTGATCGCGGGCTCGCGCACGCGCTGCCCTGCGTACTCGACCGTTCGCACCCCGAGCACGATCTTGCCCGGCGCATCGCGCCGGTCGAGTGCGCGGTACGCGTCCACGACGTCGTCGAGCGAGAAGACGTCGGCGATCGGCAGCCGCACGCGCCGCGCCGCGACCTGCTGCGCCACCCGCGCGAGCAGGACCGGGTCGCCCGGCTCGACGAGGATCGCCCCGTGCTCGGCCACGGCGTCCCAATCGAGCGTCGTCAGGATGCGCGGCCCGGGCACGCCCAGTTCGATCGCGACGGATGCCTCGCCGCCGAGGAAGTCGAGGAAGGCGGTGACCGGCCTGCCGCCGGCCGCGAGCCGCACCCGCTCGGCGAGACCGGGCCCGTAGGCGAGCGGGATCACGCCGAACTGGCGCAGGAAGTCGAAGCGGGCGTCGGCGCTCGTGCCGATCACGGTGGCGCCGCGCAGCCGGGCGAACTGGGCGGCGAGGCATCCGACCCCGCCTGCCGCCGCGGTGATCACGACCGTGTCGTCGGGCGTGAGCCTGAGCCCCTCGACGGCCGACCACGCGGTCGTGCCGGCGATGTGCAGCGAGCCGGCGACCTCCCAGCCGACACCCGCCGGACGCGGCACGAGATCCGCCGCGCGCGCCACCGCGTGCGTGGCCTGTGCGCCGCCGTCGACGAAGCCCATCACCTCGTCGCCGCGCGAGAACGCGTCGACGCCGGGTCCGACCCCGGCGACGACGCCGGCGAGTTCGCGGCCGACGCCCGCCGGCAGGTCGACCGGCCAGCGGTCGGGATGCGAGCCGCGTCGCAGGACCGAGTCGACCGGGCTGAGCCCGGCGGCGAAGACCTCGACCAGCACCTCGCCCTGGCCGGGCTCGGGATCGGGGATCTCGACGACCTCGAGGACCTCGGGGCCGCCGTGGCGGGAGAACCTGACTGCTCGTGACATGTCGCACCTCCACCGCTGACGCGCGTGTGCGCCCATTGTCCCGCGAACGGGGGGATGCCGGGAACCCCTTGACGGGTCGACGGAGCGGACGCCCCGGTCCGAGTCGATTCCTCAGCCCTTGCGCGCCGCGAGCGCCGCCTCGTAGAGGTCCCGGCGCGAGAGTCCCGTCTCGGCGGCGACGAGCGCCGCGGCGTCCTTCAACCGGGTTCCCGACGCGGCGAGTTCCTGCACGCGCTCGAGCGCGGTCGCCGGGTCGGATGCCTCGGCCGACGCTCCCCCGACGACGATGCAGATCTCACCGCGCACCCCGTCTTCCGCCCAGCGGGCGAGTTCAGCGAGGGGGCCGCGGCGCACCTCCTCGTGCAGCTTCGTGAGCTCGCGGCACACCGCGGCGGGACGATCGGCGCCGAAGGCCTCGGCGAGCGCGGCGAGGCTCGCCGCGAGCCGCGTGGGCGCCTCGAAGAAGACGAGCGTGCGCCGGTCGCCCGCGAGTTCGACCAGCCGCCGATCGCGCTCCCCCGCCTTGCGCGGCAGGAACCCCTCGAAGGCGAACCGGTCGGTGGGCAGTCCCGAGACGGCGAGCGCGGTGACCACCGCCGAGGGACCGGGCACGACCGTCACGTCGACGCCGGCCGCGACCGCCGCCTGCACGAGCGGAAACCCCGGGTCGGACACCGTCGGCATGCCCGCGTCGGTGAGCAGCACGAGGTCCTCGTCGCGTGCGAGCGCGACGAGTTCGGCGGCCCTCTGCCGCTCGTTGTGCTCGTGCAGGGCGATCAGTCGCGGCCGGTTCGCGATGCCGAGTCCGGCGAGCAGGCGCTGCGTCACGCGCGTGTCCTCGGATGCCACGAGCCGCGCGTTCTCGAGCGTCTCGCGCAACCTCGCCGACGCGTCGCCGAGGTTGCCGATCGGTGTGGCGGCGAGGATGATCATGCGCTCCAGTCTGGCTTAGTGTGGGGCGCATGACTGCGGATCCGGCCACCGAGGCGCGCGAGCCCCAGGCTGGGTCCGACGCCGACGCCGACGCCGAACCCGCGCCCGAGGCGCCGCCCGAGGCATCCGAACCGCGCGGCACGCGTCTCGACGCCTGGTGGGCGGGCGTCCTCGCCGACCCGCGCCGCCGCGCGCTCTGGTACTGGGGCGGGCCGATCCTCGTCACGCTGCTCGCAGCGGCGCTGCGCTTCTGGGGTCTGGGGCATCCGCAGCAGGTCGTCTTCGACGAGACCTACTACGTGAAGGACGCGTGGACGCTCTGGCAGAACGGCTACGAGTCGACCTGGCCCGAGGGCAGCGACGAGGCCTTCGCCGACGGCGACTCGTCGGGCTTCAGCGACGACCCGAGCTACGTCGTGCATCCGCCGCTCGGCAAGTGGCTGATCGGCCTCGGCATGGCCGCGTTCGGCACCGGCGACGCGTTCTGGTGGCGCGCTTCGACGGCGCTCGCGGGCACCATCGCCGTCTTCGTCGTCACCATGCTCGCGCGCCGGTTCACCGGCACCACGGTCGTCGCCGTGATCGCGGGGCTCCTCTTCGCGGTCGACGGCAACGCGATCGTGATGTCGCGCGTCGCCCTGCTCGACAACTGGCTCATGCTCTGGTGCCTGCTCGGCGTGTGGTTCGTCGTGCTCGACCGCGACCGGTCGTGGCGGCTGCTCGAGCACCGGCTCGCCTCGGCGGCGGCTGAGGGCCGCGAGCCGGGTTACGGCCCGGCGCTCTGGGCACGGCTGTGGGTGTTCGCCGCCGGCGCGGCCTTCGGCGCGGCCACGGCCGTGAAGTGGTCGGGGCTCTGGTTCCTCGCGGCGTTCGGCCTGTACCTCGTGGTCGCCGACGCGCTCGCGCGTCGGCGTGCCGGCGTGCCGTTCTGGATCACGGGCGCGCTGCTCAAGCAGGCGCCGATCTCGTTCCTCCTGCTCGTGCCGGTCGCCGGCGCCGTCTACCTCGCCTCGTGGGCCGGGTGGATCCTCACCGACGGCGGGTACGCCAGGGACTGGGCCGACGACCCGGCGAACCGGGCATCCGGATTCTTCGAATGGGTGCCCCTGTGGGCCCAGAGCCTGTGGCACTACCACCAGTCGGCGTACTCGTTCCATATCGGCGTGCACGGCGACCATCCGTGGCAGTCGAACCCGCTCACGTGGTTGTTCATGATCCGCCCGACGAACATGTACTACCGCGACGTCGAGGGCTGCGGCGACACGTGCGCCGAGTCGATCATCGGCCTCGGCAACCCGCTGATCTGGTGGGCGGCCGCGGTCGCGGTGATCTACCTCGTCATCCGCCTGGTGCGCTTCCGCGAGTGGCAGGTCGGCGTCGTGCTGCTCGGCCTCGCGGCCGGGTACCTGCCGTGGCTCGGCTACCTCGACCGTACGGTGTTCCAGTTCTACTCGATCGTCTTCCAGCCCTACCTCGTGCTGGCCCTCGCCATCGCGATCGGGATCGTGCTGGGCCGCCGCGACGACGCGACCTGGCGGCGCGAACGCGGCATCGCGACGGTCGCGGTGTTCCTCGTCGGGGTGATCGCCGTGTCGGCGTGGTTCTACCCCATCTGGACCGGCATGCCGATCGACCCCGTGTTCCGCCGGCTGCACTTCTGGCTGCCGAGCTGGGGGTAGGCCGCCCAGCGCCCTCAGCGCACGGCGAGCACGAGCTTGCCGCGCACGTCGCCGGCCTCGAACCGGCGGGCGGCGTCGGCGGCGCGCTCGAGCGGGAACACCTCGTCGACCACCGGGCGCACCTCGCCCGCGTCGATGCGCCGCGCGAGCTCGGCGAGGTCGTCGCCGTCGCGCTTGGCCGCGAGCGGGCGCAGCCGCTGCGGCACGAACGGCGAGACGACGGATGCCGCGGCGATGCGCCCCATCGGGCCCAGGTTGCGGCCGCCGCGACCCGACGACAGCACGAGCGTGCCGCCCCGTTTCAGGGCTCGGCGGGTCCGGCCGAGCGGGTGGTCGGCGACCAGGTCGAACACGACGTCGTACCGACCCTCGTGCGCGGTGAAGTCGTCACGCGTGTGATCGATCACGTGGTCGGCGCCGAGTGCCCGGACGTGGTCGGCCTTCCAGCCGCGGCACACGCCCGTGACCTCGGCGCCCATGGCCTTCGCGAGTTGCACGACGAAACCGCCGACCCCGCCCGAGGCGCCGTTCACGAGCACGTGCTGCCCGGCGTCGAGCCCGGCCAGTCGCAGGCCCTGCAGCGCGGTGACGGCCGAGACCGGGACCGTGGCCGCGTGCACGGCGTCGATCGACCGCGGACGGGCCGCGACGTACTGCTCGGGCACCACGGCGTACTCGGCCCAGCCGCCCTGCTCCGACTCGGCGAAGACGGCATCTCCGACGGCGAACCCGGTCACGCCCTCGCCGACCGCGGCGACCTCGCCCGCTACATCCCGGCCGATCACCGGCTGCCGCGGCCGGCGCAGGCCGAACGCGAGTCGCACGAGGTGCGGTTCGCCGCGCATCACGAGCACGTCGCCCGCGCTCACCCCGACGGCCTCGACCCGGATCAGCACCTCGCCCGGCGCCGGCCGCGGCGTCTCGACCTCGGCGAGCGCGAGCCGTTCGGGTCCGCCGTAGCGCGGCAGCACGACGGCCCTCATGCGTCGGCGCTCCCGGCCCGCCGCAGCCCGAGGTCGCCCGCCGCGAGACGGGGATCCACCGCGAGACGGGGATCCACGGCGACCACGACCGTGCCCACTTTGCGCCCGGTGCCGGCGCGCCGGTGCGCTTCGACGATGTCGGCGAGCCCGTCGACCCGGTCGATGACGGGTGCGAACGCGCCTTCGGCGTGCAACTGCGGCAGCAGCGCCAGGTCGGCCCGCTTCGCGGCATCCGACCGGAGGCCCGTGAACGCGATCGCCGCACGCCGCCGCCCGAGCACGCGCGTGATCGGCATGAGCAGCAGCACCGAGGCGCTCGGCACCGTCGTCGCGTACACGCCGCGCGCGGCGAGCAGGCGTCGGCACCTGCGGAACGACGAACGGCCCACCGCGTCGAACACGAGGTCGAAGGGGCCCGGCAGGTCGGTGAATCGCTCGGCCGTGTAGTCGATCACGTGTGCCGCGCCGAGCGCGCGCACGAGCGCGACGTTCGGCGTGCTGGTCACCGCGGTGACCTCGGCACCCATCCAGCGCGCGAGCTGCACGGCGGCGGAGCCCACCGCGCCCGAGGCGCCGTTCACGAGCACCCGGGAGCCGGGCCGGACGCCGCCGACGTCGCGGAGGAACGGGAGTGCCGTCAGCAATCCGTCGAGCATCGCGACCGCCTCGACGTCGTCGACGCCGTCGGGCACGTGTTGCACGGCACCGTCGCCGGCGACGACCACGAGCTCGGCATGCGTCCCCGAGGCGACGCCCGTGACGCCGTGCACCCGGTCGCCGACCGCGAAGCCCGGCGCGCCGGCACCACCGGGGCACACCGCGTCGACGACGCCGGCGAAGTCGGTGCCGAGCACCGGCCGCCTCGGCCGCCGCAGCCCGGTGAAGAGCCGGGCGAACCAGGGCGAACCCGCCCGGAACGCGACGTCCGATGCCCCGACGCTCGTCGTGCGCACGCGCACCCGCATCTCGCCGGGGCCGGGCACGGGGTCGGGCCGTTCGGCGACGTGCACGACCTCCGGAGGGCCGTATCGTTCGACCACTGCTGCGAGCATGGGCCCGCTCCTCTCACTCGTCGGGGTACTGGAACACGTCGTCGAGCGGCACGCCGAACACGCGCGCGATCTGGAACGCGAGCTCGAGCGACGGCGAATACCGGCCCTGCTCGATCGCGATCACGGTCTGGCGGGTCACCCCGATGCGCGCCGCCAGGTCGGCCTGGGTCATCTCGCCCGCGGCGAACCGCAGGGACCGGATCGCGTTCGTGACGCGCGTCGGCTTCACCACGACTGGAACCCGCCCTGCCGGTAGGCCGCGAGCTTCGCGAACGACGAGAGCACGGCGGCGACGACGAAGCCGAGGTACAGCGTGTTCGCGACCCAGAAGCCGTCGAGGCCGAACCACGTGAGCACGAGCGCGCCGAGCGCGCCGATCGTGATGAACGAGCCGCCGATGCGTTCGCCCATGCGGTCGATCTCGGTGTCGCGCACGTCTCGTTCGCGCGTCTCGCTGGGTGAGACGATCTCGATGACGATGCGTCCGACGATGCCCGCGACGATCGCGCCGCCGATCGTCCACACCATCGGCCAGACGTAGTCGACCTCGTCGATCGGTGCGCCCATCAGGCGCGGGATCACGAGCGCCAGGTAGACGCCGTACCCGACGACCGCGATCGCCAGGAACGACCAGACGCCCTTCTCTTCGTACGACATCGCCGCCCTTCCCGTCAGGTCAAGAATTCTTGACATGCACAAGGTAAGCGATTCTCGACATCGCGTCAAGAATTATTTACATCAACGTCGATGATCCAACGGATGCCCCGGCCGGCGCCGCACGCAACAGCCGAGGTACGGCGCGCCCCCTAGTGGCCGGCGCCGCCGTCGACGAACTTCAGGCCCACCACGCAGCCCACGAGGCCGACGATGAGGGCGAGCTTGACCCACGAGACATCCGTTTCGCCCGTTATCATCGCCCAGACTACGGTGAGGGCCGCGCCGATGCCGACCCACACCGCGTACGCGGTGCCCGTGGAAATGTCGCGCATCGCCCATGCGAGCCCGCCCATCGACAGCGCGAGCGCGCCGAAGAAGACGACCGACGGCCAGAGCTTCGTGAAGCCCTCGGACTTGCCGAGCGCGGTGGCCCAGACGGCCTCGAGGATTCCGGAGACGATGAGGATGACCCACGCCATGACTGTTCACTCCCTGAGTGCCAGTCTTGTCGCGTTCCGGGTACTGGGTTCCCTCGTCCGGAGGCCGCCCTTCGACGACCTTGCGTCAAGGATACCGAGCCTGCCTGATCAGGCCCTGTGCACGATCAGGCCCTGTGCACCTCGGCGAAGTGCTCGACGACCGGGAACGGCTCGTAGAACTCGTGCAGCAGCGCCCGCCACTGCGCGTACTGCGGCGAACCGCGGAATCCGACCTCGTGCGCCTCGACCGACTCCCAGTGCACGAGCAGCAGGTACTCGTTCGGCGTCTCGAGCGATCGCGACAACCGGAGGTCGATGAAGCCGGGCATCGACGAGATGATCGTCTTCGCGTCGGCGAACGCCGCCTCGAACGCCGCCTCGCGGCCGGGGACGACGGGCAGGATCGCGTGCTCCAGGATCGGGTACCGGGTGGTCATCGGGCGAGCCTATCGGCAGGAACTCGTCGCACGCCGACCGACGACACCGGTGCCGCCCGCGCCGCGCAGGAGCAGGATGGTGCCATGGACCTCTCCCCCGACGCCGCCCTCATCGTCATCGACGTGCAGCAGGGCTTCGACGACCCCGCGTGGGGTCCCCGCGACAACCCCGATGCCGAGTCGAACATCGGCCGGCTGATCGAGGCGTGGGCGGATGCCTCGCGCCCCGTCGTGCTCGTGCGCCACGACTCGCGCGAGCCCGGTTCGACGCTCGCGCCCGGCGCACCGGGCAACGCCTTCAAGCCCGTCGTCGCCGGCGCCGCACACGAGCTGCTCGTCGCCAAGCACGTGAACTCCGCCTTCTACGGCGACCCCGACCTCGACGGATGGCTCCGTGCGCGGGGCATCCGTGAGCTCGTGGTGTGCGGCATCCAGACCAACATGTGCGTCGAGACGACCGCGCGCATGGGCGGCAACCTCGGCTACCGCGTGATCGTGCCGCTCGACGCGACGCACACCTTCGACCTCGAGGGGCCGGGCGGCCTGCGCCTGGCCGCCGGCGAACTCGCCCGGGCGACGGCGGTCAACCTCGCCGGCGGCGGCTTCGCCGAGGTCGTGACGACCGACACGGTGCTGGCCGGCTGACGCCCGGCGCCTTCGGCGCCATAGGCTGCCCGGATGCGCCCCTCCCGCGTCCTCGCCGTCGCCGTGCCCGCTCTCGTCGCCGTCGCGGCGTGGTTCGCGTCGGACGCGCTGTCGCAGCTCCCGCTGTCGACGCCGTCACCGACCATCTCGAAGGCGCTGCGCCTGGCCGCCCCGGCCACGATCCAGGCGCCGCTCGACGCCCCCGAGCCGTGGGGCGCATGGGTCGCCGCGGCGAGCGTGCTGGCGGTGGCCGGCGGGTACGCGTGCTTCGCGGCGGTGTTCCGCACCGGGCGGGGCGCCGCCGGATTCGCGGCCGGATGGCTCGCCGCCGTGCTGGCAGGCGTCGTCGCGGTCGGCATCCCGACCGGCGTGCAGGTGGCGGGCGCGGTGCTCGACCGGCAGCTCCAGGCCTTCCCGAGCGTCGAGGTCGTGGGGGCGGCGGCGTACTGGGGCGTCGTGTGGGGATGGATGCCAGCGCTCGCGGGTGCGCTGCTCGCCAGAGCCAGGGCAACCCCCGCGACGCGAGCGCCAGGCCGGGGCCGGGGCATCCTCATCGCGTCGTCCGCCACCATCGCCGTGCTGGGCCTCGGCGCACTCGCGATCGCGACGCCGCTCGCCCTCGAGGCGCAGCGGGCCGTCGACCAGGCGGTGATCGCGCAGTCCGAGCCGGCACCGCCCGAGCCAATCGGCGTGCCGATCCCCGAGATCGCGCCCGGCGACTGGCAGGTCGATCCCTCGTGGTGCACCGAGAACCAGCTCGATTTCTCGGCGTCGCGACCGGATGCCGCTGCCGGGCACCGCGGCATGCGGATCACCGCGACGAACACGAGCACCGCCCCCTGCGTCATCGAGGGATACCCCGATCTCGCCTTCAGCGATCCGGTCACGAACGGCTTCGAGACCCGCGTGCTGCACGGCGGCGGCATGCTGGCCGAGCCCGACGCCGGTCCCGTGCGCCTCGATGTCGCGCCCGGTGCCTCGGTCGTGGCCGACCTGTCGTGGCGCGCGCCGGCCCGCAGCGACCGCGACCCGGCCGGCTTCGTGCACGTGGCGGCGTACCCGGGCGCCGTCCGCCAGTTCGTGCAGGTCGACACCGACATCACGGGCGGCGAGCTCGAGGTCACCGCCTGGCGTGCGGCGGGCTGACTCCCAGCGCGTGGCGCGGATTGCCTCGTGTGACGGATGCGCGCCCCCCGGGCACCGGGCCTGACTAGCGTTGAGCCATGGCAGACCGCGAATACGGCTTCAAGACGCGTGCGATCCACGCGGGGAACATCCCCGACCAGGTGACGGGCGCCCGCGCCCTGCCGATCTACCAGACGAGCGCGTTCGTCTTCGACGACACGGCCGACGCGGCGGCCCGGTTCGCCCTGCAGAAGTACGGCAACATCTACTCGCGCCTCGCGAACCCGACGGTCGCGAGCTTCGAGGAGCGCGTCGCGAGCCTCGAGGGCGGCCTCGGCGCGGTGGCCACCGCGAGCGGACTGTCGGCGCAGTACATCACCTTCGCGTCGCTCGCCGGCGCGGGCGACCACCTCGTCGCCTCGGCGAACCTCTACGGCGGCTCGATCACGCAGCTCGACGTGACCCTGCGCCGCTTCGGCGTCGAGACCACGTTCGTGCGCTCGGCGAACGCCGAAGACTACGCGGCCGCCATCACCGACCGGACGAAGGCGCTCTTCGTCGAGACGATCGCGAACCCGTCGGGCGAGATCGCCGACCTCGAGGCGCTCGCCGACGTCGCGCGAGCCCACGGCATCCCGTTCATCGTCGACTCGACGATCGCGACGCCCTACCTCAACCGCCCGATCGAGTGGGGCGCCGACATCGTCACGCACTCGGCCACGAAGTTCCTGGGCGGCCACGGCACCACGCTCGGCGGCGTCGTCGTCGAGTCGGGCCGGTTCCACTGGCACTCCGACAAGTTCCCGCTGTTCGGCGAGCCGGTGCCCAGCTACGGCGGCCTGCAGTGGTCGGGCAACTTCGGCGAGTACGCGTTCCTCACGCGCCTGCGCGCCGAGCAGCTCCGCGACATCGGCCCGTCGCTGGCGCCGCACTCGGCGTTCCTGCTCGCACAGGGCGTCGAGACGCTGCCCTACCGCATCCAGGCGCACGTCGACAACGCGCGCAAGGTCGCCGAGTGGCTCGAGGCCGACCCGCGCATCGAGCGCGTGTGGTGGGCGGGGCTCGAGAACCACCCGCACTACGACCGCGCGCAGAAGTACCTGCCCAAGGGCCCGGGCTCGGTCTTCAGCTTCGAGGTCAAGGGCGGCCGCGCGGTCGGGCAGCAGCTGATCGAGTCGGTGAACCTCGCCAGCCACCTCGCGAACATCGGCGACGCGAAGACGCTGATCATCCACCCGGCCTCGACGACCCATGCGCAGCTCACCGAGCAGCAGCTCGTCGACGCGGGCGTGCTGCCGGGCGTCGTGCGGCTCTCGGTCGGCATCGAGGACGTCGACGACATCGTCTACGATCTCGACCAGGCCCTCGCGGCCGCGACAGGAGGCGCAGCATGACCGACACCCTGACGGCGGATGCCGCCGGCGCTCCCGCCGCCGACGACCTCGAGACGGTCCGCTTCGCGAACGGCCTGTCGTGCTCGCTGCCCGCGAGCTCGCCCCTCGCGAAGCTGCTGCACTCGCAGCGCACCTGGACCGGGCCCGATGCCCGCCAGCGCCTCGGCATCCTGCGTGCCGCGAAGTCGGTCGCGATCGTCGGCGCGTCGCCCAACCCGGCGCGCTCGAGCTACTTCGTGGCCACCTACCTGCAGCAGTCGAGCGACTACCGCCTCTACTTCGTGAACCCCAACGCGACCGAGATCCTCGGCGAGCCGGCCTATGCGAGCCTCACCGACCTGCCCGAGGTGCCCGACATCGTCGTGGTGTTCCGCCGCGGCTCCGACATCCCGCAGGTCATCGACGAGGTCGTGGCCGCCGGTGCCAAGACGATCTGGGTGCAGCTGGGCATCTGGAACGAGGAGGCCGCCTACGCCGGCGAGGAGAAGGGCCTCACCGTCGTCATGGACCGCTGCATCAAGGTCGAGCACGCCCGCTTCCACGGCGGACTGCACCTGCTCGGATTCGACACCGGCCAGATCAGCGCGCGCAAGACGCTGCGCTGAGCGCTGCTCCGGGTGCGGTCGGTTCGGATGCCCCGTCGCCACGGTCTTCGTCGGTGACGTCGCGCCCGTACCCCATCATGAGGAACCCCGACCCGTCGGCGCGTTCGAACCGGTACTCGCGCTCGTGCAGCCGCACGAATCCGAGCCGCTCGTAGAGCCGGTGCGCCGCGACCATGTCGGGCCCGGTGTTGAGCACGACGCGGCCGAGGCCGCGCTGCCGCGCGAGCGCGACCACGTGCTCGACGAGGATCTCGCCGATGCCGCGCCGCCGGGCGGCGTGCGCGACGCCCAGGAAGCGGAAGTCGAGTTCGCCCCCGCGCGCGACAGGTGACATCGTGCCGCCGGCCCTCGGCGTCGAGACCGTGCCGAGCAGCGTTCCATCGACCGCGTCGACCGCGACCCACACCTCGTGCCGCGCGGCCCGCTCGGCGACGGCCGTGATGTCGGCGCGGTACCCGTCGGCGAGTTCGAAGTCGCCGGCGTACGCCGCGAGCACGAGGTCGACGACGACTTCGGTCTCGTCGTCGTGCATGAGACGGACGCGGACGGGTGCGCGATCGGTTCCGGGCATCCGTCAAGCCTACGTCGGCCGCGCTGGGGGCCCGCTCAGCGGGCCATCCGGGCCGACTCCACCGATCGTGCGCCGTCGGCGCACGAGACGCAAGGAACCTGCGGCCGAACGGGGTAATCGTGCACGAGCCGACACGTACCCTTGAATGGTGACAGCGTTCGTCTCGGCCCTCGACCTGTTCTCGATCGGGATCGGCCCGTCGAGTTCGCACACCGTCGGCCCCATGCGAGCCGCCCGGGCCTTCGCCGACCGCCTCGCGGCCGAGGGCGTGCTCGACCGCGTCGCACGCGTGACCTGCTCGCTCTACGGATCCCTCGGCGCGACCGGCCTCGGCCACGGCACGCCCGACGCGGTGATCGCGGGTCTCGCGGGGCTGGCCCCGCACGACTGCGACCCCGACCTCGTGCGGGGCGCCTGGGACCGGCTGGGCGACGACGGCGCGCCGGTCCGGCTCGCCGGCACGCACGAGATCCGCATGCGCCGGGCGGATGTCTCGCTCGAGCCGCGCACCCGGCTGCCGGGGCACCCGAACGCGTTGACGCTCCAGGCCTGGGCCGACGGCGAGGCGCTTCCCATCCTCGAGGAGACCTACTACTCCGTGGGCGGCGGCTTCATCCGTCGCGACGGCGACGCGCCCGAGGCATCCGAGGCCCTGCGACACCCGCTGCCCTACTCGACCGCCGCCGAACTGCTCGACCTCTGCGACGCGCACGGCGTCTCGTTCTGCGACATCGCGAGGTACAACGAGGTCGCCGTGCACGGCGAGGCCGGCATCGACGCCGGGCTCGACGCGATCTGGGACGCGATGGCCGAGTGCGTCGCCCACGGACTCGAGACCGAGGGCACGCTGCCCGGGGGCCTCAAGGTCAAGCGCCGCGCTCCCGACGTGCGCCGCCGCCTCGAGGCGTACGACCACGATGAGCTCGAGAGCCCCGGCCACCGCGACACGTCGACCGAGTGGCTGCACGCCTTCGCCCTCGCCGTGAACGAAGAGAACGCGTCGGGCGGCCGTGTCGTGACCGCGCCGACCAACGGCGCCGCCGGCATCATCCCGGCGGTCGGCCACTACTACCTGCGGTTCGTGCCGGGCGCCGACCGCGCCGGCATCCGCCGGTTCCTGCTCACCGCGTCGGCGATCGCGAGCCTCGTGAAGCGCAACGCGTCGATCTCGGGGGCCGAGGGCGGATGCCAGGCCGAGGTCGGCTCGGCGTGCGCGATGGCCGCCGGCGCGCTGTGCGCGGTGCTCGGCGGCACCCCCCGGCAGGTCGAGAACGCCGCGGAGATCGCGATGGAGCACCACCTCGGCCTCACCTGCGACCCGGTCGGCGGCCTCGTGCAGGTGCCCTGCATCGAACGAAACGCCATCGCCTCGTCGACGGCCGTGTCGGCCGCGCGGCTGGCGCTGCACGGCGACGGCACGCATCTCGTCTCGCTCGACACGGTCATCGAGACGATGCGCCAGACCGGCCTCGACATGATGACGAAGTACAAGGAGACCAGCGAGGGCGGGCTCGCGGTCAACGTCATCGAGTGCTGACGGTCTCCGTCGCCGAAGGTCGAGCCGGTGACCTCAGCAGGCGCAGCTGATCGGGCCGTTCGGCGCGCCGCCGTCGGGCAGCGCCGCCGTCGACACATTGGTCAGCGGGTCCGCCACCGCCTGGGTGCGGCCCGATGCCGACTCGACGGGGAAGCCCTCGCGCACCCAGTACTCGAAGCCGCCGATCATCTCCTTGACCGGGTGCCCGAGCGACGCGAATTCGAGCGCCGCACGCGTCGCCCCGTTGCATCCGGGACCCCAGCAGTAGACGACGACCGGCGTGCCGGGCGCGACCGTCGCGGCCGCCTCGTCGCGGATGCGCCGGGTCGGCAGGTGCGTCGCACCGGGCACGCGGCCCTGCGCCCAGGAGGCGTCGTTGCGCGTGTCGATGAGCACGAAGCCGAGATCGTCGCGATCCGCCTCGCCCGACTCGACGCGCTGCAGCTCGGCCCAGACATCCGAGACATCCGTCTCGAAGCCGAGTCGCCCGCGGAAGTGGCGAACGGCCTCGTTGGCCGAGGCGACGTGTTCGAACAGCGAGCTGGTGACGGTGGCGGCATCGGTCATGAGCCGATCGTCGCAGCCGCGCGCGGGCGTCGGGTGCGGAATTCGGGTCAGGATGCCGCGAGATCGTGCCATTCCGCCGCCGCGCCTCCCGTGCTCGGCGTCGCAGCGGCTGGACCGCCGGACCGCTCAGTGCCCGGACAGGAACTCCTCGACGGCCCGGCCCAGGGCGACCAGGTCGTCGACGTGTGCGAGCTCTCGCGCCGAGTGCATCGACAGCAGCGGCACGCCGACGTCGACCGTGCGGATGCCAAGGCGAGTCGCCGAGATCGGGCCGATGGTCGAGCCGCACGGCACGGTGTTGTTCGACACGAACGGTTGGGTGCGCACACCGGCGCGCCGGCAGACGGCCTCCCACAGGGCGGAGCCCAGTGCATCGCTCGCGTAGCGCTGGTTCGCGTTGAGCTTCAGCAGCGGCCCTTCGCCGAAGAGCGGCCTCGTCACGGGGTCGTGCTTCTCGGCGTAGTTCGGATGCACCGCGTGCCCCGCGTCGGCCGACACGAGCCAGGATGCCGCGAAGGCTCGGCGTCGCTCCTCGTCGGTCGCCCCGAGGCCCGCGCCGACGCGGGCGAGCACGTCCTCGAGGAACGGCCCGGCCGCCCCCGAGCGCGACTCCGAACCGAGCTCCTCGTGGTCGAACGCGGCGAGCACGCTCACGTGCCCGGCCTCCTGCCATCGCTCGTCGTCGGCGGCCGCCTCGATGCCGACGAGCCCGGCGTAGACCGATGTGAGGTTGTCGAGCCGCCCCGACGCGAAGAACGCGCGGTCGCGGCCGAACCGCTCGGGCGGCGTGGTCGCTGCGACCAGCACGTCGAAGCCAGCGATCTCCGCGGCGTCGACACGACGACCCGAACCTGCGCCCGCGCCCGCGCCCGCGCACTCGGCGAGCAGTTCGAGCACGTCGCCCGGTTCCCCGGCCGCCCAGACGGGCTGCACGTGGCGCTGCCGATCGATCGTGAGCGCCTTGTTCGCCTCACGGTCCAGGTGCACGGCGAGCTGCGGGATTCGCAGCATCGGTCCCGTGCGCACGAGGTGCTCGGCGCCGTCGACCGTGACGATCCGGCCGGCGAGCTCGAGTTCGCGGTCGAGCCAGGAGTTCAGCAGCGGCCCGCCGTACACCTCGACCTGCGCTTGGCTGAACCCGGCCGCCTCGCTCGACGGCGTGGGCTTCAGCTTGAAACCGGGTGAATCGGTGTGGGCGCCCAGGATCCGGAACGGCGTGGTCGCGGTCGCGGCCGGCGGCTGCACCCACGCGATGACCGCGCCATCGCGCACGACGACCCGGCGACCGGGGCCGGTCGGCCACGCCTCGCGCTCGTCGAGCCGTTCGAATCCGGCAGCCTCCAGCCGGCGGGCGACCTCGGCCGCCGCGTGGTACGAGGAGGGCGACGCCTCGATGAAGCTCGCGAAGTCGGACACGTAGGCATCGGTCGTGGTGACGGGCATGCATCGACCCTATGCGAATCGCCGGAGGCGAACCGCGCACCGGCCTACGGGCACCGCCCCTACGCGAACCGCACCACGGCCTGCAGCCGCGCGCGCACCTCCATGACCTCGGTGCCGCCGAGGTGCGCACTGCCCGGCAGTCCGTCGCGGAGCGCGCTCACGAGGCGCGATCGGCGCACGAGCGCCACGGTCGCGCCGCGGAGGCTCCCGCCGACCTGCAGCGACTCGGCCGCGTGCTCATCGGGCACGACCACGACGAGCGCGGTGGGCTTCACCCGGGCGGCCCGGCCGATCGCCTTCGCCCGGGCCCCGAGGGCCCGGAACGGCCGCTCGCCGGCGAGTCCGTCGCCGATGAGCTCGCCGCGCTTGAACGAGACGGGGGCTCCCCAGTCCTCGGACTGGATCGCGAACAGCCCGGTGGGCCCCAGCACGAGGTGGTCCAGCTTGGGCGGCAGGCCGGGGCCCGCGGCATCCGTCGCGAGGTCGTGCCAGATCGTGTACGCGATGCCGAGGTTCGGCAGCGCGCGTGCCGTCGCCTCCTCGGCGAGCGCGTCGGCGAGGATGTGCCGGAGCTCGCGCGGGGCGCTGCGCACGAGCGCCGGATCGTACGGGTCGCCGAGTTCGACGCCGCGGCCGGCCCACTCGCGCACGAGGGTGAGGTACCGCTCGCGCGAGAAACCGCCCGGGTGCCCGTGCGACCGCGCCAACGGCCGCGAGTCGCGCCGCGGCCGGGGCGGTGCCGGCGCCCACGCCTCGCGCGTCGGCGCGCCGTCGGCGCCGAGGCCGCCGCGGCCGCGGTCGAACGCCGCGCGCGCGTCGGGCGTGCCGAGCAGCATCCAGGCTCGTTGCACCGCGTGGAACGCCGCCTCGCTGCCCCCCGTGTCGGGATGCGCCCGCCGCAGCGCCCGGCGGTACGCCAGGCGGAGGGTCGCCTCGTCGGCGTCGATGGAGACGCCGAGGATCTCGTACGGGGACTCGGAGAGCGGACTGTCGGGCATGGGCTCGCTTTCAGGATGCCCCAAGAGACTATCGGCGCGAACCGGGACCGCACCGCCAACCGACCGGGAACCACCTGCGCGTCGGGCGCCGCTCGCGGCGGCCCACGCCATGAAGACTGCTCGCCTCCCGTTCTCGAGGCATCCTCGCCGATAGACTCCGCTCAACGGCGCACTGCCGACGAGGAGGACTCGAATGTTCGTCGATGTCAACTACTGGGCCGTCGTGCTCGCGACCCTCTCGACCCTCGTGATCGGGTCCGTCTGGTACACGCCGAAGGTGTTCGGCACACGGTGGGCCGAACTCGCGAAGGTCGACCTCGAGAACACGAGCAATGCGGTCGGCGCGATCATCACGACCGTCATCGTCAGCTTCGTGAGCGCGTGGGTGCTGGCCATCGCCACGCAGACCTCGTGGCTCGCGTTCGAGGGAAACTACCTGCTCACCGGCGATCACGGTCGGCACGATGCTCTGGGCCGGCTTCACCGCGGCGCGCTTCATCACGCACGACGCGTTCGAGGGGCGGCCGCCGGCGCTCACCCTCATGAACATCACGCACGAGCTCGTCACGGTGCTCGTGATGGCGCTCATCATCGGAGTGTGGCCGCCCGCCGGCACGGTCTGAGCGAAGCGGCCGGTCACGCGGTCGGCAGCAGCATCCCGGCGCGCACGAGGCTCCGCACCTGCGGTGCGAGCTCGGCCCACAACGCGTCGGCATCGACGTCGAGCAGCCCCGCGATCGCGTCGCTGAGCACGCCGAGCGGCAGGTCGCCGTCGGCGGCACCGACCAGCGCGACGAGCGCGGTGCCGGCGTCGATCGCTCGCCCGAAGCCACCGCCCTGGCGCAGCAGGATGGCCGTCGGCGACTCGGCACCCGGCAGGTGGTGGCGCTCCTCGGTGACGTCGGGCGCCGCCACGGCGACGAGCGCGCGCAGGCCCTCGTCGTCGAGCGCGTCGACCAGGTCGGATGCCTCGAGCACCGCCTCGAGGTGGGCGCCGAGCCCGCCGGGGTTCGCGCCCGAGGCACCGTGCACGCGCTCGAGGCGGCGCATCCGCGGCGGTTCGCCGTCTACGGGCCGCCGGAGCAGGACGTACCCGAAGCCGACGCCCGCAACCCCGCGAGCGGCGAAGTCGTCGAGCCACGCGCCGTGCAGCGCCTCGAATCCGGCCGTTCCCGGCCTGGTGCCGCCATCGCGGATCCAGGTCTCGGCGTACTCGCTCGGGTCGAGCCGCTCGCGCTCGACGATCCAGTACTCGGCACCGATCGGATCGAGCCACCCCGCGACGCGGTCGAGCCCGCGATCTTCGTCATCGGCGCCGTCGGTCTCGGCCGGGATCTCCCAGTTCGCCAGGAACTGCGCGATGCCGCCGGGCTCGAGGTGCTCGAGGGCGCCCGTGAGCACCTCGCGCACGAGCGCGTCGCCGACGAGTCCGCCGTCGCGGTACTCGTAGGCGGGCACGTCGTCGCCGCGCGGCGTGATCACGAACGGCGGGTTCGACACGATCCGGTCGAACCGCTCACCCGCGACCGGTTCGTAGAGGCTCCCCAGCCGGAACTCGATCGTGTCGACGCCGTTCAGCCGTGCGGTGAACCGCGCGAACGCGAGCGCGCGTGCGGAGACGTCGGTCGCGACCACGCGCTCGCTGAACCGGGAGGCGTGCAGCGCCTGGATGCCGCTGCCCGTGCCGAGATCGAGCGTGCGCCGGGCCGACCGCTGCAGCAGGATGCCGCTCAGCGTGGTCGACGCGCCGCCCACCCCGAGCACGTGGTCCTCGGGCAGTGCTCCGCCCATCGCGAGCTCACCCGGGTCGGACGCGATCCACCACCGTCCCTCGCCGGCCGCGTCGGCGAACGCGTACGGTCGCAGGTCGACGAGCGGGCGCACGCGGGCGGCGGCATCGCCGGCCGCCCCCGTTTCGGATGCCACGAGCCCGAGCGCGAGCGCGCCGTCGAGCCCGAGCGCGGGCAGAGCCTCGTCGAGCGCGGCCGCGGGTTGCGGCATCCCGAGCAGGAACGCGCGCACGAGCGCAGCGAGGGGACGGTCGTCCGCCGGCACGTCCGCGAGGGCGCGAAGCGCCGGAACGCGATGTCCACGCGCGAGTGCGTCGCCCGGATGCGTCGACGCCGCGGCCGCGCGCCGCGACCACAGCGCCTCGATGCCCGGCACCGTGTAGCCGGCCGTCTCGAGGTCGGCGCGCAGACGTTCGACGAGCGACGCGGTCTCGCCGTCGGGCTCGTCCCGTGCCCACCTCGACGGGAAGACCGCGTGGTCACGCAGCGTCGATCCGGCCATTCGCGTCACCTCCGCCGCCATTCAACCAGTCCGAAGGGTGCTCCCGACCGTCGCGCGTCATCCGCCCGTCACGCGATGGACACCGGGAGACGCCCGCCGTAACCCCCGCGTCATACGTCACCCATAGGTTGGGTAGCATCGACACCAGCGAGAGGGGAGGTCTCGATGCCAGAGGCGACGACACTGGAACGGCTCCGCCAAGACGCCCGCGACGAGCTCGCCGCGCTCATCGAGTTGCGATGCCGGCTCGGTGAAGACCCGTGGGTCTTCCTCCCCGACATGCCCTCGGTCGATGAGCAGGTGGTCGCGACCCTTCGCGAGGAGCGGCTGCTCGCCGACCGCTGGAGCCTCGCTCGCGCTCGCGCGCACCACCCGACCGCGCGCAAGGGCGACGCCGAACGATTCGAGTACGAGATCCTGCGCGACATCGCGCTCGACCACCCCGAGCTCTCGACCGCGGTCTGGGCGATGCTCGATCGGCTCACCCCGCCCTGGTGATCTCGGCCGCTGCCGCCGAACGGCGCTGCACGCGCATCCAGGTGAGGAACCCGATGAACGTGAACACGCCGTAGAACGCGTAGAGGAGCGCCGACGCGTAGTAGCCCGCGCTGATCAGCAAGGGCACGCCGACGAGATCGACCGCGATCCAGATCAGCCAGAACTCGGTCCAGCCCTTCGCCATGCCCCATGTTGCGAGGAACGAGCCGACGAAGATCCAGGCGTCGGCCCACACCGGCTCGAACGAACCGAGCGCCCGGAAGATCGGCGTGAGCAGCAGCGTGCCGCCGATCATGCCGAGGCCGAGGGCGATCCGCACCTTCCAGCCGGCCCACCGCGGTTCCACCGCGTTGCCGTCGCTGCGACGGTGTCGCGCCCACGAGATCCAGCCGTAGATCGAGACGCCGATGAAGAGCAGCTGGCGACCGGCCTGCCCGAGGAGGTTGACGGGGTTGGGCGTGTCGAACACGGCGCCGAGGAAGACCGTGAACAGCAGGGCGTTGCCGATGATGCCGACGGGCCAGGCCCACACCCTTCGCCGGAGCCCGCCGAGTGCGCTCGCGAGGCCGAACCCGTTGCCGACGATCTCACGCCAGAGGATCTGCTGGTCGCCGATCGTGAGCGTGGCGTCGAAGAGCCACTCGAAGGGGTTCACCCGGCACCTTTCTCGAGGGCGCGCGCGTCGGCGACGGGCAGTGCGCAGACGAACGCCTCGCAACGATACGCCATCGCGCGACCGCCCCGGCTGGTGCGCGCTTCGAAGAGCTCGAATCCCGCGTCGGCGAAGGCGCGCGCCTGGCCGTCGGTCACGACCACGGCGACGGATGCCTCGGCCCGCCGGGTCGCGTCGACCAGCTCGGCGGCGGCGTCGTCGACGGCGGCCATGTCGGGCAGGACCGTCACGACCTGCACGAGCGGTGCCGCAAGTTCGGCCATCAACCGCAGTGCGCCGCCGAAGGCGATCGGGCGCTGCCGGGCGATCTCGGCGACGCCTGCCATCGCCTCGCGGGCGGCGTCGAGGTAGCGCGTGCCGGCACCGAGGGCGTGGAGCAGCCGGGCGGCCCGCGCGGTCGTGGTGAGCCCCGATGGTGCGGCGCCCTCGGCCGGGTCGGCCGGCATCGCGAGCCCGTGCGCCGCGAGCACCGGGTCCGCTCCGTCGGGCGCTTCGAACACCGCGCCGGAGCCCGCGGCAGCGGCAGCCGCGAGCGCCCGGTCGACGAGTCGCCGCGCCTGCACCGCCCACTCGACCTCGCCGGTTGCGATGGCGAGCTCGAGCAGGCCCTCGGCGAACATGCCGGTGTCCTCGAGCGCGGGCCGAGCCGCGGAGCGGACGCCGTCGCGCGACGCCCGTGCGAGCGCGCCCGGCCCTTCGACGTGTTCGGCGAGGAGCATGCGAGCCGCGTCGCGCGCCGAGTCGATCGCCCGCCGGCCGTCGTCGCCGCCGAGCGCGGTGCCCGAACGCGCGAGCGCACCGATGGCGAGCCCGTTCCAGCCGGTGAGCACCTTCTCGTCGAGCGCCGGCGGCGCGAGGTCGGCGCGAGCGGCCGCATCACGCCGGTAGTACCCGCCCTCGGAGCGTTCGCCGTCGATGATGCTCTCGGAGTCCTGCGCGCTCGCGAATCCGCCGGACGGCAGTCGCATCACGTCCAGGAGGAAGTGGATGAGGCCCCGCTGCAGGTCGCGGAGGAAGCCGTCGTCGGCATCGCGGGAAAGCTCCGCGGCGACGCCCAGCAGGAGCGCGTTGTCGGAGAGCATGCGCTCGTAGTGCGGCTCGGTCCAATCCGCTCGCGTCGCGTACCGGAAGAACCCGCCCTCGACCGGGTCGCGCAGGGCCGAGGCGCCCATGCGCCGCATCGTGCGCAGCGCCACCGCCCGAGAAGCGGGTCCGGTCTCGGCGAGGAACGCGAGCACCGGGGCGACGGGGAACTTCGGCGCGCCGCCGAAGCCGCCGTGCACGGGATCCTCCTCGGCTGCGAGGCGGCCGGCGATCTCCCGAAGCGCCTCCGCGTCGGGCAGGGGCTCCCCGTCGGGCATCACGGATGCCGCCGAGATCGCCTCGGCCACGGCGTCGGCGGTCTGCTCGAGCTCGCCTCGTCGCTGCCGCCAGGCCTCGGTCACCGCTCCGAGCACCTCGGCGAACGACGGCATGCCGGGAGCCGCGCGCGGTGGGAAGTACGTGCCGGCGTAGAACGCCCGCCCGCGCGGATCGGTGAAGACGGTGAGCGGCCAGCCGAGCTGCCGCGTGAAGGCGCTCGCGGCCGCGAGGTAACTGGAGTCGACGTCGGGGTGCTCTTCGCGATCGACCTTGATCGCGACGAATCCGGTGGAGAGGATGGCGGCGATCGCGGGATCGCTGAAGCTCTCACGGGCCATCACGTGGCACCAGTGACAGGTCGCGTACCCGATCGAGATGAGCACGGGCACGTCGCGTTCGGATGCCACGCGGAACGCCTCGGGTCCCCACGGGTACCAGTCGACGGGATTGTCGGCGTGGGCTCGCAGGTACGGGCTCACGGCGTCTGCCAGGCGTTCGGCCATGCATCCACGCTAGCCGTGACCGGTCCTCGTTGCGCCGAGAACCTCGACCGGTGAAATCGNCAGTCGGCGCCGGCGGTGGCCATCTTCGAGCCGGGCAGGGCCTGCGGGATGCCGTAGGCGCCGCTCGAGCCGTTGGAGGCGTAGACGTTCCAGCCGGACTCGTGGTTCCAGAGCTCGACGAGGCATCCGAACTGGTCGTCGCCCCAGCCGTACATCGACGCCATGAGGTCGCGCGCGATCGCCTGCGCGCCGCTCGGGTTGGCGGGACCGGACGGACGCGACGAGGTCGACGCCGACCCGGCGGAGGCCTCGGCGGCAGCTGCGGCCTCCTCGGCGGCCTTCGCCGCTGCGGCCGCGGCTGCGGCCGCCGCCTGCTCGGCCTGGACGCGGTCGAACTCGGCGACCTGTCCCTGCACGGACGCGGCCTGCTCGCTCGCCTGCTTGGCGAGCACGAAGACCCGCGACGGCGAGAGCCGCTCGTAGTCGTCGAGGTTCGCGACGGACGCGGCGAGCGCGGAGGCGTCGGCCTTGCCGTTCGCCGCGGAGAGCACGGCGCGTGCGGGCTCGAGCGTGTCCTCGGCGGCCTTGGCGGCACGTGCATCGAGGATCGCGCTGTGCGCCTCGGTCTGCGTGACGTCGGGATTGGCCGCGCTGGTCAGCGCGGCGGTCTCCGCGACGCGGTCGTTCTGCGCCGCGACGGCGGAGTCGACGGCGAAGCCGGTTCCGACGACGGCGCCGACGGCGACGACGGCGCCCGCGCTGAGCAGGAATCGGTTGCGCTGCCGTCGATCGAGCCGCGCCTGCGCACGGTCGCCGACGCGGCGGTCGGGGGTCTCGGGGGTGGGGGTGCTGGATTCGGGGGAAGTCAGGTTCTGCATAGATTCACATGCCGGGCGCACCGGTGCTGTCCGGAGGCTGGCGGGTCGGTGTCACTTTCGATGCTGGGCTCGCCGAGGCGAAGTCGACAGTCTGCACACGGTTTCTCCACGACTCCTCACCTTTCTCTGTGAAAGTCGTGTGCGCCGATGCGGCGAGGCGGAACGCCTGATATTCGCGAGGATGCCTCAGGCTGCGGCGCCGGCGTCGCCCTCGGCGCGCAGCTCGACCCGGATCTGGTCGGCGTCGAGGCGATCCAACGCCTCGGCGAGCATGGCCGAGCTGTACAGGCCGTCGTCGCGAGCGGCGAGCAGGGCCTCCCGCTGCGCGCTGATGATCTCGAGCCACAGCTCGTGCGGCTTCCGGCCGTCGCCGCCGTCGGCAGGGCCACCGCCGTCGACGTCGCCGGCCCGGTCGGCCCGCACGCGCTCGTCGACCTCGCGGAGCAGGCCCCTGATCGCGGCCCGTTCCTGCTCGATCGCGGCGGGGTCGATGGTCGCCGGCTTCACGAGCCGCACGAGCCACGGCAGCGTGCCTCCCTGCAGGATCAGCGAGATCGCCGCGACGAAGAAGGCGGCGAGCACGAGCAGCGACCTCGCGGGCGTCTCGGCGGGCAGCGTCTGCGCGGCCGCGAGCGTGACCGCGCCGCGCATGCCCGCCCACACGATCACGGTGCCCTCGCGCCATCCGAGCGGCACCGCGAGGAAGTAGTCCAGGTCGGCGACCTTGCGCCGGACCCTCGTGCGGAACCTGGCGACGCGCTCCACGCTCGGCGCGCGTGCGCCACGGCCCGGCGCGCCGGGCCCGCCACGGGCACGTGGCCCGCCTCGGCCACCGCGCCCGCCCGGCGGGCGGCCCGCGACGCGCTCCGCGATCTGTCTCGTCAACTGCTCGAGGTCCTTCGACTCGAGGCGGTCCTGCATGGCGGCGAGCCGCGGCTTCAGCGCGGCCGCGCGACGGGACCGGCGCGCGAACCAGGCGAGGGTCGGGAACACGTACGCGGCGCGCACGACGAGCACCGCGGCGAGCGCGAGCAGGGCCAGGAGCACCCCGTGGTGCACGCCGTACGCCTCGTTCGAGAGGTCGTCGAGGATGGCCGACATCTCGAGGCCCATGACGAGGAAGACGGCCCCCTCGAGCACGAGTTCGACGGTTCGCCAGGTCTGCACGTCGGAGACGCGGTGCTGGGGCGAGAGGCTGCGGATCGCGCCGCGGCCCGTGACGAGCCCGGCGACGACCGCAGCGACGAGTCCCGAGCCGCCGAGGGCCTCGGCCGGGAGGCTCGCGAGGAAGGGCACCGTGAGCGAGATGACCGTGTTCACCGTGGCATCCGTCACCCGGGCACGCAGCCACAGGTTGGCCTTGCCGACGACGTAGCCGAGCACGACGGCGACGGCGACCGCCCAGGCGAAGTCGCCCGCGACGCTCCAGAACGAGACGGATGCCGCGCCGGCGGCGATCGCGGAACGCAGCAGCACGAGCGCCGTGGCGTCGTTGAGCAGGCTCTCGCCCTCGAGCACAGTGACGATCCTCGGCGTCACGCCGACCCGCTTGACGATCGAGGTGGCCACCGCGTCGGTGGGGCTCACGATCGCGCCGAGGGCGATGCCTCCGGCGAGCCCGAGCCCGGGGACGACGAGCGAGAAGACCACGCCGAGCACGAGCGAGCTGATCACGACGAGGACGATCGAGAAGCCGCTGATCGCGCTGAACTCGCGCCGGAACTCCATCGAGGGCATCGCGACCGATGCGGAGTACAGCAGTGGCGGGAGCACGCCCGCGAGGATCCACTCGGGGTCGACGACGACGTCGGGCACGAACGGGAGGAAGCTGACGAGGACGCCGACGACCACGAGCAGCAGCGGCGCGGAGACGCCGAGGCGCGGACCGATCGCGGTGGCCCCGGCGATGCCGAGCAGGCCCAGCACGAGCACGACGAGCAGTTCCACGTCGTCCTCCCGCCTGCCGAGCGCTCCCCCGGTCGCCCGGCCCGCGCACCAGTCTGCACCGACCTGGCGCCCGAACGCCACGATGCGCTCACAGCGAACCCACAGCGGGCCGGCCGTATCGGCGGAACAGCCGCCCGCACCTCGCTGTTGTGCCGAGTGACGCAGCAGCCGGCTGCGTCGACCGAGGAGGATTCCGTGACCCACGACTACCGCACGACTCCCGAGGCGCTCGACCGCCTCACTCCCCTGCAGCGCAAGGTCACCCAGGACGACGCGACCGAGCCGGCGTTCCGCAACGAGTACTGGAACCATCACGAGGACGGCATCTACGTCGACGTGGTTTCGGGCCAACCGCTGTTCAGCTCGACCGACAAGTACGACAGCCGCTCGGGCTGGCCGAGCTTCACGCGTCCGATCGATGCGCACTCGCTGACCGAGAAGGTCGACCGCTCGCTCTTCATGAAGCGCGTCGAGGTGCGTTCGGCGGGAGCCGACAGCCATCTCGGTCACGTCTTCGACGACGGCCCGGCCGACGACGGCGGCCTGCGCTACTGCATCAACTCCGCCGCCCTGCGCTTCGTCCCGGTCGACCGGCTCGAGGCCGAGGGGTACGGCGAGTACCGGCGGCTCTTCGAGCGGTCCGACGACACCACGACTCCGAAGGAGCACTGACATGACCGAAACCGGAGCCATCACCGACGTCCCGGGCACCGAGACCGCCGTCCTCGCGGGCGGCTGCTTCTGGGGCATGCAGGACCTGATCCGCAAGCGGCCCGGCGTCGTGCAGACGCGCGTGGGCTACACCGGCGGGCAGAACGCGAACGCCACGTACCGCAACCACCCCGGCCACGCCGAGGCGATCGAGATCGTCTACGACCCCGAGCGCACGACGTACCGCGACCTGCTCGAGTTCTTCTTCCAGATCCACGACCCGAGCACCCTGAACCGGCAGGGCAACGACATCGGCACGAGCTACCGCTCGGCGATCTTCCCGACCAGCGACGAGCAGGAGCGCGTCGCGCGGGACACCATCGCAGACGTCGACGCCTCCGGCCTGTGGCCGGGCACGGTGGTCACGACGATCGAGCCCGCCGGCCCGTTCTGGGAGGCCGAGCCCGAGCACCAGGACTACCTGGAGCGCCTGCCGTGGGGGTACACCTGCCACTTCGCCCGAGCCGACTGGAAGCTGCCCCGCCGCGAGGCCGCCGGCGAGGCGACCGCCTGATCGACGAGTCGACGAGGTGACGAGCGGCCTGCCCACGACGTAGCGTGGGCAGGCCGCCGATCCGAGGAGCACGAGTGACCGAGTCCGACCCCACGCCGCCCAGCGCACCCACGCCTTCCGCCGATCCGACGCCGTCCACCGCGCCGACGCCGACTCCGGTGGGCGAGACGATGAAGCACGCGTTCCGGATGCATCCCGCCGGCATCGCGCTCATCGCCGCGGCCACCGCGACCGGGCCGGTCGGATTGACCGCGTCGAGCGTGGCATCCGTCGCGGTGGACCCGCCGGTGATCTCGTTCTCGGTCACCCGCGCGACCGGCACCGCCGGTGCGCTCCTCGCGACCCCGACGTTCGCCGTCAACTTCCTCGCGGTGCAGCACGCCGAACTGGCGCGGGTCTTCGCGCGGTCTGGTGCTCCCCGGTTCACGCCCGAGCAGGGATGGCGCCGCCTGCCGACCGGCGAGCCCTACCTGCCCGACGCGACCGCGGTGCTGCGATGCACGGCGATGGAGCGGGTGCCGGTCGGCAGTTCGACCCTCGTGCTCGCCCAGGTGCTCGAGGTGCGCCTCGGTGCGGATGCCCCGCCCCTGCTCTTCCGCGACCGCCGGTTCCTGCGACTGGATCCTGCCGTCGAACTCTGACCTGCGCCAGAGCGCCCGGGGCGCCTGGGCACGAGGCCTCACTGGCGCGCCATGGCGATCCGCATCCGCTCGTCGGGGTCGATGAAGTGGTCGTGGTCGTCGTCGCCGAGGTCGATCTGCACCCATTCGATGCGACCGGTGAAGCGGCTCGTGGCGGCCGTGTAGTCGGCGCTGACCGTCGTGCCCGACTCGTAGCCGATGTCGGTCGTCTCGTCGGCTGAGAACACCATGGCCTGGGTCGCCTCGACGCGGCCCGAACCGACCGGGTCGCCGTCGACGTACAGCGCGACGCCGCCGCCCTTGGCCAACCCGCCGCCGTCGTACGAGAACTCCATGCGCACCTGGTGCGATCCCGCGGCGACCGGTTCGTCGGCCCGCGTGGCGAAGGTGTGGATGCCGAGCACGTTGTAGAGGAAGGTCGCGCGCCCCTCGTGCAGGTAGAGGCTCCACCCGCCGAACCGCCCGCCCTGGGCGATCAGCACGCCGTTCGCACCCCCCTCGGGGATGTGCACCTCGGCGGTCACCGACCACGACTTGTTCTTGATGTTGACGACGCTGTTCTCGGACAGGCGTCCCATGCCGGGGAAGAACTGCTGCGAGGTGCCGTGCACCAGCGTCGGGCGACCGGCGATGTCGGCGTTCAGGCGGTCGGCCGTCCGGTCGTCGATCGGCAGCACCTGGTACTTCACCGCCTCGATGAGCCAGAGTCGCTGCAACTCGTGCAGGCGCTCGGGCTGCTCCCGCGAGAGGTCGCGCGCCTGGCTGAAGTCGCCGGCGGCGCCGTCGTAGAGCTCCCAGACATCGTCGTCGAACGCCGCGAGCGTGCCGCCGACCATCTCCCACGGCGTGCGATGCTTCGTGACCGCGCTCCAGCCCCGGTGGTAGATGCCGCGGTTGCCGAACATCTCGAAGTACTGCAGGTCGTGTCGCTCCGGGGCATCCGGTTCGTTGAACGAGTACCGCATCGAGGTGCCCTCCATCGGCGACTGCTGCACCCCGTTGACCATCGTGGGTTCGGGCAACCCCGCCACCTCGAGGATCGTCGGGGCGACGTCGATGCAGTGCGTGAACTGCGTGCGCAGCCCGCCCCGCTCCGTGATGCCGTTCGGCCAGTGCACGATGGTGCCGTTGCGGGTGCCGCCCCAGTGCGAGGCGACCTGCTTGGTCCACTGGAAGGGGGTGTCCATCGCCCACGCCCACCCGACGGCGTAGTGGTTGTACGACGACTCCGACCCGAGCTCGTCGAGCTTGGACCTCATGAACTCGGGCGTCTCGAGGGCGGCCATGCCGTTGAAGTTCGCCATCTCGTTGAAGGCGCCGTTGACGGTGCCCTCGGCGGATGCCCCGTTGTCGCCGATGATCACGTAGATGAGGGTGTCCTCCAGGATGCCGAGTTCGTCGATCGCCTCGAGGACCCGGCCGACGTGGTGGTCGGTGTGCTCGAGGAATCCCGCGTAGACCTCCATCTCGCGCTCGAGCACCGGCCTGAGCTCGTCGGGCATGTCGTCCCACGCCGGGATCTCGACGTGCCGGGGCGTCAACTCCGCGTCGGCGGGGACGACGCCGAGCTCCTTCTGGCGGGCGAAGGTCTTCTCGCGTTGCGCGTCCCAGCCGTCGGCGAACTCGCCGGCGTACCGGTCGGGCCACTCCTTCGGCACCTGGTGCGGCGCGTGCGTGGCGCCCGGCGCGAAGTACACGAAGAACGGCTTCTCGGGTGCGAGCGCCTTCTGCATGCGGATCCAGCCGATCGCATGGTCGGCGAGGTCTTCCGTCAGGTGATAGCCCTCGGCCGGCGTCTTCGGCGGTTCGACCGGCGTGGTCCCGTCGTACAGCGCCGGATCGTATTGGTTGTTCTCGCCGCCGATGAAGCCGTAGAACGTCTCGAATCCGCCGCCCGCCGACGGCCACGCGTCGAACGGCCCGACCGGCGAGGTCTGCCAGACGGGCACCTCGTGGCACTTGCCGAACTGCGCGGTCGAGTAGCCGTTGAGCTTGAGCGTCATCGCCAGCGGCGCCTTGGTGTTCGGGCGCAGCGAGCTGTTGCCAGGTGCCGAGGTCGCGGTCTCGGTGATGCTGCCCATGCCGACCGAGTGGTGGTTGCGACCCGTGAGCATCGCCTGTCGGGTCGGCGCGCACAGCGCCGTCGTGTGGAATCGGTTGTACTTCAGTCCGCCGGCGGCGAGCTTCTCGAAGTTCGGGGTCCGGCACGGACCCCCGAAGGCGCTCGACGCCCCGAAGCCGACGTCGTCGAGCAGCACGACCAGCACATTGGGAGCCCCATCCGGCGGGAGCAGGACCTCGATCGGCGGATACGACGTCTGCGGATCCTTGGCGTCGTACGTGGTCAGGCCCGGGGCCGGCCGATCAGGGATCGGCAGCATCGTTCGGGCATGGCGGTCTGGCTGCATGGTGTTCCTCCCCCGTGGTGGCGCTGCGATGCGCCCTCGGCACCAGTGTGGCCCTCGCGGCGACCGGGCGCACCATCCGATCCGAATGAACCCTCCGCGCGTGCGCGGCGGACTGGCTAGGCTCGTGCGGGGCGTGCGAAGGAGGTCGACCGGGTGAGGATCGCGGTCACGGGTGCGAGCGGGTTCATCGGCGGCGCGATCGCCACGGCACTGGCCGACGACGGGCACCGCGTGGTCGGTTACGGGCGCCGCCCCGTCGGGTGGTCGCATCCGTCGGGCACCTACCGGGTGTGGGACCTCGCGCGCGGGCCCTTGCGCGAGCCCGACCGGGTCGACGCGGTCGTGCACTGCGCGGGCCTCAGCGACCCGTGGGCCGGCTTCGAGCGGGCGCTGCTCGCGAACCGCGGCGGCACGCGCTCGGTGGTGCGCACGTTCCCCGGCCGGCGCATCGTGCACGTGTCGACGTCGGCGGTCTACGACGCGGCGTCCGCGAGTGTGCAGGTCGCGGAGGACGCGCGCATGCCCGAACGCCACCTCAGCGCGTACGCCGCGACCAAGGCCCTCGCCGAGGCCGAGCTCGGCGGGCGCGACGCGGTCATCCTGCGACCGCACCTCGTCTACGGACCGGGCGACCCCGCGCTGCTGCGGCGATTGCTCGCCGGCATCCGCGGCGGTCGCCTGCTGCTCCCGGCCGCCGCCGAGGTGCCGCACGCGCTCACGCACATCGACAACCTGGTCGACGCGGTTCGTCGCGCCGCCATCCCGTTCGGCCCTCGCGGCACGTTCAACGTGACGGATGCCTCGCCCGTGCTCCTCTCGGACGCCATCGGCGAACTCCTCGAACGCCGCCGCGTCGAGGCGCGCATCGTCGGCATTCCGACCCCGGCGGCGCTGCGCATCGCGCACGCGCTGGAACGGACGGCACGCCTGACGGGCACGCGTCCGGTGCTCACCAGGGACACCGTGAGCCGACTGGGGTACGAGCGCACGTTCGACCTCGCCGCGGCGCGCGAGCACCTCGACTACCGCCCGCGCGAGACGTCGTTCGAGGGTGCCGAGCACTGGTGAGCATGGGCACGCGCCACGCCGATCGCCGTGGGGCCTCGCTTCCGGCCCGCCGCACCGGCAGAATGGCGCCATGCCGAACGTGACCGCCGTGCTGGGCGACCTCGCCCAGCAGCACGTCGACGTCATCGTGAACGCGGCGAGTCGGGCCATGCGAGGCGGGGGCGGCGTCGACGGCGCCATCCACCGCGCCGGCGGCCCGGCGATCCTGCGCGACTGCATCGCGCGGTTCCCGCACGGGCTCGCCACCGGCGACGCCGGCTGGACGACGGCGGGCGACCTGCCGGCGCGATGGGTCGTGCACGCGGTCGGTCCCGACTTCACGGCGGGCCAGCGCGACCGGTCGCTGCTGGAGTCCTGCTACCGGCGGGCCCTCGAGGTCGCCGACGAACTGGATGCCACGAGCGTCGCCTTCCCGTTGATCAGCGCCGGCATCTACGGATGGCCCCGCGAGGACGCGATCGACGCCGCCGTCGACACGGTCACGACGACCCCGACGAGGGTCGCGGAGGTGCGCCTGGTCGCCAGGGATGCGGAGATCTTCGAGGCCATCCGGGCGGCGATCGAACGTCGCGAAGGAGCTTCGCGATGAGGGTGCGCAACTTCGGCCGGTCGTACGCTAGGCTGGGTGTCGGAGCATGCCGTGACGCCATCCCGCCAGGCTCTTCGCGCAGGACACATCCCGCAGCGACTTCGAACTTGAATAACCGACCGCCCAGTGACGCCCGGTCGCTTCCCCGAACGAATCGAATTCCCATCACCTCCGCAGTACCCGCTCTTCTCCCACCGAACACCCTCTGCTGGCAGCAGGCCGCCGACGACGTCCACGTCGCGACGATGCACGGCGAGTTCGCCGGCTACCTCTCCGCCGAAGACGGCACCCATCTGGTGCACGACCCCCACGGCATGCTCGTCGCGATCGCGACCACCGTGGAGAGCGCCCGCGCGGCGCTCGAATCCCATCACCTCGAGCCCGAGGCATCCGGCAGCGGTCGGAAGCACACGGCGACGGGTGCTCGCAATCGTCCGCGGCGACGCCGTCGTCGCGGCCACACGGATCACACCCGTGGTCCAAGACACAGAAGAAGGAATAACGTCATGGCCACTGGCACTGTCAAATGGTTCAACTCCGACAAGGGCTACGGATTCATCGCTCCCGACGACGGCAGCGCCGACGTGTTCGCGCACTTCAGCGCGATCGCCGGTAGCGGACACCGCAACCTCGAGGAGAACCAGAAGGTCGAGTTCGACACGGAGGCCGGTCAGAAGGGTCCCCAGGCGACCAACATCCGGCCGCTCTGAACTCGCTGAGCCTCGCAGGGCGCTGAGCCCTGCACGTGCGGGCCGGCACCGATCAACCGATCGGCGCCGGCCCGTTCCGCGTCTCCGGACGCACGCCCTCTGCCCCCACCGCGGCCGGCAGGCGCACGGCGACGCGGAGGCCGCCGCCTCGGCGCGGCGCGATCGACAGCGTCCCGTCGTGCGCCTGCGCGATGCTCTTGGCGATCGCCAACCCGAGCCCGACGCCGGCATGGTCGGTGCGGATGCGCTCGCCGCCGCGTTGGAACGGCTCGGTGAGCGTCGCGATCAGCTGCGGCGAGAGATCGGCGCCGGTGTTCTCGACGGTGAGCACCGCGGATGCCCCGTCGAGAGCGGTGCCGACCAGCACCGTGCCCCCTTCGGGCAGGTTGTGCACGATCGCGTTGTGCACGAGGTTCGTGGTCAACTGCAGGAGCAGGGCCGGCGATCCGATGACGGGCGCGACGTCGCCGGTCGTCTCGAGGGCCACCCCGCGGGCCTCGGCGATCGGCAGGAGCGTCTCCGCGGCCTCCTCGGCCAGCAACGACAGGTCGACGCGCTCGCGCGAGAACGCCCGCTGATCGGCGCGGCTGAGCACGAGCAGCGCCTCGGTCAGCTCGATCGCGCGCGCGTTGACGGCGTGGAGGCGGTCGAGCAGCTCGCCGGTCACGCCGTTCGGATCGTTTCGGGCGACCTCGAGGAGCGTCTGCGTGATCGCCAGCGGCGTGCGCAACTCGTGCGACGCGTTGGCGGCGAAGCGCTGCTGCTCGGCGACATGCGCCTCCAGCCGCGCGAGCATCGCGTCGAAACTGTCGGCGAGCTCGCGGAACTCGTCGTTCGGCCCCTCGAGCTCGATGCGGTACGACAGCGACCCCTTCGCGGCGCGGCGCGTGGCATCAGTGATGCGGGCGAGTGGCCGGAGCATCCGCCCCGCGAGCAGCCACCCGCCGGCGAGCCCGAGCACCAGCAGGGCGACCAGCGCCCAGCCCGCCGCCGGCGCGAACGCGCGGACCAGGTCGTCGCGCCCCGGGACGAACCCCTCGATCGTCTGGATCGCCCTGGCGGGCACGTACCGCAGCAGGAACAGCCACACCGCGGCGAGCAGGAGCACGCTCGCGAGCATCAGGAACCCCGCGTAGCTGAGCGTGAGCTTGAGCCGAGCGCTCATCCCGGGCGGTCTCGTCACGCGCGGCCCGGTTCGTGGGGTGATCGGTCGGTGTCGGTCGCGGCGTCGGGAGCGACGTCCTCGACTGCGCCGGGGTCGATGCGGTAGCCGACGCCCGGCACCGTGGTGATGAGCCACGGCTCGCCGAGCCGCTTGCGCAGCGCCGAGACCGTGATGCGCACGGCGTTGGTGAAGGGATCCGCGTTCTCGTCCCAGGCCCGCTCGAGCAGCTCCTCGGCGCTGATCACGCCGCCTTCGGCACCGACGAGCACCTCGAGCACGGCGAACTGCTTGCGGGTGAGCGCGACGTAGCGGCCGTCGCGGTACACCTCGCGGCGGAACGGATCGAGGCGCAGGCCCGCGATCTCGCGGACCGGCGGCCGGTGGTGGGCGCGACGGCGGTCGAGCGCTCGGAGCCGGAGCACGAGTTCGCGCAGCTCGAACGGCTTCGTGAGGTAGTCGTCGGCTCCGAGCTCGAAGCCAGACGCCTTGTCGTCGAGCCGGTCGGCGGCGGTGAGCATGAGGATCGGCATGCCGCTGCCCGACGCGACGATGCGCGCGGCGACCTCGTCGCCCGAAGGGCCGGGGATGTCGCGATCGAGCACCGCGAGGTCGTACGCGTTGATGCTGAGCAGCTCGAGCGCGGCGTCGCCGTCGCCGGCGAGGTCGGCGGCGATCGCCTCGAGCCGCAACCCGTCGCGGATGGCCTCCGCGAGGTACGGCTCGTCCTCGACGACCAGAACGCGCATGCCACCACCCTAGGAGCCCGGGTGTATCGCCGGCATATGCGAATCCGCATACGGGGTCGCAACGCGGCGCCCGATGGACTCGGTGACATGAGTCACCCGGCACCGCGAATCCCGTCCCGAACCCTGAGGCGCCTCGTCGCCGTCCTGTTCCTCGTCAACGTCGTGCTCCTCGGCATCGCCGTCTTCCAGTCGGCGGCCTGGGCGACGCGGCCGCTCGGCGCCGCCCCCGGCGAGCGCCTCGATGCGCTGCCGTCGCCCGACGGCGCCGTCACCGAGGCCGACGGTGCGATGCCCGAGGGCGTCGGCGCCTTCGACGACAGGTATCCCGGCATCGCGAACCTCGATGCGGCGCTGCGACAGGCGCTGCGCGATGCGACGGCGGATGCCTCGGCCGACGGCCTCTCGCTCGAGGTCACCAGCGGCTGGCGCTCCCCCGAGTACCAGGAGCAGTTGCTGCGCGAGGCGGTCGCCGAGTACGGCTCGGCCGATGAGGCGGCACGGTGGGTCGCGACCGCGGAGACCTCCGCCCACGTGTCGGGCACCGCGGTCGACGTCGGACCGGTCGACGGATGGCTGTGGCTGTCGCAGCACGGCTTCGAATACGGGCTGTGCCAGGTCTACGGCAACGAGCCGTGGCACTTCGAGCTGCGCCCCGAGGCGGTCGACGGCGGATGCCCGGCGGGCTACGCCGATCCCACGGAAGATCCGAGGATGCAGCCGTGACCCGCGTCGTGGACGCTCCGCCCCCGGTCGGCCGGCCCGTGCAGGACCGGTGGCGCGGCGTGCTCATGGCCGCGCTGGTGGCGCTGTTCGCCGGGTACCTCGTGCTGCTCGCATGGGCGGTGCTGTGGAAGCTGCACCTGCCCGACCCCGGCGGTGATCTGCGCGCCGTCAAGCTGGTCCCGTTCGTGCCGACCGCCGACGCGGGGGCCAGCGCCGTCCGCGAGGTCATCGCAAACGTCGGGCTGTTCGTGCCGTTCGGCCTGTACCTCGGCGTGTTCGCGCCGGCCTGGCGGTGGTGGCGGCGGGCCGGCGTGTTCGCGGCCTCGAGCCTGGCGCTCGAGGTCGTGCAGTTCGTCTTCGGCCTCGGCATCTCCGACGTCACGGACGTGGTGGCGAACACCGCCGGGGGCCTGATCGGGACGGGACTGCTCGCCGTGACGAGCCGCCGGTCGCGTCCTCAGGCGCCACCCCGTCGGGCGCGATGCCGTCGCGACCTCGTGTAGAGGCGCTCGGCGATCCAGAGCACGACGCCGATGCCGAGCAGCGCGAGCGCGATGCCGTACTGCCCGGCGGGTCGGCCCGAGGTCCAGGGGAAGACGAGGAACAGGCAGGTGATCGCGCCGATGACGGGCAGCACGACGGGCGTGCGGAAGTGGTCGTGGTCGACCGGCTGGCGTCGCAGCACCAGCACCGCCACGTTGACGACCGCGAACACCGTGAGCAGCAGGAGGGACGTCGTGCCGCCGAGCAACGCCACGATGGAGCCCTCCGCGTCGAGCGAGACGTACACGATGAGCCCGAGCGCGAGCGCGCTCGTGAAGAGGATCGCCGCCCACGGCGTGCGCCGCTTCGGCGCGACCTTCGCGAGGAAGGGCGGCAGCACCTGCTGCCGGCTCATGCCGTAGAGCAGTCGGCTGGCCATCATCATGTTGATTAGGGCGGTGTTGGCCACGGCGAACATCGAGATGAACGGCAGCAGGTCGTTGATCGGGAACCCGGGCGCGGCCGCCTCGACCGCGGTCACGAGCGGCGTCTCGCTGCCGACGAGGTCGCCGATGGGCACGAGCGCGACCACGGTGATCGACACGAGCACGTAGACGACCGCCGCGATGCCGAGTCCGGTCAGCATCATCCTCGGGAAGATGCGGCTGGGTTCCTTCGTCTCCTCCGCCATGTTGACCGAGTCCTCGAAGCCGACCATCGCGAAGAAGGCGAGCGAGGTCGCCGTGCTGACGGCGAGCAGCACGTTCTTGTCGTCGGGCGTCTCGAAGGCGACGACGCGCGACCAGTCGGCGTTGCCGCCGGAGATCGCCCACATGCCGATGAGGATGACCAAGAGCAGCCCCGAGAGCTCGACGAGCGTGAGGCAGACGTTGAGCCAGACGCTCTCGCTCACGCCGCGGAGGTTCACCAGCATCACCAACACGATGAACGCGAGCGCGACGAACATCGTCGTCAGGGTGTCATCCGGGATGCCGAACGCGACCGCGAGGTTCGCGGCGAACGCGCGCGAGGCCGTCGATGCCGACGTGATGCCCGACGTCATGACGATGAAGCAGACGATGAAGGTGAAGAAGTGGATGCCGAAGGCCTTGTGCGTGTAGAGCGCGGCGCCCGCGGCCTGCGGGTACTTGGTGACGAGTTCGAGGTAGGAGAACGCGGTCACCGTCGCGACGGCGAACGCGAGCAGGAAGGGCAGCCAGGCGGCACCGCCGACCTCGGCGGCGACCTGGCCCGTGAGCGCGTAGATGCCCGTGCCGAGGATGTCGCCCACGATGAACAGGAGCAGCAGTCCCGGGCCGAGCACCCGCTTGAGTTCCGGCTGTTCCGGCTCCGCGGTCTTCACGACCTGCGTCCACGACGGATCACTCATCTCGGCCCCCTTCGCCCCCGAGGCCAGCCGACCACATCCGGCGCGCCACAGCAAGCGTCAGCCGATTCACCGAGTGGATGCCCCGCCGCCCGACGTTCCCCCGGCGCCGCCGCCACGCCCGGCCGCTGCCTTCGCTGCCGCCGCCGAGCGGGCCTCGATGCGCTGCTCGAGTCGGCGCAGCGACGCCATCGCCTCCTCGTAGCGCCGGAAGGCATCGGTCCGCGCGCTCCGGGTGAACCGGCTCCCCCGGGCCGATGGAGCCAGGGCTTCGCGGCCGGCCACGACGAGCTCCCGGTGCGCGGCACGCGCCCGGTCTCGCGCGGCGGGAAGCATCCGGGCGTCGTGCAGCACCGCGGTTGCGACATCCTGTCCGTGGACGCGGGCGTCGATCTCCTCGATGAGCATCTCGTAGTCGCGGTGCGCCCGGGTGTGCGCATCCAGGGCCTCCCGGTAGCGCGCTCGCGCGTCGAGCAGCAGACGGTTGTTCGGCGGGAGCTCGAGTCCGTCGATGAACCGGAGGCGGCGCTCGGCGATGCCGAGTTCGTTCACCCGGATCTCCGCGAGGTCGTAGATCCGCTCGCGGGCGTCGCGGTTCGAGCCGAACACGCTGTCGTGGAACGCCGCCGCCTCGGCGTGACGCACGTCCCCCGCTCGGAACGACTCCGCGGGCCGCGCGCCGGTCTGCGCCTCCCACGCCGCCTTCACGGTCTGCGCGTCGAAGTGCCGGAGCACGTCGTCGGCGCCGGCGCGCGCACGCACCTCGGCGTACGTCGCGCCGGGCATCGTGCGCTCGAGATGCAGGCGCGCGATGCGGAACCACTGCCGCGCGTGCCGCGCCTCGTGCGCGATCGTGTCGCAGGCGAGCGCGAACTGCTCGGGGGACGGATCCCGCTGCGACACGAGCGCGCGGTTGATCTGCAGCTCCCACGCCGAGGCCGGGAACCTGCCGAACTGATCGGGCCGCGGATTGTTCAGGTGATTCGGGATGAGCGGCGGCGCACCCGAAGCGGTGAGCTGGCGATTGGCGATCTCCAGCAGGGCGTCGAACCGCGCCTCGGCGCTCATGCCGCGGTAGCGGTCGTACAGGGGCACGAACTCCGCGGCGAGCGCGCGCGCCTCCGGACTGAGGCTTTCGACGACGCGTGCGGCGTCCCGGCCACCCGGGCCCGTCGTCGCCTTCGGCGACCGCGTCGACGCGGGCGCCGCGACGAGGCGTACGTCGGTCTGGCGGGCCCATCCGGGGGACTTCGCGTCGAGGTATCCGGTGGCGTGCTCCACCTGCTGCACCGCCTCGTCGCCGGCGAAGCGCACCTCGATCTGCCGGCCACCTCCCGAGTCGGCGATCACGACGTCTCCGCCGAACAGCGCGCCGGCGTTCTGGGCGAGCTGCTCGCGATGCGCCTCGAACCGCGCGATGAGCGCCTGTCGCTCGGGCAGCGGCAGGTTCGCGCCGAGGCCGGTTCCGCCATGCAGCTCGGCGTGGAGCCTCGGCCATCCGCCGGCTTCCGCGAGCAGCGAGCGCACGGCGACCTCCGAGAGCCGTCCGGCCGGCACCTTGGCTCCCCCGGCCGCCGTGCCGGCGGAGCCCGGTGCGTCGGCCGCGGGGAGTCCGGCTCCGGCCCTCCGCGTGGCATCCCCGCCCCGGATCTCGGGGATCGTGACCGCCGGCCCGCGCGACCCGCCGCGCCACGCGTCGTACTCCTTCGCGACGCGGCTGTTGACGCGTGCGAGGCCGAGGTCCATGGCGACGTTCTGCACCACGCCGTCGACGATGAGGTCGGCGAACTCGCTCGCGTTCTTCGGCAGTGCCTTGCCCTCCGCGATGGCCTTGAGGGCCGTCTCGGTTGCGGTCAGGTAGACCGACGACGTGCCGGCGGCCATCGCGCTGGCGGTGAGTTCGGCGAGCTTCGTGCCCGCGAGGTCGGGGATGCGGTCGATGCGCGCCTTGATCGCGACCTGGAAGCGGGCCTGCAGCCCGCCGCCGAGATAGGTCATCACGGCGCTCACGCCGGCGGCCTGCACGAGGCTCGCGAGTCCGAGGCTCGCGCGCTGGCCGTAGTGCATCTCCGCGGCGCGGCCGAGCCCCTCCTGGGCGAAGGTGTAGCCGCCGGCGACGAGCGCCGAGCCGGTGAGTCCCAACCCGCCCGAGGCGATGCCGGCGGCGATGGTGCCGGCCGTCTTCAGGCGGTTGAGCCACTTCACCGCAGTCCCCGCGCCCGTCATGACCCGGTTCTCGTAGGCCGAGAACCGCTTGGCCGCCTCTGCCGTGGACTGCTCGGCCATCGCGATGAGCGGCACCGCGAGCTCGTACTTGCGCTCGCGCAGGAGCGGCCACGCACGTTCGATGAGCTGACGCGGTCCGTCCCAGATCCGGATCGACGGATAGGCCGCGCTCCCCTCGCCGAGCGCCTCGGAGATGTGTCGGATGGCCCCGAAGCCGATGCGCTTGGCGTTGATCGCGCTCCGCTCGACGTGCATGGGCTGGAGCTCGTGCCAGACCTGGGTGGTCTCCCTCAGCGCCTCCCGCAGCTTCACGAGCTCCTCCCGGTCGGCGACGCGTCGTGCGTACTCCTCCGGGTAGTCGTTGCGCAGGTCGTCGGCGGTCACGAAGCCCTTCGTCTTGTGCACGATGCCGGGCATCGGGTGCTGCCCGAGCGCCTCGCCGGGTGCGGGGCGCAGGCTCAGCTCGAGCGGGCGCTTCGTGATCTGCTCGACCGCCCACTGCCGGAATTCGGTCTCGGCCTTCGCATCCCATTCCGGCGGCTCGTGCACGTCGTCGGCGAGCAGCAGCCGGACGTCGACCGCGAGATGCTCGTTCGGCTTCGGCGGCACGGCGCGCAGCAGCCGCCGCCGCTCCTCGAGGTAGTCGGGATGCTGCTCGCGGACGGTGCCGTAATAGGCGAAGTCGTCCCACAGCCGCCGCAGCCGGAAGTCGACGTGCCAGGAGATGGTGTAGTGGTCGACCACCCGCTGCCACTGCTCGAGCTGGGCCGTCGTGAGGGCGCCGAGCAGCGCCGGGTAGCGTGCCTGCAACGCGGGCCGGATGTCGGGGCCACCGGTCGGGATCGGTTCGCGCGCGTGCCGACCTGCGAGCGAGTCGGGCCCTTGGTCGCGCTGGAGGTGCGCCGTGACGGCGTGGTTGCCCGCGTCGCGCTGCAGGTCGATGACGTCGTCGGCCTGCAGGCGCCATGCTGGTCTGCCCGGCGACGGCGCGCGCACACGCGGCACGGCACGCCTTGCCGGCTTCGGCGGTCGCGTGCCGCGCGCCCTGCGCTCGCCTCGCTCGTGGATCGGTGCTCCTCGTGGTTCCCCTGAGCCTCCATCACCGCTCGCGCGGCTCGCCGCGGCGAGCGCATTCGCGCCGCGAACGGGGCACCGATCGTCGCCCGAGTGGGCAGCTCCTACGGGAGCACGATCTCGAATGCGGGGTCGCCGGGGTTCAGCACGCCGAACAGCTGCCGCAGCACGCCGAGCTCTCCGGTCGCGTCGAGCCCGTCGGAGTCGAGATCGCCGCCCGCGAGGCGGATGAGTCGCGCCTTCTCGAGGGTGAGATGCAGCGCGGCGTCGGGCTCGGGTTCGCGTTCGACGTACACGAGGACTCCGTTGCGGAGGGTGAGGTGGAAGCTCCGCCCGAGGTCGCTCACCGTCACGTCGAACGCGAGGTCGAGGTCCCAGGCCTTCGGGCCGTCGACGGTGATGGCGATGGCGTCGAACACCTGCTCGGGCGTGAGTTGCGCGAGGATGGCCGGCGCGTTCGTCACGGTCGGCGTGCCGAAGTTGCCGCCGCGCAGCTCGGTCGCTCCGGACAGGAAGAAGTTGCGCCACGTGCCGTTCTCGGCTCCGTAGCCGAGTTGCTCGAGGGTGTCGGCGTAGAGCGCCTTCACGGCCTCGTTGCCGGCGTCGACGAAGACCGCGTGGTCGAGCAGGGTCGCCGCCCACCGGAAGTCGCCCGCCTCGTACGCGGCGCGCGCGACCTCGAGGACGCGGTCGACACCGCCGATGGCGTCGACGTAGCGTTCCGCGAGGGCGGCCGGCGGGTGCGGCCACAGGCGGGCCGGGTTGCCGTCGAACCAGCCCATGTATCGCTGGTAGATCGCCTTCACGTTGTGGCTGACCGAGCCGTAGTAGCCGCGCGCGTGCCACGCGTTCTCGAGTGCCGGCGGGAGCTGGATCACCTCGGCGATCTCGACCCCGGTCAGACCCTGGTTGAGCATGCGCAACGTCTGGTCGTGCAGGTAGGCATACAGGTCGCGCTGCAGGCCGAGGAATCGGACGATCTCGGCATTGCCCCAGGTCGGCCAGTGGTGCGACGCGAAGACCACCTGGGCCCGGTCGCCGTACCGCTCGATCGCCTCGGTCAGGTACTGCGACCAGACGTGCGGGTCGCGAACGACGGCGCCGCGCAGCGTGAGCAGGTTGTGCAGCGTGTGCGTGGCGTTCTCGGCCATGCACAGCGCCTCGTAGCGCGGGATGTAGAAGTGCATCTCGGTCGGCGCCTCGGTGCCGGGCGCCATCTGGAACTCGAACTCGACGCCGTCGATGGTGTGCGTCTCGCCCGTCGTCGTGATCTCCAGCGTCGGCGGCAGCAGCGTCGCCTCACCCGTCGAGGTCGTCTGCCCGAGGCCGGCGCCCACGGCGCCCCTCGGACCCCTGGCGAGCGCGGCGCCGTACATGTAGCCGGCGCGACGACCCATTGCGGTACCGGCGTAGACGTTCTCGGCGACCGCGTGCTCGACCAGGCCCTCGGGGGCGATGATCTGCACGTCACCGGCATCGACCTGCTGTTGCGTGACGATGCCCTGCACGCCGCCGAAGTGGTCGATGTGCGAGTGCGTGTGGATGACGGCCACGATCGGCCGGTCGCCTCTATGCTCGCGGTACAGCGCCGCCGCGGCGGCCGCGGTCTCCTTCGAGATGAGCGGATCGACGACGATCACGCCCGAGTCGCCCTCGATGAACGACATCACCGAGAGGTCGAGCCCTCGAACCTGGTACAGCCCGGGTACGACCTCGAACAGGCCGTGCTTCGCGACGAGCCGGCTCTGCCGCCAGAGGCTCGGGTTCACCGAGCCGGGCGCGTCTCCGTCGATGAAGTCGTACGTCGAGGCATCCCAGACCACTTCACCGCTCGCGTCGAGGATCTTCGGGTCGTCGAGCGACGCGATGAACCCCCGATCGGCGGCGGCGAAGTCCGCGTCGTCGTCGAACGGCAGTCGGGCCGTGAGCTCCTCGTGCGCGGCGATGATCGCGTCGGTCGGTTCCTGATCGGTCATGCGTCGTCTCCCCCTCTGACGGGCCGGTGCCCTCCAGCCAGTCTGTCGAAGGCCTCGCGGCAAGACAACCGGCATCGGCCAGGTGGCGATGCTGGCTAGGCTGCACGCATGCCCCAGCCACGCCCGCCGGTAGCCGTCGTCGCGGGCGCGAGCGGGTTCGTCGGCACGCGATCGTGCGAGCGCTCGCCGACGACGGGTATGACGTGCGCCGGATCGGACGCACCGAAGACGTCACGTGGCAGGATGCCGCGGGCATCGCCCGAGCCGTCGACGGCTCGGCCATGCTGGTGAACCTGTCCGGCAAGTCGGTGAACTGCCGGTACACAACGGCGAACCGGAACGAGATCCTGCGTTCGAGGATCGACACCACGCGGGCGCTTCGCGAGGCCGTCGAAGGGGCCGACGAACCTCCAGCCGTCTGGTTCAACGCCTCCACCGCGACCATTTACCGCCACGCCATGGACCGCCCCAATTCTGAGGCCGACGGCGAGTTCGGCGACGGATTCTCGGTCGACGTCGCGCGCAACTGGGAGCGGCAGTTCTTCGCCGGCGACCTGCCCGGCACGCGACGCGTCGCGCTCCGCATGGCGATCGTGCTGGGCGACGGACCCGCCACGAACGCGTTGATCACGCTCGCGCGGCTGGGTCTCGGGGGCCCGCAGATCGACGGCCCCTGGTTCCCGCACCGCCGGTACCGCGGCATCGGGCCGTCGCCGACCGGCAGCGCCAGCGCCGGATGGCATCGCACGCGCGGGTTCCAGAAGTTCAGCTGGATCCACATCGACGATGTCGTCGGCGCCATCCGCTTCCTTCGCGACCGCGAGGACATCTCGGGGCCCGTCAACCTCGCGAGCCCGAACCCGAGCGACAACCGCACCCTGATGCGATTGCTGCGCGACCTCGAGGGCATGCCCGTGGGTCTGCCCGCCTGGCGCTGGATGCTCGAGCCCGCGATGTGGGTGCTCCGCACGGAACCCGAGCTCGTGCTCAAGAGCCGGTGGGTGCTGCCCGGGACCCTCACGGCGGCGGGTTTCGCGTTCGAGCACCCCGAGCTTCTGGGGGCTCTCGACGAGCTGACCGCCCACTGAGAAGCGGCCATCCCTCCTCGTGGAGAAACAGCCGCTGATCAGTATTTTCGGTCGGGCTGACAGGATTTGAACCTGCGACCCCTTGGAGGATCAAGCCCGTCTCGGGATGCCTCCGGATGTCTCGGAAACTCGCGGATTCCCTCGTAGTGACAGGGAACCGGGCGGTTCATTGGCTCCAATCTACCGAGTCGATCCTGGACACTCACGGTTGATTTCGGTGGGAACGCGGTGGGAATCGGTCAGTCGGCTCGATCGACTCCAGCGGGTGGCCCAGTGCCCATTTCGCTCGGCGCGAGCGAACCGACTGCACCGCTTCATAGGCGAGCCCCAGCGGAATGCGTTCTTGCTCCACTCGACGATGTCCCATGTGCTCGGCATCGAGGACACGGAGATACATCTCGCGTTCGTCGTCATGGAGCTTGCCCACGGTTTTCGGATCGCCGGGGAGGATGAGCTTGCCGTACTGGTCGTAGTCGGTGCCGAACTCCTCGTATGTCACGTATGTCGTCGGGTCCATGAGGATCGAGTCGATGTCGCGGTCGAAGTCAATCCGGTACCCATCGAGGATCTCGAAGCCGTCGCGGTCGATATCGCCCCAGTACACGACCACGGGCGCGTCGCGCAGCCAGGGGAATGCCGCGGGCGTCTTGCCGCCTTTGCCGACGCCCTCGACCGAGATGCCGCGGGCGAGCGGTGGAAAGTGGATCGCGGTGTCCTTGTTCTCCGAGATGACGACGACCTCGGGCCGGTACGCCGGCGCGAACGCGTCGCCGACCGTCGCCGAGTCGTGGATCCGCGCGCCCGAGGCCCGGTGGTCGGGGTCGAGGTACGTGAAGTGGATGCGTGGCGGATGAGCGGGCAGGAGGCCCAGGTCCGCCAGACCCGTGAGCGCCTGCACCCCGGCCCGATGGGACTGGAGCCATTTCGCATGGACGCCGGGGATCGGGACTTGGCGCGGCGTGACCCCGAGCGCTGCGCGGGAGAAGTCCTGCAGATACCAGCCGGTCACGACGAGCAGCAGCTCGAAGTCGACGTCCGAGTACGAGTCGAGCAGTCGCAGGGTCCGGCCGAGATCGGATGCGTCCGCGTGCCGTTCACGCAGAATGCTGAGCCGCTCCCTCGCGCGCGCGAGCCGGGCCGACCACCCTTCGCCGGCGATCGCTGCGGCGTGGTCGATGGAGTCCACCCGTGCGTGCGTGGGCACCGCCTGCATCGAACCGCCCTGGGCCTCGCGCCGCTCGTAGTCGAGCTCGATCCGCGCTACGCGCGCCCAGTCCTGCAGGTGGACGGTCCTCGCGTGAACGCTCGCGTAGTCGCGGCGTAGCGTGGTTGCATCGAGGCGTCCGAGCGGGAACGCGTGCGGGAATACGACCTCGTCGCCCACCAGGTGTAGCTGCCACTTTCCTGCCAGCCGCCGCTGGATGTCCACGACGAGCGCATCGGGGGACTTCATGCCGCGCCCTCGTCAGCGGGCGCCTCGCGCAGATCCCGGACGTACGAATAGCCGCTGTCGTTCTTCGTGACGCTCAGGAGCAGGCCCATGTAGGGCTCGAGGGCGGTCACCTTGTCCAGGGGCGCACCGATGATGAGCTGGAACCCGAGGTCCTGCCACGCCTTGACCGCGCGGCCGGCGAACTCGCTGTCGGACTTGACGAAGCCCTCGTCGAGGAAAACCGGGGCGAACCTGGGTCGGGAGCGGGACTCGTCGCCGAGCTGGTAGCGCAGCGCGGCGCCGACGATGAACGCCACGAGCTCCTGCGTCTCCCCGCCGGACTTGTCGCCGAGCGAGTCGTAGGTGGCGACCTCGCGATGGTTGGCGTCGAGGCAGACCGCGGTGATGACCACGTGCTGGCGCACGTCGAGGTAGCGGTCTCGCTGCGACGTCGAGGACTTGGTGTGGCCTTCGGGGACGCTGATCCGGGTCATGAACTCGCGCAGCCTCTTGAACCGGGTCTCCACCTGCTGGTCGCTGAGCTCCATCGCGAGCCCGGACGAGAGCTCACGGAGCCCGCGTCGGAAGACGCTCAGCTCCTCGCTCTGCAGCCGGCGGAGCTTGATCTGCAGGATGCCTTTCCCGCCGAACGGCAGGGTCTCCAGGATCCGGTTGATCGGCAGGAGCCGGTCCTCGATGTCTTCGAGCGCGGTGTCGAACGCGTCGTTCAGACGCAGCAGGTCGTCGCTGGACCAGGCGGCGAACTCGCGCCGCCACCGGTCCCGGCGCTCGTGCAGTCCTTCGGCCTGGATGCGGTCGAGGATTTCTCGGTAGCCGTCGACGGAGGCGATCGTGATGCCGATGTTGTGCTCGGTCCAGTGCCGCTTGTACGACTCGAACATGCTCTCCATCGCGTTGACGGCGCTCTTGGCGGCGCGGTGAGCGGCGACAGCCTCTTCACCGAGACGCTTCCGAAGCGCGCGCATGTTGCCGGGGAAGGCCGCGAGGTCGGTCGTGTCCCAGTTACCCGCGAACAGTTCGTCGAGGTAGTGCTGCTGTGCCTCCGTAACGATCGCGGTCTGCACAGCGACGATGGCGTCGACGGCGTCCTGGGCGTCATCCTGCTGGGTGACGAGGTCCCCGTGCTTCTTCTCGAGCTCGGCGAGACGGTTCGCCTCGAGCACCCGATCCCGGTTCGCCTGCTCGTGCAGCGGGGTGATGCGTTCCTCTTCGGCCTCTAGGGCGTCGAGGGTGGTGTTAGCCTCGCGGAGCCGGCGGATCTCGTCCTCGAGCTCGGCGATTCGCCGGTCGATGCCGAGATGGTCGATCGTGGCCCACGCGACGTCCTGGACGTGGACGTGGGCGTCCTTCTGCTGACGGGAGTCCGCCAGGCGCCGCGTGAGTTCGGCGATCCGCGCGCGCACCGCGGTGATCTCGGGCTCGAGCTCGGCGAGCTGCGTCTCGATGTCGGCGAGCCGACGCTTGTTGGAGAAGCCGATGATGGGGCCATCGCTGGATTCACCGTGAGCACCCTTGTCGCCGTTGCGCGTCTGCCCCGACGGTGTGACGCGCGGACCGGGGCCGCTGAGCCCCGCCGAGTTTGTGACGCAGAGGTGGTCGATACCAGTGCCGCCCACCCGGTCCTGGACCCAGCGTGAGAACGGCGAGTCCTTGAAGGCGAGCTTCCCGGAGATGTGATCGGGGTCGCCTTGCCAGTCCTCGTGGTCGGCGAGACTGACCGCCTCGAATCGGATGCGAGGGCGGATCGACACCCCGTCGATCGACGCCGACAGCCGGTCGCGGGTGCGGCGGTCGACCAGCACGGTACGGGCGACGCCGCCGAGGGTGGTCTCGACCGCCTTGCGCCAGTGCTCCTCACCGGGGAGCACGTCGATAAGCTCGGCGACGAAGGGCAGGTCGTCCATCGGGTCGAGTCCGGCGGCCTGGGCCATCTTCACCCTCGCGTCGTGCAGCCGTTGCGGGACCATGCCGCTGCTGCGGTCCTTGAGCGACTTCTGCTCGTCGAGGAGGCCGACCTGCCGGTTCACCAGCGGGGACAACTCCTTCTCGCGCACGACCTCCACGTCGGCCGTCAACTCGGCTTCCCTCGCCTCGTAGCCGGCAAGGAACTGCGCGGCGGCGGCCCGTGCCTCAGCGAACTGCTCCGCGGTCTCGGGCACGACCAGGCCGATGGCTTCGGTGCGCGTCTGGAACCTGATGTTGGCGGCGTAGATGTCATCGCGGCTGTCCTGGAGACCGGCGATGTCGGCCTTGCGCGCGTCGATCGCGTCGCCGCCGTTGTCGCGCTTCTCGTCGGCGATCTCGCTGAGACGCTTCTTGTACCGGTGCTCGTCGGCCTTGGCCGTGGCGAACTTCGCGCTGGCGGAGGCGTGCTCTGCACGATTCCCGGCGACCGCGGCGTCCAGGAGTTCGCGCTCGGTGCGCAGCCGCCACAGCTGGAACGGCGAGGGACCCGTCTCGTCGGCGCCGAACTGCCGGATGAGCAGTTCCCTCGCCTCGGCGTCGGCGTGCTCCTGTTGGAGTCCCGGCAGGCGCTTCAGCGTGTTGACCTTGTCCGCCGCGTCCACCATCTTCAGGTAGGAACCCTCGAGGTCGGCGAAGTGCTCGAGCGCGCTGTCGGCCGCCTGGTAGGTGATCGGCTTCTCGAGGACCATCGTCTTGTACAGCCCGTCGACCCGCTTAACCTGCATCCCGGCCTGGACGCGGGCCAGCAGCCGCATCGCCTGACGGCCGCCGTCACCGCCGCCGATGCCCAAGCGCGTGTGGATGGTGTCCTCGAACTCCCAGAAGGTGTGCAGCGGGGTCAGGCCCGGCAGAGCCGCCTTAAGGGCGCGCTTGTCGAAGCGTCCCGCCGCCAGCGGCTCAAGGCGGGCGAGGTCGAGGTAGCCCTCGTAGACCGCGAACGTGGTGGTGACGTCGCCGTTGACCTTGGCGCCGGCCTTCACGAAGTACATCCGCACGACGGTGTACCGCCGTCCGTCGTCGTTGATAAAGGTCGCACCCAGGGCACCCCAGGTGGGAACTCCATCGCGCCCGCGGAGTACCTGGTCGCGCATCTCCGCCGAGCCGTCGATGCTCAGTGAATCCATCTTGCCGCGCAGGTAGGTCAGCAGGTTGCGCTGGTCGGCCGAGCGCGCGCGCCCGCCGGCGTCGTTGGAAGCCCCGTTGAACGGCGTGTCCGACGGCATCATCAGCGCGAGATAGGCGTCGAGCACGGTCGATTTCCCGGTTCCCGAGGCCCCCGAGAACAGCGTCGATCCGGGCGAGAACTCGACGGCGTAGTGCCCGTGGAAACCGCCCCAGTTCACGAGCTGGAGTGTCTCGATCCGCCACTGGGCGTGGTCGAGGTTGGTCGCCGGTTGCGCGGGGACCACCAGATCGAGTGTTGTCATCGTCACTTCTCCTCGAGGTCGAACTGCAGATCGAGCTGATCGTCGTGGGCTGTCTCATCGGGATCGTCGGGCACCGGGGGTTCGGTGCCGTTCTGGATCATCAACCAGGTCCACAGCGCCCGGAGCTTCTCGATCGGGAGCAGGACCTCGATGATCGGTGAGATCCGGAACCGCTCGGGGTCGGCGGTCTTCAGCAGCACGCCCGAGGCCCGCAGGCTGTCGAGTGCCTTCTCGGCGCGTTTGCGGTCCATGGCGCGGTGGGTCGAGTGCTCTGGACGCTGGTCGGACACCTCGTCGAGCAGTGCCTGGCGATCAACGAACACCACGTCCTCGCCTTCCTGGCGCTGGGCGAAGAACCGCTGCCGCAGGAAGGCCATCACGATGGTCTCCTCCTTCGTGTGCGATGCGTCTCGGAGCAGCGACGGGAGCGTCTCTCCGGTCTCGTTGGCGGCCTGTCTCTTGAACGCGATCTGGTAGTCGCGGTCGACCTCGAGCTCGAGGAACAGCTCGTTGAGCCGGCTTCGGATGAGCGCCGGGTCGGCGAGCAGGACCGCCCAGTGCTCGGGGTACCGTTCCGCGGAGATGTAGCGATGCTTGAGCAGCGCGTGGAGGCACCGCCGCTGCTCGGGGTAGAGCGTGCTGGTGTCCCCTTCGAACATCGCGAGACTCTGCTGGTCCGGCTCCTCGTCCTCGCCGTCGAAGACCTCGTCGTCCTCGCCAGCGTTGAAGCCGCCTTCGAACGCGTTCGTGTCGAAGACCTCGTCTTCTTCGCCGGTCAGGTCAATCATGGGGGTCTCCCTCGGTCGGGGTGGTCTGGGTGGGGGCGGTCTGGGCCGCTGGGATCACAGCGACCGGCATGAGGAACCGGCGGGTGCTGCCGTCCGGGCGCACGGCCGACACCAGTTCTCGTTCGGACGGGTCGATGTCCGCGCCCATCCGGGTGAACAGGTGCAGCAGCCCGAACAGCTCGACCGGGCGACGGAGCCCGGCGGGCAACTCCGCGAAGAGCCGCGCCGCGGACTCCAGATCACCGGACGCGATCCTGGCGTCGATCTCGCGCCGGAGCTGCTTCAAGGAGGGTCCGCCTTGCTTGAGGATGTCCTCCAGCGACAGTCGCGCCGGCGCTGCGCCGGACACATCCTCGAGCGGCTCTGGGACTCGCTCGCTCTCCGGGTCGAAGGTGCGGAAGCGGAGCATGTCGATCTCCATGCCGGACGGGATGAGCTCGACGTCGACGTGATCGCGCGGGCGGGCCGTCTGCATCCAGGTCCGCAGCTCCCGGTCGATGCCGCGGAGTACTTCGTCGAGCTCGCGGTTGCGGATGTGGTCGTAGCTCTCGATGTGCTCGCGTAGCGTGGCGGAGAGCCGCTGTCGCTGACCGAGGACGTCGGAGATGCCCCGACGGATGACATCGACCGCCGAACGAAGCTGGCGCTGCTCGTCCGGCAGCAGCGTCCCCGCCCAGGGGTGGGCGAGGATCGCTTCGAGGTCAGTCCGGAGGCTCGTCAGCCAGTCCCGCTTGCGAAGCAGCTCGAGCGCACCGGTGAAAGCGCGTCCCTCGGGCGTGGATGTCAGCAGGTTCGCCGACTGCTCGAGGTAATTGTCCACCACCTCACCGACAGGGCGCTCCTCTTCGCGAAACTTCTGCGTGATCGTGCGGTGCATGTCACGCACCGACTCCTCGACCCTGCGGAAATCCGATGGGAGCCCGTCGAGCTCGCGGAGGACGTTCGAGAACTGCTCCGTCAGTTCCGTCTCCGAGGCGTCGGGCAGCTCGCCACCGGAGTCCAGCCGGTCGTACTCGGCCTGCAGGCGAGCGATCTCTTCGGCAAGGCGGCGCTTGCGCTCCTCGAGATCCGGGTTCGCGGCCAGGGCCGCGTCGGAGACGACTCGGCGCATCGTCTCGATGCGAGACAGCGAAACGTTCAGCTGGGTACGCGTCGCGCGGGTGACGTAGTCGAGTGCCTGCCTCGCATCCCCGGTGAGCTGATAGGTCTCCTGACCTCGACCAGGGTCGCGATAAAGCCAACGCTCACGAACCCACTGCATCGCGAGGGACTTGCCGTTACCGACGGGGACCGTGTAGCCGGCGATTCGCAATTCGTCGAGCATCGCCTCGATGACGGTGTGGAATCGTTCTACCGGGATGGGCTGTGCGTCGTCAGGGAACGCGGCGGAGAGGAGCGGCATCGCAACTACCGCGGACTTGCGGTCGAGCAGCTTCAGCGTCGGCGTGTTGAGCGCCGCTTCGATGCGGGCGACGTCGCCCTCGATACCTGTTGTCATGCGTGCCGCTTCGCTGTGGTCCGGGCCGCGGCATTCGCCGGTGACCACGCGGGCGGACCCGATTCGAGCGAGGGGTCGTGCTTCCCGTCAATGAGGGCGGCGATACGCCGACTGAGGGTCTCCCTCGACAGGTTGTCCGGGATCCACCAGCCACGTGAGTTCCTAGTGTCATCGCCGAGCGCACCGAGACGCGACCAACGTCGGACAGTGTCGGGGTGTACGCCAAGGCGTTCCGCCACGAAACCACGGAGGCTGATCATGTTCGAGGTCATGGCGGACAACGTATGTACACGGGCCAGACTCGTGCAACCGTGACCAACTCCGCTCCCAGTAGATAGGGACATCCGCGAGACGGCGCGACAGGCCGTCTGCAACGCTCCTAACCACCCACTAACCGCGTGTGCGCGGTTTTGGTGGCATACCTGCCTTGAGAGAAATCACCCCCGTACTGGGGGAGTCCGGCGCTATGTTCGCCCCTTCGCGGCGTGCGTGAAGGAATTAATGTCCTCGACGTGGGCGCTCGAGTTCTTGGCCCAGGCGATCGCCGAAATACCCGCTCTCCGCCGCCTTCGCACTATCGCCCGTGGCCTGCACCATCCGTGTGCGCCCGTCCCAGTCCCGAAACCGAGTGCGCGCCTCGAACCTGCCGGACGGCATCGCCCGGGTCGTGATGTCTCCGAACGTGCCGATCGACAGTCGTGGCCGGTCCATCTCAGCTCACCACCGTTCGCTGCGTCGGCGCGGCTATGCGGATTCGCGCTGCTCGGCGACCCACGCCCGCACATCTGCGACGGCGAACTTCAGGTGCTTGCCGAAGCGGTACGCCGCCGGGCCCTTCCCATGGGTCCGCCAGTCGTACACGGTCGAGACCGGCACGCCGAGGTAGGCCGCCAACTCGGTGATGCCCATCAGGCGGTCGAGCCCCCAGCCATCGACAGAAGCGGAAGCGGGAGCCGAAACAGAAACGATCTGCGATTCGTTCATGATGTCCATGACCCGTAGGTGCGCCCGCGGCGCCGCGGCGACCACAGTCGACCGGGAGTATCCGCCCCCCTGCCGTACGGCAATTCGGGGCTGATCCTCAACGGGGCGAAAACGATGGGTTTTCGATGGGAGGATCAAATCTCTTAACCTCAAAAGTCCCGGAAACCCTTGAGTTTCCGGGACTTTCTGGTCGGGCTGACAGGATTTGAACCTGCGACCCCTTGACCCCCAGTCAAGTGCGCTACCAAGCTGCGCCACAGCCCGATGCCACCGGCGTTTCCGTCGAAGACAACTTGACCATCATAGCGGCATCCGGGAGGGTGCTCGTGCACACCCGCGGCGCACGAGACCTGCGGGCTCGTGGGGATCTCGTCGTCCCAGATGGACGACGAGGCACGGCGCACCCCGTTCCCGGCTCTCTGCAGCGCTCGACGCCGGGCGCGCCCACCGCAAGACTGGAGGCACGCACGCCGTTCGGAGGGGGAAACCGTGGCTCGAACCATCGCCGACCAACTCGTCGCCCAGCTCATCGATGCCGGGGTCGATCACATCTACGGCATCGTCGGGGATTCGCTGAACCCGATCGTCGATGCCGTTCGCCGATCAGGTGGCGCGGCGAAGGGGGGCATCGACTGGATCCACGTGCGCAACGAAGAGGCGGCGGCATTCATGGCCGCGGCCGAGGCGCAGCTGACCGGCCGACTCGCGGTCTGCGCGGGAAGTTGCGGGCCGGGCAACCTGCACCTCATCAACGGCCTGTACGACGCGCAGCGTTCGAAGGCGCCGGTGCTCGCGATCGCGAGCCACATTCCGAGCAGCCAGATCGGATCGGGATACTTCCAGGAGACGCATCCGGAACGTCTCTTCGTCGAGTGCTCCGAGTACTGCGAGCTGATCTCGACGGCGGCGCAGTCGCCGCGGGTCGTGAACGCGGCGATGCGGCACGCGATCGCGGGGCCCGGCGTGGGCGTGGTCGTGCTGTCGGGCGATATCGCCGAGTTCGAGGCATCCGATTCGTTCCCGTCTCTCGTGCCGACCGAGCGACCGGCGCTCGTTCCCGCCGAAGCCGACGTGCAGCGCCTCGCCGAGGCGATCGATCGCGCGAAGACGGTCGCGATCTTCGCCGGTGCGGGCGTCGAGGGTGCCCACGACGAGGTCGTCGCGCTCGCCGAGCGCATCAAGGCTCCGGTCGGGCACACGCTGCGCGGCAAGCAGTGGATCCAGTGGGACAATCCGTACGACGTCGGCATGACGGGCCTCCTGGGCTACGGCGCCGCGCACGCCGGCATGCACGACGCCGACCTGCTGCTCCTGCTCGGCACCGACTTCCCGTACGAGCAGTTCCTCCCGGATCCGTCGAAGGTCGTCATCGCGCAGGTCGACTCGGATGCCTCGCATCTCGGCCGTCGCGTCAGCGTCGCGCATCCCGTGCACGGTGATGTGAAGGCCGCGGTCGAACGGCTCACGTTCCTCGTCGCCGAGAAGTCGGACCGGCGGTTCCTCGATCGCACCCTGAAGAAGCACGACAAGCTCCTCTCGTCGGTCGTCGGCACGTACACCGAGGTCGGCACGAAGGCGCCCATCCATCCGGAGTTCGCGATCACCGTGATCGACGAGGCCGCGGCGTCCGACGCGATCTTCACGGCCGACACCGGCATGGGCAACGTCTGGCAGGCGCGGTACGTGACGCCCACGCCGCAGCGACGGCTCATCGGATCGTTCATCCACGGGTCGATGGCGAACGCGCTCCCCCATGCGATCGGCGCGCAGGTCGCCCACCCCGGGCGTCAGGTCGTCGCGATCGCCGGTGATGGCGGGCTGTCGATGCTGCTGGGCGAACTCATCACCGCGGCAGCCTACGACCTGCCGGTGAAGGTGTTCGTGTTCGACAACTCGACGCTCGGGCTCGTGAAACTCGAGATGCTGGTCGACGGGTTCCCCGACTACGGCGTCGACGTGCCGAATGTCGACTTCGCCGGGATCGCGCGAGCCATCGGATTCCACTCGGTGCGCATCGAGGACCCGAAGGACCTGCGCGACGCCGTCGACGCGGCGTTCGCGCACCGGGGCCCGGCACTCGTGGACATCGTGACCGACCCGCTCGCGCTGTCGTTGCCGCCGGCGATCACCGGCGACCAGGTGAAGGGATTCGCGTTGGCCATGTCGAAGATCGTGCTGCACGGCGGGGCCGCGGAGGCCGTCGCCATGGCACGATCCAACATCCGGCACGTGCGCGGGCTCTGATCGACCGTCGGGCGGAGGCGCACGAGTTCGGCACGCCTCGGAATAGTGAGCCGACGCGCGGAGGTTGGCACTGAGGTGAATCCACCCGCACCCGCCGCAGACGTCGGTATAGGCTTCCGTTCCGAGCGCGGGCCCGTGCTCATCGCGCTCATGCTGACGACGGGGCTCATCGCCATCGACGCGACGATCCTCGCGACGGCGGTGCCGTCGGTGGTCGCCGACCTGGGCGAGTTCGACCAGTTCCCGTGGCTGTTCTCGGTGTACCTGCTCGCGCAGACGGTGTCGGTGCCGATCTACTCGAAGCTCGCTGACACGTTCGGGCGTAAGCCGATCGTGCTCATCGGCGTCGGCCTCTTCCTCGTCGGTTCGATCCTCTGCGCGTTCGCGTGGAGCATGACCGCGCTGATCGTGTTCCGCGTCATCCAGGGGCTCGGCGCGGGTGCTGCGGCTCCCATGACCATGACGATCGTGGGCGACCTGTACACCGTCGCCGAGCGCGCGAAGGTGCAGGGCTACATCGCGAGCGTGTGGGCGATCTCGTCGGTCGTCGGCCCCGCGCTCGGCGGCGTGTTCGCCCAGTTCGCCTCGTGGCACTGGATCTTCATCGTGAACATCCCGCTGTGCCTGATCGCGGGCTGGGCGCTCGTGCGCTTCTACCACGAGCGCGTCGAGCGGCGCCGCCACCGCATCGACTACCCGGGCGCGGCATTGCTGACGATCGGCCTGACCGCGCTGATGCTCGGCCTCCTCGAGGGCGGCAACGCGTGGGCGTGGGGGTCGCTGCAGAGCATCGGATGCTTCGCCGTCGGTGCACTGGCCCTCGCCGGGTTCGTCATGGTGGAGCGCCGCGCCGCCGAGCCCGTGCTCGACCTCGCGATCTTCCGGCGCCGCCTGATCGCGTCGACGACGCTCGTGTCGCTCGGTGTGGGCGCGCTGCTCACGGGCGTCACGAGCTTCGTGCCGAGCTACCTCGAGACATCCATCGGCGTGGTGCCGCTGCTCTCGGGGCTCGCGGTCGCCGCGCTCACGCTCGGGTGGCCGCTCTCGGCGTCGCTGTCGGGGCGGCTGTTCCTGCGCATCGGCTTCCGTTCGACCGCCGTGATCGGCTCGACGATCGCCCTCGTCGGCGCCGTCGCCCTCGTGGTGGTGACCCCGTTCCCGAGCCCGTGGCTCGTGGCGGGCGTCGCGTTCGTGATGGGATTCGGGCTCGGCTGGGTCGCCGCGCCCACGCTCATCGCGGCGCAGGCCTCGGTCGAGTGGAACGAGCGCGGCGTCGTGACCGGGACGAACGCGTTCGCACGCTCGGCCGGGTCGGCGCTGGGCGTCGCGGCGTTCGGCTCGATCGCCAACAACGTGATCGCCGCGAACGGCGGCGAGCCGACACCTGACTCGATCATCCCGGCGTCGGCCGCCGTGTTCATCGCGACGGCCGTGATCGCCGTGCTGATGCTCGCCGCTGCCGCGTGGATGCCGCGCGATCGGGTGCAGTCTCCCGCCGCGGCGGCACAGCCGGCCCCCGACGCGGCCTGAGCAGGCGGGCCCGGTGGGCCCTGCTCACTCGGCGTGGCTCACTCCGCGTACGCGCCGAGATGCCGGCGTGCTGCGGCGAGGAATCCCTTCGGGTCGTCGGTCCACAGCCGCACGCGCGTGACTGCTTGCACGCCGCCCTTCGGCGGGCGGCCCGGAAGCCGCACCGGCGTCGGTCGTTCGAGCTCGATCTCGATGTTGGTCTCGTCCTGCATCCGCAGGCTCAGCGTGCGGCCGGGGCGTGCGCCGCTCACTTCGGCGGGGGCCTGCCCGGACCACGAGGCTTCGGGCGCGGCATCCATCACCCCGTCGTCGGCGAATCTCGGCGACTTGGGCTCGTCGACGCGGCGGTCGATCGCGATCGACGCGATCTCGCTCCAGGAGAGCGGCACGTCGATCTCGAGCCCCTCGCGAACCCGGATGCCCTCGGGCCCGACGGTGTGCGGCCGGGTGAGGAACGCCGCGAGCAGGCCGACCATCCAGGTGAGACCCCAGATGCCCAGGACGAGCAGCCCGATGCGCACCGCTGGCCACCGGTGCACGATGAGGTCGATGATCGGGATCTCGACCGCCGACAGCACGATGAAGATGACCAGGATCGTCAGCACCGGCCGGTGGTAGCTGAAACCGCTGCCGCCGATCGGGATGGCCGGGCGCCGGGCGATCAGTCGTCCGATGCTGGCGTAGATCCGCAGCTCCACGCGCAGCGCGCGCAGCGCGAAGTCGCCGAGCCGCCGCCAGACGGATGCCCCGTCGACGCGCTCTTCGACGGCGGTCACGACGCTTCCTCCGAGGCGGCGAGCGTCGCCTCCGCGCGGCGGGCCTCGTCGGCGGCCACCAGTTCGCCGAGCCGGTCGGCGATCGCCTCGAGACCGCGCTCGAAGGCCTCGCGGTCGGCCGGTCGCACCGCGGCCAGCAGCGTCGCGGAGAGCTCGGCATGGTCGCGCTGCATGCCGGCCATGAACGTCGCCGCCGACTCCGTGAGCTCGACGATCGTGGCCCGTCGATCGGTCGGGTGCGGCGTGCGCCGCACGTACCCGGACGCCTCGAGCGCGTCGACGAGTCCGGTGACGTTGCGAGGGCTCACCTCGAGAAGCGCCGCCAGCGCCTGCTGGGTCGACGGGCCCGTCGCCGCGAGCACCCAGAGCACCCTGGTGCGGGCGGTCGTCAGCGGCGTGCCCTCGAAGGCGTTCAAGAGGTCCTTCCGGAAGAGCTCGCTGATGAGCAGGAGCCGGTCGAGCACGGTCGGTTGCATATGGTGATGGTACTACATCGTTACCTTTGTTCATCATTCCGTCCGGTGCCGGTGCGAACGCACGGCTGCGCGAGCGATGTCGGCCGCCCGCAGTACGTTGGGAGGCATGGCAGGCCAGACCACCGACCGCCCCGCGCTGCGCATCGTCCCGGCGGCCGAGGCGCCCTTCGCCGACGTCGAGACCGTGTTCGGCACCCGTGGTGACCCGGCCACCTGCTGGTGCCAGTGGTACAAGATCCCCGGTCCTGACTGGCGATCGGTCGGCGTCGACGACCTGCGCGCCCGACTCGAGGCGCAGCTCACCGCGCCTGGCGCAGGGCCCGGTCTGCTCGCCTACTCCGGCGAAGAGCCCGTCGGATGGTGCGCCGTCGAGCCGCGCGCGAACCTGCCGCGGCTGCGCCGCAGCCGAACCGTCAAGAGCGGCACGGCGCACGGCGACCTCGACGATCCCGGTGTCTGGGCCGTGTCGTGCTTCGTGGTGCCGCGCGCGCATCGCGGGCTCGGCGTCGGCTCCGAACTCGCTCGTGCGGCCATCGCGTTCGCACATTCGAACGGTGCCGCCGTACTCGAGGCGTACGCTGTCGACCCGACCGCGAAGGCCAAGCCGAGCGCGGCCGAACTCTTCCCCGGCACCGTCTCGATGTTCGCCGCGGCCGGATTCGCCGAGGTTGCGCGGCCCTCGCCCACGCGGGTGGTCATGCAGGTGGAGTTCGCCGGCGCGGCGCGATAGCCGACGCCAATCGACGGCACCGGCACCGCACCGCACCGCACCGCACTACGACGCTCAGTACCGTGGTTCGTGCCGGCGCGGCAGCAGCCGCTCGGGCACCTCGCCCGAGGCATCCGGGAACTCGCACGTGAACCAGCCCTCGTACCCGAACAGGAACCCGAAGCGGCGATTGCGCACCTCGAGCCGCACCCGGTAGACGCCGGCCTCGTCGTCGTACGACTCGCGCAGCTCGGCGTACCCCGAGGCGACCATCGGGAAGCGGAAGTCGATCCAGCCCTCGCGAAAGCGCTGCTCCCCCGATCGCAGCCGCAGCGACCCATCGGGCTCCGCCGCGAGGTCGAGGTCGACGGCGAGGTGCTGGTGGGTGCCGAGGTAGTCGACGACGCGCGAGGTCGAAGGGTCGAGCACCATGGTCGCGTCGAACCGGCTCGGCCGGCTCCGGCCCCCGACGCGGTACTCGCGCACGAACGTGACGGTCTCCCGGCCGAACGGGTCGAGGTAGGCGTGGTTCTCGATCGTGAACGGCACATCGGCGCCGACATCGGGCACGAGGATGTTGCGCAGCCGCCCGACCTGCAGGAATGGGACCGTCCACCACGGCCCGCGGCGGATGCGCGTCATCTCGCCGCGGCCCACGCATGCGTAGCCGGCGTCGAGCGCGACGCCGAATCGGCGCTGCAGCATCGGATGCAGGCGTTCGAAGTCGTCCCCCATCGCCCGACGGAACACGGATGCCACGGCTCCCGCACCGGGCGCATCACGAGCGCCAACCCCGCCGCCCGACCCGTTCGCCCCGCTCATGGCGCCTTCAGCGCAGCGAGCGTCGCGGGCGCGTCGGCGAACGCACCACGTTCGGGCGGCGTCGTGCGGCATCGGGACGCGCGCGGTCGTGCGGGTCGCCAGATCGCGAGTACGGATGCCACGCCCCACCGCTCCGGCGACTCGCCCGTCTCCGCCCAGATGCGCAGCCGGTCGAAGCTCCACGCGGTCATCCAGACGACGAGGGGTCGCAGCACTCGGTCGGCGAGCCGGCCGAATCCCGGCTCGTAGTCGTACCCCGTGCTGAACCGCACGCCTCCCGGCTCCGGCACGTAGCGCCAGTAGCCGCGACCGTGCCGGAGCGGCGACCACGGGTCATCCGTGTCGAATCGCAGCGCCGATGTGCGCACGCCGTCGGCACGCACGCGCTCGCCGATCGTGGTGCCGGTCCCCCGAATCACATGTAGCCCGAGCGACCGCTCGTAGGTGAAGGCGTGGCCGCCGCCGGGGAGATCGCGCTCCGGCGTGATCCGAGAGAAGCGCAGATCCCACCGCACGTGCTCGCCCGGATCCTGCGTCAGCCGCCACAGCGTCTCGAGGTCGCAGCGCACGTATGCCTCGACGTAGACGCCGCCGCGGCCCCGACTCACCGCTTTCGGCTCACCGACGCTGGCGGCGCTCGCGCACGCGCATGTTCAGCACGATCGGGCTGCCCTGGAAGCCGTAGATCTCGCGCAGGCGCCGCTGGATGAACCGGCGGTAGCCCGGGTCGAGGAATCCGGTCGTGAACAGCACGAACGTCGGCGGCCGCGTGGCCGCCTGGGTGCCGAACAGGATCCGGGGCTGCTTGCCGCCGCGCACGGGGTGCGGGTGCTCCTGCGTGAGCTCGGTGAGGAAGGCGTTGAACTTCCCGGTCGGGATGCGCGTGTCCCACGAGTCGAGCGCCGTCTCGAGGGCGGGCACGAGCTTCTCGAGGTGGCGTCCGGTGCGCGCCGAGATGTTGACCCGCGGGGCCCAGGCGACGTGGTGCAGGTCCTGCTCGATCTCGCGCTCGAGGTAGCGGCGACGATCGTCGTCGAGCTGGTCCCACTTGTTGTAGGCGATGACCAGCGCGCGCCCCGACTCGAGCACGAGGTCGATGATGCGCACGTCCTGCTCGGAGATCGTCTCGGTCACGTCGATGAGGACGACCGCGACCTCGGCCTTCTCGAGGGCGGCCTGCGTGCGCAGCGTCGCGTAGAAATCGGCGCCGTGCTGCAGGTGCACGCGGCGGCGGATGCCGGCCGTGTCGACGAACCGCCAGATGCGGCCGCCCAGTTCGATCTGCTCGTCGACCGGGTCGCGCGTGGTGCCGGCGAGCTCGTTCACGACGACGCGCTCCTCGCCCGCGGCCTTGTTCAGCAGTGAGCTCTTGCCGACGTTGGGCCGACCGAGGATCGCCACGCGCCGGGGCCCGCCGACCTCCTGCTTCGCGACGGCCGAAACCTGCGGGAGCACCTTGAAGACCTGGTCGAGCAGGTCGGCCACGCCGCGGCCGTGCAGCGCGGAGACCGGGTACGGCTCGCCGAGGCCGAGGTTCCAGAGCGCCGTGGCCTCGGGCTCCTGGCGCGAGTCGTCGACCTTGTTGGCGACGAGGAAGACGGGCTTGTTCGTCTTGCGCAGCAGGCGCACGACGTGCTCGTCGGTCGCGGTCGCGCCGACCATGGCGTCGACGACGAACAGCACGACGTCGCAGAGGTCGATCGCGACCTCGGCCTGCGCGGCGACCGAGGCGTCGATGCCCTTGGCGTCGGGCTCCCAACCGCCGGTGTCGACGAGGGTGAACCGACGGTCGAGCCATTCGCCCTTGTACGACACGCGGTCGCGCGTCACGCCGGGGGTGTCCTCGACGACCGCCTCGCGGCGGCCGAGGATGCGGTTCACGAGCGCCGACTTGCCGACGTTCGGGCGACCGACGATCGCGATGACCGGGAGCGCCGGAAGGTAGGTGATGCCCTCCTCGCCCTCCTCGGCGTGCTCGAGCAGGTCGAGGTCCTCCTCGTCGAGCTCGTAGTCGTCGAGGCCGGTGCGCAGGGCCGCCGCGCGCTGCTCGGCGAGTTGCTCGTCGACGTCGGCGAGTCGCTCGGCGAGGTTGTCCTCGGGGGCGTCGAACTCGTCGTCGCGGTCGGTCATGGGTGTCTCCTCAAGCTCGTCGGGGCGTCTTCCGCGGCGTTGCCGCGCGATCGCCCCCGTCTATTCAACCAGTGACCGGCTGGGAGTCCCGGATGACGCCGATCACGGCCGCGACCGTGGCGTCGAAGTCGAGGTCGCTGGAGTCCACGGTGGTGACCCCGTCGGCCGCGGTCATGAACTCGACGACCTTCGAGTCGGCCTCGTCGCGGGCGCGGAGCTGCGCGCCCGTGGCGGCGGCATCCCGCCCGCCGAGCTCCGCCGCGCGACGCGACATCCGCACCTCCTCGCTGGCGGTGAGCAGGATCCGCACCGGCGCGTCGGGCGCGACCACCGTCGTGATGTCGCGACCCTCGACGACGATGCCGCCGCGGTGCTCGGCCGCGATGATCGAGCGGAACAGCTCGATCAGGTGCCGGCGAACGTCGGGGACGCGCGCGACGCGGCTCACGACCGCGGAGATGCCGGGGTCGCGGATCGCCTCGGTCACGTCGGTGCCGCCGACGCGGACGCGATACCCGGCCGGGTCGGTGCCGATGCCGTAGTCGAAGCTGTCGAGGCAGGCGATGACGGATGCCTCGTCGTCGAGGTCGACGCCCGAGGCCTCGGCGTGCCACGCCAGCGCCCGGTACGCGGCACCGGTGTCGAGGAAGCCCCAGCCGAGCTCGCGCGCGACCTGCTTCGACACGCTCGACTTGCCGCTGCCGGCGGGCCCGTCGAGGGCCACGACGAAGGGGTACACCACGTCCACGTTGTTCATCCTGCGATCCGCCAGCCGCGTTCGGCCAGCTCGTTCGTGAGTCGATCGGCCGCCTCGGGGAGCACCTGGATCTCCGCGAGGCCGACCTGGCGTCCGGGCGAGTGCTCGAGCCTGAGATCTTCGAGGTTCACGCCGATCTCGCCGATCTCGGCGAGCAGGCGCGCGAGCTGTCCGGGGCGGTCGTCGACCATGACGGTCACCGTCGTGAAGCGCTTGTCGGTGCCGTGCTTGCCCGGCAACCGCTCGACCCCGGTGTTGCCACCGCTGAGCTCCTCGGCGACGCGCCGGCGGGCACCCGGCGCGGCCGGGTCGGCCAGCGCGTCGATGAACCGGTCGAGGTCGTCGCGGTAGGCGACGAGGATGTCGCGCACGGATGCCGCGTTCGCCCCGAGGATCTGCACCCAGAGGTCGGGGTCGCTCGCCGCGATGCGGGTCACGTCGCGCACGCCCTGCCCGGCGAGGCCGAGTGCTGCGTTTGGCGCGTCGATGAAGCGACGGGCCATGAGGCTCGCGATCACCTGCGGCACGTGGGAGATGAGCGCCACGCCGCGGTCGTGCGCGTCGGGCGTCATCTCGACGAGCGTCGCACCGAGGTCGAGGATGAGGTCGTCGATCGCGCTCGCGCGCCGGTAACTGATGTCGTCGTGTGCGGCGACGACCCAGGGTCGGCCCACGAAGAGGTCGGCGCGTGCCGCGAGCGGGCCGCCGCGCTCGCGCCCGGCGAGCGGATGCGAGCCGATGTAGCGTCCGACATCGGCTCCCGCCGCCACGAGGTCGGCGAGGATGCCGGCCTTCACGCTCGCGACATCCGTCACGATCGCGTCGGGGAACGCCGCGAGCTCGTCGGCGATCACGCGAGCGGTGACATCGGGCGGCACCGCGACGACGATCAGCTCCGGCGCGTCGCCCGGGAGCTCGGAGCGCCCGGCCCCGAGGTCGATCGCGATGGCCACGTGCGTGGGCGAGGCATCCGCGAGGATCACGTCGATGCCGCGCGAGCGGAGCCCCAGCGCGACGCTCGTGCCGAGCAGGCCCGCACCGACGACGCGGACGGGCCCCGCGAGGCGTGACTCGACCACGTCAGTCCTTCCGTTCGGTGCCGGCCTCGTGCTCGGTTGCGTCGTGCTCGGCGGCATCGTGCTTGGCGGCATCGGCGGCCCGCGCGATGGTCAGCAGCCGGCCGCGTTCGATCTTAGTCAGCTCGCGCAGCTCGCCCGACCGGAGCGTGCCGAGGTTCAGCGGCCCGAACTGGCGGCGCACGAGGTCGACGACCGGGTGCCCGACCGCGTCGAGCATGCGCCGCACGATCCGGTTCCGCCCCGAGTGCAGGGTCACCTCGACCATGCTGTGCGCGGAGTCCTCCTGCGCCTGCAGCAGCTTGCCGCGATCGATCGCGATCGGGCCGTCGTCGAGCTCGATGCCCTGCTTCAGCTGCTGCAGCGTCTGCGGGGTCAGCCGCCCCTTGACCTTCGCGATGTAGGTCTTCTCGACGCCGAACGATGGGTGCGAGAGCACGTGCGCGAGCTCGCCGTCGTTCGTCAGCAGGAGCAGGCCGCTGGTCTCGGCATCGAGCCTGCCGACGTTGAAGACGCGCTCCTCGAGTCGGTCGGTGAAGCGCGTGAGGTCGGGCCGGCCTCCCTCGTCGCGCATCGACGACACCACGCCGCGCGGCTTGTTCAGCACGTAGTACCGCTTGGCGGCGTCGAGCTGCACCGCGACGCCGTCGACCGACACCTGGTCGGTCGCGGGATCGACGCGCGATCCGAGTTCGGTGACGACCCGGCCGTTGACCTGGATGCGGCCCTCGACGATGTACTGCTCGACGACGCGACGCGACGCGACGCCCGCCGCGGCGAGCACCTTCTGCAGGCGCTCGCCGTCGGTGCGCTGCCCGGGAGGCGGCCCGCCGAGCCTCGGTTCTCCGGCCGGCGTGTCGGCGCCCGTGGGCTGGCGGTTCTCGGCGTCGTGGCGGTCCGGTGTTCCGGCCGCGCGATCATGCTCGGTCAAGGTCGAATCCCTCCTGGCCGTCGTCGAGCAACGGCGAGATGTGCGGCAGTTCCTCGATGGAGTTGATGCCGAGGTTGGTGAGCAGCAGGTCGGTCGTGCCGTAGAGGATCGCCCCGGTCTCCGCGTCGGTGTCGACCTCGGTGACGAGCCCGCGCCCGAGCAGCGTGCGCACGACCGAGTCGACGTTCACCGCTCGGATCGAGGCGACCTGCGACCGCGAGATCGGCTGCTTGTAGGCGATCACGGCGAGCGTCTCGAGCGCGGCCTGCGAGAGTTTCGTCGAGGTCTGCGTGAGCACGAAGTCCGCCACCAGCGCGTCGTATTCGGTTCGAACGTAGAACCGCCAGCCACCGCCGACCTCGCGCAGTTCGAATCCGCGACGGATGCCCCCGCCTGCCGGCGACGCGGCCGCCGCGTCGGTGCGGGGCTCCCCCGAGGTGCCCGTGCCGTCGTAGTCGGCGACGAGCCTCGAGATGGCCGCACGAACCTCGGCGACGGGTCGTGCGACCGCCGCGGCGAGAGCGACGACGCCGACCGGCTCGTCGGAGACGAACAGGATCGCCTCGATCGCCCGGTCGAGGTCGAGGTGCGGCTGGCCCGGCACGTCGAGCGGTGTCGCGACCGAGAGCTCGGGTGCGTCGGTGGCCTCGGGTGCGTCGGCAGGGCCGGGTGCGTCGGCAGGGCCGGGTGCGTCGGCAGGGTCTGGCGCCGCGGCATCCGCCTGCTCGTGCGCGTGCGTCTCATTCGTCGTCATAGTCGGCTCCCAGGCTGTCGAGTCGGTCGTCGTCCCAGTGCTCGGCGGCCCATCGCAACGTGAGCTCGCCGAGCGGCTCGAGCTGTTCGAAGCCGATCGCCGCATGGCGGTAGAGCTCGAGCACCGCGAGGAATCGCGCGACCACGACGCCGCGCTGCTCGATGCCCGCGATCAGCTGGCGGAACGTCACGGGGTCGCCCCGGCGCAGCACCGCGACGACCTGCGCGGCCTGCTCGCGGATCGACACGAGCGGCGCGTGCAGGTGGTCGAGCCCGACCACCGGGATCTCGCGGGGCGTGAATGCGAGCGTCGCGAGCGCGGCGAAGTCCTCGGCCGTGAGGGTCCAGCGCAGTTCGGGTGCGCGCTGGCGGAACCGCTCCTCGAGCTTCACGGTGCGCGCGTGGCGGGAGGCCTCGGCTTCGAGGTGGCCGGCGAACCAGCGCGACGCCTCCTTGAACGCGCGGTACTGCAGCAGCCGCGCGAACAGCAGGTCTCGCGCCTCGAGCAGCGCGACGTCTTCCGCGTCGACGAGCTCGCCCTGCGGCAGCAGCCCCACGACCTTCAGGTCGAGCAGCGTGGCCGCGACGACGAGGAACTCCGAAGCCTGGTCGAGCTCCTCGTCGGAATCGAGGCCCTTCAGGTACGAGATGAACTCGTCGGTGACCTTCGAGAGCGAGACCTCGGTGATGTCGAGCTCGTGCTTCGCGATCAGCGACAGCAAGAGGTCGAACGGCCCCTCGAAGTTCGTGAGCGCGACGCGGAAGCCCGGTTCGGATGCCCCGTCCGGGGCATCCGCCACGACCGACCCGACCGGCTTCGGTTCAGGCGACCGCGCCACGGAAGACCAGTTCCCTGGCGAGCTGCCGGTACGCCTTCGACGCCTGGTGCTCTGGTGCGAACTCGGTAATCGGCGTCGCCGCGACGGTCGCGTCGGGGAACTTCACGGTGCGGGTGATGACGGTCTCGAGCACCTTGTCGCCGAAGGCGTCGACGACGCGCTCGAGCACCTCGCGCGAGTGCAGCGTGCGCGCGTCGTACATCGTCGCGAGGATGCCGTCGAGCTCGATGGCCGGGTTGAGCCGGTCGCGCACCTTGTCGATCGTCTCGATGAGGAGGGCGACGCCGCGCAGGGCGAAGTACTCGCACTCGAGCGGGATGACCACGCCGTGGCTCGCCGTGAGCGCGTTCACGGTCAGCAACCCGAGCGAGGGCTGGCAGTCGATCAGGATGACGTCGTAGTCGCCGGCGACGCGGCGCAGCACGCTCGCGAGGATCTGCTCGCGAGCCACCTCGGTGACCAGGTGCACCTCAGCGGCCGAGAGGTCGATGTTCGCGGGGATGACGTCGAGACCCTCGACGCTCGTGCGCTGGATCGCGTCGGCCGGGTCGATGCCGCGCGAGAGCAGCAGGTCGTAGATCGTCGGCACGTCGTGGGTCTTCACCCCGAGCCCCGCGGAGAGTGCGCCCTGCGGGTCGAAGTCGACCGCCAGCACCCGGCGGCCGTATTCGGCGAGCGTCGCGCCGAGGTTGATCGTGGTCGTCGTCTTGCCGACGCCGCCCTTCTGGTTGCAGAGGGCGATGATGCGAGCGGGGCCGTGCGAGGCGAGCGGAGCGGGCTCGGCGAACTCGCGAAGCGGCCGACCGGTCGGACCGAGCTCGGGATCCAGCGAGGTGACGCCGTCCGCCGGGTCCTGCATGTGGTCGGTCACGTGCGAATCATCTCCTTCGGGCCGCGGGCTCGCTCGATTCTAGCGAGCACGTGGGTGGGCTTGCGTGTACATCTCCCGGAGTGTATCGGCGGTGACCAGCGTGTAAATCTGCGTCGTCGCGACCGACGAGTGACCGAGCAGCTCCTGCACGACGCGCACGTCGGCGCCGCCTTCGAGCAGGTGCGTCGCGAACGAGTGGCGCAGCGTGTGCGGCGAGACGGATGCCTCGATCCCCGCCCGCTCGGCCGCCCGGGTGATCGCCTCCCAGGCCGCCTGGCGGCTCAGCCGGCCGCCGCGGACGCCCAGGAACAGCGCCGGCGTGGCGTGACCCCGCGCCGAAAGCAGCGGGCGCGCCCGCACGAGGTACGCGTCGAGCGCGGCCCTCGCGTAGCGGCCGACCGGCACGATGCGCTGCTTGCCGCCCTTGCCGAACAGGCGCACCACCTCGTCGTCGACGAGGTCGTCGACGTTCAGGCCGACCGCCTCGGAGACCCGGGCGCCGGTGGCGTAGAGCAGTTCGAGCAGGGCCTTGTCGCGCAGGTCCGCCGGTTCCTCGCCGTCGGTGGCGGCGAGGAGCGCCTCGACCGCCGAGACCGGGATCGCCTTCGGCAGGCGGGTCGGCAGCTTCGGCGGCGCGACATCGCGCGCGACATCGGTCTCGAGGCGTCCCTCCTCGAGGAGGAACCGGTGCAGGCCTCGCACCGCCGAGAGCACCCGCGCGATCGACGCCGTGGCGAGCGGGGGCCGGCGTTCGGTCGCGAGGAACCGGACGAAGTCGGCGAGGTGCGACTCGGTCACGGCCGCGGGCCCGGGGATGCCCCGCTCCTCGAGGAAGGCGGCGTAGATGCCGAGGTCGCGCGTGTACGAGGCCACGGTGTTGCGGGCCAGGCCGCGCTCGACCGCGAGGTGCCGCAGGTAGTCGTCAACCCCGCGCCCGTCGAGGTCGCGCCCGTCGATGTCGCTCCCGCCGGCCTCGCGCCCGCTCATCGCCGAGTCCGCGTTCCGCCTCGTCAGCGGCCGTCGCCGCGCGGCCACGGGCGACCGGTCCACGGTGCGTCGGCCGCACCCAGCGTCGACCAGCCGCGCGAACGCCCCGCCTGCGCGGCGAGCACGGCGACAGCCAGCGGCGCGTTCTGCACGCGGCGTTCGAGCACCGCGTCGACGGCCTCGTCGAGCGGAACCCATCGGCTGAGCATGTCGGCCTCTTCGTCTTCGCGGGCGAAGACCTCGTCGGCGTCGGCCAGGCCCCGGGCCAGGTAGATGCGGATCGACTCGTTGTTGCCGCCCGGCGACGTGAAGATGTCGGCCAGCACGGCCCAATCGGCGGCGACGAGGTCGGCCTCCTCGGCGAGCTCTCGCCGCGCGGCATCGAGCGGGTCCTCGCCGTCGACGTCGAGCAGGCCCGCGGGGATCTCCCAGTCGCGGTGCCCGATCGGATGCCGGTACTGGCGGATCAGGAAGACCCGGTCGTCGTCGTCGAGCGCGAGCACGCCGACGGCGCCCGGATGCTCGACGAAATCGCGCGTGATCTGCGCCTCGCCGTACTGCACGACCTCGCGACGGACGTCCCACACGCGGCCGACGAAGACGCGCTCGCTCGAGAGCACCTCGGGGTCGAACCGCTCGTCGACGAGTCCGTCCGGCTCGGCCGATGCCGTCGGGCCAGCCCCTGCGCCGAGCACTCCGTCGCTCGCGGGCCCGTTCGCCGCGTATGCGCCGGAGGCATCCGTCGCCGTCGTCATGCGCTCTGCACGTCGTCGAAGAGCAGGCTCGCCTGCTGGCGCTCGAGCGCTGCGGCGACGAGTCCGCGGAACAGCGGGTGCGCCGCGTTCGGGCGGCTGCGCAGTTCGGGGTGGGCCTGCGTGCCGATGTAGAAGGGGTGCACCTCGCGCGGCAGCTCGACGAACTCGACGAGGTTGCGGTCGGGCGAGAGGCCCGAGAACACGAGGCCGGCGGCGGCGATCTGGTCGCGGAAGCCGTTGTTCACCTCGTACCGGTGGCGGTGGCGCTCGGAGATCTCGGAGGCGCCGTAGAGGTCGGCCGCGAGCGAGCCGTCGCCGAGCTTCGCCGGGTAGAGGCCGAGGCGCATGGTGCCGCCGAGGTCGCCGCCCGCGATGATCTCGACCTGCTCCTCCATGGTCGCGATGACCGGGAACTGCGTGTCGGGGTCGAACTCGCTCGACGAAGCACCCGCGAGACCCACGACGTTGCGCGCGTACTCGATGACCATGCACTGCAGGCCGAGGCAGAGGCCGAGCACGGGGATGCCGTTCTCACGCGCGAAGCGCAGTGCCCCGAGCTTGCCCTCGATGCCGCGCACGCCGAAGCCGCCCGGCACGCAGATGCCGTCGAGGTCGGCGAGGTGCTTCTGCGCACCCTCGGGCGTGCGGCACTCGTCGGAGGGGATCCACTCGATCCGCACCTTCGCCTCGTTCGCGAAGCCGCCGGCACGCAGCGCCTCGGTCACCGACAGGTAGGCGTCGGGCAGGTCGATGTACTTGCCGACGAGACCGATCGTGACCTCGTGCTTGGGCTCGTGCACGACGCCCAGCAGCTCGCTCCAGCCCGACCAGTCGACGTCGTCGGCCTTCGCCCCGAGCCCGAGCGAGTCGATGATGTACGCGTCGAGGCCCTGGTCGTGCAGCATCGTCGGGATGTCGTAGATCGACGGCACGTCGACCGCGTTGACCACGGCCTGCTCGTCGACGTCGCACATGAGCGCGATCTTGCGCTTGTTCGACTCGGTGACCGGCCGGTCGCTGCGCAGCACGAGCGCGTCGGGCTGGATGCCGATCGATCGGAGGGCGGCCACCGAGTGCTGGGTGGGCTTGGTCTTCTGTTCGCCCGACGCGCCCATGAACGGCACCAGCGAGACATGCACGAAGAACACGTTCTTGCGGCCGAGCTCGTGCCGCACCTGGCGGGCCGACTCGATGAACGGCTGCGATTCGATGTCACCGACCGTGCCGCCGATCTCGGTGATGATCACGTCGGGCTTGGGCGACTCGGAGGCCTGCAGGCGCATGCGCCGCTTGATCTCGTCGGTGATGTGCGGAATCACCTGCACGGTGTCGCCCAGGTATTCGCCGCGGCGCTCCTTCGCGATGACCGTCGAGTAGATCTGGCCGGTGGTGACGTTCGCGGCCTGCGAGAGGTTGATGTCGAGGAAGCGCTCGTAGTGCCCGATGTCGAGGTCGGTCTCCGCGCCGTCGTCGGTGACGAACACCTCGCCGTGCTGGAACGGATTCATCGTCCCGGGGTCGACGTTCAGGTATGGGTCGAGCTTCTGCATGACGACCCGGAGCCCCCGGGCGGTCAGCAGGTTGCCGAGGCTCGCGGCCGTGAGGCCCTTGCCCAACGAAGAAACGACACCCCCGGTGACGAAGATGTGCTTCGTCTCGTCGATCGAGGATGCCGTGTTCTGAATGTCTGCGCCGCGTTCTACCACCACGGGCTTATAGCCTAACCCACGTTCCTGCGAACCATCCCCGAGTCGATCCACGCTCTCCCCCATCCGCCGGATCCCCGGCATGCTCACGCGGCTCGGTCGGCCGCGATCTCCAGCAACTCCCTCGCGTGGGCGAGCCCGCTCGCCGAGTCGGCGAGGCCCGACAGCAGGCGCGCCATCTCCGCCTCGCGTTCGGCGCCGTCGAGCTGGCGCACGCTCGACGCCGTGACCTGGCCGTCGGTGCCCTTGACGACGCTCAGGTGGTTCGTCGCGAACGCGGCGACCTGCGCGAGGTGCGTCACGACGATGACCTGCGAGCGTTCCGCGAGCCGGGCGAGCCGCCGGCCGATCTCGATCGCCGCCGCGCCGCCGACGCCGGCGTCGACCTCGTCGAACACGAAGGTCGGCACCGGATCGGTGCCGGCGATGACGACCTCGATCGCGAGCATGACGCGTGAGAGCTCGCCGCCGGATGCCCCGCGCGACACGGACCGCGGCTCAGCGCCAGGGTGCGGACGCAGCAGGATCGACACGGCGTCGCGGCCGTGCGCGGCCGGTTCGGCGGCCGGTTCGACCACGACCGTGAGCTGCGCGTCGGGCATCGCGAGGGCCGCGAGCTCGGCGGTGACCGCCGCGGCGAGCCGCCCCGCGGCGTCGGTACGCAGCTCGGTCACGCGGGTCGCGAGGCGGTCGACCTCGGCTTCGAGACCGGCGACGGATGCCTCGAGCGCCTCGATGCGCTCGTCGTCGCCGTCGAGTTCGATGAGCCGCAGGCCGCCGTTCGCACGGAAGGCAAGCACGTCGTCGAGCGAGGCGCCGTGACGCCGGATGAGCGCGGTGAGCAGGGCCCGGCGCTCCTGGACGACCTGCAGTTCACGCGCGCCGTCGGCGTCGAGGCCCGTGAGGTAGCCCGACAGCTCGGCCGCGGCATCGGCGAGCAGGAATCCCGCGTTCGCGAGGGCCTCGACGATCGGGGCGAGCGCCGCATCGTGCGGCGCGACACGCTCGACGTGGCGGCGAGCGCTCTCGACGAGGGTCACCGCGTCGGGCGAGTCGTCGACCGGGGACTCGGCCGACACCAGTTCGTGCGCCTGCGCGGCCGCGAGCCGGAGGTCTTCGAGGTTGCTCAGCCGGTCGGCGCGTTCCTGCAGCTCGACGTCTTCGCCGGGTTGCGGGTCGGCGGCCTCGAGTTCGTCGAGCGCCTCGCGCAGCTCGTCGGCCTCGCGCGCGCGGTCGTCGTGCTCCTGGCGGAGCCGCTCGAGCTCGCGGGCGTCGTCGCGCCACGCGTGGAACGCCGTGCGGTACTCGGCGAGCAGCGTCTGGAGTTCGGCGCCGGCGAATCGGTCGAGCGCCTCGCGCTGAGCGACCGCCGAGCGCAGGCGCTGCTGGTCGGCCTGGCCGTGCACGACCACGAGGTCGTCGCCGAGTTCCGAGAGCACGCCGACGGGCGCGCTGCGACCGCCTACGACAGCCCGGCTGCGGCCCTCGGCCGAAACCGACCGGCCGAGCAGCAGTTCGCCCGCCTCGATGTCGCCCCCGGCCTCGGCGACACGCTCGGCGACACGCTCGGCGACGGACGACTCGGGGTCGACGAGCCAGCGCCCCTCGACCCAGGCCTGCTTCGCTCCGGAGCGCACAGCTCCCGCGTCGGCGCGAGCGCCGAGCAGCAGGCCGAGCGCCGTGACGACCATGGTCTTGCCCGCACCCGTCTCGCCGGTCACCGCGGTGAACCCGGGGCCCAGCGGAAGGACGGCCTCGGCGATGACGCCGAGGTCGCGGATGCCGATCTCTTCGATCATCGTCGCCTCACTCGCGCCCGACCGGGCCGCGCCACCCGGAGACGGGCAGGTCGAACTTGTTGACCAGTCGGTCGGTGAACGGCGCCTCGTGCAGGCGCGCAAGGCGCACCGGATGCGACGACCGCCGCACGATGACCCTCGCCCCGGGCGGCAGGTCGAACATGCGACGGCCGTCGCACCACAGCACGGCCGCGGCCTCGGTCCGCTGGAGCACCTCGACCGCGAGCGATGACTCGGGGCCGACGACGAGCGGCCGGGCGAACAGCGCGTGCGCGCTGAGCGGCACCAGCAGCAGCGCCTCGAGGCTCGGCCAGACGACCGGGCCGCCCGCCGAGAACGAGTAGGCGGTCGAGCCCGTCGGCGTCGACATGACCACCCCGTCGCATCCGAACGACGACAGCGGCCGCCGGTCGACCTCGATCACGACCTCGAGCATGCGCTCGCGCTCGGCCTTCTCGACCGTCGCCTCGTTCAGCGCCCAGCTCTCGTAGACCACCTCGGCGCCGGACTTCACGCGCACGGCGAGCGTCATGCGCTCCTCGACCGTGTAGTCGCGCGCGAGCGCCCGGCTGACGGTGTAGCCGAGGTCATCCCGCTCGCTCTCGGCGAGGAACCCGACGTGCCCGAGGTTCACGCCGAGCAGTGGGGCGGCGTGCTCGCGCATGAGCTCGGCCGCGCGAAGGATCGTGCCGTCGCCGCCGAGCACGATGATGAGCTCGATCTCACCGGGATCGATCGACTCGAACCGCCGCACCCGGCCGTTCAACTCGGGGACGAACGCGTGCACGTCGTCCCAGTGCTCGGTCGCGATCACCGGGACGGCGCCGGCCTCGAGCAGCTGCGCGCACACCGCGCCGGTGGCCTCGAGCGCGGTACTGCGCCCGGTGTGCGCGACGACGAGGAAGTGCCGGGCGTCGGTCATGGCTGCCCACCTCTCGTCAGTTGCTCGACTCGACCCGTCCATTCTGACGGATCGGACCCGGCCGAGGCGGTCAGGTGCACGAGATACTCGTGATTCCCGTGGCCCCCGGCAATCGGGGAGGAGCGGACGCCGGCGATGCCCAGGCCCAGGTCGAACGCCGCCCAGAGCACGCCCATGACCGCGTCGTCGCGCAGGGCCGGGTCCCGCACGACGCCCTCCCGGACGCCGCCGCGCCCGACTTCGAACTGCGGCTTGACGAGCAGCACGAACTCGGCGCCGGGCGCGGCGGTCGCGACCAGCGCGGGCAGCACGGTCGTCAGCGAGATGAACGACAGGTCGGCCGTGACGAGCGTTGGCCGCTCATCGACGCCCGTGAGCCGCGCGAGCTCACCGGCGTCGAGATGACGCACGTTGCACCCCTCGACGACCACCAGCCCCTCGGCTCCGCGCAGCGTCTCGGCGAGCTGCCCGTGCCCGACATCGACGGCGAGCACGTTGCGGGCGCCCCGCTCGAGGAGCACCTGGGTGAAGCCGCCCGTCGACGCGCCCGCGTCGAGGACCACGCGGTCGGCAGGGTCGACCTCGAACCCGTCGAGCGCGGCGATGAGCTTGTGCGCGGCACGGCTCACGTAGTGATCGGATGCCGCGACGTCGAGGCGTGCATCGTCGGAGACCCGATGCGAGGCCTTCACGACCGGTCGCCCGTCGACCGACACGGCGCCCGACGCGATGAGCGCAGCCGCGTGGGTGCGCGAGCGCGCGAGCCCGCGGTCGGCCAGCGCGGCGTCGAGCCGCTGCTCGCCCATGTCAGGCGTCGCCGCGCGCGGGATCGGAGCGTTCGAGCTCGTCGCGCAGGCGGTCGGCGGCGGCCTGGTAGCGCGGCGCACGCTCGGCGAGCGGAAGCGACTCGATCGACGCCGCCTCACCCGCCGGGCCGGCGTGCACGTCGACCGCGTCGTGGGCCATCGGCTCGGCGGTGCCGTTCGGCGCTTCGAGACCCTCGGGCGCGTCGGATGAGTCGTGCATGCCTCAACGGTACCCGCAGCCGCCGACGCGGCATCCCTCAACGGGCCGATCCGCGGACCGCCCCGTCGACGTTCAGCCTCAGCTGTACAGCTGGGCGGGCACCTGCAACGCGTGGATCGGTCGCCCCGACTCCCAGATCGACGCGCACGCCGCACGCAGGAGGTCGAGCTCGTCGTCGCCCTCTGCGGCGATCAGGACATCCGCCCCGTCGATGCGCACCTTCGAACGCCCCACCCGGAACCCGTCGCGGATGCGCTCGACCACCGGGTACGGCTCGTGCAGCCCTCGCAGGTCGCGGAGGATGAAATCGGGCCGATGGGATGCCTCGGCGGCGAGCAGCTGCTTCGCCCGGTCGATGCCCGTGAGCACGACCGCCGAGGCCATGCCCGCGCGGTTCGCACCGAGGATGTCGGTGTCGAGCCGGTCGCCGACGACGAGCGGGCGCTCCGCGCCGAACCTGCGCCGGGCCTCGTCGAAGATGGGCGTCTCGGGCTTGCCGGCGACCACGGGGAACCGCCCGACCGCCGTGTGCACCGCCGAGACGAGCGTGCCGTTGCCGGGCGCGATCCCGCGCGCGACGGGGATCGTCCAGTCCATGTTCGTCGCGATCCACGGGATGCCGGATTCATCGGCGAACCCGCCCTTGTTCAGCGCGAACGCGGCCTCGGCGAGCTGGGTCCAGCCGACGTCGGGCGCGAACCCCTGCACCACCGCCGCCGGATCGTCGTCCGCCGAGCGCGTGACGCGGAACCCTCGCCGCTCGAGCTCGGTGACGATGCCCTCGCCGCCGACGACGAGCACGAGCGCGCCCGCCGGCACGCGTTCGGCCAGCAGGTGCATCGCCGCCTGCGGTGATGTCACGACATCGGCCGCCTCCACCGCGAGACCCAACTCCGCGAGGTGACGAGCGACGGATGCATCGCTTCGCGACGCGTTGTTGGTGATGTATCCGACCGCCCGGCCGCTCTTCGCGCGGTTCAGGCTGTCGACGGCATACGGGATCGCCTCCGCGCCGCGGTAGACGACGCCATCGAGGTCGGCGAGCACCGCATCGACTCCCTCGAGCGGTGCCGCCGCCTCAGTCCTGGTCCGGAACAGGCCCATCGGCCCCGTCCTCGTCAGCCGGCCCTGCGGCAGGCTCCGCGACCGGGCTTGCGGCGTTCGCGGGGTCGGTTTCGGCGAGCAGCGCCGCGACCTCCGGCTCGATCGCGTCGGCAGGGTCGCCGTCTCCTGCGCGGGCTGCCTCGCCCGAGGCCGCGTCGGCGGTTCCCGCCACGGGCGGCGCGTCGGCGGCCGCAGCGTCGCGAGCGGTTCGCCGGGCGGGCGTCGCCGGCTCGGTGTCGCCGGACTCGTCCAAGTCGTACACCTCGAAGACCTCGGCGTCAGCAGGGCCCGCGAGGGCCGCTTCAGCACGCTCGGCCCGCGCGCGCCACGTCTCGGCGTCGGCGATGCGGCCGAGTTCTTCGAGCACCTCCGCGTAAGCCGCGAACAGTGCCGGGCTGTAGCTGAACGCGACGTTCGGGTCGAGCTGCGGGATCTCGAGCTCGCCGAGTGCGAGGTCCGGCTGGCCGAGATCGAGCCGCGCGCCCGACATGGCGATCGCGAGCGCGACCTGGACGGCGGGCGGCAGCGAGTCACGCTCGACCGAGCGCCCGAGCTCGAGCGCGCGATCGGGCCGACCGACGCCGCGTTCGCTGTCGACCATGAGCGGAAGCTGGTCATTGCTTCCGGAGATGCGACGGTACGTGCGCAGCTCGCGCAGTGCGAGCGCGAAATCCCCCGTCTCGTAGGCCGTGAGCGCCAGCGTCTCGCGCACCACGGCTACTCGGCCGGCGCGACGGGATGCCGCGAGCGCGTGCTGATGGGCCCGTTCCGGGTCGTCGTCGAGGAACGTGGCCGCGGCCACGAGGTGACGCGCGACCCAGTCGGAGTTCTCCTTGCTCAGGGTCTTGAGCTCGGCGCGTGCGCCGCGATCGAGATCGCGCGGCTCGATCTCGTCGGGGACGAACGGGTCGTCGTGCCGAGGCCGGTCGAGACCCGCAGGCGCGCCCGCATACTCGCGAGGGGGGCGTGACGCGCCCGGTGAACGCCGGTCGTAGCCGCGATCGGAGCCACCGGATCGCCCGCCGGCGCGGTCGCCGTCACGCTTCTCCCACGGCTTCCCGCCGTCGCGGCGCGGCGCAGAACCGCGGTCGCCGTCACGCTTCTCCCACGGCTTCTCGCCGTCGGGGCGCGGCGCAGACCCGCGGTCGCCGTCACGCTTCTCCCACGGCTTCTCGCCGTCGGGGCGCGGCGCAGACCCGCGGTCGCCGTCACGCTTCTCCCACGGCCTCCCGCCGTCGCGGCGCGGCGCTGAACTGCGGTCGCCGTCACGCTGCTCCCACGGCTTCCCGCCGTCACGGCGCGGCGCGGCATCGCGCCCACGGTCGCCCTGACGACCACCGGAACCCGCGCCGCCGTAACCGGATCGCGACCCTCCGCTCCCGCTCCTCGGACGGTCGGCGCGCTTGGCGCGGTCCTCGCCGTTCGGGCCCTGGCTGGAATCGGTCACGTACTCATCCTGTCGATGTGGTGTTCGTCTGTGGACCCGGTCGGTCCGGTCGACTCAACGGTACTGCGAGCACTTCGGAAGCACCCGTTAACGAGAAAATGGCCACCCGCCTGCGTTCGCAATTGAACGCGGTGGGTGGCCATTCCTCNAGAGCCGCCCAACGCTCATCGGCGTGGTGCGGCTCTTCACGTTAACCAAGAAGAGCCGCCCAACGCTCATCGGCGTGGTGCGGCTCTTCACGTTCACCAAGAAGAGCCGCCCAACGCTCATCGGCGTGGTGCGGCTCTTCACGTTCACCAAGAAGAGCCGCCCAACGCTCATCGGCGTGGTGCGGCTCTTCACGTTCACCAAGAAGAGCCGCCCAACGCTCATCGGCGTGGTGCGGCTCTTCGCGTTAAACCAAGAAGAGCCGCCCAACTTTGGGCGGCTCTTCTCGAATGAATGTCCGGCGGTGTCCTACTCTCCCACAGGGTCGCCCCTGCAGTACCATCGGCGCTGCGAGTCTTAGCTTCCGGGTTCGNAATGAATGTCCGGCGGTGTCCTACTCTCCCACAGGGTCGCCCCTGCAGTACCATCGGCGCTGCGAGTCTTAGCTTCCGGGTTCGGAATGTGTCCGGGCGTTTCCCTCGCGCTATGGCCGCCGAAACTCTAGTACCAAACACGCCTGTTGGGGTGGTTGGTGGTCTCGGTGTCCGCTTCCACGCCTGGCCCGTGTTGTTCGGGGTGGGTGGTGCGGGTTCGTTGTTGAGTTGTGTTGTTTGGGTTTCCGTCTGTTGGGAACCACAGAGTGGACGCGAGCAATCTCGGGGCCACGCACACGGCCTTTACTTGAATGAGTTCAAATCGTGTGTGTGTAGTGATTGTCAAGTTATCGGCTTATTAGTACCGGTCAGCTGCACAAGTCTTTCGTCCTTGCTTCCACACCCGGCCTATCAACCCAGTCGTCTACTGGGAGCCTCTCCCCCGAAGGGATGGAAATCTCATCTCGAGGCCGGCTTCCCGCTTAGATGCTTTCAGCGGTTATCCATTCCGAACGTAGCTAACCAGCGGTGCTCCTGGCGGAACAACTGGCACACCAGAGGTTCGTCCAACCCGGTCCTCTCGTACTAGGGTCAGATCCTCTCAAATTTCCTACGCGCGCAGCGGATAGGGACCGAACTGTCTCACGACGTTCTAAACCCAGCTCGCGTACCGCTTTAATGGGCGAACAGCCCAACCCTTGGGACCTACTCCAGCCCCAGGATGCGACGAGCCGACATCGAGGTGCCAAACCATGCCGTCGATATGGACTCTTGGGCAAGATCAGCCTGTTATCCCCGAGGTACCTTTTATCCGTTGAGCGACAGCGCTTCCACAAGCCACTGCCGGATCACTAGTCCCGACTTTCGTCCCTGCTCGACCTGTCAGTCTCACAGTCAAGCTCCCTTGTGCACTTACACTCGCCACCTGATTGCCAACCAGGTTGAGGGAACCTTTGGGCGCCTCCGTTACTTTTTGGGAGGCAACCGCCCCAGTTAAACTACCCACCAGGCACTGTCCCTGAACCGGATCACGGTTCGAAGTTAGACATCCAGAGTGACCAGAGTGGTATTTCAACAATGACTCCACGAACACTGGCGTGCCCGCTTCAAAGTCTCCCACCTATCCTACACAAGCCACACCGAACACCAATACCAAGCTGTAGTAAAGGTCACGGGGTCTTTCCGTCCTGCTGCGCGTAACGAGCATCTTTACTCGTAATGCAATTTCGCCGAGTTCGCGGTTGAGACAGCTGGGAAGTCGTTACGCCATTCGTGCAGGTCGGAACTTACCCGACAAGGAATTTCGCTACCTTAGGATGGTTATAGTTACCACCGCCGTTTACTGGGGCTTAACTTCTCAGCTTCGCTCCGAAGAGCTAACCGTTCCGCTTAACCTTCCAGCACCGGGCAGGCGTCAGTCCGTATACATCGTCTTGCGACTTGGCACGGACCTGTGTTTTTAGTAAACAGTCGCTTCCCACTGGTCTCTGCGGCCATCCACGCTGCCCCGGGCAAGCCGGTTCACGCTTCAGGCCCCCCTTCTCCCGAAGTTACGGGGGCATTTTGCCGAGTTCCTTAACCACGATTCTCTCGATCTCCTTGGTATTCTCTACCTGACCACCTGAGTCGGTTTGGGGTACGGGCGGCTGGAACCTCGCGTCGATGCTTTTCTCGGCAGCATAGGATCACCCACTTTTCATCCGCATCGCGTCTCAGCCATCATGAGCGACGGATTTGCCTATCGCTCGGCCTACACGCTTGCCCCGGGTCAACCATCGCCCGGGCTGGGCTACCTTCCTGCGTCACACCTGTTAATACGCTCACTCCACCAGATGGGGTCGCATGCCGCCACACGATCGTCCCCGAAGGGATCCACGTGTCTTGGGATGCTTAGCACTCCTGGTTTCGTGTGGGCGGTTCTTCGCCGGTACGGGAATATCAACCCGTTGTCCATCGACTACGCCTGTCGGCCTCGCCTTAGGTCCCGACTTACCCAGGGCAGATTAGCTTGACCCTGGAACCCTTGGTCTTCCGGAGGACGGGTTTCTCACCCGTCTTTCGCTACTCATGCCTGCATTCTCACTCGTGTGCCGTCCACGGCTGGATCACTCCGCCGCTTCACCCGGCACACGACGCTCTCCTACCCATCCACACGACTGGACCACGAAGGCCTATCGATTGTATGAATGCCACGACTTCGGTGGCGTGCTTGAGCCCCGTTACATTGTCGGCGCGGAATCACTTGACCAGTGAGCTATTACGCACTCTTTCAAGGGTGGCTGCTTCTAAGCCAACCTCCTGGTTGTCTGTGCAACTCCACATCCTTTCCCACTTAGCACGCGCTTAGGGACCTTAGTCGGTGGTCTGGGTTGTTTCCCTCTCGACGATGAAGCTTATCCCCCACCGTCTCACTGCTGCGCTCTCACTTACCGGCATTCGGAGTTTGGCTGACGTCAGTAACCTGTTGGGGCCCATCGGCCATCCAGTAGCTCTACCTCCGGCAAGAAACACGCAACGCTGCACCTAAATGCATTTCGGAGAGAACCAGCTATCACGAAGTTTGATTGGCCTTTCACCCCTATCCACAGCTCATCCCCTCCATTTTCAACTGAAGTGGGTTCGGTCCTCCACGACGTCTTACCGTCGCTTCAACCTGGCCATGGATAGATCACTTCGCTTCGGGTCTAGGACCTGCGACTGAATCGCCCTATTCAGACTCGCTTTCGCTACGGCTACCCCACACGGGTTAACCTCGCCACAGATCGCTAACTCGCAGGCTCATTCTTCAAAAGGCACGCTGTCACCCCTACAAGGAGGCTCCAACGGTTTGTAAGCAAACGGTTTCAGGTACTATTTCACTCCCCTCCCGGGGTACTTTTCACCTTTCCCTCACGGTACTTGTCCGCTATCGGTCATCTGGGAGTATTTAGGCTTACCAGGTGGTCCTGGCAGATTCACACGGGATTTCTCGGGCCCCGTGCTACTTGGGATACCTCTCCGGGCTGCACAGCATTTCGGCTACGGGACTCGCACCCACTCCGGTCCGGCTTTCAATCCGGTTCGCCTATACCATGCACGTCACCGTGGTCGACCGGCAGATCGACCCGAAAGGTCCCACAACCCCGACCATGCAACCCCTGCCGGGTATCACACATGACCGGTTTGGCCTGTTCCGCGTTCGCTCGCCACTACTTACGGAATCACGGTTGTTTTCTCTTCCTGTGGGTACTGAGATGTTTCACTTCCCCACGTTCCCTCTACCCGCCCTATATATTCAGGCGGGAGTCACCAGGTCACCCAAAGGGCCTGGCGGGGTTTCCCCATTCGGAAATCCTCGGATCACAGCTCGTTTATCAACTCCCCGAGGCTTATCGCAGATTACGACGTCCTTCTTCGGCTCCAGATGCCAAGGCATCCACCGTTTGCTCTTAGAAACTTGAAATCACATGAGTTCGATCGAATTCGTGCAACACCCAAGGGTGCTGCGAAATTGACCAGTGAATACGCCAAACCAGCACACCCGAAGGCATGCCACCTGGCGACTCACCTATGTGACCAACCCCCAAAAGAGGGTTGATCTAAGATGCTCGCGTCCACTATGTAGTTCTCAACAGACGGCCAGAACCCCCACACCCGACAACCAAAACGGTCATCCTCGGTGAAGGTCTGAAGAGTCCAAACCAGCCCCCGCCACAAGACGAGGACCTGCGTCCGGTCCCTCAGGACCCAACAGCGTGCACGCACCCAACCCGCCGACCCCGATCGTTCCAACCACCCGAAGATGGCGTACTGAACCAGAACCCTTGGCCTGGATGCCTATGTCAATGTTCCACCCATGAGCTGCCAGCAGGGAACGTATGCCCCTGATCTGGCATGCCTGGACCACCGAAGTGGCCAGTGCTCCTTAGAAAGGAGGTGATCCAGCCGCACCTTCCGGTACGGCTACCTTGTTACGACTTAGTCCTAATCACCGATCCCACCTTCGACGGCTCCCTCCACAAGGGTTAGGCCACCGGCTTCGGGTGTTACCGACTTTCATGACTTGACGGGCGGTGTGTACAAGGCCCGGGAACGTATTCACCGCAGCGTTGCTGATCTGCGATTACTAGCGACTCCGACTTCATGAGGTCGAGTTGCAGACCTCAATCCGAACTGAGACCGGCTTTTTGGGATTCGCTCCGCCTTACGACATCGCAGCCCTTTGTACCGGCCATTGTAGCATGCGTGAAGCCCAAGACATAAGGGGCATGATGATTTGACGTCATCCCCACCTTCCTCCGAGTTGACCCCGGCAGTCTCACATGAGTTCCCACCATGACGTGCTGGCAACATGCGACGAGGGTTGCGCTCGTTGCGGGACTTAACCCAACATCTCACGACACGAGCTGACGACAACCATGCACCACCTGTTCACGAGTGTCCAAAGAGTTGACCATTTCTGGCCCGTTCTCGTGTATGTCAAGCCTTGGTAAGGTTCTTCGCGTTGCATCGAATTAATCCGCATGCTCCGCCGCTTGTGCGGGCCCCCGTCAATTCCTTTGAGTTTTAGCCTTGCGGCCGTACTCCCCAGGCGGGGCGCTTAATGCGTTAGCTACGACACGGAAACCGTGGAAAGGTCCCCACATCTAGCGCCCAACGTTTACGGCGTGGACTACCAGGGTATCTAATCCTGTTCGCTCCCCACGCTTTCGCTCCTCAGCGTCAGTTACGGCCCAGAGAACTGCCTTCGCCATCGGTGTTCCTCCTGATATCTGCGCATTCCACCGCTACACCAGGAATTCCATTCTCCCCTACCGCACTCAAGTCTGCCCGTACCCACTGCAGGCTAGAGGTTGAGCCTCTAGTTTTCACAGCAGACGCGACAAACCGCCTACGAGCTCTTTACGCCCAATAATTCCGGACAACGCTCGGACCCTACGTATTACCGCGGCTGCTGGCACGTAGTTAGCCGGTCCTTTTTCTGCAAGTACCGTCAAGGAGCAAGCTCCCCTTCTTCCTTACTAAAAGCGGTTTACAACCCGAAGGCCGTCATCCCGCACGCGGCGTTGCTGCATCAGGCTTTCGCCCATTGTGCAATATTCCCCACTGCTGCCTCCCGTAGGAGTCTGGGCCGTGTCTCAGTCCCAGTGTGGCCGGTCACCCTCTCAGGCCGGCTACCCGTCGACGCCTTGGTGAGCCGTTACCTCACCAACAAGCTGATAGGCCGCGAGTCCATCCCAGACCGAAAAACTTTCCACCCGAAACGATGCCGTTCCAGGTCCTATCCGGTATTAGCTCCGATTTCTCGGGGTTATCCCAGAGTCCAGGGCAGGTTACTCACGTGTTACTCACCCGTTCGCCACTAATCCCCAAGAGCAAGCTCCCAGTTCATCGTTCGACTTGCATGTGTTAAGCACGCCGCCAGCGTTCGTCCTGAGCCAGGATCAAACTCTCCAAAAAAAATGGTTCCCAACACCCCAAAAGGTGTCGAGGAGTTCGTTCACTGACAGAGAAACAACTGACTACTTAGAATCAAATTGTCCATCAATCAAAGGAATCCATACCCACCCCAAAAGAGGTGAGCTGGGGTTCAATAAATTGGCATTGAACATAGTGCACGCTGTTGAGTTCTCAAGAAACGGACGCACCTGAACCAGACAACCCGCAAACCGCAGGCCCGAACTTCAGGGCAACCTGTCAACCATACCA
>NZ_WJIF01000007.1 GCF_009647605.1 Agromyces agglutinans | reverse complement strand
GCCGCCCGGCCCGGCCGCCACGAGCGGCTGACGGTGGTCGCGCTCGCCGGCGGCGCCACCCTCGCCGTGGCCGGTGCCGCGCTGGCCACCGCGTCGCTGGCCGCGCGCGGCTGGTGGTTCGTCGGCGAGCGCGTCGTCGTCGGCCTGCCGTTCCAGGTGCTCGGGCTCGCCGCGGGCTGGCTCGGGCTGGCCTGGTGGCTGCGGGGCATCCGACCGCCGCTCGCGCGCACCCTGCTGCTCGGCGGGGGATACGCGTTCGCGGCGGCCGCGGTCGCGACCTGGCTGGTCGGCTATCCGCCCCAGCCCGTCGCGACCGGCGTGCTCCTCGTCGCGGTCCTGCTCGGCACGGGCCTCACGTGGGCGCTGCTCGCGCGTCGCGGCCGCCGCACGGTCGCCGGCTTCGCGGGCCTGCTGGCTCTGCTCGTGTTCGCCGGCACCGGGTGGTCGTGGCTCTCCGACACGGCCGAGCCGCGCATCGCCGCGACCGGCACTGCGCACGCCCACGGAGCGGCCGGCGCGGCCGGAGTGGCCGGAGCGGCCGCCGCATCCGCAGGCGACGGCGCGGCCGGTACGACCGTCTCCGTCGCCGACCTCCGCACCCCCGCCGACGCGCCGGGCGCGCTCCGGCGGTTCGAACTCACGGCGGCTCGCCACGACGTGCGGCTCGCGTCGGGCGACACGGTCGAGGCGTGGGGCTTCGGCGGCGAGACGCTCGCCGGCCCCGAGCTGCGCGTCGTCGAGGGCGAGGTCGTCGAGGTCGAGCTCGCGAACCGGGACATCGAGCAGGGCGTGACGCTGCACTGGCACGGCTACGACGTGCCGAACGGCGAGGACGGCGTCGCCGGCGTGACGCAGGACGCGGTCGCACCGGGGGAGCGCTTCACCTCGCGCTTCGTGGCCGACACGCCGGGCACCTACTGGTACCACACCCACCAGGCGGCGTCGGAGGGCGTGCGTCGCGGGCTCTACGGCGTGCTCGTCGTCGAGCCGGCCGCGGGCGTCGCCGAAGCGCTCGACCTGTCGCTGCCCGTGCACCGCATCGGGGGAGAGGTCGTGATCGGCGCGACCGACGGGCCGCAGCGGTTCGAGGCGGCGGCCGGAGAGACCGTGCGGCTGCGGGTCGTGAACACCGAGCAGACGCCGATCCGCGCGACCGTGGTCGGAGCGCCGTTCCGGGTCGCCGCCGTCGACGGCCGTGACCTGGCGGGCGGTGCCGACGTCGAGCGGCGGTCGGTGCGCCTCGGAGCGGGTGCACGCGCCGACCTCGTCCTCACCATGCCCGAGACCGGCGTGCGCTTCGAGACCGACCTCTCCGAGGCATCCGTCGTCGAGATCGCGCCGCCCGGCGCCGAAGCGTCGGGACTGGAGCGTCAGGTGGGCGACGTGCGCGAGCTCGACCTCCTCGCCTACGGCGACGGCCCGACGCCCGAGCTCGGCGCGTTCGACGCCGAGGCCGAGGTCGTGCTCGACCGGATGCCCCGGTTCGTCGGCGGGGCGCCGACGTACGCCTACACGGTGAATGGGCAGGTGTTCCCGCACATCGAGCCGATCGAGGTCCGCGAGGGCGACGTGGTCAAGCTGACGTTCGCCAACCGCGGCTTCGACGTGCACCCGATGCACGTGCACGGCCACCACGTGCTCGTGCTCTCGCGCGACGGCGTACCCGCGACGGGCGCGCCGCTCTGGCTCGACACCGTCGACGTGCGACCCGGCGAGGTGTGGGAGGTCGCGCTCGTCGCCGACAACCCGGGCATCTGGATGGACCACTGCCACGACCTGTCGCACGCGGCGGCCGGCATGATGACGACCCTCGCGTACGAGGGCGTGACGACGCCGTTCGAGCACGATGCCCACGGCAACCGGCCCGAATGACGGACGTCGGCTAGGATCGACCACACAACCGCATACCGGGCCATCGACGCGTCGCGGGAGAGCCGGCGGTGCAGACGACAGCACGAGCTGACGTCCGCACCGGCCGGCACCGAAGGAGCAAGCCTCCCCGCCAATCTCTCAGGTCACACACCGCGATGACGAGGCCGCTCTGAAAAGTGGATCGAGCATGCTCTGCCTCGTCCCGCCCACGGTGAAAGCGCTCGAGTGCGACAGCTCGGCGTGAAACTCTCAGGCTCATGACAGAGGGGGAGTTCTCGAGCGGCATCCGCCGCGGATCCGCGCGACCCAGGAGAACTCGTGACTGCACCCGGCCCCACTGCATCGACCCTCAGCCCGCTCGACGGCGTCCATCGCGCCGCGGGGGCGTCCTTCACCGACTTCGCGGGCTGGCAGATGCCGGTGCGCTACTCGTCGGATCTCGCCGAGCACCAGGCAGTGCGCGAGCATGCCGGGCTCTTCGACCTCTCGCACATGGGCGAGATCTTCGTGGCGGGCCACGACGCGGCCGCCGCGCTCGACCACGCGCTGGCCGGCAAGCTCTCGGCCATCGCCGAGGGCCAGGCGAAGTACTCGCTGCTGCTCGACGAGCAAGGCGGCATCATCGACGACCTCGTCGTGTACCGCACGGGCGAGGACCGCTACATGGTCGTCGCGAATGCCGCGAACCGCGAGGTCGTCGCCGCCGAGCTGCGGGTCCGCGCCGCCGGCTTCGACGCGTTCGTCGCCGACGAGAGCGACGACATCGCGCTCATCGCGCTGCAGGGGCCCGACGCGCGCGACGTGCTGCTCGAGACCCCGGGCTTCGGCGTCGACGGCCCCGGCAACGACGGCGAGGACTTCGACGCGCAGCTGACCGCGCTCAGGTACTACCGCGCGTTCCCGGCGACCTTCGAAGGGCAGCCGGTGCTCGTCGCGCGCACCGGCTACACCGGCGAGGACGGCTTCGAGCTCTACCTCGCGCCCGAACGCGCGACCGCGCTGTGGGAGGCGATCCGCGAGACCGGCGGCCCGCGCGTGACGCCCTGCGGGCTCGCGAGCCGCGACACGCTGCGCCTCGAGGCGGGCATGCCGCTCTACGGGCACGAGCTCGGCCGCGACACCTTGCCCGTGCAGGCCGGCCTCGGCCGGGTCGTCGCGCTCGCCAAGGAGGGCGACTTCATCGGGCGCGCCGCGATCGAGCGGGGCCCGGCCGCGGATGCCCCGGTGCTGGTGGGCCTCACGACCGAGGGCCGGCGCGCCCCGCGCGCCGGGTACGAGATCTTCGACGGCGACGGGGCGGATGCCACGCGCATCGGCGTCGTGACCAGCGGCGCGCTCTCGCCGACGCTCGGCCACCCCATCGCGATGGCGTACGTCTCGCCCGACCACGCCGAGCCCGGCACCGCGCTGCACGTCGACGTCCGGGGCACGCGGATCGAGGCATCCGTCGTCGCCCTGCCCTTCTACCGCCGCCCGTCCTGAGCGGCGCCGCCATCCAGTCGCGCGCCGACGGCGCGCCGAACACGAAATCGCAAGCGAGGAGCACCCCATGACCGACGTCACCGCCCTGCACTACACCGAAGAGCACGAGTGGATCCGCCTCGACGGCGACACCGCCGTGATCGGCATCACCGACTACGCCGCCGAGAAGCTCGGCGACGTGGTCTACGTCGACCTGCCGAACGCCGGCACCGCCGTGACGGCCGGCGCCGTCGTCGGCGAGATCGAGTCCACGAAGTCGGTGGGCGAGCTCTTCGCCCCCGTCGACGGCGAGGTCGTCGAGGCCAACCAGGCCGTCGTCGACAGCCCAGAGCTCGTCAACGCCGACCCGTTCGGCGACGGCTGGCTGATCAAGGTGCGCACCGGCGACCTGCCGAAGCTGCTGACCCACGACGAGTACCGCGCCCTCGTCGGCGAGTAAGGACCGAACCACCCGATGAGCTCCTCCACCTACGGCCTCGACGCCTTCGGGCGCCGCCACATCGGCACCACGACCGCCGACCAGCAGCGCATGCTCGGCGACCTCGGCTACGACGACCTCGACGCGCTCATGGCCGCGGCCGTGCCGACCTCGATCCGCATGGGAGAGGTGCTCGCGTCCGCGATGCCCGAGGCCGCCACCGAGCGCGAGGCGCTCGCCGAACTCCGCGCGCTCGCCGAGTCGAACACCGTGCGAACCTCGATGATCGGGCTCGGCTACTCGGGCACGATCACGCCCGCCGTGATCCAGCGCAACGTCCTCGAGAATCCGAGCTGGTACACGGCGTACACGCCCTACCAGCCCGAGATCAGCCAGGGGCGGCTCGAGGCGCTCATCAACTTCCAGACGATGGTCGAGGACCTGACGGGACTCGACATCGCGAACGCGTCGATGCTCGACGAGGGCACCGCCGTCGTCGAGGGGATGCTCCTCGCCCGGCGCGCCTCGAAGTCGGCGTCGAACCGGTTCGTGGTCGACGCCGACGCCCTGCCGCAGACCCTCGCGCTGCTCGAGTCGCGTGCCGAGGCCGTCGGCATCGAGCTCGTCGTCGCGCCGCTCGACGCGCACACCGACGTGGCCGCGCTCGGCGAGCACTTCGGCATCTTCGCGCAGTACCCCGGCGCGTCCGGGCGGGTCTGGGATCCGGCATCCGTCATCGCCGCGTCGAAGGCCCAGGGAGCGCTCGCGGTCGTCGCGGCCGACCTGCTCGCGCTCGCGCTCATCACGAGCCCCGGCGAGCTCGGCGCCGACGTCGCCGTCGGCACGACGCAGCGGTTCGGCGTGCCGATGGGCTTCGGCGGGCCGCACGCCGGCTACATGGCGGTGCGCAAGGGCCTCGAGCGGCAGCTGCCGGGTCGCCTGGTCGGCGTCTCGGTGGATGCCTCGGGCGCGCCCGCCTACCGGCTCAGCCTGCAGGCGCGCGAGCAGCACATCCGCCGCGAGAAGGCGACCTCCAACATCTGCACCGCCCAGGTGCTGCTGGCCGTCATGGCCTCGATGTACGCGGTCTACCACGGGCCACGGGGCATCCGCCACATCGCGACGCAGGTCGCCGGCCGGGCGAACCTGCTCGCCGGTTGGCTCACCGACCTCGGCCAGAGCGTCGTGCACGACGCGTACTTCGACACGCTGCGCGTGGTCGTGCCGGGCCTCGCGGCCAACGTCGTCGCCCGCGCGCGCGACCTGGGCATCCACCTCTGGCAGGCCGACGACGCGACCGTGCAGGTCGCGGTCGACGAGACGACGACGGTCGAGCAGCTGCACGCCGTCGTCCGCGCCTTCGGCGGACCCGACGAACGCGACGTCGATGTGCCGACGGCGCTGCCGAACGCGCTGCCCGAGGCGATGCGGCGCACCTCCTCGTACCTGCAGCACCCCGTCTTCAACACGCACCAGTCCGAGACGCAGATGATGCGGTACCTGAAGACCCTCGCCGACCGCGACTACGCGCTCGACCGGGGCATGATCCCGCTGGGCTCGTGCACCATGAAGCTGAACGCGGCGACCGAGATGCAGGCCGTCACCTGGCCCGCGTTCGCCGACCAGCACCCGTTCGCGCCCGAGGCCGACGTCGTCGGCTCGCTCGCCCTCGTCGAGCAGCTCGAGAGCTGGCTCGCCGAGGTCACCGGCTACGACACGGTGTCGTTGCAGCCGAACGCGGGCAGCCAGGGCGAGCTCGCGGGCCTGCTCGCGATCCGCGGCTACCACCTCGCCAACGGCGAGGCCGAGCGCGACGTGTGCCTCATCCCCTCGAGCGCGCACGGCACGAACGCCGCGTCGGCCGTGCTCGCGGGCATGCGCGTCGTCGTGGTCGCGTGCGACGAGCTCGGCAACGTCGACCTCGACGACCTGCGGGCCAAGATCTCCCAGCACGAGGCATCCATCGCCGCGCTCATGATCACCTACCCGTCGACGCACGGCGTCTACGAGCACGACGTCGCCGACATCACGCAGGCCGTGCACGACGCCGGCGGACAGGTCTACGTCGACGGCGCGAACCTGAACGCCCTGCTCGGCTTCGCGCGCTTCGGCGACTTCGGCGGCGACGTCTCTCACCTGAACCTGCACAAGACGTTCTGCATCCCGCACGGCGGCGGCGGCCCCGGCGTCGGGCCGGTCGCGGCGAAGGCGCACCTCGCGCCCTACCTGCCCGGGCACCCGATGGCGCAGCGCGAGGACCACGCGCACGGCTTCGTGCACGGCGGCGGCCCCGTCTCGGCGGCGCCGTACGGCAGCGCGTCGATCCTGCCGATCTCGTGGGCGTACGTGCGCATGATGGGCGCGGAGGGCCTGCGCGACGCGACGGCCGCGGCCGTGCTGGCGGCGAACTACGTGGCAGCGCGGCTGCGCGAGCACTACCCGGTGCTCTACACGGGCGAGCACGGGCTCGTGGCGCACGAGTGCATCCTCGACCTCCGGCCGCTGACCGCCTCGACCGGCGTGACCGTCGACGACGTGGCCAAGCGCCTCGTCGACTACGGCTTCCACGCGCCGACCATGTCGTTCCCGGTCGCGGGCACGCTCATGGTCGAGCCGACCGAGTCGGAGGACCTGGCCGAGCTCGACCGGTTCGTCGAGGCGATGGTGCAGATCAAGGCCGAGGCCGACGCGGTGGGCCGGGGCGAGTGGCCCGCCGACGACAACCCGCTGCGGAACGCCCCGCACACCGCCGAATCGGTCATCTCGGGGGAGTGGACGCATCCCTACACGCGCGAGCAGGCGGTCTACCCCGTGCGCTCGCTCGTGCGCACCAAGTACTGGGCGCCGGTGCGCCGCATCGACCAGGCGTTCGGCGACCGCAACCTCGTCTGCGCCTGCCCGCCGGTGGAGGCGTTCGCGTAGCGGAGGGCGCCGCGCTGCGTCGCGCCGCCGCCTTCAGGCGCTCTTCGGGCGCGGCCGTGCCAGGTGGCGTCCGCGCTCGGTGAGCGCGCGTGCGGTCGGTCGAGCGGATGCCGCGGCATCCGCCGCCCGCCGTGCGCGCGCGACGGCGCGCTGCTCGGCCTCGGCGACCTCGCCCTCGGTCGCCCGGTGCAGGCGAGCGGTGGCGCGGCCGGCGAGGTGCGCGGCGGCGATGGCGTGGGCGAGGTGCATGGGGTGCTCCCGTTCAGTGGGTGTCCCGAGCCTCGTCGCGTGCGTCGCGGGCCGGATCGTGGCGGGCACGGATCGACGCTCCGGGAGTACACTGAGGGATCCTCGGATCGTTCACTCGTTGATCGGGAGGCGCACATGATCGGCGTCGATCTCCTCGCCGTCCTCGCGACGGTCGCCTTCGTCGGCCTGTTCGTCGGCTCCGCGCTGCTGGCCTCCGACGGGCTCGCGCTCGACCGGCGTGCGGCCCTGCTCGAGCGCCGCGACCCCGGCAGGGCCGAGGCGATGCGCCGCGCGCAGTCCATCACGGACCTGCGCGGCGTCGGCTTCGGCGACGAGGGCTTCTCGGCCGTGTGCACGCCGACGCGGCGCTCCGCGCTCGACATGGCGCGCGTGCGGGCCTCGGGTTCCGACCTCCGCCTCGAGCCGCCCGAGGAGGCGCTGCCGCCGATGCCGACGACCGTGGTCGCGCTCGCGCACGGCTCGCACGTGGCGCCGCGTCAGCCGGCGCCGGCCACGCCTCCACGGGTCACGCCGCCGAGGGTCACGCCTCCCCGGGTCACGCCTCCGGTGCGGCGAACAGACCCGGCCACCACGCGAGCGCGAGCGGATAGCCGATGAACGACACCATGTCGAGCACCCAGTGCGCGACCACGAGCGGCATGGTGCGACCCCACCGCGTGTAGCACCAGCCGAACACGATGCCCATCGCGACGTTGCCCGCGAACGGGCCGAACCCCTGGTACAGGTGGTAGGTGCCGCGCAGCAGTGCGCTCGAGACGATCGTCGCCCACGGTCCGACGCCGAGTTCGCGGAGCCGGGTGAAGAGGTATCCGACGACGATGACCTCCTCGACGAGCGCGGCCTTCAGCGCCGCGAGCACGAGGATCGGGATGGTCCACCAGGACGCGTCGAGCGGCGCGGGCACCACCGCGACGGTCACGCCGAGGGCGCGACCGGCGGCGTAGAGGGCCAGGCCGGGCACGCCGATCGCGGCGACGAGCAGCAGGCCGGATGCCACGTCGCGGGCGGGCCGGGTGAGGTCCAGCCCGATGCGCCGGAAGGGATCGGCGCCCGGCCGCCAGAGCAGGTAGAGCGCGAGCGCGACCACGGCCAGCCCGAACACGACATCGAGGAACTGGTAGGTGAAGTCCAGCCATTCGCGCGTGGACCGCGACTGGTTGATGGCCGCCGACTGGTCGCCGAGCGGTCGGTCGTCGGTGAGCCGTCCGACGATCGAGACCACCGAGTACACCGCCGACGCCCCGAGCGACAGCGCCAGGACGATGCCCACCTCGATCCGCGAGCGAACGGCGCTTTCCATGCAGGAATCCTCGCATGCCGCCATCGCGCGCAAGAATCCTGCGCATGGCAGCGGAATCCGCCCCCCGAACGGGTTTCAGGTTTCGCGTCGATAACGGTTTGCCGATGGGTTTGGAATGCGCCCTCCCGATTCGTACTCTCAGAGGTACCCGCGCACCTCATGGCCAGAAGCCGTGTCGTCGTCGCGCACATCTCACAGGAGGAACATTGAAGATCAAGAGAAGCGGCGTCGCCGCCATTGCTCTTGCTGCCGCCGGCGCGCTGGTGCTCGCGGGCTGCACGAGCGGCGGTGCCGAGCCGACTGAGGCTGCCGCATCGTCGGCCGTCATCACGGTCAACAACACGGAGCCGCAGAACCCGCTGGTCCCCACCAACACCAACGAGGTCGGCGGCGGTCTGGTCCTGCAGAACATCTTCGCGGGCCTCGTGTATTACCAGGCCGACGGCGCCATGGAGTACGACGTCGCGGAAGACATCACGACTGAAGACGCGCAGACCTACACGATCAAGATTCGCGAGGGCCTGACCTTCACGAACGGCGACCCGGTCGACGCCGAGTCGTTCGTCAAGGCGTGGAACTACGGTGCCGCCCTCGACAACAACCAGCTCTCGAGCTACTTCTTCGAGTCGATCGAGGGCTTCAGCTACGACGAGAACGTCCCGGAGCTCTCGGGCCTCGAGGTCGTCGACGACCTGACCTTCACGGTCAAGCTGAAGCAGCCCGAGTCCGACTTCCCGCTGCGCCTCGGCTACACGGCCTACTTCCCGGTCCCCGCTTCGGCGTGGGAGGACATCGAGGCCTTCGGTGAGAACCCGATCGGCAACGGCCCGTACATGCTCGACGGCGAGGGCGCGTGGAAGCACGACGAGCGCATCGACCTCGTCAAGAACGACGAGTACGACGGTCCCCGTGAGGCGCAGAACGGCGGCGTGGACATGATCCTCTACGCCAGCACCGACGCGGCCTACGCCGACCTGCAGGGCGGCAACCTGGACATCATCCAGGAGATCCCCGACAGCGCGCTCCAGACCTTCGAGTCGGAGTTCGAGGGCCGCACGGTCAACCAGCCCGCCGCCGCCAACGCGACCATCGTGATCCCCGAGCGCCTCGCGCACTTCGCGGGTGAAGAGGGCAAGCTGCGCCGCGCCGCGATCTCGCACGCGATCGACCGCGAAGAGGTCACCGAGGTCATCTTCAACGGCACCCGCACGCCGGCGCACGACTTCACCTCGCCGGTGATCGACGGCTACTCCGAGGAGATCCCGGGCTCCGAGGTCCTCGAGTTCGACGCCGACCTTGCGAAGCAGCTGTGGGCCGAGGCCGACGCCATCGCCCCGTGGACCGGCAGCTTCCAGATCCAGTACAACGCCGACGGCCCCAACCAGGGCTGGGTCGACGCGATCGCCAACCAGCTGAAGAACAACCTCGGCATCGACGCCTCCGGCGCCCCGATCCCGACGTTCAACGAGCACCGCGACCTCATCACGTCGCGTGCCACGCAGACCGCGTTCCGCGCCGGCTGGCAGTTCGACTACCCGTCGATGTTCAACGGGCTCGGGCCGGTCTACGGCACGGGCGCGGGCTCGAACGACGGCGACTACTCGAACCCCGAGTTCGACGCGCTGCTCGACGAGGGCGCTTCGGCGACCGAGGTCGAGGCCGGCATCGAGAAGTTCCAGCAGGCGCAGGAGATCCTCTTCGAGGACCTCCCCGCCATCCCGCTCTGGTACACCAACGGCATGGGCGCCTGGAACGAGACCGTCGACAACGTCGAGTTCGGCTGGGACACCTGGCCGATCCTGCACCAGGTCACCAAGAGCGAGTAACACTCGTTCCGAGAACGAGCAATTCTCGTTCCGGGGCGACTCGGGTTAGACTCTGAGCCGCCCGTGGGGCGGCAGCCGATCGGCTGCCGCCCCACTCCCACGTATCCCCGGTGCTGGGCCGATCGGCGTAGCATCGTGTGGACGAACTCGCAATGGTGAGGTTTCTTCAAATGTCAACATCCACGAAGGGCAGGGCCTGATCCATGGCCGGCTACATCGTGCGCCGACTGCTGCAGGCGATCCCTGTGCTGCTCGGCACCACCTTCCTGATCTACTTCATGGTCTTCGCGATGCCGGGCGACCCGATCGTCGGGCTCTTCGGCGACAAGACCCCGCCGCCGCAGGTACTCGAACGCATCCGGGCCCAGTACAACCTCGACCAGCCGTTCATCGTGCAGTACTTCATCTTCCTCGGCGGCATCTTCACGGGGAATCTCGGCACGTCGTTCTCCGGCCAGCCGGTCTCCGAGATCCTCGCGGCGACCTTCCCCGTCACCCTGCGCCTGGCCGTGCTCGCCGTCTTCTTCGAGATGGTCGCGGGCATCACCGTGGGGCTCGTCGCGGGCCTGCGCAAGGGCGGCATCTTCGACGCCTCAGCGCTCGTGGTCAGCCTCATCCTGATCTCGCTGCCGATCTTCGTCATCGCGTTCGTCGCGCAGTTCGTCTTCGGCATCCAACTCGGGTGGTTCCGTACGACCGTGGGCACCGGCGCCCCGATCCAGGACCTGATACTCCCGGCGTTGGTGCTCGCCACGATCAGCTTCGCGCAGATCAGCCGGCTCACGCGCGCGTCGGTCATCGACACCGACGGCCAGGACTTCGTTCGCACCGCCGCGAGCAAGGGCCTGTCGCGGAGCCGCATCGTGCCCGTGCACATCCTGCGCAACTCGCTCATCCCCGTCGTCACCTACCTCGCCGTCGACTTCGGCGTGCTGATGGTCGGCGCAACGGTCACCGAGGGCATCTTCAACGTGCCCGGCGTCGGCCGCACCCTCTACCAGGCGATCATCCGAGGTGAGGGACCGACCGTCGTCTCCTTCGTGACCGTCATGGTGCTGATCTACCTCATCATCAACCTCCTGGTGGATCTGCTCTACGCCGTTCTCGACCCGAGGATCCGCTATGCCAAGTAACACCAGACCCGACCAGCAGCACTACGTCGCGCCGCTCGAAGAGACGCCGCTCGTCGCGATCGACAAGGTCAAGGCCGAGGGCAAGCCCTCGAACCTGTGGAGGGACGCCTGGAACGACGTGCGTCGTCGCCCGATGTTCTGGATCTCCGCGGCCCTCATCCTGCTCGTCGTGATCGTCGCGCTGTTCCCCGGCTGGTTCACCCAGACCCCGCCGAACAACGACTGCCAGCTCTCGAACTCGAACGGCGGCCCGGTCGACGGACACCCGCTCGGGTTCACCAAACAGGGCTGCGACATCTACTCGCGCATCATCCACGGCACCTCGACGTCGCTCTCGGTGGGCCTCATCGTGACCTTCCTCGTCGCGGTCCTCGGCGTCGTCTTCGGCGCGTTCGCGGGCTTCTACGGCGGATGGATCGACTCGGTGCTCTCGCGCATCGGCGACATCTTCTTCTCGATCCCCTACATCCTGGCGGCCGTCGTCGTCATGTCGGTGCTCTCGGCGTACCGCAACGTGTGGGTGATCTCGCTCGCGATCGGATTGTTCGCGTGGCCCGCGACCGCCCGTGTGCTGAGAGCCGAGATCCTCAGGGTCAAGAACGCCGACTTCGTGATGTCGGCCACGGCGGTCGGCGTCTCGCGGTTCCGCATCCTGCTGCGCCACGTGCTGCCCAACTCGCTGGCTCCGGTCATCGTGATCACGACCATTTCGCTCGCCTCGGCGATCGTCGCGGAGGCGACCCTGTCGTTCCTCGGCGTCGGCCTGCCGTCGTCGACGATGTCGTGGGGCAATGACATCTCGGCGGCGCAGTTCGACCTGCGCACCGCCCCGCAGACTCTGATCCTGCCGTCGATCGCGCTCTCCGTCACGGTGCTCGCGTTCATCATGATGGGCGAGGTCGTCCGCGACGCCCTCGACCCGAAGGCGAGGGCGCGTCGATGAGCGTCGAGCTGAACGGAACCGATGTGGACACCACCACCAGCACGGGCGAGGCCGAGCGGCCGCTCCTGCAGATCAAGGACCTGAAGGTCGCCTTCCGCACCCAGACGGGTGACGTGACCGCCGTCGACGGCGTCGACATCACCCTGTACCGCGGGCAGAGCCTCGCGATCGTGGGCGAGTCCGGTTCGGGCAAGTCGACGACCGCGCACGCGATCATCAACCTGCTGCCCGGGTCGGGCCGCATCACCGGCGGGCAGATCCTGCTCGACGGTGAAGACCTCGCCAAGGCGTCGAAGAAGGACATGGAGTCGATCCGCGGTCGCAAGATCGGCTTCGTCCCCCAGGACCCGATGTCCAACCTCAACCCGGTCTGGTCGATCGGGTTCCAGGTCGAGGAGGCCATCCGGGCCAACGGCATCGCGTCGGGCCGGAAAGAGGTCAAGCAGCGTGCGATCGAGGTGCTGAAGCAGGCCGGCCTCCAAGACGCCGACCGTCGCCTCAAGCAGTTCCCGCACCAGTTCTCGGGCGGTATGCGCCAGCGCGTGCTCATCGGCATGGGCCTCGCGGCCGACCCGCAGCTGCTCATCGCCGACGAGCCGACCTCGGCGCTCGACGTCACGGTGCAGCGGGTCATCCTCGACCACCTCGAGTCGCTGACGCGCGAGCTCGGCACGACGCTGCTGTTCATCACGCACGACCTCGGCCTCGCGGCCGAGCGCGCGGAGCAGCTCGTCGTCATGTACAAGGGCAAGGTCGTCGAGTCCGGACCGTCGCGCGAGATCCTGCAGAACCCGCAGCACCCCTACACGCAGCGACTCGTGGCCGCTGCGCCGAGCCTCGCCTCGCGGCGCATCCAGGCGACCGGCAGCATCCACGCCGCCGAGCAGGCGATCGCCGCCGACGCGGCGACCGCGGCAGGAGACGAACTCGACCTCATCGCGACGGCCGAGGCCCGTGCTGCAGCGCTCGAGGCCGCGGCATCCGCTCCGCCCGCGATCGTCGTGGAGAACCTGACCAAGGTCTTCAAGATCCGCGGATCGGGCGACTTCAAGGCGGTCGACGACGTGTCCTTCCAGATCGCGAAGGGCACGACGACCGCGCTCGTCGGCGAGTCGGGCTCCGGCAAGTCGACCGTGGCCAAGATGCTGCTGAAGCTCGAAGACTCGACGAGCGGCCGGATCCTCGTCGGCGGACAGGACCTGGCGTCGCTCACGGGCCCCGAGCTGTTCAAGCTCCGCAGCCGCATGCAGCCGGTCTTCCAGGACCCGTACGGTTCGCTGAACCCGCTGCGCAACATCGGCAACACCATCGGCGAGCCGCTGTTCACGCACAAGGTCGGTGACCGCCGATCGCGGCGCGAGCGCGTGTACGAGCTGCTCGACCAGGTCGCGCTGCCGCGCACCCTGATCGGCCGCTACCCGAACGAGCTGTCGGGCGGCCAGCGCCAGCGCATCGCGATCGCGCGCGCCCTGGCCCTGAAGCCCGAGATCGTCGTGCTCGACGAGGCCGTGTCGGCGCTCGACGTGCTCGTGCAGGCGCAGATCCTGCGCCTGCTCGCCGACCTGCAGTCCGAGCTGGGGCTCACGTACCTCTTCATCACGCACGACCTCGCGGTCGTGCGCGTCATCGCCGACAACGTCTGCGTGATGCAGAAGGGGCGCATCGTCGAGGCTGCGACGACCGACGAGGTCTTCGACAACCCCAAGGAGCAGTACACGCAGGACCTGCTCGCGGCGATCCCCGGCGCGAACATCGAGCTCGGCGCGTAAGCCGCTCGAACGCACCCGAACGCCCGCTCCGGCTCACGCCGGGCGGGCGTTCGGCGTTCGCACGGCGACGGGGCGCTAGGCTGGAAGGGCGCGCGCCGTCGTCATCGGCTCCAGCGCGCTCCCACAGACTCCCATCCAGCGCATCCGCGCGGCACCGGCGAGCCGCATCCCGGCCCGCCGACCACGGATGCCCCACCGCGAGGACACCACCATGGCCAAGGCCACCCGCAACGACCTGCGCAACGTCGCGATCGTCGCCCACGTCGACCACGGCAAGACGACCCTCGTCGACGCCATGCTCAAGCAGACGAACTCGTTCGACGCGCACGCCCACATCGAGGAGCGCGCGATGGACTCGAACGAGCTCGAGCGCGAGAAGGGCATCACGATCCTCGCCAAGAACACGGCGATCACGTACAACGGCGTGCACGCCGGCGGCGACCCCATCACGATCAACGTCATCGACACCCCTGGCCACGCCGACTTCGGCGGCGAGGTCGAGCGCGGCCTGTCGATGGTCGACGGCGTGGTGCTGCTCGTCGACGCGAGCGAGGGCCCGCTGCCGCAGACGCGCTTCGTGCTGCGCAAGGCGCTCGAGGCCCGCATGCCCGTCATCCTCCTCGTGAACAAGACCGACCGGCCCGACGCGCGCATCGACGAGGTCGTGGCCGAGAGCCAGGACCTCCTGCTCGGCCTCGCCTCCGACCTCGCCGACGACGTGCCCGACCTCGACCTCGACGCGATCCTCGACGTGCCCGTCGTGTACGCCTCGGGCCGCAACGGCGCCGCGAGCCACACCAAGCCCGAGAACGGCGAGCTGCCCGACAACGACGACCTCGAGCCGCTGTTCGAGGCGATCCTGCAGCACATCCCCGCACCGACGTACGACGACGAGCACCCCCTGCAGGCACACGTCACGAACCTCGACGCCTCGCCCTTCCTCGGCCGCCTCGCGCTGCTGCGCGTCTTCCACGGCACGATCAAGAAGGGCCAGACCGTCGCGTGGGTCAAGCACGACGGCTCGGTCCAGAACGTGCGCGTCACCGAGCTCTTCCTGACGAAGGCCCTCGACCGCTACCCGGCCGAGAGCGCGGGCCCCGGCGACATCGCCGTGGTCGCGGGCTTCGAGGACATCATGATCGGCGACACGCTCGCCGACGCCGACGACGTGCGGCCCCTGCCGGTCATCGCCGTCGACGAGCCCGCCATCTCGATGACGATCGGCACGAACACGTCGCCGCTCGTCGGCAAGGTGAAGGGCCACAAGCTCACCGCCCGCATGGTGAAGGACCGCCTCGACCGCGAGCTGGTCGGCAACGTCTCGCTGAAGGTGGTCGACATCGGCCGGCCCGACGCGTGGGAGGTGCAGGGCCGCGGCGAACTCGCACTCGCGATCCTCGTCGAGCAGATGCGCCGCGAGGGCTACGAGCTCACCGTCGGCAAGCCGCAGGTGGTCACCAAGCAGGTCGACGGCAAGACGCACGAGCCGTACGAGCACCTCACGATCGACGCACCCGAGGAGTACCTCGGCGCGATCACGCAACTGCTCGCCGCCCGCAAGGGCCGCATGGACAACATGTCGAACCACGGCACCGGCTGGGTGCGCATGGAGTTCATCGTCCCCTCGCGCGGCCTCATCGGCTTCCGCACCGAGTTCATGACGACCACGCGTGGCACCGGCATCGCCAACGCCATCTCGCATGGCTACGACGCCTGGGCGGGCGCGATCACCACGCGCAACAACGGCTCGATCGTGGCCGACCGCGCCGGCGTCGTGACGCCGTTCGCGATCATCGCGCTGCAGGAGCGCATGACCTTCTTCGTGAACCCCACCGAGGAGGTCTACGAGGGCATGGTCATCGGCGAGAACTCGCGTGCCGACGACATGGACGTGAACATCACCAAGGAGAAGAAGCTCACCAACATGCGCTCCTCCACGGCCGACACGTTCGAGTCGATGACGCCCTCGCGCCAGCTCTCGCTGGAGGAGTGCCTCGAGTTCGCGCGTGAAGACGAGTGCGTCGAGGTCACGCCGACCGCCGTGCGCATCCGCAAGGTCGAGCTCGACGCGACGGCGCGCGCACGCACGACCTCGCGGCTGAAGAAGCAGGGCTGACGCTCCATCACCGCAGCGGATGCCTCGCGCTGATCGGCGCGGGGCATCCGTCGTTCAGAGGGCGATCGAACCGGCTGCCGCGCGCCGAAGCATCCGCATGCATGGAATCCCCATGTCGTGAGGAGGTTCTTCCCAGCCTCGGTGCGTACCGTTGCCGAGTCCGTTACCGCTTCGTGATCAACCGCGTTCCCCCGGTCGCGTCGCGGACGCCCCCGACCCCCGACGCCTTCCCCATATGAGCTCCAGCCTGCACGGCCGCCGCAAGGCGGCCGCGATGCCCCGCCCCGCCCGTATCCGCCGGCTCCAGCCGCGCGACGCCTACGCCGCCCTCGCGATGACCTTCGCGGGCGGCATGCTGTTCGTCACGAGCGTGCCCGCCCTCGCCGTCACCGCGACGGCGCAGGAGCCGGTCGCGGACATCTACGCCCCGGCCCCTGTCGAAGACGTGATCCTCGCGGCCCAGCACCTCGACATCCCCGAGGAAGCCCTCGCGGCGACGATGCCCACGGACGCGTACTCGGTCGAGGTGGCTCCGCCGCCGATCCAGTCGAGCGTCGCCGGTCTCGGCGAGGTATCGCTGCTGAAGTCGGATCTCGTGGTCTGGCCGGTGGTCGACCCGTCGCGCACCAGCTCGGGCTTCGGCCCGCGCTCGGCGCCCTGCGCGGGCTGCTCGACCTACCACGACGGCGTCGACTTCACCCCGGGCAACGGCAGCCCGGTGCTCTCGATCGCCGACGGCGTGGTCGTGCTCGCGACCGAGAACGGCGGCGGACTCGGCGTCAACGTCGAGATCCAGCACAACATCGACGGCGAGCTCGTCACGAGTTCGTACGCGCACATGCAGTTCGGGTCGCTCGCCGTGAGCGTCGGCCAGTCGGTCACCGCGGGCCAGCAGATCGGCCTCGTCGGCACCACCGGGCAGTCGACCGGGCCGCACCTGCACCTCGAGATGTTCCGGGCCGACGGCGTGCGCTTCGACGGCATGGCCTGGCTGCACGCCCGCCTCGGATAACCGAAGCGGGGCGGCGCCCGTCAGTCGCCCGTGAAGCGCGGTTCGCGCTTCTCGAGGAACGCGGCGACGCCCTCGACGTGATCGGCCGTGCGGAACGCGTCGCGGAATCCCTCGATCTCGAGCTCGACGGCCGTCGCCGTCGGCGTACCGGATGCCGCGACGAGCACTCGCTTGGCGAGGCCCACGGCCGCGGGGGAGTTGGTCGCGATGAGCTCGAGCGTCTCGCGCGCGCCCGCGAGCAGCGCCTCGCGGTCGGCGAAGCGCCGAGTCACGATCCCGGCCGCGGCCGCCTCCTCGGCACCGAGCTGGCGACCGGTGTAGATGAGCTCCTTCGCGAGCGCCGGGCCGACGACCCTCGGCAGACGGACGGTGCCACCGAAGCCGGGGATGAGGCCGAGTCGCACCTCGGGCTGGCCGAAGCGCGAGGCATCCGTCGCGTAGATGACGTCGCACGCGAGCGCGAGTTCGAGCCCGCCGCCGAGCGCGAACCCGTCGACGCAGGCGATCACGGGCACGGGCAGTGCCTCGATCGCGGCCGCGACGCGGTGGCCGAGGCGCGCCGACTCGGCGCCGCCATCGGCGGAGAGGCCGACCATGCCGCGGATGTCGGCGCCGGCGACGAACGCCCGGCCGCCGGCCCCGACGAGGATGACGCCCGTCACACCGTCGGTGCGGCCGGCTTCGCCCGCGAGCTCCGCGAACGCGGCTTCGAGGCTGCCGAGCACCTCGGGCGAGAGGGCGTTGAGGCTCTTCGGGCGGTCGATCACGACCGTGGCGATGCCGCCGTCGCGCTCGACGCGCACGGCCGGCTGCTCCACGGGGGCCTGTTCGGGGGCGGGGGGCTGCTCGGTCATCGTCCGTCCTCTCCATGTCGCGGTCGCACCTGCGCGACCCCGCCTCACGCTACGCCATGGCCGCCTGCGGGCGCGCTCGGTAGACTCGGCCCATGCCGACTGTGCGTTCCCGCGGCCGAGCCGTGTCCGCCCTCGTGGTCGCGGGCTTCAGCGCGACCCTCCTGACGGGGTGCTTCTTCAACCCGTTCGAGGCTGCCGAGCAGGGCGTCGAGGAGGCCATCGAGGGTGCCACCGGCGGTGAGGTGAACCTCGGCGGCGAACTGCCAGAGGGGTTCCCGGCCGAGGTGCCCTTGATCGAGGGGTCGATCACGTTCTCGGGCGGCGCGGGCGGCGCCGAGGGCTGGATCGTGACGATCGATCCGTCCACGGATGCCGCCGATGCCGCAGCCGAGGCCGCCGCCGCGCTCGAAGCGGCCGGGTTCGCGAAGGAGACAGCGTTCGAGGGCGCCGACCTCGGCGCGCAGATCTTCTCGAACGGCACCTATCTGGTGCTCGTGGCGGGCGATGCCGACGCCCTCTCGTACACCGTGACGCCGGCGCCGTGAGCGGGTACGGGTCAGCCGATGCCGGCCGCAACCGCGTCGTCGTGGCGCTGCTGACGTTCCTCGCCGGCGCGCTCTACGGATCGGTCGGCACGATCGGCCACCGGCACAGCCTGCGCCTCGGCGAGGTCGTGATCCCGTGGGGGCTCGTCGCCGCGCTCATCGGCGTGGCGGCCCTGCTCGTCGGCATCCGCCTGCTCCTGCCCGGCCGGTGGGCCGCCGGCGCCGCCGCGATCGGCGTCATCGCCTCGGTCGCGCTGCTCTCGCTGCCGGGCATCGGAGGCTCGGTGCTCATCCCCGCGACCATCGAGGGCACGATCTGGACGATCGCGCCCGCCGTCATCGGCGTGCTCGTCGTCGCCTGGCCGTCATTGCCCGACCGGCGTCGCACGACGTCGCACGCGGCTGCCGACGGTTCGGCCGCGGCATAGACTGGGCACGACCCCAAGCGTTCTCGAAGGGACAGCGCCCACCGTGACCTATGTCATCGCCCTCCCGTGTGTCGACGTCAAAGACCGTGCGTGCATCGACGAGTGTCCCGTCGACTGCATCTACGAGGGTGAGCGCTCGCTCTACATCCACCCCGACGAGTGCGTCGACTGCGGGGCCTGCGAGCCCGTCTGCCCGGTCGAGGCGATCTACTACGAAGACGACCTGCCCGACGAGTGGGCCGACTACTACAAGGCGAACGTCGAGTTCTTCGACGAGATCGGCTCGCCCGGCGGCGCCGCGAAGGTCGGCGTGATCGCGCACGACCACCCGATCATCGCCGCCCTTCCGCCGCAGGCGCACTGACGTGGCGCCCTCGGTGGCGGCCCGCGCGGCCGCGGCGACGACCGGGCGGAGCTGACGATGGGGCTGGGGCCGCTGCCCGACTACCCGTGGGACCTGATGGACCCGTACCGGGCGCGCGCCGCCGAGCATCCCGACGGCGTCGTCGACCTCTCGATCGGCTCACCCGTCGACGAGACGCCGCGGATCATCCGCGAGGCGCTGGCGGCCGCGACCGACGCCCACGCCTACCCGCAGACCGTCGGCACGCCCGAACTGCGGCGCGCCATCGTCGCCTGGTACGAGCGGCGTCGCGGCGTGGTCGGCACCGGCCTGAGCGAACGCAACGTGCTGCCGACCATCGGATCCAAGGAACTGGTCGCGCTGCTGCCGCTGATGCTCGGCGTCGGCGAAGGAGACGTGGTCGTGCATCCCCGCGCGGCCTATCCCACCTACGCGATCGGTGCGACCATCGCCGGCGCGGAGGCGTTCGCCTCCGACGACCCGGCCGAGTGGCCGGCCGCGACGAAGCTGGTCTGGCTGAACAGCCCCGGCAACCCCGACGGGCGCGTGCTCGACGTCGACGACCTCCGTGCGGCGCAGTCGCGGGCTCGCGAGCTCGGCGCCGTCATCGTCAGCGACGAGTGCTACGCCGAACTCGGGTGGGAGGCGCCGTGGAACACGGAGCCGGTGCCGAGCATCCTCGATCCACGCGTGAGCGGCGCCGATCGCCGTGACACCCTCGCCGTCTACTCCCTCAGCAAGCAGTCGAACCTCGCTGGGTATCGCGCCGCGTTCATCGCCGGGTGCGGGCTGCTCATCGACCAGCTCACCACCGTGCGCAAGCACGCCGGGCTCATGCTCCCGGCGCCGCTGCAGGCCGCGATGGTGGCCGCGCTCGCCGACGACGCCCATGTCGCCGCGCAGAAGGCCAGGTACCGGGCCCGGCGCGACGTGCTGAAGCCCGCGCTCGAGGCGGCGGGCTTCCGCATCGACCACAGCGAGGCGGGGCTCTACCTCTGGGCGACCGAGGGTCGCGACGCGTGGGAGTCGATCGGCCGGCTCGCCGACCTCGGCATCGTCGCGGGCCCCGGGCATTTCTACGGCGTGCATTTCCCGCAGCACGTGCGGCTCTCGCTCACCGCGACCGACGAGCGCGTGGCATCCGCCGCTCGTCGCCTGACCGACGCGACCGCCTGAATCCGCGCCGGCTGTGCGCACGCTCAACGGAAGCCCGTTCGGCTTGGTGGATGCCACAGTGTGTCCGGGTCGCGTCTAGGCTGTAGTGGGCCGATGGCGCCGACCGGCGCCCGGCAGGAGAAGGTGACCGCGCAAGTGACGATCACAGGAGGCGCCGTGAGCGACGTCGTGAACCCCGCGGAAGGGCAGGACTCCCTCGCCGCGACCCTGAATTTCCCGGGCGGCACCGCCGAGTTCCCCATCCGCACCGCCGCAGACGGCAACTCGAGCCTCGACCTGTCGACGCTCACGCGGCAGACCGGGTTCACGGGCCTCGACTACGGCTTCGTCAACACCGCATCGACGCGGTCGGCGATCACCTACATCGACGGCGAGCAGGGCATCCTCCGCTACCGCGGCTACCCGATCGAGCAGCTGGCCCAGAACTCGACGTACCTCGAGGTCGCGTGGCTGCTCATCTACGGCGAGCTGCCGACCGCCGACCAGCTCGGCGAGTTCGACGAGAAGATCCGTCGCCACACGCTGCTGCACGAAGACCTGAAGCGCTTCTTCTCGGCGCTGCCGCACACGGCGCACCCGATGGCCGTGCTCTCGAGCGCGGTGTCGGCGCTGTCGACCTACTACGAGGACTCGTCCGACCCGCACGACCCCGACGACGTGGAACTCACGACGATCCGGCTGCTCGCGAAGCTCCCCGTCATCGCCGCCTACGCGCACAAGAAGAGCATCGGGCAGGCCTTCCTCTACCCCGACAACTCGCTCTCGTTCGTCGAGAACTTCCTCCGCCTGAACTTCGGCAACCTGGCGGAGCCGTACGAGATCGACCCGACGCTCGCGCGGGCGCTCGACCGGCTGCTGATCCTGCACGAGGACCACGAGCAGAACGCGTCGACCTCGACCGTGCGCCTGGTCGGCTCGACCGGCGCGAACCTGTACGCGTCGATCTCGGCCGGCATCCAGGCGCTCTCGGGCCCGCTGCACGGCGGCGCCAACGAGGCCGTGCTGCAGATGCTCGCCCGCATCCAGGAGTCGGGCGAGGGCGTCGGCAAGTTCGTCGAGCGCGTCAAGCGCAAGGAAGACGGCGTCAAGCTGATGGGCTTCGGCCACCGGGTGTACAAGAACTACGACCCGCGCGCGAAGATCGTCAAGCAGTCGGCCGATGCCGTGCTCGACGGCCTCGGCGTGAACGACCCACTCCTCGACATCGCCAAGGAGCTCGAGCAGTTCGCGCTCGAAGACGACTACTTCCGCGAGCGTCGGCTCTACCCGAACGTGGACTTCTACACCGGCGTCATCTACAAGGCCATGGGCTTCCCGACGCGCATGTTCACCGTGCTGTTCGCCATCGGCCGGCTGCCCGGCTGGATCGCGCACTGGCGCGAGATGAACCTCGACCCGCAGACGAAGATCGGCCGCCCGCAGCAGCTGTACATCGGCGAGGCCGAGCGGCGCTACCCGGGCGCGTAGTCGCTCGAGCGGGCGCGCGGCGCTCGCTCCGGCGTCGAGTAGGCGCGAAGCGCCGTATCGAGACCCGGTGACGTGGTCGCGATAGGCTCCTTCGTCGCTCCTCGACCGGCGGCTACTCGGCCGGCGCTTCGGACGGCGCTTCGGACGGTGCTTCGACCGACGACGACCCGGGGTGCAGCACCAGCACGTCGGCGGCGGCCTCGTCGACGGCGTCGCGCGTGAACGGCCAGCTCAACAGCTTCCCGTCCTGCCAGGTCGGCGCCTGGTCGTCGTAGTGCGGGTGGAACGCGTGTCCAGACGCACCCGTGAGGTTCACCCAGCGCGACCGGTCGAAGTCGGCGAGGTCGACGACCATCCGCATCGACGGCACCCAGTGCACGTCGTAGCCCTCCGTCGCGTCCCAACCGATCGCGTTCGCGATCGACGACCCGCCCCCGAGTTCGTACGGACCGCGGTTGAACAGCCACTCGATCGGCGCGATGCCCGACTCGCCGAAGCTCTGGTTCGTGAGGGTGAGCGTGTGCAGCCGGCCCCACCGCCACCGGTCGGCATCGTCGCCGAGGCGATCGGATGCCTCGCGCCAGGCGGCCTCGAGCGCGGCGGCGATCACGGCGTCGCGGCCCGTCGCCCCGGTATCGGGATCGGTCCACCAGGTCGACTCGGGCTCACCGAGGAGCGTCCCCACGACGCCGAACCACCGGTCGCCGCCCGCGGGATGCGTGCCGTCGGGGAGGTCGCGGAACATGCGATCGAGCAGCGTGCGCCAGAAGACGGCGAAGTAGGCCGCCTGCGGGCTGTCGACGTCGGCCCGCGCGTCCCAGTCGGCGAGCAGCGCCTGGCCCTTCGCGGCATCCCCCTCGAGCGAGAGTTCGCCGATCACGGGCAGGAACGCCGCCGCGTTGGCGTCGGCGGTGTCGAGCTGGATGTCGACCAGGTCGCCCGCGGTCATCGGCTCGCCGGCCGTGACGAACTCCTGGATGCGCCGGTCGATCGCCTGGGCGCGGTAGCCGAGATCCCAGTCGGCGGTGAGGAACGGCCCCGAGGCCGTCACGGCGTTGTTCGCGGTGACGATGTAGCCGCGCGCCGGATTGAACTCGCTCGGCAGCTGTTCGAAGGGCACGAGCCCGTCCCACCCGTTCGCGCTGGTCCAGCCTGGCAGCGGCACGGTGCCGTCGCCGGCCTTGCGGACCGGGATCGCGCCGGGCGCCTGGTAGCCGATGTTGCCGTCGACGTCGGCGTAGACGAGGTTCTGCGCCGGCACCGAGAACCGCGAGGCGGCGACGCGGAACTCGTCCCACGTCTGCGCACGGTCGAGCGTGAAGATCGCCGAGGCGGTGGTACCGGGCGTCAGCGCGGTCCACTGCAGGGACAGCTCGTACGAGCCCTCGCCGATGCCCGTCGCGGCGGGGTAGCCGGCCGCCACCTCGGCGAAGTCCTCGCCGATGCCGGTCACCAGGGGCCCGCGGGCGGTCGAACGGACGGTGATCGTCTGCGGCGACCCGCCGGCGACCTCGATGACCTCCTCGCGGAGCGTGAGCGGCTGCATGGTGCCGTCGAGCTCGTACGTGTCGCCGTCGACCTTCTCGAGGTACAGGTCGGCCACGTCGGGGCCCAGGTTGGTGAAGCCCCACGCGATGCGCTGGTTGTGGCCGATCACGACGCCGGGCAGGCCGGCGAACGTGTATCCGGCGACGTCGAACCCGCAGTCGTCGTCGAGGGTGCCGCAGGCGAGCCCCTGCTGCGCCCAGATCGAGGGCATCGCCGGCCCGAGGTGCGGATCGTTGGCGAGCAGCGGCTTGCCGGTGCCGGTGAGTGAGCCGGACACCACCCACGAGTTCGATCCGATCTCGTTGCCGGCGGGGCCGATGAGCGCGGGCAGGTCGTCGAGCGTCGCGCGGAGCGCGGCGACGGCCCCCGCGTAGCCGGGCAGCACATCGTCGCCGGGCAGCACGTCGTCGCCGGGCAGCTCGTCGTCGCCGGGCAGCTCGTCGTCGCCGGGCAGCACGTCGGGGCCGGATGCTCCTGCCGCCAGCGGCACCGCCGATCCGGCCGAAGCGGGCGCGGCGGCCGGGGCGCCCTCGAGGATCGTCGGCATCCGGCCGAACGCGAAGCCGGGATGCAGGCGCGCGACCTCCTCAGGAGGCAGGGAGCCCGCGAGGATCGCCCGGTCGACCTCGTCCTCGAGGTTCGACCGGAGGTCCCAGGCCATCGCCTTCAACCAGGCGATCGAGTCGATCGCGGTCCACGGCTCGGGCGAGTACCCCGGGTTCTGCAGGGCCAGCACGCCGTACTCCAGCGAGAGGTCGAGTCCGCTGCGCTCGTCAAGGTAGGCGTTCACGCCCTCGGCGTACGCGTCGTAGTAGCCGCGCGTCGCCTCGTCGAGCATCGTGTACTCGACCTCGGCGACGCCGCGCCAGTCGAGCGTGCGGATGAAGACGTCGGTCGCGACCTGCGACTCGCCGAACAGCTCCGCCAGCCGGCCCGCGGTGACATGGCGGCGGAAGTCCATCTCCCAGAACCGGTCCTGCGCGTGCACGTACCCCTGGGCGAAGAAGAGATCGTGGTCGTTCTCGGCGACGATGCTCGGGATCCCGGCGTCGTCGCGCGACACCGTGACGGAGTCGCGCAGCCCCGGCACATCGACCTGGCCGCTCGTCGTCGGGAACGAGCGGGTCACCGACCACCAGCCGAGGCCGGCGGCCGCGACGGCGATCACGAGCACGGTGACGAGCAGTCCGATCAGGACCGAGACCCATCGATTCCGGCCGGTCCGAGGCTGGTCGGTGCCCACGTCACTCCTTCGTGCGTCGCATGGCGACGGCCGCCACCCGGCGGCCTGAGGAGATCACTGTACCCGAGCGTCAGGCGTGCAGGGCGGCATTCAGGGCGACGCCGGCCCCCGAGCGCTCGAGCACCTCGACCTGCCCGTTCGTCGAGTTGCGCCGGAACAGCAGGTTCGCGACGCCCGAGAGCTCGACGGCCTTCACCGTTCGGCCCGCCTCACCCGCGCGGCCGACCAGCACGACCTTCGTGCCGGCGGTGACGTAGAGGCCGGCCTCGACGATGGTGTCGTCGCCGATCGAGATGCCGATGCCCGAGTTCGCGCCGAGCAGCGCGCGCTCGCCGATCGAGACGCGCTGCGTGCCGCCGCCCGACAGGGTGCCCATGATGGATGCCCCGCCGCCGATGTCGGAGCCGTCGCCCACGACGACGCCCTGCGAGATGCGACCCTCGACCATGGACGCGCCGAGCGTGCCCGCGTTGAAGTTCACGAAGCCCTCGTGCATGACGGTCGTGCCGGGCGCGAGGTGCGCGCCGAGGCGCACGCGCGAGGCATCCGCGATGCGCACCCGGTCGGGCGTGACGTAGTCGGTCAGTCGCGGGAACTTGTCGAGCCCGACGACGTGGATGCCGGCGCGCTGCAGCGCGACGCGGTGGCTAGCGAAGTCTTCTGGGCGCATGGGGCCTCCGCTCGTCCACAGCACGTTCGGCAGGTGGCCGAAGATGCCGTCGAGATTGACCGTGTTGGGCCGGGCGAGCAGGTGCGAAAGGGCGTGGAGGCGCAGGTACGCGTCCGGCGTCGAGGCCGGCGGCGCGTCGAGGTCGATCTCGAGCGACACGATCTCGGTGCGGACGCCGCGGCGTTCGTCGACGCGCTCGACATCCGACTCGGGGTACGACACGTCGTCGCCCGAGAACTCGCCGAACGAGCTCGGCGGCTGCTCCGTGAGTGCGCCGAGGCCCGGTGCGGGAAACCACGAGTCGAGAACGGTGCCGTCGGCGATCGCCACGGTCGCGATCCCGATTCCTGAAACGAGGCGGGCAGGGCTGATGGCGTCGTCGTTCGCGGGCATGCCTCCAGCGTAACGAGCCCGCGGAGCGCGCGCCGGGGCATCCGTAGACTGGCGACATGGTCCCAGCCAACCCGCCCGCGCTCGACCTGACCGCCGACTCGGTCGCCATCACGCAGGCGATCTGCGACATCCCGAGCGTGTCCGGCGACGAGGCGGCGCTCGCCCACGCGGTCGTCGCCGCGCTGTCGGATGCCGCGCACCTCGAGCTGGTGCGCGACGGCGACACCGTCGTGGCGCGCACGAACCTCGGTCGCGAGCGGCGGGTCGTGATCGCGGGCCACCTCGACACGGTGCCGGTCAACCGCAACCTGCCGACCCGGTACGAGACGATCGACGGCGAGCGGTACCTCTGGGGGCGCGGCACGGTCGACATGAAGGCCGGGGTCGCGGTGCAGCTCAAGCTCGCCGCCGAACTCGTCGCCCCCGTCTACGACATCACCTGGATGTGGTACGACCACGAAGAGGTCTCCGCCGAGCTCAACGGCCTCGGCCGACTCGCCAGGCACCGGCCCGACCTGTTCGCGGGCGACTTCGCGATCCTCGGCGAACCGTCGAACTCGCGCGTCGAGGGCGGCTGCAACGGCAACCTGCGGGTGGAGTTGCGTGCCTACGGCGTCCGGTCGCACTCGGCGCGCAGCTGGGTCGGCGAGAACGCGATCCACAAGCTCGCCCCGGCACTCGAGCGCCTGGCGGCGTACGAGGCCGAGACGATCGAGGTCGACGGCCTGGCCTACCGTGAGGGGCTGAACGCGGTCGGCGTGACGGGCGGCATTGCGGGAAACGTCATCCCCGACGAGGCGATGCTGCACGTCAACTACCGGTTCGCGCCGAACCGGACCGTGGCCGACGCGATCGAGATCGTGCGCGACCTCTTCCCCGAGTACGAGCTGACCGTCGTCGACGAGGCCGAGGGCGCGCGACCCGGCCTCGACGCCGAGTTCGCGCAGCGCTTCGTGCAGGCGGTGGGCGGCCCGGCCCGGCCCAAGTACGGCTGGACCGATGTCGCGCGCTTCAGCGCGATGGGCATCCCCGCCGTGAACTTCGGCCCCGGCGACCCGCTGAAGGCGCACGCCGACGACGAGCGCGTGGCGACCGACCAGATCCTCTCGTGCGAGCGTGCGCTGCGCGCGTGGCTCACGGGCGTGGTGTAGCGGCTCCGTGTCCGTCTCCGACGACGCGGCCGCTGAGTCCGGCACGGCCGCCGATGCCGGCGGTGTCGACGCCGACGGCCGTCTCGCTCCCGTGCCGGCGCGCGATCCCGACCCGTTCCGCGCGCACCGGTCGTCGCCGCGCGTGCGGTGGCGGGTGCTGCCGTGGTGGGCGCGGGTCGGACTCGTGTACCTCGCGGCACGGGCGGTCACGACGGTGCTCCTGCTCTGGTTCGCCGAGGCGCAGGGGCCGAACGCCTGGACGAACGCCAGGCCCGACCTCGTCGCGTACTCCAACCTCTGGGACGCACGCTGGTACGGCTCCATCGCGTTCGGGTGGTACCCCGGCACGCTGCCGCTCGACGCGGCCGGGCACGTCGCCGAGAACCAGTGGGCGTTCCTGCCCGTGTACCCGCTGCTGCTGCGCCTCCTCACGTTCACGGGGATGCCGTGGGACGTGGCATCCGTCGTGATCGCCGTGCTCGCCGGACTCGGCGCCGCGCTCGTGCTGCACCGCCTGATGAGCCGGTTCCTCGAGCCCGACCGCGCGATGTTCGCGGTCGTGCTCTTCTGCGTCGCGCCGGTGTCGCCGATCATGCAGTTCGGCTACGCCGAGTCGCTCGGCTTCCTCTGGATCGCGCTGGCGCTGCTGCTGCTCGTCGACCGTCGCTACGGCTGGCTCGTGCCCGTCATCGCGGTCTGGGCGTTCACGCGGCCGGGCACGCTCGCGTTCGCCCTGACGCTGGGCCTGCACTGGATCGTGCGGTTCGTGCAGCGCCGCAGCGACCCGTTCCCGGTGCGCGAGCGCGTCGTGGTGGCCGCCGTCGCCGTGTTCGCCGGGATCGCCGGACTCGCGTGGCCCGTGATCGCGTGGATCGGCACCGGCGAACCCGCCGCGTACTTCGACACCGAACTGGCCTGGCGGGCGGCGTACATCGGCTACGGGGATCTCGTGCCCTTCACGGCGTGGTTCCAGGCCGCGCAGTGGTGGATCGGTGACGTGATCGGGCCGGTCGGGAGCGCGATCGCGGTGATCGCGCTCATGGTCGCGTTCGCGCTGATGCTGTTCCTGCCCGCGGTGCGGCGCCTCGGCGTCGACATCCGGCTGTGGATCGCGAGCTACGGCGCGTACCTGTTCGCCGTGTTCTTCCCGCAGTCGAGCACGTTCCGCCTGCTCGCGCCGATGTTCCCGCTCGTCGGCGCCCTGGCCGTGCCGCGGGCCCGCTGGTACCGGTGGACGCTCGTCGTCGTGTCGATCGCGTTGCAGGTCGGATGGCTGTACGTGTGCTGGGTGATCGTCGGGCGAGACTGGACGCCGCCGTGATCGGGTGAACGCTCTCAGTGAGCGCGACGGGGCGAACGCGTGAACATCCGCCGTCGTTCCGGGTGAGCGCTCTCCACAAGACCCGCAGCGATTTCCCAGCCTCCGCGTTCGCGGGGGATAATGGAAGCTCAGCCACGAAAGGGGTAGCTCAATGGCGGCCATGAAGCCACGCACCGGAGACGGGCCTATGGAGGCTGTGAAGGAGGGGCGACTCATCATCGTGCGCGTACCGCTCGAGGGTGGGGGTCGACTCGTCGTCTCGGTGAACGACGCTGAGGCCAAGGAGCTCTACGACGTCCTCGGCGGCGTCGTGAACCCCGCCTAGCGCGGGGTCGGCGCCTGAGCCGCCCGAGCCATGCGGCTCCGGGGGCTCAGGCGCCCAGCTTCACGATCTGGAGCAGTCCGTCGCCTGCGGGCGAGGTAGCCGTCACCACGGCCGACGAAGCCGCGAGCTCGCCGATGAGCGTGCGGAACGCGGTCGCCGCCTCGTCGCGCCGAGCCGGGTCCGCGACGCGGCCCTTCCACAGCGAACGCGCCACGATCACGCTGCCCTTCGCCTTCGCGAGCCGCAACCCGTGCTCGACGTACTCGATGACGTTCGGCGCGTCGGCGTCGAGGAAGACGAGGTCGTAGCTCGCTTCGTTCATGCGGGGGAGCACCTCGCTGGCCCGGCCCGTGATCAGCCGGATGCGTGCGGGCGCGACCCCCGCGTCGGCGAAGTGCTGGCGTGCGTGCTGCTGGTACTCGGTCTCGGTGTCGATCGAGGTGAGCAGCGCCGTCGGCGCGGCCCGCAGCAGCCAGAGCCCCGAGACGCCGATGCCCGTGCCGACCTCGATGATCGACTCGGCGCGCGAAGCGGCCGCGATCACCGCGAGCTGCGCGCCCATTGCCGGCGAGACCGGCTCGACGCCGAGCTCGAGGGACTGCTGGCGCGCCCGCGCGATGACGTCGTGCTCGACGACCGACTCGTCGACGTACTTCCAGTTCAGGTCGTGTTCGGACACGTTCGGCTCCCTGCGATGACTCAGCTCCCAAGGATACGGGCGCCGGGCGCGGCGGAGCGCACGCCTCGCCGCCCTCTATCCTGTAGTGGTGTTCGGTCTGACGTTCGAGAAGCTCCTCATCATCGGGGTGATCGCCGTCTTCCTGCTCGGCCCTGAGCGGCTGCCGCACTACGCCGCGAAGCTGGGCCAGCTCGTACGCTCGCTGCGCGATCTCGCGAACGGCGCGAAGGACCGGATGCGCGAGGAGATGGGTCCCGACTTCGACGACGTCGACTGGAAGAAACTCGACCCGCGCCAGTACGACCCCCGGCGCATCATCCGCGAGGCGCTCATCGACGAGGACCCCTTCGCACAGCCCGAGCGCCCGACGGTCGCCCGGGCGGCCGTCAACGAGAACTCGGCCTACCTGCAGCGCAAGCGCAAGCGCGAGGCCCTCGGTGCCGGCGAGCCTGCGCCGTTCGACGCCGAGGCGACGTAGCGCGAGGGCACTCGGGAGAACGCCCACCCTCCGACGACGCCGCGCGCTGGAATCGCTCGAATCGATTCGATACAGTCATGGGCGGTGCCATCCCCGCCGGCGCCCGTCGTCGTGCCCGCACCCCGTCGTCACCTCCGTCCTCCCCGAGAATCCACATGGCCAGAACCCTCACCACCGGCGCGCCCTGGCGCGTCATCATCGTCTTCGCGGTGCCCCTGCTCATCGGCAACGTCGTGCAGCAGCTCTACCAGGTCGCCGATGCGATCGTCGTCGGGCGCCACCTCGGGGTCGACTCCCTCGCGGCCGTCGGCGCGACCGGCAGCCTGCTGTTCCTGCTCCTCGGGTTCGCGTGGGGCGTGACCTCCGGCTTCGCGATCCCGACCGCGCAGGCCTTCGGCGCCCGCGACCATGCCGCCGTGCGCCGTTCGGTCGCCATCGGCACGCTGCTGACGGGCGCCATGAGCGTGGTGCTCACCCTCGTCGCGCCGCTGCTCGCGGGCCCCGCGCTGCAGCTCATGCAGACGCCTGAGGAACTGCTGCCCGAGGCGACGGTGTTCACCCAGGTGAGCTTCCTCGGCTCGGCCGCGATCATGTTCTTCAACTTCCTGTCGGCGGTCATCCGCTCGGTCGGCGACTCGCGCACCCCGCTCGTGTTCCTCACGCTCGCGTGCGCGCTCAACGTCGGACTCGTCGTCGTGATGGTCGGCGTGCTCGAGTGGGGCGTCGCCGGCGCCGCGCTCGCGACCGTCGTCGCGCAGGCCGCCTCGGTGCTCCTCTGCCTCGAGTACGTGCGCCGCCGTCTGCCGATGCTGCACGTGCGACGCGAGGACTGGCGCTTCTCGCGAGCCGAGCTGGCGGAGCACCTGCGCGTGGGTCTGCCGATGGGTTTCCAGGCATCGATCATCGCGATCGGCACGCTCACGGTGCAGGTCGCCCTGAACGAGCTCGGTGCCGGCGCGGTCGCCGCGTACACGACGGCGTCGCGCGTGGACTCGCTCGCGGTGGCGTTGCTGCAGTCGATCGGTCTCGCCGTGTCGATGTTCGCCGCGCAGAACCTCGGCGGTCGGCGCCCCGACCGCATCCGCCGCGGCGTGGTGCAGGCGATCTGGATCTCGATCGTCGCGGGCGCCGTGCTCGGTGCCCTCCTCATCGCCTTCGGCGCCGATCTCGTGCGGCTGTTCGTGGGCGAGGGCTCCGATGCCGTCGTCGCCGACGCGGCGACGATGCTCGCGGTCAACGGCTTCCTCTACTGGTCCCTCGGCGTGCTCTTCGTGCTGCGCGGCGCCCTGCAGGGCCTCGGGCATACGCTCGTGCCGACGCTCACGGGCATCGTCGAACTCGTGATGCGCGTGGTGGCCGCCATCGCGCTCGGCGCGGTGTTCGGGTTCGTCGGGGTCGTCTGGAGCAACCCGCTCGCCTGGCTGGGCGCGGTCGCCCTGCTCATCCCCGCGTACATCCGCGAGCACCGCAGGCTCGGCCTGATGCGCGTGGAGCCGCGGACGGCGACGCCGACGACGCCGATCCCGGTCGTCGGGCCCGTCGACGGCTCGATGACGGTCGACGCGGTCGTCACCGGCGCCATCCCGGTGCAGGCGCCCGTCGACGCGGTGCGCTCGGCGCGCCGTCGCCGTTCCGCTCGCGCGGCGGGTCAGCGGTCGAAGAGCCGGTAGCGGCTCAGGCCCGGCGGATCGCCTTCAGGATGCGGGCGAGCAGGAGGAACGGGCCCGCGAGCACGCCCACCTCGGCGCCCGTGCGCGGCAGCTGCAGCAGCCCCGTGGTCTTCGAGATCGTGACGGGCTCGACGAATCGGCGAAGGCCCTCGGCCCCGTTGCGGCGGCCGAGGCCGGACGACTTCACGCCGCCCATGGGCGCGTCGACCGACGAGAACGAGGCCCGGTATCCGTCGCCGATGTTGACGCTGCCCGCCTCGAGCGCGTTCGCGATGCGGCGCGCGCGCGAGGGCGATCTCGTGAGCACCGACGCGTTCAGGCCGTACTCGCTCGCGTTGGCGGCGATCACAGCCTCCTCGTCGCTGTCGAAGAGGTAGAGCGAGGCGATCGCGCCGAAGGTCTCTTCACCGTGCACGCGCATGTCGCGCGTGACCCCCGTGAGCACGGTGGGGGAGAAGCACCAGGGGCCGATGTCGGGGCGCGGCTCGCCGCCCACGAGCACCGTCGCGCCCTTCGCGAGCGCGTCGTCGAGATGGGCGCGCACGCGCTCGAGCTGCGCGGCGCTCGCGAGCGAGCCGTAGTCCGACGTGAAGTCGAGCGCCGTGCCGATCTTCGCCTGCTCGAGCCGCGCGACCAGGGCACGCTCGAACGCCCCGGCGATGCGCGAGTGCACGTAGATGCGCTCGATCGACACGCAGAGCTGGCCCATCGCCGAGAAGCATCCGAATGCGGCATCCGCCGCCGCCTGCTCGGGATCGACGTCGTCGAGCACGATCATCGGGTTCTTGCCGCCCAGCTCGAGCGATGCGCCGACGAGCCGGCGACCCGCCTTCTCGGCGATGCGCCGCCCGGTGGCGGTCGACCCCGTGAAGCAGATGTAGTCGACCTCGTCGGTGAGGGCCTCGCCGGCCTCCGCGGCTTCGCCGGTGACGACGGCCCAGAGCGCCTCGGGCACGCCGGCTTCGACGAACGCGCGGCGCAGCGCGAGGATCGACAGCGCCCCGAGGTCGTCGGCCTTCTGCACGACCGCGCAGCCGGCCGCGAGCGCGGGCACGACGTCCATCGCGGCGAGGCTGAGGGCGTAGTTCCACGGCGTGATGACGCCGACGACGCCCTTCGGCGCGTACCGCACGCGCGACGACACGACGAGCGGGATGCCGCCGCGCGCGCGACGGCCGCGGAGCACCTTCGACGCCGAGAGCGCGTTGTAGCGGGTCACGGATGCCGCCTCGAACACCTCCTCGAGCGCCTGGCCGCGGGTCTTGCCGCTCTCCGTCTGGATGAGGTCGAGCAGCAGGTCGCTGCGATCGAGCAGCAGGTCGTGCGCGCGCAGCAGCACTCGCCGCCGGTGTGCGAATCCGGCCCGCGCCCACGCCAGCTGCGCGAGCCGGGCGCGGGCGACCGCGTCGCGTACGTCGTCGGCACTCGAGCGGGGCAGGTCGTGGTGCGGTTCGCCGGTCGCCGGGACGGACACGGAGATGGTCTCGGAGCCCGACGCGACGACATCGTCGACGAGGCTCGCGAACAGGGCTGGGGAGGCCGTCTGGGCGCGCATGGGGTCAGTCTAGGTCAGATGACCCACTCCGGCGCCGGCGGCGCAGGCGCGCGCTCCCACGGTGGTGATCGAACCCGCTCCGACCCGATTACACTGCCTGCATGACCGCACCGGAGCGTCCCCTCCCGCGTGGCGTCGTCGCCCGGTACGCGATCGGTTCGATCGGCACCGGCGGGTTCGCGACGCTGCCCGGACTCGTGCTCGTGTACTACCTCACCGACACGCTCGGCGTCGCCGCGCTCGCCGCGGGCCTCGTGGTGACGGCCGCCAAGATCTGGGACGTCGTGATCGACCCGTTCATCGGCGAACGCAGCGACCGCGCGCTCGCGCGCACCGGCTCCCGGCGCACGTGGATGCTGGTCGGCGCGGCGCTCATTCCCGTCGGCTTCGTGCTGACCTTCGCGATCCCGGCCGGGCTGGGGCCCGTGGCATCCGGCATCTGGGTCTTCGTCGCCTTCCTCGCGACGGCGACGGCGTTCAGCGTGTTCCAGGTGCCCTACCTCGCGCTGCCGGCCGAACTCACGGCGGGCTATGACGACCGCACGCGCCTGCTGACGTGGCGCGTCGTGGTGCTGACGCTCGCGATCCTCGCGTTCGGCGCCGGCGGGCCCGAGATCCGCGACGCGTTCGACGACGAGCACGTCGGCTACCTCGTGATGGCCGTCGTCGCCGGCCTCGCGATCGGCGTCGGCATGCTCGTCGCCGCGACCACGGCTCCCAGGTCGGCGACGAGCACGCGAACGGATGCCCCGGCCCGCACCGCGGCGCCGGGTCGGAGCCTGCGCGACGGCTACCGCGAGGGATTCGCGGCCCTGCGGCGCAGCGCGGCCTTCCGCACGCTCCTCGCGGCCTTCGTGCTCCAGGGCCTCGCGACCGGGCTCATGCTCGCGGGCGCGCAGTACGTCGCGACGTGGGTGCTCGAGTCGCAGTCGGCGGTCACGCTGCTGTTCGCCGCGTTGATCGCGCCCGCGGTCGTGTGCGCGCCGTTGTGGGGCATCCTCTCGCGCCGCATCGGCAAGGAGCGCGGGTTCGCGATCGCGACCGCGGTCTTCGCGGTCGCCGCGCTGAGCCTCGTCGGGCTGCTCTGGGCGCCCGGTGCATGGGTGTACGTGCCCGTCGGGATCGCCGGCGCAGCGTATGCGGGCATGCAGTCGCTGCCGATGGCGATGCTGCCCGACGTGATCTCGCACGACGCCGCGACGAACGGCGCCGACCGCGCCGGCAGCTTCAGCGGGGTCTGGACCGCGGGGGAGACGGCCGGCATGGCGCTCGGCGCGACCCTGCTGACCGTCACGCTCGCGGCGACCGGCTATGTCGAGTCGGCGGGCGCCGACGTCGTCGAGCAGAGCGGCGCGGCGATCGCCGGCATCGTCATCGCGTTCAGCGTCGTGCCCGCGGCGCTCGCGGCGCTCAGCCTGGTCGCCGTGCGGAGGTATCCGCTGGGCCGGGCCGACATCGACGCGGAACCGGCCGTCACGGCCGCGCCCGCAGAAGGAGGTCTCCGATGACCGCATTCCGACGCGAGCGGGCCGACGTGCTCGCGGAGCTGCGCGCCCTGCGCGACGCCGACGCGCCCACCCACGGCGGGCGCGTGCTGTCGTACGTGTACGACTCGGGGCTCGCCGAGCTCGACGAGCTCGCCGCGGAGGCGGCCCGGCTCGTGCAGCCCGTCAACGGGCTCGACCCGACGACGTTCACCTCGGTCGCGGTCATGGAGTCGCAGGTGCTCGGGTTCGCGCGAGAGATCTTCCACGGCGACGACGAGGTGGTCGGCTCCGTCACCTCGGGCGGCACCGAGAGCTGCCTGCTCGCGGTGAAGGGCGCCCGCGAGGCCTGGCGGGCCGCGCGCGCCGGCACGCCGCGGACCCCGCGCCTCGTGGCACCCGTCACGGTGCACGCCGCGTTCCAGAAGGCGGCCGCGTACTTCGGGCTCGCCCTCGACCTCGTGCCGGTCGATCCCGCCACGGGTGCCGTGAGCCCCGCGGCCATCGAGGAGCGGCTCGGCGACGACGTCGCGCTCGTCGTCGTGAGCGCGCCGTCGTACCCGTTCGCGACGCTCGACCCGGTCGCCGACGTCGCCGCGATCACCGCGGCGCGAGGCATCCGGCTCCACGTCGACGCGTGCATCGGGGGGTTCGCGCTCGCGTTCCGCTCCGACGAGGAGCCGCCCCTCGCGCCGTGGGACTTCCGGGTGCCGGGCGTCACGACGCTCTCGGCCGACCTGCACAAGTACGGCTACGCGCCGAAGGGCGTCTCGGTGCTGCTCACCCGCGGCCGCGACCTGCACCGCCGGCAGTACTTCGCGACCACGAAGTGGCCGGGCTATCCCGTCGTGAACCCCACCATGACGGGCTCGAAGCCCGCCGGCCCCCTGGCCGCCGCGTGGGCGATCATCGAGGCGCTCGGCGTCGACGGGTTCCGCGACCTGGCCGGCCGGGCCGCGCGCGCGACGGGGGTGCTGCGCGACGCCGTCGAGGGCATCGAGGGCCTGCGCGTCGTCGGCTCGCCGGTGGGGCCGCTGCTGGCGGTCGCGACCGACGAGGGCCTGCCGCCCGAGCGCCGGGTCGATCCGCACCACTGGGCGGATGCCGCACGAGGCCTCGGCTGGCACCTGCAACTCCAGCCCGGGCTCGCGCAGGACGACGGCGCACCCCTGCCGCGCACGACGCACCTCACCGTCACGCCCGTCACCGAGCGCGTGCTCGACGACCTCGTGCCGGCACTTCGCGCGGCGGCCGACGAGGTTCGCGGTGCACCGCCCGCCGACGGTGCGCTGCTGCTCGTCGAGCTCGCGGGCGGGCCCGAGGCGGCAGCCGGGCTCGCCGCCTCGGCCGAGGGCTTGGACGCCGACGGCGCCGCCCTGCTGCTCGCCTCGTTCGGACTGCTCGGCGGCAACGCGCCCGACGGGCCCGAGCAGGGCGCGGCCTCGGGCGCGCTGCCCGAGCGGCTGGCACCCGTGCTCGCGCTGGTCGAGGCGCTGCCGGCCGAACTCGCCGAGCGCCTGCTCGTCGAACTGCTCGCGCGCGTCGTGGAGCCGGTCGCCCCCTCCGGTCGCAGCTGAGGCGGCGACCCGAGCGCCAGGCAGGGATCGCCGATCCCCGGGTCATCGCGCCCTGAATCGGCCGGCGCGTGCTCGTGAGGATGGAAGCGACTTGTTGCACCGACGAACTGGAGTCGCCCCATGCCGAACACCATCGACATCGCCGTCCCCGACCTCACCGGACGTCTCGCCGTCGTCACCGGGGCGAGCGACGGCGTCGGTTTCGAGATCGCCGCCCGCCTCGCGCGGGCCGGCGCCGAGATCGTCATGCCCGCCCGGAACCTCGCGAAGGGCGAGGCGGCGGCCGCACGCATCCGCGAGCGCACGCCGGCCGCCACGATCCGAGTACGGCCGCTCGACCTGTCGTCGCTGGCATCCGTCGCCGCGTTCGCCGACGCCCTGCTCGCCGAGGGCCGGCCGATCGACATCCAGGTCGACAACGCCGGCGTCATGACCCCGCCCGAGCGTCGAGTGACCGTCGACGGATTCGAGCTGCAGTTCGCGACGAACCACCTCGGCCACTTCGCGCTCGTCGCGCGGCTGCTTCCGCTGCTGATCGCCGGTGGCGCGCACGTGACGAGCCAGGTGAGCATCGCGGCCGACCGCGGTGCCGTCAACTGGGACGACCTCGGCTGGGAGCGCGGGTACGACCCGATGCGGGCCTACAGCTCCTCCAAGATCGCGTTCGGCCTGTTCGCGATGGAACTGCACCGCCGGTCGGCGGCCGCGGGCTGGGGCATCCGCAGCACCCTCTCGCACCCGGGCATCACGCCGACCAACCTGCTGGCCGCGCAGCCCGGTATGGGGCGCGCCGACGACACGGCCGCCATCCGGTTCATCCGCGCGATGTCACGACGCGGCATCCTGTTCGGCACGCCGGCCTCCGCGGCGCTGCCGGCCGTGTTCGCCGTGGCGAGTCCGGAGGCGGTCGGCGGCCGGCTCTACGGTCCGAGCGGGTTCCGACACCTGCGCGGACTGCCCGCCGAGCAACCGGTCTACTCCCGCCTGCTGGACGCGGATGCCGCGCGGCGGATCTGGGAGCGGTCGGAGCGGATGGCGGGCGTGACCGTCTCCGCCTGAGGGCGGCGGGGCGGTCGCGGCGAGCCGTGGCGCGCGTCGTGGCGGCGGTGGCGGCGGCGGTGTGGATCTCAGCGTGGCGTTGCGCTTCGGATGGGGGCATCGCCGATCCCTTGTTCCGCTCGGGGCGATCTCGCAGACTCGGAGCATGGACCGGGCACAGCTTGCGGACTTCCTCCGCCGTCGACGAGAGGTCCTCCAGCCGGAGGACGTCGGCCTCCGCCGAGGCGCGCGGCGGCGCACGGCCGGCCTGCGCCGCGAGGAGGTCGCAGCCCTCTGCGACATGTCCGTCGACTACTACAGCCGCCTCGAGCAGCGCCGCGGGCCGCAGCCCTCGGAGCAGATGCTCGCGGCGATGGCCCGCGGCCTCCGGCTCAGCCTCGACGAGCGCGACCACCTGTTCCGTCTGGCCGGCCACACGGCACCCGTGCGAGCGCTGCGCGGCGACCATGTCTCGCCCGGCGTCATGCGGGTCCTCGACCGCCTCGCCGACACCCCGGCCCAGGTGATGACCGAGCTCGGCGAGACGCTCGCGCAGACGCCGGCGGCCCGCGCACTGTTCGGCGACGAGACCCGGTACGAGGGGTTCCTCCGCAGCGTGGGCTACCGGTGGTTCATGGATCCGTCGGCGCGCTCGGTCTACCCCGACGAGGATCACCCGACGCACGCGCGCGCGTTCACCGCCGACATCCGCGCGGCGTACGCCAAGCACGGCCGGGCGTCGCGCGCCGGCGCGATGGTCGAGGCGCTGCTCGCGCAGAGTCCCGAGTTCGCCGCCCTCTGGGAGGCGCACGAGGTGCGCGGCGCGCACCCGCGAGAGAAACGCGTGCAGCACCCCGAGGTCGGGGTGATGGAGCTGCAGTGCCAGTTCCTCGTCGACCCGGAGCAGGGCCAGACGCTGCTCGTGCTGACCGCGACGCCGGGCACCGAGAGCCACGAGCGGCTCCAGCTGCTCGCCGTGATCGGCACGCAGGCCATCGCGACCGGGCGGTGAGTGGGCTCAGCCCAGCCCGCAGCGCTCGGTGAAGTAGGCGAAGAGGTCCTGCTTGAGCGCGGCTCCGGAACGCACCTCGTAGAGCCCGCTCCAGCCGTCGCTCGTGACGACCTCGAGCGGGAGGATGGTGCCCCGTTTGTCTTCGGCGCCGGCGTGCTGGTCGCACCGGGCCGGGCGAACGGGCAGCTCGATGGTCGTGGGCGCGCCGCCACCGGCGATCTCGAGCGTGACCGGCCAGTTGAGGCCGTCCTCGGCCGAGAGCAGGGTCGTGCCGAGCACCTGCCGCACCGAGACCGTGCCCTCGGCGCCCGCGACGGGTGCGACGGCGAGGTCGATGACCGCGCGCCGGTCGGCGCCCGCGCCGGTCGAGCGCAGCCGCTCGGGCGGCGTGATCCCGACGATCCGCTCGACCGCGGCGGCGAGGCATCCGTCGTTCTGCACGCGCGCGATCGTCGCGTAGGGGTCGGTGGTCGCGAGGTCGCCCGCGACGGATGCCTCGCCGACGCGGCCCTCGAGGAACACCACGGTTGCCACGTCGCCGGGGTCGTCGCAGGTCGGCGCCGGCAGGTCCATGCGGTACTGCACCGAGCGCCCCGCCGCGATCAGCTTCGGGCCGTCGACCGACGGCTCGGCCCCGAGCGCGGGCGATGAGACGACGAGCCGATCGATCTCGAGTGGCTCGTCCGTGCCGTTGTCGACCTGCACGACGAGCCGGCCGTCGACGACGTCCTGGCGGCTCTGCAGCACGCTCGCGGTGAGCGCGGGCGGCGGCTCGGCGGCGGGCGCCGGTGCCGGCGAGGACGACGGCGTCACGGCCGACGCGCAGCCCGCGAGTCCGAAGAGCCCGCCGATTCCCGCGAGCACCGCCGCGGCCGTGAGGCCGCCCCGCCGCGCGATGCCGCGCGCGCCGATGCCCCGCCGACGCGAACGAGCCTGCGCGCGGGGCATCCGGATCACCGCACCTGCACGTCGAGCCGGCGGCCCTGCAGCGATCGCGGGCGCGCGGCGAGCGCTGCGGCGACCTGCTCGATCGCGCGCGCGGCCGGGTCGTCGGGTTCGGATGCCACGACGGGCTCGCCCGCATCGCCGCCGCGGCGGAGGGCGACGCTGAGCGGAACGCTCGCCAGCAGCGGCACGGGCTCGGCCTGCCCCTCGGAGAGCCGGCGCGCGACCTCGTCGCCGCCGCCCGCGCCGAACAGGTCGACGAGCGCGCCGTCGGGACCGGCGAAGGCCGACATGTTCTCGACGACGCCGACGACGCGCTGGCCCGTCTGGCGCGCGACGACGCCCGAGCGTTCGGCCACGTCGGCCGCGGCGGGCTGCGGCGTCGTCACGACGACGACCTCGGCGTTGGGCAGCAGTTGGCCGAGCGAGATCGCGACGTCGCCCGTGCCGGGCGGCAGGTCGACGAGCAGCACGTCGAGGTCGCCGAAGTAGACGTCGGTCAGGAACTGCGAGAGCGTGCGGTGCAGCATCGGCCCGCGCCACGCGACCGCGACCGACGACGCGCGCCCGCCGGGCTCGGCCGGCTCGACGAACATGCCGATCGAGATGACCTTCACGCCGTGCGCCACGGGGGGCAGGATCATGTCGTCGACGCGCGTGGGTCGCACGGCGTTGCCGTGCTCGTCGACGAGGCCGAGGAGCCCCGGGATCGAGAAGCCGTGCACGTCGGCGTCGACGAGCCCGACCGCGAGCCCGCGTGCTGCGAGCGCGACCGCGAGGTTGGCGGTCAGCGTCGACTTGCCGACGCCGCCCTTGCCGCTCGTGACCGCGATCACGCGCGTGAGGGTGCCGGGGCCGAACGGGTTGCCGCGCGCGGCCCGGCCGCCGCGCAGCCGTTCGGTCAGCGCCTGCCGTTGCTCGGGCGTCATGACCGACAGCACCACCTCGGCGTTGCCGGCACCGACGACCTGCTCGGCCGCCTCGCGCACGTCGCGTTCGATGCGGTCGCTGGCGGGGCATCCGACGATCGTCAGCCGCACGTCGACGCGGACCCGGCCGTCGTCGCCCGCCGTCACGGCGCCGACCATGTCGAGTTCGGTGATGGGCTTGCGGATCTCGGGATCGATCACCCCACCGAGGGCAGCGCGGACGCGGACCTCGAGGGCGCCGGCCGGATTGCCCTCCGGCTCAGGAGGCGGGAGCGGGGGCACGGTCGGCGTCCTCCTCGTCGCGCCGGTCGAGCTCGTCGAGCGCCTGGCGGAGCTCGGCGCGGATGAAGTCCTTCGACGCGAGCTCCTTCACCGCCAGCCGGAGCGCGACGACCTCGCGGGCGAGGTACTCGGTGTCTGCGAGGTTGCGCTCGGCGCGCTGCCGGTCCTGCTCGATCTGCACGCGGTCGCGATCGTCCTGCCGGTTCTGCGCGAGCAGGATCAGGGGAGCGGCGTACGAGGCCTGCAGCGAGAGCACGAGCGTCAGCGCCGTGAACCCGATCTCGATCGAGTCGAAGCGCCACTGCTCGGGCGCGAACGTGTTCCAGAGCATCCAGACGATGACGAACAGCGAGAGGCCGAGCAGGAACGCGGGCGTGCCCATCGCGCGCGCGACCCACTCGGTGAAGCGGCCGAAGCGGTCCTTGTCGGGGTTGCCTCGGAAGGACACGGATCGGCGCCCGCCCTTCGGGGTGTCGAATCGACGGTCGTCGACGTCAGCGCGTGCCATCTCCTGCCCTCCTTCCGGGGTGGATCGGGATGCTTCCCGTCTCGAGCTGGGCGCGCGCGGTGGCGCGCTTGGTCAGTTCTCCGTCTTCGGGATGACTTCGCCAGTCGTCGGGGAGGAGGTAGTCGAGGACGTCGTCGATGGTCACCACCCCGACGAGTCGATGCTTCTCGTCGACGACCGGCACGGAGACCAGGTCGTAGCTGGCGAGGATGCGGCTCACCTCGGCGGCCGAGGTGTCGGCGCTGACCGGCTCGAGGCCCTGGTCGATCAGCGGTCCGAGGCGCTCGTGCGGCGGGTAGCGGAGCATCCGCTGGAAGTGCACCATGCCGAGGAAGCGACCCGTCGGCGGCTCGTACGGCGGCAGCGTCACGCAGATCGCCGCGCCGAGCGCGGGCGCGAGGTCGTGCCGGCGGATGAGCGCCAGCCCCTCGGCGACCGTCGCGTCGGCCGACACGATGATCGGCTCGGTGGTCATCAGGCCGCCCGCGGTGTCGGGGCCGTAGGCGAGGAGGAACCGCACGTCGTCGGCCTCTTCAGGCTCCATGAGCTCGAGCAGGTGCTCGCCGCGCTCTTCCGGCAGCTGCGCGATGAGGTCGGCCGCGTCGTCGGGCTGCATGTGGTCGAGCACGTCGGCCGCGCGGTCGTCGCCGAGGCCCGCGAGGATCTCGACCTGGTCGGACTCGGGCATCTCTTCGAGCACGTCGGCGAGGCGGTCGTCGGACAGCTCCTCGGCGACCTCCTGCCGGCGCTGCGCGGGCAGGTCGAGCAGGGTGTTCGCCAGGTCGGCGGGCTTCAGCTCGGAGTACGTCGCGATGAGCTGCTCGGCCGACTGCGCCTCGCCCGGCGCGTTCGCCTCGCGCACCTCGCGCCAGGTGGCGTACGCGGAGGCGCCCTTCGAGAACGGCGACGCGCCCTTCGGACGGCGCACGAAGAGCTGGGAGACCTCCCACTCGCCGGGCTCCTGCTCGTCGATCGCGACGTCTTCGATGGTGGCCAGGCCCGAGCCGTCGGTGAAGGCGACCTTGCGGCCGAGCATCTCGGCGATGACGCGCACCTCGCCGCCGCGCTGCTCGAAGCGGCGCAGGTTGATGAGGCCGGTCGTGATGACCTGCCCGCCGCTGATCGAGGTCACCCGGCCGATCGAGAGGAACACCCGGCGCTTGCCGGGGATCTCGACGATGAGGCCCACGACGCGCGGCGCATCGGACTTGCGGTACACGACGAGCACGTCGCGCACGCGACCGACCCGATCGCCGGCGGGGTCGAAGACGGCGCACCCGGCGAGTCGGGCGACGAAGACTCTCGTGGCGCTCACGGTTACCAACTTAGCCCCCGGCCCCGGAATCGGGCCCCGCGCGGGCCGTCGTGGGACAATGACCGGATGACCTCCCCGAGCCCGTTCGGCCGCCGCGCGGCCCAGCCGATCCCGACCCTGCCGAAGGGCGAGACCGTCGCGAGTTTCGAGACCTACCAGGAGGCGCAGCAGGCGGTCGACAAGCTCGCGAAGGCGGAGTTCCCGGTGCGCGAGCTCGCCATCGTGGGCACCGACCTCACGAGCGTCGAGCGCATCACGGGCAAGCTCACCTGGGGTCGTGCGGCCGGCGCCGGCGCGCTGTCCGGCGCGTGGTTCGGCCTCTTCCTCGGGCTCCTCTTCTTCATCTTCTCGCCGACCGGCGCGGCGCTCGGGCTCCTCGCCTCGGCCGTGCTGATCGGTGCCGGCTTCGGCATGATCTTCGGGCTCGTCTCGTACTCGGTGAACCGGCGCCGCCGCGACTTCACCTCGGTCATGCAGGTGCTCGCGACCCGCTACGCGATCATCGCCGAGTCAGCGCATGTCGGGCGGGCCCGCGAGGTGCTCGGCGTCGACGCGCCCGTCACGCCGGCCGCGCCGTCCGCGCCGGCCGCGTCGTCGGCGCCCGCCGCTCCGTCGGCGACCGTCGGCGAACCGCGCACCTACGGCGAGGCGACGGATGCCGCGCGCCGCGCCCGCTCCGACCAACGGGCCCGCCCGCAGTACGGCGAGTACGCGCCCGAGCCGGTCGACCCCGCTCCCGCCGACGACGACAGCTCGAATGGCGACGGGGCCGAACCGCGCTCCTGACGCGGCCTGCCGGGTCTGCGCTGCGTTCGGTCTCCGACTCGGAGGCATCCGCCAGTTTCGCGATATATCGTGTTGCGATGACCTTCGATGGTGACCTCCGAGGCGACATCCGGGCCGACGTCATCCGGGCCGACATCGCCGACGGCGAGCGCGCCGACCGGCCGGTGCGCGTGCTGCTGCGGCGCATCCGGCGGTGGATCGACCGGCACCCGAGGCTCCGCACCGCCTACCGCATCGGTGTCGGCGTGCTCGGCGGCGTGATCGCCGTCGGCGGGCTCGCCCTCGTGCCGCTGCCCGGACCCGGCTGGCTCGTCGTGTTCCTCGGGCTCGCGATCCTCGGCACCGAGTTCGCGTGGGCGAGGCGCATGGCCGCGTTCGTCAAGCGCGCGCTCGACCGGTTCTGGGCGTGGTGGCGCGCCCGCCGCGCGCGGCGCGCGACGGACGCCGCCTGAACGCGACGGGCGCTCGACCGCGCGTCGACTAGGCCTGCGCCGACCGCACCCAGGCCTCGACCTCGTCGGCCGTGCGGGGGATCGCGGCCGAGAGGTTCTCCGCGCCGTCGGCGGTGACGAGGATGTCGTCCTCGATGCGCACGCCGATGCCGCGGAACTCCGCGGGCACTGTGAGGTCGTCGGGCTGGAAGTACAGGCCCGGCTCGATCGTGAAGACCATGCCCGCCTCGAGCACGCCGTCCAGGTAGAGCTCGCGGCGCGCCTGCGCGCAGTCGTGCACGTCGAGACCGAGGTGGTGGCTCGTGCCGTGCACCATGTACCGGCGGTGGAACTGGTTCTCGGGCTCGAGCGACTCGGCGGCCGAGACCGGGAGGAAGCCCCACTCGGCCGTCTTCTCGGCGATCACGCGCATCGCCGCGGCGTGGACGTCGCGGAACACGGCGCCCGGGCGCACGATCGCGAACGCGGCGTCGGCGGCCTCGCGGACCGCCTCGTACACCTGCCGCTGCACCGCCGAGAAGGTGCCGTTGACCGGGAAGGTCCGGGTGATGTCGGCCGTGTAGTAGCTGTCGAGTTCGACGCCGGCGTCGAGCAGCACGAGGTCGCCCGGCACGACGGGGCCGTCGTTGCGGGTCCAGTGCAGGATCGTCGCGTGCGGGCCCGCCGCCGCGATCGAGGCGTAGCCGACGTCGTTGCCGTCGAGGCGGGCGCGCGTCGCGAACACGCCCTCGATGACGCGCTCGCCGCGCACCTCGCTCGTGATGCGGGGCAGCTCGGCGAGCACCTCGGTGAAGCCGCGGCCGGTCGCGTCGACGGCCGCGCGCATCTGGCCGATCTCGTACTCGTCCTTCACGAGGCGGAGCTCCGAGCACACGCGCGCGAGCTCGGCGTCGGGCTCGTGGGCGCCGTTCACCTCGAGGCTGAACGGGGCATCCTGCGCGTTCGTCGACAGCGCCTCCTCGGCGGCGAATCGGATGCGCGCGTGGTCGACGCGCTCGGTGAGCGCCGCGTCGGCCTCGCGCAGCACGAGCGTCGACGTGTCGACGCGCGCGATGACGTCGTCGAGGTCGCGGATGTCGCGGGTCGCGACCGCGAGGTCGGCCGCGACGTGGCCGAGCGAGGGGCGCGGGCCGATCCAGAACTCGCCGATCGCCGGGTTGGCGTAGAACTCGTCGGAGTCGCGGCCGGCGCGCTCGCGGAAGTACACGGTCGCGAGGTGGCCCTCGCCGCCCTCGGGCTCGAGCACGAGCACGGCGCCGGGCTCGGAGTCGGAGCCCCAGCCCGTGAGGTGGGCGAACGCCGAGTGGGCCCGGTACGGGTAGTCGGTGTCGTTGGCTCGCTGCTTCGGCTCGCCGGCGGGGATGATCAGGCGCTGCCCCGGGAACGCGGCCGACACGATCGAACGGCGCAGGGCGGCGTACGACGCCTGCTCGCGGGCCGGCGGCAGGGCCTCGTCGCGCTCGGCCCAGCCGGTCGAGACGTACTCCTTGAACCGTTCGGAACCGGGCGTCGTCGAACGGTTCGTGTTGCGGTCGCTCTCCTCGGCGGGGATCTCGTCGAGGGCGGGCTCGGCGGGAGCGGTGGACGTGTCGGTGGTCTCGGACATGGCATCCATTCTCGCACCGCCGCGAGCCGCCGCCACCGGTCAGCCGGCGCGAACCAGCCTCGTCACGATCGGGCGGTGGTCGCTGCCCGAGTCGTCGAGCTCGCCGACGACGCGGAACGCCTCGACGCGCCAGTTCGGCGTCGCGAGCACGTGGTCGATCGGGCTGCCGAGCAGCGGCGGCACGTCGGTCGGCCAGGTCCCGACGCCGGCCGCGCCGCCCGCGAGCGCCGCGTCGCGGCAACGGCCGAGGTCGCCGCCGTCGACGCCGCGCCCCGCGAAGTGGTCGAGCGTCGCGTTGAAGTCGCCTGCGAGGATCACGTCGTCGCCCGCGCACAGCTCGCCGATGAAGTCGAGGTCGCTGCGCCAGTTGCGCAGCTCCCAACGGATGGGCGCGACCGCGTGCACCGCCACGATGCGCGGTCCGTCGCCGTCGACCGGGTCGGCCACGACCGTGGGCAAGGTGTTCGTATTGTCGGGCGGGCCGGGCCAGTCGGCCGAGGTCACCTCGTAGTCGCCGAGGTCGGGGCTGATCAGCAGGGTCGTCGATCGGGCCTTCGCGACCTGGTCGAAGAACTGCGTGTGCACCCACATGGGGCGACCGCCCTCGCGCATCGCGATCGCGATCTCCTCGCCGAGCGGGTCGGTCGTCTCGGGCAGCGCGATGACGTCGGCGCCCTCGTCGAGGGCGAGGCTCGCGATGGTCTGCGCGTCGGGCACCTCTCCGAGCGTGTTCCACGCCAGCACGGTCACCTCGTCCACCGCGTCGGATGCCCCGGCCGAGGCATCCGACCCGCCGAGCCCGCGCACCGAGAGCACCGCGATGTTCGCGGCGGCGAACAGCGCGAGCACGGTCGCCATCGCGATGCCGAACCGCCGCGTGCGACGCGGGACGGTGAGGAGCACGAAGAGCACGGCGATGACGAGGGCGGCCAGGGCGGCCGCGCCGCGGAGCGCCACGACGTGCGTCGCGATCCACTGGTTCTGCAGTCCGAACGCCTGCGGCCACGCCAGGATCGTCGCGGCGATGAGCGTGACGACGACCACGGCCCATCCGAGCAGGCGGGGGAGCATCCCCCAACCCTAGCCACCCGAACAGGGGGTGACCGGAGCGATCGCTGCCCGTCGGCTGGGAGTCGCCCGGGAGCGCGCCGCTAGCATGTGGGGATGGTCGAATCTGCCGGATCCGTCGGTGCGGCCGACCTGCACGTGCACTCCGTCGTCTCCGACGGGACCGAGACGCCGGCGGCGCTGATCGCCGAGGCCGCGAGCCTCGGCCTCGGGGCGATCGCGCTCACCGACCACGATTCGACCTCCGGCTGGGCGGAGGCGGCGACCGCCGTTCCGGGCTCGGGCGTCGCTCTGATCCCGGGCATGGAGCTCTCGACGCGCGAGCAGTACACGAGCGTGCACCTGCTCGGCTACCTGCTCGACCCGCTCGATGAGGGCCTGCTCGCCGAGACCGCGCGCATCCGGGAGTCGCGGCTGACCCGCGCCGAGCAGATCGTCCGGCGCATCTCGCGCGACTACGACCTCAGCTGGGAGGACGTGCTCGCCCAGACCGTCGAGGGCACGACCATCGGGCGACCGCACATCGCCGACGCGCTCGTCGCGCGCGGGCACGTGCCGACCCGGTCGGAGGCGTTCGCGGGCATCCTGCACCCGCGCGCGGGATACGCGCAGCCGCACTACGCGCCCGACCCGCTGACCGGCGTGCGGCTCATCCGCGCGGCCGGCGGCGTTCCCGTGCTCGCGCACCCCGGCACGCGCGGCGCCGAGCGCGTGATCCCGGAGTCGCGGCTCGCGCAACTCGTCGAGGCCGGGCTCTTCGGCCTCGAGGTCGATCACCCCGAGAACCGCGAGGACGCCAAGCCGCGGCTGCGCCGACTCGCCGAGCGGTTCGGGCTCGTCGTCACCGGGTCCAGCGACTACCACGGGTCGGGCAAGCCCAACCGGCTGGGGCAGTGCCGCACGAGCGCGGAGGTCGTCGACCGAATCGTGGCCGAGGGCCGAGGCTCCGCGCCCGTGCTGCCGTAGGACTCAGCCCTGCTGTGCCGGGGCCGCCTGGCCGCCGGCCGTGCCGGTGCCTCCGCCGCGGCGCCGGCGACGACGACGCGGCGGCGCCGCGTTGCCGTCGTGGTGCTCGTGGCCCTTGCCGTCGTGGGTCCCCGACCCCGGGTCCTTCTCGGCCGGCGCCGACTCGGAGCGCGTGGCATCCGTCGCGTTCGCGGGCTGGCCTCCGCGCGTGCGACGGCGCGAGCGGCTGCGCTCGGGCCGGTCGCCCGACGCACCGGTGGATGCCTCGCTGCGACCGGCGGTGCTCGACCGCGTCGCCGACGCCACCGGGGCGGCCGGCTTCAGCCGGCCCTTCGTGCCCTCGGGGATGTTCAGGTCGGTGTAGAGGTGCGGGCTCGACGAGTACGTCTCGACGGGCTCGGGCTGACCGAACTCGAGCGCGCGGTTGATCAGCGCCCACTTGTGCAGGTCGTCCCAGTCGACGAACGTCACGGCGATGCCGGTCTTGCCGGCACGGCCTGTGCGGCCCGCGCGGTGCAGGTACGCCTTGTCGTCGTCGGGGATGGTGTGGTTGATCACGTGCGTGACGTCGTCGACGTCGATGCCTCGCGCCGCGACATCCGTGGCGATGAGGATGTCCTTCTTGCCGGCCTTGAACGCGGCCATGGCCCGCTCGCGCTGGTCTTGGTTCAGGTCGCCGTGCACGGCGGCCGCGTTGAAGCCGCGGTCGTTGAGCTCCTCGACGAGCTTCGCCGCCGCGCGCTTCGTGCGGGTGAAGATCACGGTCTTGCCGCGGCCCTCGGCCTGCAGGATGCGGGCGATCACCTCGTCCTTGTCGAGCGAGTGCGCCCGGTACACGAGGTGCTCGATGTTCGCCTGCGTGAGCCCCTCGTCGGGGTCGTTCGCGCGGATGTGGATGGGCTTCGACATGAACCGGCGCGCGAGTGCGACGATCTGGCCCGGCATCGTGGCCGAGAACAGCATCGTGTGTCGGTTCGCCGGGGTCTTCGAGAACAGCTTCTCGATGTCGGGCAGGAAGCCGAGGTCGAGCATCTTGTCGGCCTCGTCGAGCACCATCTCCTGGACGTTGCCGAGGTTCAGCAGGCGCTGGCTCGCGAGGTCGAGGAGGCGGCCCGGGGTCCCGACGACGATCTGCGCGCCGGCCTTGATCTGCTCGATCTGGCCCTCGTACGCCTTGCCGCCGTAGATGGCGACGACCTTCGTCGGGCGGTTCGAGGTCGCGAGCTCGAGATCTTCGGTGACCTGCACGCACAGCTCGCGCGTGGGAACGACGACGAGCACCTTGACACCGGGCTCGGGGTCGTCGCCGAGTCGCTGGATGATCGGCAGTCCGAAGCCGAAGGTCTTGCCGGTGCCGGTCTTGGCCTGGCCGATGATGTCCTGGCCCGAGAGGGCGAGGGGGATGGTCTGCTCCTGGATGGGGAAGGCATCGATGATGCCCTTCCCGGCGAGCGCGTCGACGATGTCTGACGCCACGCCGAGTTCGGTGAACGTGGTCACGGGTGTTCCGCCTGTCGGTATTTCTCGGGTGCGCCCTGATCTCTTCCGCAGGCGCACGGTCGCGGTTCCATCGCCCGCGTACGACGTCAAGCCTAACGGAGTCGAGGATGTCTCCCCGGTTATGCTGTCCTGCGTGGTGCTCTGGTCGGGAAGGCGCGGTTCGCGCGAACTGCCGCGCCTGCGACCCCGCGTCGCGCCGACCTCGCTGACGAGGGTCGACTTCACCGAACTCGTTCCCGAGCCCATCGCCTTCCTCGGCCAGGCCGCGTACATCCAGCTCGAGGCGTTCGAGAACCTGGCCCGGGCCGTGGCGACGGCGCCGAGCCTCGGCGCGAAGGAGGGCCTGTCGGCCGCCGCGGGCGTCGCGCTGCGCAAGCACCACGACCTGATCGCCGAGCTGCGCCGCTCGGGCGTCGAACCCGTCGAGGTCATGGCCCCGTTCGCGCCGGCGACCGATCGTTTCCGAGAGGCGAGCGTCGGCGCCGACTGGTACGAGCTCCTGCTCGGCATCTACGTGACCACCGGCATGCTCGACGGCTTCTTCGCACGTCTCTCCGAGGGGCTGCCGAACGAGCTCGCCGATCGCGTGCGGCGCATCCTCGCCGAGGAGGGCGCCTCTCAGGTGCTGCGGCACGAGCTGGAGCGGGCGATCGCCGAGCAGCCGGGCCTCGCCGACCGCCTCGCGCTCTGGGGCCGCAGCCTCGTGGGCGACACGCTGCTCGTGGCACGGTCGGCGCTGCGCGCGGCCGAGCCGAGCGGGCGCATCGACGAGGACGTCGAGCCCGTGTTCACCGAGCTCATCGCCGATCACACGCGCCGCATGGACGCGCTCGGGCTCACGGCGTAGGTCGCGTCGATCGCGCGCCGCGCGTCGGGCACCGGCTGCGCCGCGCTCGCCGAGCGAGCCCCGCGCGTTCAGCCCCGGTGCGAGTTCAGTGGGTCGCGGTCGCGCCCGGACGCGAGAGGCGCTCGAACAGCGCCGCGTCGGCGCGCTCGCGGCGCGGCGCGATGAGCAGCGCCGTCGCCACGGATGCCGCGCCGGCGAGCACGAGCGAGACGACCCAGATCCAGCCGCCGTCCCACGCCCAGCCGAGCCAGGTCAGCGCGACCCAGACGACGGCCGCGACGGCCGCGCCCACGGCGGGAACGAGCACGCTGCCGTAGGTCTGCCGCTTCGGCAGCGTGTACCGCGCGATGGCCCCGAGGATGGCGCCGCCGAGCGTGATGAACAGCAGCTCCATCAGGCGACGAACCCGATGCGGCGGGACTCCTCCGAGCCGATCTCGACGTACGCCAGGGCCGCGGCGGGGATCACGTACACGCTGCCCTTCTCGTCGGCGAGCTTGAGCAGCGCGGACTGCCCCGAGAGCGCGGCCGCGACGGCCTGCTCGATCTCGGCCGCCGTCTGGGAGGACTCGAAACCGAGTTCACGAGGGGAGTTCTGGATGCCGATGCGAACGTCCACAGTGCGCCTTTCTGTCGTGCTTGCAACACTATGGCACGCCTGCCGGGAGCGTCCGGGCGTTCACTGTCGGCAGAACGGGTTAGCGTGACGGCATGCACCGCGCACCCGCCACGATCGCCGATCCCGCCGTCGTCAGGATCCACGACGACGCGGCCTCCGTCGACGCGGTGGAGGCGGTCGATCCGGGCCGTGAACGGGTGCTCGCCCTCGCCGACGGCGCGTCCGCGGCGGTGTTCGGCGCCCCGGGCTCGGGCAAGACCACGCTCGCCGTCGACGTGGTCGCCGACCGCATCGAGCGCCGCGGCTACGACGTCGAGGACGTGCTCGTCATCTCCGCGAGCCGCGCGACGGCGACGGCGCTGCGCGACCGCATCGCGGTGCGGCTGGGCGTCACCTCCCGCGGGCCGATGGCGCGCACGGCGAACTCGATCGCCTTCCAGCTCGTGCGCGCCGACGCGGGCGAGCCCGTGACGCTCCTCACGGGCGCCGAGCACGATCAGTTGATCGCCGAACTGCTCGACGCGGAGGCGCGCGACGGCGGGGGGCCGGCGTGGCCCGACCCGCTGACCGACGAAGTGCGCCGGCTGCGCGGGTTCCGCGCCGAGCTGCGCGAGCTCGTGATGCGCGCGGTCGAGCACGGCGCCGACGGCACGACGCTGCGCCGGCTCGGCGAGGCCGCCGGGCGCCCCGAGTGGGTCGCGGCCGGCGAGTTCCTCGACGAGTACGCCGACGTGAAGGAGCTCGTGCGCGGCGCCCAGTACGACTCGGCCGAACTCGGCGCGTACGCCGCGGCCGTGCTCGCGCGCTCGATGTCGGGCGACGCCGATGCCGAACGCGCCCTCGGCACGCTCTCGCGGCTGCGCCTGGTCGTGGTCGACGACGCGCAAGAGGCGACGCAGGCGGGGGCCGCGCTGCTGGCCGGCTTCGCCGCCCGCGGCGTCGCCGTCATCGCGCTCGGCGACCCCGACGTCGCCGGCAACGGGTTCCGCGGCGGCCGCCCCGAACTGCTCGGCTCGCTGGCTGGCGTGCTCGGCGGCGTGCCCGTGGAGCGCATCGAGCTCACGGGTCGCCGTCGCGGCCGGCCTGCGCTGCACCGGCTCGTCGCCGAGGTGACCGGCCGCATCGGAGCGGCGCTCGGCGGCACGCATCGCGCCGTGCCGGCCGAGCCGGTCGCGCGAGATGCCGATCCGCTCGGGCCCGTGCTCGGCATCGAGGCGCCGTCCCACGCGGCCGAGTGCCAGTCGATCGCCGCGCTGCTGCGCGAACGGCACCTGCTCGACGGCATCCCCTGGTCGGCGATGGCGGTCGTCCTGCGCTCCGGCGGCGACGTGCCCGCGTTCGAGCGCGGACTCGCGCTCGCCGATGTACCGACCGCGGGCGCCGTGGCGCGCATGCCGTTGAAGGATGCCCCCGTCGCCGCGGCGCTGCTCGCGGCGGCGTCGGTCGCGCTGCAGCGCGACGAGCTCTCCGGTGAGCTCGCGGTCGACCTGCTGACGGGCCCTCTGGGCCGCCTCGACGCCGTCGGGCTGCGGCGGCTGCGGCTCGCGCTGCGCCACGAGGAGCTCGCCGCGGGCGGCGATCGCACGGCCGAGGAGTTGCTCGTCGACGCCCTCGGCGCGCCCGGCGGGTTCGAGACCATCGACGCGGCGCCCGCGCGCCGGGCCGGACGGCTCGCGAAGCTGCTCGCCGCGGCCCGTGGCACGGCCGTGCGCGGCGGCACGATCGAGGAGGTGCTCTGGGCGCTGTGGGACGGCAGCGGGCTCGCGACCGAGTGGGGCGGTCAGGCCTCCGGCACGGGCGTGCTCGCCGAGGAGGCGAACCGCTCTCTCGATGCCGCGGTCGCGCTGTTCTCCGCCGCGCAGCGCTTCGTCGAGCGCTCGCCCGGCGCACCACCCGGACGATTCATCGACGAGGTGCTCGCGAGCGAACTGCCCGAGGACTCGCTCGCGCCGCAGCGCAGCGCCGAGACGGTGTTCGTCGGCACGCCGTCGGCGCTCGTCGGGCGGGCCTTCGACGTCGTCGTGGTCGCCGGCCTCCAGGAGGGCGTATGGCCCAACCTGCGGCCGCGCGGCACCCTGCTGCACGCCGCGCTCCTGCCGCGCGCGGTGGCGGCCGCGCGTTCGGGCGAGCCGATGCCGGTTCCCGAGACGGTCGCCGAGGCCCGCGTCTCGGTGCGCAGCGACGAGCTGCGACTGTTCGCCCTCGCGATCTCGCGCGCGTGCCGGCAGCTCGTGCTGTCGTGCACCGCGAACGACGACGAGCAGCCGTCGGTGCTCATGGGGTACGCCCCCGAGCGCGTGCGGCCGTCGCGCCGCCGGCCCCTGCACCTGCGCGGGCTCGTCGGGGCGCTGCGCCGCGAGGTCGCCGCGGCACCGGCCGGCGAGGCGGCGCCGGCGCTCGCGATGCTCGCCGAGGCCGGCATCCCCGGCGCGCATCCCGACGAGTGGTACGGCCTGCGCGAGCCGTCGACCGAGGCGCCGCTGGTCGACCTCGACGGCGACCCCGAGGCGCTCGTCGACGTGTCGCCCTCGCAGATCGACCGGGCCGAGGAGTCGGGCCTCGGCTGGTTCGTCGACCACGTCGCGTCGCCGCCGTCGGGCCTCGCGGCCTCGATCGGCACCATCGTGCACGCGGTGGTCGAGGCGGCGGGCGCACGCACCGACGGCGAGGTCAGCGTCGAGGCGCTCTGGGCAGACGTCGAGGCGCGCCTGGCGACCCTGCACGTCGAGGCCGGATGGGCCGCCGAACGCGAACGGCGCGGCGCCCGGCGCATGACCGAGGGCGCCGCCGAGTACCTCGCGACGTTCGACGACGACGGAAAGGTACTGCTCGGCGCCGAGGGGCGGTTCACGCTGATCGCGGGCCGGGCCCGGCTCACCGGCACCATCGACCGCGTCGAGGCGTCGCCCGACGGCACCACGGTCATCGTCGACCTGAAGACGGGGTCGCACCTGCCGACGGGGCCCGAGACCGCGAGGCATCCGCAGCTCGCCGCGTACCAGCTCGCGGCCCGCGGGGGAGCGGTGCCGAACGCGGGCCGGCTGGGCGGCGCGAAGCTCGTCTACGTCGCCAAGCCCATGAGCGCGACGGCGTACTCCGAACGCGCCCAGCAGCCCTTCGACGACGAGGCCGAGGCCGCCTTCCTCGAACGGCTCGACGGTGTCGCGCGCAACATGGCGGGCGCCACCTTCGAGACCGCGGCCGAGCTGCCGTTCCGGTCGCGGTTCGCGGGCTGGCAGTACCGCGTGCAGGTCGTGCCGGCGGTGTCCGCGTGAGCGGCGCGGCGCAGGTGCGCGGCATCGCCGCGGCCGAGATCGCCTCGCGGCTCGGCCTGCACGCACCGACGCCCGAGCAGCGCGCGGTCATCGAGGCCGACCCGCGGGGCAGGCACCTCGTCGTCGCGGGCGCGGGCAGCGGCAAGACCGAGACCATGGCGAACCGCGTCGTGTGGCTCCTCGCCAACGGTCACGTCGACGTTCCCGAGGTGCTCGGCCTCACGTTCACCCGCAAGGCCGCGGCCGAGCTCGCCGCCCGCATCCGCGAGCGCGTGGCGCAGCTCGTCGCCGGCGGCATCGCCGAGCTCGACCTCGACCCGCTCGAGGCCGCGTCGGTCGGCACGTACCACTCGTTCGCGAGCGCGATCTACCGCGAGCACGCGCTGCTCATCGGCCGCGAGCCCGACGCGGCCGTGCTCGGCGAGGCATCCGCGTGGCAGCTCGCCCGCCAGGTCGCCGCGCAGTCGGCCGATCCGCGCCTGGTCGAGCTCGATCTCTCGCTCGACCGCGTCACGGCGGCCGTGCTGAGCCTCAGCCGGGCGCTCGCCGAGAACGTCGCCGACTCGCGCGACGTCGTCGCGTGGACCCGCGACTTCCTGGCGATGGGCGACCTGCCGCTCGGGGCGCCGCGCAAGCGCACGCCGTTCGAGTCGTTCACGAAGGCGCTCGGCGTGGTCGGCGCCCTCCCGCCGCTGCTCGAGCTCGCCGACGCCTTCGCGGCCGCCAAGCGCGAGCGCGGGTACGTCGAGTTCTCCGACCAGGTCGCCCTCGCCCTCGCGATCTGCCGTCGCCACCCCGAGGTCGTCGCCGGGTATCGCGACCGCTACCGGTCGGTGCTGCTCGACGAGTACCAGGACACGTCCGTGGTGCAGACCAGACTGCTGGCGACCCTCTTCGCGGGCACGCCGGTGATGGCCGTGGGCGATCCCGACCAGTCGATCTACGGCTGGCGCGGTGCCAGCGCGGCGAACCTCGCGCGATTCGGCGCCGACTTCGACGAGGGCGCGGATGCCTCGGTCTTCGACCTGTCCACGAGCTGGCGCAACCCGCGGCGCGTGCTCGACGCCGCGAACGCGCTCATCGCGCCCCTCGACTCGGGCGTCGCCAAGGCGGCGCTGCGCCCCTCGCCGTTCGCGGGCGACGGCGCGATCGAGGTCTCGTGGCACGAGACGATCGACGAGGAGGCGGCCCGCGTCGCCGACTGGTTCGCCGACCGCGTGCTGCCCCGCGGCGACGGACGCCGCGGCGAGGCGCGAGCGGCCGCCGGCGAGGCACCGCCGTCGGGCGGCGAGGGGCCGCCGTCCGGCGCGCTGCTCTGCCGGACCTTCTCGAACGTCGGCGTGTTCGTGCAGGCCCTGCGCGAGCGCGGCGTCCCGGTGCACGTGCTCGGCATCGCGGGGCTCCTCGACCAGCCCGTGATCGCCGACCTCGTGTGCGCGCTGCGCGTGCTGCACGACCCGACGGCCGGCGCCGAGCTCATCCGCGTGCTCGCGGGCGCGCGCTGGCGCATCGGCACGGCCGACCTCGCGGCGCTGCGCACGCTGGCGCGCTGGCTCGCCGACCGCGACGCGGCGAGCCGGCGCCTCGAGCCCGACGTGCGGCAGGGCATCCGCGACTCGATCGCTCCCGAGGAGTCGCCGTCGATCATCGACGCGCTCGATTTCCTCACCGCCACGCCCGACGACCACCGCGCGCTCGCCGCGTTCAGCGCGGCCGGTCTCGCCCGGATGCGTCGCGCCGGCGCGCAGCTGCAGTCGCTGCGCCGGCGCGCCGGACTCGGCCTCGTCGACTTCGTCGCACTCGTGCAACAGGAACTGCTGCTCGACATCGAGGTGCACGCCAATGCCGACCAGCCGCTCGGGCGCCCGAGCCTCGAGGCCTTCGACGACCTGCTGACGGGGTTCGTCGAGGTGTCCGAGCAGCCCACGCTCGGCGCCTTCCTCGGCTGGCTCACCGAGGCCGAGCAGCGCGACCGGCTGGCGCCCCGGCAAGATGAACCCGAGCCCGGCGCCGTGCAGGTGCTCACGATCCACGGGTCGAAGGGCCTCGAGTGGGACGTGGTCGCGATTCCGCGGATGGTCGACGACGAGCTCCCGGCGAAGCCGCGGACGACCGCCGGATGGCTCGCGGTGGGCGAACTGCCCAACGACTTCAAGGGCGATCGCGACGAGCTGCCCGAGCTCGTGTGGCGGGGGTCGCAGAGCCAGGCCGAGTTCGACGAGGCGGTGACGGCGTTCCGTGCCGAGAACGCGGCCCGCGACCTCGAGGAGGAACGGCGACTCGTCTACGTGGCCGTCACCAGGACCCGCGACGAGCTGCTCCTGACCGGGTCCTGGTGGGCCTCGCAGAAGACGCCGCGCCGGCCGAGCCCGTACCTCTTCGAGCTCGTGCAGGCCGGCCTGCTGCCTGGCGACGCCCTGCCCGTGGCCTCGATGCACGACGAGAACCCGCTCGCCGAGCGGACCTCGACCATCCGGTGGCCGCTCGATCCGCTCGGCGCGCGCCGGCCGGCGGTCGAGGCCGCGGCGCGTGCCGTGCGCGAGGCGGCCGAGCGGCCGACCGGCGCCGGCATCGGGCCGGCGCTGCGCTCAGAGCTCGACCTCCTGCTCGAGGAGCGGCGCCGGCGTCAGTCGCCGCCCGAGGCTCCGCCCATCCCGGTGCGCGTGCCCGCCTCGAGGTTCAAGGACTACGTCGACGACCCCGCGGCCGTGGCCGAACAGCTGCGCCGCCCGATGCCGCAGCGCCCGTTCCGGGCGACGCGCATCGGCACGCTGTTCCACCGCTGGGTCGAGCACCGCGCGACCGGCGAGGGCGACGCCGAGGCCATCGACGCGCTCGACGGCGTCGGCCCCGACGAGCTCGCGTGGGTGGCCGAGCCCGCTGACGAGCGGCTGGTCGACCCGGCGCCCGAACGGCTGCGCGAACTGCAGGCGACGTTCGAGGCATCCGAATGGGGAGCGCTGCGTCCGGCGGCCGTCGAGCTCGAACTGCACCTGCCGATGGGCGAGCATGTCTTCGTCTGCAAGCTCGACGCCGTGTACGAGATCGATCCCGACTCGGAGCTCGGGCGGCGGGGCATCCGCTTCCAGGTGGTCGACTGGAAGACGGGCAAGGCGCCGCGCGACGAACGCGACCTCGCGCTCAAGCAGACGCAGCTCGCGCTGTACCGGCTGGCGTACTCCACCTGGTCGGGCGTGCCCGTCGACGAGATCGACGCGTGCTTCTACTTCGTGGAGGACGACCGGGTCATCCGGCCCGGCGAGCTCTCCGACGAGCGCGACCTGCGGCTCGCCTGGAGCGAGGCCCTGGGCCGCGGCGAGATCACCGATGGCACCGACGGGGCTGGCACCGACGGCCACGGTGGCGCCGGGGCGGGTGGGGTCGAACGCGCGGAGGTCGGCGCTCAGTCCTGATCGCGGGGCGGTGCGTCGTGCCGTGGAGCGTGCGCGCGGGCCGCCGCGTCGCCCGATGCGGGTGGCGGCGACGCCGCAGGCTCGGCCGGTGCCGCGTCGCCCCAGTCGCTGAGGTCGAGCGGGATCGGCGCCGTGAGGTCGCCGACCGGTTCGTCGTGCACGCGCTCGAGGTCCGAGAAGTCGTAGGCGTCGGTGAGCATCGCGCCGCCGGCCTCGCGCGGCACGTGGTCGCGCGGTGTCTCGTCGAGGAGTCGCTCGACGTCGCCGACGGTCAGGATCGGCCCGGTCTCGGCGGCGAGCGGCTCGCTCGACCGGTCGTGCACGCTCGAGACGAGCCCGTCGAGCATGCCCACAGCGTCGGCGATGATCGACTCGTCGCGCACGGCGACGCCGTGCAGCAGCCACCGGGCGAGCTCGAGCTCGGCGTACAGCAGGGCGCGCCGGGGGAGGTGCTGGTCGGCGGCGCCCGACCGGGCCACGAGGTACGCCTCGAGCGCGCGGTCGGCGGCCTGTCCGCGCGAGGTGAGCAGCCAGTGCAGGTCGCGAGCCGGGTCGCCGACCGAGAGCTGCGACCAGCCGACGACGCCCGAGACGTGGTCGGCGTCGACGAGGAACGAATCGGCCGTGAGCGAGCCGTTCACGACGGTCGGCTCGAAGCGCCAGAGCGCGGCGTCGTCGGCCGCCTCCTCCCATCGGCGTTCGAGGGCCGCGGGCAGGTGGGTGGTGTCGGCCGAGCGGCCGATGAGGTCGACGACCTCATCGCGGCAGTCGGCCGCGGTGCGGCGGGTGAGCCCTGCCTCGCCGATGAACGCGCTGGGAAGGCCGTGGATCGCGGCGACCGCGAGGCCGACCGACTCGGCGAGCGGGGCCTGTGCGGTCAGCTCGTCGGCCGACCGGGCGGCACCCGGCACGAGGTCGGTGACGACGGCGCGCGTGCCGTCGATCGGGGCCTGCCCGACGAACTCGGGCACCGCGAAGGGCAGGCGCGAGCGGATACCGGTCGTCAGCGATCGCAGGGCCACGAGGTCGGCGGACTGCTCGGACTCGGCGGCCTGCGAGCGCGGTGCGCGGATCACCAGGTGGCGCCCGTCGCCCGTGCGCAGCAGCACGGCGTCGAACCCGCCCTGCGACCGGCGCGTGTGCGCGGCCGCGGCCTGCACCTCGAGTCCGGGCACCGCCGCCGTGGCCAACGCGGCTAGAGTGAGAGGGGGTCTGGCCATGGCACACAGCTTAAGCAGGCAACCTCGCCCGATCGGCGACCGCCACGCCTTCCCGCCGACTCCGTCCGAGCCGCGTCGAGAGGTGGAAACCGCGTGCATGCCCTGCCGCCGCTGGCTCGCACCCTGATCGATCGCGACGCCGACGCGCGGGCGCTCGACGACCTGGCCGAACGCCTCGACGCCGACCCGACGGCGCTGGCCGTCGCCGTGCACGCCGGTCGGCTCCTCGTCGCCCAGCAGGTCGAGGGCTCGGCGCCGCAGCTCGAGCTGCGGCATCCGTCGAAGCTGCCCGACGCGCCGGAGCGTGCCGGATCGCCCGCCCCGCTGCGGATCTACCTCGGTCGCCTGCAGCCGGGCGGCGCGCCCGTCGAACTGCGGGTGCTCGACGACGAGTCCGCGCTCGCGCTCGAGCCCGAGGCGGCACGATGGCAGGGGCTCCGACAGCTGGCGACCGTGCTCGACGACGCGCACGCGTCGCTCGCGACCGAGGCGATCGCGCTCGCCGGGTGGCACGAACGCCACCCGCGGTGTCCGCGCTGCGGAGCGGCGACCGAGCCGGTGCAGGCGGGCTGGGCCCGCCGCTGCGAAGCCGATGCGAGCCTGCACTTCCCGCGCACCGATCCGGCCGTGATCGTGCTCGTCACCGACGACGACGATCGGGTGCTGCTCGGCTCGAACGCGATGTGGGAGCAGCGGCGCTTCTCGCTGCTCGCCGGGTTCGTCGAGCCCGGCGAATCGCTCGAGGCCGCGGTCGTCCGCGAGATCGGCGAGGAGGCGGGCGTGGCCGTCGACCGGGTCGAATACGTGGCGAGCCAGCCGTGGCCCTTCCCGGCGAGCATCATGCTCGGGTTCCGGGCGCGCGTCGCGGCCGGCGTCGACCCGGCGACCGCACGCGCCGACGGCGAGGAGATCCTCGAACTGCGCTGGTTCACCCGCGAGGAGTTGGCCGCCGCCGCCGACGACGGCGTGGTCGTGCCGGGTTCGGCGTCGATCGCACGCTGGCTGCTCGACGGGTGGTTCGGCGGCCCCGTGCCCGACAGCGACCTGCCATGGACGACCCGGTGAGGGAGCCGGCCCGCATGCCCGCCACGGATGCCACGGCCGGCCCCGCGACGAATGCCGCGACCGGCCCCGCCACGGATGCCGCGACCGGCCCCGCCACGGATGCCGCGACCGGCCCCGCGGTCGACCCGCTGCTCGCGGGCCTCGACGACGAGCAGCGCATCGTGGCCGAGGCGCTGATCGGGCCGGTCTGCGTGCTCGCCGGTGCCGGCACGGGCAAGACGCGGGCGATCACGCACCGCATCGCGTACGGCGTCGCGTCGGGCACGTACGACCCGAAGCGCGTGATGGCGCTCACCTTCACGGCGCGGGCGGCCGCCGAGCTGCGCGCGCGGCTGCATGCGCTCGGTGCCGGACAGGTGCCGGCGCGCACGTTCCACGCGGCCGCGCTCGCCCAGCTCGGCCACTTCTGGCCGCTCGTCGTCGGCGGTCCGGCCCCGCGCGTGCTCGACTTCAAGGGTCGCCTGCTCGGTCAGGCCGCCGAGCGCGCGAAGGTGAAGGTCGACACCGCGACCCTCCGCGACGTCGCGGCCGAGATCGAGTGGCGCAAGGTGCAGCTCCTGGGTCCCGCCGAGTACGAGCAGCGGCTGCCGTCGCGCGGCCCCGCCGGGCAGCTCTCGCCCGAGCAGCACCTCGCGATCATGGCCGCCTACGAGGAGCTGAAGGACGAGCGCCGCATGCTCGACTTCGAGGACGTGCTGCTCGTCACGGCGGGCATGATCGAGACCGAGCCGTCCGTCGCGATGCAGGTGCGCGAGGGCTACCGCCACTTCGTCGTCGACGAGTACCAGGACGTCTCGCCCGCGCAGCAGCGACTGCTCGAGCTGTGGCTCGGCGATCGCGCCGACGTCTGCGTCGTCGGCGACGCGAGCCAGACCATCTACTCCTTCGCGGGCGCGTCGAGCGACTACCTGCTGGGCTTCGAGCGACGGTATCCGGATGCCACGATCGTGCGGCTCGAACGCAACTACCGGTCGCTCGGTCCCATCGTGGAGACGGCGAACCGGTTGATGCGCGGGCGCGCGGGCGCGCTTCGCCTCCGAGCGGATGCCCCGGACGACCGGCCGCGGCCGGCCGCCGAGCCCGCCGCGCCCCGCATCGTCGAGTACGCCGACGAGTTCGCCGAGGCGCGCGGTGTCGCGGCGGGCATCCGCGAGCGCATCGGGGCCGGTGCGAAGCCCTCCGACCTCGCGGTGCTCATCCGCGTGAACAGCCAGTCCGGCGTCTACGAGCACGCGCTCGAGGAGGCCGGGGTGCCGGTGCGCGTGCGCGGCGCGCAGCGCTTCTTCGACCGCCCCGAGGTGAAGGAGGCGGTGCACCACCTGCGCGCGCAGGCGCTCGTGCCCGCCGACGGCCCGCTGTTCTCGTCGGTGAGCGACGTGCTGCGCGGACTCGGCTGGTCGGTGCGGCCGCCCGAGGGCCAGGGCGTCGTGCGCGCCCGCTGGGAGTCGCTCGACGCCATCGCACGGCTCGTCGACGACGTGCCGCCCGGCACGACGTTCCGCGAGTTCACCGATCTGCTCCGTACGCGCGCCGAGACCCACCACGAGCCCACGGTCGAGGCGGTCACCGTCGCGACGCTGCACTCGGCCAAGGGCCTCGAGTGGGAGGAGGTGTTCATCGTCGGCGTCTCGGAGGGGCTGCTGCCGATCGCGTACGCCAAGGACGACACGGCGATCGACGAGGAACGGCGCCTGCTCTACGTGGGCATCACGCGGGCACGGCGACGACTCGAGCTGAGCTGGGCGCGGCGAGCGGGCGGCCAGCGGGGAGACCGGGAGCCGTCGCGATTCCTCCGGGAGCTCGGCACCCGCACTCCGGGTGCGGCTCGCACCTGAGCCGTTCGGCGCTCGCGCCGTCTTCGGGCAGTCGGTAGGCCACGCCATCGGATCGCCGCTCGCCGCGCGCCGAGCGCCGATCGTCGACGAGTCGGACCGCCGTCACGGCGGCGTCGAACTCCAGCCGCGCGCTGCGAGGCACCGGGGGCTGGTCGACCAGTTGGGCCGCGATGGCCGGCCACGCGGCATCCGCATCGCGCCTCGCGAGATCGACGCAGCGCAGGCACGCGGTCTCGCCGGGCACGACGAGGGGACCGACCACCGCTCCGGTTTCGGTGAACACGACGGGCACGTGCGGCAGGTCGCGTCGCAGCAGCGGCAGGTGCTGCGCCGGGCGGACGACGCGCTCGGCGACCAGCACCACGAGCCGGACGTCGTCGCCGAGCGCTTCGAGCGCGGCGGTGTACGGGTCGTCGTCGCCGGCCGCGTCGATCGCGCGATGGCCGAGCAGGCCGAGGCCGACGCGGACGGCAGCGGCGCAGGCCCCCATGCCGACGACCAGCACCTCCCCGGCGGGCGCGGCAGGCGCCTCGGCGGAATCCGGGGCGGCGGCCGCGGACGGGCTCGCGTCCGCGGCGACGAGCAGTGCGGGAGCCAGCGCCGCGAGCAGGTCGGAGACCGTGGCGGCCGGTGCGTCGAGGCCCGCGGCGATGGCCTCGAGGGCCGCGACGCTCACGCCGCGACGGAGCAGCCGCACCAGGTCGAGCTCGACGGGCGAGGGTCGCTCGAGGACCGCGCGTGCCTGCGGTGCGCCGAGCTGGAGCCGGTCGGGCGAGCGCCAGACGAGGGCGAGGCGGGGATCGATCTGCGGCATGCGCCGAGCATGCCCGACGCGCCCGCTGCCGCGGGCCGGGAATCCACAGGGCCGAGGGTGCAGCCGCGGCGAGCGGCTCAGGCCTTGGGCGGGTCCTCGCCGTCTTCCCCCGGCGCTGCGGGGGTCTCGCCGCGCAGGAGTTGCTCGAGCGCCTGGTCGAACTCGTCGTCGGCCTCGCTGCCGGTGGTGTCGGCGCCGGTCAGGCGCGCGACGAGCGCGGCGGGGTCGTCGAGGTCGGCCGCGGTGGGCAGCAGGTCGGGGTGCGCCCACAGCGCGTCGCGTGCCTCGACACCGACCGACTCGGTGACGGCGCGCCACATGGCGGCCGCCTCGCGCAGCCGACGGGGTCGGAGTTCGAGGCCCACGAGCGTCGACAGCGCCGACTCGGCGGGGCCGCCCGAAGCCCGGCGGCGTCGGATCGTCTCGGCCACCTGCGTCGCCTTCGGCAGGCGGCTCGTGGCATCCGCCGTCGCGACGTCGACCCAGCCCTCGACGAGCGCGAGCATCGTCTCGAGGCGCGTGAGGGCGGCCTGCTGGGTCTCGTTGCGCGGGCGGATGAGCTCGCCGCTGACCACGGCCGCGCGCAGCTCGTCGGTGTCGGTCGGGTCGAAGCCCTCGGCGAGGCGCTCGAGCCGATCGGTGTCGATCTCGAGCCCGCGCGCGAACGTCGTGATCGCCGTGATCAGGTGCAGGCGCAGCCAGCGCGCGTGGCGGAACAGCCGCGCGTGCGCGAGCTCGCGCACCGCGAGGTAGAGCTCGACCTGGTCGGACGGGATCTCGAGGTCGGTGCCGAACTCGGCGACGTTCTGGGGGAGGATCGCCGCGCGGCCGTCCTCCATGAGGGGGATGCCGATGTCGCCGCCCGAGACGACCTCCGTCGCGAGCTCGCCGACGACCTGGCCGAGCTGCATCGCGAAGAGCGTGCCGCCGACGCCCCGGAGCATCCGGCTCGCGCCCTGGATCATGCCGCGCATCTCCTCGGGGGCCTGCTCGGTCATCACGCGCGTGAGGGAGTCGGCGATGCTGAGCGCGACCGGCTCGGCGAACTGGGTCCACACGGGCATGGTCGCGGCGACCCAGGCGCGGCGCGTGAGCAGCTCGGGCCCGGTCGGCAGGGCCGACACGTCGACGGCCTCGTCGAGCCAGAGCGAGGCCACCTGGAACGCCTGGTCGAGCCGGCCCCGCTCCTCGTCGGTCAGCTGGCGCTGCTCGGCCGCGGCGCGCTGCTCGCCCTGGCGGAGCGCGATCGACCAGTCGATGCCGTCGTCGGCGCCGGCCATCGCCTGCTGCAGCTGCGAGAAGATCGCCTGCAGGCTCGCGGGATCGTTGGGGAGGCCGGCTGCGCCGGCCAGCTGCGACGGATCGATGCCGCCCGCTCCGGAGAGCAGCTCGCGCAGCATGTCGCGGAACTCGTCTTCAGGACCCTTGCCCGTGCCGTCGAGCTCGTCATCGTGGTCTGCCACCGCAGCACCTCCAGTCGCCTCACTCAACGCTAGCGCCGTGCCATGGGGTGCTGTCTGGGAAATGGCCTAGGCTGGGGCATCCGGGTGTCCGCCCGCCGCGAACAGCGCCGGCATCCGATCAGGGGTGGTCGCGAGTACGCCCGCTCGCGCGTGCGGAAGGAAGCGATGAGCCTGTTCGACGAGCCCGGTACGGCGGTGCGCGGTCCCGCGACGCCCGCCATGGCGAGCGTGGATGCCTCGACGCCGCCGGTCTCGCGTCGCGCGCGAGCCGGGTGGATCGCCGTCGCGATCGCCGTCGGCATCGCGCTCGTCTTCGCGTTCCTGCCCTCGCCGTACGTGATCGAGCAGCCGGGCCCCGTCTACGACACGCTCGGCACGGCCGAGCACGACGGCGAGCAGGTGCCGCTCATCGAGATCCCCGACGAGCCGACGTTCCCGACCGGCGGCGAGCTGAACCTGCTCACGGTCAGCGTCGTGGGCAAGCCGGGGGCGACGCCCGGCTGGCTCCAGGTGCTCGGCGCGTGGTTCGACCGCACGCGGGCCGCGGTGCCGGTCGAGCAGATCTTCCCGCCCGGGGTGAGCCAAGAGGACCGCGAGGCGCAGAACACCGCGGCGATGGTCGACTCGCAGCAGGACGCGATCGCCGCCGCCCTCGTCGAGCTGGGCTACGACTTCCCGCGCGAAGTGACCGTGGCGGGCGTGCTCGACGACTCGCCGGCCGCCGGAGTGATCGAGGACGGCGACGTGATCGAGTCCGTCGACGGCACCGAGGTGCACTCCATCGACGAACTGCGCACCGCGATCGACGAGCACGGCACCGCGACGCCCGCGCAGCTCGTGCTGACGCGCGACGGCGAGCAGGTCGAGGCCGAGGCGACCCCGGTCGAGCGCGACGGCGCGACGGTGCTCGGCATCGGCGTGCGCATGGTCTACGAGTTCCCGATCGACGTCGAGATCCAGATCGACTCGGTCGGGGGCCCGAGCGCGGGCATGATGTTCGCGCTGGGCATCGTCGACAAGCTCACCCCGGGCGAGCTCACGGGCGGCGAGGTGTTCGCGGGCACGGGCACCATCGACTCGGCGGGCCAGGTCGGCCCGATCGGCGGCGTCCGGCAGAAGCTGTGGGGCGCCGAGGAGCAGGGCGCCGACTGGTTCCTCTCGCCGGCGGCGAACTGCGGCGAGGTCGTCGGACATGTCCCCGACGGCATGCACGTGTTCTCGGTGGAGACGCTCGACCAGGCTCGCGACATCGTCGAGACCGTGGGCGAGGGCGGCGACGTCTCGGAGTTCGCGACGTGCGAGGCGCCCGCCAGCTGATTCGAAGGTTTCGCCGCCTAGGATGGATCCTCGATCCCAACCCGACCGAACATGAGGCCGAGCGTGTCAGCACAGACGCAAGAACCGAGGACTTCGCGCCGCCGTGCGCCGATCGCGATCACGATCGGGGTGTTGGGCCTGTTGGTGATCGGATTCTTCGTCTTCGCCGGGCTGTACGCCGACGTGCTCTGGTACGACCAGCTCGGCTTCCTCGGCGTGCTGACGACCGAGTGGATCGCCCGCGTGGTGCTGTTCGTGATCGGCTTCCTCGCGATGGCCCTCCCGATCTGGGGCTCCATCCAGATCGCGTACCGCACCCGCCCGGTCTACGCCAAGCTCAACAGCCAGCTCGACCGGTACCAAGAGGTGTTCGAGCCGCTGCGCCGGCTCGCGATGTACGGCATCCCCACGATCCTCGGCATCTTCGCCGGCGTCGCGGTCTCCACGCGCTGGGAGCTCACGCTCACGTGGCTGAACCGCACGCCGTTCGGCGAGACCGACCCGCAGTTCGGGTTCGACATCGGCTTCTTCGTGTTCGAACTGCCGTTCTACCGCTCGGTGGTCGGGTTCGCGTCGGCCGTGGTGCTGCTCGCGGCGATCCTCGTCGTGGCCACCAACTACCTGTACGGCGCGATCCGCGTCTCGGGCCGCGAGGTCGTCATCTCGAAGTCCGCTCGCGTGCAGATCGCGGTGACCGCCGGCATCTACCTGCTGCTCCAGGCCGTCAGCATCTGGTTCGACCAGTACGCGACCGTCACCGAGCAGGGCGACCTCATCACCGGCGCCGCGTACACCGGCGTCAACGCCGTGATCCCCGGCCGTGGCATCCTCGCCGCCGTTGCCGCGGGCGTGGCGATCCTGTTCTTCGTGACCGCGGTCATCGGCCGGTGGCGCCTGCCGCTCGTCGGCACGGCGCTGCTCATCGTCTCGAGCCTGATCATCGGCTCGCTCTACCCGTGGGTCGTGCAGCGGTTCCAGGTCGACCCGAGCGAGCTCGCGCTGGAGGAGCCCTACATCCAGCGCAACATCGACCTCACGCGCGACGCGTACGGCGTGGCCGACATCGAGGAGATCCCCTACGAGGCCAAGACCGACGCCGAGCCGGGGGCGCTGCGCGCCGACGCCGAGACGACGGCCTCGATCCGGCTCATGGACCCGGCGATCATCAGCCCCGCGTTCCGGCAGCTCCAGCAGTTCCGGCAGTACTACCAGTTCCCGGGCGACCTCGACGTCGACCGGTACGAGATCGACGGCGCCAGCCAGGACACGATCGTCGCGATCCGCGACGTGCGCCTCGACGGCCTCGGCGACGCGAACACCTGGTACAACTCGCACCTCGTGTACACGCACGGGTACGGGCTCGTCGCGGCGGCGGGCAACCAGCGCTCGGCCGACGGCCAGCCGGTGTTCCTGCAGTCCGGCATCCCGTCGTCGGGCGTGCTCGGCGACTTCGAACCCCGCGTGTACTTCGGCGAGACCTCGCCCGACTACTCGATCGTCGGGGCGCCCGAGGGCGACAGCCCGATCGAGCTCGACTACCCGGCCGGTGAAGACGGCGCCGACCAGACCAAGACGACGTTCGACGGCGACGCGGGCCCCAAGCTCGACAACGTCTTCACGAAGCTCGTCTACGCCCTGAAGTTCCAGTCCGAGCAGATCTTCCTCTCCGACCAGGTGAGCACGTCGTCGCAGATCCTCTACGACCGCGACCCCATCGAACGCGTGAAGAAGGTCGCGCCGTACCTGACGACCGACTCCGACACGTACCCGTCGGTCGTCGACGGGCGCATCGTCTGGATCGTCGACGGCTACACGCTGACCGACCAGTACCCGTACTCCGAGAAGGTCAGCATGAGCGAGGCCATCGCCGACAGCGAGCTGCCGACGCCCACGCTTGCGTTCGACGAGGTCAACTACATCCGCAACTCGGTCAAGGCCACCGTCGACGCCTACGACGGCTCGGTCACGCTCTACGCGTGGGACGAGGAGGACCCGATCCTCAAGACCTGGCAGAAGATCTTCCCGTCGACGCTGAAGTCGATGACCGAGATGTCGGGCGACCTGATGAGCCACGTGCGCTACCCCGCCGACCTGTTCAAGGTGCAGCGCGCGGTGCTCGGCCAGTACCACGTCGACCAGGCCGGCGCGTTCTACTCGCGCGAAGACGCGTGGACCACGCCCAAGGACCCGACCGCGGCCGAGTCGAGCGCGCTGCTGCAGCCGCCGTACTACCTGACCATGCAGATGCCGGGTCAGGAGGCTCCGAGCTACTCGCTCTACTCGACGTTCATTCCGCAGGCCAGCGGCGAAGAGAGCCGCAACGTGCTGCGCGGCTACCTCGCCGTCGATTCGGATGCCGGTTCGGCCGACGGCGAGCGCGCCGAGGGCTACGGCAAGCTGCGCATGCTCGCGCTTCCCGAAGACGACAACGTGCCCGGCCCCGGCCAGGTGCAGAACACGTTCGACTCCGACCCGACCGTCGGTCGAGAGTTGAACATCCTGCAGCAGGGCCAGTCGACCGTGACGAACGGCAACCTGCTGACGCTCCCGGTCGGCGGCGGCCTGCTCTACGTGCAGCCCGTGTACGTGCAGTCCTCGGGCGGCACGGCGTACCCGCTGCTGCAGAAGGTGCTCGTGCAGTTCGGCGACCAGATCGCGTTCCAGGACACGCTCGACCAGGCGCTCGACGTGCTGTTCGGCGGCGACTCGGGCGCGGCGGCGGGCGACCAGGAGGTCGAGCCCGGCACCGAGCCGACGACGCCCGAAGAGGGCGGCACCGAGGGCGGCGAAGGCACCGAGGGTGCCACCGACACCGAGCTCCAGCAGCTGCTGAACCGCGCGAGCCAGGCGATGGACGACAAGCGCGCGGCGCTCGCCGAGGGCGATTGGACGGCCTACGGCGAGGCCGACGCCGAGCTGGCCGAGATCATCTCGGAGCTCATCGTGCTCGCCGGCGAAGACGGCGCCTCGACGGAGACCCCGGCCACCGAGGCGCCCGCGCCCGAGGCGGAGTGATGCGTGGGGCCATGCCCCTGCAGATGGTGAGGCGCTGATGACCGATGTCGATCTCCGCGACGGCGACTGGCTCGACGACAACCGGGCGAACTGGGACGAGCGGGTGCCCGTGCACGTGGCATCCGAGATGTACGATCGCGCGACGCTTCGCGCGGGCGGCAGCCAGCTCGACCCGATCGCCGCCGCGGGTGTCGCCCGGCTGTTCCCCGACGGGCTCGACGGCGTGCGCGTGCTGCACCTGCAGTGCCACTTCGGCTCCGACTCGCTCTCGCTCGCGAACCTCGGCGCGACCGTCGTCGGCCTCGACTTCTCGGCCCCCGCGGTCGAGGAGGCGCGTCGCATGGCGGCCGAGATCGGCGTGGCCGACCGGGCACGCTTCATCGAGGGCAACGTCTACGACGCGCGGCGCCTGCTGCCCGAGCCCGAGTCGTTCGACCTCGTGTTCGTCACGTGGGGCACCATCACCTGGCTGCCCGACGTCGCGGAGTGGGCGCGCCTCGTGGCCTGGTTCCTGAAGCCGGGCGGGCGGCTGTACTTCGCCGACCTGCACCCGACCGCGTGGATGTTCGATGTCGACGAAGACCACGACGACGAGGGTGACGCGCGCGGCCACGACGGTGACGCCGCCGCGCTGCCGGTCGTGAAGTACCCGTACCGCAGTGCCGAGGCCGACGTGCTCGACGATCCGAGCGACTACGCCGACGCCTCCGCGGTGCTCCAGCACGCGCGCACGTGGGAGTGGGCGCATCCGCTCGCGCAGATCTTCGGTGCGCTGCGCGAGGGCGGCCTCGTCGTCGAGCACCTCGACGAGCACTACCGGCTGCCGTGGCGCGTCTTCCCGGCGGCGGTGCCGCTCGGCGAGGGCATGTACGGATGGCCCGACGAGCAGTGGATCCCGCTCGCGCTCGAGCTGGTCGCCCGGCACCGGGACTGACGAACGGCCGGCCCCTCGGGAGCCGGCCGTTCGCCGTGATCGGATCCGCCGTCAGCGTGCGGTCACGCTGCGCGGTCGAGCGGATGCCTCAGACGCAGAGCCCGCTCGGATCCCACGAGCCCCACGCGACCGAGCCGGGGAGTTCGCCCCTGGTCCACCACTGGGCCGTGTAGACGACGCCCGCGCGGCTCACGCGGTCGCCGCCGGCGTAGGTCGCCGTGGCATCCCACTCGACGGGGCAGTCGACCGGCTCGACGGAGGGAGCGGTACCGCAGTCGCCGATCGCCTGCCACGGGCCGCGCTCGATGCCCGGCGCCTGGTTGCGGGTCCACCACTTCGCACGGTACTCGACGCCCTCGTGCGACACGATGTCGCCCTTCGTGTAGACGCCGGTCGAGTACCACGGCGCCGCGCACGAGCCGTCGACGCCGGGGCCGGGGGTCGCGGCGCGCAGCGTGTCGCCGAGCGTTCCGCCCAGCTCGTTGCGGAAGTCGCCCGTGAGGTCCCACCACATCGCGCCGCCGTAGCCCGTGGTCGCGAGCCATTCGGCCTTCGCGTTGACCGAGGCCGGGTCGTCGTAGCTCCACCACTGGTCGCCGTCGTAGCGCCACGAGGCGCCGATGGACTCGTCGAAGTACGCGGTACCGACGTTGCGCAGGTCGGCGTACGTCTTCGTGCCGATGTAGCCCGCGGCGGGCTTCCAGCCCGCGGAGCCGTCGGTCACGCCGTGCCAGCCGTGTCCGTAGGCCGCGAGGCCGGCGTTCAGCTGCGAGGGGTCGGCGCCCGCGTTCACGTACATGCCCATCGCGCCGTCGAGGCCGAGGCCCCAGTTCTGCGTGCCGTCGGGGTGCAGGTTGCCCTGGTGGCCCGTGGTGTTCGGCACCCAGCCGCCGTGGAAGTCGTAGCCCTGCACGTTCAGGAAGTCGACGACGGCGAACAGGCGCGGGTCGAGCCAGCCGCCCTGGCCGGCGTTCCATCCGCCGGCCGGAGCGAAGCCCGTGAGCAGGTACTCCTCGCCGGTCTCGGCACCGAGGGCGTCGAGCTCCGCGCGGAACTCCTCCATGAGGAGCAGGAAGTTCTCCTTGTCTTCGGGCCGGGCGTTCGCGGTCTCGCCGCCGGTGACCGGCCACTCCCAGTCGATGTCGATGCCGTCGAAGATGCCGGCGGCGACGCCGTCGCCGCCCTTGCCGGCGATCTCGGGCAGGTCGCCGCGCAGGTAGAGGTCGATGCAGCTCTCGACGAGCGCGCTGCGGCCCTCGGCCGTGGCGGCCGCCTCGGAGAAGTGGTCGGACCAGGTCCAGCCGCCGAGCGAGACGAGGATCTTCGTGTCGGGGCTGAGGGCCTTCAGCTTGCGGAGCTGGTTGAAGTTGCCCGCGAGCGCCTGGTCGGGGGAGTCGGCGACGCCGTCGACCGAGTCGGCGGCCGGCACGAGCCGGAGGAAGTCGTTCTGCGCGTCACCTTCGCCGGGCACGTCGAGGATGTCGCACACGAGCTCGCTCGTGACGTTGCCGAACGCGTAGTTCAGGTGCGTGAGGTCGCCGATCGCCCCGGTGGCGACGAGGTCGGCGACGTCGACGCCGCGCGTGATCGGTCCGTCGGCCATGAAGTACCCGACGGAGCGGTAGCCGTTGATGTCGGCGGGTCCGGACACGGGCGCCGCCTTCGGCGCCGTCGCCTTCGACGGTGCCGCAGGCGCGGCGAATGCGGGTGTCGCGGCGGCGCCCGTGGCGATCACCGCGGCGGCCGCGGCGAGCGATGCGCCGCGGAGCAGTGGTCTGAATCTCATGTGGAACCCCATCGTTCTTCGGGGCCCGGCGGGCCGGGCCGGTGGTCGTTGAGGGGACCGTAGCAACGGGGCATCCGGATATGGAAGGAGTCTTTACAAAGTGTGGGGAAGCGTGCATGGAGCGCGGGGTTCCGCTGTGGCGACCTCCAGCGGAAACGGCTGAGTGTGCAGTGGGTGCACAGGTGGCGTCGTTCGCGGGTTGCGGTGCTCGGGTCGGCCTCGATTCGACGGCGATCGGTTTCGCATGCTAGAGTCATCTCTCGTGCCGCGGGGTGGAGCAGTTCGGTAGCTCGCTGGGCTCATAACCCAGAGGTCGTAGGTTCAAATCCTGCCCCCGCAACCAGAAGTCCCGGTCGGAGTCGATTTCCGATCGGGCACGAATCCGGCGCAGCCTCAGGCTGCGCCGGATTTTCTCGTTTCCGGAGCATCGGCGCCGACCGGTTCTGCTTCGCGACGGCGACCGTAGGATGCAGGCATGACCGACGACGTCCGCAACATCCAGGCGGCGCTCGCAGCGATCGGCGAGCACTGGCAACCCCATCGACTGACGAGCATCAACGACTACGACGTGAAGGTGGTCAAACTCCAGGGCGAGTTCGTCTGGCATACGCACCCCGACACCGACGAGCTGTTCATGGTGGTGCAGGGCGAGCTCACGATCCAGCTCCGCGATCGCGACGTGCTTATGGGGCCGAACGATGTGTTCGTCGTGCCGAAGGGAGTCGAGCACTGCCCGAAGGCGGTCGAGGAGGTCCACGCGATCCTGTTCGAACCGAAGGGCACGGTCAACACCGGCGATGCCGGAGGCGACCTGACAGCGGCACTCCGGGAGCTCGGCTGAGCTCACGGCATGCATCCCGGGCGGTCTCACCCCTCCGGTCGTACCATTCGGACATGACCGATACGCAGCAGGATGCCGCGACCGACGAATCGACCGCCGGGGAGGCGAAGCTCGACGTGTTCGTCGTGAGCGATGACATCGAGCCGGTCGAGGTCGACCTCGCCGACATCCCCAAGCTCGTTGCGAAGGCGCAGCGTCACGATGGGTTCGTCTGGCTGCACCTGGTCGACCCCGACGAGGACACCGTCAACGGTGCGCGCGAGACCTTGAACATCCACCCGATCGCGGCTGCGGACGTGGTGTCGGGCCGACAGCAACCCAAGGTGCAGAAGTTCGCCGAGCACCTCTTCATCCTGCTGTGGAGCATCCTGCCCGCCGAGGAGTCCGACGATCTCGTGCTGGGGCAGACCTACCTCTACATCGGCGACGGCTGGCTGCTGACCGTGCAGCGCGGTCAAGGCGGCGAACTCACCGACCTGCCCAGGCTGCTGCAGGACTCGCCCGAGGAACTCCGCAACGCCGCGATGCCGGCGGCGTACACGATCATGGCCGACATCGTCGACGGCTACGCGAAGGCCGCGGCCGACGTGGAAGCCGATCTCGAGGAGCTCGAGGAGCAGGTCTTCAACGACAGCACCTCCGAGGACCATCGCCGCATCTACAAGATCCGCAAGGACATCGGCCGGATCGACCGTGCCGTCTCGAGCATCGCCGCCGCGCTCCGGGCGAGCACCGAGCACCTGGAGTCGCTCACCGTCGGCCGGGAGCATATCGTGCCGTACCTCCACGACCTGCTCGACGACGCCGCAGGCACCGCAGCCCTGATCAACGACCAGAGCCGCGCGCTCGACGCGATCCTCTCCAGCCATGAGAACAACGTCTCGGCGAGGCAGAACCAGGACATGCGCACCATCTCGGCGTTCGCCGCGCTCCTGGCGCTGCCCACCCTCATCGCCGGCCTCTACGGCATGAACTTCAAGAACCTGCCGCTCGTGCAATGGCAGTTCGGCTGGATCGCGATCGCCGGCGCGATCGTCGTCGTCGACGTGATCATCTACGTGATGTTCAAACGACGCGGTTGGCTCTGAGCCCGGGGGCGCTCGGGCGAGTCGCGCCTCAGCCGGCTCCGATCAGCTCCTCGAGCCGCGCGATGGGGTCGTACAGGCCGGCATCGAGGATCCAGGTCTGGAGCTGCTTGTCGAAGCCGGTGATCACGGCGATGCCGACGAGCACGAAGATCGCACCGATCGTGCGACGGAACCAGCCGTTCGGTTGAGCGAGCCAGCCGAGCCGGCGCACGAGTCCTCGACCGAGCAGTGCGATGAGCAGCAGCATCCCGGCGAGGCCGACCGCGTAGGCGATGACGTAGCCGAGGCCCTCGACGAACGACACCGGCAGCACCGCAGCGACGATGAGCGCATAGGTCGGGCTGCAGCTCGAGAAGACCGGGCCCAGCGCCGCGCCGGTGAGGACGTCGCCGGCGACGCTCTGCCGCGAGACGGAGCGGTCGAGCATGGCACCGCTCCTCGACTGGAGCCGGAGCGCGATCGCCAGGCGGTCCCACAGCACGGGGAACAGCAGGTCGATGCCGAGCAGGATGATGATGACGCCCGAGACCACCTGCCACACCTGCGGCGGTACCCCGAGCAGCGCGGTCGTCGCCTTCAGCGCCAGCGTGAAGACCACGACGCTCACGGCGAGCGAGCCCGCGATGATGTAGGGCCGCCAACGCTGGCGCCGAGAGGCGTCGGCACCGCCGCCGCCGATCATCGAACCGCCCACGACCACCGGCAGCAGGGGCAGCACGCAGGGCGCCGCGACGGTGAGCACGCCGGCGGCGAGGGCCAGCACCAGCGAGGCGGTCACGGCCGTGCGGCGAGCAGCGACTCGATCGACGGGTCGTCGTAGAGCACGCTGCTCGAGATCGCCTCGCCGGCATCGTCGACGAAGACGACGGTGGTCTGCAGCGTCACGCCGTACTTCTGGCGCAGGTCGGTGCGGCTGTCGTAGTCGACCTTGAACACCGTGAGGCCGTCGGGCGCGCCCTCGGCCTGCAACTGCTCGTCGAGCGCACGGCACTGCGGGCACCAGCTTGCGTGGAAGAACAGCACCTTGGAGCCGGCGGTCGACTCGATCGCGCCGTCGGTGTACTCGACATAGGCGCCTGCCGTGTCCTCGGGTGCGGCGGGCGGTTCGGATGCCGCGTCGGAGGCGGCTGGCGCAGCATCCGACGGATCCGTGGTCGGGGAAGCGCTTGTCGGAGCGGGCGAACCCGTGCCCGAGGCTTCCGTGGTTCCCGAAGCGCAGCCCGCCAGGGCGAGCGCCGCCAGCAGCGCGATCGAAACGCCCGCGCGGCGAGACGCCGATCCTCGCGTCGTCATGTCCATGGGAACCTTTCGTCCGCACACCACGGTAGCCAGCGCCTCCGCCGCCGTCCTCGCCTGAGCATGACGAAACGATGACATCGCGCCTGCGGCTCGGCCGCACTTCCGAATCAGGAGCCGATCGACGCCTCGCGCGGCAGCAACAGCTCGAACCGGCATCCGCCCGGGATGTTGCGCACCGTCACCTCGCCGCCGTGCGCGATCATGATGCCCTTGACGATCGCGAGGCCGAGGCCGGCCCCCGCGCCTGCGCCGTCGCCGACAGCCGGCGTGCGTGCGCGCGAGCCGCGCCATGCCGGCTCGAACACGCGGTCGAGGTCGTCGGCGTCGATGCCGCCACCACTGTCGGTCACCGAGACCACGGCCCGGTCATCGAGGGTCCCGACGCCGACGGTGATCGGCGTGCCCTGCGGCGTGTGCTGGATCGCGTTCATCAGGAGGTTGCCGATGGCGCGCGAGAGTTCGCGCGGATCGGCCATCACCACGAGATCCTGCGCGGGCAGCGGGTCGACCCGGATGTCCCGGCCCTTCGACGCGGGGCGAAGCTCGGCGACCGCATCGCTGACGATGTCGGGGAGTGAAACCTCCTCCGGCGAGAGGTGCAGCGCATCGGAGTCGATCTTCGACAGTTCGAAGAGGTCGTCGACCATTCCCGAGAGCCGGTCGACCTGCTGGCGGATCTGCCGGTGGTAGCGCGCGGGATCGGGGGCGATGCCGTCTTCGAGCGCCTCGGCCATGGCACGGATGCCCGCGAGCGGGGTCCGCAGGTCATGCGAGATCCAGGCGACCAACTCCCGCCGGGATGCCTCGGTGCGCTCCTCGTGCTCGCGCGACTCGGCGAGCTTGGCGCTCGTCGTGACGAGTTCCTCGGCGAGCCGGTTGAGCTCGTTGGTGGCGCGGGCGCCCGTCGATTCGATCCGCTCGCCGGCGCCGATCCGGCGTGCGGCGTCCGACAACCGGCGCGCGCTGCGTGCGATGAGCACGCCGAGCACCGCGACGAGCAGGAGCGAGACGAGGCCCGAGATCACGGCGACCGCGATGGCGACGGTGAGATCGTGCTCCGAGAGGTACATCTCGTTCGCCACCGCGACCATGCTCGCCGTGACCGCGGCGATCGCGACGAGCACGAGCACGCACACCTGCACGACGAGCGACACGCGGCGCAGGGCGAGCAGTGCGATGACGCCCAGGCACCCGACGAGGGCGGAGGTCGCGAGTGCGACTCCGGCGACGGCGACCAGGTCAGCCCACGGCATCGGCACGTCCGGTGGTCGTGAATCGGTAGCCGACGCCCCAGACCGTGGTCAGCATCGTCGGCGAACGCGGGTTCCGCTCGATCTTCTCGCGCAGCCGGCGCACGTGCACGGTCACCGTCGAAAGGTCGCCGTAGGCCCAGCCCCAGACGGTGCGCAGCAGTTCCTCGCGGCTGAACACCTGGTCGGGATGCTTGAGCAGGAATTCGAGCAGGTCGAACTCGCGCAACGTCAGCGCCAGCTCGGCGCCTGCCCTCGTGGCGACGCGCGCCGACGGGTCGAGCCGGAACTCGCCGCACTCGAGCACGGACTCGGGCGTGAACTCGTCGATCGATCGGCGCAGGACGGATTGCACGCGAAGCACCAGCTCGCGCGGGGAGAACGGCTTCGCCAGGTAGTCGTCGGCGCCCGCCTCGAGGCCGGCGATGCGGTCGTCCTCGGAACCGAGCGCGGTCAGCATGATCACCGGCGTCGAGCAACGCCCGCGAAGGCGCCGGAACACCTCGAGCCCGTCGATGCCGGGCAGCATGCGGTCGAGCACGATCAGGTCGGGCCGGCCGGCATCGGCGGCATCGAGCGCCGCGAAGCCATCGGCGGCCTCCTGCACCACGAACCCCGCCGCACGCAGGTAACTCGACGCGACCTCGGCTACGGTCGGGTCGTCGTCGACGAGCAGGACGCGTCGGCCGACGAGGTCCTCGTTGCCGATCGTCGATGGCGCAGCAGCGGACACGCTGCCAGCGTACGCGGGCCGCGTACGGGAGACCCCGCCGACGGCGCATCCGTTCGGGTTCCGTAAGACCTGGGTTCAGGCCCGCCGGCACCGGTCGGAGTGCCGGCACGCCGGGACGACGTGCCGGCACCCATCGACTGGCCGGAGGGGTCAGCCGGCCTCACTCACGGCGCTCGAGCTCCGTGCCGATCCACCGGCCGATCATGTCGAGATCGCGGTCGGCGCGCGCGACGTAGGCGGCCGGCCCCGGCTCGGCAGGGGAGCCGAGCTCGGCGGTCGCGCGTTCGATGTCGCGAGCGGCGCGCTCCAGGCGCTCGGACTCGAGCGCGCGCAGGGCAGCGTTCAGGCGGGCCGCCACGACGGCCCCGGTCGGCCGGTCGACGCACGTGTCGACCGCTCCGCCGACCTGCTCGAGCAGCGAACGGATGCCGACCTTCGCCGCGCCCACCGGGTCGGCGTGCGGGGCGACCGCGTCGACGCGGTAGGTGCCCTCGGTCAGGGCCTCCGCCTGCCCGGCCGAGAGTTGGTTCCAGGCGAAGAGCCCGGCCCCGTCGGAGCCCGCGTCGCCGACCGCGCGCAGTTGCTCGAGCACCGTCGCGGGCGTCGAGCCGCGGAACGGTCCGTACGTCGCGGTGTAGAGGTACTCGTGGTCGCCGACGCGTTCGCGCATCACCTCGGTGTCGCGCGCGACCGAGGTGCCCGAGGTGCCGAACGACATGCCCGTCAGCACGTCGACGTAGCCGCGGTCGACCCAGCCGGCCCAGTCCTGGAACTTCTTGTCGAGCCCGTCGACGGGGTCGGCGAACACCGCGGCCGAGAGCGCGACCTCGGGTGCGACCTGCTGCTGCATCACGCGCACCTCGCCGACGAACGACGTGACGTTCTCGATGCGCCAGTCGGTCCAGGTCTGCCAGGCCGGGTCCGACGGGGTCAGCGTGTACGGGTCGACGCCGTGCAGCGACTGGAACGTCTGGCGGGAGTAGTCGCTGTACGAGTAGCCCGCGGTCTCCCACGGCTGCGACACCGGATAGCGGATGTAGTCGAGGTGGATGCCGTCGATCGCGTAGTCGGTCATGAGCTCGCGGAGCAGCGACTGCACGTAGGCGCGGGCCTCGGGCACGGCGGCGTCGAGGAAGTAGTAGCCGGGCTCGGCGACCGAGGGGCCGAGTGCCTTGCCGACGTCCTTGCGCTGCACGGCGGCCCAGTCGGGGTGAGCCGTGAGTACGGGCCCGAGGCCGACCGTCTGGTCGGCGCCGACGAAGAACGTGTGCACCCACGGGTGCAGCTCGATGCCGCGCGCGTGCGCGCCGTCGATCCAGACCTGCAGCGGGTCGAACCCGACCATGTCGGGGCGCTGCTTCGCGACGCCGGCGGCCGCTGCCGCATCCGACGGGAAGATCGTGTAGCCCTGGTAGATCGTCTCGAGGAAGACCATGTTGAAGCCGGCGGCGTCGATGCGGTCGAGCGTCGCCTCGATCGCGTCGGGCGTCGTCTCCTCGGGGCGCACCCAGGTGGCGCGTCCCTCAGCGGGGCGCGACTCGGCCGTGCGGTATGCGGCGAGTTCGGCTGCCGAGCGCGCCTCGACCGCGAGGTCGACGGCGCCGGCCTTGTCGCCGGTCGCGGCTGCGGCGCGTGCCTCATCGAGCTTCGCCGCGGCGGCGGTGGATGCCTCGGCGGCGAGGTCGGCGGGGAACGCGAGGCACGACGCCGTCGCCGCGTCGGCGCGAGCTCCGGCGTCCGCCAGCGCGCGCTCGGCGCCGTAGATCGCCGTGCGCTCGTCGACCGTCGCGGTGAGGGTGGTGCCGTCGATCGCGATCGACGCGCCGATCACGGCGTTCGCCTGCAGCCAGGTGCCGCGCGAGCCGTGGCCCGAGAGCACGTAGCCTTCGTCGGGGATCTCCCGGTTGTTCCCGCCGGAGGCGGTGACGACGCCGCCCTCGATGGTGACCTCGTACCCGAAGTCGTTCGTGCCGGTGGTGGCGCGGGCCGAGGCCGCCGTGTACTGGACGAGCTGCTCGGCGCCGCGGCATCCGGGGTAGCAGGCGCCGTTGCCGTCGACGCCGTTCGGGTTGGTGGTCGCCGTCGGGTCCACCGCGTCGATCGTCGTCGAGGCGGTACGGGAGACGACCGGTGCGATCCGCACGGTGTCGCCGGCTCGCACGTGGTCGCGCAGCCAGGCGCGCACGTCGGGGGTGGCGCCGGGGGAGACCGAGAGCACGACGCCGTCGGCGGGGATCGCGTTGTCGCCCTTCTTCCAGGCCGGGTCCGCGCACGCGGTGAGCACGGTGCAGACCTGCTCGACGACGTAGGCGCCGGATGCCTCGGACGCGCGCAGCACCGCCTCGCCGCCGAACGCGTTGGTCTTCGTCGTCGCGCCGAAGGCCGGCGTGTAGACCGCGACCATGCCCGCCAGCCGGCTCGGGGGGTTGACCGCGGCAATGGGCAGCGTGGCGCCGTCGGCGGCCGTGAATTCGTCGCCCGCGGCCGGGGGCGTGGGCGCGGCTGCCGCGGCTGGGCCGATGGGCGCGAGCGCGCCGAGCGCGATCAGCGCGGCGGCTCCGGCCGCGAGTGCTCGGAGCACCCGTCGGTGCGATCGTTGCGGATGAGGCACGTTTCGACTCCTTCGTCTCGTCATCGGGCGCCAGTTGAGCGCAACCGACCGGTCGATCGAATCCAAATGGTTCGAACCAATCTCGGCACACGGTAGCGAGGCATCCACTCTGGCGCAACCGAGCGTGCGCATGGGAACGCTGGAAAGGTGCGCTTGGGAAGACGGTGGTTCATTCTGGCTTGCATTGGTACGAACCACTTGATACCGTCTGCTTCCGGACGCACCGTCCAGTCCTGTTCCGGAAGGTTCACACAATGACGTTCAAACCACGCAAGCGCGGATTCCTGGGCGCGATCGCCCTCGCGTCCGGACTCACGTTCGCCCTCGCCGGCTGCAGCCTCGAGGGCGTCGACACCGGGTCGGCGGCCTCCGACGACGAGCTCGCCAAGGTCGAGGGCGAGATCAGCTTCGCCACCCTCGAGCTCAGCTCCAATCCCGACCTGAAGAAGTACATCGAGGACTCGATCGCGGCGTTCGAGGAGGAGTACCCCGGCACCGAGGTCGAGTGGATCGACGTGCCGTTCGCCGGCGCACAGGAGAAGTTCGCGGCCGACGCCGCGGCGGGCAACCTGCCCGACGTGGTCAACATGAACCCGAACTTCGCGCAACCGCTCGAGCGCGAGGGCGTGTTCCTCGACCTCGACGAGGCCGCGCCCGACCTCGCCGACCTCTACGTGCCCGGCGCGTGGGACGGCTTCAAGGTCCCCGGCGTCGAGGGCTCCTTCGGCGTGCCGTGGTACCTCACCAGCGAGGTCACCATGTACAACGCGGGCCTCTACGAGCAGTCGGGCCTCGACCCCGAGCAGGCGCCCGAGACCTTCGACGAGCTCTACGAGAACGCCGCGACCGTCAGCGCCGCGGGCGCGGGTGCGTTCTACGGCCTGCACCCCGCCCTCGAGAACCGGTTCATGACCGACCTCGCGAAGATCGGCGTGCCGCTCATCGACGAAGACCTCGTGTGGACGTTCAACACCCCCGACGCGGTCGCGCACGTCGAACAGCTCGCGCAGATGTACCAGTCGGGCGTGTTCCCCGCCGACTCGGTCACGCAGACGCTGAACGACGCGAAGGAGGGCTACATGGCCGGCACCATCGCAGCCTTCCCCTCGGGCCCGAACTTCCTGAACGGCATCGAGCAGAACTCGCCCGACGTCTTCGCCAAGACCAAGGTCGCGCCGCAGATCATCGCCGACGGCGGCACCTACAACATGAGCGTCATGGGCCTGCTCATCCCGAAGACGAGCGAGAACCAGGGCACCGCGCTCGCGTTCGCGGAGTTCATCACCAACGCCGAGAACCAGCTCGCGCTCGCCAAGATCGCCCCGGTGCTGCCGTCGGTGACCGACGCGATCGACGACGAGTTCTTCCAGGACGACTCCGACGGCACCGAGCTGTCGAAGGCGCGCAAGCTCTCGGCGAACCAGCTCCCGAACGCCGCCAACCTCACCCCCGTGCAGTACGACGACCAGGTGAAGAACGCGGTGCTCGCGAAGATCCAGCTCGCGCTCACCGGTGAGCTCTCGGCGCAGGACGCGCTCGACCAGGCGGTCGACGCGGCCAACGAGATCACCGGCGCGACGAAGTAGGCATCGCGATGCGGCCCCGAAGACTCCTCACCCCGTGGCTCCTGCTGGCCCCGGCCCTCGCCGTGGCGCTGGTGTTCCACATCGTGCCGTTCTTCCGAACCGTCCAGTTGTCGTTCACCGACTTCCGGCTGTCATCGGGCGGACAGTACATCGGTCTGGAGAACTTCGGGGCCCTCGCGTCCTCCGAGGTGTTCTGGCTCTCGGCCGGCAACACCCTCCTCTACGTCGTCGTCGTGGTGCCGCTCCTCGTGGCGCTGCCGCTGCTGCTCGCCCTGCTCGTGCAGCCGAAGATCCCGGCGATGCCGTTCTTCCGCGCGTCCTTCTACACGCCGGTCATCGCGTCGATGGTCGTCGTCGGCCTCATCTGGGTGTTCCTCCTCAAGGAACAGGGGCCGGTCAACTGGCTCCTCCAGACGTTGCGGATCGTGCAGGAACCGCTGCCGTTCCTCACCGACGGCACGCTCCTGCTGTTCAGCTGCATGCTCGTCACGGTCTGGAAGGGCCTCGGGTTCTACATGGTGATCTACCTGACCGCGCTGGCCAATGTGCCCGGTGAACTGCACGAGGCGGCCCAGGTCGACGGCGCCGGGAGCATCCGCCGGTTCTGGTCGGTGACCATCCCCTCGGTGCGGCCGACGATGCTGCTCGTCGGCGTGCTGTCGGCGATCGCCGCGATGAAGGTGTACGCGGAGATCTACGTGATCGCGGGCCCGACGGCCGGGCCGGGCGGCACCGTCCGGTCCATGGTCTTCACCATCCGGGAGGTCGGCAGCGGATTCGACGGCCAGATCGGGTACGCCGCCGCGATGAGCCTCGTGCTGTTCGTCTTCACCATCGGGCTCACGGTCGTGCTCCAGAAGCTCAACAGGGAGAACCGGGAAGCATGAGCGTCATCGAATCCACCGATCCCGCCCTCGCCGAGGCATCCGTCGGCGCCGCGCCGCGGCCCGCACGTCGACCGCGCCGGCGCCCGATGCGACCCGCCGGCGTGGCGAAGCGCGTGCTGCACTACGTCGTGCTCGCCGCCGTGCTGGTGCTGCTCATGGGCCCGTTCGTCTACACGCTCGGCACGTCGCTCAAGGGCGACGCCGACAGCGTGTTCTCCTACCCGCCGTACTTCATCCCGCGCGACCCCACGCTCGAGAACTTCGCCAAGGTCGCCGAGATCATCCCGGTGTGGACCTTCATCGGCAACTCGCTGATCGTCGCGACGGTGTCGACGATCACGAACATCCTGTTCGGGTCCATGGCGGGCTGGGCGCTCGCACGGCTGCGGTTCCGTGGCAACGCGTCGGCGTACCTGCTCTTCCTCGCCACGCTCGTCATCCCGTTCGAGGTGATCTTCATCTCGGTCTTCCTGACGTCGAAGCAGCTCGGCCTGGTCGACACGCTGGCCGGCGTCATCCTGCCGAGCGCGGTCACCGGGTTCTCGATCCTGCTCTTCCGCACCGCGTTCGGCTCGCTGGCGAAGGCCGTCGACGAGGCCGCCGTCATCGACGGCGCCAGCGAGTTCCAACGGTACTGGCGCGTGTCGATGCCGCAGGTCAAGGGCACGATGGCCGTCGTCGGTATCTTCAGTTTCATGTTCGCGTGGGACGACTTCCTCTGGCCGCAGATCGTGCTCACGAGCCAGCAGAACTACACCCTCACGGTCGGCCTCGAGTTCCTCGCGGGCGCCTTCGCCGACGACCAGAAGGTCGTCGCGGCGGGCACGATGATCGCCGTCATACCGCTGATCGTCGCGTTCTTCATTGCACAGAAATGGTTCTTCCGCGGAGCGGGCGAAGGGGCGGTCAAGGGATGAGTACCGAGACGGAGGCGGTCGCCGAGACGGGCGCGTCGTTCACCGGCGAGACGGATGCCCCGGCGTCGAAGGCCGAGGCCATGAAGGCGCGGCTGCGCGACGAGGTGATCTCCCACCTCGCGCCGCACGACCCGCTGCCCCCCGAGCGCGAGCTCGCGAACCGGTTCGCCGTGAGTCGTGCGACGGTGCGCCAGGCGCTCGCACGACTCGCCGACCACGGCTGGGTCTATCGCGTGCAGGGGTCGGGGACCTTCGTGGCCGATAAAGACCTGGTCACGAAGTCGCCGTACCTCACCTCGTTCTCCGAGGACATCGCCGAGCGCGGGATGACGCCCGGCTCGCGCGTGCTCCGCCTCGAGCACGTGCGCGCCGACGAGCGCGTCGCGCGCGAGCTGTTGATCCCGGTCGGGTCGCGCGTCGTGCACATCGAGCGCCTGCGCACCGCCGACGGGGCACCGCTGTGCGTGGAGGGACTCTGGCTGCCCGAGTGGCTGACCGGCGAGAACCTCGGCCCCGAACTGCTCGGCTCGCTGTACGCGTACTTCGAGCACGCCGGCGCGTCGCCCGCGCGCGCCCACCAGACCCTGCGCGCGGTGACGCTCGACGAGGCGCAGGCCGAACTGCTCGACACCGAGCCGGGCGCGGCGGCGCTGACCGTGTCGCGCATCGTGTTCGACGCGCACGGCCGGCGCATCGAGGCGTCGAACAGCGTGTACCGGGGCGACCGGTACGACTTCCAGATCAACGTGAAGCGGCGCGCGTGAACGAAGCAGCCACCGCGACCGGCCCGAGCCATGCACCGGCCGGACGCCAGCGGATCCTGCTCGTGCCGCTCGACGAGCGGCCCGTCTCGAGCGAGCTGCCCGGCCTTGTGGCGGCGATCGCGGGCGCCGCGGTCGAGCTGCCGCCGGCCTCCGGCCGGCCTCGGCTGCGCGAGGCCGGCGACGCCGATCTCGTCGCCGAGTGGCTGCGCACGGCCGCGACCGGCGCCGACGGCGTCGTGGTCTCGCTCGACGCGCTCGGCTTCGGCGGCCTGATCCCCTCGCGCATCGGCACCGAGCCGATCGAAGCGGTGCTCGCGCGCTGGTCGGTGCTGCGCGGCCTCGACGTTCCGGTGCACGCCGCGGTCGTCGTGCCGCGTTCGCCCGACGCCGACGACGCGTTCGAGGAGCCCGACTACTGGGAGCGCTGGGGTCGCGCGCTGCACGCGCTGTCGACCGAGCTCGGCGACAGCGGTGGGCCCGCTCACGCGGCGTCGGCGACCGTTCGGCCCGGCGAAACGGCATCCGCCTCGCCGACCATCGAGATTCCGGCCGACGTGCGCGCCGACTGGCTCGCACGACGGCTGCGCCAGCACGCGCTCGCCCTGAGCGCACTCGGCCTGGCCGCCGACGGCTCGATCGACCGGCTCTTCGTCGGCGTCGACGACGCCGTGCCGGGGTCGCTCTCGGCCGCAGCGCAAGGCGACCTCGCCACGTGGGCGGGCCGGCTCGACCTCGGCGACCGAGTCGTCGTCGGCCCCGGTGCCGACGAGACCGCGACGGTGCTGACGACGAGGCTCATCGCCGACCGTGCGGGCGGTGGAGCGATCCGCGTCGCGGTCGTGTGCGCCGAGCCCGACGGCCTCGAGCGCATCGCGCCGTACGAGACGGGGGCGGTCGGCGAGACCGCGCGAACCCAGTTGCGCGCTGCCGGCGCGGTTCCGGTCCGTGAGGGCGACGACCACGATGCGGTGCTCGTCGTGCACGCTCCCGCCGGCGCCGGCGCCGGCGACTGGGCGGTCGCTCCGCCCGCGACGACGGATGCCTCGGCCGCGGGCCGCACGGTCGCCCTCGTGCGCGCGCACCTCGACGCCGGTCGCTCGGTCGCGGTGGCCGACACCGCCCAGCCCAACGGCGCCGACCCCGAACTCGTCCGGGCGCTGCTCGCCGACGGGGCCTACTGGCGCCTCGACGGCTTCGCCGCGTGGAACACCGCCGGCAACACGCTCGGCACCGTCGCGGGCCACCTCGTCGTCGCCACGGCGGCACGTGGGGCGGGCAGCTACGACGCCGCCGCGGCCGAGCGGCACCTCCGCCTGCGCCTGATCGAGGACTACGCGTACATGAGCTTCGCCCGCGCGCGGCTGCGGAGCGAACTCGCGTCGCGCGCGGACCGGCACGACCGGCTCGACGACGTGGATGCCGCCGCCGCTCGCGCGGCGCAGCTGATGACCGAGGCGCTCGCCGCGCTGCCGGGTGCCGGCCCGGCGCTCGAGGTCGCCGCGGCCGACGTCTCATTCCCGTGGCGGCGCACCTTCGAGGTCCGACTCCGTTCGACGGCGGGTGAGCGATGAACGCGGTATCCGTCGCGCGCTCCGCACCCGACATCGCGCCCGACCTCGTGGCCGACGTCGTGGTCGCCGGCATCGGCCTGGGCGCGATCGCCGCAGCGCTCGCCGTCGCCGGGCACGGCCTGCGGGTCGTGATGGCCGGCCCCGAGTCCCGCATCGGCGGGCAGGTCTCGACCCAGCTCACGAGCCCGCTCGACGAGCACCCCCTCATCGAGACGACCGGCTGCACGGCACGCTACCGGGAGTTCCGCGACGGCATCCGCGCCGAGTACGGCGTCGACAACCCGGGCGACGGGTGGGTCAGCAGGCTGTGCTTCGAACCGCTCGTCGGCGAGCGCGTGCTGCACGCGATCCTCGCGCCGGCGATCGATGCCGGGCTCGTCACGGTCCTCACCGGTGCGCGGCCGATCGAGGTCGAGCGCGGGGGCGGCGACCGGATCTCGGCCGTCCGCTTCGCGACCGGCGACGGTGAGTTGCGCGTCGCCGGCGAGGTCGTCGTCGACGCGACCGAGACGGGCGACCTGCTGCCGCTCGCTGGCGCCGACTGGGTGATCGGCAGCGAGGGCCGAGACGCGTTCGACGAACCGCACGCCCTGCCGGGCGCTCCCGACCCGTCGGCCGAGCAGTCGTGCACCATCGTCGCCGCGCTCGTCCGCGATGCGTCGCCGCACCCGGTCGGTGACGACCCCGAAGCGTACGCCGCGATGCGCGACGCGCAGCCGTTCAGCCTCACCCTCTCGAACGACGCGGGCTCGAGCCACGACTTCGCGATGTTCGACGACACCGAGGCACCCGGATCGTTCTGGTCGTACCGCCGCGTCCGCTCGCCGGAACTCGTTGGCGGACCCGACACGGCGATCATCAACTGGCACGGCAACGACTGGTACGGCTCGGGCCTGGTCGCCGACCCCACGGCGACGGATGCCGCGGCCCGGCGGCTCGCCGACGCCTTCGTGCACTGGCTCCGCACCGAGGCGCCGCGCGACGACGGCGGCCGCGGCCACCCCGAACTCCGGCTCGCGCCCGAGGTCTCGGGTACGCCCGACGGGTTCGCCGAATCGCCCTACGTACGCGAATCGCGCCGGCTTCGCGCGCCGGAGCCCGTGACCGAGCACGACCTCGCACCCCGCGACGGCGTCGCCCGCGCCCACGAGTTCGACGATGCCGTCGGCGTGGCCTGGTACCACGCCGACCTCCACCCGCGGGTGGGCGGCCACCCGAGCGTGTACGCGCCCACCGCGCCGTTCCAGGTGCCGCTGCGCTCGCTCGTCGCCGGGTCGCCCGTGAACCTCGTCGCCGGAGCCAAGAACCTCGCGGCCACGCAGATCGCGGCCGCCGCGTACCGCGTCCATCCGGGGGAGTGGGCGATCGGCGAGGCGGCGGGTGAGCTCGCCGCCGCCTCGGTCCGGCGCGGCGTCGATGTCGCCGACCTCGCGCGCGACGCGCGCGGCCGGGTCGCCGTGCAGGTCGGGATGCTCCGCGCGGGCGCACCGATCGTCTGGGCGAGCGATCTCTCGCCCATCCATCCGGCATTCCTCGCCGGGTCGCTGCTCATCGCCTACGGCGGGCTCGACGACGCGCGGCGCGCGACCCTCGACGTCGCGCCCGACGGGCCGCTCGACCCGGCTGCGGCGGAGGCGCTCCGGCGGGCATCGCACGCGCTGGCGCTCGCGTGCGGACTCGAGCCGCCGCACGTCGAACCGCAGCCCGGTGCCACCTGGGCCGAAGCGGCCATCGCGCTCGCCACGCCGCTGATCGACGCGATCGACGCCGACGCCGAGGCATCCGTTCGCGAGGCACCCGGCCGCGAACCCGCCGGCCGCGAGGCATCCGCCCGCACCGATCGCTCACCCGAAGCCTCCCGACCGACCGTTCACCACTCCGAATGAGGACCATGCCCCACCTGACGTCCCTCCTCGACGACCTCCGAGGCCGCCTCGTCGTCTCCTGCCAGGCGTATCCCGGCGAGCCGCTGCACGGGCCCGGCCACATGACCGCCATGGCGCTCTCCGCCATCGCGGGCGGCGCCGCCGGCATCCGCTGCGAAGGGCCCGATGACGTCCGCGCCATCCGGGCCGCGACGACCCTCCCGGTGATCGGCCTCTGGAAGGTCGGGCACGAGGGCGTCTACATCACGCCGACCCTCGACCACGCGCTGCGCGTCGCCGACGCCGGCGCCGACCTCGTCGCGATCGACGCGACGGCTCGGCCGCGACCCGACGGGCGCACCCTCGCCGAGACGATCGGGGCGCTCCACGAGCGCGGCATCGCCGTCATGGCGGATGTCGCGACCTTCGCCGAGGGGCTCGCCGCCGCCGACGCGGGCGCCGATGTCGTGAGCACGACGCTCGCCGGGTACACCCACGAGCGCGGCGACGCGGCGGATGCCCCGGACCTCGAGCTCGTGCGCGCGCTCGCCGCGGCACTCGACGTGCCGGTCTTCGCCGAGGGCCGCATCGCGACGCCCAACCAGCTCGCCACAGCCTTCGAGGCGGGCGCGTGGAGCGTCGTGGTCGGCGGGGCGATCACCCGACCGGCCGCGATCACCGCGTCGTTCGTCGCGGCGATCCCCGCCCACGCGGCTGCCGCGGGCGTCGCGACCGCCGGCCCCGTCGGCGCGACCGAGACGTCAGGAGGCCTCCGTGGCTGACCAGACCCCGACGTGCCATGTCGTCACGCACGTGCACTGGGACCGCGAGTGGTACCGGCCGTTCGAGTCGTACCGCACGCGCCTCGTCGAGCTGGTCGAGCAGGTCTCACGGCAGCTGGATGCCGGGGCGATCGACTCCTTCCACCTCGACGGGCAGACCATCACGCTGCGCGACGTGCGCGACCTGCGGCCCGACCTGGTCGACCAGGTGCGCCGGCACGTGCAGGCCGGCCGCCTCACGATCGGCCCGTGGCATGTGCTCGCCGACAACCAGCTGGTGTCGGGCGAGAACCTCATCCGCAACCTGCTCGCGGCGCGCCGACACGGCGCGAGCGTCGGCGCGCTCACGGGCATCGGCTACTCGCCCGACGCGTTCGGGCACCCCGCCGACCTGCCGCGCATCCTCGCCGGGTTCGGCATCGACACCGCGCTCGTCTGGCGCGGAGCGCCGGCCGAGCACGCCGAGTTCCGCTGGCGCTCGCCCGACGGCAGCGAGGTCTACTCGGTCAACCAGTGCTACTACGGCGTCGACGTGCTCTGGAACGACGAGGGCCGCGGTGAACGGCTGCGTGGGTTCCTCGACTCCGAGGCCGAGCGCCGACCCGGCGGCCCGTGGCTGCTCATGAACGGCGCCGACCACGTCGCCCCGCGCGACACGACCCGGCTGCTGGCCGACTCGGACGCCGACGCCGGCGGCCGCGCCGCGGTCGTGCAGTCCTCGCTCGAGCGGTTCTTCGACGACCTGCGTGCGGCCGCGCCGTCACCCGCCGTCGTCGAGGGCGAGCTGCGCCACCTCGGCGGCCCGGGCACGTTCCTGCTGCCAGGCACGCTGTCGACCCGCGTGTACCTCAAGCAGGAGAATGCTGCGGCCGAGGCGCTGCTCGAGCGGGAGCTCGAGCCGCTCCTGGCCGCAGAGGTGCTGACGCCTCGACCGATCGCTCCGGCGCTCACGGCCGAGCGCACCGACGTGACGCCCATCGACGCCGACGTCACCGGGCACCTGCGGCACGCCTGGGAACTCGTGCTCGAGAACGCGCCGCACGACTCGATCTGCGGCTGCAGCGTCGACGAGGTGCACCGCGAGAACTCGGTGCGCTCCGAACGGGTCATGCAGCTCGGCGACCAGCTCGTGCGCCGGGCCCTGCTGCGCCGCGGACTGGACCCCCGCGTGCACGCGACACCCGCGACGGAGTCCACCCGCATCGCCGTGCATCCGCCGATCGCCGACGCTGCACGGCGCGACCGCGCCCGGGTCGAGGCCGACGTCGTGATCGCCCCCGATCGTGTCGTCGCCGGGCTCACCGCCCCCGACGGGAGCGACGTCGCCGTCGAGGTCGAGGATCTCGGAACGGGCATGTCGTTCGAGGCCGACCTCGACCTGCTGCCCGACTCGGTGCCCGCGCGCCGTCAGCGGCTGCGCTTCCTCGCCGAAGGCGTCGCGCCCGGTGAGACCGCGGTGTTCACGGTCGTGCTCGCGGCTCGCGAGCCGGCCGCGCCGACGCGCACGCACGTGCCGGTGGGGGAGGCGATCGCGCTTCCCGACGGTCGACACCTCGTCGTGACATCCGATGCCGGTTTCGACATCATCGACGAGGCCGCCGGCACGACCTACGAGGGTCTCGCACGGCTCGTCGACGGCGGCGACCGCGGCGACACGTACACGTACGACCCGCCCGCGAGCGACCGGATCGTTCCGGCGACGGCTGCCGACGTCACGGTCGAGCGGACCCCGGTCCGCACCGTCGTGCGCTGGACGGCGACGCTCGACGTGCCGGTCGCCCTCGACGACTCGCGGGACGGGCGCACCGACGAGGTCGCCACCACGCCCGTCGAGATCGAGGTCTCGCAGTGGCACGGTCGCGACGGACTCGACTGGTCAGCCTCGTTCACGAACGCCTCGCTCGACCATCGCCTGCGCGCGCACTTCCCGGTTTCCGGAACTCCCGGCTTCTGGCGGAGCGGCCAGCACTTCTCGAGTCTCGATCGCCCGTTCGGGCCCGAGCTCGGTGAGCTGCCCACCGAACGCAACCGCGAGGCCGAGATCGGCACGCACCCGGCGCACGGCTACGTCGTCGCGGGTGCCGGCGACGACGCGGTCGCGCTCGTGCTCGACCACGTGTCGGAGGTGCAGGGTCTCGAGGCGACCCCCGAGCGCCCCGCGGAGCTCGCCCTCACGCTGCTGCGCAGCACCGGCTGGCTCTCGCGCTTCGACCTGCGCACCCGCACCACGGGAGCCGGCCCCATGCTGCCGACGCCCGAGGCGCAGGTGCTGCGGCCGGTTCGCGCGCACGTCGCGTTGCGGCTCGGCGCTTCGGCCGCCGACACCTACGCGCTGGCGGACGCCGCCGATGCGCGGCGGGCACAACCGGTCGCGACCCAACTGCGCGAGGGCACGGATGCTCCGGCAGCGGCACTGCCCGCGGCCGTCACGGTCGAGGGCGCCATCGTCTCGGCCTTCAAGCCGGCCGACGACGGTGCAGGGGCGGTCCTCCGCCTCGTGAACCCGACTCCCGACGCCCGCACGGCGTGGATCGCGGTCGACGCCGGAATCGGCGTCACCGCGGTTCGGTTCGACGAGACGCCGGTGGCCACCGGCGGGGCGCTCGTGCCGATCGAGGCCGACGGCGGCAGGGGACGGGTGGCGGTCGAACTCCTCCCGCAGGCGAGTACGAGCTTCCGGCTCGAGACGATCGACGGATGAGCACCGCGCCCGACGTGCGGGTTTGCATCGACGCCGGGCAGACGTCGATCCGCGTGCGCATCTCCGGCGGTGACGGCAGTGTGAACGGCGGTGGCGCGGTTCGCGAGGCATCCTTCCCCGGCATCAGGGGCGACCGGCCGATCATCGCGCAGATCGCCGACCTGATCGCGCGGGAGGACGGATTCGGCGCCGACCGCATCGCGGTCGGGCTCACCGGCTTCGAGCACGAGCCGGAGGCCGCCCGGCACCTGCTCGACGCTGCGCCACACGTGCAGCACGCGGTGGTCGCCCACGACTCGGTCACCGGATACCTCGGCGCGAACGGGCTCGCCCCGGGCGCGGTCGCCGCAGTCGGCACGGGCGTCGTCGTGCTCGGCGTCGGGCCGGCCGCGGTCGCCCGGGTCGACGGGTGGGGATCGGTGCTCGGCGACGACGGCAGCGCCTACTGGATCGGTCGCGCCGGACTCCAGGCCGTGCTCCGCGCCCACGACGGCCGTGGCGAACCCACCGCGCTCTCCGCTCTCGCCGTCGACGAGTTCGGGGAGCTCGATCGCCTGGGGCTCGCCGTCCAGGCTGATCCCGATCGCGTCGCCCGCATCGCGAGGTTCGCACCGCAGGTCACCGGGCTCGCCGACACCGGCGTCGACCCCGTCGCGGTGGGCATCGTCGATCGCGCGGCGGCCGAACTGGCGTACTCCATCGCGACGGCGGTGCATCGAGCCGGCGTCGCCGGTGTCGACGCCAGACTCAGTGCGACGGGTCAGGTGGTGGGATCGATGCGGTTGCTCGAACGGCTCGCCGGCGAACTCGACGAGCTCCTGCCGGGCTCCCGGCTCGAACCGGCGCTCGGCGCGCCGATCGACGGCGTCGAACGGCTGCTCGACCTGCCGGAGGGGCATCCGCTCGGTGCATTCGTCAACGCTGCCGCGCGGTGATGCTCGTCGGCGGCCCCGATGAGTCGGGCCAGGATCGCCGTGAAGCCTCGGCCGGGATACCGTGTGTCGGGTGAAGGATCTGCAGATCGGGACAGCTCGAGCGAGCGATGTTCCGGCGGTGCGGGCGCTGGTCCGCGAGGCGTACGAGCCGTACACCGCACGCATCGGTCGGCCTGCAGCGCCACTCACCGACGACTACCAGGCGATCGTGGCTGAAGGACGGGCGATCGTCGCGCGCCGCGCCGGCCGGATCGTCGGCCTCTTGGTGACGTCGGTGCGTGCCGACCACGTGCTGGTCGAGAACGTGGCGGTCGCAGCGAGCGAGCGGGGATCGGGCCTCGGGTCCGCACTGCTTGCGCTCGCCGACGACCAGGCGCGAGCGGCGGGCGTTCCCGAGGTTCGTCTCTACACGAATGAGCGCATGACCGAGAACCTCGCCTACTACGCGCGGCGCGGCTTCCGCGAGACCGGTCGCGGCACCGAGAACGGGTTCGCGCGCGTGCACTTCGCACGCCGCACCGATTGAATCGGGTGGATGGAGCCCCTCGGCGTCGTGCGCCATCGGGTTCTGCGGGACGGCGGGGATGAGGCCCCCGCCTCACCCCGGCATGAGTGCGCGACCCAGCGTCTCCACGAACCGCGACAATGCGCCGGGGTCGGCGTCGGCGTGGGCGGGGTTGATCTCGCCGACCGATAGCGCTCGGCAGGAGGGATGCCGCCAGAGCTCCGCGATCGCCTCGCCGAGCTGGTCGAGCGTCGGCCCGGAGTTGCGGCCGTTGACGTTCTCGGCGATCGGCGCGTCGATGAAGTCGAGCACGTCGACGTCGACATGCACCGCGATCGGACCGTCGGGGAGGGCGGCTGCCGCACGCCGAGCGGCGATCGCCGGCCCGGCGACGAGCTCGGCTTGCGTCACGATCGGGAGGCGGAGCCGGGCGACCTGGTCCCGCTCCCACTCGGTCGAGCTCTGCGGATCGACGCCGAGGTAGGAGAGCCGATCCGGCGTGAGCAGCGGTCGTTCGCCGAACGCGTCGACCAGTTCGTCGGCCGCATCCGGCAGCGCGAGGGCGTGTGCGACGCCCATCCAGTCGAGTGTTCCGTCGGTCGTGCTGGCCGGCGTGTTGAGGTCGAAGTGGCGGTCGACATACACGAGGCCCGGCCCCGGCGCACCGCCGACCTCACGCAACCCCGCCACGACGCCCAGCGTGATCGTGCAGTTGCCGCCGATGACGAGCAGACGATCCTCGGCGGAACGGAGCGCGGCAACGGACGCGGCGAGGGCTCGCAGCGACGCGACGACCTGGCCGAGATTCTGGGCAAGCCGGTGCTCCCGGTCGGGTGCCCACGCCTGCATGGGCAGGTCGCCGGCATCGTGCACGTCGTATCCGCTCGCCGACAGGGTAGCGAGCAAGCCTGCTTCGCGGAGCGCGCGGGGCGCCTGCTCCTGCCCGACCGAGTAACTTCCGGCACTGCTCGGGACCCCGATCACGTTCAACACCGGCATGGAGCGAGCCTAGGCGGTGCCGATGACGAAGACGGCTCGCAGCAGGCCGGCGAAGTGATCTGCATCCGCGAGGTGCTTTAGCCGCTAAACTACCCCCATGACGACCATCGCCCTCTTCGGCGCCACCGGCAAGACCGGCCGCCGCGTGCTCCACCGCGCCCTCGATGCCGGCTACGACGTACGAGCCCTCGTGCGTGATCCCGACGCCCTCGATGTGCAGCACGAACGCCTCACCGTGATCCGCGGCGACGTGCTCGACCCCGCCGCCGTCGACTCCGCCGTCGCCGGGTCCGACGTGGTGCTGAGCCTGTTCGGCCAGGTGAAGGGCTCGCCCAAGACGCTGCAGGCCGATGGCACGCGCAACATCGTCCGGGCCATGCAGGCGCACGGCGTCCGCCGCATCGTCACGCTCTCGGGCGGCGGACTTCGAGCCGGAGACAAGGACCGGCCCAAGGCGCCCGATCACGTCATGCGGTTCCTCCTGAAGACGCTGGCCGGCCATGTGCTGGCCGACGCCGAGGCGCACCTCGACGTGCTCCGCGAGAGCGGTCTCGACTGGACCGTCGTGCGCGGCCCGCGTCTGCTCGAGACGCCGGGTGCGGGCACCTACCGGGTCGGCTGGGTCGGCGTGGGCACCGGCATGCAGATCAGTCGCGACGACCTCGCCGACTTCATCGTCACGCAGGTCGACGACCGCAGCTTCGTGCATGAGATGCCGTTCGTGAGCGCGTGATGACGCCCTCGTCGCCGGCGGCGGGAGCGGGAGCGGCACCGGATGCGGGCGCCGCTCCGCGGTCGGGGCACGTCGCCGCGGTGCTCGAGGCCGTGACCCTGCTCGGCCGAGCGATCGCCGCGGAGCGGCGCACGCCGTTCGAGGGCAGGTCGCTGACCCGGTCGCAGATGGAGACGCTGTTCCTCCTCGCGCACGATGCCGCGCCGGTCACCCCGGGCCGCGTCGCCGAGCGCCTGGGGCTCACGGCGGGCGCGGTGACGCAACTCGTCGACGGGTTGAAGCACGAGGGTCTCGTCGATACCGCCCGGCATCCCGAAGATGCCCGTTCGCGGATCCTCCGGCTCACCGACGGGGCGGCCCGGCAGGTGGCACGCTTCGAAGCCGACACGGTCGCGAGGCTGTCGCCGTCGTTCGACCGACTGCGCGACGATGAACTCGTCGAACTCGCGCGCCTCCTGCGCGCGGTCACCGAGGGGGAGCACTGATGGCGAACGATGTCGTGTTCGTGACCGGAGCAACCGGCATCGTCGGCGGCGGCGTGGCCCGGTCGCTCCTCGAGCGCGGTGTGCCGGTCGTCGCCGCGGTGCGAAGCGAGGCGGATGCCGCGCGCCTGCCCGAAGGCGTCGTCGCGCGGCGGTTCGAGTTCGGCATGGCGCCCGCCGAGATCGAACTCGCACTCGCCGGCTGCGACCGCCTCTTCCTCATGCGACCGCCCGCGATCGAGGACGTCCGCACCTTCCTCTTCCCAGTCATCGATGCCGCGAAGCGGCGCGGCATCCGCCAGATCGTCTTCCTGTCGTTGCAGGGGGTTCAGGCGAATCGCAAGACGCCGCACCACGCCGTCGAGCAGTACCTTCGCGAAACGGATGCCCCGTACACGAGCCTGCGGCCGAACTTCTTCATGCAGAACCTGTCGACGACGTACGCGGCGGAGATCCGCGACCACGACGAGATCTTCGTGCCCGCGGGGCGCTCGTTCACCGCCTTCATCGATGCGGAGGACATCGGGCGGGTCGCCGCTGCGGTCTTCACCTCGCCCGGCCATATCCGCAAGGCGTACACCCTGTCGGGTGAGCAGTCCCTCACGTACTCGCACGTCGCGCGGATCCTCACAGACGTGCTCGGCCGTGGCATCCGGTACGCCCGCCCGAGCGAGGGGGAGTACCTGGCGCGTCTTGAGGAGCAGGGCGCCCCAGCCGATTACCTCGCCGTGCAGAAGATGATCTACCGCGTCGTGCGGTTCAACGTGTCCGCGTTCCCGAACCGGATGGTGCGCAAGCTCACGGGCCGGCCGGCGACGACGTTCCGTGAGTTCGCGGAGCGGGAGCGACGCGTGTGGGAGCGCCCGGCGGGCTGAGACGGCGGATTCGAACGAGCCCGGCCGGTCGGGCGCCGACGCCGCTCGCCCGCGAATTCAGCGGCCGAGCAGCGCGAATATATCGCCGACGGCGCCGAGATGACCGAGCTTCTCGGGATTGAGCTGATTGGTGAGCGTGCCGATCGCCCCGCCTTCGGTGTGCACCGTGAGCACCGAGAGCAGGTCGCCTTCCGTGTTGCGGGTGCCGCCCTACTCGAGTTGGCGCGACGGGTTCCGGCATGGAATGGGTGGGACCGGCGATCTCGGTCGGGACGGCGGTGTCAGCCCGGTGACGCCCGGTCTGGAGATCGCCGAGCCCTTGATCTGGGAGTGGGGTCCGGCGCGGGCTCTCAGTTCCGGGCGTTCCGGCCGACGCGACGTGGAGTCCCTCGTACGCTCGCTCGAGTCAGTGAGGCGGAGAGCCTCTGGAGAGAGGAACGAACATGACGGCGATGCGAGCGGCTGTATTCGATCGATATGGACCGCCGGAAGTCCTGCGGATCGCGATGGTACCCAAGCCGCGTCCGGCAGCGGGCGAAGTGCTCGTTCGGGTACTGACGACAAGTCTGAACGGTGGCGAAGTCGAGGCGCGCGCCGGCCGGCTGAGCGCCGTGCTCGGCCAGAACTTTCCGATGCGCACGGGGGTCGATCTGGTCGGTGAGATCGTCGAGGTCGCAGGCGATGTTCGCGACGTGCAGGTGGGGCAGGTTGTCTGGGCCACGAGCGAAAGTCCTCCGGGCACGGCGGCCGAATACGTCGCCGTTCGCCGCGGTCGCTTGTCGCTCTCGCCCACCACGCTGACCGCAGCTCAGGCTGTGACCATGCCCGTGGGCGCGACGACCGCCCTCACGGCGTTGCGCGACAAGGTCGCGATCAAAGCCGGCGAGCGGCTGCTCGTGCGTGGGGCGACCGGCGGTGTGGGCAGCTTCGCGGTACAGATCGGCAATCTCCAGGGGGCGCACGTCACCGCCCTCGCACGCGCGGAGGCGCTCGAGACCGCGCGGGCGCTCGGCGCCGACGAGGCGATCGACTGTCGCAGCACACCACTGTCGGCGCTGGGGCGATTCGACGTGATCCTCGACACGGCAGGGACGGACCTCCGCGCGCAGCGCCGGCTGCTGAACACCGGCGGTCGGATGGTGACCATCACGATCGACATGAATCGACGTCTGGCGAGCCTGGCGTATCTGCTGGGTTCCACGATTCACGGGTCGCGGCGGGTGCGCATCTTCCGTGGAGATCCCGATACCGAGCTGATGACCGAGGTGGCGATGCTCGCCGACCGGAGCGTGCTGCGACCGATCGTGAACGAGGTGTACCCCCTCGACCGAATCGCCGACGCCCATCGATCGCTCGAAGCGGGAGGCGTGATCGGCAAGCACGTCATCGAGATCGCGAAGCCGTCCGTCGTGGGCTGAGTGCGTCGCCGCCTGTCACGACGCAGAGGCGGCGCGAAAGCCCGCCAACAGGTAGCCGGCGAGCTTCTTCGAGGCGGCGCGACGGGCCGCCACGTCACCCTGCACCAGCCCCGCGTTCGCGGCCAGCACGAGTGCGAGATCTTCACGACCGAAGTCGGGCCTGAGCTCTCCGGCGTCCTTCGCCCGCTTCACCAGGTCGGCGAAGGCCGCTTCGGCGACTCGACGTTGCCCGTCGAACTCGGATGCACCGCCGGGCACGGCGGCAAGGAACGAGCGCGTCAGCCCGCGACCATCTGCGTCCACGGTGCAAAGCGCTTCGATTGCGGCACAGAACCCTCGCCAGGCATCCGGATCACGTGAGGCGTCGAGGATGCTCGACACGCATTCGTTCACACGATTCGTGAAGACTGCGGCCACGAGCGCATCACGGGTGGGGAATCGACGGTAGATCGTCGCCGCACCGACACCCGCACGCCGAGCTATCTCGGACGTGGCGACGTCCAAGTCGTGTTCGGCGAACAGTTCACGGGCCGCCGCGATGATTCGTTCCCGGTTGCGGCGGGCATCCTGCCGGAGGTCGCGCACTGGCCCATCGTACGGAGAAATCAGACGGTGCATCGCGGCCCTTGCTTCAACGCTCGCATCCGCACGATTCCCGGAGCTTCAGCTCGTGCGGGAAGATCGCATGCAGCTCGCCGTTCGGCGCCTCGTCCAGCACGCGCTTCAGGGCGAGCTGCGCCATCGCCTGGATCGGAACAGCGACGACGCTCAACGACGGTGAGCTGTACTCGGCTTCGACGGTGCCGTCGAACGACATCATCGCGATCCGCTTGGGGACCGCGACGCGGGCGTCGCGGAGTGCGCGGAGCGCGCCGATCGCCTGGATGTCGGAGGCCGCGAACATGGCTGAGACGTCGGGATTCGCAGCGAGTGCCTGCGCGGCCCTGTAGCCGCCGTCGCGGGTGAACGGCGCGCTCTGCTCGAGTCGGGCGAGGTCGGCCCGGGCGACGAACGGCGCGAGTGCATCGCGCCACGCGTCCTTGCGCGCATTCGCACCGATCGACGTGTCGGGTCCGCCGATGAATCCGATGCGCGTGTGCCCGTGCACCTCGCGGAGGTGTTCGATCGCGGCACGGGTCGCACCGTAATCGTCGGCGACGATCGTGGGCACGGCGCCGTCCTGCAGCTGCCAGTCCATCGAGACGAGTCGGGTCTCCGAGGAGAGCAGGGTCTCGAGGAGCGCCGGCTGCTCGATGCCGAAGACGACGAGGCCGTCGAGGTCGCGGCGGAGCAGGCTTCGCACCTGCTCCGACTCCTGCTCGGGGTCGCCGGTGGTGCCGAGCATGACCGAGTACCCGGCCGCGTGCGCGGCATCCTGCAGGTGCTTGGCGAACTCAGCGAAGAACGAGTTGCTGATATCGGGCACGACGAGCCCGATCACGCCGGAACGGGCGAGCTTGAGCGCGCGCGCGGCCGCGCTCGGGCGGTAGCCGAGTTCCTCGATCGCGTCGAGGACGCGTCGTCTCGTCGCCTCGGCGACGGGTCGGGGCCCATCGTTGAGGACGTAGCTGATCACCGCCGTGCTCACGCCGGCTCGCCGGGCGACGTCCTCGCGCGTCGCGCGCCGCTGCTTCTCCATTGGCCGCCTCCCTGCTCGAACCTAACGGTTGCAACCGGCGAGCTCAGTCGCTATGGTCCTCTACAGGTCAAGTCTACTGGAGTAGACAACAGGGAAAGGGCGGAGATGCCGAAGGTGCTGGTGCTGGGCGCGATCAACCAGGACGAGGTCGCTCGCGTGAGTCGGCATCCGCTGCCGGGGGAGACGGTGGTCGCCACCGGCGTCGCGACCTCGCCCGGTGGGAAGGGTGCCAACCAGGCGGCGGCGGCAGCGGCGAGCGGCGTCGAGGTCCAGTTGATCGGGGCGGTCGGCGATGACCGTGCGGGCAGCCACCAACTCGAGGCGCTCTCGCAAGCGGGCGTCGACGTGTCGATGGTGCGCAGGGTCATGGAGACCGCGACCGGCCGGGCGTTCATCTGCGTCTCGGATGCCGGCGAGAACTCGATCGTCGTGATGCTGGGCGCCAACGCCTTCGTGTCGCCGGCGACGCTGCACGGCGCGGCCACTCCCGACGTGGTCGTCGGCCAGACCGAGGTCGGGGCCGTGCCCGTCGAGGCGCTCGGAGGCTTCGCCGCCGAGTGTGGAGCTCGCCTCGTCATCAACAACGCGCCGGTCGTACCCTTGAGCCCGCGCCTGCTCGCTGCGGCGGACCCGCTCATCGTGAATCGCCACGAAGCCGCAGACATGCTGCGCCCCGATGACGCTGCGACGGCGGACGAGCTCGACCTCGTCGCGCGGCTCCGGCGATCCACCGGCGCGCGTTCCGTCATCGTCACGCTGGGGGCCGACGGATGCGTCATCGCCGATGCCGCCGACGTGCGGCGGCTCCCCGCGGTCGAGGCCGACGAGGTGGTCGACACGACCGGCGCGGGCGATGCGTTCGTCGGCGTCCTCGCTGCCTCCCTCGCGCGGGGGCGCTCCCTCGACGCATCCGCGATCGAAGCTTCTACCGCCGCATCAGCGGTAGTCGCCCGGCACGGCGCGCGCGCCGTGCCGGGAACCATGGCCCTCACCGACTAGGCGAGCCGGTCCGAAATCCTCTCAAGGAAGAGAACATGCGCAATCACAGAACCCTCGCAGTACTGGGCATCGCCCTCTCGGCGACCCTTCTCCTCGCCGCCTGCACCAGCGCCGACGGTGCGGCCGACGACGGCTCGGTGGAGATCACGATGATCGGAGCCGACGACGCCGAGGTCTTCGCTCCGCTCATCGAGGCATTCGAGGAGGCGAACCCGGGCATCACCGTCGACTACCAGAACGTGCCGTTCGACCAGTACAACAACGTCATCCAGCAGCGCATCGGCGGCAAGGATGCGGGCGTCGACGTGTACCTGGCCGACGCCGGTGCGATCGGCTCGCTCGCCACCCGCGGGTTCCTCACCGACCTCTCCGAGTTCCAGGGACAGGTGAAGGAGAGCTCGCTCGCCGCGGCGGTCGAGGGCAACACATTCGACGGCAAGCTGTGGGCCCTGCCGATGTGGACGAGCCTGCAGTACCTCTACTACAACAAGACCATCCTGGACGCGGCCGGCATCGAGCACCCCTCGATCGACTCCGCTGAGCGGACGACGTGGGAGGAGCTGACCGAGAATGCGAAGGCAGCGCAGGCGTCCGGTGCCGAGTGGGGCCTGCTGTTCGATCAGACGGACCGGTACTACCAGTTGCAGGCACTGCCTGAGTCACTCGGCGGGGGGAGCGCCGCCACAGGCGACGACCTGCTCACCGCGGATGTCACCAACGACGGCTGGGTCGACGCGATGACGTGGTACGGCGCGTTGTTCGAGGACGGCGTGGCGCCCCGCGGCGTCGAGACCGATCAGATGGTGCAGCTGTTCGCCGCCGGCAAGTCCGCGTACTTCGTCGGGGGTCCCTGGTCGCTGGTCCCGATCCTGGAGGCCGACGAGAAGGTCGATTACGGAGTCGCGCCCAACCCGATGTTCGACGGCGGCACCCCGGCCATGCCGACCGGTTCGTGGAACATCGCGGTCAGCCCGGCGACCGATGCGGCCGAGGCCGCCAAGGCGTTCGCAGCATTCGCCTCACTCGACCCGGCCGGCAACGCGCTCTCGGCGCAGGAGGTCATCATCCCGCCGACGAACGTGGACTCGTTCGCCGAGTACATCGAGAAGATGGACGGCCAGGACTCGCCGAACACCGACGGAATGGGCGGGCTGACGCTGAGCGAACTCGAGGAGGCGGCGGTGAACCGGCCGAACACGCCCGGCTTCACGCAGCTGCAGGACGTCCTCGGTCGCGCATTCTCCGACATCCGCAACGGCAACGACGTCGAGCAGACGCTGCAGACCGCTGAGGATGAGTTGCAGGGACTCTGGGACCGGCTGTGACCTTGATCGGTTCGAACCCCCGGGTGGCGGCGGCTGAGCAGGCTCCTGCTCGCGCCGCCACCCGGCGCCGCTCACCGGGGCAGTGGCGCGCCGCCGCACTGTTCCTGCTCCCCGCCCTCGTGCTGCTCGTCGCGCTCCGGCTCCTGCCCACCGCGGAGGCGGTCGCCCAGAGCTTCCAGCGCGGGACCCAATCGTTCACCGGCGGGCGGTTCGCCGGCCTCGAGAACTACACGCTGCTCTTCACCGACCCGACCTTCCAGAACGTGCTCTGGGTGACGGCGGTCTTCCTCGTCATCATCGTGCCGCTCCAGATCGCGTGCGCCCTCTTCCTCGCGGTGCTGCTCGTCGAACGGTTCCCGGGCGTCGGGATCGTCCGCACGCTCGTGTTCATTCCCGTCGCCGCACCCGCTGCGGTGGCGACGGTGATCTGGGGCGTCGCCTACCAGCCTCAGGGACCGATCAACGCGGTCCTCGCGGCGGTCGGCCTGCCCGAGCAACCCTTCCTGACGTCCGCCGACCAGGCGCTCCTGTGCATCATCGTGCTGCTGTCGTGGATCGGCGTCGGCTACTGGACGCTGTTCCTCATCGCGGGACTCCAGGACATTCCGAGGGAGCTCTACGAGGCGGCGGCCCTCGACGGCGCGGGGTGGTGGCGAACGCTGTGGTCGGTCACCCTTCCCAACCTCCGTCGGCCGCTGGCATTCGTGGTGGTCGCCAATACGGTCTCGAGCGTCCTCGTCTTCGTTCCGATCCAGATCCTCACGCAGGGCGGCCCGGCCGGCAGTACACGCCTCATCATGTACGACCTCTACAACAGCTCGTTCGTGCTGGGCGACCTGAACATCGGCCAGACCGAGGTGGTCATCCTCCTCGTCTTCCTCATCGCGATCACCGCGGTGCAGTTCCGCATGCTGAGCAAGGAGAAGTGAGATGGCCCTGCCCAACCAGCTCGCAACCACACCCGCCCGCACGTTCGCCGTCACGGTGCTCGCCTGGATCGCCGCGGTCGGGTTCGCGTTGCCGTTGCTGTGGATGCTCGCCGGGAGCTTCCGCACCGGAACGGACATCTTCGCGAACCTGTACCCGTTGAGCTGGAAGCTGTTCTTCCCGAGCGAGATGACCTTCGACAACTACGCGACCCTCGTGGGCGGAGAGTTCGGGCTCAGCGTCGTCAACTCGATCTTCGTCACCGCAGCGACCGTGCTCGTCGGACTCCTCATCTGTGCGATGGCGGCATTCGCGCTGAGCATCCTGCGGTTCCGCGGCGCGGCGTTCGTGTTCGCGCTCGTCGTGCTCAGCTTTCTGGTGCCGTTCGACGCGATCGCCGTGCCGCTGGCGAACCTCTTCCGCGCCTGGAACCTCGACAACAGCTATGTCGGCCTCATCCTGCCCGGGCTCGCCAACGGATTCGCGATCTTCGTCCTGCGCCAGTTCTTCATGAACATCCCGTTCGAGCTCGCCGAAGCCGCGCGCGTCGACGGGCTGGGGTGGTGGGGCATCTTCTGGCGCATCTACCTGCCGCTCTCGAAGCCGGCCCTGATCGGCGCCGGATTCACGCTGTTCCTCTTTCAGTGGGGCGCCTACCTGTGGCCGCTGATGATCGGCACCGACCCCAGCAAGGTGCTCGGACCGATCGCCCTCGCGAACCTCGCCGGACAGTTCGAGGTGGACTTCGGCGCCATCTTCGCCGGCGCCTTCCTGCTCACCCTCGTCCCGCTCGTCCTCCTGCTGATCTTCCAGCGCCAGTTCACCGAATCCCTCGCGTCCACCGGGACCAAGGGCTAGACCACCAGATTGAAGGCCATGCACCTCTACCTCGACACCGACCTCGGCACCGACGTCGACGACGCCCTCGCACTCGGCGTGATCCTCGGTTCGCCCGAATTCGAGATCGCGGGCATCAGCACCGTCTACGGCGACGTGGTGCTGCGGGCGCAGCTCGCCCATCGCCTGATCGGGCTCGCTGCCAATCCGCCCGACGTCGCCGTCGCGCCCGGCGAAGGTCAGACGCGCAGCGGCAAACCGGTGTGGTGGCCCGGCCACGAGGGTGCGCTGCACGCCGATCTTCAGGCCGAACGCACCGCACCCGCGGATTCGGGCGTGGCCGACCTCATCGGCGCGGCTCGACACCACGCCGGTGAACTCGACGTGCTCGCCATCGGGCCGCTGACGAACATCGCCGCCGCCCTGGATGCGGACCCCGCGTTCGAGACGAACGTGCGCCGACTGGTGGTCATGGGTGGTGACTTCGGCGAGGAGCGAGTTCCCGAACACAACTTCGTCTCCGACATCGAGGCCGCCCAGCGGGTGTTCGATTCGGGCCTCGAGATCGTCGTCGGCGGCCTGGACCTCACGACCCAACTCCAGACCCGGCCGGAGGATGTCGCGGCGATCACCGCAGCCGGGCCGTTCGGGCAGGCCCTCGCCGCCGAGATCGCGCAGTGGTGGCGGTTCCACGGACACGAGTGGAATAACCCGCACGATCCGATCCTGGCCGCGTACCTCCTCGCCCCCGACCGCTTCGCGAGCGTGCGCTCGACGGTGCGGATCGACGACGACGGCCGGTCGTGGAACGACCCGTCGGCCGACGGCCGCGTTCAGGTCGTGACCTCGATGGATCGGGAGGCCGTGCTGCGCCTCATGATCGAGCGGATCTGCGCCGCGGACGCCGCCCGAGTGTGAGCGTTGCTCTCCTCGCGCAGGCGACGCGAGGAGAACACTCCAATCGGTGTGGGCATACCCCGCGTGCGGCGGTGCTGTATTGGGCCTTCAAGCGCCGGAACTGGAGGTGATGCGCACACTGACCGCCGTGGGCGGAGTGTGCGGGTCCCGCTGCAGGTCGACCCTTCTGGTCCCGCAGCCGACGCATCGCACGTAGAGCACACGGCCGAGCGACGTGGAGTGCGCCGATTCCACGATCCACCCGTGTTCGTGCGGCACGTGCAGGTCGCACGATGCTGGACCCGGGGACATCCGTGGTGTCGTCATACCGGCATGCTGCTGTAATGGTCTTATGCATCTCAACCCTTACGGCGAGTACGCGGTGCTGCTCGCTGCGTCGCTTGCCGACGACTGGCCGGCGGATCGGGAGGGCATCGTGGCCCGCACGCGCGCGTTCGGCATGACCATGCAGTTCGCCCGGTCGCACGACGACCATCGGGAGTCGCGACGGGTCATCGACGAATGGCTCTTCATCGTCGATGCCGATGACGCCCGGGAACGCGCGACACTGCTCAACGCGCAGATGGCCGCCGCCGCCGCGTATCCACGGCTCACCGATCACGACGGCGAAGGCTGGCACCTGCACTACCGCGACGACGACGCCTCGCTCGCTCGCGTGCTCCGCGCCGTCATCAGCGTCGGCACCGCCCTGCACCTGACCACGCGGGGGATGCATCGGCTCTCGCGGTGCGCGGCCGGGAAGGCGCCCGGCGACCCGTGCCGGAACGTGGTGGTCGACATCACGCGCAACGGGCGCCAACGCTACTGCTCGGTGCGTTGCGCCAACCGCGATGCCGTCCGTCGCCATCGGGCGCGGGCGTGAGCGGAGTCGGACCCCGGCGACCCTGGGCCTGACTGGCGGTCCGATTCCCGCCGGATCGCGGCGCGTCCGGCGTGCACGATCGAGGAACGACTCGATCCGGCGCGTCTCGCCGGCGGAAGGGATGCCTCGTCCATGAACACCATCGCACTCATCACTGGCGGGAATCGCGGCCTCGGATTCGCCACCGCCGAGCACCTGGCGAGGGCTGGCACCACCGTGATCATCGCGGGTCGCGACGCCGGCGCAGTCGGGGTCGCCGTCGGGCGCCTCACCGAGCAGGGCCTCGCGGCGGAATCGCTGACGATGGACGTGGTGTCGCCGGAGAGCGTCGCCGCCGGCGCGGCTGAGGTGACCGAACGCCACGGCCGGCTCGACATCCTCGTGAACAATGCCGGAATCCTCCCGGAGGCCACGTCGAGCGGCGACCACCACTTCGTCGACCTCGACGCGTTCACCCGCACCCTCGAGACCAACGTGGTCGGCGTGGCGACCGTCACCGAGCACTTCCTCCCGCTCCTGCACCGCAGCGACGGCGGACGCATCGTGAACGTGTCCTCGACGATGGGCTCGCTGAGCGATCAGGTCGACCCGCGGTCGCCCTACTTCACGAGCGCGGTTCCCGCCTACCAGGCGTCGAAGGCGGCGGTGAACAGCCTGACGATCGGCCTCGCCAAGGTGCTCGGCGGGACCCCCGTGAAGGTCACCGCGGTGTGCCCGGGGTGGGTGCAGACCGACCTCGCGCCAGGCAACCGCGAGCACGCTCCGACGAGCGCCGAGGCGGCTGCTCGCGTCGTCGTGACGGCGGCGACCCTGCCCGAGGATGCCGCGTCCGGGACCTTCATCGACCGAGACGGGCCCGTCGCCTGGTGAGGGCGGCCGCTCCGTCAGCGGAGCGGTGACGCATCCTCGCCGTCGTGCTCGGGTTCCTCCTCGAGGAGCATCCCGACCGACGTCGCACAGGCGTCGCCGCGCCACGCCTCGATGCCCTCGCGCACGGCGAAGCCGGCGATGACGAGCCCGGCGATCGCGTCGGCCCACCACCAGCCGAGGAGGCTGTTGAGCACGAGGCCGGCCAGCACCGCGGCGGAGAGGTAGGTGCAGATGAGGGTCTGCTTCGAGTCCGCGACGGCCGTCGCGGAGCCCAGTTCGCGGCCGGCCCGTCGCTCCGCGAGCGAGAGGAACGGCATCACCAGCACGCTCAGCGCGGTGATGAGGATGCCGAGCGCGCTGTGCTCCACGTCGCCATGCAGGATGAGCGCGAGCACGGACGTGGCGGTCACGTAGGCGGCGAGGGCGAAGAAGGCGACGGCGATGACGCGCAGCGTGCCCTGCTCCCAGCGTTCGGGGTCCCGCCGCGTGAACTGCCAGGCGACCGCGGCCGCCGAGAGCACCTCGATCGTCGAGTCCAGTCCGAACGCGATGAGTGCCGTAGAGGATGCGAGGCTGCCGGCCGTGATCGCGACGACGGCTTCGATCAGGTTGTACGCGATCGTCGCGAACACGATCCAGCGGATGCGGCGCTGCAGGGTGTCGCGGCGTTGCGCGGAGAGCGGGGGAGCGTCGATGCTCATGCGCAGCCGCACTCCTCGCCGGCGCAGCACCCGGGCTCGACGAGCAGCACGACCTGCAGCAGTTCGTCGAGCGCCGGCGCCAGATGGGGGTCGGCGAGGCGGTACCACGTACGCCGCCCCTCCGGCATCGCCTCGACGAGCCCGCATCCGCGGAGGCAGGCGAGCTGGTTGGACATGACCTGTCGCGACACGCCGAGCGTATCGGCGAGGTCCGACGGGTGGGCCGGCCCCTCCCTGAGGGCGAGCAGGACGCCCGCTCGGGTCGCGTCCGAGAGGGCGTACCCGAGTCGGGCCAGGGCGGCGGTGTGCGTCACGGTGGCGGTGGCGGTCGGCATGCGAGCGAGAGTACAGCAAACGCTGAACTCACGAAAGGATGCCTCGTGCTCGACGGTCGATCGCCCGGGTCGGGCGATCACGAGACGGTAACGATGGGACGGGCGCCGAGACTCCGCTTGACGAACCCATGCCGAGTCCCCATACTGATCGTGGCAAAACGATTGGGCAAAGCAATGGCGCAGAACAGGGTGACGATCAAGCAGGTCGCGGCAGCGGCCGGCGTCTCGATCACGACGGTGTCGCACGTGCTCAACGAGGTGCCCGGCAAGCGCATCCACCCCGAGACGCGTGAACGGGTCCTGGCCGAGGCGGCGCGTCTCGGCTACGCCCCGAACATGCTCGCACAGAGCCTTCGAACGCAGCGCTCGCACACGATCGGCCTCATCGGCGACGAGATCGCGACGACGCCGTTCGCGGGGAAGATCATCCTCGGTGCACAGGATGTCGCGACCGCCCACGACTCGGTCGTCTTCGTGGTCAACACGGGGTACGAGCGCGAAGTCGAGAACCGCGAGATCGACGCGCTCCTGCGACGCCAGGTCGACGGCATCCTCTACGCGGCGATGTACCACCGCCCGGTCGAACTGCCGGCCAAGCTCGCCGGCGTCCCCACCGTGCTGATCAATGCGTCGTGCGCGGATCCGGCCGTGCCATGGGTCGTCCCCGACGAGGCAGCCGGGGGAGAGGACGCCGCGGAGGCGCTGCTTTCCGCGGGTCACCGCAGGCTCGCGTTCGTGAACGACGTCGACGACATCCCCGCAGCGTTCGGCCGCGAGGAGGGGTTCCGGCGCCGTGCCGCGGCGTGGGGCGTCCCGCAGGAGGATCTGCGCGTCGTCGCCGCCGAGGCCGACCCCGAGGGCGGATACCAGGCCGCGGTCCGCCTCCTCGACGAGGTCGAACGCCCCACGGGCATCTTCTGCTTCAACGACCGGATGGCCATGGGCGTCTACCGGGCGGCCGCCGAACTCGACCTGCGCGTGCCGTCCGACGTCTCGATCGTCGGATTCGACAACCAGGACTTCATCGCCGACGGCCTGCACCCGGGCCTCACGACCGTCGAGCTGCCGCACTACGACATGGGCGTGTGGGCGGCGGAGCAGCTCTTCGAGCAGATCGCGTCGGGGCGCTCCGGGCACCCCGCGCCGACGAAACGCCTCCGAGGACCGGTCATCCACCGGAACTCGGTAGCGCCGCCCTCCAGGGGCTCAGCCCTGGGAGAGCGACACCACCCGATCGACAGGCGCGGCAACGCCTGATCGGTCGATGCAACCGAAGAACCACCACCCCGAACAGGAGCAGATCAGTGTCCCGAAAAATCGGTCGCATCGTTGCGGCCAGCCTAGCGACCCTCGCGGTCGCCGCAACCGCCGGATGCACGTCAGCAGGTTCCGGCGACTCCGGCGGAGGAACCATCGAACTGTGGACCCACGCCGGCGGCAACGAGGCGGAGCTGGGCGTCATCACCAGCATGGTCGACGACTTCAACGCCAGCCAGGACGACTACACCGTCGAGATCACCGACTTCCCGCAGGATGCCTACAACGACGCGGTCGTCGCGGCGGCTACCTCGGACAACCTCCCGTGCATCGTCGACATCGACGGCCCCAACGTCGCCAACTGGGCCTGGGCCGGGTACATCCAGCCGCTCGGCCTGCCCGAGGAAACCTACGACGGCCAGCTCGCCGGAACGCTCGGCGTCGTGGATGACGAGGTCTACGCCTACGGCTTCTTCGACGTCGCCCTCGCGATGTTCAGCCGCGAGTCGACGCTCGCCGACGCCGGCGTGCGCGTTCCCACCGTCGACGAGCCGTGGACGGGCGAGGAGTTCGCCGACGCCCTCGCGAAGATCGACGGGCTGAACCGCTTCGACTACGCCGTCGACTTCGGCACCGGCGGCGGCGGCGAGTGGATCCCGTACGCGTACTCGCCGCTCCTGCAGAGCTTCGGCGGGGACCTGATCGACCGCTCCGACTTCCAGACGGCCGACGGCGTGCTCAACGGCCCCGAGGCCCTGGCATGGGCCGAGTGGTTCCGCGGGCTCGTCGACAGCGGGTACATGGCGCAGGCCTCCGGCGAGGACGCCACGGCCGACTTCGTCAACGGGACCAGCGGCATCCTCTACACCGGCAACTGGGCGGACACGACCGTGCGCGAGGCGTTCGACGACGCGGTGGTGCTGCCGCCGCCGGACTTCGGCGACGGCCCGAAGATCGGTGCCGGCTCCTGGCAGTGGGGGCTCACGACCGGGTGCGACGACGTCGACGGCGCTCGCGCGTACCTCGAGTTCGCCCACGACACGAAGTACTTCGTCCAGTACGGCGAGGCGACCGGGCTGATTCCCGCGACCCTCGACGCCGCGGCCGAGATCCCCGCGTACGCGGAGGGCGGCGACAACCGCATCTACCTCGAGCTGGCCGACCAGTTCGCGGTGGTCCGCCCCGAAACGGCCGCGTACCCGTACATCTCCTCCGTCTTCCAGAAGGCGACCCAGGACATCCTGTCCGGCGGAGACGCGAAGAGCATCCTCGACAAGGCGGTCTCCGACATCGACCGGGACATCCAGCAGAACGGCGGCTACGAGTTCTGATCTCGGAACCCGTCCGCCTGTGGGCGCGGCGCACGGTGTGCGCCGCGCCCACTGATCACAGAGGCTCACCATGACCACTCACACCGTCGCCCCCGCGCAGGCGGAACCGGCGCACCCGACCTCCACCTCCACCCGAGGGCGGCGGCGCGCCCTGAAGGGCGAACGCTCGGCGGCCGCCTGGATGATCAGCCCCGCACTCGTGCTGTTCGCCCTGTTCCTGCTGATCCCCATCGCGCTCGCGTTCGGGCTCGCGTTCACCGACACCCGGCTGATCTCTCCCCGACCCGGGCAGTTCGTCGGGCTCGAGAACTTCGCCTACCTGTTCTCCGACCCGGTCTTCTGGGCGTCGGTGCGCAACACGTTCCTCTTCGCGGTCGTCGTGGTGCCCGTGCAGGCCGGCTCCGCCCTCCTGCTCGCGCTGCTCGTCAACGCGAAGGTGCGCGGCACCACCTTCTTCCGCACCGTGTACTTCCTCCCGGTCGTGACCTCGATGGTCGTCGTGTCGCTCCTCTGGCGCTTCATGTACCAGAAGGACGGCCTGATCAACCAGGCCCTCAGCGGCCTCACCGGCGGCCTCTACAGCCCGATCGACTGGCTCAACGACCCGGTCTGGGCACTGCCGGCGATCATGTTCATGTCGATCTGGCAGGGCGTCGCGTTCCACATGGTGATCTGGCTCGCGGGTCTGCAGACGATTCCGGCCGAACGGTACGAGGCATCCGAGATCGACGGCGCGAACCGGCTGCAGCAGTTCCGGTTCGTCACCTGGCCCGGCCTTCGACAGACGGCCACGTTGATCCTCGTCACTATCACGATCGCCTCCTTCAGCCTGTTCACCCAGATCGCCGTGATGACGCAGGGCGGTCCGCTCGACAGCACCACCACGGTCGTCTACCAGGCCGTGCGAACGGGCTACCAGCAGTTGCAGACCGGGCTCGCCTCGGCGATCTCGCTCGTGTTCTTCGTGCTGGTGCTCATCGTCTCCGGCATCCAGCGCTACCTGACCCGCGAAAGGAGCTGAGCGACGTGGTCACCACCGAAGCGACGGTCCTCCCCGACCTCGAACCCCCGGCGAGCCGCGCGAACCGCACGAGCGGCGCGAACCGGCCCGGCCGGCGCAGCCGCGTTCTGATCACCGTCGCGCGCATCGCGATCGTGGGCTTCTTCGCCCTGCCGATCGTGTTCATGCTCGTGTCGTCGTTGAAGCCCGACCTGCAGATCTTCGCCGACCTCGGCTCCTGGCGCGCGTTCGCGCCGGTCGGCGAGGTCTCGCTCGACAACTACGCGGGCGTGTTCGACCGCGTGCCGTTCTGGCAGTTCCTCGCCAATTCCGTGGTGATCTCGGGCGTCACCGTCGTGCTCGGCATCCTGATCAACAGCATGGCGGCCTTCGCCCTGGCGCGGCTGCGCTGGCGCGGGCGCGGGTTCGTCCTCACCCTGATCCTCGCGACGCTCATCGTCCCGTTCGAGACGCTGGCGCTGCCGTTGCTGTGGTGGGTGAACAAGCTGCCCTCGCTCGAGGCGAACGGGTTCAGCCTCGAGTTCAGCCAGGGCTGGCTGAACACGTACCACGTGCAGATCATCCCGTTCATCGCGAACGCGTTCTCGGTGTACCTCTTCTACCAGTACTTCTCATCGATCCCGCGCGAGCTCGACGAGGCGGCCCGGGTCGACGGCGCCGGATGGTTCGCCATCTACGCTCGCGTCGTCATGCCGCTGTCCGGACCGGCCATCGCGACCGTCGCGATCCTGACCTTCCTGCCGGCGTGGAACTCCTACCTCTGGCCGCTCATGGTCATCCAGAGCGAGGAGCTGCGGCCCGTGATGATCGGCCTGCAGTACTTCTTCCAGCTCAACGTCTCGTGGGGCCAGGTGATGGCGTACTCGTCGCTCATCACCGTGCCCGTGGTGGCGCTGTTCATCGCCTTCCAGAAATCCTTCATCAACTCGATCGCATCCTCAGGAGTCAAGGGCTGATGCCATTCACACTTCCCGACGTCTGGACCTGGGACATGTGGTTCGCCGACGACGGCACCGACCACCACGTGTTCTACCTCAAGGCCTCGCGGGCGCTCGGCGACCCGAACCGGCGCCACTTCAACGTGACCGTCGGACACGCCGTCTCGTCCGACCTCCGGAACTGGAGGGAGGTCGCGGATGCGCTCATCGTGTCCGACGTGCCGGCGTTCGACGACTACACGACCTGGACCGGCTCGGTGCTCCGGCAGCCCGACGGCACCTGGCGCCTGTTCTACACGGGGACGTCGAGATCGGATGCCGGCCTCGTGCAGCGCGTCGGCACCGCGACCTCGCCCGACCTGTACGCCTGGACGAAGCACGGCGACGCGGTCGCCGAGGCCGACGCCCGCTGGTACGAGAAGTACGGCAGCGGCGACTGGTTCGACGAGGCGTGGCGCGACCCCTGGGTGTTCGCATCGGAGGACGGGCGCGGCTGGCACATGCTCGTCACGGCGCGCGCGAACACCGGCGATGCCGACGAACGCGGCGTCGTCGGCCACGCCACCTCGGAGGATCTCGTGAGCTGGACGGTGCAGCCTCCGCTGTCGGCGCCGGGCGCGGGGTTCGGCCAACTCGAGGTTCCCCAGGTCGCCGAGATCGACGGACGGCTCGTGCTGATCTTCAGCTGCCTCGCTGGCGAACTCGGCTCGACCCGCCGTGCCGCGGGCGGGGGAGGCGTCTGGACCGTGCCCATCGACGATCCGCTCGGCCCGTATCCGATCGAGCGGGCGAGCCGGCTGACCGACGAGTCGCTGTACGCGGGCCGTCTCGTGCAGGACCGGGCCGGCGAGTGGTTCCTGTTCGCCTTCCACCACGTCGATGAGCGCGGCGACTTCATCGGTGCGCTCTCCGACCCGATCCCGGTCTCCTGGGGACGCGACGGCGTACTCCGAGTCGCCGACGGCCGGTTCGACCACCTTCGGGCGCACGAAGGCCTCGTCCGCCCGACCGGCGGGTAGCCGGCGCAGNGTACTCCGAGTCGCCGACGGCCGGTTCGACCACCTTCGGGCGCACGAAGGCCTCGTCCGCCCGACCGGCGGGTAGCCGGCGCAGCGAACCGACGGCGCAGCGAAACCGCCGGCGCGGTGGGCCGGGCTCGTCGCCCAGCCCACCGCGCCGGCGGCATCCGCCCGGTGGGACGTCACTCCGTCGCCGCGCCCGTCATGATCGCGACCGCGTCCGTCATCGAGTGGGTCTCGGGCGTGATGGTCGCCGCCCGCTTGCCGAGCCGCTGCACGTGGATTCGATCGGCGACGTCGAAGACGTGCGGCATGTTGTGCGAGATGAGGATGACGGGGATGCCCCGTTCCCGTAGCTGCCGGATGAGTTCGAGCACCTGGTTGGATTCGCGCACGCCGAGTGCGGCCGTGGGCTCGTCGAGCACGACCACCCGCGACCCGAAGGCCGCCGCCCGGGCCACCGCGACCGCCTGCCGCTGGCCGCCCGAGAGGTTCTCGACCGGAACCGTGACGTCCTGCAGGGTCGAGATGCCGAGGGCTCGCAGCTCGTCGCGGGCCCGCTGGCGCATGCCCTTCTGGTCGACGACCCGGAACACCGAGCCGAGCACGCCCTTCTTGCGCAGCTCGCGGCCGAGGAAGAGGTTCGAGGCGACATCCAGCGCCGGTGAGACGGCGAGGTTCTGGTAGACCGTCTCGATGCCGGCATCGCGGGCATCCTGCGGGCGCTTGAAGCTCACGGGCTTGCCCTCGAGCCATATCTCGCCCTCGTCGGGCACCTCGGCGCCGGTGAGGCACTTGATCAGGGTCGACTTGCCGGCCCCGTTGTCGCCGATGACGGCGAGCACCTCGCCCGGGTAGAGCTCGAGGCTCGCGCCGTCGAGGCCGACCACGCGGCCGAACGTCTTCACGAGGCGGCGGGCGCGCAGGATCGGCTCGCGCTCCGTGGTCGTGTCGATGGTCATTTCCGAACCTTCCTGATCCACTGGTCGACGGAGACCGCGACCACGATGAGCACGCCGACCGCGAAGGTCTGCCAGAGCACGTCGAGCCCGGCGAGCGACAGCCCGTTGCGGAACACGCCGACGATGAGCGCACCGAGCAGGGTGCCCCAGACCGTCCCGCGACCGCCGAAGAGGCTCGTGCCGCCGATCACGACGGCGGTGATCGAGTCGAGGTTGAGGTCGGCTCCAGCGTTCGGGGATGCCGCGTTCGTCCGGCCGATCTGGATCCAGGCGCCGATCGCGAGGATGGCCCCGGCGGCGAGGTAGACGCTCATCAGCACACGGTTGACGCGGATGCCGGCGAGGCGCGCGGCCTCCGGGTCGTCGCCGACGGCGTAGACGTGGCGGCCCCAGGCCGTCTTCTGCAGGATGAGCGCGAGCACGACGTACAGCACGAGCATCATGAGCACGCCGACCGTGATGTTGACGCCGCCCAGGGGGATGACCGAGCCGGTCCAGGTGAGCAGGTCGGGCATCTCGCCGCCGCGCACGGTCGCGCCGCTCGAGTAGAGCAGCGTCAGGGCGATGAAGATGTTCAGCGTGCCGAGCGTGACGATGAACGGCGGCAGCTTGAGCCTGGTCACGAGCACGCCGTTCAGGGCGCCGGCGCCGAGCCCGACGAGGAGGCCGAGCAGCAGGCCGACGACGGCGGGGATGCCGAGGTGCACGGTCGCCTGCGCCGTGACCATCGAGCTCAGGACCATGACGGCGCCGACGGAGAGGTCGATGCCGGCGGTGAGGATGATCAGCGTCTGCGCGATCGCGAGCGTGCCGACGACGGCCACCTGCTGGGTGATCAGCGAGAGGTTCGCGGGGTTCAGGAAGCGCTCGTTCAGCAGGCCGAAGACGACGATCGCGAGCACGAGCACGATGGCCGGGCTGATCGCCGGGTAGCGGTGCAGGATGCTCCGGATCCGGCTGAGCGGGGTGGTGCGGTCGAGGAACTCCTCGGCCAGGTCGAGCGCCGAGGTCGGCGGCTCGCCCTCTGGGGTTCGGTTCGCCGAGGGGCTCGGCGAGGCGGTCGTATGACTCACGTGGTGCTCCGGTTTCGTTGGTGCGGTGGTGCGTGCGGTGCGGGTGCCGGTGAGCGGATGCCCCGGCCGGGGCATCCGCTCACCGTCGCCTCATGGGGCGTCGGACTGGCGCGGTCAGCCCCAGCAGATGTCGGCGCCCTCGGCGGTGTCGATCGACTCGACGCCGTCCTGCGGGTCGTCGGTGACGAGGGCGACGCCGGTGTTGAAGAAGTCGAGGCCCTCGGACACCTCGGGCGAGGCGCCGGTCTCGACGAGGTCGAAGATCGCCTGCACGCCGAGCTCGGCCATCTTGACCGGGTACTGCTGGCTCGTGGCGCCGATCAGCCCCTGCTGCACGGCGTCGATGCCGGCGCATCCGCCGTCGACCGAGACGACGATGAGGCCGTCCTCCTTGCCGGCGGCCTTGAACGCCTCGTACGCGCCGTAGGCGGCCGGTTCGTTGATCGTGTAGACGACGTTGATGTCGGGGTTCTTCGAGAGCAGCGTCTCTGCGGCCGTGCGGCCGCCGTCCTCGGCGCCCTGGGATGCCTCGTTGCCGACGATCTCGTAGTCGCCGCCGCTGTAGCTGCCCGTGGGCGCCTCGTCGCCGTTGGCGCCCTCGTCGGCGAGGTCGATGCCCATGCCGTCGAGGAAGCCCTGGTCGCGCTGCACGTCGACGGAGACGATCTTGTCGTCGAAGAGGTCGATCATGGCGATGGTGGCCTTCTCACCGCCGAGTTTGGCCGCCGTCCACGCGCCGATCTCCTGGCCGGCCTGGAAGTTGTCGGTCGCGAAGGTGATGTCCACTGCATCGGGGTTCGCCGGCGGGGTGTCGAGGGCGATGACGTACAGTCCGGCGTCGCGCGCCTTCACGAGTGCGTCCTCGACGCCGGGGCCGTTCGGCGTGATCAGGATGCCCGCGTCGCCCTTCGAGATCGCGTTCTCGACGGCCTGGATCTGGGTGTCCTCGTCGCCGTCCTCCTTGCCGGCCGCGAGTGTCAGCTCGACGCCGAGATCCTCGGCCGCCGCCTTCGCGCCGTCCTGCATCGCGACGAAGAACGGATTCGTCGTGGTCTTGACGATGAGCGAGACGCCGATCGCGCCGTCTCCGCCGGCCGCGTCGGCGGCGTCGCCGCCCGACGAGGCGCATCCGGTGAATGCGAGTGCCGCGGCGGCCGTGAGCGAACCGGCTGCGATGAGGCGGCGCCGGAGCGCGCCGGGTGCTGCGTGATTCATCGGTGAATCTCCTCTGGTGTCTGCGACCCGTTGCCCCGTTGACAACGATGTCAGCGTTAGGTCTAGCTCATGCCCGTGTGTATAGTCAACCCGACACCGCACATTGGAGATCGAATTGTGACACCGTTGTCAGACGCGAACCCGACGCCGCCCGAGCGCGCCGCCGGGCGCACCGACGAAGCCCTCTCCGCCGACGCGCGCACGCGGTCCAGGCCGACGATGCGCCACGTCGCCACGCTCGCGGGCGTCGGGGTGAAGACGGTCTCCAGGGTCATCAACGGCGAGCCGAACGTCTCGGCGGCGACCATCGAGCGCGTGCTGAAGGCCGCGCGTTCGCTCGACTACGAGCCCGACCTGCACGCCGGCAACCTCCGGCGCGCCGACGGCCGCACCCGAACCCTCGGGCTGCTGGTCGGCAGCGTCGACAACCCGTTCGCGGGCGCCGTGCACCGCGCCGTCGAAGACGCCGCCCTCGCCCGCGGCGTCGCGGTCTTCGCCTCGAGCCTCGACGACGACCCCGAACGCGAGCAGGCCGCCGTCTCGGCGTTCCTGCGCCGCCGGGTCGACGGCCTCATCCTGACCACGGTGTCAGAAGACCAGGCCTACCTCGCCCCCGAGCTGCGACGCGGCACGCCCGTGGTCTTCGTCGACCGGCAGCCCGCCGGCGTCACCTCCGATTCCGTGGTGAGCGACAACACCGCCGGCGCGGCGGTGGCGACCCGCCACCTCATCGCGCACGGACACCGGCGCCTCGCGTACCTCGGCGACCGGCATGACATCCGCACCGCGCAGGAGCGCCGCCGCGGCTTCCTCGACGAACTCGGCCGTGCGGGCATCGCGACCGGCGACGCGCCCGTCGTCGAGGGGCTGCACGACGAGGAGACCGCCAGGCAGGCCACGCTCGCGCTGTTCGAGGCCGACGATCCGCCCACCGCGATCTTCAGCGCCCAGAACCTCGTCACGATCGGCGTGATCCGCGCCCTGCGCGAGCTCGGCCGCCACCTCGACACGGCGCTCGTCGGGTTCGACGACGTGCCCCTGGGCGACCTGCTCGTTCCCGGCGTGACCGTCGTCGCCCAGGATCCGCATGCGATCGGCCGCATCGCCGCCGAGCGCGTCTTCGCGCGCCTCGACGGCGACGAATCTTCCGCTCGGCGCACCATCGTGCCCACCAGGCTCATCGAGCGCGGCAGCGGCGAACTGCCGCACCGGGCGAGCGCCCGGTGAGGCCCGAGGTGGCGCCCGGCGCTCGCCAGCCCGGTGCCCGCCCGCCCCGTGCCAGTCCGCCCCGCGTCGTCGTCATCGGCGACGCGCTCATCGACGAGCTTCGCGGCCCATCGGGGGTCCGCGAGTTCGTCGGCGGCGCCGCGCTCAACGTCGCGGTCGGCCTCGCCCTCCTCGGCGAGGAGGTGACGCTCCTCGCGATGGTCGGCGACGACGAGCCCGGCGACCGCATCCGCCGGTACCTCGCCGACCACCGGGTGCGACTGGTCGCGAGCCCCTCGCCCGCGGGCACGTCGCGCGCCGTCTCCGATCGCACCGAGGGCGGCGAACCGCGGTACGAGTTCAACGATGCGGCCCGGCAACGACGCATCGCGTTCGACGACGAGGCTCGTGCGGCCCTCGACTCGGCCGACCTGGTCGTCGTCAGCTGCTTCCCGTTCGACGACGCCCGGCAGGCGACCGCGCTGCGCCACGCCGTCGATCGCCCGCGCGAGCGGCTCGTCATCGACGCGAACCCGCGCTCGGGCATGCTGCACGACCGCGACGGGTTCCTTCGGGGCTTCGAGCGGCTCGCGAGCGAGGCGCTGCTCGTCAAGGTCGGCGACGAGGATGCCGCGCTGCTGCTCGAGGCGCCGCTCGACGCGTTCGTCGCGCGGCTCCGATCGGGTGCGGAGGCGCCTGCGGCCGGACCCGTCTCCGGGCCCGCGGTCCTCGCGACCGCCGGCCGCGACGGTGCTCGCGTGCACCACCGCGACCTCGAGATCCGCGCCGGCATCGTCGACCTGCCCGGCCCGGTCGTCGACACGATGGGCGCCGGCGATGCGACCCTGTCGGCCGTCGTGCACCGCATCGCGGTCGACGGGATGCCCGGGTCGGAGGCGGCCTGGTCGAACGTGCTCGGCGAGGCCATGGCGATCGCGGCCGCGACCGTTCGACGTGAGGGCGCCCTGCTGCGCCGGCCGTCGGAGGCGCCGGTCGCCGCGAGCTGACCGAGGGCTTGCATTGTCCGTCGGACACTGCGTAGTGTCGCGCTCGTCTACCTGACAACGATGTCATAGCTCTCCTCGAGAGCTACGCGATGAAAGGCGAATCGATCGATGACGACGATATCAGCGCGAAGGATGGCGGCGGCGAGCGCCGCCATCGCCGCACTCACCGCCTCCCTCCTCGGAGGCCCGGCCGCGGCGGCATCCGCCGAGGATCCGGCATCGGATCCGGCCACTGAGCAGTACCGGCCGGCGGTGCACTTCTCACCCGAGCGCAACTGGATGAACGACCCCAACGGACTCGTCTACGAAGACGGCACGTGGCACCTGTACTTCCAGCACAACCCGTCGGGCACCCGCTGGGGCAACATGAGCTGGGGGCACGCCACGAGCGACGACCTCCTGCACTGGGAGGAGCAGCCGCTCGCGATCCCGCAGACCTTCGACGAGAACGGCGTCTCGATCGAGGACATCTTCTCGGGCTCGATCGTGGTCGACGAGGAGAACACCAGCGGGTTCGGCACGGCCGAGAACCCGCCGATGGTCGCGGTCTACACGAGCGCGTACACGGCGGCGCATCCGACGCTCGCCGGTCGCCAGGCGCAGTCGCTCGCGTACAGCACCGACCACGGGCAGACCTGGACGAAGTACGAGGGCAACCCCGTCTACGACCGCGGGTCCGCGAACTTCCGCGACCCGAAGGTGTTCCGCCACACGAATCCCGAGACGGGCGAGTCGTACTGGGTCATGGTCGCCGTCGAGGCACTGCAGTACCAGGTGGTGCTCGCGCGCAGCGACGACCTCAAGACCTGGACGCACCTCAGCGACTTCGGTCCGGCCAACGCGACCGGCGGCATCTGGGAGTGCCCCGACCTCTTCCCGCTCGCCGTCGACGGCGATCCCGCGAACACCAAGTGGGTGATGGTCGTCAATCTGAACCCGGGCGCACCGGCCGGCGGCTCGGGCGGGCAGTACTTCGTCGGCGAGTTCGACGGCACGACCTTCACGTCGGAGAGCACCGTCGCCGACGACGAGGTGCCTGCGGGCGAGCTGTTCGCGGGCTTCGACGGCGGCGACTACGAGGGCTGGCAGGTGTCGAACGAGCCGGGCCACGAGGCGAACGGCCCGTGGACCGACGCCCCCGCCGCGGGCACCCTGCCCGGCCAGAACCCGGTGACGGGCTTCGTCGGCGCCGGGCTGGTGAACGGCTTCACCGGCCACGACTGGCCCGTCGGCAGCATGGAATCCCCCGCCTTCACGATCGAGCAGGACTACGTGAACCTGCTGGTCGGCGGCGGCAACCACCCGCACGTCGACGGCGCCCGGCTCGACAACGAGCCGCCCGCCGGGCGTCTGCTGTTCGACGGGTTCGAGTTCTCCGACGGCACCACGCTGGCCGACACCGGCTGGGTGGCCACCGGCGACTTCGCGACCGACCCGAGCCGCAGCCCGTCCACACAGGGCGGCGATTACTACCTCGGACAGAAGCGGATCAACCTCTTCGAGGCCGGGCCCAGGGGCGACGACAACGTCGGCGACGTCACCTCGCCGGTGTTCGCCATCCAGCCGGGCGAAGACCACCTGAGCTTCCTGCTCGGCGGCGGCAAGCGACTCGACGGCACGCTCGAGGCGCGCCTGATCGTCGACGGCGAGATCGTGCGCACGGCCACCGGCGCCGACGGCGGGGCGCTCCAGTGGAAGGCGTGGGACGTCTCGGAGTTCGCCGGACGCGACGCGCAGTTCCAACTGCACGACGACACGAACGGCGGCTGGGGCCACCTCACGCTCGACCACCTCGTGCTCGGCGCCGAGCCGGCGCAGCCGCGAACCGACGAGACGAGCGTGAACCTCGTCGTCGACGGCGAGGTCGTGCGCACGGCCACCGGACGCAACAGCGAGAACCTCGACTGGGTGAGCTGGGACGTCGCGGAGTTCGCCGGGCGCGAGGCATCCGTTCGCATCGTCGACAACAACCGGTTCGGCTGGGGACACGTGCTCGTCGACCAGGTGATGTTCTCCGACGTCGCGGCCGCGCCCCGCAACGAGCGCTACGACTGGCTCGACTGGGGCCGGGACTACTACGCGACGGTCTCGTTCTCGAACGCCCCCGACGATCGACGCGTGATGCTCGGCTGGATGAACAACTGGGACTACGCGAACGACATCCCGACCGGCTCCTGGCGCAGCGCGAACGCGCTGCCGCGCGAGGTCGCGCTCGCATCGACGGACCGCGGGCCGCGACTCGTGCAGCGGGTCGTGCCGGAGATCGAGTCCCTCCTGCGAGCCGATGACGCGGTGACCGTCGGTGCGCGCGGCATCGAGGAGGGCGCCGCGACCCTCGACGAGGTCGAGGGCGACGTGCTGAAGGTCGACGCCGTGTTCGAGCCGGGCGACGCCGACGCGTTCGGGCTCAGCGTCCTCGGCGATGGCGAGGCGTCGACGCGCATCGGCTACGACACGGCCGCCGGTCGCCTCTTCGTCGACCGGCGGTCCTCGGGGAACACCGAGTTCCACCCCGCGTTCGCCTCGCTCGACGACGCCCCGGTCGCCCTCGAGGACGGCCGGCTCGCGGTCACGGTGTACGTGGACCGGTCCTCGGTCGAGGTCTTCTCGGCCGACGGCCGTGCGACGATCACCGACCAGGTGTTCCCGAACGCGGGCGCCGACGACCTCGGCCTGTGGGCCGAGGGCGGCGCCGCCGAGCTCGTCTCGCTCACCGTGACGCCGCTCGAACCGGCGATGTTCGCCCCAGAGGTGCCGACCGACGACGGCGCCACCGCCGCACCGGGCGCCGGGGGGCTCTCCTCGGACAACGGGTGGGACACGGGCCTGCGCGACGGCGACTTCGACGTCACGATGAACCTCTGGTGGGGTGAGAACGCGAGCCTGTTCAAGCTCTATCAGGACGGCGAGCTCGTCCACACCGAGCGGCTCTCGCCGCAGACGCCGAGGGCCCAGCGCGTGGTCGTGCCGGTGCAGGGGCTCGGCAACGGCACGTACACCTTCGTCGGGGAGCTCCTGAACTCGAAGGGGACGACCCCGACGAAGCCGCTCACGGTCACGGTGCGCGACGCGAATCCCTCCGTGCCGGTGCTGAGCCACGACAACCGTGACGGTGACGGCGGCTACACCCTCACGGCCAACCTGTGGTGGGGTCAGAACGCGACCTCGTACGCCTTCCTCGAGGACGGCCGCGTCGTCGGCGAGGGCGAGCTCGCGGCGGCGACCCCCGGCGCGCAGCGCGCGACGCTCGAGGTCGCCGGCAAGCCGAAGGGGGCCTACGCGTACACCGTGGAGTTCCGCAACGCCGCCGGGGTCACCACGAGTGCGCCGGTCACGGTGAAGGTCTCGCGATGACCGCTGCCTGACGGGCGCGAGCGGCCGGCGGGTCCAGCCGCGACGCGGCGGATGCCTCGGGTGCGCTTCGCGCCCGGGGCATCCGCCCGCTTCGGCATCGGCCGGCCGTCATCTCGGGGGCAGCGTCAGGCTGTCGCCGGGGAGCCCGGTGAGCGAGACCTGGCTTCGGCTGCGCAGCGACACGACGTGCTGGTACGAGTCGCCGATGCCTGCCCCGCGGTCGACCATCGTCGCGACGAAGAGCTGACCGCGCCGCCCGTCGAGCGTCGCGAGGCCCGTGACCACCAGGCGACGTTCGCTCGCGGGACCGGTGACCGCGTACGCCAACACGCTCGTCGCGGTCATCGAGGTCACGAGGGCCCCGTTGGGTCGCCGCTCGAGGTAGGTGAGCTCGGCGGCGCGCGGCAGCACCCCGATCGGGGCGATCGTCGGGAGCCGGAAGCGGAACTCCGCCGTGTTCCCGTTGGCGAGCGTCGTCACGGCGGCGCCGTTGGGCGGTTCGGCGATGACGGGCCTCGTCACCGTCGAACCGGCGAACGATCCGCCGACGGCGACCCGGAGCTCCGGCGTGCCGGGCGCCGTTCCGGCCGCGAACCGGCAGGTCACGGTCACCGTGCCGGGTCGGCCCGTCGTCCCGGGCACCACGGTGCCGATGAGCGGCGTGCAGGTCGCGGCGGGCCCGGCGGCGGGAGTGAGGGTCACCCGCACGTCGGCGGGCGTGATCCTGCCCAGGTCGCCCGGGCTGCCGTCGGCGTCCTCCGACACGACTGCGGTCACGGTGAACGCCGGCGCGGTGCCGTCCACCGGCGCGGCGATCGGCCCGCTCGGCGACGTGATGCGCACGGTTGCCCGCTCCGCGGCGACCGTGATCGCGACGGATGCCTCGGCGCACGCGCCCTGCGCGTCGCACGCCCGCAGCACCACGGGATACGTGCCGGGTACCGCGGTGACGACGCCGGCGAGCGTCGGTGCCGCTCCCGCCGTGAGCGCGAGTCCGGCGGGCAGGCCGGAGGCCGTGATCGTCAGCCCGGTCGTGCCGTCCTCGGGGTCGGTCGCCGTGAACGACGTCGACGAGGCATCCGAGTACACGAGCGACCGCGCTGCCGGCGCGGTGATCACGGGCGGCAGGTTGGGCGAGGCGATCTCGATCGAGAACGAGGCCGCGAGGCTCCGCGATCGGTGCGGCGGGGCCGACGGCCCGTCGTCGACCAGCATGACCGTGACGGCGGCGGTGCCGGTCGCGACGGGCGTGAACGTCAGTGTGCCGTCAGCCGCGACCGAGGGTTGCCCGTCAGGGGCGAACAGCGAGGGATCATCGACGACGACCTCGAAGTGCAGCCCCTGCCCGGACTCGTCGGCGGGGCCGGCCGATGCGGCCGTCGCCCAGCCGGCCATGGTGCGCGGCTGGCCGTCGGCGACGGCGTCCTGGTCGTCGCCCGCCGTGAACGACGGAGCGTCGTTGATCGCGACGAGGTCGAGGACCACCCGGCCCTCTGCCGAGAGCGGCGCGGCGCACTCGTCGCCCGGAGCGCCGCAGGCGTCGGGCGCGCCGCGATCGGTGACGCGGTAGCCGAATCCGTCGAGGCCGTGGGCGTCGGCGATCGGCGTGAACGTGACGACCGAGCCGTCGAGCACCGCTGTGCCCCTCGCCGGAAGGCTCGTCAACTCGTAGACGAGGTCGGCGTCGGCCGTCTCGAGGTCGTCGACGAGTTCCGCGAGGTCGAGCGTGCGCGGGTGGTCCTCGGCGGCGTCGATGGCCGGACTCGACGCGCTCGGCGGGGAGTTCACCCACGTGATCTCGGCGGATGCCTCCGCGTTCGCGACCGCGCCGTCGTCGTCGATCGCGGTGACCGAGATCGCCTTCGACCCGCCCGTGGCGTACGTGTGCTGCACGGCGAAGTCGCCGCATGCGGCCGAGGCCGTGGCCTGGGTCGCGCAGTCGGCCGGCTGGAGCGAGGGGGTCGGGCAGACCGGGTCGGCGGCGAGGGCGTCGCATCGTGCACTCAGCTCGGTCGGCTCGCTGCCGTCGCCCCAGTCGATGGTGATCGCCTCGGTGTCGAAGCCCGGGTCGGCGATCGTTCCGGCGAGCGTCACCGGTTCACCCGGCACGCCCGTCAGGGGTGTCGTCGGAATGAAGAGCTGCGGCGGGGAATTCGCCACTCGCGCACCCCCCGAAGCGGCGGCGACCGGGCCGTCACCGGTGTCGCGCACCCCGAACTCGATCGTCACGCCGTTGCCGGAGCCGCTCGGGTCGTCGGCGTAGCGGTGCTCGAAGGCGAAGTAGAGGGGGCCGTCGTACTGCGGGCAGTCGCCGAGGCAGCCGGTGCTCCACGTCGGTTCCTCCGTGAACGGGCAGGCGGCTTCCTCGTCCGAGCAGGGATACGCGCCAGTCGTCGTCGACCCGTCGCCCCACTCGATCGCGTACGTGCCGACATCCTTCTCGGGGTCGGCGATGGAGCCGCGCAGCTCGACGGTGCCGCCCTCGATGACGTCCCGCTCGTCCTCGTCCTGGATGCAGACGATGCCGGCGATCGCGCGGTCGCACCACGGTCGCAGGGCGACCGTGGGCTCGTCGTTGACCGGTGCGACCGTGATCGTGGCGACGCCGCTGTCGCCGCCGGCTTCGTAGGTGAACGAGTCGGTGCCGCTGAAGTCCGCTGCCGGTTCGTAGGTGAACGAGCCGTCGGCGGCGAGATCGACGGCGCCGTGCGTCGGCGCCGCGGTGACGACAGGTGCGTCGGCGACCGCCTCCGGGTCGTCGTTGGCGAGCACGCCGCCGTCGGCGGAGACCGACAGGGCGGCATCCTCGGCCGTCTCGTACGCGTCATCGACAGCGTCATCAGCCGTGACAGTCACGACCGCCTTGGCGCGAACGCGGTGACCGGCGGCGTCGCCGGTCACATACCGGTAGACCGCCTCGCCCGTGAACTCGGGGTCGGGGACGTAGTGCACACTCCCGTCGCCCTGGAGCGTCCAGACGCCGTGCCAGGTCGATCCTCCGCCGGGGTACTCGTCGTCGAAGTCCGTCGTCTCGGGAGCGAAGTCGCCGTCGGCATCGGTGTCGTTCGCGACGAGGTCGATCGTGATCTCGCGGTCCTCGAGCGTGGTGACGAGGTCGTCTCGCGCGACCGGCGCGTCAGGGGTCGGGGCGACCTCGAAGACGACCCCACCATCGGCGAGCGAGCCGTCGAACGGGGCATCCGAGCCGGTGTAGCGGAAGCGGTCGACCCCGGTGAAGTCGGGGTCGGGCGTGTAGGTCAGGCCCGTGATGACCTGATACAGCGGGACCCCTGGGATGACGTCGCGCCAGGCGAGGTCGAGCCGGCCGTGCGCCGTTCGGATCGGCGTCTGACCGCTGACCGTGGCCCCGCTCACCGTCCGCACGTAGTTGGTGTTGACGTCGTTGCCGAGCAGGTCGGCCGAGGTGAGGGTGATCGACGCGTCCTCGTCGGTGACGAAGCCGTCTTCGGCCGGCCGCGGCAGTTCGGGGACCCACGGCTCCTTGATGGTGATGGTGACGCGCGCATACCGCTCGCCGAACAGCAGGACGGCGCCGATCGCATCCGGTTCGTACTTGGGAAGGCTCGCGGCGTGGTACAGGAAGGTGTCGGTGCCGACGAAGCCGGGTGGCGGCGTGTAGACGAAGGACCCGTTGGCGCCCACTTGCGAGACCGTGCCGCCGCGGAACGTGGTCTGGGAGGTGAAGTTCGAAAGGGGCTGCACGTTCCATCCGCCTCCCGGCCCCTGGACCGCGACCCTGGTGATCTGCGCCGTGTACGCTCCCCATCCGTAGGCGTTGTCGCCGCTCCAGTTCAGGTCGTTCTCGAGCACGCCGCAGTAGATCCCGCAGACGAGCTTGCCGACCCGCAGCGGTTCGTCCCGGTATCCGACGAATGCGTCATCCACCAACCGCGCGAGCGTCGCGGGCTTGATCGTCACCGTCGCGACGTTCGAGCACGGCGAGCCCGCGACGTCGTCGCTGTAGACGTACTGGAACGAATCGCCGCCCCAATAGCCGTCCTGCGGAACCCAGACGAACGTGCCGTCGGGATTGAGCGTGAAGGATTTCGCATGGTCGGGGCCGTCCCAGAGGTGAGCGACCGCGCCCCAACGCTGGACGGGAGACCGGGTCTCTCCCAAGAGATCGATGTACTGGTAGTCGTTCGCCAGCACGGAGTCGGTCGAACTCACCGTTCGAACCTGCTCGTAACGCGGTGGACTCGTGAACGAAGGCGCCGCCTCGAGCGCCTCGGCGTCGCGATCGTAGCTGTCGCCGGTAGCCCCCACGTACGGGTTGGCGTACCACCCGTCGAAGATGCCGTTGTAGCACGAGACGCTCATCCCGTCGGCCGCCGCCGGCTCCGCGGGCGCTGTCGGCCCCGCGACCATCGCGACCGACACGGTCGCGACGAGTGCCGCGCTCGCCGCGACCGCGAGCGCACGAGTGATGGAACCGGACATGTGCAGCCTCCGTCCGCGCCCGCGACGCAACTGCGGCGAGCGCTCGAGCCCGATGAAGCAGGAGGTCCGGCGCGACCTCCTTCCGGAAGCGCGCCCGACGGCCCGAGGCTACGGCGGCCGGTGCCGGCGCCGCATCGGGCAAATGCCCGGGTCGGCGCCGAGGTTCACCTCGCCGCGGTGCCCGGCACGAGCCCCCGGCGGTGCGCGACCGCCGTCGCCTCGGCCCTGCCGCGGACGTCGAGCTTGCGGTAGATCGCGACCGAGTGGTGCATCACCGTCTTGACCGAGAGGCCCAGTTGCGCCGCGATCTCCTTGTTCGTGAGTCCTTCGGCGAGCACGGCGAGCACATCGGCCTCGCGCGGGGTGAGCGGATCCGGATCGGCTTGCCCGGCCTCCGGTGCTGCCGCGTGCATGTCGAGCCAGGTCGCCGCCTCGCGTGCGGCATCCGGGATCGCGAGCGCCCCGCCCGCGCCGATGAGCTGCGCGGCGCGCGCGGCGCCGAGTCGCTCGTCGAGCCCGGCGAAGGCGCGTTCGACGGCGATCCGGCTGCGCGGCGCCATCGCGCGCAGCGTCCGCTCGAGGTCGGCGCGCACCGCGCCGAGCATCCTGGCGGTGAAGGCGTCGTCGCCGATCTCGTCGGCGATCAGCGCCGCCTGCACGAGGGCGATCTGCGCCTCGACCAACCAGCCCGCCGGGTCGCCCTGCACGAGCTGTTCCGCGAGCCACTTCGCGGCGGCCAGCGGGCGACCGGCGGCCCGCTCCTCGCTCGCGAGGGCGGCCAGTGCGAAGCGCTCCAGTGTCGACTCGCCGCGCGAGCGCGCGAGCTCGCGGGCCGCCTCGAGCGGCGGCACGGGTGTGCCGGGCGGCACGGTTCCGGGAGGCAGCGTGTGCAGGACGACCGCCGCGGAGACCATCGCGTAGGCGTCCTGCACGCGCTCGGCGCGGTCGAGTGCGCCCAGCGCGAGTTCGAGGGCCCCCTGGACGTCCCCGCCGGCATGCGCGGCCGAAGCCAGCCAGACCTCGAATCGCGCCGACCACACCGGCTCGGCGCGTTCGCGTGCGATCCGCGCGCCGACGGCGGCCGCTTCGACGGCCAGGTGCAGGTCGCCGGTCGAGACGAAGTTGAGCAGGGTGACCAGCCTGAGCTGCAGGTCGAGGTGGGGCCACGCCCGCGCATCCACGAGTGCGGCCGCCCGCTCGCGACGGTCGGCGACGAGGTCGCGCAGTCCGCCGCCGTCGGGCGAGAGCGAGAGCAGGTGCGAGCTCCACATCCAGACCCGTGCGGCGAGCGGCGGCGCGAGGTCCGGAACACGGCCGGTCGCGATGAACTGCTCCAGCAACTCGGTGATCTCGACGATCTCGGGGAGCCCCGCGAGCACCGGCGCGCAGGCGACGAGCCAGGTGGCCGCGGTCTCGGGGTCGTCGGCGTCGAGCCGTCGCGCGATCCCCACGAGATCGCGCCGCAGCACCCGGGCGACGTCCACCGACTCGGACGGGCGTGCGGCTTCGAGGGCGAACGCGGCTTCCTCCAGCCATCCGGACAGCGCGGCACGCCGACGGGAGGAGCGCGTTCCGTCGTCGGGATGCGTCTCGCGCACGTAGGAGCGGACGATCGGCAGGAGGTCGAACACGGGCTCCGTCGACGCGCGTCCGACGACCGGTTCGACGAGGCGCACGTCGACGAGTCGCTGCAGGGCGTCGAGGGCTTCGGCGGTCGGCCGCCCGCTGACGGCGACCGCCGCGCTGAACGGGACGGGTCCGGCGAAGCCGGCCAACTCCGCCAGCAGGTCCCGCTCGGAGGAGGCGAGCCCGCCGAGCGTCGACGACAGGGCGTCCCGGACGCCGACCGCGGGAGTCCCGACGCCGCGCCGGGCGAGCAGGTCGAGCCCGTGGCCGCCGTCGCCGCGCAGACCGCGCACGAGCTGCTCGGGCGAGAGCATGGCGGTGCGGGCCGCGGCCAGCTCGATCGCGAGGGGCAGGCCTCCGACGAGTCGGCACACCTCGGCGACGGAGCGCGCGGTGGGGTCGTCGAGGTGGAACCGGGCGCTCGTGCGCGTCGCGAGGTCGGCGAACAGGCGCACGCCCGCGTTCGCGCGGATCTGCTCGAGGCCGGCATCGGGCGGCGGGGGCGCGAGGGGGAGCAGCTCGAGGCGGGCGTCCCCGGGCACCGTCGCGCGGTCGGCGACGACGATCGCGAGCCGGCGACACGTCGACAGGAGCTCGGTGAGCGCCGCCGGCTCGATGCGGCACGCTTCCGCGTGATCCACGACGAGGACGGCGGGGCGGGCGCCGATCGCGGCGGCGATGGCGTCGACGGCGTCGACCCCGCCGGTCGAGTCGACCCCGCCGGTCGACGAGACGCCGGGCCGACCGATGCCGAGGCGCCGCACGACCTCCTCGAGGAGCGGCGCACCCTGGGCCGATCCGGCCAGGTCGGCGCCGAGCAGCCACGTGCCCGGCGGTCGCGACTCGGCGAACGCGGCGAGCAGTGCCGACTTGCCCACTCCCGCGCGGCCGTGCACCGCGACGAGTCGTGCCCCGGTCTCCAGCAGGCGCGCCAGCTCGGCCGACTCGCGTTCCCGCCCCACCAACCGCATGCCTGCCGCCTCGTCGCGCAGCCGGGGTGGATCGCACGGTCGCCCTCCGGCCGCGGCACCCCAGCCCGTTCCGGGCAGTCGCCCGATGGGGTTCAGCGTACGGGAGCGCGACCGCGCGCCGGAAGGATCAGCGCCGGAAGGATCCGGCGGGCGGGGACGCCCCGACACTGGTCGAGCAGCCCGCGGAACTGTCGTAGACTGGAGGAACCGCCGTGAGGCGGCCAGCGTCGCGGGGTGGAGCAGTTCGGTAGCTCGCTGGGCTCATAACCCAGAGGTCGTAGGTTCAAATCCTGCCCCCGCAACCACGGCGCCATCGGAGAATCAGCTTCTGATCTTCGGAAAATGGTGCAGAAGAGGCCGTGACCAGAGAAATCTGGTCACGGCCTCTTTCTCTTTGCCGTGATGGGGCTCTCGTTGCCGCCTGACAAGCTACCAACGGGCCATCGCGCTCGGTTAACGACGAAAAGCCCGCCGTCTGGGCAGGCTGAAGCGTCCGATACGCGGTTGTTGTGCTTGGAGTTGGGACGACGTGTCTAGCTTGGTGGCCCGTGCTCGATCGGCTGCCGGCGAGGCAGGGAGTTGCCCTGCGGATCCTTTCGGCGGCGTGCGCGGGTTTTCGGGGCGCCCTGACGCTCAGCGTCAGCTTGGAAGAAGCTTCTGATGCGAAGCAGGTTCTCGGCGACGACCGCCAGTGCCGTCGCCAGGTACGTGAAGGCATAGCCTCGCCCGGATCGAAGGTCGGGCTCCTCGATGTCGAACTTGGTCGCTTTCTTCAGGAGTCGATTGGAAGCCTCGACCAGGCTGCGCGTTCCCTTGTATCTGTGCCATTCGGCCGACTGGTAGGCGTACTTCTGGACATGCTTGATCGGCTGTGGTTTCCGACGCTCCGAAGGATTCCCCTTCGTGCCGCCCTTCGGCTTCGTGACGAGCGCAGCGAGGTGCTTGGGAGCGTCGATCTCGGGGACGAGCATCGGGATTGTGATCGACGCGCGGTCCGAGAGCGGCCTTGGTGGGACGAGCGAGCGTTCCGGATCAGGGTACCGAAAGCGTTGTGCGCCATCTCGGTCGACGAGCCCGTGTTCCTTCATTCGGTATCGTTCGCGGTTCTTGATGTTGTTGATCAGCTGACTGTGTTGGGCGGGAGCGTCATCGATGGTTTGACGGTGCTCGGCGATCTGTTCGTCGCGTGTCGGCGCGTCCTTGGAGTGTGACAGTGCGCTGAGGGCGGTCATGGCGCCGCTGACGGCATCCTCGAGCGCTCTCAGTCTCTGGCTTGCTTGAATCAGCCCGATCGGCATCCAATTCACGTACCAGTTCCCATCGACCAGGATCAGGTCTTCGAACCACCCCTGGAGGCCGAGATCGGTCTTCTTGTATTCGAGGACAAGTTCGCCGCCCGCGAGCCGAACAGGAATGTGGAAGTTCTCGATTTTCTCCCCGTTGTATGCGCGATCGACCGTGACGAGGAAACGGTCGTAGCCGAGGCGCTTGTGCTGGCCGATCAATCGTGCTGCGTGACCCACGAGTTTTCCAGGGCGGTGCATTGAGACCGCGGTCACCAAGGTCGGGAATCGGTCGTTCTCACCCGGCTTGTTCCACATCGTGCAGGCGGTTTCGAGTTCGTACGCCGCGACATCGGTTCGGGCGCCTGTGCCGCCGTGGCTTCCCTTGCGGGTGTATCGGCCGGAGAGCGGGTCAGGGTTGGAGCGACTTCCCCTCGACGAGGCTGAGTTGGGGGTGCCGGCAACCTCGACTTTGGTCGCGTCGATCAGGAGGTTGCCGAGGTACTGCTCCCAGATGTCCCGAGGGACCAAGTGCAGCGACGCATGAAGAATCTTGTTGAGGAGTTCGTCCATGCGGTCGAGCATGCGTTCGGTGTTCTCGATGTACGCGGGCTGTTGAGTCGATTCGAAGAAGTTCTCCCAGGCGGCGCCCTTCAGTCGGACGTTGCGAGGACCGGGATAAGGGTCGAAGAGCTCGACGAGACGGTTCGTGGCTGCCCACATGCGGTCGTACCACTGATCGTGGGTGCCGCGTTTATGAGTCACACCGACGAGATTTCTCAGGTCGTGCTTCAGCCGAAACTCAAGTGTTCGGGCGAGTTCGGTGTACGTGAGCGGTTTTCCAGCGAGTGCGTGCGCGACAAAGAGGACGAGAACGGCGTCCATCGAGACAAGCGGCTTCCTGCCCGCGTTTGACTTCCGGGCCTGCGTTTTCCACTGTGCGATCATCTCAAGGGCGCCCGAAGCAGCGACAACCTTATGCGCGAGTTCCACATGAACCTTCGGCAGGGACTCGAGCGCGGTCTCGCGATCGTAGTCCTCGAGTGATCGACCGAAGAGGGTCTGCATTCGGTGTTCGAGGAGCTGGGCGCCGCTTCGAGGCATCAGATCTCGATCGACCGGTTTCGTCGGCGTCAACGCTGCGCCGATCCGCGGAGTGCGTTCCGATATGCCGTCGGTCCGACATCGTCGACGAACGCGAGGTAGCGATCCAGGTTGTTGAATTGCGCCATTCCTGCGGCACGCATGAGCTCCTTGATTGGGGTGCCTGCGGCGAGGTGCGTGACGATCCAGGTCGTACGCAGCCTGAGGCCGTTGGGTGCCGTGCCGCTGGTCCTTTCCGTGAAGCCGTTGAGCAGGCGCTTGTTGCTCTTCTGCCCCTCGGTCATCCAGAGCGGACCTTCCTCGGGGAGCTTGGCAAGCTCTGCCGTGATCCACGGTTCCCACCGGCTGAGGACGGGAACCTCCCGGCGGGCGCCGCCCGTGCCCACAGTTACGACGACGCCGTGCCCGTCGACCGTGACGTCGCGGCACAGCAAATCGAACTCACCCGGCCGCACCCCAGCTCCGGCGCCGAGCGCCAGCATGAGGCGCGCCTTGCGCCGCTTGAGCTCGGTCGCCTGGCCACTCGCCCAGAATTCGAACGCGATCATCTCTTCGGCGGCGTAGGGCGGCGCGATCTGGCGGCGCTTGATGGGTTCCATGCGCTTCTGGAATCCGCTGGGATTCACGCGCTCGGCGGCGGTGGTGAGCTTGGATCGGTAGGTCCCGCGAGAGCCGTCGGTGAGTTCCAGCCCACTGATGTAGGCGTCGATGACGCGCGGCGTGAGAAGAGCCTCGGCGTCCATCGGAAGTCCTTGCTCGGTGACGCACCAGACCAGGAACGGGCTGAGGACGCGCATCATGCGCGCGGCATCGGTTGCGTTGTCGGATGAATGCGCGGCGATCTCTTGAGCGAACGGTGCGATTCGCTGCCAGTCGGACTTCGGAGCTTTGGGTGCGTAGCTCTCCACAGCGTTGATCACCTCCGTCGGAACGTTGCTGCCATATCGGTTCTCGGAAACGAGGTCAGGTGACGTGAGGTGCGCCGGTCGGGCTCCGATGCCCGCGCGCTGCGAGACGGTGGGGCGGGTGAGGTCGATGGATGTGGTGGCCGCGGAGTTGGTCATGCAGGACTTGGTGTGCGGCGACGAATGGGGTCTATTCGAGTGATCTAGGCGAAAAATGCAACAATCAAGGCAATAACCAGCATCAATCGGGCAGTTATTGAGTTTCGACGGCGGATAATATCCTCATGGATTATTCGAAGCGATCAATCCGAGATCGGAATCCGGCCCGAACGGGCTTCGCATTCGAGCCAAGAACGCTCAGCGCGGTCCCCGCGGTGTTCGGCCGCTCGAGTGCGCCGTTCCTCCCGATCGCGGGATTGGGCGACGGTGACCCTCGGCTTCGCGCCGCGCAGCTGCAGCACCGCGTGGCAAACGCAGTCCGCGAGGAGCTCCTCGCCGGCGGGCTGTCACTCGAGCAGTATCTAGGGGCCGTTGACGTTCACGTGCCTGGTCTCAGCTATGACCGGGTGATTCGACTCCTGCGGGGGAAAACGCAGATGCAGTTGGCCGACGTTTTGTTTTGGGCCGATCGCCACCCTCGCGTCCGCGAAGTCGCGGTCGCACAATTCGACTGAGTCGTGAGATTCGTAGTCATCGAAGGGCATCACCTCCGGCCTGTACCGGTATTATAAATTACCAGATTTCGCTCCTTCTTGGTGCGATGCCCGGTCGTGACCAAGCGCATGGTCGACGCAGCCCGTCGACCGCTCGGGGTGGCGGGGTGGAGTGCGCGCTGGGTTTCATTGATGGCATGTCCAGACCGGCCGGCCGCGCAAGCGAATCGCGCCTTCGAGTTCGTGTTCCAGATACTCTTTATTCATGCCACGCACCCCGCGACCCGATCCTGCGGAGCTCGCGCCGGGTTGGCCGGACCGGCCATCGGGTGACGCCGCGGGGGAGGCGGCCCGTCAGTTCGCGTCAAGGCTTCGTGCAGCGATCGGCGACGACAGCATTCGTTCAGTGGCTCGGTCGGCCGGACTCAGTCACGTGACTCTCCTCGGCTATCTCAACGGATCGACCTGGCCCGACCTGTACGCGATCGCTCGCCTGGAGGCCGCACTCGGCGCATCCCTCGTGGCTGCTCGAACGCGCTGACGCCCGCCAGGTTGGAATGCGCGCTTGGCGCGTCGCTGCTCTTGGCGGCGATCAACGCGGCTATTCTGTCGTCGTGACCGGTAATAAGAATAACCATCTGGTCGACGTTCGACTGTCGACATTGCGAGACAACGTCCTCCGCGCTGTCGGCAGCGTGCCGCTCACCGACATCGCCATGCGCGCTGAGGTAGAGATCGCCGATCTACACACACTCATTCAGAATCCAGCCCGCTCGGACCTATACGTCGTTGCCCGCCTCGAAAATGCTCTCGGGGTTCACCTATGGCCGTCGGTAGAGCAGGCGTCAGGCGAGCGAATCGCGGACTAGTGCACTGGGGTGAGCTTGCCTTGTTGAGGCGGGGGCCGCCTGAGGTCAGCGTGAATCTCGTGTGTTCGATGCGCAGGATTGGTGTTGCAGTCGCCGCACCTTCACCGGGCAGTTTCTCGGGCGGGTCTGTCGGACCTGGGCTCGACCGAAGTGCGCGGCTCCGGCACAGCGAGACTGTCTTCCCGGTGGCGGACCGGCTTGCGGGCGTCTTTCCTCGGCGAGAATCTCCCCCGGAATTTGTACGTAGCTCTCGCTCGTGACGGCCTAATGCTTATGACCCGGCGCTCGCTTCGGCGTCATTGGCCTCGCGGCCGCGTCGGACCGCTGCGGTAAGCAACCGGACGCCGGCGCCGAGAACGACGAGGTTGAGGATCATCTGAGCCATGGCGACGGTCCGCGTGGCCTGGGTCGCCGGGCTGATGTCGCCGAAGCCGACTGTCGAGAACACGGTGACGGTGAAGTACAGCGTGTCGAGGCGGCTGAGCGGGTCGGTACTGAAGCTCGCGGGCTCTGCGCTTGCCATCAGAAAATAGGTCGCGGCGAACAGCAGTAGGTAGAGCGGTGCGATGACGGCGAGTGCCTCGATCCCGCGCAGTCCCGGTTGCGGCGATCGGAGGATCGCCCGGACCTGCCACCACGACACGGCGAGGAGCACCAGTGCAGCCAGCGCTAGGACGACCGCAACGGGCACCCCGTCGATCCAGGCGAGCGGAACAAGAAAGTAGACGGTTACGAGGATGACCGTCATGAGGAAGGCGCGGAGCAGCCCGCGCAGGATGTACCGACGGCGCTCGGCTGACGACATCACCGTCCCGATGGTCTCGGTCATCTCTTCGCCTGCCTCTGGTTGCTGTTCGGTCGTCGCCGTGCGAGCGGCTCACACGCCGTCGGCGGATTCGAGCCGTCCCGATGCCACCGCATCTGCGAATGCGACGAAGTCGCGGTCATTCTGGTCGGCGTAGTCGCGTGCGAACGCGGCGATTGCGCGTTCGAAGCGGTCACTGTGCCCCAGGTATGCGGCGATTGCGACTCGGTCGCCGGCACGGGCGTGCGCTCGAGCGAGCGTCTCGCCGCAGAGGCGCGCATATGCCCGGGCCGCCGAGGCACTCATCGTGTCGATGTCGGCGGAGCCCTTCCAGTCATGCAGTTGCCGAAGGTAGAAATCGCGTTCGATCCCGTCGGTTCCGGTCTCGCGGCGCCATCCGAGGAAGATGTCGCTGGCCGCCTGCATCAGCCGTTGCCCCCTGACCACTCGTTCGCCGTGGTTGTCGTATTGGCTTCGTGGCAGGAACCGTTCCAGCACGGAGGCCTCAGCCTGTTTCGCCTGCAGGAGCAGGTAGTCGGCGTCGTCTCGGCCGCGGAGGAGCACGATCCATGCTCGTGTTCCGACGCTGCCGACGCCGACGACCTTGCGCGCCATGTGCGCGTACGAGAACTCGCGCACGGGATGATTCTGGTACTGGAGGGTGGATCGATACGACTCGAGCACTCCTCGCATCCAGTCCTCCTCCTGCTCCCGCCGACGTCCGATCGGGGCCAAATGCTCTATCGGGACGATGAGCGGGGGATCGGCGACGATCCGCATCCGGCCATCAACTCTCTCGACGAGTTTCGCCACGGCGCGGGTGCTGTCCTTCGTCCTCGCCTTCGCGAGGGCGGCGTCGGCGCGCTTCGCCAGCTTGTCGGCACCGCGCTGAGACTCCTGTTCCGCGGTGACGAAGTCCGTCACGCGGTCGGCGTCGAGCCGGTCGTACCAGGCGTCGAGCACTCGCGATTCGGCCGCGCGCTGCATTCGCTCGCGATAGGCACGCACGACGGTGAGGTTGATCTCGGTGCGTTCCTCGTCGGGGAAGGCCCGGCTGCGCCCGGCGACCTCGAAGCTCGTTGCGAGCCGCTTCACGTCCCACTCCCATGGGCCCGGTAGGGTCTCGTCGAAGTCGTTCATGTCGAAGATCAGCGTGCGTTCTGGAGTGCCGAAGACGCCGAAGTTCGACAGATGTGCATCACCGCAGATCTGGGTCGTGATCCCCGATACCGGTGTGTCGGCGAGGTCCGCCGCCATGAGAAGTGCCGCGCCTCGGTAGAACGTGAACGGCGACACCTTCATGCGTGAGTGCCGGATCGGGACGAGCTCTGGCACGCGGGTGCTCGCCTGCTCCTCGAGCAGGGCGACGGGGTCGAACCGATCGGGTGGGGGCGTCCAGCATTCATGGTCGGAGCGCGGAGTGCGCCGGCGTGCTTCCCGTCCGTACGCGGCGCGGGCTGCGAAGTCTGCGGCCGCCGGCGCGAGCGCATCGGATTCGGCGTGCTCTCCCGTTGCGGTCTGGATGCTCATTCTCGGACCTCTCCGATCCCTCATCGACTTCCAAATACGCGGTGCCGCCGCGGCTCGCAGAGCCCTCGCCGCGCCGTCTGGGTGCGCCAGCGGGGACTTCGTTCGGCGACCGTCCTGTTGCGTACCCCACGCTCGGCCTCGCGGTGCCCTGCTCGCCACACGACCATGGCCAGTACACGCGGGGACCCATCGGGTGGCATCACAACAATCGAATGATTCGGACATCGCAGCCGGTGGTTAGCGTCGTGGGGGACGGTGAGGGTCTCCAGTAGCGAAACCCGCCAAGTGAATCGCCAGATCGACACCGGATGAACTGAGATCGGAGCATCATGTGGTGGAAAAGGAAGCGATCCAAGGATGCGGCGTCCATGGGAGACTCCGGGGTCGTCGTGTCACCCGTTGAGCCCCCGAACGCACACCGCAATGCCTTCATCCTGATCGGACTTGGCGGCGCAACCATCGCCGCCTTCGGCCTTGCCGCCATCGCCGGCGTCTTCGCCCCCTTCTTCCTCGGCGTCGTGCTCACCATCTGCGTGCACCCGTTGCGAGTGTGGCTCGAGAAACGCGGGGTACCGCGCGGTATCGCGACCGCAGCGGTCATCATCGCCGTGCTGGCGCTGCTTCTCGCGCTGGGTTATGCCCTGCTCGTCGCGTTCGGCCAGTTCGGGGCGCTGTTGCACGAGTTCAGCGCCGAGATCGCCGCATTCGGGCAGGATGTCGCGGCGTGGCTCTCCTCGATCGGCATCGGCGCCGATGAGATCGACGACGCCGCCGCGAACTTTGACCCGGCTGCGCTGCTCGGATTCTTCGGTGGCCTGATCGGCGGCATCACCGGCGTCTTCTCGCTCCTCGTCATCGTCTTCACCATGCTGCTGCTCATGGGCATGGACGCCGCGTTCGTGCCGACCCTCCTCCGGCAGCTGTACCCGGCACGGCCGCTCGTCGTGGCATCCCTCGTCACGTATGGTTCCAACGTGCGCCGGTACATGGTGGCGACCGCCGGGCTGGGGGTGGCGCAGGGCGTTCTCAACTGGATCGCGTTGATCATCCTCGGCGTGCCTGGCGCGTTCATCTGGGGACTGCTCGCATTCATCTGCTCCTTCATCCCGAACGTCGGCTACTTCATCGCCCTCATCCCGCCGATCGTCTTCGGCGCCCTCGTGGGCGGCTGGCCGACGGTAATCGCGGTGATCATCGTGTACGCCGTGATCAACGGCGTCATCCAATCGGTGATCCAACCCCGCGTCATCGGCAAGGCCGTGAACCTGAGCCAGACCATCACGTTCTTCTCCGTGCTCTTCTGGGCCGTCGTGATCGGTCCGATCGGCGCGATCCTCGCGATCCCGCTCACTCTCCTCGTCCGCTTGATCCTCGTGGATTCCAACCCGGCCATGGGCTGGATCCGGCCGATGCTCGGCGAGCTCGACGAGGCGAAGGCGGTCATGGCGCAGTTCGACGCCGAGGCGAAGGCTGAACGGATCGCACGGAAGGGCGGCAAGCCGGGTGGAGTTTCGGAGGCGTCCGGCAAGGCCCCGCCTCTGAGTTCTGATGAGCCCTCGCCGGTGCCGTGATCGCCGTGAAACACCGCACAGTTGGGAGCACATCGTGGACTACCTTGAGCGGCTTCGTCGCCTGGCGATGAACGCCGAGAGGGTGGGAGAGAACGATTTCGTGCGCTTCGACCTCGACAGCGTGCCGGTGGTCGATCCGAAGACGATGGCACTCTCCAGGATCGCAGCGCTCATCGCGATGGGTGGGGCCGAACCCTCATTCGGGTCGTTGACGGATGCGGCTGTGAGTGCCGGAGCCACCGCCGGCGAGATCGTGGATCTGCTCATGGGCATCGTAGATGTCGTCGGAGTGCCGCGCGCGGTCGCCGCAGCACCGCAACTCGCCCTGGCGCTCGGCCATGACCTCGACGAGGTCACCGACGAACGCCGTACCGGCCGCGGGTGGGCACCCTAGGCGCCGAGGAGACCGACCTCGGTGGCGCGCTGAACCGCCTCACTTCGCTTGGAGACGTTGAATTTGCGGTAGATGCTGGCGAGCTCGGAGTTGACCGTGTTGCGTGAGACGTAGAGTCGCGCGGCGATCTCGGCGTTCGAGAGATGCGTCTGGAGGTAGGGAAGCAGGCGGAGCTCCGCAGGGCTCAGCGGCGGTCCGCCCGTCCAACCTGTCCGTTCGGTAGAGGCGACGAGGTTCCTGAATTCCTCGACTTGGTCGACGAGGGCGCCGAGGTGCGGACGTCGAATCACGATGTCCTCGATCTCGCGAAGCAGGTGATGCGCCGTGATGTGGTCGTTCAAGGCCCAGTGCAGTTTGGCGAGCTGAAGTCGCGCACGCACTGAGATATAGGGCATCGCGGACGTGCAGGCGGGTCGTGCGCGCATCGCCCGCGTGACATGGCGACGAACTGCCTGCAGGTCACCTTGGTGAAGGGCGAGTCGTGCTGCTTCGGCGAAGGCCAGGACCGACAGAGCGTAGTCATCCATGCCGTGCGCGTCGATCGCCTCGAGTGCCGTCTGAACGTGTCCTGCTCCTTCGACCCATTGTCCGTCATCCATCATGAGGCGCGCGAGCTCCGACTCTGCCGTCACGAGGCCGTCGGTATTGTCATGCGCGGCGGCGACGACCGATCCTTCGGCGAAGGAGGCTTTGGCCCGTTCCACGTCGCCGGCGAGCAATTGAGCCTCGCCGAGGATGACGAGCGCCTGATCGCGCCACGGGCTCGTGCTCGGTTCAGATGCGACGGCATATCTCGCGTCTGCGAGCGCCTGCTCCGGCCCACCGGCGCACATGAAGGACCGCAGCATCGCCCGGGCGGAATCAAAGGACGCTGAGCCGTCATCAGGTGGGCGATCGTAGGATGCCTCTGCCAGGACGGCCGCCCATCGGTCCGCCTCATCTGGGTGGCCGGCGAGGGCAGTGATCCAGCCGGCGTACACCGCGAGCGGCGGGTACTCCTCGATCGCCCGGTCGCCGATCGTGCGGTACCAGCGTTGCACCGTCGTCAACAGTCCGAGTTGATAGGCATCGAGCGTCGTGGCGGCGACCAAGTGGATGGCCTTCGTGCGCTCGGTCGGGACGTCGAGCAGATACTCGACGGCAACAGCGTGAGTGCCGCGGTCCTCGAACCATGATGCCGCCCGAACTCGGAGTCCGGGGGCGAGGTCGGGTTCCGTTCTGGTGAGTTCGGCGAGGAGGAATTCGCGGAAGAGTCCGTGATATCGATACCACTCACGCCGTCGGTCCAGGGGCATCAGGAACGAGTTCGATGCCGACAACTCGCGGAGGAGCATCCCAGCGTCGTCCGTTCCGAGGATCGCGTCGCAGAGTGCTGCGGACAGGTTCTCGAGCACCGCGGTTCGCCGCAGGAACCGCTGCTGGTGTTCCGGGAGGCTCATCAGTGCCTCCTGGTAGAGGTAGTCGGCGATGAACCGATCGTCGCCCGACACGGTCGGAGTGCCGCCGTCACGCATGATCGCGGCGGCGAGGGACACGCCGACGGGCCATCCCTCCGTGCGTTCGACGACCTCGAGCGCTTCCTCCGGGCTGAGCGCGAGATCCGCATCAGCGAAGACCTCGCGCGCGCCTGATGCGTCGAATGCGAGGTCGCCTGCGGTGATCTCGATCGACTCTCCGACCGCACGTGCGTGTGCGAGGTGCGGCTGCTCGGCTCGACTCGCCGTGAGCAGTTGCGAGCCCGGCGGGATTCCGGTGATCACGACGCTCAGGACGTCGTGGCAGGCAGGATTTTGCACCTCGTGCAGGTCATCCAGCATCAGCATGAACGGCGCACGGCTGGCTCGGAGCGCCGTGGCGACGAGGGGTGCCGCCCTTCCGAGTGCGGATCCGCCGTATCCCCGGACCGCATCCGTGAGGTGCTCTGCACCAGGCATGATCCGCCCGTACGCTTCGGCGAGCACGACGAGCAGCGCGATCGGGTCGTCATCGAATCGATCGAGCGAGACCCACGCGACCGGACGCGCCTCGGTGCTCGCCCACTGCGCCATCAGCGTCGATTTCCCGTATCCCGCGGGCGCTGTGACAGCGACGATCCGACGCGCGCTCGAGCGGGCCGCGGCCACGAGGGGCGCGCGACTGACCGGGCTCCGACGCGTGAGTCGGGGAGCGGTGAGCTTCGCGTCGAGCAGCTGACGATCCAGCTCGAGCTCCGACGCGCCCACCGCCGGGGCATCCTCTCGCACGGCCGAAGCCTATTGGCTTGCGGCGCGCGCTCTCAAGAGCCGCTCACTGCAGCGCAGATGTGAGTCGCGCGACGCCATCCAGAAAGGTCGACGATGCCGGCTCCTTCTTCCATTCCTCGAGGGTCAGCCGGCGGCCGGCATCCCGGTATCCCTGCTCTACCTCGCGCATCTGCTCGACGAACGGTCGGCCGCGCACGAGGAGGGTCACCTCGGCGTTCAGTGCGAACGAGCGGATGTCCATGTTGCTCGAGCCGATCACCGCGACCTCCTCATCGATGGACAGGTGCTTGGAGTGCAGGATGAACGGCGCCGGGTAGAGCCAGATCTGCACGCCAGCCTTCAGCAGCGGTTCGTAGTAGGAGCGCTGGGCGTGCCAGACGGACCCCTGATCGCCGATCTCCGAGACGAACAGCTGCACATCCAGCCCGCGCTTGCAGGCAGAGGTGATCGCGTACATCATCGCCTCGTCTGGCACGAAGTACGGGCTCGTGATGATCACCTTTCGTTGGGCGGAGGTGACCAGGGTCAGAAACTGCCGCAGGTTGTTCTCTTCGTCGTAGCCAGGACCGCTCGGCACGACTTGGCAGTCGAGCGCCGCTGGCGACCGGTCCGGAGGAACGTCGGCGGCGCGCAGGTGCGCCTCTTCGCCGAGGAGCTCACCGGTCTCGATGTACCAGTCGGAGAGGAACACCCCGTTGATCGCCGGCACGATCGGACCGGTCACGCGGGTCACCAGTTCCTGCCACTTCAGCCCTCGCTTGAGGTTCTTCGGCGCGTTGTACGTGCGGTCGATGAGGTTCTGCGAGCCCATGTATCCCACCCGGCCGTCGACCACGAGTAGCTTGCGATGGTTTCGCAGGTCGGGTCGCTGGTACTCGCCCTTGAACGGACGGACCGGCAGCATGTAGCTCCACTCCACCCCGATCCGGTCGAGCTCGGTGCGGGTCTCGTCGTGGCCGGTAACGTTCCTCGACGCGATGAAGTCCATCAGGAGGCGGACCCGCACGCCACGCCGGACCGCGCGCTCCATGGCCCCGAAGAAGCCCTTCGTTGTCGCGTCGAACGACGCGATGTAGAACTCGACGTTCACGAATCGCGTCGCCGTGTCGATCTCGTCGGCCATCGCATCGACAGACGCCGTGTACTCGCCGATCAGCGTGGCGGTATTGCCGCCGACCGCGGGGAGCGCCCCCAGCTGCTGGTTCTGACGCGTCAGGGAGGCAAACCAGTCGGGCCAGGTCGATCGGTCGCCGACGAGATCGAGGTCCTCGGCTCGTTCCGCGATGATCCGATTCAGCTCCTCCTGTCGCTCTCGGCGCTTCTTCGGCAGCTTCGAGTTGCCGATGATCAGGAACAGGATGATGCCGACGAACGGGATCAGGAAGATGGCAAGCAGCCAGGCCATCGCTGCGGTCGGCTTGCGATCGCGCGGCACGATGAACAGGGCAGTGATCTTGATCACGAAGTCGAGGATCACCAGGATGCCGCCGATGATCGGGAACTGCTCGTTCATGACGGCACCCCTCGCGTCGACGTTGCTGTGCCGGGGCGGGTCACGGCTGCGCTGTTCCTCATGCCGGTTCCACGTCGGGCAGGGTCCAGGCGCCGTCGAACAGCGGGGAAGTCGGGCTGTACAGGCGGAACATGGGGTAGAAGCCTCGGCCGGGCACGGTCTCGATCCAGTTGGATGTCGGCCCGGTCCCGGGTTCGGGCGAGAGGAAGAGGTCGATGGAGCCGTCCTCGTTGACGGCGAGGTCGTCATATCCGGAACGGGCGGCATCGTTCGTCGGATTCTGGAGCATCGAGCGCGTTGCTGTGTCATACAGGGTGAGCGACCAGAATGCCGCGGCCGGTGGGTTCGCCGGGATGTGCAGCCGGTAGGCCTTCGCACCGTCGAAATGGTTGCCCGCCGAATCCCTGAACGCCTGAAGGTAGGTGGCTCCTGGCCCGGGCCTCATCTTGCCGATGCCGGGGGAAAGATAGATCGCCCCGTACGTGTACTGGAGGCGCTCATCGAGCTGGCTGTAGTTCTCAGCCTCCTGACGCGGCGTGACGAGGATGACCCAGTCCCATCGAGTGCCAGGGAATGCCGTCGCGCCGCTCATACGTTGCGAATTCTCGTACATGACGTTGCGAGCCATGGCATCGCCGAGTTCCGCGGCCTCTTCCAAGATCCTGGTCTGGCGGTCGTCGGGCTGGAACGGCTTGCCCTTCTCGATGCCGAGCGGTTTGAGCATCGCCATGTGGAACCGATCGTGCTCCTGGACCGGGTTATTGTCGATCACCCTCGACAGCCGTCTCCAGAACTCCAACCCGCCGGGCGGTCGCGTGTCGATGCGAGCACCCGAAATCGACACGAACCGGTTCGGCGTGGGGTGTTCGCGTTCGCTCCACGAGTAGATCCTGACATTGCGGATCCGCTGGACGGCATCCGGAATGTCGCCATCCACGATGATGCCGCGCACCAGCATGTTGTGGTCGTGCATGTGCGCGTGCACCGTGTAGTACCCGTCGTGCGCGTCATCGCTGGCGTCGGGTGGAAGGAGGAGGAACTTCCCACCCTTGCCGGCATCCGGACCTGGCAGCCCGACATCCACGAGTGACCGCTGCCAGAAGTCGTCGACGAGCCCGACGATGGCGCCGGGGGGGATCTCGATGACGACCGGGCCCTGCGACAGGTCGAAGTTCACAAACGCGTAGATCGTGGTGTCGTTGGCGGTCAGCCACAGCGACCTGGGATCGACGAAATTGTCTGCGATTCCGAGGTCGAAGGGCTCCATGCCGAGGTCATTCTTCGCCACCGATCGGATGGATTCGAAGGACACGGCCGGGTAGGCCCAGAGGTAGGCCTGCACCGCGCGTTGGAAGTCCATCTCATCGAAGAGTCGTTGCGAGGTGTCGGGCGTCGGGCATCCGACGTCGTAGTGGAGCGCGCCGATTCGCGACTCCACTGATTCCGGATGCGCCGGGGCGGTGCGGTCGGAGATGGCCATGATGAATCCTCCTTGACTGACTGGTGACGACAGCGCGTCGATGATGGACGGCGCCCTGCGCCCTGGCTGGACTCGCCCGGGAGGCCGTCAGGCTCGCTGGTCTTCGTTGTCAGCTTCGAGTTCGGCGACCTCGAGATCCTCGATCGCGAGTTCCGCGGCCAGTGCCTTGACGATGTTTCCGGTCGCCGCGGCGACACGCGCCGTTCCGACGATGGGTGCGATCGCCGTGAGAACCCCGCGGATGCTCTCGGCGTCGAGACCGGCTTCGCCGCTGGCTTCGAGGTTGAGCGCATACGAAACCGGAGGCGCGCCGACAGCCACGAGGGCGGCGATCCGGACGAGCATCAGCTCCTGGGAGTCGAGGCTCGAGGCTTCGACTGAGTCGGCGGTCATCTGCGCGAGCAGCTCGAGCACCGGTGCGTCGTCGTTCAAGGGATCAGACATGGTGGGTTCCTCCTGGTTGATTGAGACCGTCAGCAGCGTGACGCTCCAGAGGTCATTCGACCCGCGGCAACCCAGATTCGCCTCATTCTTTTCGAATGAAACCCACCAGCACGGCGGACGGCGAGGTTGAAGGCGATTCATTCGAGTGTGGTGATGCCCGCTCCTCGGTCCTTCGGCACCCTTGCATTGTTCGAGAGAGGGTCCGGGGCGCCCGCGCCAACGGCCACTAGAGGGAAGGACGTCGAGACCATGAGTACTGCACGAGCGACCACCGGATGGGTCGGATGGATCGGCTTTGCCGCGATCATCCTGATCTTGAACGGCGCATTCAGCGCGCTTCAAGGCATCGTCGCCTTGCTGGGATCGAACGGCTACTACGTTCTCGCTGGCGGCAGCCTGTTCCTATTCGACCTCACCGGTTGGGGGTGGTGGAACCTCCTGATCGGCCTCTTGCTCCTGTTCACCGGAATAGCCCTGTTCTCGGGTGCCACCTGGGCGAGAGTGATCGCAATCATCATCGCCGGGCTGAGTGCTCTCGGCCAGCTCTTCCTTGTGCCCGCTCAGCCATGGTGGTCCGTGATCGTCATCGGCATCGACATCCTCGTGATCTATGCCATCACCGCCCACGGCCGCGAGATGACACACGAGAGCGAACCCGCGTGAAACTGCGCGTGCCTGCGAGGGTCGAACTTGAACCGTTCACGTTTGTCCAACGTCTATGCACCAAGCCGTGGTCGACGTACCGGCCGCTGACCGTCACCGAGTGGGGGCGAACTGTGAACGTACCCGCGTAGTGGCGCCTCTTCGGGAGCGGCGTTGCGGTTCGATCGCATCACCAATGTCGTCGTCGGGATAGTAGTTTCGGCAACTACGGTGAACGAGGGCACCTCATCTTCGGGTCCGAGCGCGGAAGGACTGTTCGGTGACTTCGCGTCCGAAATCGTCACCGGAGCCGACGAGACAGTGGCGGCGTTAGGTGAGACCGTCGAACCGAAATCGGCCGCTGCATACATTGCAGCGAAAGCCCGCAGATGGATCCGCTTGCGCGACGATGAAGCCTGTGACGACCTAGGCGACCCTGCGGCTCAAAGTGGCGCGCTGGGCGACCCCGCCGCGGGATCGGCAGAGGTGGAGTGCGGTCTCGGTTGTCCGGCGGCGGTCACGGTGCGAGTCGAGCCATCGAAGCGGATGGTTCCGCCGTGTGGGATCGTTGCTTGCGGGCAGAGTGCAACCGCAGGTGCCGCGATGGTTCGGGGAGGATGCATGTATGAGATCGAAGTCTGCGACGATCACCGACTGATCCACTCGATCTGGCGAGCACACGTCGAAGAACCCGACGAGTACCTCGAGCCGGCGAACGAGCATTGGGGGCTCGCATTCACGCGACTACCCGACGGGTCGATCACCGCCGAGCTCGCTGGCCCGACGCCGAGGCCGCGAATACTCGTCGGTATCGCCGGCGCGAGTCACTGGGGCGTGGAGCTTCACCCCGAAGTGACCATCGCACGCCTGCCGAAGTCGCAACTCGTCGGCCGGTTCGTCTCTCTGATCTGTGCAGACGACACGTTCGCCGTGTCAGGCGAGTTACTCCCGATTCCTGAATTTGAACAGCTTCACGCATGCGTCGAGGCCCTCGAGCAGCGAGGCATCGTGCGAGTCGATGCGCATGCGGCGCGCGCACTGCGCGGCGACCGCACCGGGTACTCCACGAGAAGTTGGCAGCGCCGGGTGAAAGTCGCCACCGGGCTGAGCCCGACGCGTATCACTCAGTTCGCTCGGGCCAGGGCCGCCGAAGCCGCTCTCCGCCGAGGCAAGACTGCGACCGAGGTCGCGGCCGAACTCGGCTTCGCCGATCAGGCACACCTCACCCGCTCCTTCGTGGCGCTTCGGGCGGAGCGACCCTCCGACATTCGTCAGACGCGCTGATCGCCGCCGACGACGCTACCGCCGAACCATTCGCGGATTGTCGCAATTGTCCAAGGACCTCGGGAGCGCGTGAGCCGATCCTGAAGGTGAGCGAAAGGTACGAATGTGAACAACATCCCACCAGCCCCCGAGGGTTCGAACACCGTGAACCCATTCATCATGTCCGACGGCGCGGCCGCACTGATCGACTTCATCGTCGCGGTGTTCGGCGCCACCGATGTTGCCGAAGCCCGCACTCTCGACACCGACGGGCTCATCCTGCACTCCGAGCTGCGGCTCGGTGACTCGACCGTGACGGTCGCAGATCGGAAGCCCAACTGGCCGTTCACCCCCGCGTTCACACGCGTGTACGTCGACGATGTCGACGCGACGCTCGGTCGCGCCGAGCAGCACGGCGGCACTGTCATCACGAAGCCAACCGACTTCTTCGGCGACACCTTGTCGCGGTTCTCAGACCCGTCCGGCAACATTTGGTGGGTCTACAAGCACGTACCGGCGACGGCCTGGGACGGCGAGACCCAAGCTGATGCCTCGGACTGGTCGCAGGCCAGCGGTGACGATGACTGGTCGAGCTTCACGAGCCCGAAGCTTGAGTACATCCACGACACACTTATGGACGCGATGGGCTCCCTCGAGGATCCACGCGGCTGACGCGGAGGGCCGCAGCCCTGGGGAAATTCGCTAGTGACGGAGCGATGATCCGCAGGCCGATCCGCCTGGGGTGGTGCGGTGACCGTTTTGCACTTTCGCTGCGGTCGAGGATGTGTAGTAGCCGGCTGCCAGGCCCCGTTGGCCGGGCTCTTGCAGGATTCGCTGAACCTCGAGGGCAGGGATCTACGCTTGCTTGCCCGCCTCTGCGAGGGCACTTCGGTGATGACGCTGTCCGTCCAGAAGGACTTGAAGTTCGTCCACTGTACGTGGATGACCCACGATTACGAGGTCGCCTGTGGCGTCGGTGTACATGCGTGCGCCCGCTTCGGTGGCGATAAGCGCCCCACCGACAAGGTCCCAGGGCTCATTGCGGTAGGCGATGACGGCTCCGAGCCGTCCAGTGGCTAGAAGTCCCCAATCGACAGATGGAGCCCAGGTGCGAAGGACTCGCTTGGTCTGGCGTTCGAGTGCGCCAAACAGGGTGTTTCGACGAGCGTCGTTGTGGCCGACCGCATATCCCTGTGTGAGTGAAACGGTCGTGTTCGCGAGCGGTTCTGCACCATGGAGCAAGAGACGCTGCGGTGGCCTTGCGTCGATGGAGAGCCACGCGCCGGTACCGGTGACAGCCCAGTAGGTTCGGCGACGTGGGGAGTCGTGTACTACTGCTGCGACCGGGATGTCGTGATGGCAGAGTGTGATGCACACGCCATAAATGTCGAGGCCGAGGACGTAGTTGTTGGTGCCATCCAGCGGGTCAATAAGCCAGCGGAATTCTGTCAGTTCTCCCCCTTGTTCGCCATGTTCCTCTCCAAGGATCGAGTGATCGGGGTATTGGGTCGCGATGGCTGCAGCGATTCGTCGTTCGACTGCGCGGTCGACGTGGGTGACGAAGTCGGCTCCGTCGCCCTTTGCCTCGATTCGCGCCTCTTCGCGCTCAGCGACCGCGAAATCGCCAGCGTCGCGGGCGAGTTGGATGGCGAGGTCTGCCGCGTCTTGGAAATCCACTGGGTAACAATAGCCAGCCGGCGGCGAGAACGGTGGACTCAAAGGCCTGTGTCCGGCCGAGGATGCCGCTGGCGGATCCGCGTCCGGCACAGGTCCGGCGGAATAGGCGGGCGTCGCGGGGCAAAACTCAGAGCTGGAAATCATGCAACCGGATAGGTCATGAAGAATGATGGGATGACGACCATCTCCGACCACGACGCGTACATCGCTTCGGCTCCGGAACAGTTCCGACCATTGCTGTCCGGGCTGCGTGCTCAGCTTGCGCGAACTCTGCCAGACGCAGAGGAGGTCATCGAATACGGCATGCCAGGCTTCCGGATCGGGCGATCCATAATCGCCAGTTACGCCGCCTTCACCAAGCAGTGCGGCCTGTACCTCTCACCAGGCGCCATCACCGAACTTGCTGAAGAGATCGCCGTCGCCGGCCTGAAGGCCACGAAGACCGGGATCACCTTCCGAGCGAGCAACCCCATTCCCGAGGCCCTAGTCGAACAGCTCGTGCTCTCCTCGAGGAAGGACGTCGGACTGTAACCTCAGCCCTAGTCAGACAGCGGGATTGATGAGCATGTCCCGCACGCGGATCCGGCTGCGGGCAGGCTGGGTATCGCGCCGTGAACGCAGAATTCCGTGGCGTTCGCCGACCGGCTTGCGGGCGGATGCGTCGACATTGATCGAGTTCTCGCTTGGCTGCTCAATCGCTCGTTGCTCGCGGTGGGCTGTGATCACCTGTCGCAGAGAATCGGAGCGTCGGAGGTCCAGTTCGTCGGGTCTTGGGCGGGACCCCATAGATCGATGCCGGCCACTCGTGCGCTCCATTCGAGGCGGTAGGTCCCGGCCGAGAATGGCGTGTAGCCGTCGTCAGCGCTGTAGGTACGAACCCAGTCGACCACGACGGAACCGGGTTGCACGACCCCGACAGTTCCTCCACCGACAAGCAGTACAGATGTCTCACGCACAACGATCCGGCATCCACCGTCGCTCGGGTTTGGCAGCACCGAGTAAGTGGAGATCAGCACACCCGAAGTGAGCAAGGTCGCCCCGAGCGAGGGGATCGCGAGAATGGAGAGCGCCCACATTGAAGTGGCCCAGACCCGGCGCTGGGGTGGGCTTCCGGTGGGTGGAGCGAGTGATGAAGCCACCATGAGAGCCATGACCGAGGTCAGGACGAGTGCGAACTCAGCTTCCCAGGTTGTGGGAATCCAATTGCCGAGGATCAAGGTGAAGTCCTCAATTGCCGGGCGTGGCCGGCCGGGGCCGACCAAGGACCAGAGATTGATCGTTCCTAGCAGCACCGCTCCAAATAACGATGCAACGCCCGCAACCCGAAGCGCGCGCGCCCAGCGCCGCCGTGCCCCAGCGAGAGGCAGGCTCGTCTCACTCATCGTGGCCTTCGACCGTGAGACGAACGCGACGGCGAGCTCGCGAGTACCTCGCTCGTGCAGCATCGGCGCGTATCGCGGATTCGAGCGACTCGGGGTTGTGCGCCCCGAGGATCGACGGCGCCTCAGCGAGTGAGAAACCCTTCCACACGGCCAATGCGATGACTTCTCGGTTGGAATGCCGCAATCGTGCGAACACGTCGATCACCGCGGAATCATCGCTGCTCGGTGAGAACGAGTTCGACACGGGGATCTCGTCCCGCAGGCGGCTCATGAGCGCGATCCGGCGGATGCTGCCGCGCCGGTAACTCTTGAGCACGCGGTTCGCGATGCCGAACGTCCACGCTCGACGCTCCTCAATAGCCTGCGGCAGCGCGTCGCGTCGGCGCCAGAGCACGAGGAGTATCTCGCCGAGGCAGTCGGCGGCATCATCGGCAGGACTCACTCGCCGCGCGCAAACCTGCAGCCCGCCGGTCAGTGGTCTTCCCAGGTATACAGCTGTCCGAGTGCGTATCCCTCGCAGCTTCCCCCAGCGACGTACTCCTCGTAGCTGGTGTTCTCGCTGGCTGCGATGTCGCCCCAGAGTGCGTACTCAAGTTCCGGCTGTTCCTCAGGGGGAACGAGGGCGAACGGAACCGTGAAGTCTTGGGCGCGCCAGGCCGCCAGCAGGTGAAGTGGGTATCCCTTCTCCGCCATGCAACTGTCGACGAGGTCGTTGAAGACCTGCTGCTCGCCTCGCGTCGTATTGGGATGCGGTGATGTGGTCGTGGGGGCCGAGGTCGCTGGCGGCGTCGCTGCGTCCTTCGCGACCGGAACCGGGGACGGAGTGGCGATCGCTGCCCAGGCGTGCACGAGCCCGAGGAACAGAAGAGAAGGGATGATGACTATTGCCGCCACGCTCACGGCGATAGTTGCCCAGAAAGCCCTGCGACGCATGAGTAGCGGCTTGCCTGTACCGGATTCGTTCGCGGGGGTCATTCTTGAAAAGTACCGGTATTGGAAGGACAGCGTTGAGAGTTTGCCCCGCATGCCGGTCGTTAGGCTGTACCGACCGTCAGGCCAAACAAGAGCATTGCACCGATCGCGACGGCCATAACGCCGCCAGCCCAGATTGCGGTGCGGAGCACCCGCCCCTCGATGACTGCTGCGTAGGCAGCCGCGAGCCCGGTGAGGAAGAACCACAACACCACCAAGGCGAGCGAACCCATGATGATGTTGCCGCGCTCTTCCTTGGCATTCAACGCAGCGGTGCCGCCGTACTCTGACGTCGCGGCGGTGTACGACTGGTACTCGTGAATGCTCAGTGCGAGCAGCATCGTGACAAAGAACAATGGCAGCACAGCCAAGACCGCGCCCATCACGATCGCGACCAGATTCCGGGCCCATCGACTGCGTCGCATCTCGGTGCCGTTGGTCCGCAGATTGGTCACGGACGCGAGCCTATCGGGAGCAAACCGCTGACGACTCAAGTCGGTGAACCTGCCCGCCCAACGATCCTCAATCGGCCACCATCGACGCCGATGCGGCCGACGGGCAGGCGACCGCATCGGTGGCGAATGAGTTCTATCGGCGGAGTGCACGAGAAACGAGGTGACCGATATCACGCCCTGACAGGACTCTGTTGTTCGCCGAGAGGTATCGAACATCTGCGTCGGCAGCGCGAACCTGGCTTTCGAAGGTCTCCCATGACCAGAACGACTGCGTCACCACGCCGCCAAGGAGGGCGCTCAGCTCCGTTTGAATCTGACCCGCGATCTTGGTAGCTTCCCCGTCGGGGCCGTGGCGCACAATCGCAACGACGGCCGCGAGTGCCCCGTCCCGCGGCGGAGTGAGCGCCGTCGTGACTCGGTCGTCGGAGAGTGCTCGGGCGTACCCGCTGATGTAGTTGCCGAGCACGTTCTGCGAAGTTGCGAGCAATGTGAGTCCGCGTGAGGCGAAGCTGTCACGATTCCAGAGGTATCGAATCGGGTGACCGTCGAAAGCAAGGACCGTGCCCGAGCGCCCGAGTCGTTCAAGGGCGCGTCTCAACGCGGCATCCGACGCACCGGTAGCATCGCGGAGTTCAGCGACCGAGACTGACTCGAGTTCGACGACGAGTGCGTGGATGACGGCGGTCAGTGTGGGTCCCAAGACGTCGATGGAGGGGTTCGGGAGGTACCCGTCCCAGAAGCCCATCAGCCGCCTCCGTCCGCTGTGTCTGAATCGAGCCGACGAATCGATCGGACCTCGGTGGTCGCTCGAACCGTCGCGGCGTAATTCGGCACGTCGTCTCGATCCGCGCGAGTGAAGACGAACGCGGCTGGGTTGCCGACCCGGATCGTGCGAAAGCGGCATTCGATTGGAGCGTTGTCGAAGTAGAGATGGCTGGCATCGGCCGCCAGCGGTGCATCTACGGCTGGGTGTCGGATCATGACGGCGCGATCGGCATTGATTCGAAGCTCGTAGATGGATCCGCTCTCGGTGGTCACGATGAACGAACCAAGATCGGTCGCATCGAGACGCTCCAGGAAGTCGCCGGCGTTCATGTCGTCGGGGGTGCGGGTGTGATGTGGCGGATCATGCTGGTGTGGGCCCAGTAGTACTCGAAGAAGTCATCTCCGACGGTGGTGAGGTACCCGTTCGAGCCGAGGATGAAGTTCTCGAGGGAGCGGAGCTGGCCTTCATTGCGACCTGGGTAAGGGTTAGCGTCGGGGCCGGGGAGACGTTCCCAATGACCTTCGTCGAAATCGAGTAGATGGACGGATGACTCTGTCTGGACGTGCCATCGGCCCTTGCTTTCCAACGTGAGCTTGGATGTCGCAGGTTCGCGGGGCACGGCGCTCCCGTCCCGGTCGAGATAATCGAGGGCGAGTGTGGTGGTGTCGAGGATCGCCACTGAGGCGCCGGGCCCGTCGAGCTGGTCGAGCATCGCGATGTTCGACCAGAATCCAAGCGAACCGTGACGGAATCCGACGGCATCGATGATGAACCGCTCGTAGTGGCTTCCGACGTAGAGGCTCGGTGCAACCTGAAGGAAGCCACGATGGAACGTTGCCCGTCCGGCAATGGCGTAGCGGATGTCGTCGAGAGGCCACGTCGTTGCCATAGTCGCGAACGCAGCGTCGACCTCTGGCAGGTCCAGTGGTGCATCGTGGCCGAAGAGTACGTCTGAGTGCTCATCGCCGAGCACCTGCAGGTCTTGCTCGGTTGCCAGTTCCTCCGGCCACCAATCGACGCCACGAGTCCGAATGGCACGGTCTACGGATGCGGCGCCTCCGAGTACAGCGAATGAGCGGCCGCTCGAGAACGAAGCGCGAAAGCCATTGGGCAGAAAGCCGACCCGTGACGACAGCCACCGAATGCCTTCGGGGGACCAATCGGGCGTAAGCCCGCTCCGGTCGTTGAGCATCGGGCTCCAATCGTGGCTGCCTGCGAGGAACAGGAGCCGTTGCCCGCGCAACGCGAGTCGCCTCGTGAGCTTTGCCAAGTCCCGCTGGGCAGATCCAGTCGGCCACGGGACGCCGAAATCACCGAGTTGAACGATGAGCCTGACGCCACGCGAGGACAGAACGTCGAGCACCTGAACCAGCTCCGAGAGCCGCCCACGCACTCCGCCCAGTAGGCCGATGCGATCGACGTCGAACTGAATCTTGGATGAGCTCCCTGCCGCACTCATGGTTATTATTAATACCATACTGAAGTCAGTCGAGCGGAGACGATGTGGGCGGCCTCGAGGAAGCGGGGGAGTGGGACCTCGTGCGAACGTATGCCCAACATGCGGGCGCCGATGCGGAGGAGCTCATTCGCGCTGCGTTCAAACGTGGCGTGGGTGCTGCAGAGCTCAGCCGTCGATACGAGCGAGCCTCAACCTTCATAGGAGGGTTCCGCGCACGAATCCGGGCGGATGCCGTGACGCCAGGCATGCTGGAACCTCGCGTTGTCGATCAAGCTGACTGGTGGGTCGATTGCTTCGGGCGTGCACGCCGAATTCGCGACCGACGGTCGTTCGAGACGGACTACTTGCTCAACGTACAACTGTTCATACGCGAACACGCTCAGGTCTTCGTGGCCAACGTCTTGACGAGCGCATCGCGTTGGAGGCAACGAGCGGCTCCGTCTTGGTGCGTGCTCTCGAGCAAGAGCTCACTCACCGTACATGACGAACGACCCGGCCAGATCGCGGAGGGAGGTGACCTTGGAAGAGGTCAGCATCACGTACGCCCGCCGCAACTTCTCGAGGCTGATCGACGAGGTCGTTCGAACGGGACAGTCCGTTATCGTGACGCGGTACGGCACGCCGCTCGTGATGATCGTCGCTTTGCAGCCGGAATTGTCTCGAGGGAACGAACCGTCTCGTCCTGAGTGGTTCTCGCTCAGCGCCGTGTCCCGAGTCGATCCGGAGCGCTGCCTTCCGATAGACCGGCGGCGCGCTTCGTGAGTTTCGGGGGAAGCCAGCGAGCCGCCCGTCCCGAAATCGGTCTTATACATCTGGCCGACGTATCAGACCGATTCGATGAATCCGACGCCGGCAGCTCCGGTAGTTGCCTCATCGCACCACGCGGAAGTCCGGGTATCTACCCGCCTCACTTCCAGGGCCGTGCGCTCGGATGAACGCAGCGTGGACCTGTTCACAAGAGCTGCGCAGCGTGCCGCCGTACCCGAGCAGAACCTCAGCGAGCTCGGCTCGGTACCGAGGAGTTCCGTCGAGTCGCACCAATCGAACGATGCCGTACTCCCGACCGGTCGAGTCGATCATTCGCCACGTGCCGACGGGGCCTTCAACGGCCGCCAAGAGCGGATGCCAGCGAGGCTGATCACGGGCCACGGAGCGCTCCGCTGAGGGGTGCGCAGGATCGCGCGACGCTCCTGGGCAAGGTCGCGCGTAAGCGCCGCCCGATCGAGCCGCGGCCGCCGTAGTTGAATCCATCCGGCCTGCAGCCGCCGTTATACCTCGGCCGATGTATAACACGGTGCGGCCGATGACTTTGGTCGTCGACTAGGCCCTGATCCGCCATCTTGGGCAGACGTTGCGGACTATTCGTACGCGCGGGTGACGGTCCACGAAGCATCCGCACCCACGAGGTCGACGACATGGGTCTCTCCGTTGGCGTCGGTCACTTGGAAGCGCCAGCCGACGCAGTTCGCCGGCGGATGTGTGATGGTGCCGGGTACGAACTCAGGTTCCGCGCTGAGCGGCGTCGCGGTGTCCGACACGCGCCAGCGGCGGCCGCGCCAGAAGATCCGAACGGGTGCGCCGCTCGGGGCAAACCACACGGCGACGGGATCGGTGAGGACTTGCATGGGCGACTCCGAGGTTCGAACGTGTGTTCGATTGTACGCTCCGGGAGGAGTCGGCACCAGAACGCCAGCAATGCGACCTCACGACCTTGCCGCTCGAAGAGTTGCTCGGAGCTCGGAGTTAGGGCTAGGCAGGTCTTCCAGTTACATCCGAATTGCCCCAGAACGGGGGCCAGTCCAACCCCGCGGCGCGAGCCCTGCCTATGCCACGATGAGCAGGCTGTCCTCAACGAAGAAAGTACTCAATGGGTCTCCTTGACCGGCTTTTTGGCCGACGTACCAACACATCCCCAACGAGTGCAGAGGCGCCGCAGTCGTTCCAATCGAAGCCTCGGGTTCAGAGCAGCTCGCCCACGTTTGCCATCGTTGATGTCGAGACCACGGGGCTGTCGCCGCGAACCGACCGGATCATCGAACTCGCCGTCGTTCATGTCGATGCGCACGGACGAATCGTCGACGAATGGACGTCGCGTTTCAATCCCGAGGGACCGGTCGGTGCCACGCACATTCACGGCATCACCGACGCCGATGTCGCGAACGCACCGTTCTTCCGTGACTTCGCGCCGACAGTTGCCTCGCGTCTTGCCGGCCTGCCCCTAGCGGCGCACAACGCCCCGTTTGACCTGGCGTTCCTTCAGGCCGAGTTCGGATCAGCCGGATGGGATGTGCCCGCCCTGCCGTCCTTCTGTACCCTGCACGCGAGCCACCACTACATGCCGAACCTCGACCGCCGCGGTCTCGCCGACTGCTGCTGGGCGGCAGGCATCGCGCTCGAGGACGCGCACTCCGCACTCGGCGACGCTCGCGCTACTGCGGGCCTCATGAGTCGCTACCTCGCAGAAGGCACGGGTGCGTCGGTCCACCCCGATCTCCTGCTGCTTCCAGCGCAGGCGCGCACGGTGGCATGGCCGCAGGGCCCGAGCCGACCGCCCACCCTTCGCCGTCGCCCGGCGGCGAGACCCATCAATAGTCGACCAATTCGCTTCACCTCGTCCCTGCCAAAGCAAGCACCACTCATCAAGCAACTGACGGCTTTGAGCCTGCTCGAGGTCCTCGACGAAGGCGCACCTCAAGGCACAACTGCATACCTAGAGACGCTCCTCGAGTGCCTCGAGGACGGCGAGCTCACAGCGTCCGAAGCGGAACAACTGACCGATCTGATCGCGACATACGGACTCAGCGATGCGGATGTCGCGGCCACCCATCGAGCGTTCATCCTTGCGCTCGCGCACAGGGCACTCGATGACGGACACGTCTCCAAAGTCGAGCGTGCAGAGCTGCACGCCCTCGCCGAACTTGTGGGCGTCCCGAAAGCTGTTGTTGTCGAGACCATCAAACATGCTGATGCTGCACGAGCAGCCCGAATGAGCGCAGGCCTCCAACCGCTCCCCGACGACTGGGCTCACGGCGAGCCACTTCGCGTCGGTGACAAAGTCGTCTTCACCGGATGCGACGACGCTCAACGCGACCGGCTCGAGAAGCGCGCCGAGGAACTCGGCGTCCGTGTTGTTGGGGGAGTCTCGCGCATGACCGCGATGCTAGTGACCGACGGTTCGTTCGCAGGCGGCAAACTCGCGAAGGCGACCGAAGTCGGTACCCGGGTCGTCCACCCCGACGTGTTCGAGGTGCTGCTTGCGAATCTGCAGCCGGCGGTCCAAGGACTCCAAGCCTCGGAGGTCCCCTCCGTCGAGTTCGGGAGAACGGATGCCACTGCTGCTCGCTTCGACGTGGCCGTGGCGCTTCCCACCGCATCACCGGCCGCAGTTCGTGCCTGGGCGGCGCAGAACGGCTACGTTGTTGGCGTGCGGGGGCGCTTGCCAGCCGACGTCCTCGTGGCGTTCCGTAACGCAAGCCTCGCCTCGACGAGGCCCGCAGCGACGAACGCGATGATGCCGGATGCCCATGGCTGAGGCATCGATCCGGCGTATCGCAAAGATCGGCAATTACCGAGCGTTTCGATCGTGGTCGGACGACGGTACTGCCAAACAACTTGGGCGAGTGAACGTCCTCTACGGAACGAACGGGAGTGGCAAGAGCACGCTGGCGAGTCTGTTCCGTGACTGTTCTGATCCAGAGACTGTTCCTGTCAGAGCGGCAGTTCAGCTTGAAGTCGAAATCGCCGGCGTCGCTACCACGGTTACAGAATTGGACCCGGAATTCTGGAGCCGGGTTCGAGTGTTCAACGCTGACTACGTCCGCGACAACCTTCGATTCGACGACGACGAGGGTCCAAGGTCGGACAGCCTCCTAACGCTGGGTAAGCCCAACGTTGACGCGGAGAACGAGCTTCGGGATGCTGAGGCGCGGAAGCTGGACCTCATTCCGCAGGCGGCCGATGCGCGCGCAGAGGCGAATGCGGCGGATCGGCTCTTACAGCGTCGAATGACGGAACTCGCCGGCGAGATAGTGGAAGACCTACGGCAGTCGCCGATCGCTACGTACCGGGCTACAAATACGTACACCAAGGCAAACGTTCGAAAGCTGCTTGAAGGCGACCGTTCTGCATTTGAGGGAGCGTCGAAGGACATCGCAGCGGACCGGGCTCTTGCCAACTCGAGTCCGATGCGGTCAGTCCCACCCATCCCGTTCCCTCCGGAGCTCAGTGACGATGCAACTCTTGAGGCTGTGAAGGCGTTGATCGCCGAGCACGTGGCTGTGACCGCGCTGGAAGAGCTACGCGGGCACCCAGATCGCGCCGATTGGGTGCAGGCAGGGCTTCCGCTACATAGCGACCGGGACACCTGCTTGTTCTGCGGACACGAGATTAGTGCGTCGCGACGCGAACTGCTTGCTGCGCATTTCGATGACGCACTCACGGCCTTTCAGCATCGAGTCGACCGCACGGTTGCGGCACTCACTTCTTCAGTGGAGTCGTCTCAGCAAGTTGCGTCCGCGATTCCGGGAGATGGTGAGCTGTATCCCGATCTTGCGGGCGCGCTGCGTGAAGCGCGAAGCAACTACCGAGACGCTCATGACCAGTACTCAGCGAGTGTTGCGGCGTTGGTCCCATTGCTACATGCAAAGCGGGGCAACCCTTTCGAAAAGCTCAGCATTCCAGTGGATCTTCAACTTGAACCCCCACCGCGTGCTGAGATCGAAGCCGTTGTTCAGCAGCACTCAACCCGACGAGAGGAGCACGATTCGTCGGCGTCTAAGGCTGCTCGTCGTGTCGAACTCGCTCGGGTGTTGGCATTCGCGGACGAGTACGACTCTCGAGTCGAAGAGCTGGAAGCGAAGGAGACTTCCGCTACTCGGCTTTCGGAAGAGCTCGGCGCGCTCACTCAGCGGATCATTGCCCTTCAAAACGTCAGCGCGGATCCGGTGCCGACAGCGGAAGTGCTAACCCGTGATGTTGAGCGGTTGCTTGGGCGGGGCGACCTGCAGTTCCAGACCACCGAGGATGGCAAGCACTATCGGATCGAGAGAGAGGGAGCACCCGCGACGCACCTGAGCGAGGGCGAACGCACTGCAATCGCGCTTCTGCACTTCCTCGCCAGTATTCGACGGGAGGTTTCGCCAGGGGATGAGCCGATCGTGGTCATCGACGACCCTGTCTCGAGTCTTGATGACAGCATCCTTTTCGGGGTGTCGTCCTTCCTGTGGTCGGCACTCGTGAGCGATTCCTTCGCAAGCCAAGTGATCTTGTTCACTCACAATTTCGAGCTCTTCCGCCAGTGGATCATCCAGTTGGACAATGCGCGAAGACACATTCAGGGTGGCTACACGGTTCATGAGATCAGGATGAGGTATCGCCCTCAACGATCAGGACCTCCCCGTCGCGTTCCGCAGCTAGATCCTTGGACTGAGGATCACAAACAGAGCAGGCGGCTCCGTTCGCTCTACCACTACCTGTTCGCGCGGGTGGCGACAGCAGTCATCGAAGCGTCCTCTGAGGTGAGCCTCGCTGAACGAATGGACCTGCTTGCCCTTGCGCCCAATGCCGCCCGAAAGATGATGGAGGCATTTCTGAGTTTTCGGTATCCGCAGCACATTGGCGATTTCCACGCGGGGATGAGGGACGGCATGCAGCAGGTTGCTAGCCCGGCGATCCGAACTCATGTGGAGCGGTATTTGCACGCATACTCGCACAACGAAGAAGGCAATGTGTCTGCGATGGTTGATCCGAGCGAGGCCACCGCAGTTATTCGTTCGCTCTTCAGCATGATGCGGGCTATCGATGCTCAACACCTGTCATCGATGTGCGAGGCACTCCTTATCGACGAAACCGAGTTGTTCGCCGTACCAGGACGACACACGTAGTGCTGGTCGCGAACTGCTACCGGTGCCGCACTTGAGCACGCGTGCTGGGAGGAGCGCGGGCCCCGCGGGAAATGCTGCTGGAAAAGTACGACGCTTAGCCTGGAACGCCGATACACCGACGTTGAAAGTGCCCAGCAACCATAGGGCGTTCCGAATTTCCCGAATGTGCCACCACCACTCGAAGTCCCGGTCTCGCCAGAGACCGGGACTTCTGCGTTCAGCGGGTGACGCCCCGCCCCGAATGGATGCCCCGGCCCGAGGACGGGCTCCGACCCCACGCGATCCCGTCGGGATTCCGGCCGGTCTCGATGCGGCGCAGCGACCGGCCCGCCGAGAGGTCGACCTCGACGACGCATCGCGCGGCGTCGCACGCCGAGTACGCGCGCGTTCCGTCGGGGTGCAGCACGATCGCCTGCGGATGGTCGGGCGCGGGGATCCGGTGCACGATCCCACCCGATGCGAGATCGACGACGGCGATCTCCGAGGCCTTCCTCAGTGCCACGACGAGGCGCGAGCCGTCGGCCGTCACCGCCGTGCCGAACCCGATCGCCGGCAGGTCGATCCAGGCGACCCGCTCGACGAGGTCCGTGTCGACGACGGCGATCCGCGGCGCCGTCTGGTCGGCCGTGAAGGCGAACCGCCCCTCGGGCTCGAGGCAGATGCGGTTCACCTTCGCCGAGACATCCGCGACCCCGCGCAGCGTGCCCGACGCGACGTCGATGATGCTGACGCTCCCTGCGCCGACGTTCGCGGTCGCGAGCAGGCGCCCGTCGGCGCTGACGGCGAACGTGTGCGACTCCGGCCGGCCGGTCGGCAGCCGCGCGAGCACGCCGCGAGTCCGCCCGTCGATCACGGTGACCGAGTCATCCGATTCCGTGGAGACGACGAGGCGGCCGTCGGGGAGCAGACCCGCCTGGTGGGGGCGCGACGCGAAGTCCAGCGCGATCTCGCCGATCCGCTCGAACGTGCGGAGGTCGATGACCTCCACGCGCCGGCCGTCGGTGCCGGGCGAACCGACCGGGGCATCGCTGTAGACGGGCAGGTAGGCGAGGGCTCCGTCGCCGGTCGCGACGACCTCGTGCGGCGCGACGCCCGAGGCGGCCACCGTGCCGACCACGGTCGCCGTCTCCAGGTCGATCACCTCGAGCGCGCAGTCGTCCTTGCAGACCACGAGCAGTCGTCCGTCGTCCATCGCTCCTCCGGTCACCAGTGAAGGGCACCACCCGGTCCCGTGTCCACGGCGACGCCCGCCCGGCTTACTGGGTGGAACGGCCTTTGCCCGCCGGCTCCGGGCCCGCCTAGATTCGCACCAGCCCCGGGCCGATCGCGCTTGGCGCACCCGAGGTCAGCACGAACGATCAAAGGAGATCACATGAAATCGCTCATACGCTCCGGAGCCGCGCTCGTCGCCGCGGCAGCGCTCGGTGCGGGCCTGGCGCTCGGGGGAACGGCTCTCGGCACCGACCGAGGAGACGGCCGCGGCAACGGGAACGGACCCGGCAACGGCGGCCAGAAGGTGACGGCCGAGGAGATCTACCTCGACGAGATCAAGGACTACGGCGTGTGCCGCGGCACCGACCCCGAGTGCTATCACGAGTGGGGCAACGGATGGGTCGAGGGCGAGCAGAAGCGCATCTTCGTCTGGAGCCGCACCGCCGGGCCGCGTCACGCGCATCTCGGCACGCCGCTCGGGCCGGGCCTCAACCCGCCGCTGAACGCCGACAACGTCGCGCAGGCCTCGCTCAAGGCCTGGGCCGAGGAGCGGGGTATCGCGGTCGACTACACCGAGGACCTCGCGAGCTTCAGCCGTCTCGGGAACTACCAGGCGGTCGTCTTCCTGGGCTCGAACCGCGACACGCTCGACGACACCGCGCAGACGACCCTCATGCAGTACATCCGCGGCGGCGGCGGCTTCGTCGGCATCCACAACGCCTTCGGCGCCGAGTACCACTGGCCGTACTACGAGGGCCTGCTGGGCGGGGCGAACTTCTACAACCACGGCCCGAACCGCGAGGGCACGGTCGAGCGGATCAACGGCGACGACGTGTCGACCTCGTTCATGCCGGAGACCTGGGCGTTCAAGGACGAGTGGTACAACCTCGTGCCCTACCCGAGCTACGTCAACGTCCTGCTCGAGGTCGACCAGGCGACGAGCGAGGCGACTCCGGCCGGCCACGGGGAGTCGCATCCGGTGAGCTGGTGTCACTACTACGACGGCGGCCGAGCCTGGCTGACGACGCTCGGCCACGACGTCGCGGCGTGGACGGATGCCCCGCTGCCGGGTGACGACCTGTTCCGGCAGCACGTGATGGAGGGAATCGAGAGTGCCATGGGCATCAAGCCGTTCTGCGCGGCCTGACGCCCATTCAGGAGGACGCCCCAGCTCCTGAACACCCGGGGGCCCGATTCCGCCGAGCCGGCGGGGATCGGGCCCCTCCCATGCGCTGGGCCGGCGCCGGCGACCGCGTTCCACTGAATGGACCAGCCGCCGCCGCCCCATCGGAGTGCACCCATACTGCCGTCATGCGATCCGCTCCCCATGACGGGCCGGTGTCGGTGCTCGACCGGATCCTCGCCATCCTCGACACCGTGCGGGAGGCGCACGGCGCGACCACGATCACCCGGATCGCGCTCGCCACCGGCATCCCGAAGTCCACCGTCTCGCGGCTGGTCGGCGACCTCGTGCGCCAGCGGTACCTGATGCGCGCAGAGGACGGCGTGGTGATCGGCCTCAGGCTGTTCGAGCTCGGGGTGCGCGCCAGCACCCCGCGGCGCCTCGGCCTCGCGGCACTGCCGGTGCTGGCCGAACTGTTCAACGCGACGGGGGAGCACCTCAACGTCGCCGTCCAGGAGGGCCCTGACATGCTCTCGGTCATCTCCGTGCGGGGCAGACTGCGACCGGTGCCGTCCCGCGCGGGGGTGCGCGTGCCGTCGATCACGACGGCGCTCGGCAAGGCGGTGCTCGCGTTCACCGAGGACGAGTCGGCCCTCGCCGGCGTCATGACGGGCATCGACCGGTACCGACGCCGGCCCTTCGAGCGGGAGCTCGCGGCGATCCGCATGGAATGGGTCGCGATCGACCGGTGCGAGACCTTCCCCGGCGTGGTGGGCGTCGCGAGCCCCGTGCTGTCGCCCGAGCGGGTGCCGGTCGCGGCGATCTCGGTCGCCGGCCCCGTGTCGGACATGGATGCGAATCGGATGATGCCCCTGGTGCGGCACGCGGCACTCGCGCTCACGCACCGGCTGGCGTCGCAGGTGGCCTGACCGATGCGGGGCGGCTCCGCGTCCGACGCGGTCGGCGTGCTCGACCGGATGACCGCGATCCTCGAGGCGTTCGACCATGACGACCGCGGGCTCGGCATCTCAGAGCTCGCCCTGCGCGCCGGCCTCCCGAAGTCGACGGTCTCGCGGCTCGTCGCGACGCTGGTGCGCCAGCGCTACCTCGAGCGCGACGGGAAGCACCTCCGCCTCGGGCTCCGGGTGTTCGAACTCGGCCAGCTCGCGGAGCAGCCGCGGGACCTCCGGGCCGCCGCGCTGCCAGTGATGGCCGAGCTCCGCCATCGGACGGGCGGTCACGTGCACCTGGCCATCCGGGACCGCCACGAGATGGTGTGCATCGCCGTCATGCGCGGCAACGCGCCGGCCCAGCCGATCGCGCGCATCGGCGGGCGGCTCCCGATCCATGCCACCGCGCTCGGCAGGGCCGTGCTCGCGCACGCGTCGGCCGCAAGCGTCGACGAGGCGGTGGCCGCCGGCCTCACGGCGCTGACGCCCCGGACGATCACCGCTCCCGACGCCCTGCGCCGACAGCTCGCCGCGGTCCGGCGCAGCGGGATCGCCGTCGACGTCGAGGAGTTCGCCGTCGGCGTGTCCTGCGCGGCGAGCCCGGTGTTCGCGCCCTCCGGTGCGCTCGTCGCTGCCCTGTCGGTGTCCGGTCGCACCGACCGATTCGATGCGGATGCCACCGCCGCCGCGGTCCGTGACGCGGCGTTCCGGCTCGGCCGGCGGCTCGGCGGGGACGGTCCGCCCCGAGGCTGAGCGCGAGTCGGCTCGGTCGGCTCAGCCGGCTCAGCCGGCTCAGCCGGCTCAGCCGACTCGGCCGGTGCTGCCGTTGCCGCCGCTCCGGCTGCGGTCGGTCATGGTCGCGACGACCAGGTCGCCGATGAGCCGCCGGTGCGCGTCCTGGCGCGCCGGCTCGAGCAGGTCCCGGTCGAAGATCGCGGCGAACGTGTGCCGGTTGGCGACGTGGAAGCACGCGTACGCGCTGATGATCATGTGCACGTCGACGGCGTCGACGTCGCCTCGGAAGATGCCCTCGCGCACGCCTCGCTCGATGACCTCCTCGAGGAGGGTGATGGCCGTGGCGTTCTCCCGCAGGATCGTCTCGGACTGCCGCAGGTGCTCGGCGCGATGGATGTTCTCGATGCTGACGAGCTGGATGAACTCCTCGTGCGTCGTGTGGTGGTCGTACGTCGCCTCGGCGAGCGTGCGCAGCGCCTCATCGGGCGTCATCTCGTCGACCTGGATGCCGCGCTCGACCTGGCGGATCTGCGCGTACACGCGCTCGAGGACCGCGAGGTACAGCCCTTGCTTGGAGCCGAAGTAGTAGTAGATCATGCGCTTGGTCGTGCGGGTCCGCGCGGCGATCTCGTCGACGCGGGCGCCCGCAAAGCCGTTCGCCGCGAACTCGGCGGTGGCCACCTCGAGGATGTCGCCCTGCGTGCGGATGGCCCGCTCGGTCAACCCGCCGTCGCGCACGTCGCCCAGTCGGTCGGTCATTGCGGGCTCCCTCCGGCGGCGGACTGCTCCTCGGCACTGATGAGCGCACGGAAGTGGTGCTCCATGCGGCCGCGATCCGGCGAGGTGCCAGTGATGATTCGGAGACTAGCGCATGCCTGGCCGACGGCCATGCGGCCGCCGTCGAGCACCGGATGCCCCCGCTCGAGCGAGCGCCGGACGAGCTCGGTCTCGAGGGGACGGTAGACCACGTCCGCGACCCACGCGTCCTCGCGCAGGAGGTCGGGATCGAACGCGAGGCCGGGGTGGTGCAGCATTCCGAGCGGGGTCGCGTGCACGACGCCGCTCGCACGCGCGATGCCGGCGGCGAGGTCGTCGTGGGGTGACGTCTCGACCGCCTGGCGTGGGAAGTGCGTTCGCATGCGCGAGGCGAGCTCCTCGGCGCGCGCCGGGTCGACATCCGAGAGCTCGAGCCGCTCCGCGCCCTGCGCGAGCAGTGCGTACGCGGTCGCCGCGCCCGCGCCCCCGCAGCCGACCTGCACGACGTGCTCGAGCGATGCCGTCGGCAGCCCGTTCGCGAGGGCGTCGCGGAATCCCATCCAGTCCGTGTTGTACCCCACGAGTCCGGCCTCACCGTAGACCACGAGGTTGACCGCGCCGAGCCGGGCGGCATCCGTGTCCAGCTCATCGACGAGCTCGGCGGCCAGTTGCTTGCAGGGGTGGGTGATGTTCATGGCGGCGAAGCCGCCGGCGCGGGCTTCGGCGAGCATCGCGGCGACATCCCCGGCGGGCCGGCCGAGCTCGATCAGGTCGAACGTGCGGTACTCGTAGTCGAGCCCCAGCTCAGCGGCCTCCGCCTCGTGCATCGCCGGCGTCAGGGACGCGGTGATGCCCTCGCCGATCAGGCCGACGAGGTAGCGTCCGGTCGAGCTGGGCATGGCGCCTTCCTGGGGGCATCGTCATCGGTGTCCGCGCATTTCGAGAACAGCATTGCATAGGTCTGTACTAACTAGTACGTTCGGGATCGAAGGGCGATCGACGACGATTCAAGCCGCTGGGAGGGGATGCTCGATGACGAGTCTCGCCGAATGGAACACGAGCCCCGCGCCCTCGGGCGGGCCGGCCTCCGTGCTCGACCGCGTCGTCGCCATCCTCGACGCCGTCAAGGAGGGCGACGGCTCGACCACGATCACCGACCTCGCCGCGAAGAGCGGCCTGCCGAAGTCCACCGTCTCGCGCCTCGTCGCCGAGCTCACCGCCCAGCGCTACCTGGAGCGCACCGACGACGGCGTCGCGCTGGGCCTGCGGCTCTTCGAGCTCGGCGCGCGTGCCAGCCTGCCGCGCCGGTTGCTCGGGGCGGCAGCTCCCGTCATCCGCCAACTGCGGGAGGTCACCGGCGAGCGCGTCGGGCTCTGGGTGCAGCAGGGCGCCGACATGGTGTCGATCGCGGCCGTCCCGGGCCGGCTCCCGATGCTCCCGACGCGCGCGGGCATGCACTCGCCCGCGCTCACGACCGCCAGCGGCAAGGCCTTCCTCGCCTTCTGCGCCGACCAGCGCGTCGTCGACCGCATCAGTGCGCCGCTCGTCGACGAGGCCGCCGATCGGTTCCGCGACGAGCTCACGCACGTTCGCGCGTCGGTCGTCGCGATGGACCTGGAGGTCTCCTACCCCGGCATCCTCGCCGTCGCGAGCCCGGTCATCACGAGCGGCCGGGTCGTGCTCGGTGCGATCTCCATCGCCGGCCCCAGCGGTGCCATGGATCCCGACCGTGTGGCGCCACTGGTGCGCGCGGCGGGCACGTCCGTCAGTCGACGACTCGCGGCGGCCTGAGCCGTGCGCACCGCCGACTGGACCGATTCGGTCAGCGTGCTCGACCGGGTCACCGCCGTCTTCGAGGCCTTCGGCGAGCATGACGAGGGGCTCGGCGTCTCCGAACTGGCCCGGCGTGCGAACCTCCCGAAGTCGACCGTCTCGAGGATCGCGGCCGATCTCGTGACGCAGCGGTTCCTCGATCGCGACGGCGGCAAGCTCTACCTGGGCGTCCGCCTCTTCGAGCTCGCCCAGGGCGTGGAGCATCCGCGGCGGCTCCGCAGGGTCGCCCTGCCCGTGATGGCCGACCTGCGCGACGCGACCGGGCACACGGTGAGCCTCGCCATCCTCGAGGGCGCCGAGGTCGTCTGCATCGCGTTCGTGCGCGGCGCGGAGGCATCCACCCCGCCGGCGCGCATCGGCGGCCGTCTTCCGGCGGTCTCGACCGCACTCGGCACGGCGATCCTGGCGTTCTCGCCGCCCGAGGTCGTCGATCGCGTGGTCGAGCGAGCGCTCGAGCGGCGCACGTCGGCCCACCGGGTCGATGCACCCGCCCTCCGGCGCGAACTGGCCGAGGTGCGGCGTCTCGGGGTGGCCGCCGAGGCGGGGGAGGGCGTGCCCGGCCGGGCGTCCGCCGCGAGCCCGGTCCTCGGCCACTCGGGTGCGCCCATCGCCGCGATCGGCGTGTCGGGATCGGATTCGGACGGCTTCCGCGACCGGGTGGCGCCGGCCCTGCGCACCGCGGCGCTCACCCTGGGTCGTCGGATGACGGCCGAGGGCCTGCACTGACCGCACCGCGAAGGGGGTGGGTGCGCAGGCACCCACCCCCTTCGTCGGCGCCGGAGACGGCGCTGCGCCGGACTCAGCCGGCGGTCTCGCGGATGGCCTGGTACGCCGCGAGGTTCTCACCGGTGAAGTAGCCCTCGAAGAACTCCTCGGCCTGGCTGATGAAGGCATCCATGTCGATGTCCTCCTGCTCGACGACGGTGAATGCGTCGTTCGCGCGGTACTCGTCGAGGATCTCCTCGGTCGCCTCGTCGACGCAGTCGCGGTTCTCGGGCCGGATCTCGTGGATCGTCTCCTCGAGCAGTGCGGTCTGCTCCTCGCTCATCTTCTCGTACGTCTTGTCGCTGACGAGGATCCAGTGGATGCCGACGTTGTGGTCGTTGAGGATCGCGGTGTTCAGGACCTCGTCGTAGCTCGACGAGCGCGTCGCGACGATCGGGTTCTCCTGGCCCACCGCGATGCCCTGCTGGAGGGCCGTGTACACCTCCTCGACGGCGACCGAGACGGGGTTGGTCACGCCGAGCGCCTCCGCGTTCGCGAGGAAGATCGGCGAGTTCGGGAAGCGGATCGGCACGCCCTCCAGGTCATCGGGGCCGTGCACCTCGACGTCCTTGGTCGTGAAGGTGCGGTTGCCGAAGAACCAGCCGTCGACGATGTTGACGCCGGTGGCCTCGTGGAACCCGGTGAACAGCTCCTCCGAGCTCTCGTCGATCCACTGGAACGCGTGCTCGACGTCGTTGAACGCGTACGCGGCGTCGACGACGCCGATCGGCTCGTACGTGGCGCTGAGCGCGGATGCGCCCTGCAGGTCGATGTCGATGTCACCGGCCTGAACCTGCGGGAAACGGTCCGCGTCGGGTCCGAGCTGGCTCGCCGGGTAGAGCTCGACGGTGAAGCCGATGTCGGCGTCCTCGAGCCGCTGCTGCAGCAGTTCGACGCCGCAGAAGTAGTTCGGCGTCTGCTCGTTCTGGCTCGTCGCGACGGTGAGGGTGACGGGGTTGTTCTCCGAAGCGCCCGCATCGTCGGTCGCTTCGGGATCGCCGCCGCCGGCGCAGCCGGTGACGACGAGGGCGGATGCTGCGAGCACCGACGCGGCCATGAGGCCTCGGCGCGTCGAGCGGGCTGTGCTCATGGGACTCTCCTCTTGTTCTGTGCACGTCCTCGTGCAGGTCCGACTGTGACGGAGATCGACCGGTTCGCCTAGCGATGTCCCGTCGAGTGGAACGGGACGCGTGCGCTCGCGGAAGGCGCCTGGCGTGGCATCCGGAACACGGCTACATCAGGCCGAGCAGCGTCGGCAGGCTCGTCACGATCACGGGGAACAGCGTCAGGAGCAGCAGCACGACGCCGAGGGGGATGAGGAACGGCAGGATGCCGCGGAACAGCTCTCCCATCGGCCTTCGGGTGATGGAGCCGACGACGAACAGGACCGCGCCGACCGGTGGCGTCAGCGACCCGATCATGAGGTTCAGGATCATGATCACACCCAGCTGCACCGGGTCGATGCCGAACTGCGCGACGATCGGCATGAGGATGGGCACGAGCACCAGGATCACGGGCGGCGCCTCGAGCGGGATGCCCAGCAGGATCAGCAGGACGTTCAGCATCAGCAGGAACACGATCGGATTGTCGGTGAATCCCGTCAGCCACTCGCCCAGGTTGCGCGAGACCTGCTCGCGAGCGAGCACCTGTCCCATCAGGTTGGATGCCCCGAGGATGAGCAGGATGCCGGCCGAGATGACGACCGTCTCCTTGGCCGCGTTCCAGAACACGCGCCAGGTGAGCGTGCGGTAGATCGCGCCGAGGACCAGCATGTAGACCGCGGCGATGCCCGCGCTCTCGGTCGGGGTGAACCAGCCGCTGAAGATGCCGCCCAGGATGATGACCGGCAGCATCGCGGGCCCGATCACGCGGACGGCCGCCTTGCCGAGCATCGATCCGACGAACGGCTGCCGTTTCGCGACATCGGGGTGGCGTCGCACCCAGATGAATACGTAGGCGGCGAGCCCGAGTGCCATGAGCATGGCCGGGATGATCGAGCCCGCGAACAGGGCACCGGTCGAGATCGAGGCGGTCGCCGCGAAGAGCACGGCCGGGATGCTCGGCGGCATGACGGTGCTCATGAGCGAACCCGACGCGGTGAGGCCGGCCGAGAACCCGTAGGGATACCCCGCCTTGAGCATCTGCGGGATCTGCACCTTGCTCGTCGAGGCGGCATCGGCGAGTGCCGAACCGCTGATCCAGGAGAACCCGATGGCGGTGCCGAGGTTGACGTAGGCGAGGTTGCCCCGGAGGCGGGGCAGGGCCGCGCGCGCGAGGTCGTACAGGCGCGTCGCGATGCCGAGCTGGTTGGCGACGGTGCCGACGAAGATGAACAGGGGCACGGCGAGGAGCGGGAAGCTGTTGATGCCGTTCACGACGGACGAGATCGCGTAGCCCGCCGAGAGGTTGTGGCTGTAGAAGTACAGCATGCTCGCCGCGATCATCGAGAAGGCGACGGGCACGCGCAGCAGGAGCAGGACGACGAACAGCAGGATGTAGAGCCAGAGGTCCAAGGTCAGCCTTCCATCTCGCTGATGTCGAGCTTGCGCTCCGGTCGGTTCGCGTACGGGATCTTGAAGGCCGAGTGGATCGCCGCCGACAGGAAGCCGACGAGCGCGAACAGGTACAGGGTGCCGACCGGCACGTGCATCGCCGCGCTCAGCCGGCCCCACTCGGCATCGATCTTCACGTAGGCCTCGTACGCGAGGGCGAGGCTCGTGGCGACCATGATGACCGCGGAGACGACCCGCAGGACGACGAAGAGCCGTCGTCCGGCGAGCAGTTCGTCGAAGATCTCGAGCACGATGTGGCCGTTGCGACCGACGAGGTACCCGGTCGTGATGAAGGTCATCGCGATCATCGACATGAGGGCGACCTCGCCGGCGCCGACCCAGCCGATCGACGGGACGTACCGGCCGAGCACCTGGTACATGACGCCGAAGACGATGAGGGCGAAGAGGGCGATGCCGATCGTGATCTCGATGCGCGAGAGCACCCGGATGAACAGGGGGTCGGCGGGCACGCCCTTGTTCAGCTCGGGCCCCGAGTAGAACGTGTCGGTGTGCGGGAAGATCGAATCGCCGAGAGCGGCCTCAGAGGCCTTGCGAGTGGGCTGGTCGCGCTCGTCCGACCCGCCGTCCTCGGGCTCCTGCCCGGGTTCCCTGTCGGTCATGGCGTCACCGCCGCGGACTCAGCGTGCATGGTCAACCTCTCTGTTGATGCGGGGCTCGGGCGTGCTCGCGCACATCGCTGCCCCTGCGACTCTGGACTGCGATCGGGGGCGTGCAAAGTCGAGTCTCGCCGAATGGGACACGCGGCGCACGCACCGATCCGCCCCCGTCGCGCACGACGGAGGCGGATCGGCTGCGGGTCGGAACGGCTACTTGACGACGGTCACCGTCGCACTCGAGACGAGCTGCTCCTGGACTCCGTCGGGGTTCAGCACCTCCAAGCGCACGGTGAGGGTCGTCTCGCCCTCGGGCACGTTGTTGTCGACGTCCGCGGCGTCGAACCTGACGATGGCGCGGTTCTTGTTCGCCGTCACCTTGGATGCCTCGACGGGCGTCGCCGAGAGCGGGGCGAGCAGCACCGCGCCGCCGTCGTACCGGTACCCCGGCGGCAGCTCGAAGTGCGCCGAGACGGTGCCGTCGACGCCGGTGAACAGGCCCGTGTCCGAACCGAGTTCGAGCCGTGACGGCGTGAACCGGAGTGCGCCCGGTTGGTCCTGCGGCTCCAGGTAGACCTCGATCTTGCCCGTCGGCCGCGGGTCGGTGCAGTCGTTGAAGAAGTACTCGCCGGCACGGTCGAAGGTGTGCTCGTACGTCTCTCCCGGTTGCAGCTCGACGTTGAACTCGCCCTCGAAGAACTGCGTCGCGCAGTGCGGCTTCAGGTTGGGGAAGCCCGGGAACGTCTCGGCTCCGGGATTGCGGAAGGTCACCGTGGTGCCGACCGGCACGCGCAGGTGCGTGGGCTGCATCCCGTTCGTCGACACGCTGTCTCGCGCCGCCGCGGTGTCGGCGGTGCGACTGGATCGCGCGAGGAGCACCGTGTTGCCGACGGTCTCGCCCTCGACGGCCGCACCTCCGACCGGACGGCGGATCGACAGCGGCGCCGTGTCCGGCCCCTCCTGGCTGCCCGACTCCGTGGTGTACGTGCCGCCGAGCTTGAACGCCCAGAGCGAGTCGCCCTGCGTGACCGACCCGCCGTACGGGTTCGTCGACCCGGCCGCGAACACGGCCACGTACTGCTCGCCGTCGACCTCGTAGGTGACGGGAGCCGACGCGATCCCCGAGCCGGTCTGGAAGTCCCAGAGCACGTCGCCGTCCGTGGCATCCATCGCCAGCAGCTCACCGCCGATCTGGCCGACGAACAGCAGGTCGGACGCCGTGGTGAGCGGTCCCTGGCCGTGCGACATGTCCGTGCCGAGGTGGTTGGTCCACGCGACCTCGCCCGTCGAGGCGTCGTACGCGAGGATGCCGCCCGTCTGGTACTGGCCGATCGCCCGCAGCCCGTTCGCGGATGCGCCGTTGTAGTGCGCCACGGGGTTCGTGCCGTAGGGGAAGTACACGAGGTTCGTGCTGTGGCTGTACGAGTGGTTCGACCAGTCGCCGCCGCCGTTCTGGCTGGTGGTCGACAGGATCGGCACATCCCACTGCGGGTCGTACATGCAGCCCTCGCGGTGGCCCGAGGGGTGCCCGTCGGGGTAGGTGAGGAACGGCTCGTCGACGGCGACGTAGCTGTCCGGGTCGAACACGAGGTCACCCTCGGCGTCGGGCTGGTAGCCGTTGTAGTTCGGCACGCCGCGCCACGGATCGCCGGGGATGTTCGCCGGATCGAGCTTCTCCCAGACGAGGCACTCCGGCAGCAGCCGGGTCTCGGGGAACGGCTGGGTCGTCGCGTGGTTCTGCCGCGAGTCGGTGATCATGGCCTGGTCGACCACGGGCAGCACGGGCTGGCCGTTCGTGCGGTCGAGCACGAACTGGTGGCCCGACTTGCTGCCGTAGAACACGACCTTCCGCTCCTCGCCGCCGACCTCGATGTCGGCCAGGGTCGGCGGGTGCACGTTGTCCATGTCCCACACGTCGTGCCGGATGGACTGGTAGTGCCACTTGTAGTCGCCGGTCGCGGCGTCGACGGCGACCATCGTGCTCGAGAAGAGGTTGTCACCGGGCCGCAGCGACCCGTTCTGCGAGGAGGTGCAGCTGCGCGCGTTGCCGAAGGTCATGTAGTACATGCCGAGCTCGGGGTCCACGGCGCCGTGCATCCACGACGTCGCACCGCCCTCCTCGGCGCAGTCGGTGCCGTCGGGCAGCACCGGCCCCCACGTCGCCGACGCGTCGAACGTGACGCCGTCGACGCCCGTGAACTGCTGGCCGCGCTTGGGCCCGCCGAAGAAGTGCCAGAGGTAGGAGCCGTCGGTCGCATCGAGCGCGACCACGGCCCCGCGGTCGCCGTCGGCGGCGTGCGCGTACACGATGCCGTCGAAGTACACGGTCGCGACCTTGCCGACGCGCCCGAGGTCCTCGCCCTCGGGCCGGCGGGCTGCACTGCCCAGACCTCCTCGCCCGTCGCGGCGTCGAGGGCGACGACGTGGTTGTCGCCCGCGAGGGTGAAGATCCTGCCGTCGCCGGCCGAGACGCCGCGGCGCGTGCCGGAGAGGCCGTAGACGTCGTTCTCCCACTTCCAGATCGGCGCACCCGACGCCCCGTCCACCGCGATCACCCCGCCGCTCGGCGTGTCGAGGTAGATCACGCCGTCGACGACGATCGGGGTCGTCTGCTGGCCCGTGTCATCGGATGCCGGCGCGACCGCGGAGACGTGCGTCCGCCACACGGGCGCGAGCTCCGGCAGGTTCTCCTTCGTGATCTGCGTCAGTCCCGAATAGTGCTGGTTGCCGAGGTTGCCGCCGACGGTCGGCATGTCCGCCCCCGTCGGCTCGAGGCCGGTCAGGCCCGCGGGCGGGACCGGCTCGGCCGATCCCACCTGCCCGTATGCGGGCGACGCGGTCACGGAGAGCACCAGCAGTGCCCCGATCCCGGCGACGCCCAACCTCGTGGTCAGTCGTGTGCGCATCCCTATGACTCCTCGATCGTCGTTGATCCGGCGCCGGATGGACTCGCGCCCTCCCGGCGCTCGGACGCTAACCCCGCGGTGCGGAGCGGACAACCGCGCGGCCCACCGAGTGGTACAACCGCATCCGCCGGGAGGCGCGCGGCATCGTCTCGCCGGCACCGTTTCTGCCCAATGGGACACGCTTTGTCGGCGGTCGCGGCGTCTGCCTAGCATGCGGACAGTCGGCACCATCGCCCACGGACGGAGTTGTCATGGCCGCTTCAGCATCCAAACCCCTGTCGCCCGAACAGGAGGCGGAGCTCGATGACGTGTTCGCCCGCGCGCGAGCCGCGCTCGCCGTCATCGAGACGTACGACCAGGCCCGCGTCGACCGGTTGATCCGGGCCGTCGCCTGGGCGGTGGCGAACCGGTCGGCGTTCCACCGGCTGGTCGAGATGGGCATCGAGGAGTCCGGCCTCGGCGACTTCGGCAGCCGCATGAACAAGCGCATGAAGATCCGGGGCGTCCTGCGCGACGCGCTGCGCAGCCCGTCGGTCGGCGTGATCGAGGAGGACATCGAGAAGGGGCTCGTCAAGTACGGCAAGCCCGTCGGCGTCATCGGATGCGTCGTCCCCACGACCAATCCGGATCTCACGCCCGCGGGGAACGCGATCTACGCCATCAAGGCGCGCGACGTCGTGGTGTTCTCGCCGCACCCGCGGTCCAGGCGCACGACCCTCGAGACGGTCCGCCTCATGCGCGAGGCCCTCGAGGCGGAGGGCGCCCCGGCCGACATCCTGCAGTGCATCACGCTGCCGAGCCTCACGGCGAGCCAGGAGATCATGCGGCGCTCCGACCTCGTGATCGCCACGGGCGGCCAGGGGCTCGTGCGCGCGGCGTACAGCTCGGGAACGCCCGCGTACGGCGTGGGTGCGGGCAATGCGACCGAGTTCGTCGACGAGACCGCCGACCTCCGGGAGACGGCTCGCAACTGCATGCTCTCGAAGACCTCGGACTTCGGTTCGGGATGCTCCGCCGACGGCAACGTGATCGTGCCGGCGGCGAGGTACCGCGACATGCTCGACGCCCTGCAGGCGGAGGGCGGGTACCTCGCGACGGCCGACCAGCGCGCGGCGCTCCAGGCGGTGATGTGGGATGCCGACGGGCATCGCCTGCCGGACACCGTGGCGGTCTCGCCGCAGGCGCTCGCGGCCGCGGCGGGATTCGAGATCCCCGAGGCGAGCCGGTTCATCGTCGTCGAGGGCGACGGCATCGGCGAGGATCGCCAGTTCTGCAAGGAGAAGCTCACGACCCTCATGGCCGTGCACGCCTACGAGGGCGGCTTCGAGGACGGCGTCGAACTGGCCAAGCGGCTCTACGACATCGGCGGCAAGGGCCACTCGTGCGGCATCGCGTCGACCGACGACGCGCACATCGACTACTTCGCCCGGCACATGCCGGTGTCGCGCATCATGGTCCGCCAGCCGAACTCGAAGGCGAACGCCGGATCGTTCACGAACGGCATGCCGATGACCTCGTCGATGGGCTGCGGCACCTGGGGCGGCAACATCACCTCCGAGAACGTCTCGCTCAGGCACTACCTCAACACGACGTGGGTCTCGCGCATCATCGCCGAGGATCGCCCGTCCGACGAGGAGCTGTTCGGGGAGTTCTACGATGCGGCGCTCGAGTCGGCCGACGCCATGGCCGCGCCGTGAGCGCGCCGGCCGACCGCGGCGACGGGGCCGATCCGGTGACGGGCGAGCCCGCGCAGGACCTCGTCGACGAGGCGCGCGGATGGTGGCGCACCGACCTCATCGACATCAGCCCCGGCGAGATCGCGCTGCGTGGGTACCCCATCCAGGAGCTCATCGGCACCGTCGGCTTCGTCGATGCGATCTGGCTGATGCTCCGAGGCGAACTGCCTTCGCGCGCGGAGACCGAGCTGTTCGAGGCCGCACTCGTGGCATCCGTCGATCACGGCCCCCAGGCACCCTCCATCGCGATCGCCCGGATGGCGACGACCTGCGGGGTGCCGGTCAACGGTGCGATGGCGTCGGCGATCAACGTGCTCGGCGACGTGCACGGCGGGCCCGGCCAGCAGTGCATGGAGTTGTACCTCGAGATCGACGCCGAACTCGGCCGCTCGGACGAGGTCGGCGAGGCGACCGCCCTCGTCCTCCAGCGCCACCGCGACGCGGGCGTGCGGTACTTCCCCGGGTTCGGCCACCGGTTCCACCCGCTCGACCCGCGCACGCCGCGACTGCTCTCGCTCGTCGACGACGCGGCATCCGACGGCGTGATCGACGGCCGCTTCGCGGCGATCGGGCGTGCGGTCGAAGACGCGATCAGCGCCGGCCGCGCCGAGCGCATCCCCATGAACGTCGACGGCGTCACGGCGATCATCTACTGCGAACTCGGGCTGACCCCCGAGCTCGGGCGCGGCGTCTTCATCCTCGCGCGCTCGGTGGGCATCCTCGCCCACGCCGTCGAGCAGATGTCGCAGGGCGGCCGCATCAAGGGCCCGGTGCCCAAGCGCATCGGCTACACGTACACGGGGCCGGCACGCCGACCGGTCCCGCACGAACGCGAACCATGAAGGAGACCCACATGAAGGACCTGGTGTCCAACCAGATCGTCCGCTACCTGGAAGCCCGCGACGTCGAGGTCGTGTTCGGGTTGTGCGGGCACACGAACATCGCGCTGCTCGCCGCGCTCGAGCAGAGCGACCGCATCTCCTTCGTGAACGTGCGTCACGAGCAGATCGCGGCGCACGCGGCCGACGGGTACGCGCGTGCGGCCAAGCGCACGGGCGTCGTGTTGACCCACCTCGGCCCCGGCCTGACGAACGCCGCGACGGGCGTGGCGAACGCCGCGCTCGACTCGATCCCCATGGTCGTCATCGCGGGCGATGTGCCGACGCACTACTTCGGGAAGCATCCGCACCAGGAGATCAACCTCCACGCGGATGCCTCCCAGTACGAGATCTACCGGCCGTTCGTGAAGCGTGCGTGGCGCGTGGACCAGCCGCATCTCATCGCCGAGGTGCTCGACAAGGCGTTCGCGCTCGCTGAGAGCGGGCGCCCGGGTCCGGTGCTCGTCGACGTGCCGATGGACGTCTTCTCGGCGGAGATCGACGTCGAGCGGTTCGACCGCGCCATCGGCAACACGCGCTCGCTCGCGAAGCCCGGGCTCGACGAGGCGGTCGCCGAGCGCATCGTGCAGCACCTCCTCGATGCCGAGCGTCCCGTGCTCTACGTCGGCGGCGGCATCGTCGCCGCCGATGCGGCCGCCGAGCTCGCCGAGTTCGCCGGGCTCCTGTCGCTGCCGGTCGCCCACAGCCTCATGGGCAAGGGCGCCCTGCCCGACGACAGCCCCCTGGTGCTCGGCATGACGGGGTTCTGGGGCACGGCGTTCACCAACGACACGACGCGGCAGGCGGACTGGATCCTCGCATTGGGAACCCGGTTCGCGGAGGCCGACTCGAGCTCGTGGTACGCCGAGTACACCTTCGACATCCCGGCGACCCGGCTCATGCAGATCGACATCGACCCGGCCGAGCTCGGGCGCAACTACCCCCTCGAGATCGGCGCGCTGGCAGACCTCAAGTCGGCGCTGGCGACGCTCGTGCGCGTCGCCCGTCGCCTCGCCCCGGCGGGCGTGGCGCGCGACGACCTGCTCGCGCGGATCGCCGAGAACCGCGACACCGTGAAGCGGCGCAACGCCGAAGCCCAGGTGTCGGATGCCTGGCCGATGCGGCCCGAGCGGATCCTCTCCGAGACGCGCGAGGTGCTGCCGCCGGACGCGATCATCACGACCGACGTGGGCTGGAACAAGAACGGCGTCGGACAGCAGTTCGACATCCTCACCCCGGGCACCTTCCTCACCCCTGGCGGGTTCGCCACGATGGGTTTCGGTGCGCCCGCAGCCGTCGGGGCGAAGATCGCATGCCCCGATCGGGTCGTCGTCTCCCTCGTCGGCGACGGCGGATTCGGGCAGAACCCGGCGGTACTCGCCACCGCGCGCGAGCAGGACGTCGCGTGCGTCTGGGTCGTGATGAACAACAACGCGTTCGGCACGATCGCGGGGCTCGAGAAGGCCGCCTTCGACACCACCTACGGCACGGTGTTCGGCACCGCCGACGATCCCATGTACACCGACTTCGCGGCGATCGCGGAGGCGTACGGCGTCACCGGCATCAGGGTCGAGTCGGCGGCCGAGTTCAAGCCGGCGCTCGAGCGCGCCATCGCGCTCGGCAGGCCGGTCGTGATCGACGTGTCGATGGTCAACGTGCCGACCCCGACGGCGGGCCACTGGAACATCCTCGACATCTACTCGCCCGGCGAGGCGATCGAGCACGTCGCGACGCCCTGACGCACGCCCGGCGCCCGAGTCCACCGATCGACAGGCGGCTGCACATGAACGTCGTATCCGGAATACCCGAGCCATCCATCTCGACCGTGTGCCTGTCGGGAACGCTCGAGGACAAGCTGCGCGCGGCGGCGGCGGCCGGCTTCGCCGGCATCGAGCTGCTCGAGTACGACCTCGTCATGTCGTCGTGGTCGCCGGCACGGCTCGCCCGCGAGGCCGAGGATCTCGGGCTGTCGATCGGGGCCTACCAGCCGTTCCACGTCGAGGCGGTCCCCACCGATCGATTCGCGGCGACGCTGCGCCGCGCCGAGCGGAAGTTCGACGTGCTGACCGAGCTCGGCGCGGGCGTGCTGGTGTGCTGCTCGACCAGGAGCGAGGACGGCCTCGACGACGACGGGCTCGCCGCCTCGCAGCTCCACGACCTCGCCGAGCGGGCCGAGGCTCGCGGCATCCGCCTCGCCTACGAGGCCGTGCCATGGGGGCGCGTCCGCACCCATCGTGATGCCGCACGTCTCGTCCGGCAGGTGGACCACGCCGCGCTGGGCCTGTGCCTCGACAGCTTCCACGTGCTCTCGACGCGGAACGATCCCGCCGCCGTCGACGAGGTCGACGTCGCCCGGGTCTTCCACGTGCAACTCGCGGATGCCCCGCGGCGGAACCCCGACGTGCGGGAGTGGAGCCTGCACTCCCGCCTGTTCCCCGGCCAGGGTTCGCTCGATGTCGCCGGGTTCCTCGGCCGGCTCCTCTCGGCCGGATACGCCGGGCCGATCGCGCTCGAGGTGTTCAACGACGTCTACCAGCAGGAGGATCCCCGCCACGCCGCCACCGACGCCATGCGCTCGATGCGTGCGCTCGCCGAGGCGGTGGCCGCATCCGGCCGGCCGACGGCAGGAGGGCACCCCGCGGCGCCCGAGCGGATCGCGATCGGCGAGGGCCTTCCGCCGGCCCCGCCGCTGGGCGGCTTCGCGTTCGCCGAATTCGCCGTCGACGAGGTATCCGGCCCGCTGGTCTCGCGTGCCCTCGGCGCCCTCGGCTTCGCGCGGACCGGGCAGCATCGCTCGAAGGCCGTCGACCTGTGGGAACAGGGCGGCGCGCGGGTGCTGCTGAACCTCGCACCCGATCGATCGGTCGCCCCGGCCACGGCGTCGATCTCGGCGCTCGCCGTCGAGACCGCGGATCCGGCCGCGTCGATGCGGCGAGCCGAGAGCCTGCTCGCGCCGAGGCTCGTCCGTTCTCGCCGGCCGGACGAGACCGACCTCGGCTCGGTGGCCACGCCCGACGGCACGGCGCTGTTCTTCTGCGCGGCAGCGGGGGAGGGCTCGTGGCTCGAGGACTTCGATCCGACCGGGGAACCCCCACGCGAATCACCGCTGCTGCGCGGGATCGACCACGTGGCGATCACGGAGTCGATCGACGACTTCGACCAGTCCGCCCTGTTCCTGCGCACCGTCCTCGGGCTCGTGCCGGGCGATTCCTCGGAGGTCACGGCCCCGTTCGGACTCATCCGCACCTGGTCGGCGAGCGATCCCGGCCGGCACGTGCGAATCGCGCTGAGCACGACGCCGCTCCGACGCGGCGACTGGTCGCCGGGGGTGTCGAGCCCGCAGCTCGTCGCCTTCGCGACGGACGACCTGATCGCCTGCGCGCACGCCCTGCGCGAGCGCGGGGCGCCCATCCTCGAGATCCCCGACAACTACTACGACGACCTCGACGCCCGGCTCGACCTGCCCTCCGGGTTCGTCGACCGGCTCCGCGAGCACTCGATCCTCTACGACCGCGACGAACGCGGCGAGTACCTGCATCTCTTCACCGAGATGCTCGGCTCGCGCGTGTTCTTCGAGGTGGTCCAGCGCGTCGACGGCTACGACGGACTCGGCGACCCGCGCAGCGTTCCGTTGCGCATGGCCGCGCACCGTCGGCAGCGGCTGCGCATGCTCGCGAGCGCACCGACCGAGCCCGCGATCGAGCCGCGGCACGACTACTCGCTCGCGCACCTGACGGCGCTGAGCCTGTCGCCGCCCGAGCTCGTCGACGCCGCCGCGGCCGCGGGCTACCGCTACGTGGGCCTGCGCATGACGAGGGTCACGCCGCAGGAGCCGCACTACCCGCTGGCGTACGACCCGGCGCTCATGCGAGCCACCAAGACGCACCTCGCCGCGACCGGAGTGGAGGTCCTCGATGTCGAGCTGGCACGCATCACGTCGGGAGACGACCCTCGCGACTACCTGCGCTTCCTCGAGGCCGGCGCCGAGCTCGGCGCTCGCCACGTCATCACGCAACTGCCCGACTCGGACTTCGCGCGCAAGACCGACCGCTTCGCCGAGCTGTGCCGGATGGCGCAGCCGCTCGGCCTCACCATCGACCTCGAGTTCCCCTCGTGGACGGAGACCCCGAACCTCGCCGAGGCCGTGCGGGTGCTCCGGGCGGCCGACCAGCCCAATGCGGGTCTGCTCATCGACGCCCTGCACTTCGCGCGGTCGCGGTCGAGCGTCGACGACCTGCGTGAGCTTCCCGCGGAGTGGTTCCACTACGCCCACGTGTGCGACGCGCCCGGCGAGATCCCCGCGACCACGGCAGGGCTGATCCACACCGCGCGATTCGAGCGGCTGTTCCCGGGCGAGGGCGACCTCGACCTGCACGGCATCCTCGCGGCGCTCCCGGCCGGCATCCCGTTCGCGCTGGAGATCCCCCGCGCGACGCTCGTGGCGCAGGTCGGCGCGAAGGAGCACGCCCGCCTCGCCATCGGCGCAGCCCGTCGGCACCTCGACGCGGCGCACGTCGCGGGCTGACGGGGGAGGGAGCCCGCGGCGCCGCGCGCCGGGCGGGCATCCGCCGGGCGCCCGGCCGCGCCCGCGCCGCGCGTCAGCGCGCCCGCTCGGGCCCGCCGGTGCTGTCGATGCCGGTGACGGTCGTGAGCAGGAACACGGAGTCCTCGAGCGCGAGCACGGCGTGGCGGTGATGGGTCAGCACGTCCAGCCGGCCGGCGCCGACCTCGGTCACGTCCTGCCCGGTCACGCGAACGCGGCCCTGCAGCACCTGGACGCTCGCCGCGGCGGGGGAGTTGTGCTCGGAGAGCTCGGCCCCCGATCGCAGGGCGATGATCGACTGGCGCATCGGCCCGTCGCGGAGGATGAGCTCGGCGCTGCGGCCGTGCTCGTCGGCGAGCGCGGCGTCGAGGTGGATGCGGGCGAGATCGAGCAGGTCGGCCATGACAGTCCTCCGGTCCCGGGAGCGTGCGGTCCAGTATGCCAGCCCCGCCGCCTGTCGTTTTGCACTCTGACTGCACCAGTGCAATACTGCACTCCGTGTCGGAAAGTGCAATCGCGTCGGGTCGGACCGCCCGCATGGCCGCGACCGCCTCGCGGATCACGGCGGTCTCGCGGCGGCTCACCGCGGTTCGCGGCCTGAACGGCTTCACGATCGAGCAGCTCTGCGAGGAGGTCGGCGTCTCCCGGCGCACCTTCTTCAACTACTTCCCGTCGAAGGAGGAGGCGGTCATCGGCCTCGACGAGGCCGAGGAGTTCGGCCGCTACGCCGAGCGCTTCCTCGGCCGGGACTCCCGGGGTTGGTCATCGGCCGTCGACGACCTGCTGGAGCTGGCGGTCGAGCACGCGCGTGCGGCGGGTTTCGACGTCGCCGAGCACGCCGACCTGGTCGCGGCGATCGACCGCGAACCGCGGCTGCTCGCCCGGTTCATCGACGTCAGCCGTGAGCGCGAAGGGCAATTGGCCGAACTCGTCGCGACGCGCGAGGGTACCTCGCCGCGCGACCCGCACGTGCGCGCCGTCGTGCAGGTCGTCTCCACGGCGCTGCGCATGACCGGCGAGCAGTTCCACGACCTCGGCACCGCCGACGACTTCGCCGCCGCCCTGGCCGACGCCGTCGCGGCGCTTCGCACCGTCCTGACCGCCTGACCGACGCACCGAGCCCAGGCACCGAACCCGAATCCGAAGGAACCACGCTTGACCGCCCCCACCGCCTCCGGCGTCGCCGACGCGACCGCCGCGCCCTTCCTCCTGACCAAGCGCCGCATCTGGATCATCTTCGGCGCCCTCATCGCGGGCATGCTGCTCTCGAGCCTCGACCAGACCATCGTGTCGACCGCGATGCCGACGATCGTCGGCGAGCTCGGCGGCGTCGAGCACCAGGTCTGGATCACGACCGCGTACCTGCTCGCGACCACCATCGTGATGCCGATCTACGGCAAGTTCGGCGACGTGCTCGGCCGCCGCGGGCTCTTCCTGGTCGCCATCGCCCTGTTCACGCTCGCCTCCATCGGATGCGCCTTCGCCACGGACTTCTGGATGTTCGTCGTGTTCCGCGCCATCCAGGGGCTCGGTGGCGGCGGCCTGATGATCCTCTCGCAGGCCATCATCGCCGACATCGTCCCGGCGAACGAGCGAGGCAAGTACCTCGGCCCGCTCGGCGCGGTCTTCGGCCTCGCGGCCGTCGGCGGCCCGCTGCTCGGCGGGTACTTCGTCGACCACCTCACGTGGCAGTGGGCGTTCTACATCAACATCCCCATCGGCATCGCGGCCTTCGTCATCGCGCTCGTCGCGCTGAAGCTCCCCACGAAGAAGGCGACCCTGCCGATCGACGTGCTCGGCGTGCTGTTCCTCTCGATCGCGACGACCTGCCTCATCTTCTTCACCGACTTCGGCGGCGACGCCGAGCACGGCTGGGACGCGTGGGAGACCTGGGCGTGGGGCGTCGGCCTGCTCGCCGCGGCGATCGCGTTCGTCGTCACCGAGGCTCGCGCGGCCGACCCGATCATCCCGCTCAGCCTGTTCAAGAACCCCATCTTCGTGAACGCGACGGCGATCGGCCTCACCCTGGGCCTCGGCATGTTCGCGGCCATCGGGTTCATGCCGACCTTCCTGCAGATGTCGTCGGGCACGTCGGCGGCCGAGTCCGGCCTCCTCCTGCTGCCCATGATGGTCGGCCTCATGGGCACGTCGATCGCATCGGGAGCGGCGATCAGCAAGACGGGCCGGTACCGGATCTACCCGATCGTCGGAACCGTCGTGACGGCCGTCGCGATGACCGCCATGACGACCCTCGCGGCCGACACGCCGATCTGGCTGATCTGCGTCTACCTCTTCGTATTCGGTGCGGGTCTCGGCCTCATCATGCAGGTCGTGGTGCTGGTCGTGCAGAACGCGGTGCCCGCCGCGCAGCTCGGCACCGCGACGAGCACGAACAACTACTTCCGCGAGGTCGGGGCCGCGCTCGGCACCGCGGTGTTCGGCACCATCTTCACCACGCGGCTCACCGAGAACCTCACGAACGTGTTCACCTCGGCCGGGGCATCCGCATCGGATGCCTCGAATGCGACCGCGACGCTGGACCCGGCGACCCTCGACGCGCTGCCCGAGGCCGTGCGCATCGACATCGTGACCGCGTACGCCGACGCGCTCGCGCCGGTCTTCTGGTACCTGCTGCCGTTCATCGGACTCGCGTTCGTCCTGTCGCTGTTCCTGAAGGAGATCCCGCTGTCGGACGTCGCGGGCCTGGTCGCCCGCGGCGAGGCGGTCAGCGGCGACGAGGCGGAGCGGCTCGAGGCCGAGCTGCGCGGCAAGGTGCCGGACGCCGACTACTCGGGGCCGCGGCCGGCGTCGAAGTGATCGCGGTAGCGGCGTTCGGCCTCGGCCAGCACGCCGTCGTCGAGGACCGCGAGGAACTCGGCGTCGGCGAGCAGCGGCTCGCAGTCGGGTCCGCGACCGACCACGTCGCCGCACACCAGCCAGGCCCGTCGCTCGGGATTGCGGTCGCGCAGGTGCTTGTACTGGCACAGCTGGCGGGCGAGCCAGTCCTCCACCGGGCGCGTCCACCACGGCTCGGGATCGAGCGGGTTGACCGAGAGGCCGGGCAGCTCGAGGCCGCTCTCGGTGTCGATGGAGCCCCCGGCGCGGTCGTCGTCGGGGCCCTCCGAGTAGCGCACGTAGAGCCGCTCTTCGCCGAGTCGTTCGCGCAGCGCGGCGAGCGAGGAGACGGCGGCGTGCGGCCCGGTCATCGCCCGCCTCCGCCGCGGGCGGCGCCCGTGGCATCCGCATCATCGCTGCCGTCGGCATGCGGTTCCCCGTCGTCGGGCACGCCGCGGTCGGCCTCGACGGGGAGCACGCTCACGGGGATCACCTCGACGTCCTCGACCTTCCAGTCGAGTTCGGCGACGGCGCGCGACGCGGCCTCGTAGGCCTCGACCGGCGTGCGCGGATCCGTCGGCACGACGAACGCCTCGACGTGGAACACCTGCCCGAGGTCGCGCATCCGCACGGCGGCATCCGCGACCCACGGCAGGGCACGCAGCGTCGATGCGACCTCGGCGATGAGCGGATGAACCGATTTCTCGTCGTAGGTGGCGGCGCGCTTGTCGAGGAGTCCGAGCGTGGCCGTCTTCATGTTGCGCAGGCCGTCCCAGATGATGCCGACCGAGATGAACAGCGCAGCCGCGGCATCGAGCCACCACAGGCCGACGCCGATGCCCAGTACCCCGACGATCGAGGCGGCGTTGGTCTGCCAGTCGGCCTTCGCCATGTCGGCGTCGGCATAGAGCAGCTTGTTGTGCAGCGGTTTCGCGAGTTTCAGCTTGTATCGGCCGTAGAACGGGGGGCCGATCGCGATCACCGCCATCACCGCGATCATCACCCAGCCGAGCCAGACGGACGACCCGAAGAGCACGACCGTGCCGATGGTCGGATGGTCGCCGCGCAGGAAACCGCTGATCGCCTCCCACGCGAGCGTCGTGCCGACCACGAAGAGGGCGACGCCGGCCACGAGGTGGCCGACGCTCATCGCGCGGTGCAGGCCGAAGGGGTGGGCCTTCGTCGGACGCCGGCGCACGAAGATGAGCGCCACGAGGAACGCGACCTGCGGCGTGAGCGAGAGGATGTCCTCGACCCAGGCCGTCTTCATGGCCTGGGAGTTGCCGAGCACGAGCGCGACGACGCCGATCGTCACGGTCGTGTAGCAGATCGTGAAGATCTCGATCCGCACGGCCTTGCGCATGGCGACGGCCTGCTCCTCCGGCAGGTCGGTTCGGCCGAATCGGGACATCAGCCGAGCTCCTCGTCGAGGAACGTCTCGAGCGTGCTGAGGAACCGGTTCTCACCGAGCGGCACGAGCATCACGATGGTGCGGCCGTTCGCGCCGGGCATCTCGGGGTATCCGCGGGAGACGCCGGCACGATCGAGCCACGGTGTCTCGTCGGTGATGCCGCCGACCACGAGGTCGAGCTCGCCCTCCTCGAGGCCCGTGACGAGTTGCTCCTCGCCGCCCACGGTCCATTCGACGGTGGCGTCGATCGACGCGGCGAACGCCTCGACGACCTCGGCCAGCACGCCCGACACGTCGTCGCCGCGCACCTCGATGAGCGACGCGTCGGGCGACGCGCCGACCCGCAGTTCGGCGCCGGTCGCGCGGTCCAGGGTGCCGTTCGGGTCGGCGGGGATCTGCAGTCCGCAGCCGCCCAGGCCGGCGGCCAGCGAGATGACGGCGACCCCGGCGACGAGCCGCGCTCGTCGTCTCATGATCGGGACGATACGGCGACGCCTCAGGGCTTCAACACCACCTTGATGCATCCGCTCGACTTCTGCTTGAACAGCTCGTACATCTCGGCGGCCTGCTCGAGCGGGGCCGGATGCGTGACGAGGTCCTCGAGCCCGAGCGGGTCGTCGGGCCGTTCGGCGAGGCCGATGAGGTCGTCGAGCCAGCGCTGCACGTTGCACTGGCCGAACCGCATGGTGAGCTGCTTGTCGAAGATGCGCATGAGGTTCACGGGGTCGACGGCGCCGGCGTACACGCCTGCCACCGACACGGTGCCGCCGCGGCGCACCGCCTCGGTCGCGAGGTCGAGCGCGGCCATGCGGTCGACACCCAGGTGCTTCATCGCGCTCTTCGCGACCCCGCCCGCCATCGAGCCCGTGACGTTCTGCATGAGCGCGGTCACGGGATTGCCGTGGGCCTCGAGGCCGACGGCGTCGACGACCGCGTCGGGGCCGCGGCCCTCGGTGCCCCGGCGGAACCACTCGAGCGCCTCGGCGGCGTCGTCGAGCCCGTGCACCTCGGCGCCGTGGCGCTCGGCCATCAGTCGCCGCTCGACCACCGGGTCCACGGCGAGCACGCGCAGGCCGAGCAGGCGCGCGGCGCGCGCGCTGAGCTGGCCGACCGGGCCGAGGCCGAGGATGCCGATCGTGCCGCCGGGCTCGACGCCCGCGTACTTCACGGCCTGCCAGGCGGTCGGCAGGATGTCGCTCAGGAAGAGGTAGCGCTCGTCGGGCAGGTCGGCGCCGACGACGCGCAGGTTGGCGTCGGCGAGCAGCACGCGGATCGCCTCGGCCTGGCCACCGGGCACCTGTCCGTAGAGCTCGGTGTATCCGTAGAGCGAGGCACCGGTGCCGTGCTCGGTGTTCTGCGTCGTCTCGCACTGGGTGGTCAGGCCGAGTTCGCACATCCGGCACCGCCCGCAGGCGATGACGAACGGCACGACGACGCGATCGCCCACGCGCACGCGGGTCACCGCAGCGCCGACCTCCTCCACGATGCCCATCGCCTCGTGCCCCAGCACGTCGCCCCGGTGCATGAACGGCCCGAACACGTCGATCAGGTGCAGGTCGGAGCCGCAGATCGCGGTCGCGGTGACGCGCACGATCGCGTCGGTGGGCTCGAGGATCCGGGGGTCGGGAACGTCGGTGACGCGCACGTCGCGCGCCGCATGCCAGGTGACAGCTCTCATGCCGACAGTGTCGGCGGGTTCGGCGCCCGGGGGCAGGGGGTTGACGGCCGTGCGGTGCGTCAACCCCCTTCCGCATGGGTCGGGGCGGCGGCGACGATGAGGTCGGTTCCCGCGACCGCGGGACGGATGCCACGGAAGGACGGCCAATGGTTCAGCAGACGCTCACGACTCCCGAGGAACTCCTGCACTTCCAGCTCCGCACGGCGCTGACGATGGAGCACGATTCCCTCGCGGCGCTCGGCGAACTGGCGAAGGCCGCGAAGACGGCGGAGATCAAGAAGCTGTTCCGCCACCACGCGAGCGAGACCGAGGAGCAGATCGCGAACCTGCAGCAGGCCTTCACGCTCCTCGGCTACAAGGAGACGACGGCCCCGTCACCGAGCACGAAGGGCATCTCGAAGCAGGCGGCGTCGCTGCTCGAACGCAGCGCCCCGAAACTGCGCGACCAGGTCGCCCTGTCGGCCGCACTCGGCAACGAGCACTACGAGATCTCGGCGTACCAGGGGCTCATCGTGCCGGCGACCGCGCACGGCCTCACCGACGTCGTGACGCTGCTGCAGGCGAACCTCGACCAGGAGGTCCACACCAGCGAGGAACTGCGCACCACGCTCGAGAAGATCGTCGGCTGACGCGTCCGCCGCCGCCGCGTTCGCTGCGCGGCGGCGCGCGGCGAACGCGGGATCAGCGCACGGCGAACCGCAGGGGCAGCAACTGGAGTCCGATGGCGCTCGCGACGAACCGCTGCCGGGCATCGCTCGTGAGCCGGCCCGCCCAGTCGAACGCCCCGATGTCGACGAGGTCGAGCTCGGCACCGGCTGCGTCGGCCACGCGGATCAGCACGCGGATGCCGCGGTAGTACGTCGAGGCGAGCAGCGCTCGCTCGAGTTCGAGCCCCGGCAGTCGCCGGCCGAGCGCGTCGGCGACCCGGTCGGCGAGCACGTTCGAGTCGGCGTCGGCGAGGATGCTCGCGGTCGCCCTCCCGACGGCCAGGCCGAACCGCTCGGCCGCGGCGTCGAGCAGCCGCAGGTGCACGGCGGCCTGGTCGATGATCGCGTGGACCTCGAACGCGTCGTCGGGCAGCCCTCGCCCGGCGTCGGCGAGGGCGAAGAGCCGGAAGTGCGTGGTGTGACCCGACGGGATCGGCACAGCCTGCGGGCGGAGCGTCTGGTGCACGCTGCAGAGCCGGACGCGTGCGTCGGGCGCCTCCCGCAGCCGGGCGGCGGCTTCGAGGGCGAGCACGTTCGTCGGGTCGGAGACCACCTCGGTGGAGCGGGTCGTCGTCAGGGTCCGGTCCTGCGAGGTCGGTGCGACCACCGAGTTGGTCCCGAGCGGCGCGACCGGCGACAACAGCAACGCCTCGTACCCGGCCGCGGCGTCGAGCGCGACGGCGTCGTACGCGACCACCGTGCGCTGGTCGAGCGGGCTCGGCGTCAGCGAGGCATCCGTCGCCCACTGGCGGATCAGGTCGGCCGGGCGACGCGCTGCGGCGAAGCGGCGCGCGTCGGCGAGGGCCGCGGCACGCGCCTCGCTCGGTGAACGCGGGGCGCCGGCGGATGCGGTCATGCGGGCATGATGCCACGGCGGGCACCCGCGCGGCGGCGACCGCGCGGCGAGTTCAGTCGACCTCGCGCAGGTGCACGCGTTCGCCCTGCGTGCTCAACAGGCTCAGGATCTCGGCCGGTTCCTCCGAGGCGCTCGCATGGCCGTGCGGCAGGCGGGTGTCGAACTCGGCCGCCTCGCCCGGGCCCATGACGACCTCCTGGCCGCCGATCGCGAGCCGGATCCGCCCGCTCAGCACGTACACCCAGTCGTAGCCCTCGTGCGTGCGCTGCGGCACCGGCTCGCCGGGCGGATGCCCCGGCAGCACGATCTTGTAGGCGTGCACGTCGGGGTTCTCGCGCGTGAGCGGGATGATCGCCCGCCCGTTGCGGAAGAACGGCTTCGGCCGGATGCGGGGGTCGGCGATCTGCGGTGCGCCGACGAGGTCGTCGAGGCTCGCCCGGTAGACCCCGGCGAGGCGGATGAGCAGGTCGAGCGTGGGCCGGCGCCCGCCCGACTCCAGACGCGACAACGTGCTGACCGAGATGCCGGTCGCCTCCGACAGTTCGGCGAGCGTGAGGCCGCGGCGCTGGCGCAGCGCGCGCAGTCGCGGGGCCACGGCGTCGAGCACGACGTCGGCATCGAGCACGGCCTCGGCATCGTCGGCCATGGCGCACCTCCTGGGTTTGCGGGTTCGGCAAACGAGTTTGCCACAGCCGCGGGGCTGGCGCACGATCGAAGCATGCAGCCCTCAGACGCCACCCCCGCCACCACAGCCGCCCCGACCGCTGCCGACCACCCCGAGTGGGACGTCGTCATCATCGGCGGCGGCAGCGCCGGCCTCAGTGCCGCGCTGATGCTCGGCCGCTCGCGCCGACACGTGCTCGTCGTCGACGACGCCCGGCCGCGCAACCGCTTCGCCGGGCATATGCACGGCGTGCTCGGCCGCGACCACACCTCGCCGCTCGACCTCCTCGCCGACGGACGGCGCGACCTCGAACGGTATGAGGGCGTCGCGTTCGAGGCATCCGCGGTGGAGCACCTCGAGCGGGCGGGCGCGGTCTTCGAGATCGCGCTCGCGTCGGGCCGGCGAACGACCGCCCGTGCCGTGCTCATCGCGACCGGCCTGCACGACGAGTTGCCCGACATCCCGGGCCTGGCCGAGCACTGGGGCGACGGCGTCGTGCTCTGCCCGTACTGCGACGGCTGGGAAGCCCGCGACTCGAAGGTCGCCGTCCTCGCGAGCGGGCCGATGAACGTGCACCAGGCGCAGCTCATGCGGCAGTTGACCGATGACGTGACGTACCTCGTGAACGGGTCGGAACTGCCCGACGCCGCCCGGGCCGGTCTGGCCGCCCGCGGCATCGCCGTCGAGGAACGCCGCGTCGCCGAGGTCGTCGCCGACGAACACGGCCGACTGCGAGGCATCCGCTTCGACGACGGCACGGATGCCCCGGTCGACGCGATCTTCGCGGCACCCGTGCCGCGACCGAAGGACGGCGCGCTGCGCGCGCTGGGTGCCCGCTTCGAGGACCGCGACGGCGTCGAGTGGGTCGTCGTCGACCCGATGGGCCGCACGAGCGTGCCCGGTCTGTGGGCGGCGGGAAACGTGACCGACGGCCGCTCGTCGGTGCCGTTCGCGATGTCGGCGGGCAGCATGGCCGGCGCGGCGATCAACGCCGACCTCGTCGAGGCCGAGGTGCGGGCCGCCGTCGCCGCGAGCGCCGGTCGCTGAGCTGCGCCGGGCGGGGTCGGTGCCGGGGCGCTCCGGCTCGAGGCCTTCACGATCGCTGCGTACCGACGTATCGTGACGCTCATGCCCGCTCCGACGACCCGGACCGCGCTCGAGGCGGCGGCGTTCCGCGGATTCCGCGACCTCGACGACGTGATCGAGGCGATGCCCGCCGCCGAGGCGGCCGCGCTGTTCCCGGCCGCGAGGACTCCTGCGGCGGCGCCGCAGGCGGGGGAGGCCGCACCCGGCGCGGATGCCGCCCGCGACCGCGACGTGCAGGACGTGCTGAATCACCTGCACGCCTGGCACCTGCTCCTGCTCGGCTGGCTCGACGCCGACGCCGCAGGGAAGCCGGTCGAGTTTCCGGCACCGGGCCACACGTGGGACTCGCTGGCTGAGCTCAACGTCGAGCTGCGCGACCGGTACCGCGTGCCCGGCCCGGCCGACGCGGGCCTCGCGACGGCCCGCGGCCGGCTCCGCGCGAGCCACATCGACGTGCTGACCCGCATCGAGTCGATGCCCGACGACGACCTGCTCGAACCGGGACGGCGGCCGTGGCTGCGCGGTCCGCTCGCCGAGCCGGTGCACGAGTGCCTCGGCGGGCACTACGAGTGGGCGATCGCGACGATCCCCGCGTCGCGATCGCCGCGTCCGTAGGCTGGTCGCATGACCGCACCGGATGCCTCCGTGCCCGCCGACGAATCCGTCGCCGTCGCCGTCGCGCAGTTCGCGCCGGCGGCGGACTCGAACGCGAACCTCGCCGAGATCGGCCGGCTCGCCGCGCGCGCGGTCGAGCGCGGTGCGCGCGTCGTCGTCTTCCCCGAGTACTCGATGTTCTTCACGCCAGAACTCGGCCAGGACATGCTCGACGCCGCCGAGCCGCTCGACGGCGAGTTCGTGCGCGCGCTCGGCGACCTCGCGGCCGACCTCGGCGTGCACCTCGTGGTCGGCGTGCTCGAGCGGCACGAGGGGGGTCGGCGATTCCGCAACGCGGTCGTCGTGCTCGACCCCTCGGGTGCGCTCGTCGCGCGGTACCGCAAGCTCCACCTGTACGACGCGTTCGGCCAGCGCGAGTCCGAATGGGTGGCCCCGGGCGTCGTCGAGGAACCCGAGCTGTTCGAGGTCGCCGGCCTGCGGTTCGGCCTGCAGACCTGCTACGACGTGCGCTTCCCCGAGATCACGCGCCGCCTCGTCGACGCGGGCGCCGACGTCGTGTGCATGCCGGCCGAATGGGTTCGCGGGCCGTTGAAGGAGGCGCACTGGCGCGTGCTGACGACGGCGAGGGCGCTCGAGAACACGATCTACGTCGCCGCCGCCGACCAGGCGCCGCCGGTCGGTGCGGGCAACAGCATGATCGTCGACCCGATGGGCGTCGAGCTCGCCACGATCGGCGAGCAGGCCGACGTCGCGCTCGCCTGGCTCTCGCGCGAGCGGCTCGACTCGGTGCGCCGGATGAACCCGGCGCTGTCGCTGCGCCGGTTCGGCGTCGTCGAGCGCTGACGCTCGCCGACGCCGACGGCGCGCGGTTCAGCGCGCGTTCGCCGCGTCGAGGCCTGCCAGGCGAGTGGATGCCTCCTCGAGCACCTCGAGGCGCTTGCAGAAGGCGAAGCGCACGAGGCTCGCGACCCCGGCGCGCCGGTCGGGCCGCACGAACGCCGACACCGGAACGCCCACGACCCCCGCGAGCTCGGGCAGCCGGCCGCAGAGATCCTCGCCGTCGGCGAAGCCGAGCGGTGCGGCATCCGCCACCACGAAGTAACCGGCGGCGGGCAGCGCGATCTCGAATCCGGCCGAGACCAGACCTTCGGCGAGCACGTCGCGTTTCGCGCGCAGCGCCGCGGCTGCCTCCGTGAAGAACGCGTCGGGAAGGTCGAGCCCCGTGGCGATCGCGGGCTGGAACGGCGCGCCGTTGGCGTAGGTGAGGTACTGCTTGACCGCGAGCACGGCCGTGATGAGCGGCTCCGGTGCGACCGCCCAGCCGATCTTCCAGCCCGTCGCCGAGAAGGTCTTGCCGGCCGACGAGATCGTGATCGTTCGCTCGCGAGCCCCGGGCAGGGTCGCGATCGGCACGTGCGCGCCGTCGAAGACGAGGTGCTCGTAGACCTCGTCGGTGACGATGAGCGCGTCGTGGCGCTCGGCCAGTTCGACGATGCGCGCGAGCACGTCGCGCCCGAGCACCGCGCCGGTCGGATTGTGGGGCGTGTTCACGAGGATGATCCGCGTGCGGTCGCCGACGGCCGCGGCCAATTCGTCGAGGTCGGGCAGCCAGGCGTGCGCATGCCCGCCGCCGGCCGACCACCGCAGCGGCACGGTGCGCAGGACCCCGCCCGCGCGGGCGACGAGGGCCCCGTACGCGTCGTACGCGGGCTCGAACGCGACGACCTCGTCGCCCGGCTCCACGAACGCGAGGAGGGTCGCGGCGAGGGCCTCGGTCGCGCCGGCCGTCACGAGCACCTCGGTCGCGGGGTCCGTGTCGAGGCCGTACCAGCGCGCCTGGTGCCGCGCGATCGCCTCGCGCAGCACCGACAGACCCATGCCCGGCGGGTACTGGTTCACCCCGTCGGCGATCGCCCGCCGCGCCGCCTCGAGCACCTCGGCCGGTCCGTCTTCATCGGGGAAGCCCTGGCCCAGGTTGATCGCCCCGGTGCGCGCCGCGATGGCGCTCATCTCGGCGAAGATCGTCTCGCGCACCGAACCGTCGGCCGCCAGCAGTCCGGCGCCCGCTGCGGTGCGCTGCCACGGGGCGAGCCGATCGCGGCCGGGCAGGTCGGGGGCAGCGGCATCCGTCACGTTCACACCGTACGTCAGGGTGCGGTGACTACGCTGGGCCCGGTGTCCGGATGACTCCCGGTGAAGGGATAGCGGACTCATAGACTTCGCCGATCCGCTCCACAGCAAGCGGGTCGAGCATGGTGGACAGCTTGGAAGGAGCTGACATGACCGACAACCAGCACGACCCGCAGCACGGATCGACGCCGGGCGAGCCCGAGGCATCCGCACAGGTCGAGCCCGAGGCATCCGCACCCGCCGCGCCCGAGGCATCCGCTCCGGCCGCCGCGCCCGTCGAGCCGGCCGCGCCGGTCGAGCCGGCAGCGCCCGCCGCGCCGGTTCCCGCCGCGTCCGTCGCCGCCCCGACCGCACCCCCCGCTCCCAGCGCGCCGGCCCAGCCCGCGCAGCCCACCGGCACCGTGTACGCACCCGGCCAGACGCCGCAGCCGTACCACGCCGCCCAGTACACGCACCAGACCGCGGCCTACCCGCAGGCGTCGGCGCACGCGCAGACGCAGCCGACCGAGCCGCTGCACGGCAGCGTGCCTCCGGGGCAGGTTCCCCCCGCCTTCGGCGGACCGGCCGAGCCGGCCGCCGAGGCGCCGAAGCAGCGACGCACGGGCCTCGGCCTCGCCGCCGCGGTCGTGGCCGCAGCCCTCATCAGCGGCGCCGCGGGCGTCGGCGTCGGCGCGGCCGTCGTCGGCAACCAGGCCTCGTCGACCTCGTCGTCGAGCGACTCCGGCACCGGCACCCAGAACATCGTCGTGAACGACACCGACTCGGTGAACCAGATCACCGCGGTCGCGGCCAAGGCCAGCCCGAGCGTCGTCACCATCTCGGTGCAGGGCGGCGAGGGCGGCGGCACGGGTTCCGGCATCGTGCTCTCCGAGGACGGCTACGTGCTCACGAACACCCACGTCGTCACCCTCGACGGCACGACGGGCGAGCCGGCGATCCAGGTGAAGACGAGCGACGGCCGGCTCTACGCCGCCGAGCTCATCGGCACCGACCCGCTCTCCGACCTCGCGGTGATCAAGCTGCAGGATGCCTCGGACCTCCAGCCGCTCGAGTTCGCCGACTCCGACGAACTCAACGTCGGCGACACGGCGATCGCCATCGGCGCGCCGCTGGGCCTGTCGGGCACCGTCACGAACGGCATCGTCAGCGCCCTCAACCGGAGCATCGACGTGCAGTCGTCGGCGGCGCCCGAGACCCCCGACGACGGCCAGCAGGAGCAGGAGCAGGGCGAGAGCCCGTTCGACTTCTGGAACTTCGACGGCGAGGAGGGCGGCCAGCAGCAGCCGACCGCCGGCGGCACCATCTCGATCCCGGTCATCCAGACCGATGCCGCGATCAACCCCGGCAACTCGGGCGGCGCCCTGGTCGACTCCGAGGGCAAGCTCATCGGCGTGAACGTCGCGATCCTCTCCACCGGCGGTGCCTCGTCGGAGGCCGGCAACATCGGCGTGGGCTTCGCGGTCCCGGCGAACCTCGCCGAGCGCGTGTCGAAGGAGATCATCGCGGACGGCGCGGCCACGCACGGCCTGCTCGGCGCGACCGTGACGAGCGCCGAGTCGGCGGAGGACGCCAGCACCGTCGGCGCGCTCATCACCGAGGTCTCCGACGGCGGCGCCGCGCAGGACGCGGGGCTGAAGGCGGGCGACGTCGTGACCGAGTTCAACGGCGTGCCGATCACCGACCAGACCGACCTGACCGCGCAGGTCCGTGCGCAGGCGGGCGGCTCGTCGGCCGAGCTCACCTACGTCCGCGGCGGCGAGGAGCAGACCGTCGAGGTCACGCTCGGCACCTTCGAGGGCTGAGCCCGAACGCCACGGCCGAGCGGGGCCGGCGCCCGAGGGCGCCGGCCCCGCTGCTGCTAGGCTCGATCGACCGAGCACGAGTGAGGACCATTGCCCCAAGAGTCACCGGAGGCGACCCCGTCGCCTGCCAGCGGCGTCTCCTACGTCATGCCGGTGCTCAACGACGCCTCGCATGTGCGCCAGGCCGTCGAGTCGATCCTCGCGCAGGAGTACGTCGGCCCCGTCGAGGTGCTCATCGCGCTCGGCCCCTCGATCGACGGCACGACCGAGCTCGTCGCCGACCTCGCGTCGCGCGATGAGCGCATCCGCGTGCTCGACAACGAGATCGGGTCGACGCCCGCGGGGCTGAACCTCGGCATCCGGGCCGCGCGGTTCCCGGTCGTCGTGCGCGTCGACTCGCACTCGATGCTGCGCCCCGACTACACCGCGGTCGCCGTCGAGACGCTCGAGCGCACGGGCGCCGACAACGTCGGCGGCATCATGGATGCGCAGGGCGAGACGCCGTTCGAACGGGCCGTCGCCATCGCCTACACGACCAAGGTCGGACTCGGCGGCTCCGCGTTCCACGTCGGCGGCTCCGAGGGCCCGGCCGAGACGGTGTACCTGGGCGTGTTCCGCCGAGACGCCCTCGAGCGCGTCGGCCTCTTCGACGAGACGATCAAGCGCGGACAGGACTGGGAGCTCAACCGCCGCCTGCGCGAGAGCGGCGGGATCGTCTGGTTCACGCCGAGCCTCGCGGTCACCTACCGCCCCCGGTCGAGCGTCGAACGGCTCGCCCGGCAGATGTTCTCCACGGGCCTGTGGCGCGGCGAGCTCGCCCGCCGGTTCCCGTCGTCGAACGGTATCCGCTACTTCATCCCGCCGCTCATGGTGCTCGGCGTCACGGTCGGGCTGATCCTGGGCGTCGTCGGCATCTTCACGGCCGCGACCGGCGGGCCGGCGTGGCCGCTCATCGGCTTCGCGATCCCGGCGGTGTACCTGCTGTTCGTGCTGGCCTCGTCGCTGGCCTACGCCCTGCGCGGCGGCATCCGCACCGCCGGCTGGTTCGTCGTCGTGCTGCCGACCATCCACGTCACGTGGGGCGTCGGGTTCGTGCTCGGCTTCCTCGCGCTCACCGGCAACATCGCACGCCACACGGGGAGGTGAGGGAGATGTCCAACGCCGCTCCCGTGACGTCGAGGCCCTCGAGCATCGCCGAGCTGAAGGCCGTCACGCAGCCGCCCGAGGTGCGCGGCCGTCGCAACGCCGAGCACTGGACCGCGTCGCTGTACCTGCGGCGCCTCTCGCCCTACCTGACCTGGATGCTGCTCAAGACGCGCATCTCGGCCAACGGGGTCACGGGCCTCATGATCCTCGTCGGCTGGTCGACGGCCGCCGCACTGCTGATCCCGGGCATCTGGGGGGCGCTCCTGGCCGTCGTGCTCGGCCAGCTGCAGATGCTCGTCGACTGCTGCGACGGCGAGGTCGCTCGCTGGCGCCGCACGTCGTCGCCCGCCGGCGTCTTCCTCGACAAGGTGGGCCACTACACGACCGAGGCGCTCATCCCGATCGCGCTCGGCATCCGGGCCGCGGCGTATCCGCTCGAGTTCCCCGCCGACTTCCTCTGGACGACGCTCGCGGCGCTGCTCGCCCTCGTCATCGTGCTGAACAAGGCGCTCAACGACATGGTGCACGTCGCGCGTGCGAACGCGGGCCTCGCCAAGCTGGCCGACACGCACGGCGAGACCGCGCCGCGCGGGGGCCTCGTCGCGAAGCTGCGCCGAGTCGCCAGGTTCCTGCCGTTCCACCGCCTGTACCACTCGGTCGAGCTCACGCTCATCGCCCTCGCGGCCGCGGTCGTCGGGCTCTTCCTCGGCCAGCCGCTCGTCGACCGCGTCGTGGTCGCCGCGCTGCTGCCGCTCGCGCTGCTGGCGCTGGTCGGGCACTTCGTCGCGATCATGGCGAGCCGCCGTGTCCGCGCCTGAGCCGACCCGGCACGCCACCGGCCGCGACGGGCGCGCCCGGCCGCGCATCGGCGTGGTCGTGCTCACCATGGGGCGCCGGCCAGACGATCTCGCCCGAGGCATCCGCAGCGTGCTCGCGCAGCGCGACGTCGTCACCGACGTCGTCGTCGTCGGCAACGGCTGGGATCCGGCGACGAGCGACCCGGCGCTGCCCGACGGCGTGACCACGGTGCACCTGCCCGAGAACCTCGGCATACCGGCCGGGCGCAATCGCGGGGTGCCGCACGTGTCGGGCGAGGTGCTCTTCTTCCTCGACGACGACGCGTTCCTGCCGCACGACGACTTCCTCGCACGGGGCGCCGCGATGCTCGCCGACCGGCCCGACCTCGGGCTCATCCAGCCGCGCGTCGTCGACCCCGCGGGCGTCGAGTCGCCGCGTCGCTGGATCCCGCGCATCCGCAAGGGCGAGGCGACGCACTCGTCCGACGTGTTCTCCTGCTGGGAGGGCGCCGTGCTGCTGCCGCGGGCGGTGTTCGAGCAGGCCGGCGGGTGGGGCGACCCGTACTTCTACGCGCATGAGGGCATCGAGCTGGCGTGGCGGGTCTGGGAGACCGGGCATCGCGCGTGGTACGCGGGCGACCTCGAGGCGGGGCATCCGGTCATCGACCCGGCCAGGCACGCCGAGTACTACCGCCTCAACGCGCGCAACCGCGTATGGCTCGCCAAGCGCAACCTGCCGTGGGTGCTCACACCCCTCTATGTGGGCTCGTGGACCGCGATCCAGATCCTGCGCTGGGCGCGGCGACCCGCCGCGCTGCGCGCCTGGTTCGGCGGCTGGGCGGCCGGCTGGCGTGAGGATCCGGGCGGGCGCCGCCCGATGCGGTGGCGCACCGTGTGGCGGATGACCCGCGCCGGGCGTCCGCCGATCATCTGATCCGCCCGTAACGATCGGCTCTCGGTCTGCGGGCCGCGCCGGGCCCGGGGCATCCGCCCAGCCGGCGCTCGCTACCCTTGGGACAGTGGGATTGAGGACTGACGCCGGACGGGCCGTGAAGCTCGCGAAGAACATCCTGGCTTCGCGGCGGGCGCAGCGGCGACTCCAGGCGAAGCTCGCCGAGCAGCCCCGCCTCGAACCGCATCACTACCGCATCGGCGTGTACTTCGCCGACGGCAAGGTCAATCTCTACCAGCTGCGCCAGTGGTACGCGCCTCTCGTCGAGCTCGCCAAGACGCATCCCGTCGTCATCCTCAGCCGTGCCTCGGGAGCGGCGCTCCAGCTGCTCGACGAGTCGCCGCTGCCGGTCGCGTACGTGCGCCGGGTGGCCGACCTCGAGCGGGTGATCCACGAACAAGACCTGCACGTCGTGTTCTACGTCAACCAGAACGCCAAGAACTTCCAGATGATGCGGTACGGGCGTCGTTGGCACGTGTTCATCAACCACGGCGAGTCCGACAAGATGTACATGACCACCAACCAGTTCAAGGCCTACGACTACGCCTTCATCGCCGGCGACGCCGCCCGCTCGCGGCTCGAGAAGGTGCTCTGGGACTACGACTTCGACAAGCGCGCCATCCCGATCGGGCGGCCGCAGGCCGACCACTACCTCGACGGTGCCCCGCTGCCGTACCCCGCAGATGACCGCGAGGTCGTGCTCTACGCCCCCACGTGGGAGGGCGACCGCGGCGCCGCGGCCTACGGCTCCATCGCGTCGCACGGCGTGCCCCTCGTGCGCGCGCTGCTCGCGTCGGGGCGACACCGGGTCATCTACCGCCCGCACCCGCGGTCGGGCGTGGTCGACCCCGCCTACGGCGCCGCGAACCGCGAGATCATCGCCGCGATCGAGGCGGCGAACGCCGCGGATGCGACGGCCAAGCACATCTACGACGACGGCCCCACGCTCGGCTGGCAGCTCGCGGCGGCGGATGTCGCGATCGTCGACATCTCGGCGATGGTCTACGACCGGCTCGCGGCGGGCAAGCCGCTGCTGATCACGCGGCCGGTGAACCCCGCCGCCCAGATCGACACGGGCGGCTACCTCCAGGCCTGCGAGTGGCTCGTCGCCGGTCCAGGCGAGAGCATGCTCGCGCGGGTCGACGCGGTCGCGCACGACGCCGACGCGCTCGAACGGCTCGGCTATTGGGTCAGGCGATACTTCGGCGACACGACGCCCGGGGCGACGACCGCGCGGTTCCATGCCGCCGTCGACCACCTGATGGCCGAGTGGCACCGATTCGCCGCCCTGCACGCCGACGACCCGGTCGACGACGAAGAGGGCGAGGCCGACGAGGACGAGCTGGAGACGACGGCGTAGGGTTCGTCGTCCTCGGCGTGCGGGCGAGTCCCGTGCCCGGCCTTCCTCGGTCATTCGAACGAATGTTCGAAGAATGTCGGTGGGTAGTGGTTGAGTCGACGTATGGAGACAGCCGCGACAGCCCCTCGCGATGCGATGCGGATGCCTCGGGCTGCGGCTGTCGACGTCGAGACCGCGCTCGCCGAGGTCGTTCGACTCGAGCGCGAGATCCGCGTCGCGCAGGCGCGGCAACTCGAGTTCCTCGCGCGAGCGAGCGCCGCGTACGAGCTCGACGAGCCGCTGGCGGCCGGCCTGTCGCCACGTGATGCGGTCGAGTTCGCCGCACGGGCGTTCACGGCTGAGGTCGCCACCACGCTCGGCGTGCACGAGCGCACGGCATCGGCGCTCATCGACGAGGCCGAACGGCTCGAGGCGTGCTTCCCCGACACGCGCGCGGCGCTGGCGTGCGGCGACATCTCGCAGGCGCATGTGCGCGAACTGCTCGCGCAGGCGCAGAGTCTTCCCGCAGCGGCGCGAGCAGGGTTCGAGCAGGCGGCCCTGGAGCGGGCGGTCGGGCGCACTGCCGCGGCATTCCGCCGAGTCGCCCGCCGTCTGCGCGAGCGGATGCATCCCGATTCGATGGTCGACCGCCACCGGCAGGCGCGGTCCGAGCGCCGGCTGTACGTCGAACCGGCCGAAGACGGCATGGCCTGGCTGCACCTCTACCTCGAGGCGGAGCGCGCGGTCGCCGTAGAGCAGCGGTTCCGCGAGCTCGCGGGGCGGTGCGTCGTCGGGCGGAACGCTTCGACATCAGATGTTCTCGACCGGGCCGTCGAGGCGCTGCTCGTCGGCATCGTGCCGACCGCGCCCGCAGCGGTGCGCGGCGGCGGCAACTTCGGCGCCGACGTATCTGCTGAGGAGGTCGACGCTGCCGTCGAGGCCGACGCCGCCGTCGAGGCCGACGCCGCCGCCGCTGTCGACCACGCCGCCGCTGCCGACGAGGCGTGGCGGCTCGTGCAGGCCGCGATCCGGCCGAGCGTGCAGCTCACGGTGCCGGTGCTCAGCCTGCTCGGCCTCACCGACGACCCGGCCGAACTCGAGGGCTACGGCCCGATCGACGCGAAGACCGCGGCGTGGTTGGCGGGCGGCGCGCCGAGTGTGACTCGCATCCTCACCCATCCAGAGACGGGCGCATTCCTGTCGTATGGGCGCGAGTCGTATCGAGTTCCCGCCGACCTCGCCCGGTACCTTCGAGCTCGCGACGGCACCTGTCGGTTTCCGAACTGCACGAGGTCGGCGGTCGGCACCGACCTCGATCACACGGCCGACTGGGTCGAGCACGGCCGCACCGATGCCGCGAACCTCGCGTGCCTGTGTCGCAAACACCATCGGCTGAAGCACCACGCCGGCTGGCGGGTGCGACAACTCGGCCGGGGGAGTCTCGAGTGGACGAGTCCGCTCGGCCGGCGGTACCTGACGACCCCCGAGCATGCCTTCATGGCGCGAGCCGAGCTCGTCAGCGCTGAGGTGGCGCCGATGAGCGGGCTCCGCGTTGCGTCGTGAGCGTCAGGGCGAGGCGCGGCCGCCGGCCTGAGGCGATCGCGGTTCGGCACGACCGTGCCGAATCCGGCGCAGATTGAGCGCGCGCGCCCCTTAGCGCACCGGTTCGGCACGAGCGTGCCGATCCGGCACGACGGCACCGGCCTCAGGCCGGGCGCGGCCCGGGTGAAGCGTCGGTCTCGCCCAGGTCAGCGGGCGCAGTGGGGCCGGCCGGGTCCGCCCCGCGCGACGCGGAGAGTACGTCAGCGGCGTCCGCCCCAGCGTCCGCCCCAGCATCCGCATCGCCGCCTCGCCGCCCCAGCGCGCCGCGCGCCGCGCGGCCGGTCGCTCCGCCGACGGCACGGATGCCTCGGGCCGAGGCCTTGGCGAAGCCGCCGATGGTGCCGCCCACGGCGCCGCCGACGCGTCGCCCGGCCGTCACGACCAGCCCTTCGTCGCCGCGCGGCTCGAGTTCGGCGGGCAGCACCGGGGGTGCTTGGCCGAAGGCCAACCGCGACTGCGTGAGCACGCGACGCCCGAGCACGTGGTTGCCGATGCCGCCGATGGCCGCACCGATGCCGAAGGGCAGGGCCTTGCCGATCCATCCGGCACCGCCGCGTACGGCGAACTGCTTGATGAACGTGCGCCGCAGTCCGTCGACGAGCGAACCCATCACGGCCTTCGGGAGCGTGTTCGTGATCACCTCGCCCCAGTACGCGTTGCGCGCGACGCCCCGTCCGGTCGCCTGCGCGGCGAACTGGCGCACGAGATCGGTGCCCTCGCTGCCGAGCATGAGGGTCATCACGAGGGCCCGCGCGCGCTCGGGGTTCTCGACCGGGATGCCGTGCACCTCGGCGACCGACTGGGCGAACAGCGCGGTCGCCTCGAGGAATCCCGCCGTCTCGACGCCCGACAGCGCGAGGGTGACGCCCGTGCCGATTCCGGGCACCACCGCGGTCGCGCCGACGGCGGCACCGCCGGTGGTGACCGCGGCGAGGTAGCGCTGCTCGAGGATGCGGACCAGTCGCTCGGGAGTGGCATCCGGATGACGCCGGCGGATGCCGCGCAGGTGGGCGACGACGACGGGCCGCTGGACGCCCAGCACGGCGTCGATGCTGCGCTCGAAGCCGTGGGCGCGCGGCTCGCCGGGCGTCGGCTCGCCGGGCTGCGTCGCGCCGGGCGTCGGCTCGCCGGGCTGCGTCGCGCCGGGCTCCTGGGGGGCGTCGGTTCGCATCGAGGTGATCCTGTGCACGCGGTCGGGCATGCGCCGATCATAGGCGGCTCGTCTCGACGGATGCCGCGAAACCGCGGCCCCTTGACAGCGAGGGGGCGGACATTCGGCTACCCCCAGAAGTGAGGGGTTCTCTTGTCTCGGCGGTCGCGGCAGGAGTACAACGGGCGATGGTGCTCGCAGCCACGCGGGCGCCGCAGGGGAACTGGCGACACCGGGGGGAATCATGCGCGCCCATTCGCGCCCGAACGAATCGGCCGGCACACGAGCGAGCGCGGCGGCCGTCGCCGTCGTCACCGCGTGGGCGCTCGGTATCACCGGCGTGATCGCGCCGGCAGCAGCGGAGGACCTCATCGTCGAACCCGACGACGTCGCCGGAGCCCGCGCGGGCATCGCCGCACTCGCGGCGGTCGCGCTCGCCGACTACGAGGACACCGGACCGCTCGCCGAGGCCTTGCCGCTCGCCGACACGTCGCCCGGCGTCGCCCCCGTCATCCCGGGCGCCGCGCTGCAGCTCGCGGCGGTCCTCCAGCAGGGCGTGAAGGATGCGCTCGTGAGCGGGCCGCCCACGGCGGGCCTCGCCGACTTCATGCAGCAGGTTGACGGCCTCGACGCCGACGTCGCAGGCAGCTCGCTGGACGTGTCGGTGGCGAACCTCGTGCCCGACGGCGACGCCCGTGGATTCGACCTCACGCTGCGGGTGTCGCGCACGATCGACGTGCCGCTCGCGATCACCGACCCCGATGGCCCCGGCGGTGAACCGCTGACGCTCACGACCGCCGAGTCGGACCCCGCCCCGTACGCCGTCGCCTTCGAGTTCTCGGGGCGCATCCGCACCGACGCGCTCGGCGCCCGCTTCTGGCTCGACACCACCGAGGGCGACCCGGGAGTCGCCCTCACGGCCGACCTGGCGGGCGGCGACGCGTTCGCGTTCCCCGGCGGCGGCGCCGCGGTCGGCGTGGCCGACGTCGAGATCCTCGACGGGAGCACCGTCGACGTCGACGCCGACTGGACCGGCACCATCGACGACACCAACGCCGACGGACGTCTCACGATGTTCGAGCCGGCCCTCGAGGGCACCGAGGTCGTACCGGGGGAGCTCACCGCCCCCGCCGAGCAGCTCACGACGTTCGCCCTCGCCGGCTCGGCGGCAGCCGACCTGCGGTTCGGGTCCGAACTGCTCGGGCTCTCGACCACGCCGCCCCCGTCGCTGGTGCTCGACGCCGACCTCGGCGCGGTGCCCGAGCCGCTCGCCGAGCTGACCGCGACCGACGACGACCTCGCCGCGTTCGAGGCGTTCACCCGCCTCGGCCCGGTCGACCTGGTCTCGGGCCTCGTGCAGTATGGCACGCTGCTGCGCGCCCTCCAGCGGCACCCGAACGTGGATGCGGCGCTGCCGCTCGCGAGCGGGACGCTCGCCGACCTGTACGACCTCGGCGGGGAGTTCGCCAAGCTGGCCGAGGACCTCTTCGAGGTCACGCCCGATCCGACGCCCGACCCCGCCAACCCGCAGCCCCTGATCGACGTCGGCATCGCCACCGTCGGCGACCTGGCAGCCCGGATCGCGAGCGACATCCCCGGTGCGCCCGCGACGATCACGCCCGTCTACGACCGCGACGACGAGTCGGTGCGACTGGACTTCGTCATCCACTCCGAGCTCGACGGCGCGCCCGACGTCGCCCCCGAGCTCGAGGACCAGCAGCCCGACGACACGCCGCCGCCCGGCCAGACCGCCTTCGGCGACCAGTTGCTCGACGACACGGGCCTGCGGGGCGTCGCCGCGAGCGGCGACCCGGTCGAGGCGCCCACCGACCTCGCGGTCGACATCGACCTGCCCATCGTGATCGACCTCGCCGAGGCCGCTCCCGCGAGCGACGACCCGGCGACCGCCGTCGTCGAGTTCGAGTCGCCGATGGTCTACGAGCGCTTCGAGACCGAGCTCGTCGACGGCGCCGAGCTCCGCCTCGTCTACGAGGTCTCCGCGGCCGTGCGGGGCGAGGGGCAGCTCGGCTTCGTCCCCGCGACGGTCGGCGGCGCCTGGTCGTTCCAGCAGGACGGCTCGGCCTCGACGACCGAGGCCGACGTCGACCCGGCGGCCGGCGAGCCGGCGACGCCGCGACTGACCGACCTCATTCCCGGCCTGTACGAGCACGAGGGCGCGCCGCCCGCCTTCCCGGTCGCGATCGCCGAGCGGCGAGCGGCGATCGAGGCGGCCTACGAGGTCGACGGCCACGGCGCGGACCCCGCGCAGCACCTGACGGAGTCGCCCGGCATGTTCACGGTCACCGGCACCGGCTTCGACCACACCGCCTACACGGTGACGCCCGGCAACCAGGAGATGGAGCTCCTGCGCGCACTCGACATCGACACGTCGGAGCCGTCGGCGCTCCTCGGCCGCGCGCTCGACGGCGTCGGCGAGGTCGTGGCGGCGCTCGACACCGTCGACAGCGTGCTCGGCGGTTCGCCGACCGTGCCGTTCCTGAACCGCGGCCTCGAGCGCATCCTCCGCGACACGACGGGCCTGAAGGAGCAGTACGACGAGTTCCGGGGCGGCTCGCTGCCCGTCGACCTCGGCTCGCTCGAGCAGGGGCTCGAGACGGCACTCGGCCTCGACGTCGGCTTCCGTCTGCGCGACCTCGACGCCGGCGGCGGCGTCGAGCCCGCGCTCGTCACGGGCCTCGAGGGCACGAAGGTCGCCGAGACGGACGTGCCGATGTCGCTGCTCGACGCCGACCTCCCCGCCATCGCCGGCACGAGCGGTGAGGGCGCGCTGCACGCCGCGCTCACCGCCGACCTCGACCTCGGGCTGCTGATCGGGCTCGAACCGGACGCCGCCGCACCGCCGCGACTGCTCGACTCCAGCCGGGTCAGCGTGACCGCCGAGGTCACCGAGACCTCGCCCGGCTCCACGCAGCTCGGCGTGCACCTCGGGCCGTTCGCCGCCCAGCTCGGCGACGCAGCGAACCAGACCGGCCGCATCGCGGTCGGCGTGCGGTTCGCGCTCGAACGCAGCGACGCACCGGAGCCGGGCGACCCCGCCGAGGCGCCGCTCGAGCTCGCCGACTTCTTCTCCGGCACCTTCGGCTTCACGGCGACCTCGCCCGCCGAGGGCGGGAAGTACACGTGCGACGCGCCGGGCCAGGCGCCCGTCGAGGGTGCGTTCGCGTGCGCCGCGATGCCCGTGCTCGTCGACATCGGCACCGGGCTCCAGCTGCCCAGCGGCGCCGACCCGGCGACGCCGGATTCCTCCGACTACCTCACCGTGTCGGTCGACGACCTGACATCGGCGCCGGATGTCTCGGCGCCGAGCTCGCTCGGGAACCTCCTGGACACCGCGGCGTTCAGCTTCGACAGCTTCGAGGACGGGCTGAAGACGATCAGCACGATCCTCGGCCTCGCGATCACCGCGAGCCAGGCGGGCGGCGAGCTGCCGGTCGTCGGCGACGACCTCACCGAGCTCGCAGACGGACTCGGCACCGTGAAGTCGTTCCTCGACGACCCGCAGATCCCCGGCCTGCCCGACGCCGACGTGAACGCGGCCGTCTACGGCGACGGCGGCATCCGCGATGTGCTCGCCGAGAAGCTGATCGCCGCCGGCGTCCTGCGCGACAGCTCGTACGGCGCGGTCGGCGTCTCGCCGGCCGACGCCGACGACGTGCCGAGCATCACCGACATCCGCGTCGTCGCGATCTGCGACTCGGGCGGCACCGACGTGCTGTGCACCGGCTCCGAGTCGCTGACCGCGCTGCGTGACCTGCGCTTCGAGCTCGAGCTCGGGCAGGGTGCCCGCGACCTCGCCGGGAGCGGATGCCCCGTGGGCGACGCCGTGGCCTGCCCGGGCGTGGCCGACATCCCGCTGAGCCTCGGCCTGCCCGGCCTGCCGATCACGCTCACGGGCACGGTCACGGCCAGCGCCGGCTGGACCGTCGAGCTCGGCTTCGGCGTGTCCCGCGACGACGGCTTCTACCTGCTCGACAACCCCGTGCCGGGAACGGGTGCGGCCGACCCGGAGGCCGACGGCGGCCTCGAGGAGATCCGCGTCAACGTGGGCGCGAACCTCGCCCCAGGCGTTCCGATCACGGGCCGGATCGGCTTCATCGGCATGGAGGCGACCGACCGGAGCACGGATCCGGCGCTGCCCAGCGGCGCGCGCCTGACCGCCCAGCTCGGACTCGAGGCCCCGGGCTGCGACGCCCTCGATCCGGCGACCTACGGCGCCAACGTCACGGGCGGCGCGCACTGCACGACCGTGATGCCGATCACCTCGTTCCTGTCGGAGGACATCGGCGGGTTCCTCGGCGAGCCGCGCATCGAGGGCGGCATCACCCTCGACCTGCACCTCTCGACCGGCATCGCCGACGGCGGCAACGTGAACGACACGCTGCCCACCTTCACCGCGGACTTCGCGCTCGGGTGGACCTTCGACGGCGACGGGCTCGGCGATCCCGAGATCTCGCTCGACCGCATCGCCGTCGCACCCGGCCAGATGTTCACGAGGATGTTCGGCGACGTGCTGCGCACGCTCGACCCGATCCTCGCGCCGACCAAGCCCGTGCGCGAGTTCCTGTTCTCTCCGATCCCCGTGATCAGCGACCTCTCGCAGTACTTCGGCGGCGATCCGGTCACCATGGTCGACCTCGCCGAGCTGTTCGGCGTCGTCGACGTCTCGCTGTTGGAGGACATCGACCAGCTGTTCGGCTTCCTCGAACAGGTGCAGGGACTGGCCGACGGCGAGCCGTTCGTGCTCGTCGAGCATCTGGCGCTGTCGACCGAGGTCGCGCGCGGCTCGCCGTTGACGCCCGACCGGGCGACCGACGTCGTCGACGGTCCGATCGACGTCGACGAGGGGCTCGTCGAAGGGCAGGTGTCCGGCGCGCTCGGCGAGAAGTCCGACGACTTCGACACCGTGCGCCAGGAGGCCGAGCCCAGCGAGTCCGACTTCTCGTTCCCGATGTTCGACGACCCGAGCTGCCTCGTGGGCCTGCTCCTCGGCAAGGACTGCTCGGTCGTCGAGTGGCGGCCCGACGCGCTCGGCGTGCACATGGAGTACACGCAGAGCTTCGGCCCGTTCTTCGGCGTGCTGTACGTGACGATCGGCGGGGCGCTCGACGTCTCGGCGCAGGTCGGCGCCGGTGTGTCGACCCGCGGGGTCCGGATGCTCGCCGAGTCGCTGTTCGCGGACCCGACCATCGAGAGCCCGCTCGACGCGGCCGCGAAGGCGGGCTCCGCGTTCCTGCAGAGCCTGTACCTGACCGACCTGGATGCCTCGGGCAAGGACATCCCCGAGTTCACGGTGTCGGGCACGATCACCGCCGGCGCCAAGCTCGACATCTTCATCGCCGAGGCCGGCGTCAAGGGCGGCATCACGGCGACGTTCGGGCTCAACCTGAACGACACGCCCGAGGCCGACGGCCGGATGCACATCGACGAGATCGTCGCGAAGTTCAAGACGCCGATCTGCCTGTTCGACATCGAGGGCAAGCTGATCGCGTTCCTCGAGGTGTACGCCGAGTTCGGGCCGTGCCCGTTCTGCTACTCCGACAGCTGGCGACTGGCCGAGATCACGCTCTTCGAGTTCTCCTCGTCGTGCGAGGAGCAGACCCCCGTGCTCGCCACCGAGGAAGGCGGGTGGGTCGTGCTGAACGTCGGCTCGCGGGTCTCGGACCGCGGTGCCTTCGAGGACGTCGAGAGCGAGTCGTACGCCGTACGCCAGCTGTCGGCGGCACCCGACGGCGGTGGCGCGTACGAGTTCAGCGTGAGCGCGTTCGGCTACACCGAGACGCGGTCGGGAGTCGGCGTGCGGATCATCGACGCGCTCGGCGGCAACGACGCGTTCCTCTTCAACGGATCGGGGCCGGGCTCGAAGCCCGGCGACCTCGACCCCGCGTCGCCGGCCGATCCGGCCGCGAGCTGGCCGTTCACGGCGCCCGTCGAGGCATCCACGCTCGGCGACGGCGACGACAAGATCGTCACCGGTGACGGCGACGACACCGTGAACGGCGGCAACGGCGCCGACTCGATCACGCTGGGCAACGGCACGAACACGGCCTCCGGCGACCACGGCGACGGCACGGGCGAGGGCACCGACACGCTCATCGGCGGCGACGGCGTGGACACGCTGCGCGGCGGCGGGCTTTCGGACACGATCGACGGCGGACTCGAGGCCGACGTGCTGCGCGGCGACGCGGGCAACGACACGGTCCGGGGCGGCAAGGACAAGCTCTCGGTGCCGCCGGGCCAGACGCCGCCCGCCGACAAGCCGAACCGGTTCGACGGCGGCGACCTCATCATCGGCGGCGCCGGAGACGACGGCCTGACCGGCGGCAGCGGCGACGACCGCATCTTCGGCGACGACCCGCCCGACGCCGATCCGTCCGACGACACGGTCGAGCCCGAGGGCGATCCCGCGCCGGGAACCGACGGCCTCGACCGCATCGAGGGCGAGGGTGGCGCCGACACGATCTTCGGCGGCGGACGCGAGGACGTCGTCTACGGTGGATACCGGCTCGTGGCCACGGGCGTGGATGCCTCCGAGGACCGCGTCCAGGGCGGCGACGGCCACGACCGGATCTACGGATCGGGCGGCGGCGACCACCTCTGGGGCGGCCGGGGTGCCGACCAGGCCTGGGGCGAGGACGGCGATGACGACGTGCACGGCCAGTCCGACGGCGATCCCGACCTGCGCGGCGGCCCGGGCGGCGACCTCGTGTGGGGCGGCGGCGGTGACGACGGCCTCTTCGGCGACGACGGCGACGACGAACTGATCGGCGACGGCGACGGCGCGGCCGATGCCGGCACGACCGGCGCCGACCGTGCTGACGGCGGCGCGGGAGCCGACCTCGTCCTCGGCGACGACGGCACGATCACCGGCGCACCGGGCAGCCGCGTGGCGCAGCCGAGCGAGACCGCCGGCGTCGGCGACCCGTCGCTCGGCGGTGGAGCCGGCCCCGACCGCATCTACGGTGAAGGCGGCGGTGACACCGCGTTCGGCGGCGGCGACGGCGACCTCGTCCACGGCAACGGCGGCGAGGACACGCTCCAGGGCGAGACCGGCGACGACGAGGTCTGGGGCGACGGCGACGCCGACCAGGCGTTCGGCGGACCCGGCTCCGATGTCGTGCTCGGCAACGGGGCATCCGATGCGGTGCACGGCCAGGAGGGCATCGACCTCGTCATCGGCGGCGGCATCGCCGTGAACGCGGCCGACGCCGGTGACACGTTCTTCGGCGGACCCGACCACGACCGGGGCTTCGGCGACGACGTCACGATCGACGCCGGGTTGAACGGGTCGCTCGACGCGCTCGACGCGGTGACCATCACGCCGTCGGCCGACGCCTCGACCTACGGGCCCGACACCGGCGACGGCGGCACGGGCCGCGATGAACTGCACGGGCAGGACGCCGCCGACGCCCTCTTCGGCGACGAGGACTACGACCAGCTGTTCGGCGAACTCGACGGCGACCAGCTCGTGGGCGGCGCGGGCCCCGACGACCTCGTCGGCGACCGCGGCACGATCGCGCCGCCGGCGCGGCTCGTTGGCCCCCCGTCCGGCGGGTGGCAGCCGGGCTCGCCCAACGGCTCGCCGTCGACCGAGGTCTCGCTGATCGACCCCGGATCGGGCGGTGACGACGCGGTCTGGGGCGACTTCCGGCAGGCGGGCGACCCGTGGCCGACCGGCGGCGACGACCGCGGCTTCGGCGGCCACGGCACCGACACGCTGCGCGGCGGCGGCTTCGACGACCACCTCGAGGGCAACGCCGGGCAGGACCGCATCTTCGGCTTCGACGAGGAGTCGGATGCCTCGATGCCCGACGGAACCGACGGTGCCGACGACCTGATCGGCGGTTCGTCGCCGGTGAACCCGCTCGCGGACCCCGACGGGGCGAACGCGGCCCCCGACGAGGGCGAGCTCGAGATGGAGGGCAACGCCGCCGACGACGTGATGACGGGCGACAACGCGATCCTCACGCGTGAGGCCGATCCCGGCGATGCCGACGCCTGGCGCACCGACCCGGTGACCGGCGGCGTGTTCCGCGAGGTCACCCTCCTCGACACCGAGAAGACGGATGCCGCGCTCGACGCGGTCTCGGGCGGCGACCTCATGCGCGGCAACGCCGACAACGACCGGATGTTCGGCGAGGGCGGCGGCGACCGCGTGAAGGGCGACGGCGCCGGCGACCTGGTCGAGGGCAACCAGGACGGCGACTGGCTCGAGGGCAACGCCGACGAGGACGACCTCATCGGCGGCTCGAGCTTCCCCGACCAGCCGGACTCGGGCGACGTGCTGTGGGGCGGCGGCGGAGCCGACGTCGTCGCCGGCGACAACGCGTGCATCGTGCGCGACGTGCCGGGCGTGGCGTTCGAGCCGGCCTCGTGCCCGGCGCTCGACGAGCCCGGGCCCGACGCATTCCACTTCGTGACGAGTCTCATCGGCGTCGAGACCCCGCGCGGCGTCGTGCTGCACGACGTCGACGCGCCGGTGACGACCGAGTCGGGCCGGGATCTGCTCAACGGCGGGTCCGGCGCGGACGCCGAGTTCGGGCAGGACGGCAACGACTTCCTGTTCGGCGACGGCGGTGCCGACGTGCAGCACGGCAACGGAGGCTCCGACGTGGTCGTGGGCGACCGCCAGGTGGGCCAGTACGGCGGCATCCTCCTGCCGCCCGAGGTCGGCGGCGCGCTGCCCGGCCTGATCGCACCGCCCGCCGGGCTTCCCGGCGCACCCAGCGCCGGTGCCGACCTCGTCGGCGCGGCCCAGCCCGACGGCCAGGACGACCAGTTCGGCGGGTCGAACGTCGCGGGGCACCGCGATGCGGGCGACTGGGTCTTCGGCGACGGGCAGGCCGACTTCCAGCTCGGCGACAACGGCGAGCTGAACCGCACCCTCGACGGCGACGAGTACGCCGTGTACGAGGAGCGGTACCCGGACAACGACGCGCCCGACGACGGCTCGGCCGTGGTCGAACGCGAGGTCACCCGGTACGACGTCGGGGCTCCGGCGGCCGCGGGCGTCTGGGGTGACGACCTGATCTTCGGCGGCGACGGCACCAACCCGCTGATCTCGGCGGGCGCCGGCGACGGCGACGACAGCCAGTGGGGCCAGGACGGCGCCGACCGGCTGTTCGGCGAGGACGGCGCCGACGACCAGTACGGCGAGCTCGGCGCCGACATCCTCTGGGGCGGCGACGGCGAGGACGCGATGCTGGGCGACCTCGGCGGCGTGCGAACGCGATTCGTCGAGCAGGACGGCAGCGATCCGGACGACCCGGACGTGCAGACCCACGACAGCCAGGGCCCTCCTGGAATGAACCTCGGAGGCCCGGACGGCGGCGCACAGGACGCGGTGCTCACGCCCTTCGAGGCGCATCCGCTCTACCGGGGCACGTCGTTGACCCATGACGGCGACGGATCGGCGCTGTCGCCGAGCGGGCTCACCGCGGGCGCCGACGACGAGCTCCGCGGCGGGCCGGGCCATGACTCGATGCACGGCGGGCTCGGCGACGACCTCATGAACGGCGACTCCGGCGGCGACTACCTCTTCGGCGACGACGGGGCCGACGTGATGTGGGGCGGACGCGGCCATCCCGCGACGGCGCCCGAGCTCCCGGCACGCAACGACCCCGGTGCCGACGGCGAATGGATCGACGTGCTCTACGGCGGGTACGGCGCCGACAACACGGAAGCCGGCGCCGACATCCTCGACTACCAGCCCCGCCCGGGTGTCGACCCGGCGGACTGGTTCCGGCTCGTCGACGCCTACGCCGACACGGCGCCCGGCGGTACCGGTGCGGAGACGCGCCAGCACCACCACGGCATCGACTGGCTGTATGGCGGCCACAACCGCGACGTGCTCCAGGGCGACGTCACCAAGAACGGGCCGAACGACGGCGACAAGCTGCTCGACTGGAACGGCGCCTTCAACCTGTACACCGAGTGCAACGCGGCGTACGGCGGGTGGAACATCGTGCGCAAGCACAGTCCGAGCAACCTCGCGCTGCTGCAGAAGCTCGCGTACGTGATGGGCGTCACCGACGACTTCGACGGCCAGCCGGTACTGGCGGATGTCACTGCGCCCGACAGCTCGGCCTATCGCGAAGCCGCCATCGCCTACCAGAAGGACGACACCAAGAACTCGGGCAAGGCGTTCTCGGGCACGCCGGGGCACTTCGAGCAGTACATCTGCACGAGCGACTGACGGGGCGCCGGGCGACGGGCCGGCCGGGCGACCGACCGGCCCGCCGGCGGCGCGGCCTACGAGTTGTAGTCGCCGTTGTACCGGTCGAGCACGTCGTCGATCGGCGCGTCGAGCACGAGCGAGCCCTTGTCGAGGTAGAGGCCCCGGGTGCAGAAGCGGCGCAGGTCGCGCTCGTTGTGCGAGACGAAGAACATGGTGCGGCCTCCGGCCAACATCTCCTCGATGCGCCGGTAGCACTTCTCGCGGAACGCCTTGTCGCCCACCGCGAGCACCTCGTCGACGAGCAGGATCGGCTCCTCGAGCTGCGAGATCACCGCGAACGCGATGCGCACCTTCATGCCGCTCGAGAGGTGCTTGTAGGGCGTGTCGACGAAGTCGCCGATGCCGGCGAACTCGAGGATCTCGTCGAACTTCGCGTCGACCTGCGCGCGCGTCATGCCGTGCAGGCCCGCGGTCAGGTACACGTTGTCGCGCACGGTGAGGTCGTCGACGAAGCCGCCCGTGATCTCGATGAGCGGCGCGACGCCGCCCTCGACGACGACCGAGCCCTCGTCGGGCAGCATCACGCCGGCGACGAGCTTCAGCAGCGTCGACTTGCCCTGGCCGTTGCGGCCGACGACGCCGATCGCCTCGCCGGCCCGCACGTCGAACGACGCGCCGCGCAGGGCCCAGAACTCGCCGGGGCGGGTGCGGCGGCTCCGCCCCGAGAGGAGGTCCTTGAAGCTGCGCCGCCCGCGCCGGTTGCGGCGGAACCGGATGCCGAGCCCCTGGACGCGGATGGCGAACTCCGCGGGGGCCCCGGGCGTCGAGGCCGTCGCCGTCGTGGCATCCGCCATCAGATCTCCTTCAGCACCTGGCGCTCGCTGGACCGGAAGACCCAGAGCCCGATCACGAGCAGCAGTACCGACATGGCCGCGCTGACCACGACCTCGAACAGGATCAGCTGGTCGGGGAAGAAGCCCGCCCGGTACAGGCTGAAGATGCCCGTCAGGGGGTTGAACGCCGCCCAGAACTGCATGCCCTCGGGCAGGTCGGTCGCGCCGTAGATGATCGGCGACGCATAGAAGAGGAAGCGCAGCACGAGCTTGACCGCGCGTTCGAGGTCGCGGAAGAAGACGACGAGCGGGGCGACGATGAGCGCGACGCCGGCGGTCAGCACCGCCTGCAGCACGATCGCGAGGGGGAAGTACACCAGCTGCCACGAGACGGATGCCCCCGCGAAGATCGCGAAGAGCGCCAGCACGGGCAGGGCGAAGACGAACTCGATGCCCTTCGAGAGCACCAGGCGGTTCACCCAGATCGTGCGGGGGATCATCGTCGAGCGCACGAGCTTCGCATCTTTGAGGAACGCGCGGGTCGAGTCGGAGACCGCGCCGTTGAACCACATCCACGGCAGCAGCGCCGACAGCAGGAACACGATGTACGGTTCGGTGCCGACGGGCTTCTGGAAGACCTGCGTGAACACGAACCAGTAGATGCCCGCCATGACGAGCGGATCGAGCACCGACCACACGTAGCCGAGCGCCGAGGTCGAATAGCGCACCTTGAGGTCGCGGGTCGTCAGCAGCCAGAGCGAGTGCCGATACCGGGACCACCACGTCCGCTGCAGCGGGTGCGTCTCGGCGTAGCTCGTCACGCTCCCATCGTAGATGCGCGTCCGTGTTCCTTCAGCACCCCTCCAGCGACGCCGGCGGTAGGTTGGCAGGGTGCATCGTGCGAGTACCCGGATCCTGATGAGCTGTGCGGCGATCGGCGTGGGCGGCGGCCTGGTCGCCGGCGGAGCCGGCTACCTCGCGGCGGCGTTCGCCGCGTTCGGGCCGCTGCTGTACGGCCTCACGATCGGGTCGCACTTCCTGCCGAGCGTCGTCGCGCTGGCGCTCCTGAAGCGGCCGGGCACGGGCATCCTGACCGGGCTCATCGCGGGCCTCGTCGGCGCCGCCTTCGCGCCGTGGTGGTTCTGGCGCTATGTCGGCACCGGGTTGCTGGTCGGCGTGCTGCTCGAACTGCCGTTCCTGGTGACGCGCTACCGCCGCTGGGATCCCTGGATGTTCTACCTCGCGGGCGTGTTCTCCGGGGCGATCCTCGGCATCGCGGTGTTCGTCGCGCAGGGCGCCGAGCACTACGCGTGGTGGGCGTGGATCATCTCCCTGGCCTGCTGGGTCGGCAGCCCGCCCCTGTTCATCTGGATCGGCCGCGTCATCGCGCGCGCCCTCGAGCGCGCCGGCGTCGCCCGGTCGGTGACGCGGGCGTAGCCGGGGAAGCCCCGAAACGACGAAGAGCGGATGCCCCGGGGCATCCGCTCTCCTGCTGTGGTGCAGGGTTCGTCGATCACACGAAGTGGTTCGCGCGCTCCAGGTCTTCGGCGAAGTCGATCTCGACCGCGTAGAGGTCCGAGACGTCCATCGGCTCGACGAGCAGGCCGTTGCGCTCGATCGCGAGCTCGAGGCCGCGCTCGAAGTAGTCCTGGTCGCCGACGCGCTGGAGGTGCGCGAGGAAGGTGGCCTTGTCGCGGCCCGAGATGTAGTTGATGCCGACGGCCTCGCCGAGCCCGCCGCGCACGGTCTTCGAGAGCTCCTTGATGTAGCCCTCTGCGCTGGTCGTGTACTTGACCTCTTCGTCGGAGACCTTCGCGGTGTTGACGGTGACGAAGGACTGGTCGCGCTCGATGAGGGGGAGGGCGCGCACGAGGATGGCGGGATCGAACACGACGTCGCCGTTCATCCAGAGCACGCCGCCCGGCTGCGAGGCCTTGAGCGCCCGCATGAGCGACTTCGAGGTGTTCGTCTGGTCGTACTCCTCGTTGTAGACGAAGGAGGCCTGCGGGAACGCCTCGATGATGTGCTCGAGCTTGTAGCCCACGACGATCGTGACGTTCGGCTTGGGCCCGAACGCGTGCTCGATGTTGTCGAACTGCTGGCGCATGATGGTGCGGCCGTCGCTGAGTTCGGTCAACGGCTTGGGGAGGGAACGCCCGAGCCGGCTCCCCATGCCGGCTGCGAGGATCACGATCTGGGTGGTCACTGCATCTCCTTCGGTGGTCGGATGCAGCGTCGGGACCGATCTCGTGGTGGATCGTTCGCCCGCCGTTCACCCGGAAGTACGAATCTGGACACGCCGTTATGCCGCCCCCAGCCTACCCGTTGGTCCCGGTGCGGCGAAGAATCCGTCCGGAGGTCGTCATTCGATCGTGACGTTACGTTCAGGTGACGTTCAGGAAACAATCGGCCGTGAGGATGATTCCCTCCACATGAGGAGGACGAGCGCCGTTCGCGTTGATACCGTTGCCGGGTGACTTCAGTTTCGCGCCCAGCAGACGACGACGAGGCTCGTGAAGACACCGGCCGGGGGGCGTCCGCTGCACAGGGGGAATCCACCGCGACGGGCTCGCGCAGCACCGCCGGGGCGCGCCGCGCGCCGGCGCGCCGGAGCCCCGCGCAGGGCACGGCGTCGGCCTCGTCCGAGGGCGGCGAGGGCACGCCGAAGAAGCCCGCGGCCAGGAAGCCCGCGGCCGGGAAGCCCGCGGCCGGGAAGCCGGTCGTGAAGCCCGACGCCGCGGAGGAGTCCGAGTCGGCGGCGAAGACGGATGCCCCGGCGCCCGCGAAGACGGCAGCTGCGAAGACGACGGCCGCGAAGACGACGGCTGCGAAGACCACGGCTGCGAAGACGACGGCCGCGAACACGACGGCTGCGAAGACGACGGCGAAGAAGGATGCCTCCGCCGAAGCGGCGCCCGCGAAGACGCCGCGCACGCGCAAGCCGGCCGGCGAGCAAGCCGCGTCGGCGTCGGGCTCGGCGGCGACCACCGCCTCCCGACGGACGCCGGCCTCGCGCACCGCCTCGAAGTCGGCGGCCGAGACGCGTGGCCAGGCTGCGCGCACCGCGAAGCGGCCGGCCGCGAAGGGTGCGGCCACGAGCGCCGCGGCGCGCGAGCGTGCCGCGGAGTCGACCGCGCGCAAGCGCGAGCAGCCACGCGTCGCGGCGGCGCTCACCACCGAGACGACCGCTGCCGAGCGCACGCCCAGGAAGTCTCCGACCGCCGAGCCGGGCGCCGCCACGGAGTCCGCGGCCACCGCGGAGTCCGCAGCCCCGTCGGCCGGCATCGCCGTCGCCGCAGCCCGCGCGGTCGAGCAGGCGAACCCGACGGAGTCCGTGCAGATGGCCGTCGTGGAGGTGCCCCGACGCGAGGCGGGCGCCGACGCCCGCGCGAATGGCGGCGAATCGGCGAAGCTGTCCGTGGTCGCGACCACGGCCGCCGCCGCGGCCGTGGCGAGAGCGGCACGGAGCCCTGCCGCACCGGCCGTCGACGCGGTATCCGCGGAGGGCTCGGCGCCGATCGTCGACGAGGTGGCCGTCGTAGCTGCGGCTCCGTCCGTCGAGCAGGCGGTGCCCGTCGAGGAGGCGGTGTCCGTCGAACCGGAGGCGCCCGTGGAGGCGGTGACCCTCGAGGAGGAGACGGTGCAGGCGGCCCCCGTCGAGGCGGCGCCCGAGGCACCTGCCGAGGCGGCGCCCGAACCCGCTGCCCCGCCCGTCGCGCCCGTGGCCCCCACCGCGTCGGCGGCGGTCTCCGTGATCTCGCTTCCGAACGCCCCGGCCACGCCGCGCAAGAAGCGCACCCTGCGCGTCGCACGACCCGCGCCGTCGGCCGACACGCCGACGGTGCTCGAGGTCGGCGGCCTCGTGAAGCGATTCGGCCCGAACCTCGCGGTCGACCAGGTGTCGCTCGACGTGCGGGCCGGTTCGTTCTACGGCGTCGTCGGCCCCAACGGTGCGGGCAAGACGACGACGCTGTCGATGATCACCGGCCTGCTGCGCCCCGACGAGGGCGTGGTGCGCATCCACGGCATCGACGTGTGGGCCGACCCCAAGGCCGCGAAGCGCGTCATCGGCGTGCTGCCCGACCGGCTGCGGCTGTTCGACCGGCTCACCGGCGCGCAGCTGCTCGACTACTCGGGCACCCTGCGCGGCCTCGACCACCGCACGGTGCGCGAACGCTCGGCCGACCTCATCCAGGCGTTCGGCCTCGACGACGCGATCGACCGGCTCGTCGCCGACTACTCGGCCGGCATGACGAAGAAGATCGCGCTCGCGTGCGCCATGATCCACTCGCCCCGACTGCTCGTGCTCGACGAACCGTTCGAGTCCGTCGACCCCGTGTCGGCGGCCAACCTCACCGAGATCCTCGAGCGCTACGTCGCCGGCGGCGGCACCGTCGTCCTCTCCAGCCACGGCATGGACCTCATCGAGCGGGTCTGCGACTCCGTCGCGATCGTCGTGGCGGGCCGCGTGCTCGCGCACGGCACGCTCGACGAGGTGCGCGCGGGTGAGACTCTCGAAGATCGATTCGTCGAGCTCGCCGGCGGGCGCAAGGCTGCGGAGGGGATGGAATGGTTGCACAGTTTCTCCGACTGAAGCTGCAGCTGATGGCCAACCTGTTCCGGCGCAGCGCCTGGCAGGTCGTCGGCATGGTGGTGGGCCTCGTCTACGGGCTCGGCCTCGCCTTCCTGCTCTTTCTCGTCCTCGTGGGCCTGCGCGCCTTCGACGACGTCGCGCTGATCCGTGACGTGCTGATCGTCGCCGGGTCGCTGACGGTCGTCGGGTTCATCGTGGTTCCGCTCGTCTTCGGCACCGATGACACGCTCGATCCGCGGCGCTTCGCGCTGTTCGGCATCCCCGATCGCACGCTCGCGTTCGGCCTGGCGGTCTCCGCACTGATCGGCGTGCCGGCGCTCGTGCTCGCGATCGTGCTGACCGGCACGATCGTGACCTGGTCGCGCGGCTTCGGCGAGACCCTCTTCGCCATCGTCGGCGCCGCGCTCGCATTCGCGACCTGCCTGCTCGTCGCGCGCGTCACGACGGCCCTCGGGTCGCTGCTGCTCGCGAGCCGGCGCGCGAAGGAGTTCTCCGGCGTGCTCGGGCTGCTGATCATCGTCGCGCTCTCGCCGGTCATCGTGCTGCTCGTGACGGCGGACTGGTCGTCGGCGGGCATTCCGCTGCTCGAATCGCTCGGCGGCATCCTCGGCTGGACGCCGATCGGCGCCGCCTTCGCGGTTCCCGGCGACGCCGCGGCGGGCGCATGGGGCGCCGCCGTCCTGAAGCTGCTGATCGCCGCGGCATCCCTCTGGGTGCTCTGGCTGGCCTGGCAGCGGCTCGTCGCCCTCATGCTCGTGACTCCGGGTCGCGAGGCCTCGTCGAAGAGCTACCGGGGCCTCGGCTGGTTCGACCGGCTGCCGCACACGGCGACCGGCACGATCGCCGCTCGCAGCCTCACGTACTGGTTCCGCGACGCGCGGTACTGGGTGGCCTTCATCATGATCCCGGTGCTGCCGGTCGTGGTGCTCGTGCCGCTGTCGATCGCCGGCGTCCCCTCCGACTACCTGCCGCTCATCCCCGTGCCGCTCATGGCGCTGTTCCTCGGCTGGAGCGTGCACAACGACACCGCGTACGACTCGACCGCCGTCTGGCTGCACGTCGCCTCCGGCGTGCGCGGCGCGGCCGACCGGTTCGGGCGGCTGGTGCCGGTGCTCATCGCCGGCGTGCTCGTGATCGGGCTCGGCAGCGCGATCACGGGACTCGTCCTCGAAGACGACCGCCTGCTGCCGAGCGTGATCGGCGTGAGCACGGCCCTCCTGTTCGCCGGCCTCGGCATCGGCTCGGTGAGCAGCGCACGATTCCCGTACCCGGCCGTGAAGCCGGGCGACAGCCCGTTCCAGCAGCCGCAGTCGACCGGGGCGCTCTCGGCGTTCGTGCAGTCGATCACGATGTTCGGCGCGCTCATCATCGCCGCGCCAGCACTCGTGTTCGCGGGCTTCGGCATCTTCGTGGATCCCGAGTGGCACCTGCTCTCGCTCGCCGCCGGAGTGGGCCTCGGCCTGCTCGTCCTCATCGGCGGCGTCTGGCTCGGGGGGCGCGTGTTCGAGCGTCGCGGGCCCGAGATCCTGCAGGCCGCCATGCGCGCGTAGCCGCGTAGAATCGACCCCATGTCCGAGTCCGCGCTGCCCGTGTTCGTCGCGTCCGAGGCCGTGCTCGCCGAGCAGGTCGCCCAGGCCCCTCGCGCCAGCATCGCCGATCCCGACCAGCCCGGCGGCGGCACGTCCGTGCTGGACCGCGAGCTCGAGAAGCTCCTCGAAGAGGAGCACATCGAACCGGGCGACCACGAGCGCTTCTCGCACTACGTGCAGAAGGAGAAGATCCTCGAGTCGGCGCTCACCGGCAAGCCCGTGAAGGCGCTCTGCGGCAAGAAGTGGACCCCGGGGCGCGACCCCGAGAAGTTCCCGGTCTGTCCGACCTGCAAGGAGATCTACGAGCGCATGAAGCGCGCGTAGCCGCTCAGCGGTACGTCGTCGGGATCGCGGGTTCGCCGCGGCCGAGCCGGAACGCCTCGATCGGCAGTTCCTGCATGACCTCGGCGCGGTGCGCGCGGGCTGCCCGCGTGCCCTCGGGGCCGGTGAACGAGGCATCCGCCTCGCCGTCGCGCATGAGCGGCACCATCAGGGGACGCAGCTGGTCGTCGGGCGCGAACTCGTCGGCCCCGTCGGGGCCGTCGCCGAGGAACACGAGCTCCTCGCGCGCGGTGCGCGTCGAATCGAGCCGGCGGGCCGCGTTCTTGCGGCCGCCGACGGATGCCTTGGACGTCGAGGCCTTCGCGACCGGCACCCAGTCGCCGCCGTCGTCGCGCCGCGCGACGAGCTTGAACACCATGCCGGCGGCCGGCGCCCCCGATCCCGTGACGACGGAGGTGCCGACCCCGTAGGAGTCGACGGGTGCACCCGAGAGCGCGGCGATGGTGAACTCGTCGAGGTCGCTCGTGACCGTGATCTTCGTGTCGACGGCGCCGAGGGCGTCGAGCTGGTCGCGCACGGCGCCGACGACCGTCGGCAGGTCGCCGGAGTCGATGCGCACGGCCCCGAGCCCGGTGCCCGCGACGCGCACCGCGGTCTCGACGCCGCGCGCGATGTCGTACGTGTCGACGAGGAGCGTCGTCTTCGGCCCGAGCGCCTCGACCTGCGCGCGGAACGCCTCCTCCTCGCTGTCGTGCAGCAGCGTGAACGCGTGCGCGGCGGTGCCCATCGTCGGAATGCCCCAGGCGCGGCCCGCCTCGAGGTTGCTCGTCGCGTCGAATCCGGCGATGTACGCCGCGCGGGCCGCGGCGACCGCCGAGCCCTCGTTGGTGCGGCGCGAGCCCATCTCGGCCAGCGGCCGTCCGAGCGCGACCGACACCATGCGCGCCGCCGCGCTCGCGACCGACGAGTCGAAGTTCAGCGTCGAGAGCACGAGCGTCTCGAGCATGACCGCCTCGGCGAACGTCGCCCGGATGGTCAGCAACGGCGAACCGGGGAAGTACGCCTCGCCCTCGCGGTAGCCCCAGATGTCGCCGCGGAACCGGTAGTCGGCGAGCCAGTCGAGGGTCGCGGGGCGCACGACCTCGTGTTCGCGGAGCCACTCGAGCTCGGCGTCGGCGAAGCGGAACCGCTCGATCAGCTCGAGAAGGCGGCCGGTGCCCGCGACGACGCCGTACCTCCGGCCGTCGGGCAGTCGCCGAGCGAACGCCTCGAAGAGGCTCTCGCGGTGCGCGGTGCCGTCGAGCAACGCGGCATCCACCATCGTCAGTTCGTAGCGGTCGGTGAAGAGGGCAGTCGAGCCGGTCACGTCTCGAGCCTAGCGAGGCGGATGCCTCGCCTAAGCTGGATCCTCGTATGGACGCACCGATCGGCATCTTCGACTCCGGCGTCGGCGGGCTCACCGTCGCACGCGCGGTCATGGACCAGCTGCCGAACGAGTCGATCCTGTACGTCGGCGACCTCGAGCACTCGCCCTACGGCCCGAAGAAGATCGCGGATGTCCGGCGCTACGCGCTCGCGGTACTCGACGACCTGGTCGCGCAGGGCGTGAAGATGCTCGTGATCGCGTGCAACACGGCGTCGGCGGCGATGCTCCGCGACGCGCGCGAGCGCTACGACGTGCCCGTCGTCGAGGTGATCCAGCCCGCCGTGCGGCGAGCGGTCGCCGCGACGAAGACCGGGCACGTCGGCGTCATCGGCACGCAGGGCACGATCCAGTCGCGCGCCTACGACGACGCGTTCGCGGCCGCCCCGCACCTCCAGCTCACGAGCCGGGCGTGCCCGCGCTTCGTGGAGTTCGTCGAGACCGGCGTCACGACCGGCGACGAGGTGCTGAGCGTCGCCGAGGAGTACCTCGCGCCGCTCAAGCGCGCAGGCGTCGACACGCTCGTACTCGGCTGCACGCACTACCCGTTCCTCAAGGGCGCGATCTCCTACGTCATGGGCGAAGACGTGACGCTCGTCTCGAGCGACGTCGAGACCGCCAACGACGTCTATCGCGTGCTCGTCGGGCGCGGCATGGAACGACGCGACCCGACGCCGCCGACCCGCCGCTACGAGGCGACCGGCGAGTCGACCCACGCCTTCCTCGACCTGGCCAACCGGCTCATCGGTCCCGAGATCCCGAGCGTCGAGCTCGTGCAGACCGGGGCCATCCACCTCCCGAAGGGAATCCTCTCGTGACCGAATCCGCAGCCGATCTCGTCCGTGCCGACGGCCGTACCCCCGACCAGCTGCGCGAGGTCGTGATCGAGCGCGGCTGGAGCGCGCACGCCGAGGGCAGCGCCCTCATCTCGTTCGGGCGCACGAAGGTGCTGTGCACCGCGAGCTTCACCAACGGCGTGCCGCGCTGGATGAACGGCTCCGGCAAGGGCTGGGTCACCGCCGAGTACTCGATGCTGCCCCGCTCGACGAACACCCGTAACGACCGCGAGTCGGTCAAGGGCCGCATCGGCGGGCGCACGCACGAGATCAGCCGGCTGATCGGCCGGAGCCTGCGCGCCGTCGTCGACACGAAGGGCCTCGGCGAGAACACCATCCAGATCGACTGCGACGTGCTGCAGGCCGACGGCGGCACCCGCACCGCCGCCATCACGGGTGCGTACGTCGCGCTCGCCGACGCCATCGAGTGGGCACGAGGCAGGAAGTTCGTCGGGCAGAAGGCCAAGCCGCTGATCGACACCGTCGCGGCGGTGTCGGTCGGCATCATCGACGGCACGCCCATGCTCGACCTCGCCTACGTCGAGGACGTGCGCGCCGAGACCGACATGAACGTCGTCGCGACCGGGCGCGGCCTGTTCGTCGAGGTGCAGGGCACCGCCGAGGGCGCCCCGTTCGACCGCCGCGAACTCGACTCGCTGCTCGACCTCGCGCTCGCGGGCACCGCCGACCTGACCCGCATCCAGCTCGCCGCGCTCGCGGCGCAGGGGGAGTGACGATGGCGCTCGAGGTCGTGCTCGCGACCCACAACGCGCACAAGGTCGCCGAGTTCCAGCGGATCCTCGGCGAGCGGATGCCCGGCATCACGGTGCTGCCGTACGACGGGCCGTCGCCCGTCGAAGACGGCACGAGCTTCGCCGAGAATGCGCTCATCAAGGCGCGCGCGGCCGCGGCGCACACGGGTCGCATCTCGCTCGCCGACGACTCGGGCATCTGCGTCGACGTGCTCGGCGGGGCACCGGGCATCTTCTCGGCGCGCTGGGCGGGCTCGCTCGCAAGCGACGAGGCGAACGTGCGGCTGCTGCTCGACCAGCTCGCCGACGTGAAGCGGCCCGACCGCGGCGCCTCCTTCCACTGCACGATCGCGCTTGTGGTGCCCGAGGGGCTGCCGTCGGGCGCCGAGGAGTTCGTCGCCGAGGGGCGCTGGCCGGGCGCGCTCGCGTACGAGCCGCGCGGCTCGCACGGCTTCGGCTACGACCCCGTCTTCGAACCCGAGGGGCGAGAGGTCACGGCCGCCGAACTGCTGCCCGAGGTGAAGAACGCCGAGAGCCACCGCGCGCGCGCCTTCGCCGCGCTCATGCCCGAGCTCGAGCGCGTGGCATCCGCCCTGTCGGCCGGCGAATAGCGCAGGTTTCCGTCGCTCGAGGAGCGGGGCGATCCGCGCCCCGCGCACTGAGAACGCGACTCATTCCTATCTCGGGCTGACCTGCGGTTTCCGGCCTACGCTGGAAGCATCATGGGCCACGACCACTCGCACCGCACCACCGATCGGGCGCGCCTCGGCATCGTGATCGGCATCGTCGGCACCGTGCTCGTCGTCGAGGTCGTCGGCGCCTGGCTGAGCGGCTCGCTCGCGCTGCTCGCCGACGCGGGCCACATGCTCTCCGACCTCATCGGCCTCGTCATCGCGCTGGTCGCGGCGTTCGTCGCTGCCCGTCCTGCGACCGACCGGCAGACGTTCGGCTACCAGCGCGTCGAGGTCTTCGCGGCCCTGGCCAACGGCGTCATCCTCCTCGTCGTCGCGGCATCCGTCACGGTCGAGGCGATCGGCAGGCTCACCGCCGTCGCGCCGGCCGAGGTGCAGACGACGCCGATGCTCGTCGTCGCGGCGATCGGCCTCGTCGCGAACGTCGCCGCGCTGCTCGTGCTGCGCGGCGGCTCGCGCGATTCGCTCAACCTGCGCGGCGCGACGCTCGAGGTGTTCGGCGACCTGCTCGGCTCGATCGCGGTGATCGTCGCCGCGGTCGTCATGCTGGCGACCGGATTCGTGCTCGCCGACGCCGTCGCCTCGCTCGTCATCGCCGCGATGATCGTGCCGCGTGCACTGCTGCTGTTGCGCGACGTGGTGCGCGTGCTCAGCGAGTCGGCGCCCGCAGACACCGACGTCGCCGAGATCCGCGAGCACCTGCTCGGCACGCCGGGCGTGGTCGCCGTGCACGACGTGCACGTCTGGGCGATCACGTCGGGTTCGCCGGTGTTCAGCGCGCACGTCGAGGTCGAGCCGTCGGTGCTCGCGCCGGGGCGCGCGGGCGACCTCCTCGACGAACTGGGCGGATGCCTCAGCGCCCACTTCGACGTCGAGCACTCGACGTTCCAGCTCGAGCCGGCGGGGCACTCCGGCCGCGCCGGCCGCGAGCACGCGGCGCACCCCTGACGAGACCGTCACGCGGCCGGCATGACGGATGCCCCGGGGCACAGGCCCGAGGCATCCGTTCGTCAGGTGAGTGGCGGCGCTTCGCGCTACTTGTCGTCGTGCTGCGGGCCGCGGTCGAACACGTCGGGGTCGAGCACGAGCTGCTCGGCCTCGTCTTCGTCGGTGACGACGTCTTCGCCGGCGGCTGCCGCCTTCTTGGCCTTCGAGCGCTCGCGCAGGTAGTGCCAGATCGTCACGAGCGCGGTGCCGCCGACCGCGGCGAGCAGGATGAGGTCGATGTACTCCTTGACGAGGTCGCCCACCACCGGGATGAACCCGATCGCGTAGCCGAACATCGTCAGGCCGAAGCCCCAGAGCACGGCGCCGATGAAGTTGTAGAGGGTGTACTTGCCCTTGCCCATGTGGCCGACGCCCGCGGCGACGGGGGCGAACGTGCGCACGATCGGCACGAACCTCGCGAGGATGATGGTGAGGCCGCCGAAGCGCTCGAAGAACGCGTTCGTGCGCTCGACGTTCTTGACGCTGAAGACGCCCGATTCCTTGCGCTCGAAGACCGCGGGGCCCGCCTTGTGGCCGATGTAGTACCCGACCTCGCCGCCCACGAACGCCGCGAGGCCGATCAGCAGCGACACCCACCACACCGAGATGCCGAAGACGCCGTTCGGCGAGCCGTCGAGCGGGTGCGAGAGCAGGCCCGAGATCACCAGCAGCGTGTCGCCCGGCAGGAGGAACCCGACGAGCAGCCCCGTCTCGGCGAAGACGATGGCGCACACCACGAGCAGCGCCCACGGACCCGCGCCGGCGATGATGGACTCGGGGTCGAGCCACGGGATGAGGGCGGTGTGGATCACGCGGAATGCTCCTGTCGTCGGCGGACACGGACGGTCGCCGGTGTCGCGTGCGGCGGGGTTTCGTGCAGTCTACCGAGGGCCGCGGATGGCGACATGGGGGATCGCCCTGAATCATCCGGGCGGATGACCCGGGGTTCGTGCCGGCGGGACGCCGCGCCTACGCCGCACCTACGCCGCGAGCGCCTCGAAGATCGCGCCGTTGAGCCGGAACGAGGCGCGGGCCTCCTCGACCAGCACGTCGACCTGTGCCGGCCGGAGGGCGAGGGCGTTCATCGCCTCGCGGTAGCGGCGCTTGTAGCGCACGGGACCCTCGTCTCCGAGGTCGAAGTCGTAGAAGCTCAGCTGCGCGGGTGTCGCGCCGTAGTGGCGGGCCACGAGGGCGGAGATCGCCTGGCCGCCCGACAGGTCGCCCAGGTAGCGCGTGTAGTGGTGGGCGAGATAGCGCACGTCATCGCCCGCGATGGCGCGCAGGTGCGCGGCGTAGGCGGCGGTGGCCGGCAATGCCGGATGCGTCTCGCGCCAGTCGGCGGCGCCGAGCGCGGCGAGGTCGGACTCGATCGCGGCCATGCGCGCGAGCTGGGGGTCGAAGACGGCGGGGTCGTCGATGCGGCTGCCGCGGGACTCGAGCGCCTCGTAGACCCAGGCGAACTGGGCGAGGTAGCGCGTGTAGTCGGCGAGCGAGAGCTCACCGCCCATGAGTCGGGTGATGAACCCGCGCGTCTCGGCGTTGCGGTGGTCGTCGGCGGTCGCGGCGCGCACGAGGGCGGCGACGTCGAGCGGCTCGGGCGCGGTCTGGAGGTCCACGGGGGAGACGACGGTCATGGAGCGCCCTTCGGGTCTGAGGTAAGGCTTACCTACATCGTAGGCCCTCGCCTGGCTCAGGGACAGCAGGGCGCCGATGTCGGTGGCCGTGCATAGCGTGGCGGCATGGAGTACGGCTTCATCTACACCGGGAGCGATCCCGAGATCGCCGTCGACCTCGCGGTGGTCGCCGAGTCGAACGGCTGGGACGCGTTCTTCGTCTGGGAGGGCATCTGGGCGACCGACCCGTGGGCGACCCTTGCGGCCGCGGCGATGCGCACCGAGCGCATCCGGCTCGGCACGATGCTCACGCCGGTGCCGCGACGCCGGCCGTGGGAGCTGGCCGGGCAGACGATGACGGTCGATCGGCTCTCGGGCGGGCGCGTCATCCTCTCGGCAGGGCTCGGCGTGCCCGAGTCGGTCGAGGAGCGGTTCTGGATCTTCGAGTCCGACCCCGGCCGGCGGGTGCGCGCCGAACGGCTCGACGAGTCGCTCGAGTTGCTCGGCCACCTGTGGAAGGGCGAGCCGTTCGCGTACGAGGGCAGGCACTACCGCGCCCGGCGCACCGAGGAGATGCTGCCGCTGCCGACCGTGCAGCAGCCGCGCATCACCACGTGGGTCGTCGGCATGTGGCCGAGACCGCGGTCGATGCGGCGCGTCGTCACCGCCGACGGCTGGCTGCCGAACTACGCGCCGCCCGGGGCCGAGCTGTCGAGTCCCGAGGTGCAGGCTGCGGCGTACACGCCCGAGATCGCCGCCGAGGCGATCGCGTGGATCCGTCGCGAACGCGAGGCCGCGGGCCTCGGCGATCGTCCGTACGCGATCACCCACGAGGGCGCGACGAGCGCGACCGACGCTGCCGCAGCCGCCGCGACCGTGCTGCCCTGGGCCGACGCGGGCGTGAACTGGTGGCTCGAGTCCGACTGGACCATCCCCGCCGACCGCATCGAGGCGGCGGCGCGGGCGCGTCTCGAGGCGGGTCCGCCGAACGTGTGAGTCGAGCCCGTGCGCGAGGCATCCACCGCGTTCAATCGCGCCCGGCGACCGCGCCGCAGTGCCAGCACGGCGTGGCATCCACGCCCTCGACGAACGCTCCGCACGCGTCGCACACCCGCGAGAGCCAGCACACGGCGTCGCCGACGGGCTCCGGTGTCACATTCGAGGTGTCATCGGTCATCACGTCATAGTCTCAGGCGGTGACCAGCCCGAGCCATGTCGTCGTCGATCCGAGCGTGCTGTACGTGGGCACGCCGGCCTTCCTGATCGCCACCGAGAACCCCGACGGCTCGCCGAACCTCGCGCCCGCGTCGTCCTACTGGGCGCTCGGCAAGACCCTCGTGCTCGGCATCGAGCTCGACGGCCAGACGGCGTCGAACCTGCTCGTGCGACCCGACCTGACGGTGAACTTCCCCTCGGGTCCGCTGTGGCAGGCCGTCGTGCGGCTCTCGGGCCTGACCGGCCGCGACCCGGTGCCCGAGGCCAAGCGCGCGCGGTACCGCTTCGAGCCCGACAAGTTCGGCGCCGCCGGGCTCACGCCGCAGCCCTCCGACCTCGTCGAGCCGCCGCGCGTGCACGAGTGCGCGCTGCAGTTCGAGGCGCGCGTCGCGCGCGCGACGCCCGGACTCGACGGCGGTTACCTGATCGTGGAGGCCCAGGTGCTGCGCGTGCACGCGTGGCCCGCGATCCTCGACCCGACGGGCGTGCACATCGATCCCAACGCCTGGAATCCGCTGGTCTACGCCTTCCGGCACTTCTACGAACGCGGCACCGAGGTCGGCTGGCTGGCCTCGAGCCCCACCGCGCCGCATCCACCCGTCGTCGACTGACCGCTCGGGCGGGTTCGGGCGGGTTCGTGCGGACTCGGGCGGGCGGCGGTCGAACGCCGGCGCCTGGCGCGTCAGCCCGGGAAGCGGGCGTCGCTCGTCGGCCCGACCCTGCCGTCCGCGACGTAGCGGATCTGCAGGAGCCCACGGATCTCCCCCCAGGCGAGATCGGCGTTGGAACCGCCGCCGTTCAGCGTGGTGCGGTAGACGTGCCGCCCGTCGAGCAGCACCTCGACCGCTGCCCTCGGGCGGCCCTCCATCCGGAGGTGGAACAGCGGTCCGGCGGCGTGGATCGAGAGCGACGGAGCGAGGAGGTCGACGGTCGCGCTCGTGCGCTGCGAGGTGTTCCCGGCGGGGTCGACCTGCCACGCCTCGACCGTCGAGGGCCCGGCGGGAAGACCGGTGAGCTCGACCGACCAGGCGCCCGACGCATCGGCGGACGTCGTCGCCGAGACCCCGGCGCCGCTGACGGTGACGGATGCCCCGGCCTCGGCCGTTCCCGAGAAGATCGGCATCACGAGGGAGTCGGCGGTGTCGATCGACGCGATGGACGGCGGGGCCGCGAACGTGTCGGTCGGCGGATCGGGATCCGGCGTCGGGGTCGGCGTGGGGGTGGGCGTCGGTGCCGGACCGGGGTTCGACGGCGGCCCGGGTGCGGGCACCGGCTCGACGGCAGGCGAATCGTCGACAGGGGGTGCCGGCACCGGCTCGGACTCGACCGGCTCGAGTGGGAGGTCGACGATCGGATCGGCCTGCGGCGCCTCGACGACGGGATCCGGCGAGGCACCCGCGTCGTCGTCGCGAGAGGGGGCCCCGTGTTCCGAGTCGGATGCCGCCGCTGCCGGCGCCGCAGGGGCGGGCTCGGCGGAAGGGGCGACCACCAGGGCGACCACGACGGCGGCCCCCGCGAGGGCGGCCACGGCCCCGACCACGAGGCCGGTCGTCACGACCGCGGTGCCGCCGGCGCCGGCGGCACCGGCCGCTGCCGTGCCGGCGGCG
>NZ_WJIF01000006.1 GCF_009647605.1 Agromyces agglutinans | reverse complement strand
CGAGGCGCCCGCCGCACCCGCCGCCGCCGAGCCCGCGCCCATCACGGCGCCGGCACCCGTGCTCGGCCAGGCGCCCGCCGCCCGCACGACCTCGGTCGCGCCGCGCACCGCGCCGGTGCCGGCCGACGTCCCCGTCACGAGCCCCCACACCGTCGTGGAGGAGCCCGACGCCGACGAGGTGGTGCCGCTGCGCGGCCTGCCGAAGACCCTCGCCGCCAACATGGACGCCTCGCTCACCGTGCCCACCGCCACGAGCGTGCGCACCGTGCCGGCGAAGCTCATGATCGACAACCGCATCGTGATCAACAACCACCTCCGCCGCACGCGCGGCGGCAAGGTGAGCTTCACGCACCTCATCGGCTGGGCGCTGATCCAGGCGCTGAAGGAGTTCCCGAGCCAGAACGTCTTCTACTCCGAGGTCGACGGCAAGCCGAGCCTCGTGAAGCCGGCCCACATCGGCCTCGGCATCGCGATCGACATCCCCAAGCCCGACGGCAGCCGGGCGCTGCTCGTCCCCGCGATCAAGCGCGCCGAGACGATGACGTTCAACGACTACCTCGCCGCCTACGAAGACCTGGTCGGCCGCGCCCGCAAGAACAAGCTGACGGCCGACGACTTCCAGGGCGCGACGATCTCGCTGACCAACCCGGGCGGCATCGGCACCGTGCACTCGGTGCCCCGCCTCATGAAGGGCCAGGGCTGCATCATCGGCGCCGGCGCCCTCGAGTACCCGGCCGAGTTCCAGGGCGCGAGCGAGAAGACGCTCGCGAACCTCGCGATCGGCAAGACGATCACGCTCACCTCGACCTACGACCACCGCGTCATCCAGGGCGCGGGCTCGGGCGAGTTCCTCAAGAAGGTGCACGAACTGCTCATCGGGCAGCGCGACTTCTACGAGGACATCTTCGCGGCGCTGCGCCTGCCGTACGAGCCCATCCGCTGGGCCCCCGACATCTCGGTCGACGTCGCCAGCGCGATCGACAAGACGGCGCGCGTGCAGGAGCTCATCAACTCCTTCCGCGTCCGCGGCCACATGATGGCCGACATCGACCCGCTCGAGTACGTGCAGCGCTCGCACCCCGACCTCGACATCGCGACCCACGGCCTCACCTTCTGGGACCTCGACCGCGAGTTCGTCACGGGCGGCTTCGGCGACACCCGCACGGCGCTGCTGCGCGACATCCTCGGCATCCTGCGCGACTCGTACTGCCGCACGATCGGCATCGAGTACATGCACATCCAGGACCCGGTGCAGCGGCGCTGGATCCAGGACCAGGTCGAGCGCAAGTACGAGAAGCCCACGCACGACGAGCAGATGCGGATCCTCCGCAAGCTCAACGAGGCCGAGGCGTTCGAGACCTTCCTGCAGACCAAGTACGTCGGCCAGAAGCGCTTCAGCCTCGAGGGCGGCGAGTCGGTCATCGCGCTGCTCGACGAGATCCTGCAGGGCGCCGCGAAGGAGGGCCTCGACGAGGTCGCCATCGGCATGGCGCACCGCGGCCGGCTCAACGTCCTCACGAACATCGCGGGCAAGACGTACGGCCAGGTGTTCCGCGAGTTCGAGGGCACCGTGTCGGGCCACGGCTCGGGCGACGTGAAGTACCACCTCGGCACCGAGGGCACGTTCACCGCCGACGACGGCCAGCAGGTGCCGGTCTCGCTCGCCGCCAACCCCTCGCACCTCGAGGCCGTCGACGGCGTGCTCGAGGGCATCGTTCGGGCCAAGCAGGACCGGAAGCCGATCGGCACGTTCTCGACGCTGCCGATCCTCATCCACGGCGACGCGGCGATGGCCGGCCAGGGCGTCGTGGTCGAGACGATGCAGATGTCGCAGCTGCGCGGCTACCGCACGGGCGGCACGATCCACGTCAACATCAACAACCAGGTCGGCTTCACGACGGTGCCCGGCGACGCGCGCTCCTCGATCTACTCGACGGATGTCGCGAAGACGATCCAGGCGCCCATCTTCCACGTGAACGGCGACGACCCCGAGGCCGTCGTGCGGGTGGCCGAACTGGCCTTCCGCTACCGCCAGGAGTTCAACCGCGACGTCGTCATCGACCTCGTCTGCTACCGTCGGCGCGGCCACAACGAGGGCGACGACCCCTCGATGACGCAGCCGCTCATGTACAACCTCATCGAGGCCAAGCGGTCGGTGCGCAAGCTGTACACCGAGGCGCTCGTCGGTCGCGGCGACATCACCGAGGCCGAGTACGAGGAGGCGCACCGCGACTTCCAGGACCGCATGGAGCGCGCCTTCGCCGAGACGCACGCCGCGCAGACCGGCGCGATCCCGATCGTGGGCGCGACCGACCGCATCCGAAATGAAGACGCCGAGGGCGAGCTCGAGACGACCGCGGTGTCGCTCGAGGTCGTGCACGCCATCGGCGATGCCTTCGACAACAAGCCCGCCGGCTTCACGGTGCACCCGAAGATCCAGCAGCTGCTCACCAAGCGCGTCGACATGAGCCGCAATGGCAAGATCGACTGGGGCTTCGGCGAGCTGCTGGCCCTCGGCTCGCTGCTGATCGAGGGCACGCCGGTGCGCTTCGCGGGCCAGGACGCCCGCCGCGGCACGTTCGTGCAGCGCCACGCCGTGCTGCACGACCGCACCAACGGGCAGGAGTGGCTGCCGCTGCAGAACCTCTCGGAGAACCAGGCGCGCTTCTGGATCTACGACTCGCTGCTCAGCGAGTACGCCGCGATGGGGTTCGAGTACGGCTACTCGGTCGAGCGGGCCGACGCGCTCGTCGCCTGGGAGGCGCAGTTCGGCGACTTCGCCAACGGCGCGCAGACCATCATCGACGAGTTCATCTCGTCGGCCGAGCAGAAGTGGGGCCAGCGCTCGAGCGTCGTGCTGCTGCTCCCCCACGGCTACGAGGGCCAGGGCCCCGACCACTCGAGCGCCCGCATCGAGCGGTTCCTCCAGCTCTGCGCCGAGAACAACATGACGGTCGCGCGTCCGTCGACGCCCGCGTCGTACTTCCACCTGCTGCGCCGCCAGGCCTACGCCCGGCCGCGCCGGCCGCTGGTCGTGTTCACGCCCAAGGCGATGCTGCGCCTGCGCGGAGCCACGAGCGAGGTCGAGGACTTCACGACCGGGCGCTTCGAGCCGATCATCGACGACGCCCGCATCACCGACAAGGCCGCCGTCAAGCGCGTCGTGTTCCTCTCGGGCAAGCTCTACTACGACCTGCTCGCGGAGCTCGAGAAGCGCCCCAACCCCGAGATCGCGCTGGTGCGCCTCGAGCAGCTCTACCCGCTGCCCGCCGGCGAGCTGAAGGCCGTCGCCGATTCGTACCCCGACGCCGAGCTGGCATGGGCGCAGGACGAGCCCGAGAACCAGGGCGCCTGGCCGTACTTCATCGTCGAGACGAACAAGCTCGGGCCGCGCACGGTGCGCATCTTCTCGCGGCCGGCGTCGGCGTCGCCCGCGACCGGATCGTCGAAGCGCCACGCCGCCGAGCAGCAGGAGATCGTGCGAGGCGCGCTCACGCTGTAGCCCGGTCGCCAGACCAGATGAGAGCGGATGCCCCGGCCGGGGCATCCGCTCTCGTCATGTCGGCGGTGGCGCGGCAGACGCCGCCGCGGCGCTGGCGGCCGTCGCGGCGGCGGCGGTCAGCGCGCGCCGCGCGCGAGCTTCGACGGCTGCCAGATCACCCGGCCGAGGTCGTACGAGAGCGCCGGCACGAGCAGGGTCCGCACGAGGAAGGTGTCGAGCAGCACGCCGAACGCGACGATGAACGAGATCTGCACCAGGAAGAGGATCGGCAGCACGCCGAGCGCCGCGAACGTCGCGGCGAGCACGAGGCCCGCAGAGGTGATCACCCCGCCGGTGAGCCGCAGGCCGCGGATGATGCCCGCTCGCGTTCCGTGCGCGACGGACTCCTCGCGTACGCGCGTCATGAGGAAGATGTTGTAGTCCACCCCGAGGGCGACGAGGAACACGAATGCGAACAGCGGCACCGAGGGGTCGGCGCCGGGGAAGCCGAAGACGCCCTCGAACACGAGTGCCGACACGCCGAGCGCTGCCCCGAAGCTGAGCACCACGCTCGCGATCAGCAGGACGGGGGCGACGATCGCGCGCAGCAGCAGCATCAGGATGACGAGGATCGCGCCGAGCACGAGCGGGATGATCAGGGCGAGGTCGGCCAGCGACGCGTCGACCGTGTCGAGCGCGACGGCCGTGGACCCGCCGACCAGCACGTCCTCGCCGACGTCGTCGAGCACGGTGCGAAGCTCGGCGACGGTCGCCTCGGCCTCGAGCGAGTCCGCCGGATCCGAGAGAGTCGCCTGGAGGAGCACCTCGCCGTCGACGACGGTCGGCTCGGGGGCGGGGGTTCCGGGCGGGCCGAAGGCCTGGATGCCGTCCTCGGTGACGGGCGCCTGCCCGGCCGTCGCGTCCTCGGAGAGCACGGTGACCGAATCGACGCCGTCGGTCGCCAGGGCGAGGTCGGCCATCTCCTGCAGGTCGCCCTCGGGGCCGATGATGACGGCGGGGGTGCCCGATCCGGCCGGGAAGTGCTCGCCGAGGAGGTCCTGCCCGTCGCGGGCCTGCGACTCGCCGAGGACGAACTCGCTCGTCGGCACGCCGTCGGCCTTCAGCTGCGAGAGCCCGAGGCACATCGTCGCGAGCACGAGGGTCGACACGATCCACACCGTGCGCGGCCGCTTGGCGACGAGCCGGCCGACGGCGGCCCAGAGCCCCCGGCCCTCGGTGGGGTCGTCGCCGATCGCGGGGGCGGGGTCGGCCGCGTCGCTTGCGCGCACGCGCCGCGGCCAGAACGCGACCCGGCCGGCCCACAGCAGGAGCGCGGGCAGCAGCGTGAGGGAGGCCAGCAGCGCGAAGCCGATGCCGATCGCGGCGACGGGCCCCAGGATCTTGTTGCTCGTCAGCTGGCTGGCGAGCAGGATCAGCAGGCCCACGATGACCGTGCCGCCCGAGGCCACGATCGGCTCCCACGCGCCCTTCAGCGCCGCCCACGTGGCATCCCACCGCCGTTCGTGGCGCGTGAGCGCCTCTTGATAGCGCGCGATGTAGAGCAGCGCGTAGTCGGTCGCCGCGCCGATGACGAGGATGAACAGGATGCCCTGCGTCTGCCCCGAGATCGGCAGGATGCCGGCGGCGGCGAGCGAGACGACGACGAGCACCGACGCGCACAGCGCGGTCAGGCTCGTCAGCAGCACGAGCACCGGCAGCAGTGGCGAACGGTAGACGACGATCAGGATGAGGAAGACGGCCAGCAGCGCCACCGCGAGCAGGAGCCCGTCGATGCCGCTGAAGGCGCCGGCGAGGTCGGCGGTGAATCCCGCGGGCCCGGTGACCGCGGTCTCGGCGCCGTCGACCGGATGCTCCTCGAGCACGGTGCGGATCTCGGCGACCACGTCGTTCGACGGGAGCGCCTCGTCGCCCGAGGCGATCGTCGCGACGAACTGGGCGGCCTCGCCGTCGTCGCTCGGGATGACCGGCGACGACTCGTCGGGCAGCACGCCGTCGACGGCGAGCACGCGCTCGCGCAGGTCCTCGATCGCGGCGAGCTGGCCGTCGTCGAGCTCCGAGTCCGCCGCGGCGACCACGATGGCGGGGATCGCATCGGCGTCGCGGAAATCGGCTTGGAGCTCGTTGACCTCGGTCGCCTCCGCGGTGGCGGGCAGGAACTGCGCCTGCTCGTTGACCACGACGTCGGAGAGCCGGCCGAAGCTCGCGCCGCCCAGGCCGAACACGATGAGCCAGACGAGGATCAGCGCCGCCGGGATCGCGGCGCGCAGCCAACGGGGCGTTCGGGCGGGGGCGTCTGATCGATGGCTCACCCGAGAATGCTAACCGAGTGAGAGATCACCCGGCGACCACCGGCCGCTCTCCAAGGTCGTCAGGCGTCGACGACGACGCCGTGCGACTGGATCTCGCGGATGCGCGTGAGCACCACGGTGCGAAGCTCCTCCGGCGCGCTCTCGCGGCACGCGCGCTGCACGACCTCGGTGATCGTGATGCCCACCTTCAGCTCGGCCGAGCACTCGGGGCAGTGCTCGACGTGCGCGCGGATGTCGGCCGCGTCTTCACGGCACAGCTCGTTGTGCAGGTACTCCTCGAGTTCGGCTCGCGCCTTCTCGCAGCCGCAGTCGGTCATTTCGTGCTCCTCGTGGATCGGGTCGCCGGCTGGACCGCGAAGCCCTGCTCGCGGGCGTAGTCGGCGAGGGACTCGCGAAGCAGGCGCCGGCCACGGTGCAGGCGACTCATCACGGTCCCGATGGGGGTGTTCATCATGTCGGCGATCTCCTGGTAGGAGAAGCCCTCGACGTCGGCGAGGTACACCGCGAGGCGGAAGTCCTCGGGCAGCGCCTGCAGCGCGTCCTTCACGGTGCTGTCGGGCAGGTGGTCGATGGCCTCGGCCTCGGCCGATCGGCTCGACGAGGCCGTGGTCGACTCGGCGCCGCCGAGCTGCCAGTCCTCCAGGTCGTCGATGGTGCCCTGGTACGGCTCGCGCTGCTTCTTGCGGTACGTGTTGATGAAGGTGTTCGTGAGGATGCGGTACAGCCAGGCCTTCAGGTTCGTGCCCTGCGTGAACTGCGCGAAGGCCGCGTACGCCTTGACGAACGTCTCCTGGACGAGGTCCTGCGCGTCGGCGGGATTCTTCGTCATGCGCAGCGCGGCCGCGTACAGCTGGTCGAGGAAGGGCAGCGCCTGCTCCTCGAAGAGCTCGCCGAGGGGGCGGTGCTCGTCGGTCGCGGAGGCGTCCATCTGGTCGGCAGTCATCACCGGCCATCCTAGGCCGTCGGGTCGGACCCCCGCCCCGGAGGCGACCGGGCGTTCCAGGACCGCGGACGTCACACGCACCATCTCCTTCTGTCGGCCGAGCGCTACTGTTGGTAACCGATGCAGATCTCGAGGTATTCCGCACCGGAGTTCGATCCGTACGGCGACAACCGCCAGACCGAGACGGACGACGGATGGCTCGCGCCGGTCGCGACCGCACCGCTCGACGCCGTGCTGGCTCTGCCCGGCTCGAAGTCGCTCACCAATCGCGAGCTCGTGCTCGCCGCCCTGGCCGACGGACCCTCGCGCCTGCGCGCGCCGCTCTGGTCCCGCGACAGCGAGTTGATGGTCGAGGCCCTGCGCGCGCTCGGCACCCGGTTCGAGCGGGTCGCCGGCGAGGGTGCCTTCGGCGACGACCTCGTCGTGACGCCCGCCCAGGAGCTCACCGGATCCACCACGATCGACTGCGGTCTCGCCGGCACCGTGATGCGATTCCTGCCGCCGGTGGCCGCCCTCGCACTCGGCCCGACGACCTTCGACGGCGACGAGTACGCGCGCAAGCGCCCGATGTCGGGCGTCATCGACGGCCTGCACGGCCTCGGCGTCGACCTCGATGACGACCGGCGCGGCACGCTCCCGTTCACCGTGCACGGCACCGGCCGCGTCCCGGGCGGCACGCTCGAGATCGACGCGTCGGCCTCGAGCCAGTTCGTGTCGGCGCTGCTGCTCTCGGCCGCGCGCTTCGACCACGGACTCGACCTGCGCCACACGGGCGACCGCGTGCCGAGCGCTCCGCACATCGAGATGACCATCGCGACCCTCGGGGCGCGCGGCGTCGACGTCGCGACGCCAGAGCCCGGGCGCTGGGTGGTCTCCCCCGGCCCGATCCGCGCGATCGACGTCGACATCGAACCCGATCTCTCGAACGCCGCGCCGTTCCTGATCGCCGCGCTCGTCGCCGGCGGCCGCGTGTCGATCACGGGCTGGCCTGATCGAACCACGCAGGTCGGGGCCCAGCTGGCCGACCTCCTGCCGCGATTCGGCGCGACGGTCGAGCGCTCGGGCGACCGGGTCACGGTGCGCGGGCCCGAACGCGGCACCGACGGCGGCCGGGGCATCCGCGGCGTCGACCTCGACCTCTCGGAGGCCGGCGAGCTGGCGCCGAACCTCGTCGCACTGGCGGCCCTGGCCGACACCCCGAGCACGATCACGGGCATCGGGCACATCCGCCACCACGAGACCGACCGGCTGGCGGCGCTCGCGACCGAGATCAACGGGCTCGGCGGCCGCGTGACCGAGCTCGACGACGGCCTGCGCATCGAACCTGCGACGCTCCACGGCGGGCCCTGGCGAGCCTACGCCGACCACCGGATGGCGACATCGGGCGCGATCATCGGCCTCGCGGTACCCGGCGTGGTCGTGGATGACATCGGCACGACCTCGAAGACCCTCCCCCAGTTCCCGGAACTCTGGGAGCGACTGCGGGCATGAGCTGGTGGGAGACGGACGACGACGAGGACGAGCCCGAGTACGACGAGGCCGACGTCCGGGTCCGGCCCAGTCGCCGCGGCAGCCGCCCGCGCACGAAGACGCGCCCCGAGCACGCCGACGCCGTCCCCGGCTCGGTGCTGGGCGTCGACCGCGGCCGCTACGCCGTGCTCGTCGACGAGGGCGGCCCCGACGAACGCGAGGTCGTCGCGGCCCGCGCGAGCGAACTGCGCCGCAAGTCGGTCGTCACCGGCGACCGGGTGGACCTCGTCGGCGACACCACCGGCGAGCCCGGCACCCTCTCGCGCATCGTGCGCGTCGGCGAACGGACGACCCTGCTGCGCCGCAGCGCCGACGACACCGACGAGGTCGAACGGGTCATCGTCGCGAATGCCGACCAGATGCTGATCGTCATCGCGGCCGCGAACCCCGAGCCGCGCACGCGCCTGGTCGACCGGTACCTGGTCGCGGCCTACGACGCCGGCATCGAGCCGCTGCTGTGCGTCACGAAGACCGACCTCGCCGACCCCGCACCCTTCCTCGAGAACTTCGCGGGCCTCGACATCCCGGTCTTCCTCAGCGGACGCGAACGGATGCCGCTCGAATCCATCGTCGAACGCCTCGTCGACCACCGCACCGTGTTCGTCGGCCACTCGGGCGTCGGCAAGTCGACGCTCGTCAACGCGCTGGTCCCCGACGCCCATCGCGCGACCGGCGTCGTCAACGCCGTCACCGGCCGCGGACGCCACACGTCGTCGTCGACGGTCTCGCTCCGCCTCGAATCGGACGACCGCCACGGCTGGGTGATCGACACGCCGGGCGTCCGCTCGTTCGGGCTCGGGCACATCGACCCCGCGAACATCCTGCGCGCCTTCACCGACCTGGCGGCGGTCGCCGAGCGGTGCCCGCGGGGCTGCACGCACCTGCCGGATGCCCCCGACTGCGCGATCGTCGAAGCCGTGGCGGCCGGGGAGCTCGGCGACATCGGGCGGGCACGCCTCGACTCGCTGCAGCGCCTGCTCGCGACCTTCGCGCCGAGCATCGGCTCGGGTGCCGCGGGCGAAGCGGGCGCGTGAGCGAGGCATCCGGCGAACGTGCCTACGATTGAAGGCATGACCGACGCACGACTGGCCTCAGGCGACCTCGCCCCCGACTTCACGCTCCTCGACCAGGACGGCACCCCCGTCACGCTGTCGGAGCTGCGCGGCGGCACCGTGGTCCTGTACTTCTACCCCGAGGCCATGACGCCCGGCTGCACGACCGAGGCGTGCGACTTCCGCGACAGCCTGAACTCGTTCGCGAGCGCCGGCATCCGCGTGCTCGGCGTCTCGAAGGACGACACCGAGAAGCTGAAGCGCTTCGCCGAGCGCGACCACCTCAACTTCACGCTGCTCTCCGACGCCGACCTCGCGGTGCAGCAGGCCTACGGCGTCTGGGGCGAGAAGTCCCTCTACGGCAAGATCGTGGTCGGATCGATCCGCTCGACCTTCATCGTGGGCGAGGACGGCCGCATCGAGAAGGCCCTGTACAACGTGAAGGCCACCGGCCACGTCGCGCGGCTGCGCCGCGAGCTCGGGCTCGACTGACGCGGACCGCTCGGAGTAGCTACGCCGCCGGGCGGTCGGGCGAGAACGCCGCTCGCACCGGCGGCCACAGCAGGATGCCGATCACGGCGAGCGCCGGGATCAGCAGCGCCCAACCGACGTCGGGCCGCGCGAACAGCCCCTGGAACGCCCCCACCGCGATCGAGATCTGCAGGATCTGCCAGACGATCGCCGCCGACCGCGACCAGTGCGCGCGCCGGAGCGACGCGACCGCGACCGCGACCGTCCAGACCGCGGCGATGACGGCGATCACGATGAGGGCGATCGCCGTCGCGTACGACGAGGGCGCGAGCGCGAGCAGGTCGACGACGAGCCATCCGACGATGGCGACCATCATCGCGGCCTCGAGGAACAGCACCGTGCTGAGCACCATGAGCGCGACTCGGGGGTCGGCCTGCTCGGTGGGGGGCACCGGCCCCGAACCGTTCGTTCCAGGTGCGCCCGGGTCGTGGTCGTCGCGTCGATTCACAGCGTTATCCCATGCACGACTATTGATTCGCCTTCCGCGCTATGCCACCATTTATGAGGCCGAATTGATGCTCACAGGGACGTGAGCCGATCAGTTCCTGATCCTACTTCCCGAGATTCGGCTTTCCCCCCGCAGTCCGGCCGATCTCGGCCCGTGCGCACGCGTGCGCACACTGCGATCCGAAGTTAGCAAGGAGCATCTCCATGGATTGGCGCGACAAAGCCGCCTGCCTGACGGCCGACCCCGAACTGTTCTTCCCGGTCGGCAACACCGGTCCGGCCGTCGACCAGATCGAGAAGGCGAAGGCCGTGTGCGCGCGCTGCACCGTCACGGAGATCTGCCTGCAGTACGCCCTCGAGACCGGCCAGGATTCGGGCGTCTGGGGCGGCCTCAGCGAAGACGAGCGCCGCGCCCTCAAGCGCCGCGCCGCCCGCGCTCGCCGCGCCGGCTGACGAACCACTGACGACGGATGCCTCGCCCCGGGGCATCCGTCGTTCCATGTCCGGCGGCGGGCGGTCGAGCGGGCGTCGGCCCGCTACGGCGAGCGCCGGCCCCCTACGGCGAGCGTCGGCCCGCTACGGCGGGCGTCGGCCCGGCTCAGACCTCGGCGATCCAGCGCAGCGGGATCTCGACGGTCACCTCGGTGCCGCTGCCGACGAGGGTGTGCCAGTCGATGGTGCCGCCGAGCTCGCCCTGGATGAGCGTGCGGACGATCTGCGTGCCCAGCCCCTCGCCGACCTTCCCCTCGGGAAGACCCGACCCCGTGTCGCGCACCCGCACCGTCAGCATCTCGGCCGATCGCGAGGCGTGCACCTCGACGTCGCCCTCCTGGCCGGCGAGCCCGTGCTCGACCGCGTTCGTCACGAGCTCGGTGAGCGCGAGGGCCAGCGGCGTCGCGTACTCGCTCGGCAGCACCCCGAAGGTGCCCGTCTTCTTCGGATGGGCCGTCGTGTTGTGGGCCGCGGCGACCTCGGCCACCAGCAGCAGCACGCGGTCGAAGACCTCGTCGAAGTCGACGTTCTGGGCGACGCCCGTCGACAGCGTGTCGTGCACGACCGCGATCGCGCCGACCCGGCGCATCGCCTGGGTGAGCGCCTCGCGCGCCTCGTCGGAGTGCGTGCGCCGCGCCTGGATGCGCAGCAGCGAGGCGACGGTCTGCAGGTTGTTCTTGACGCGGTGGTGGATCTCGCGGATCGTCGCGTCCTTCGTGATGAGCTCCTGCTCCTGGTGGCGGAGTTCGGTGACGTCGCGGATCAGCACGATCGCGCCGATGCGCTCACCACGGTGGCGGATCGGGATGGCCCGCAACGACACCGTCACGCCCCGCGAGTCGACCTCGGTGCGCCACGGCGCCCGACCCGTGACGACCAACGGCAGCGACTCGTCGACGACGAGCTTGCCCGCGAGCAGGCGAGTGGTCACCTCGGCCAGCGACTGGCCCTCGAGCTCGTCGTCGAACCCCATGCGGTTGAACGCCGAGAGCGCGTTGGGGCTCGCGAAGGTGGTCACGCCGTCGACGTCGAGCCGGATCAGGCCGTCGTTGGCCCGCGGCGCACCGCGACGAGGGCCGGTGGGCGCGCCGAGGTCGGGGAAGTCCCCCGAGGCGATCATCTGGAACAGCTCGCTCGCGCAGTCGTTGAACGTCAATTCCTGGCGGCTCGGCGTGCGCGTCGCGCTGAGGTTGGTGTGGCGGGTGATGACGGCGACCGGCTCGGGCACGAGGTCGGTGCCCGTCGAGGCGACCCGACGCATGACGGGCACGGCCCGCATGCGCGTGGGCATCTCCTCGTACCAGTCGGGTGAGGAGGAGTCGACGATGCGGGCGGTCTCGAACGCCTCCGACACGAGGTCGCGCCACTGCGGCTTGATGGCCTGGCCGATGAAGTCGCGGTAGAAGAGCGTCGCCGCGCTCGACGGGCGCGCGTGCGCGACCGCCACGAACTCCTCCTGCGCCGACGGCACCCAGAGCACGATGTCGGCGAAGGCGAGGTCGGCGAGCAACTGCAGGTCGCCGACGAGCATGTGCAGCCAGTCGACGTCGGCCTGACTGCTGCGGCCCTGGGCGAGGACGAGTTCACTGAGGGTCGACACGCCCTCCAGCGTAGTGCCGGGCGGCGGTCATGACGCCGCAGCGCGGGGCGCCCTCGCGGTGAGCAGCGCACGCGCCGCTCGCGAGCGGCCGCGCGGCTCGGCGACGGGTGCGTAGCGGGTGAGCGCGAAGTCGCGGATCGCGGTGCGCAGCGGCGACCGCGGAGCGGCATCGCGGAGGGTCCGGGCGGTGAGGATCGCGGCATCCGCCGCGCGGCCGTCGTGCGGGAGCATCGTGACATCGGCGATGCCCGCGAAACGCCGCATGGTCTGGCGGATCTGCGCGTGCGCGTCGATGCCCAGCGCGCTGCTGCGCACCCGGTTCGCGACGACGTCGACCCGCTCGGCGTCGACGTGCTCGATCAGCTCGGCGTGCCCGCGCAGCAGGCGCGAGAGCCCCACGGGGTCTGCCACGCCCACGGCGACGACGCGGTCGGCGGCGGCCAGGGTGGCGAACGTGGCGGCGTTGCGCCTCGGCGCGAACTGGTCGCTCGTGAGCTCCTCGTCGCGCTCGAGGCTGAAGCCCGTGTCGACGACGACGTACTCGGCCCACGCGCGCAGGCCGGCGAGTGCGGCGGTCACGCGCGACTCCGAGAGCTCGGGCCAGCGGCTGGGCCCCACGAGTCCGGACAGCACGTCGAACGACGCGCGCGGCGAGGAGTAGCGCTGGGCGAGGCGCTCGATCTCGGTGCGGTCGAGCCCGTCGGCCCCGGCGAGCCGGCAGGCCGCCGCGAAGCCCGGTGCCTCGTCGAGCAGGCCCAGCGTTGCGGCGATCGCCCCGCCGTACGGGTCGGCGTCGACGAGCACGACGCGATGACCGGCCGCGGCCAGCTCGGCCGCCAGGTTGACCGACACGAGGGTGCGGCCGGGCGCCCCGCCCGGCCCCCACACCGCGATGACCGACACGGACGGCTCGCCGGACGCTCGGCTTGCTCCGCCGCGGGAGGCCCCGTCGGCGATGCCGCTGCCGGCATCGCCGACCCGCGACGGCACGGGCACCCCGCCTGAGACGAGCCGCTCGACGTCGGACCACGCCGAGTCCGCCGGGAGCACCTCGTGCAGGCCGATGCGGGACGCGAGCGCGCGCTCGCGGTCGTCGGACGCGAGCGCGATCAATCGGATGCCTCGGACGTCGCAGGCCTGCAGCAGCTCGGGGCTCAGCGTGCCGCGACCGGCGCCCACGATCACGAGGTCGGGCGCCAGCCGGTCGAGGCTCTCGACGACGTCGCGCCAGCCGACGAGTCGCGCGAGGATCGTGTGGCCCGCCTCGACCATGTCGGCGAGCAGCCGGTCTTCGGTTCCGGTGTCGAGTGCCAGGGCGAGGCGCGCCATCAGTCGGTGCGCTCCGTACGGGCGCCGACCAGGTCGAGCGCGCCGCCCGCGGCCAGCGCCTGGAGCACGCCGGCCACCTTCTCGCGCGGTACGAGCAGCTCGACCGAGACGCCGCCGTCGGCCACGACGCCGTCGGCCTCGATCACGCCGCGGATCTCGGCGTCGGACACCAGCACCGCGGGTGGCTCGTAGCCGCCGCGCTCGATCGGCTTCGCCGACCACAGGTCGACCCGTGCCCCCGCGCCCACGCCGCTCGGGAGCGGTGCGCGCAGGGGCACGACGACGACGGCGGAGTCGTCGTCGGCCCGGTGGGCGATCGCGGCGAGCGGCACGAGCTCGCCAGCGCCGATCGTGCGCGCGGCGACCACGCCGTCGTCGGGGAGGTCGCCCGCGACGAGGTACCGGTCGGCGGCGTCGCCGAGGCGCACGGAGGCGATCGCGAGGTCGGATGCCTCGATCCTGGCCCCGGTCGGCACCGTCTCCTGCACGACGTAGACCTCGGTGGCGGTGTCGAGGCCGGTCACCAGCGCCCAGACGCCGACCGTGGATCCGGCGATCAGGACGAGGCCGATCGCCAGTCTGGGGTCGAAGCGGACGGCCCCGCGGTCGCGGCGGTCCTCACGTGCCATGGTGCTCCCTTCACGGCCGTCGGCCGACGGCCGTACCCCGGCCGGAGACCATCGTCACCCGTTGCCGAGAGGTTGCCGGGAAGTTATCCACACGCGCCGGCCGGCCGGCCGCAGGCCTCGATAATCGAGGCATGACCAATCCCGGTTCGGGCGAGATCGGCCGATTCCTCTCCGTCGCCGACGCCGCCGAGTTGCTCTCGGTCGACGTCGCGGCGGTCGACGGCCTGATCCGGTCCGGCGAGCTCCCGGCGATCCGGGTCGGGCGCTCCGGTCCGTGGCGCATCGAGCGCACGCAGATCGAACTGTGGATCCAGGAGCGCTACGAAGACACCCGCCGTCATGCCGCGTGGCAGGAGGGCGAGTTCTCGTCGACGCTCGACCTCTCCCCCGCCGGGGTGGTCTCCCCGCTCCGCCCGGTCGACTGAGCGCGTCCCGCGCGCCCCGGTCGATCGGTCAGTCGAAGGTGACAAGGCGGATCGCGTCCAGGGCGACGATCCGGTAGCCCTGCAGGTCGACGTCGCGTCTCGCGACGCCCGGCTCGTGCAGGGCGAGGTCGACGTGATCGCGGGCCACGCGGTCGAGGGTCCCGGTGAGCTCCCCATCGTCGGTGGAGACCGCGACGGGCGCCCGGCGCCGCGCGAGGTCGCGCAGCACGAACGCCAGCGGGATGCGATCGGCGACCGCAGAGGATGCCTCGGCCGCGGGTTCCAGGCTCCGGTCGAGCTGGTCGCGGCCGGGCAGGATCGCCGTGACGGCCGCGAGGGGCACGACGCACCGGGGTGCCGTCCGGTGGCCGACGAGCTCCGCGCTCATCCAATCTCGGCCGAACGAGACCGGACGCGCCTGCACGAGGGTGCCGCCGCGCAGCAGGAGGCGCACCGCCTCGGGGCCGCCGGCGAGCGCTCGAAGGCGGTCGCGCAGCGTCAGCCGGCTGAGGCGCAACCGTTCCTCCTCGAGGGCGAGCGCGCGCTCCTCGGCCTGCTGCTCCTGGTCGAGCTGCCACCCGAGATCGTCGAACAGCAGGTCCCAGCGCATGCAGTGACGCTAGTCGGGCTCTCACGCGCGAGCGGGACGTTCTCCACAGTCGTCGAAAATGCTTGACACGGAAACGGAGTCGAGAATAGCTTTCCTCACAGGATCACCCGAGTCCCCCACTTCGGGGGTGATCCCGCGGGCCCGAACCCCCGCGTCCTCCCCCTACAGGAGCAAGACGATGACCGCTGCCCCCGCCGCCCTCTCCGAGCGCCTCGCGAGCGCCCCGCGCTACCGCGTCGACGACGACGAGTACTTCGCGCGGCAGCGCACGTCGCGCAGCGACCTGCCCGATCCCGACGCGCTGCTGAGCAGCCTCACGCACTGCGTGCTCGAGGCGCTGGCCGGCGCGCGAGACCTCGAACAGGTCGCCCGCTGGGTGACCGACGACGTGTACCGAGGCCTGCAGAAGCGCGTCGTCCTCGCCGCCCGTGCGCGCCGCGCCCGTGGGGTCAGCCCGCAGCGCCCGGTGTTCAACGTCGGCAACATCCACCGCACCGAGCCGGCCGACGGCATCGTCGAAGCGGTGGTCATGGTGCACCAGCGGCATCGCTCGCGCGCCGTGGCGATCCGGCTCGAGGGGCTCGACTCGCGCTGGCGCGCGAGCGCCATCACCGTTCTCTGAAGAGCCGGTGCCGGGCCCTGACCCGAAGTCCCGGCACGCGCTCCGAAACGCCAGAAGCCGCACCGCCCGACGGCGGTGCGGCTTCTGGCGCGACCGGGCTCAGCGGCCGCCGCGCTCCTGCGCGCGCCGCGCGGCCCGGTTCTGCGGCTCCTGGGCACCCTGCACGTCGGCGGCCTTGCCGAAGGCGCCGCGCTGGGCCGGTGCGGCGGGCTCCTGCGGGGCCTGCTGCTGCGCGACCGCGCGGCGGGCGCGCTGGGTCGCCGCCTGCTGCACCTGGCCGCGCTGGTTGCGCACCTCGACGCCGCCCGAGTCGCTCGGAGCCGAGTAGCTCAGCTTGTCGTCGGGTGCCGACTGGCGGTTCAGTCCCTTCGCCTCGATCGTGGGCGAGGCACCGCCGGTGGGCGCGACCTCGACCTCGAGGTTGAACAGGAAGCCGACCGTCTCCTCGCGGATCGAGCCCATCATCTGCTGGAACATGGCGTAGCCCTCGCGCTGGTACTCGACCAGCGGGTCGCGCTGCGCCATCGCCCGGAGGCCGATGCCGTCCTTCAGGTAGTCCATCTCGTAGAGGTGGTCGCGCCAGCGGCGGTCGATCACCGAGAGCACCACCCGGCGCTCGAGCTCGCGCATCGCGGGGCTGCCGAGCTGCTCCTCGCGTCGCTGGTACGCGAGCTTCGCGTCCGACAGGATCTCGCGGCGGATGAAGTCGCGGTTCACGCGGCCCTTCTCGCCGGCCTCCGCGACGACCTCGTCGATCGTGATGCCGATCGGGTAGAGCGTCTTGAGCTCGGTCCAGAGCGCGTCGAAGTCCCACTCGTCGGGGTTGCCCTCGGCCGTGTGCTCGTCGAGGACCTCGTCGATCACGTCCTCGAGGAACTTCTGCGTGCGCTCGTGCAGGTCGTCGCCCTCGAGGATGTGCCGGCGGTCGGTGTAGATGGCCTCGCGCTGGCGGTTCAGGACGTCGTCGTACTTCAACACGTTCTTGCGGATCTCGGCGTTGCGCGCTTCGACCTGCGACTGCGCCGAGCGGATGGCGCGGGTCACGACCTTGGACTCGATGGCGACGTCATCGGGGACGCCGCGCGCCATGAGGCTCTCGGCTGCGCCGGCGTTGAACAGTCGCATCAGGTCGTCGGTGAGCGAGAGGTAGAACCGGCTCTCGCCGGGGTCGCCCTGACGGCCCGAGCGGCCGCGCAGCTGGTTGTCGATGCGGCGGGACTCGTGCCGCTCGGTGCCGAGCACGTAGAGCCCGCCGGCAGCGGCCACCTTCTCGGCCTCGACGGCCACCTCGGCCTTGACGGCCTCGAACACGGCGTCCCAGGCGGCCTCGTACTCCTCGGGGGTGTCGACCGGCGAGAGACCCTTCTCGTGCATGCGCTGCACCGCGATGAACTCGGCATTGCCGCCGAGCATGATGTCGGTGCCGCGGCCGGCCATGTTCGTCGCGACCGTGACGGCGCCGAACCGGCCCGCCTGCGCGACGATCGCCGCCTCACGGGCGTGGTTCTTCGCGTTCAGCACCTCGTGCCGCACGCCCTTCTTGGCGAGCAGGCGCGAGAGGTACTCGCTCTTCTCCACGCTCGTCGTACCGACGAGCACGGGCTGGCCCTTGGCGTGCCGCTCGACGATGTCCTCCACGACCTGCGCGAACTTCGACTCCTCGTTCTTGTAGACGAGGTCGGGCTGGTCGAGGCGGATCATCGGCCGGTTCGTCGGGATGGCCACCACGCCGAGCTTGTAGGTCGCCATGAACTCGGCGGCCTCGGTCTCGGCAGTACCGGTCATGCCCGACAGCTTGTCGTAGAGGCGGAAGTAGTTCTGGAGGGTGACCGTGGCGAGGGTCTGGTTCTCGGCCTTGACCTGCACGCCCTCCTTCGCCTCGATCGCCTGGTGGATGCCCTCGTTGTACCGGCGGCCTACGAGGATGCGACCCGTGTGCTCGTCGACGATGAGCACCTCGCCGTTCATCACGACGTAGTCCTTGTCGCGCTTGAACAGGGCGTTCGCCTTGATCGAATTGTTCAGGAACGAGATCAGCGGCGTGTTCGCCGACTCGTAGAGGTTGTCGATGCCGAGGTAGTCCTCGACCTTGGCGATGCCGGGCTCGAGCACGCCGACCGTGCGCTTCTTCTCATCGACCTCGAAGTCCTCGCCGGGCACGAGCCGCTGCGCGAGACGCGCGAACTCCGTGAACCAGCGGTTGGCCTCGCCGGAGGCCGGGCCCGAGATGATCAGCGGCGTGCGTGCCTCGTCGATCAGGATCGAGTCGACCTCGTCGACGATGGCGAAGTGGTGGCCGCGCTGCACCATGTCGGCGGACTGCCACGCCATGTTGTCGCGCAGGTAGTCGAAGCCGAACTCGTTGTTCGTGCCGTAGGTGATGTCGGCCGCGTACTGCTCGCGTCGCTGCGCGGGGGTCTGCCCGGCGACGATGCATCCGGTCGTCATGCCGAGCGCTCGGAACACGCGACCCATGAGCTCCGACTGGTAGCTCGCGAGGAAGTCGTTGACCGTGATCACGTGCACGCCGCGGCTGGTGAGCGCGTTCAGGTACGCCGCCGTGGTCGCCACGAGGGTCTTGCCCTCACCGGTGCGCATCTCGGCGATGTTGCCGAGGTGCAGGGCCGCACCGCCCATCAGCTGGACGTCGAAGTGCCGCAGGCCGATCGTGCGCCGGCTGGCCTCGCGCACGGCGGCGAACGCCTCGGGCAGCAGGTCGTCGAGGGATTCGCCGTTCGCGTAGCGCTCGCGCAGCTCGACGGTCTCGTGCTTGAGTTCCTCGTCGGTGAGTCCCTCGAAGTCGTCCTCGAGCGCGTTGATGGCCTTGGCGTAGTTCTCGAGCCGCTTCAGGGTTCGGCCCTCGCCGACGCGGAGGACCTTTTCCAGAATCGAAGCCACGAATGCTCTCCTGTCATCGTCGGGCGCGCAGGCCTCGGGGTGAGCCGGGCACGCCGCATGCCGCCTGTGCAGACGGTCATAGTAGCCATGCTAGTGGCCCGTTCGCTGACAGAAGCCCCGGCGGGGACATCCGCGGATGCCGCCGCCGGGGCCCGGTCTGATGCGTCGGGTTCGTCGTCGCGCCGACAGGGCGGTCCGCCCGCCCGCGTTCGTCAGGCGCTGACGCGCTCGCGCTCGGGCGTCGCGTCGCCTGCGGTCTCGCCGTGCTCGTCGAGGCCGATGAGCCCGTAGTCCCAGCCCTTCCGGCGGTAGACCACGCTCGGGCGACCGGTCTCCTGGTCGACGAACAGGTAGAAGTCGTGGCCGACGAGCTCCATGAAGTAGAGCGCGTCGTCGACGGTCATGGGCGTCGAGGCGAACACCTTGCGCCGGATCACGACCGGGCAGTAGACATCGTCCTCCTCGTGCGCGGGCTCCTCCACGACCGGGATGCTTCCGGTGCGGACGGCCTCGAGCACGTCGACCCCGGCGGCCTGCACGCCGACACCGCTGAAGCCGTCGTCGGCGGCCTCGCGCAGCGAGGTGGGCCGGCGGGAGCCGCCGCGGTGGACCTTGCGCCGGTCCTTGGCCCGGCGGACGCGCTCGAGCAGTCGGCCGAGCGCGACATCGAACGCCGCGTACTTGTCGGAGCCGTCGGCTTCGGCGCGTACGACCGGCCCGCGTCCGACGAGGGTCAACTCGACGCGGTCGGGCCCGGGGTTGCCGTTCTTCTCACTGTGACGCGAGAGCTTCACGTCGAAGGAGATCGCGCGTTCGTTGAGATGGCTGACCTTCTCGGCCTTCTCGGCGACGTAGGCGCGGAATCGGTCGGTCACCCCGATGTTGCGTCCGACGATGTTCACTTCCATGACGACCTCCATCCACCGGCGTGTCACCCGGATCAGAAGGGTGGATCGACCACGCCTGTCCTGACACCGTACGCCCCTCACCCCGAGAAGTCACGGAGTGTTTCCCGCGTCTTCGGCGAGTCGCATCCGAGCCGGCGGTGCCGGTTCCTCCGCCTCGGGAAACCGGCGCGGGGTCTGCGCCAGCACGGCGGCGCCGACGACCTCGGCGCCCGCGGCGCGGAGCGCGCGGGCCGCCTCGGCGAGGGTCGCGCCGGTGGTCAGCACGTCGTCGACGAGCAGGAACCGGCGCCCTTCGAGCGGATGCCGCGCCGCGAGCCCGCCGGCCGCGTTCGCCCGTCGCGCCTCGATGCCCAGCGCCGACTGGTCGACCCGGGTGCGGGCGAGCCGCAGCGCGGGCGTCGCGCGGAGGCCCGCCGCCGCGAGGAGCCTCGGCACCGGCCGGTAGCCCCTCGCCCGCACCGATGCGGCCGTCGACGGGATGGCGCAGAGGTCGACGGGCGGGTCGGCGCCGGCGTGCGCGGTGAGCGAGCCGCGGGTGATCGCCTCCGCCATCGCCTCGCGTACCGCGGCCAGCAACGCGCCGGCGAGCGCGGGGAAGGCGTCGGTGCGGCCGCCGTCCTTCGCCGCGCCGATCACGTGTGCGACGGCACCGCCGTACTCGAGGCCCGCCCAGACCCGGAGCCCCGATCGCTCGACCACGTGCGGGGCGGGGGCGAGCAGCACGCGGCAGTCGTCGCAGACCGGCCGATCGGCGCGACCGCAGCCCGTACAGGTCACCGGGAGCACGAGCGCGAGCGCATCGCGAACCGCCTCGGCCGCGACGGCGGCCGCGACGGCGACGGGACCGGATCCGGCGACGAAGGGCCCGAACGCGAGCGGTGGCATCCCTCCATCGTCGAGGCCGCGTCGGTGCCGTTGCTTCGCGTCCGGGGCATCCGTGGAACGCGTGAGCCCCGGGGCGTCGGTGCAGGAGCGGTCAGCGGGGCTGCTGCGACGCGAGGAGCTGGATGCCGCCGCGCTGCGCCTGCCAGCCCTGGCCCGACCGCGTCACCAGGTTGCCGTCCGCCGTGCGGACGCGCAGGTCGCCGACGCTGTTGCCGCCGCTGAGCTCGACCCCGCCGACCGGGCCGGTGCGCCCGGTGTCGGGCACGCCGCCGATCGTCTGGAGGATCAGGCGCGTGCCCTCGCCGACGGCGGTGAGCGACGCGACCTGGCGGTCGTCGATCCACGCGATGTCCTGCGGCACGCCGTCGACGGACGCCAGCTCGAGCGTCACCTGGCCGAGCTCGACGGGCACGCCGTCGTCGTCCCGCACGATCGACGCGGCGACGAAGCGGGTACGGTCGCCATCGGCGAGCAGCGCGATCACGCGCGTGGTGTCGCGCGAGATCTCGAGCGCCGCGATCTGCGTGCCGGTCCAGGGCACCGCGAACGGCACCGACGCGGTGCCGTCGGGCGTGAAGACCGTCAGCTCGTCGGGCGAGCCGCGGGGAACCGACCAGACCATGCCGTAGCCGTCGATCGCCGGCACGATGAGGCCGTCGCGCGGGTCGAGCGCCGCGGTCTCCTCACCCGCGGTCACGANCCGACCAGACCATGCCGTAGCCGTCGATCGCCGGCACGATGAGGCCGTCGCGCGGGTCGAGCGCCGCGGTCTCCTCACCCGCGGTCACGAGCGCCACCCCGTCGGCGGCGCGCACGGCGACCTGCTCGCCGCCCGGGCCGACCGCTGCGCCGGTCGGCGCGAGGGCGGCGACCTGCTCCGACACGCCCTCGATCGGCGTGATCGTCTCGCCCGACACGCCGAGGTGGCCGAACGTCTCGCCGTCGAAGACCACGGGCCGGGCGGGCACGAGCGGGTCGATCTCGGGCGGGTCGGGCACCGCATCGACGCCCTGCGGGACACCGTTCACCGCGAGGTCGACGCCGCCGATGCCGTTCACGCCGATGAGGCTCTGCTCGAGCTGGAACTGCATGAGCTGCACGGCCCTCGCCTGCTCGGTGGAGACGCCCGTGAGGTCGACGGCAGCATCACCGTCGGCGACCGGCACGGCGTCGGCCGCGAGTTCGGCGCCTTCGGGGAACGCGGAGGCCACGCCCGGATCGAGCCATTCGGCGGGGCCGGCGAGCAGCGCCCGCACGATCTTGGTCTGCACCGCCTCGCCGCCGGCGAACCAGCGCACGTCGGGTACGGCGTACCGCTCGGTGGGGTCGAGGAAGGTCAGGTCGTGGGCGCGGAAGACGCGGGCGAAGTTCGAGGCGTCGATCAGGATGCCCTGCGGTGCCGACGCGATGCGCCACTCGCCGTCGACCTGCGCGAACGTGTACTCGAGCGTGACCGGGGCGCTCGAGGAGGCGATCGCGTACTGGCCGTTCGGGCCGAGCTCGGCCGCCGGCGCGACGTCGACGCGCATCGTCTCGGCTCCGGTCGCCTCGTAGTCGCGTGAGGCGAGCTGGTCGATGGTCGCCCCGTCGTCGGCGCGCCACTCGGCGGCGAACTCGGGCGTGAGGAACTCGCGGGCGACCCCGTAGTTGCTGCGGGCATCGGTCGCGGCGTCGATGAAGCCGCGCAGGATCTGCTCCTGCGACTCGCCGCCCTGCGGACCCGAGGCACGCAGCTCGCGATCGAGGGGCTCGGACCGCGCCGGAGCCTCGCCGCGGTGCACGGTGCCGGAGTCGGGGATGCTCGCGCACGCGGCGAGCGCGGCGACCGCCGCCACTGCGACCGCCGTGATCCGAAGCGCCCTACGCATCGCGCACCTCCATGCTGCGGGTGTCGGCGGGGACGGCGGGTTCGGCCGGTCCGCTCGCGTCTGGGTCGGCGGGGGGCAGCGGCAGCGGCGAACCGGTCACCGCGACGCCCGCCACCCGGGGCAGCGTGAGCCGGAAGACGCTGCCGATGCCCGGCTGCGACCATACGTCGAGGGAGCCGCCGTGGGCCACCGCGTCCTCGAGGGAGATCGCGAGGCCGAGGCCCGTGCCGCCGATCGTGCGCATGCGGCTCGGGTCCGCGCGCCAGAACCGGTCGAACACGCGCTCGACCTCCTCCTCGGTCATGCCGAGCCCGTAGTCGCGCACGCTGAGCGCGACGGCCTGCGCATCGCTGTCGACCGAGACCACGATGGGCCGCCCTTCGCCGTGCTCGATCGCATTGCCGAGGAGGTTGCGCACGATGCGGCGGACCCGGCGCGGATCCACGTCGCACTCGAGGTGACCGCCCGGCGCCACGAGACGCAGTTCGCTGCCGCGCTCGCTGGCCAGCTGGTGCATCGACTCGATCGCGTCGCCGGCGAGGTGCACGAGGTTGGTCGGCTCGGTCGCGAGTTCGACGGATCCGGCGTCGTACCGGCTGATCTCGAGGAGGTCGGCGAGCAGGTGCTCGAACCGTACGGTCTGGGTGTGCAGCAGCTCCACGGTGCGCGAGGTCGGACCCTCGAACTCCTCGCGCTGGCCGTAGAGGACATCGCCGGCCAGCCGGATCGTGGTGAGCGGCGTGCGGAGCTCGTGCGAGACGTCCGACACGAAGCGCTGCTGCATGACCGACAGCTCGGCGAGCTCGCGGATGCGCGCCTGGAGCGTGTCGGCCATGCCGTTGAAGCTCGCCGCGAGGGTGGCGAGCTCGTCTTCGCCCTTCTCGGGCATGCGGACGCCGAGGTCGCCGGCGGCCAGCCGGCGGCTCGTCGCGGCCACGGTGCGCACCGGCTCGATCACCCAGCGCACGACGAGCAGCGTGATGGCGCCGAGCAGCACGAGCAGCGCGACCGCTCCCGCGATGCCGACGGCCTGCATGAACGCGAGGGTCGCGTCGGCGTCGGCGAAGCTGTACGCGATGTACAGCTCGTACGTGCCGGCGCTCGGGACCTCGAGGTCAGTGCCGACCACCACGCCGGGCTCGTCGCCGTCGCTCGTCGGCAGCGGCACCGACTGCCAGTACTGCTCGCCCGGGTTCGCCTGCACGCTCGCGCGCAGGTCGTCGCTCACGAGGCCCGACATCGACCTCGACAGCTGGTCCTGCGGCGCGTTCTCGTTCGCGGGCTGGCCGGGTTCCCGGAACACCGCGATCGTGCCGCTGCCGGACACGGTTCCGACGGTGTTGAAGACCTGGTCCATCACCAGCTGCAACGCCGCCTGGTCGGAGGCATCCGAGGCGTCGACCAGGTTCTGCGCGGACTCGGCGGCGTCGGCGGACTCGGCCAGTGCGCGGTCGAGGCCCGACTGGAACAGGTTGGATGCCACGCTGAACGTGATGTAGACCCCGATCACGAGGATCGCGAGCCCCGACAGGCTGATGGTGAGCACGACCGTGCGGAACTGCAGCGAGCGACGCCACAGCGCGGCGACGCGCTCCCGTGCGGCGACGATGCGACCACGGATGCCCCGTCCGGCGGTGCCGGCGGGAGTCGGGGTCGGCTCACCCGCCATCGGGGGACCCTAGGTCGTCGCGCCGGCGCGGTAGCCGACGCCGCGCACGGTCTGCACGATGCGCGGGTTGTCGGGGTCGTGCTCGACCTTCGCGCGCAGCCGCTGCACGTGGACGTTGACGAGCCGCGTGTCGGCCTTGTAGTGGTAGCCCCAGACCTGCTCGAGCAGCATCTCGCGCGTGAAGACCTGCTGCGGCTTCGAGGCGAGCGCGAGCAGCAGGTCGAACTCGAGCGGGGTGAGGTTGATGCGCTCATCGCCGCGACGCACCTCGTGACCGGCGGCGTCGATCACCAGGTCGCCGATCGAGATGGTCTCGACGAGCGACTCGGGCGCCGGACGCAGCCGCGTGCGGATGCGCGCCACCAGCTCCTTCGGGTTGAACGGCTTCACCATGTAGTCGTCGGCACCCGACTCGAGGCCCTTGACCACGTCGGCCGTGTCGGACTTCGCGGTGAGCATGATGATGGGCGTACCCGACTCGGCGCGGATGCGACCGCAGACCTCGATGCCGTCGACACCGGGCAGCATGAGGTCGAGCAGCACGAGGTCGGGCTTCGTGTCGCGGAAGGCCTGGAGCGCCGAGGCGCCGTCGGCGCAGAAGGCGGGGTCGAAGCCCTCGGTGCGCAGGACGATGCCGATCATCTCGGCGAGGGCCGTGTCGTCGTCGACGACGAGTACGCGTGCGGTCATGGGTTCGTTCCCGTTCCTGGCCGCGCGGGCGCGGCGGTGCTGATCGGCACCAGCGTAGCCGTTCGGGCCCGTGAGTCGGCCGAAAGCCCACAGCCCGCGGTGGAGAGCCCGACAGCGGGCGGGCGCGATGTGCGAGCATGGGGACCTGCGGCGGAAGGAGTGGACGGCGAGTGTCCGATCGAGCTTGGCAGGCCCCCGATGCGGCCGGCGCGCCGCCCGCCGTCCCGCCGGTGGCGCCCCCCGTCGGCCCGCCCGGAGCCCAGCCTCCCGGCCCGCCGCCCGGCTGGGCGGCCCCTCCCCCCGGTCCGCCCCCTGGCTGGGCCTCGGCTCCTCCGGGCCCGCCGCCCGGGTGGGCGCCGCCGCCCAAGCCCGGACTCATCCCGCTCCGCCCGCTCTCGTTCGGCACGCTGCTGTGGGCGCCCTTCCGCACGCTGCGCCGCAACCCGGCCGCGACCTTCGGCAGCGGCCTCGTCGTACAGCTCGCCTCGCTGCTCGTCTCCGCCGCCGTCATGGTGCCGTTCTTCGTCTTCGTGCTCTCGCGCACGACGCAGGCCACCTTCGAGAACCAAGACGAGATCCTCACCGGCGGCATCGCGGCGTTCCTCCTCGCGATGCTGGTGCCGACGCTGGTGGGCATGGTGCTGGGCGCGTTCCTGCAGGGCGTCATGGTCGTCGAGGTCGCGACCGGCACGCTCGGCGAGCGTCTCCGCTTCGGCGCGCTCTGGCGACGCGCGGCGACGCGCATCTGGCCGCTCCTCGGCTGGACGGCGATGCTCGGCCTCGGCGCCGCGCTGCTGGTGGTGCTCGGCATCGGCGCCGTGCTGTTCGGTCTCGCGGTCGGCGGCCCGGTCGGCGCGCTCGTCGCCGGGCTCCTCGTGTTCGTCGGCGCCCTCGGGGTCGGCGCCCTCTGGGTCTGGATCGGCACGAAGGTCGCGCTGGTGCCGAGCGTGATCGTGCTCGAGCGACGGGGCATCCGCGACGCCGTCCGCCGATCGTGGCAGCTGACCGACGGGGCCTTCTGGCGGACGTTCGGCACGCTCGCCCTCGTCACGGTGATCCTCACCTTCGCGGCCCAGGTCGTGACCCAGCCGTTCTCACTCGTCGGCGGCATCCTCGCGGGCCTGCTCGACCCCACCGGCAGCTCCGACACGGCGATGGTGGTGCTCATCGTGGTGTACGCGATCACGATCCTGCTGACGCTGCTGATCGGCGCGATCACCGCCGTCGTGCAGGCGGCCCTGGTCGCCGTCATCACGATCGACCTGCGCATGCGCAAGGAGGGTCTCGACCTCGACCTGCAGCGACACGTCGAGCTGCGCGATGCCGGCCGGCCGGTGGGCGATCCGTACGCGCCGCCCCCCGGGGCCCCCGCTCCGGCCGTGGCGCCGACCCGGCCGCCCGGCGCCACGGTGTGACGGCGTGATCGCCGTCGCCGACATCCCCGTCGAGCCCGACGCGCCCGAGGCGCGCCGTTGGGTGCTCGAGGAGCTGTCGCGTCCCGAGTACCGCGAGGCCGAGCCCACCTGGTTCGACCGGCTCGCGGTTGCGGTGCGCGACTGGCTCGCCGACCTCTTGAGCGGCAGCGGCGGCCTCTCGGGCGACGTCGTGCTGGCACTCGTCGTCGTGCTCGTGATCGCCGCCGTCGTCGTGGGGCTGCTGGTCTTCGGCGTGCCGCGGCTGCGTCGCAGACGCCGTGCGTCCGCCACTCCCCTGTTCGACGACGGCGACACGCGCACGCTCGCCGAGCTGCGCCGCGCCGCCGATGCCGCCGCGGCCGCGGGCCGGTACGACCTCGCCGTCGAAGAGCGGTTCCGGGCCATCGTGCGCGCGCTCGCCGACCGCGAGCTCCTCAGGCCGAGCCCCGGTACGACCGCCCACGGCTTCGCGCGCTCGGCGACGACCGCCTTCCCGACGTTCTCGGACCGCCTGGCCGACGCGGCCGACGCGTTCGACGCCGTGCGCTACCTCGGACGGGCCGGCACGGCCGACGAAGCGAGCCGGCTCGCTTCGCTCGACCGCGACCTCGGGGCCGCGGCTCCAGCGACTCCCGCCGGGCTCGCCGGGCTCGCCCGCGAAGCCGCCGGTCCCGCCGACGGCGACACCGCCGTCGAACGCACCGGAGCGCCGGCATGAGCGCGACGGCGACCGCGAGCAACCGAGCGCCCGCGACGGCCCCGGCGGTCGCCCGCACGCCGACCCTCGGCGCTCGCCTGCGGCGCGGTCGCACCTGGCTCGTCATCGCGCTGGTCATGCTCGCCGGCGGCGGCCTCCTGCTCGTCCTCCGCGGGTTCGGCGGTGCCGTGGCGGGCGTGCCGGTCGGTCCCGCCGATGCCTCGCCGGTCGGCTCGAAGGCGCTCGTGCAGGTCCTGCGCGCGCAGGGCGTCGAGGTCGTGGAGGCGCGCACCCTCGGGCAGGCGATCGACGCGGGCGGCGCCGACACCACGGTGCTCCTGCACGACGCCCAGGGCCTGCTCGGCGACGACGACCTCCGCGACCTCGCGGCGGCGACCGACCGGCTCGTCGTGGCCGCACCCGACTTCGCGTCGCTCGACGCGCTCGCACCGGGCGTCCGCCACGCGGGCGCGGCACCGGGCGCCCTCGACCGCCCCGGCTGCGACCTGCCCGCGGCGCAGCGCGCCGGCGAGCTCTCGCCCGGGCAGCGCCTCTTCACGATCGACGATGACGCCGCCGGCGACGGCTGGGTCGGATGCTTCGCCGACGAGCAGTTCGGATTCGCCGTCGCGGCCGGCCCGTCGCCCGAGGGTGCCGAGCTCGCGCTCGTGGGCTCGGTCACGCCCTTCCAGAACCAGTCCATCGACGAGTCGGGCAACGCGGCCCTGGCCCTCGGGCTGCTCGGAGCGGAACCGCGCCTCGTCTGGTACCTGCCGGGGCCCGCCGACGCGCCGGCCGGGGGCCCGACGCTGGGCGAGCTCACGCCGGGCTGGGTCAGCCCGGTGCTCGTCCTCGCCGCCCTCGTCACCGTCGTCGCCGGGCTGTGGCGCGGACGACGCCTCGGGCGCCTCGTCGTCGAAGACCTTCCGGTCCACGTGCCGGCCGGTGAGACGGCCGCCGGGCGCGCCCGGCTCTACGCGGGAGCCGCTTCGCGGCAGCACGCGCTCGACCAGATCCGCGTCGCCACCATCCGCAGGCTCGCGACGGCCCTGCGGCTTCCGGCCGCGGCATCCGTCGACGACGTGATCGGAGCGACGGCGACGGCGCTGCGCACCGACCCGATCGCCGTCCGCCGGCTCCTCGTCGACGAGGACCCCCTCGGCGACGCGCGATTCGTCGACCTCGCGCGCGACCTCGACCGGCTCGAACGCGACGTGCGCGCGATCTCACGGCCCGCGCACCCCGAGCACCCAGAGCACCCCGAGGCGCTCGACCGCCTCGACCGACCCGACCCCCCAGGAAGGCGACCATGACCGACCAGATCCCGACCGACGACGAGCTCCGGGCCGCCCTCGACCGCGTGCGCACCGAGGTGGGCAAGGCGGTCGTCGGGCAGGAGGGTGCCGTCACGGGCCTCATCATCGCCCTGCTCGCGCACGGCCACGTCCTCCTCGAGGGCGTGCCCGGCGTGGCGAAGACGCTGCTCGTGCGCACCCTCAGCCGGACCCTGCGGCTCGAGACGCACCGCGTGCAGTTCACGCCCGACCTGATGCCCGGCGACGTGACGGGCTCGCTCGCGTACGACCCGCGCACGGGCGAGTTCGCGTTCCGCGAGGGGCCGGTCTTCACGAACATCCTGCTCGCCGACGAGATCAACCGGACCCCGCCGAAGACGCAGTCGGCCCTGCTCGAGGCGATGGAGGAACGCCAGGTCTCGGCCGACGGCGTGACGATGCCGCTGCCCGACCCGTTCCTCGTCGCGGCGACGCAGAACCCGATCGAGTACGAGGGCACGTACTCGCTGCCCGAGGCGCAGCTCGACCGCTTCCTGCTCAAGCTCGTCCTCGACGTCCCCGAGCGATCGGCCGAGGTCTCGATGCTTCGCCGGCACGCCGACGGGTTCGACCCGCACGACCTCGCCGCGGCGGGCGTGACGCCCGTGATCGGCGCCAGCGAGCTCGCGGCCGCACGGGCCGCGGCCGCCCGGGTCGGCGTCTCCGACGACGTGCTGGCCTATCTCGTCGATCTCGCGCGCGCGACCCGGGTGAGCCCCTCGCTCCGGCTCGGCGTCAGCCCCCGCGGCGTCGCCGGGCTGCTCACCGCGTCGAAGGCGTGGGCGTGGCTCACGGGCTACGACTCGGTGATCCCCGACCACGTGCAGGCCATGCTGCTGCCCGTCTGGCGGCACCGCGTGCAGCTGCGGCCCGAGGCCGAGCTCGAGGGCGTCTCGGTCGACCAGGTGCTGCGCGGCATCATGCAGCAGGTGCAGGTGCCGCTCTGACATGGCGGTCTCCGGTCGATTCGTCTGGCTCGTCGCGGCGGGCGTCATCCCCGTCGTGCTCGCGGGCCTCGCCGACGCGGGCGCTGCCTGGCTCGCGCTCGTGGGCTGGCTGCTCATCGCCGTCGGCATCGCGAGCGTCGATCTCTCGCTCGCGGCGTCGCCGCGCCGGGTCGCGCTCGCTCGCGAGCTCCCCGAGCGGGTTCGGCTCGGGGAGACGGTCGAGTCGTCGCTGATCGTGCAGAACCTCGGCCCGCGCCTGCTGCGCGCCGTCGTGCGCGATGCCTGGCAGCCGTCGGCGGGGGCATCCCGCAACGCTCGCGGGCATCTCGAGGTGCCACCCGGCGAACGACGGCGGATGACCCTCAGCCTGACGCCGCGCCGACGCGGCGACCGCCGCGTCGCCGACGTCACGATCCGCGCGGCCGGTCCGCTGGGACTCTGGGCGAGGCAGGCCACGCTGGCCGCACCGGGGCGGCTGCGCGTCCTGCCGCCGTTCGACTCGCGCGTGCACCTGCCGTCTCGGCTCACCCGGCTGCGCGAGCTCGACGGCCGCACGCCCCTGCTCGTTCGCGGCCAGGGCAGCGAGTTCGACACCATCCGCGAGTACGTGCGCGGCGACGACGTGCGCTCGATCGACTGGCGGGCGACCGCCCGCCGCCCCGACCCCGAGGCTCCGGGCTCGGCCCGGCTCATGGTGCGCACGTGGCGACCCGAGCGCGATCGCCGCATCGTCATCGTGGTCGACACGTCGCGCACGGCCGCCGCGCGCATCGCCGACGAGCCGCGGCTCGATACGGCGTTCGAGGCGTCGCTGCTGCTGGCGGCCCTGGCGTCCCACGCGGGCGACCGCGTCGACTTCCTCGCCTTCGACCGGCGGGTGCGCGGCCTCGTGCACGGCGCGACCTCGGGCGACCTGCTCGCGCGCATGGTCGACGCGATGGCGACGATCGACGCCGAGCTGATCGAGGCGGACTGGGCCTCGGTGCCCGGCCAGGTCCGCCGCCTGACGGCGCACCGCGCGCTCGTCGTGCTGCTGACCGGCGCCGACTCCCCCGGCACGGCGCGCGGGCTCCTCGCGATGCTGCCGCAGCTGACGACACGGCACTCGGTGATCGTCGCCTCGGTCGCCGATCCCGACCTGGTCGCGGCGACCCGCGAACGCGGCGGCCTCGACGAGGCCTACCGTGCGGCAGCCGCCGAGCGGGCTCTGCTGGACACCACTCGGTTGGCCGATGCGGTGCGTCGCCTCGGCGCCGAGGTCGTCACCGCGCCGCCCGCCGCGCTGCCGCCGGCGCTCGCCGATCGCTACCTCGAGCTGAAGGCCGCCGGGCGGCTCTGAGGGCGCCGCGCGCGGCTCGCGCTGCGATCCAGCGGGCCTCGCCCCCGACTCATCCCGCGACGATGCGCCGCGCGCCGGCGTCGATCGCCTCGAGGTCGCCGGTCGCGCCGTCGGCAGCGGCCCGGCGGCCGAGCACGAGCATGTAGGCCAGCAGCGCGGCCAGCGCGAGCACGCCGATGCCGATCTTCACCGGCCACGGCCACGGCGCGGGCGTCACGAACGCCTCGATGAGCCCGGCGATGAACAGGAAGAACACGAGCCCGATGGCGACCCCGAATAGCGCCCGGGCGTCTTCGGCGAGCGCTTCGCCGCGGGTCCGCGCGCCCGGCGCGACCCAGCTCCAGAAGATGCGCAACCCGCCGGCCGCGGCGATGAAGACGCAGGTCAGCTCGAGCAGCCCGTGCGGGGCGATGTGCAGGAAGAACGCGTCGGCCTCGTCGTAGGCGATCATGACCGCCGCGCTCGTGCCCACGTTGATCGCGTTCTGCAGGATGACGTACGGCACCCACACGCCGGTGATGCCGAAGGCGATGCACTGCGCGGCGATCCAGGCGTTGTTGGTCCAGACCGATCCGGCGAACGACGCGGCCGGATGCTCCGAGTAGTACGCGACGAAACCCTCCTCGGCGATCTGGCGGAGCTCGGCCTCGGTGCCCAGGTTCGCGAGGGCGCGCGGATCGCCGGCGAGCCACCACGCCACGAGCGACGCCACGGCGACCGTGGCGACGGCGACGGCGAGCGTCAGCCAGCGCAGCCGGTACATCGCCGCGGGCAGCGAGCGCACCGCGAAGCGCGTGAACTGCGCGAGCGGATTCTCGGGAGCCCCGGTGAACCGCAGCCTCGCGCGGGCGAGCGAGATGGAGAGGCGGTCGCCGAGCGCCGACGAACCCGCGGTCGCCTGGATGAGCGAGAGATCGGATGCCGCGGCCTGGTACCGCTCGATGAGTTCGTCGGCTTCGGCGCCCGACAGCCGGCCGGTCGACCGCGCGAGCTCGTCGAGCCGGCGCCATTCGTCGTGGCGGGAGGTGGCGAGGGCGTCGAGGTCCATATCTGCTTGAATACTAGCCATGTCCGAGCCCTGGTCCGCCGACCGGTTCGCGCCCGCGGGCGCCGACGATCCCCTCGTCACCGGTGAGGCCGTCGCGCTCGACGTGCGCCCGGCGAGCGCCCTGATCCGCGCGGGCGGCACGGCGATCGACGTGATCGTGAGCGTGGTGCTCCTGGTCGGCGTCGTTCTCGCGATCAACGGCCTCCGGCTCGACGAGGCGGCGTGGCGCGCGGTCGGCATCTCGGCGCTCGTGGTGGTGCTCGTCGTCGTGCCGACCACCGTCGAGACCGCTTCGCGCGGACGCTCGCTGGGCAAGCTCGCGCTGGGGCTCCGGGTGGTCCGCGACGACGGCGGGGCGATCGGGCTGCGCCACGCGTTCGTGCGCGCGCTCACGGGCGTGCTCGAGATCTACCTCACGTTCGGCGGCCTGGCCGCACTCGTGGGGTTCCTGAATCCGTCGTCGAAGCGACTCGGCGATCTCCTCGCGGGCACGCACGCCCAGGTCGAGCGCGCGCCGCGCGTGCCCACGCAGGCCTTCGGCGTGCCCACGGCGCTGCTCGGCTGGGCGACGGTCGCCGACGTGGGCCGACTGCCCGACACGCTCGAGCGCCGGGTCGCGTCGTTCTTCGCCAACGTGGGCCACCTCGTGCCGGCGAGCCGGGCCCGAGTCGCGGCATCCCTCGCCGCCGAGGTCGCGCCGTACGTCGAGCCGGTGCCCGACGCTCCGGCCGAACTCTTCCTCGCGGGCGTGGTCGCGCTGCGGCGCGAACGCGACCTCGCCGCCCTGCGGCTCGAGCGCGAGCGCCTCGACGCGCTCGCGCCCGTGCTCGACGGCACCCCGGTCGGCTTCCCGCGTCGCTGAACCGACCGGCGGGATGCCCCGGGGCGGCGCCCGTCAGTACCGGTAGTGGTCGACCTTGTAGGGCCCGGCGACCGGCACGCCGATGTAGGCGGCCTGCTCGGGGGTGAGCTCGGTCAGCTCGACGCCCAGCGCATCGAGGTGCAGTCGCGCGACCTTCTCGTCGAGGTGCTTGGGCAGGACGTAGACGCCGACCGGGTACGACTCGGGCCGGGTCCACAGCTCGATCTGGGCGAGCACCTGGTTGGTGAACGAGTTCGACATCACGAACGAGGGATGCCCCGTCGCATTGCCGAGGTTCATCAGGCGGCCCTCGCTCAGCACGAGCACGCTGCGGCCGGTCGGCAGGCGCCACTCGTGCACCTGCGGCTTGATCTCGATGCGCTCGGCGCCCTCGAGGGATTCGAGGCCGGCCATGTCGATCTCGTTGTCGAAGTGGCCGACGTTGGCGACGATCGCGAGATGCTTGAGCCCGAGCAGGTGCTCGAGGCGCACGACGTCCTTGTTGCCGGTGCCCGTGACGAGGATGTCGACTTCGCCGATGACCGACTCGAGGCGCGAGACCTGGTAGCCGTCCATCGCGGCCTGGAGCGCGCAGATCGGGTCGACCTCCGAGACGATCACCCGCGCGCCCTGGCCGCGCAGCGCCTCGGCGGCACCCTTGCCCACGTCGCCGTACCCGCAGACGAACGCGACCTTGCCGCCCATCAGCACGTCGGTCGCGCGGTTGAGTCCGTCGGGCAGCGAGTGTCGGATGCCGTACTTGTTGTCGAACTTCGACTTGGTGACCGAGTCGTTGACGTTGATCGCCGGGAACTGCAGGCCACCCTCGGCGTGCAGTTCGTAGAGGCGGTGCACGCCCGTGGTGGTCTCCTCGGTGACGCCGCGGATCTCGGCGGCGATGCGGGTCCAGCGGTCGGCGCTCAGCTCGAGGGACCGGCGGAGCGTGTCGAGCACCACGCGGTACTCGTGGCTCGCGTCGGCCGGCGTCTCGGGGACCTGTCCGGCGGCCTCGAAGCGCGCGCCCTCGTGGACGAGCAGCGTCGCGTCGCCGCCGTCGTCGAGGATCATGTTGGGCCCGGTCCAGTCGGCACCGGCCGCGGCGGCCTCGGCCGACCAGTCGAAGATGCGGTCGGTGCACCACCAGTACTCCTCGAGCGACTCGCCCTTCCAGGCGAACACCGGAACCCCGCGCGGCTCGTCGACCGTGCCGTCGGGACCCACGACGATCGCGGCAGCGGCCTCGTCCTGGGTGGAGAAGATGTTGCAGCTCGCCCAGCGCACCTGCGCGCCGAGCGCGACGAGGGTCTCGATGAGCACGGCCGTCTGCACGGTCATGTGCAGGCTGCCGGCGATGCGGGCGCCGGCGAGCGGCTGGGACGCCCCGAACTCATCGCGCAGTGCCATGAGGCCCGGCATCTCGTTCTCGGCGAGACGGAGCTGATGGCGACCCGCCTCGGCGAGGGCGAGGTCGGCGACCTTGAACGGGAGGGCGGTGGTCTCGGCGAGGGTCATGTGGCAATCATCGCAGACCGCACCCGGCTGACCCAGCGGAGGCCCTCGGCCTAGCCGCGGATGAGCGCGAGCACCTCGTCGCGGATGCGCTCCATGGTCGGGGCGTCGGCGCCCTCGACGTTCAGCCGGAGCAGCGGCTCGGTGTTGGAGGGCCGCACGTTGAACCACCAGAACGGCTCGTTCTCGGCGGTGACGCCCGTGACGGTGAGGCCGTCGAACTCGTCGAAGTCGGCGCGACCGGTGAACGCCTCGACGATGCGCGTGTACGCCGAGGGCACGTCGTCGACCGTCGAGTTGATCTCGCCCGACATCGCGTACGGCGTGAACCGCGCGGCGAGCTCCGACAGCGGCGCCTCCTGCGAGCCGAACTCGGCGAGCACGTGCATCGCGGCGAGCATGCCGTTGTCGGCGCCCCAGAAGTCGCGGAAGTAGTAGTGCGCCGAGTGCTCGCCGCCGAAGACGGCGCCGGTCTCGGCCATGCGGTCCTTGATGAGCGAGTGGCCCACGCGCGTGCGCACGGGCGTCGCCCCCGCGCCCGCGATCGTCTCGGGGACGACCCACGAGGTGATCAGGTTGTGGATGACGTCGACGTCGGTCTCGCCGGCAGCGTGCACGCGCGCGATCTCGCGCAGGGCGACGATCGCGGCCACGGCCGAGGGGTTCACGGCTCCCCCGCGCTCGTCGACGACGAAGCACCGATCGGCATCGCCATCGAACGCGAGGCCGAGGTCGGCGCCGTGTTCGACCACGGCGCGCTGGAGGTCGACCAGGTTCGCGGGCTCGAGCGGGTTGGCCTCGTGGTTCGGGAACGTGCCGTCGAGCTCGAAGTAGAGGGGCACGATCTCGAGCGGCAGCGCGGGTAGCCCCGCGGCCTCGCCGAGCACGGCCGGAACCGTGAGGCCGCCCATGCCGTTGCCGGCGTCGACGACGACCTTGAGCGGCCGGATGCCGGCGAGGTCGACGAGCGAGCGCAGGTACGCCGCGTAGTCGGCGAGCACGTCGGCGTTCGTCACCGTGCCGGGCTCGGCGACGGTTTCGATGCCGTGCTCGAGGAAGGCGGCGGCACGGTCGCGGATGCTCGCGAGGCCGGTGTCGAGCGAGATCCCCTGGGCCCCGGCGCGCGAGAACTTGATGCCGTTGTACGCGGCCGGGTTGTGGCTCGCCGTGAACATGGCGGCGGGCGCGTCGAGCGAGCCCGACGCGAAGTAGCTCTCGTCGGTCGAGCACAGGCCGATGGCGACGACGTCGGCGCCGCGCGCGGTCGCGCCGCGCGCGAAGGCGGCTGCGAAGCCCGGCGACGAGTCGCGCATGTCGTGGCCGACGACGACCCGGCCGCCCGCGGCCCCGACCTCGTCGACGAAGCCTGCCCCGAGCGCCTCGACGACCGATTCGGTCAGGCCCTCGCCCACGATGCCGCGGACGTCGTAGGCCTTGACGATGGCGTCGAGTGAGGCGGAATGCGGGGTCGAGCTCGGCGAATTCACGCCTTGAAACCTACCTCACCGAGCGGCAGGTGCCGCACGACCTGCCAGCCCCGCGGCGCCGAGGTGCGTTCGGCATGGCGCGCGCAGAGGTCGTACCCGTGGGGCTCGCGGCGCGGCGCGAGGGGGCCGAGCACGGCGAGCGAATCGGCGTAGTCGTAGGTGAGCGTCGCGACCGCCTCGGCGGTGCATGCGATTCGCGAACAACGTCTCATGGCAGGAACAGACTAGCGACGAGCGTGGACATTACGATGGATCGCATGCCCCGCCCACGCCGTGTCGCGTCCACGCCGAGGTCGCCGCGGCGACTCGCCCGAGATCGGCACGGTCGCGGGCTCCGCTCGCCCGTCACCGGGCCGCACCTGCCGCTGCTGCGCACGCGCATCGACGAGTTCGACCTGACGATCGCGACGACCGCGTCGTACCTGCGCAGCCTCTGGCCCGAACTCGAGGACGCCGTCTTCGAGGTCGCGCAGGGGCCGGCCGAGGCCATCCACGACGACCACGTCGACCGGTGGAAGGTCTACCACGACGAGCGTCGCATCATCTTCTACCGGCTGCCGATCGTGCGGTTCCTCCGACTGCAGGAGGGCGAGGAGCGCGACGAGAAGCTGCTCGTCGAGTCGTGCGTCTACCGCGCCGTCGCCGACCTGCTGGGCAAGGATCCCTGGGAGCTCTCGCCCGGTCGGTACCGGCACCTCTGACGGGCGACCGCGCGGCGGCTCAGTTCGGGAAGACGCGGATCGGCGCGTCCTGCGGCCCCGGCGGCTCCACGGGAGCAGCCGCGATCGTGCGGCCGCCGTCGTACACGACAGACGCGTGCAGCCCGTCGGCGTCGCGGATGACGGCGCCGTCGTCGCCGTCCAGTTCGACGGATGTCGCGCCGCCCGCATCGACCTCCACCTCGCGCTCCGAGCCCGCGAGGTCGAGGATGGCCGTGACCGGGGCATCCGTCGGATTCGACAGGTGCAGCACGGGTGACGCGGCATCCGCGATCGCGACCGCGATCTCGCCGGCCAGCGGCGACGACGCCGGGAACCAGGCGAAGTCGCCGGGCTCGCCGAGCGATTGCGTGTCGCCCGTCGCCGGCACGGGCGCGACGCTCGTGCGCGCCGCCGCGACCACCGGGACATCCGATTCGACGTCGAGCGTGTAGGTGCCCGCGCGCAACTCGCCCAGCGGAACGTCGGTGACCTCGCCCGGGATGAGCTCGGCGTCGATCGTGGTGCCCGCTCCGCCCTGCCCGGGGACGACGCCCACGGTGACCTCAGCGGGCTCGTCGCCCGGCACGAAGAGGCGCAGCACCGGGAACCCGTCGCCGTCGAGGTGGTCCTCGTCGACGGCGACGCCGCCCGACTCCGCGACGAGCACGCCCGTGATGTGCTGCGTCTGCGCGGGCGCGGCCGTCGCGCCGACGAGGTCGACTCCGGCCGGCAGCAGCCCGTCGATCGCGGTCTGCTGGAGGCTCGCGGCGATGCGGCCGCCGGTCGCGACGACGTGCACGACGGGCGACGCGAGGTTCGGGGCGAGCCCCGCGAGCGACACGACCCGCTGCTCGAACGGCGGCACCTGGATGCCCAGTGCCGACGGCGCGTCGACGGCTCCGGCCTCACCGGAGACCCGGAGGTCGACCGTCGCCGCGACGTCGGTCGGGTTCGCGAGCAGCACGAGCGTCGTGCGTCCGAGTGCCGTGGACCCGCCGACGAGCCACGACTCGGCCACGGCGTCGCGGCACGCGGCGACCGCGAGGCCCGCGATCGTCTCGGTCTCGGCCTCCTGCGACTGCGCGCCGGCGAGCAGCCCGGCCGCGACCTCGCCCGGTTCGGCGACGAGGGCCACGGCCTGGCCGTCGGAGCCCGCCTCGCGATTGGCGGGGTTCTCGAGCGGCGCCTCCTCGACGAGTGCGCTCGGCGGTTCGGCCACGGTCACGAGGTCGGCTGAGCCGAAGGAGGTCGCGTTCGTCGCCGCGGCCGCGTCGTCGGCGAGTTCGAGCAGCGGCCCCGGGCACACGCGCACCTGCCGGCTCTCCGCCGGCTCCACGACGACGGATGCCGCGTCGGCACGGTACTCGGGCCAGGGGGCCTGCAGGCCGGCGAAGACGAGGACGCCGCCCGCCGCGAGCGCGCCGACCGCGGCGAGGGTGCGCAGTCCAGCGCCGATGAGTGGTCGTCTAGCCACGGTCGTCTCCCTTCGGGGCTTCGGGGGCTTCGGGCTCGGATGGATCGGATCGATCGGAGGCGTCCGGTTCCGCCGGCGCGTCCAGCTCCTCGGCGGGCCCATCCGGCTCCGCCGGCGCATCCGGCTCCTCGGCGGGCCCATCCGGCTCGAGTGGTTCCTCCACCGGCGCATCCGGCTCGGTGGGAGCATCGGCGGCGCCCGGCGGAACCTCGACCACCGTGCGCCGACGCGGGCGCCGCGGACGACGCGTGCGGGGCTCGCGGACCGCACGTCGGTCGGCCTCGCGCCCGACACCCGCGGGGATCGACAGCAGGAGCGCTGCGCCGAGCACGACGAGTTGCACCACGGTCCACACGACGGTGGCCGACCCGCCGGCGTCGGCGGGGATCGCCGCGGCGGGTGCCGGCGACGGCGCGTCCCGGAACCGCCACAGCGTGCCGAATGCGGTCTCGGCCACCGGTGTCAGCGCGGCGTTGCCGTCGAGCGCGGCGCGGGCCCGCTCGGCGGTCGCCGCCGCGCGGCGTCCGTCCGACTCGTCGCCGGGGGCGAGCAGCACGAACGTCGTGCCGAACTCCGTCACGGCGGCCTCGGCGTCGAATCCGCTCCGCGAGGCGAGGTTGCCGGCGAGCTCGGCGAGCCGCTCCTCGTCGTCGGTGAGGCCGCGTCGCGTCGCGTCGAGCGTCGACGCGTCGTCGAGGGTCGTTCCGGCGCCGTGCTCGAGCCACGCCCGGAGGCTTCCGTCCTCGAGCGGCGCGAGGCGCAGCGTGGCCACCCGTGGGTCGTCGTCGGCCTCGGCGACGACGACGGCCGGCAGTTCGCGCTCGGCTGCAGGCCCCACCGGCACGCGACCGCTCACGAGGGAGGCGGCGAGCGGCAGCACCAGCACGACCGCCGCGATCCAGGCGATCGCGCCGACGCCGGCCGCCCCGCGGCGCATCGCGTCGAGCGCGACGACCGCGGCGATCACCAGGCCGAACCAGGCGAGGCTCTGGCCGGCGCCCGTCCAGATGGCGACGGCGTCGGCACCGGTCGTGGCCACCGAGACGTGCGCCGCCGCGACGGCGGTCGCGAAGCCGGCCGCCGCCGCGGCGAGCGCGAGCAGGGCCGCGCGCAGTCGCCGACGTCCTGCCGCCACGGATGCCGCGGCGAGGAGCACGAGCGGGGCGACGAGGCCGATCGCCGGCCAGATGGGCTCCCACGGGAAGCCGAGCCACGAGACGACGACGCCCCACGCGCCGTCCGATCCGCCGGGGAACCCGAGCGCGAGCCATCCGGGCGCAGGTACGGCCGACGGCACCGGGAGGCCGGCGTCGGCGAGCAGCCCGAGCGGCGTTCCGCGCTGCACCTGGTCCCAGATCAGCGGCGCGGCGAGCGCGAGCGCGGGCAGGGGCACGAGCAGGTACCGGATCGCGGCTCGGCCGCTCACCGCCATCGCCACGACCCAGCCGAGCAGGAGCGCGGGCGTGAGGCTCGGCGCCGCGGCGACGACCGCGGCGAAGAGCAGGCTCGCCGTCGCGGCGGAGGCCCAGCTCGTGGCCGCCCCGAGAGCTGCGAAGACCAGCCAGCCGAGCAGGGCGTGCGCGAGCACGGCTCCCGGACGTCCGTCGCCGATCGCGACGAGGAACGGCGGTGCGGCGACCCAGGCGATCGCCGCGAACGTGCGGACGGCGCCGCGCTCGGTCAGCCGAGAGGCCGCGAACCAGGCGCCGAGCGCCGCGGCCGGTACGGCGATCAGCCAGAGCAGCACCATCGCGTACGACGGCGACCAGAACGTGATCGAGCCGAGCACCGCGAGGATGCCGGCGAACGGGTCGGCGGCTCCCACGAATCCGGCGCCGACGTCGCGCCAGCCGTAGGCCGCATTGGCCCACAGCTCGCCGAGGTCGCTCGAGAGCGGGGCGAGCGCACCGCCGGCCACGCCGGCCGCCGCGAGCAACCACGGCAGCAGGACGACGGATGCCACGAGCGAGCCGAGCAGCACCCAGCCACCGCCCGTGCCGAGGAACTGCAGATCCTCCGAGCGGCCCCTGGCGCGCGCCCTCCTCGCCTCCGCGGCCGCGCGCCGCCGGCGCCGCACCTCGTCGGGCGGCACCCGCAGCGGGGCGATCGCCGACCAGCCGACGGTCTTGCCGCGGCGGAGGGTTCCACGCGCCCGCGCGACCCGGCCGAACGCGAACATAGCGCCGAGCGCGGCGGCGAACTCGCCTGCGATGGCGCCCGGCGCCTTGAGCAGCAGCAGTCCGATCGACCGCACGAGCGCGAGGGGCAGGAGGCTGAGCCAGTGCAACGGCATCACGAGGGCCGGCGCGTACACGAGGCGCCGGTGCAGTTCGGCCGACCGCGCGATGCGACGGGCCCGCCGGGCCGTGCGGCCGCGACCGACGGCCTGACCCGCGACGCCGGTCTCCGCGACGTCGACACGGGCCGCGGGCACGACGCTCACGCGATGGCCGGCCAGGCGCGCCCGCAGGGAGAAGTCGAGGGCGTCGTCGGCGACGGGCAGGCCGGGGTCGAATCCGCCGAGCGATCGCCAGACCGCGTGGCGCACGAGCAGCCCAGCCGGGTCGAGGCCGAGGACGTCGCTGACCTCGTCGTGCTGGCCCTGGTCGAGTTCGTCGGCGACCAGGTCGATCGTGCGGCCGAACCGGGTGATCGAGCGGCCGAGGTGCGCGATGCGGTCGGGGGCGTCCCAGCGCATGAGCTTGGGTCCGGCCACCGCCACGGAGCGCTCGGTCTCGAGCGTCGCGACCAGCGTGGCGAGCGCGTCGGGCGCCGGCGCCGAGTCCTCGGCGAGCAGCCACAGCGCCGCACGCTCGTCGGCCGGGGCTTCCAGCACGCGGTCGGCGGCGCGCACGGCCTCGCCGAACGAGGCCCGCGTCGACAGGCGCACGACGTGGCTCGCCGATTCCGGGATGAGCTCGTCGGCGGAGGCATCCGCGTCGTCGAGGACGACGATCAGTTCGTCGGGAGCCTGCTGCTGGGCGTCGATGGCGGCGAGCGTGCGCCGAAGGCGGTCGCCGCCGCGGTGCACGACGAGGATGGCGGTGACTCGAGGGAACATCGGGGCCACTCTAGGCTCGAGGCCGCACTCGGGCGCCGTCTGCGTCGGGCGTGCCGCGAACCGGTCGGTCCGCGGCACGCGACGCCCGTCGGGGCTTCCCTCGGATGACTCGTCGGTGCTGCTCAGCCGGCACGCTTGCGGAGCTTGCGCCGCTCGCGTTCGGAGAGCCCGCCCCAGATGCCGAACCGCTCATCGTTGGCGAGCGCGTACTCGAGGCAACGTGCACGGACCTCGCAGCCCGTGCAGATCTTCTTCGCGTCGCGGGTCGATCCGCCCTTCTCGGGGAAGAAGGCCTCCGGATCGGTCTGCGCGCACAGCGCGTCGCTCTGCCAGGCCAGCGGATCATCGTCGACGTTCCCCCGAACGCTCGGAACGCCGAGGCGAACCGGATCGACGAACCAATCCTCAGGTACCCCAGAACGATATTCAGGATTGCCCATATCGTCTCCCACCCAGTTGTACCGACCGCCACGGGGGCGTGTCATGACAATTACACCGGTGTAATTCGGAGGCGTCAAGTCGCGAACCCTAAACCTTCGATCATCGCTCGAGGCTTGGCGACGCGCGCGACACGCCGAGGGCGTGTCCGAGTCGTGATCCGGATGCCGCTCGGCGGGGGCCTCAGGCGCTCGCGCGACGGGCCGACCAGGCGCTCTCGACCATCTCGGCAAGCGTGTGCCGCATGCGCCAGCCGAGGTCGCGCGCGGCCCGCTCGCCCGACGCGACGATGCGCGCCGGGTCGCCTGTGCGGCGCGGCGCGATCTCGGGGGTGAAGTCGATGCCGGTCACCTCGGCGACCGCCCGCATGATCTGCCCCACCGAGACGCCGTCGCCCGACCCGAGGTTGTAGACGGGTTCGAGCGGCTCGCCCGCGTCGAGCTTCTCGGCGGCGACCACGTGGGCCTCGGCCAGGTCGGCGACGTGGATGTAGTCGCGCACGCACGTGCCGTCGGGCGTCGGGTAGTCATCGCCGTTGATGCGGGGCACGCGGCCGTCGAGCAGCGCGTCGAAGACGAGCGGGAAGAGGTTGTGGGGGCTGACGTCGTAGACCTCGTCGGAGCCGGAGCCGACGACGTTGAAGTAGCGCAGCGACGTGTGCGCGAGCCCCGTGGCACGGGCCTGGTCGGCGATCAGCCACTCGCCGATGAGCTTGGACTCGCCGTACGGCGACTCGGGGTGCTTCGACGTCTCCTCGGTGACGAGGTCGACGTCGGGCGTCCCGTAGACGGCGGCGCTCGACGAGAAGACGATCCGCTCGACGCCGGCCTGCGCCATCGCGGCGAGGAGGGTCGCGGTGCCCGTGACGTTCTGCTGGTAAGTGTGCAGCGGCCGCTGCACGGAGACGCCGGCGTACTTGAAGCCGGCCAGGTGCACGACGCCCGTGACGGGGAACCGCTCGAACGTCTCGAGCAGCTGCGCGCCGTCGAGGATGGTGCCCTGCACGAGCCGCGTGCCCTCCGGGAGGAAGGCGTGCCGCCCCGACGAGAGATCGTCGACGACGACGGTGTCGATGCCCTTCGCCTGGAACGCACGCACGACGTGCGCCCCGATGTATCCGGCACCCCCGGTGACCAGCCAGCTCATGCCCGCCTTCCCGGCCCCGGCACCTCCGGAGCCCCACCGATCGTACCGGGCGGCGCGGAGGGGCGGCGCGGGTCACCGGTCACACGTCGGCGAGCGTGCGGTGCTCGACGTGCCGGAGCCGGTCGCCCACCTCGGGCAGGCCGTAGCCGTCGTGCGAGACGAGGCGGAGGGTCGCGACGGCACCGGAGACGGTGAGTGCGACGACGATCACGAGGAGGATGAGTTCAGCCATGGCAGAAACGCTACGGATTGCCAAATCCTGCCGACAGTGGCAGAGTGCCACTTGTACGGATGATTCCTGCCAATCACCCTCCCACCACCTTCATCACCGGGTTCAGCGCCGGCGAACCGACCAGAGAGGCCGCCATGCTCCAGACCGTCGCCTGCATCGCCCTTCCCCAGATGGCGCCCTTCGAGTTCGGCGTCATCTGCGAGGTGTTCGGCATCGACCGATCCGAACAGGGCGGGCCGACCTTCGACTTCCACGTCGTGGCCGCCGACCCCGGCCCCGTCTCGACGAAGCTCGGCTTCCACATCGTCGTCGACGAGGGCCTCGACGCCGCGCGCACCGCCGACCTCGTCGCCGTGCCGGCCTCCCTCATCGACTCGCCGCCCGACGAGCGCGTCCTCGAGGTCATCCGCGACGCCGCCGCGCGCGGGGCCTGGGTCCTCTCGGTCTGTTCCGGCGCCTTCACGCTCGGGCACGCGGGCGTCCTCGACGGCCGCCGCGCGACGACGCACTGGATGTACACCGACCGCATGGCCGAACTGTTCCCCGACACCGAGGTCGACCCCGACGTGCTCTTCGTGCAGGACGGGCGGATCGTCACCGGCGCCGGCACCGCGGCCGGCATCGACGCGGCCCTGCACATCGTGCGCACGGAGCTCGGCCAGTCGGCGGCGAACATCATCGCGCGCCGCATGGTCGTACCGCCGCAGCGCGACGGCGGCCAGTCGCAGTTCATCCAGACCCCGGTCGCCGAGTGCCGCAGCGACTCGTTCGCGCGCATCACCGAGTGGATGGTCGAGCACCTCGACGAGGACCTCACGGTCGACCTGCTCGCCCGTAAGGCGCTGATGTCGCCGCGCACCTTCGCGCGCAAGTTCCGCGCCGAGACCGGCACCACGCCGAACGCGTGGCTCAACCGGCAGCGACTGCTGCGCGCCCAGCAACTGCTCGAGGAGACCGACTTCACGCTCGAGGAAGTCGCGCGCGAGACCGGCTTCGGGCAGGCCGCGGTGATGCGCCACCACTTCCTGAAGGTGCTGCAGACGACGCCGACGGCCTACCGACGACTGTTCGGCGTGCGCACCCGAGTCGAGCCGTCGCGCGCCGACCTGGCCGTCGCCGGCTGAGCTCCCGGCGGCCTCGGCGGCCTCGGCGGCCTACGCCGGCCGCGTGCCCGTCGTCGCGACCCAAGCGACGCCGGCGCCGGTCACGTGCAGCACGCGTTCGTCGGGCGTGACGTAGACCGCTCCCCCGCGGCCGATCGACGACCGGCCGAGCTCGCCGGTGATCTCGACGCCATCGCCCTCGACGAGCACGATCGCCGGTCCGGTCAGCTCGACGCGCGAGGCATCCGTCATCGGCTCGACGCGGTAGAGCGCGAAGTCGGGAACATCGGGGCGGAACGCGGTGACGCCCGGGGCGACCGGCTCGGGCGCGAGCAGCGGCGGTGCGATGGGCGTGAAGTCGAGCACGTCCACGAGCTCGCTCACATCGATGTGCTTGGGCGTGAGCCCGCCGCGCAGCACGTTGTCGCTCGCGGCCATGAGCTCGATGCCGAGCCCTCGGAGGTAGGCGTGGATGTTGCCGGCGCGAAGGTACAGCGCCTCGCCGCGGGCGAGCCGCACGCGGTTCAGCAGCAGCGAGATCACGATGCCGGGGTCGCCCGGGTAGCTCGTCGCGAGGTCGGCCACCGTCGCGAACGACAACGCGTGCACGGATGCCGCCGCGGCCTCGCTCGCGGCCAGCCGCACGACCCGCTCGACGACCCAGGTCGCCTGACCCGTGTCGCCGCCGCGGCCGTCGCGGAGCAGCCACTCCACGGTGCCCTCGAGGCCGTCGTCGGCGAGATGCCCCTCGAGCAGGTCGAGCGCGCCGGGCTCGGGCCGCTCGTCGGCGGCGTCGGTCGCCCGCAGCACCGCGAGGATGTCCCGGACCTCGTCGAGCGGGCGGAACCCCGACAGCGCGTCGAACGTCTCGCTCAGCGCGACGATGAGCTCGGGCTTGTGGAACGCGTCCTTGTAGTTGCGGTCGAACGCGTCGATCGGCACGCCGTCGGCCTCCTCGCGCGCGAAGCCGGCCCGGGCCTGCTCGGGCGTCGGGTGCGCCTGCAGCGACAGCGGCCCGCCCGCCGCGAGGAGCTTCAGCAGGAAGGGCAGGCGGGCGCCGTCGGCCGCGAGTTCGGGGCCGAGGGCCGCCTCGGGGTCTGCCGCGATCCACTCGGCGAGGTCTCCGGCGCCACCCGTCTGCGACGGGTCGGCGATGACCGCCGGCGAGCCCGGGTGCGCACCGAGCCACAGCTCGGCCTCGGGTCCGCCGGAGGGCGGGGTGCCGAGGAATCCGGCGATGTCGTCGGTCGAACCCCACGCGTAGTCGCGGGGCGTGTTGCGGATCGGCACAAACATGCGCGAGGGTCCTTTCGGCGGGTTTGTCCCAAGCTACCAACCGCTTCGAACGCGGGGCGACGCCCGACCTAGGCTCGAGGCATCCGTCGATGCAGAGGAGCTGCCATGCCATTCGAACCGCTCGCGAGCGACTTCTACTCGTACGAGAGCACGCTGCTCACCGAGCGCGAGCGCGAGGAGATCGCCCGGTTGCGGGCCTGGCTCGAGGCCGACGTCAAGCCGATCATCGGCGGCTACTGGGAGCGCGCCGAGTTCCCGATGCAGATCGTGCAGCCGCTCGCCGACCTGGGCGTGCTCTCCTACGCGTGGGACGAGACGAGGACGTTCGAGAACTCCGCGGTGTTCCGCGGGTTCGTCGCGCTCGAGCTCGCGCGGGTGGATGCCTCGGTCGGCACGTTCGTGGGCGTGCAGAACGGCCTCGCGACCGGGTCCATCTCGATCGCGGGATCAAAGGAGCAGCGCGAGGAGTGGATCCCGAAGCTCGCGTCGGGCGAGGTCATCGGCGCGTTCGGGCTCACCGAGCCGTTCTCGGGCTCCGACTCGGCCCGGGGACTGCGCACGACCGCGCGCCGCGAGGGCGACGAGTGGGTCCTCAACGGCGCCAAGCGCTGGATCGGGAACGCCACGTTCTCGGATATCACGATCATCTGGGCGAAGGACGAGGCCGACGGCCAGGTCAAGGGCTTCATCGTGCCGACCACGACGCCCGGGTACACGGCCACCAAGATCGAGGGCAAGATCAGCCTGCGGCCCGTGCAGAACGCCGACATCACCCTCACCGACGTGCACGTGCCCGAATCGCTGCGGCTCCAGAACGCGAACTCGTTCCGCGACACGGCGGCCGTGCTGCGCGCCACCCGCGCCGAGGTCGCGTGGGCGGCCGTCGGCACCGCCGTGGGCGCGTACGAGGCCGCCGTCGCCTACGCCAAGCAGCGCGAGCAGTTCGGCCGGCCGATCGGCTCGCACCAGCTCATCCAGGAGCACCTCGTCAACGGCCTCGGCAACATCACCGCCTCGCTCGGCATGGTCGTGCGCGCGTCGCAACTGCAGGACGCCGGCGAGCTGCGCGACGAGCACTCGGCCCTCGCCAAGGCGTATGCCACCTCGCGCATGCGCGAGACCGTCGCCTGGGCGCGCGAGGCCTGCGGCGGCAACGGCATCGTGCTCGAGTACGACGTCGCCCGCTTCTTCGCCGACGCCGAGGCGCTCTACTCCTACGAGGGCACGCGCGAGATGAACACGCTCATCGTGGGCCGGGCGATCACCGGCGAGGCCGCGTTCGTCTGATCGACGCGGCACGTCGCCCGCGGGTCGCCCCGCGATAGCCTTGGACCCATGACCCCCGACCGCCGCCGCGCCCTGGTCGGCGCCTTCGCGACGTTCGCGCTGTTCACGCTGCTCGCGGGCCAGTTCTGGCGGAACCTCCTCGGCTGGTGGGGCTTCGGGGTGGTGGCCGTGCTGGTGCTCGTCGGCGCCGTGTGGCTCGTGCTCGAGACGCGGCCGCGGTGGATCTGGCGACGGGTCCCGAAGTCGACCATCGCGTTCCTCGGCCTCGCGACCCTCTCGATCGCGTGGTCGGCCTATCCGGCGGCATCCGTGCTCGGCGTCGCGACCACGCTGGTGACCGCCTTCGTCGGCATCGCGCTCGTGCTCTGCCTCGACTGGAACCGGTTCGTCGGCGCCCTCGCGGCGGCGATCAAGTGGGTGCTCGGCCTCTCGATCGCGTTCGAGCTCTGGGTCGCGCTGTTCGTTCGCGAGCCGGTGCTGCCGAACTTCCCCGACTTCGATCCCGCGGCCTACGCCGACGGCGAGCGGGTGCCGATGGCGTTCTACTGGTCGCGCGCCCTGCTCTTCGAAGGCGGCCCGGTCGAGGGCATCGTCGCGAGCCGCAACCTGCTGGGCATGGTCGCGCTGCTCGGCGCCGTCGTGTTCGGCGCACTCCTCGCCTCGGGTGGCATCCGCCGGGGCCGCGGCATCGCGTGGCTCGTCGTCGCCGGCCTCATGCTCGTGCTCACGCGCTCGGCGACGGTGACCCTCGTCGGCGTGCTCGTGCTGGTCGCCCTCGGCTTCGCGATCTGGGCGCGCCGGCGCGGACCCGAGCGTCGGCGACTCGTCTACGCGACCGCAGGGTTCGCGCTCGTGGCATCCGTCGCCCTGCTCATCGCCTTCTGGGGCACCCTGCTCGCGGCGTTCGGCAAGAGCGAAGACGTCACGGGCCGATTCGACATCTGGAACGCGGTCATCGGCCTCGCCGGCGAACGCCCCTGGTTCGGCTGGGGATGGATGAGCTACTGGCAGCCGTGGGCCGAGCCGTTCGGCACGCTCGCGGAGCGCAACGGCGTGTTCTACCTGCAGGCCCACAACGCGTGGCTCGACGTGTGGGTGCAACTCGGCATCGTCGGCGTCCTCGCGTTCGCCTCGGTCGTCATCGGCGCGCTGTGGCGATCGTGGTTCCTCGCCGTCGACCAGCCGAGGGATGCCACGGGCGCACCGCGCCCGTACACCGCGGCCGCGTTCATCCCGCTGCTCCTGCTCGTCGCCCTCATCGGCCAGAGCCTCGCCGAGAGCCGCATCCTCGTCGAGGGCGGGTTCGCCCTGCTGTTGGCCATCGCGTGGGCCACCAAGCGCCGGCAGTGGGAGCACGAGCCGCTGCCCGCACCGCACGCGCGGCCGCGCCTCGCCGACGAACGCCCGGGCGCGACGCGCTCGCCCGGCTCGCCCCGCTCGACCCGCTCGCCCTTCTCGCCTCGCTCCAGCCGCGCCCGATGACCGACGACCCGCGCGGCACGCGCCTGTGGACGGCGACGCGGAGCGCCGTCGGGTCGGCCCGATTCGCGCAGGCGCTCACGCTGATCGCGGTCGGCCTCGCGTTCTCGACGCACGCGATCGTCGCGCTCATCGGCTGGCCCGGGCTGCTCGCCGCGCTCGCGACCCTCATCGTGCTCTCGGGGCTCTCGCTGGTGGCCAGGTGGCGGGCGGTCGAGTGGTACGGCATCCTGCCGCTGACCATCCTCGTCTTCCTCGCCTGGTGCGCGGCATCCGTCATCTGGAGCGACACGAGCTGGCTCACGGCGACCCGCGTCGCCTACCTCATCGCGTTCGCCGTGCTCGGCGTCTACATCGCGCTCATGCGCGACACGATCCAGATCGTGCGCGCGTTCGCGGACGTGATGCGGGTCCTCCTCGGCGTCTCGCTCGGCCTCGAGATCCTCTCGGGCATCCTGCTCGACCTGCCGATCGCCTTCCTCGGCATCACCGGCGACCTCGCCCGCCTCGGGCCGGTCCAGGGCATCTTCGGCACCCGCAACATGCTCGGGTTCGTCGCCCTCATCGCCCTGCTCACCTTCATCGTCGAGTGGCGCACGAAGATCTCGAACCGCGCCAAGGCGTTCGGGTCGATGGCCCTCGCCGGCATCTGCGTCGTGCTCTCGGGCTCGCCGACGACCTGGATCTCGCTCGGTGCAGCGCTCGTCGCCCTCGCCGCGCTGTACGGCCTGCGCCGTGCACAGCCCGCAACCCGCTGGCGCTGGCAGATCGGGCTCCTGAGCGCCGGCTTCGTGATCCTCGTCGTGGCCTGGCTGCTGCGGCTGCGCATCATCGAGCTGCTCGACGCGCGCGCCGAGTTCGACGTCCGCCTCGACGTCTGGCGCGAGGCATCCCGTTACCTCGCCGTGAACCCGCTCCAGGGCTGGGGCTGGTACGGCGAGTGGCCCGACCGGGTACCGTTCGTCTGGGTCGAGCAGATGACCGGACGCGACCACGCCTCGGCGCTCAGCGCCTATATCGACGTGTACTTCCAGGTCGGCGTCATCGGGCTGTTGCTCTTCGCCGCCCTCATCCTCGTCGCCCTCGTGCGCGCCTGGCTGCTCGCCTCGTCGCGACGAAGCCCCGTCTACCTGTGGCCCGCGCTCATGCTCGTGGTCATCGCCGTGACCAGCTTCGCCGAGAGCTTCGCGATCACCGAGGGCGGGTGGATGCTGCTCGTGGTGTGCGCGGTGAAGGCGGCGAGGGACATGAGCTGGCGGGATGCGTTGAGCCGGCCGGGGGTGTCAGCGCCGGCGACCGGCGAGCGACTCTAGGACCGGTCGTCGTCGTCAGACCGGCTGAACGAGGTCGCGGAGGACGTCCTGCGCTCCCAAGCCGAAGCGCGAGTACCGCCCGGTGCGCCACTCCCCGAGCACGGGCGCGATGCGCTGCACGCGGCGTCGTGGAAGATCGCGGCGAACGAGTTCGTGCTGCACCTTCTCGTCGACCTCGCGGATGAATCGCTGATCGGTCGGGGCGAATTCCGCCGCTCGTGCGGCAAGCGCTTCGGCACGTGCCAGCAGCCGAGCGTTGCGGTCGCTCCGGGGTTCGCGGAGCCGGCTCAGCTTGCCGTCGAGTTCGAGCTTGGTGACGCCGATCTGGTTGCCGCCGTGCTGCCGGTAGTCGATGAGGGGCGCGTCGATCACCACGAGGCCGCCCGTGACCGATGCGACGATCGCGAGCCACTCGTCGTGGACCCAGCTCGCAGGAAACGGAGCGGCGCGCTCGACGAGTTCACGGCGCACCGCCATCGTCGCCCCGGTGAACAGATTCCGCTTGAGGAGTTCGCTCGATGCCCCTCCGGCCGCGATCCGGGCGAGCAGGCCTTCGTCGATGCCGAGCGTATCGAAGAGGGAATGCGGGAGGGGGGCGCCGTGCTCGTCCACGAGCCGGGCATCGGATGCCACGAGCTGGAGCTCAGGGTCGGTGGCGAAGCAGGCGAGCGCGTCGGCGACACGATCGACATGCCAGCGGTCGTCTTGATCGCACAGCAGGATCAGATCGCCGGTCGCAGCCTGCAACGCCTGCGCAAAGTTCCCCGTCACGCCGAGCGGCGAGTCGTTCCGGAGCACGATCAGCGTCGGCACGGGGCGGCCGTCGTCACCGGCAGCTGCGACCGCCTGCTCGGCGACCCCGATCGTCGAGTCGCGCGACGCGTCGTCGGAGAGCACGATCTCGTCGACAGGATGCGATTGATCGAGGATGCTCCGGAGCTGCTCGCCGAGGAAGCGTTCGCCGTTGTGCGTGCCCAGTGCGACGGAGATGCGTGGCACCTGCATTGAGCCTCGACCTGGTCCGCGTTCGGGCACCGCTCAATTCCTCCTGAGGCCGACCTTGAGTGCGCCGAGGAACATTCCGGCCATGATCGTCTGCGCGCCGAGCATCATGAAGAGTGCCGAGAGGATCGCCACGCGGATCGCCGAACTCTGGTCGAGCGGCCCGAACCCCGTTCCAGCCCAAATCGAGAACTGGACGATGGCGATGACGAGACCGACCACGAACAGGCCGAGTCCGGCCAAGGCGCCGCTCTCGAGACTGATCCGGCGTTCGAGCCGGTCGAAACTGCGAGACCGCGGGATGTTGAAGCCCTCATGCTGGGCATAGATCTTCGTGAGGATGCCGAGCACGATCGCCTGGTAGCCGACCACGGCCAATGCAGCCAGGTACGTCTGCGTGATCTCGGACATGCCGACGTCGCCGATGACGATCGGGCCGAAGGCCAGGACGAGGGTCCCGAAGAAGCCGAGGAGGAAGGCGACCGCGCCGGGGATGAGGAACAGCCAGCGCGGGCTGAAGATGAGCAGGAACCGCAGGTGCCGCCATCCGTCGCGCCAACTCCGCAGGTGCGGCGGTCGGCTCCGGCCGTCCTTCTCGAGGGTCGTCGGCACCTCGGAGACGCGCAGGCCGCCGAGCGTGGACTTGACGACGACCTCGCTCGCGAACTCCATGCCCGTGGTCTGCAGGTGCAGGTTGAGGATGGCCTGCCGGTTGAAACCCCGGAGACCGCAGTGGAAGTCGCCGATCGGCGAGCGGAACAGGACCCGACCGATCCAGGACAGCACCGGATTGCCCAGGTACTTGTGCAGCGGCGGCATCGCGCCCTCGGCGATCCCGCCCTGGAACCGGTTGCCCATCACCAGTTGGTCGCCCGCTCGAAGGCGACCGACGAACGGGTCGAGGTTCGAGAAGTCGTACGAGTCGTCGGCGTCGCCCATGATTACGTAGTCACCGCGCGCCGCCTCGATGCCGCCCATGAGCGCGGCGCCGTAGCCCTTCACGGGAATGTCGACCACGCGCGCACCGTGCGCCCGTGCGATCTCCTGCGAGCCATCGGTCGATCCGTTGTCGGCGACCACGACCTCACCGACGACCCCGCTCCGACGAAGGTAGCCCTGCGCCTTGTCGATGCAGACGGCGAGTGTCTCGGCCTCGTTGAGGCAGGGCATGACGATCGAGAGTTCGATCGCCTCGGTCGAGGTGGTCATGACGGGTCCTGTCGGATGCGGGGAAGGGCCCCATCATCGTACAGAATGATCCATTGTGGATCTTGCGCTGATCGTGGCGACTCTCGGAAGGGTCGAGCGTATCGAGCGACTCCTCCGATCGCTCGACGGCCGCCTGCAGCCGCGTGACCAACTGGTGATCGTCGCCCAGGGCGAATACGAGGCGATCCAGTCGCTCGTCGAGGGCTTCGACGCCGCAGGGGCGTCGGTCATCGTGACCTCCTCGGCTCGCGGCGCCTCCCGAGGGCGCAACGTCGGCGTCGGCGCGCTGAACGCCGACGGCGATCCGCTCCTGCTGTTCCCGAATGACTCGACGTGGTTCCCCGCGCGCAGCATCGAAGGGCTTCGTGCGCTCCCCGATGCCTTCCGGGCTGGGGCACTCACGGTCGTCGACGAGCACGGTGCGAAGTTCTCGCTGCCTGCGGCCGGTACGCCGCTCGATCGGTGGAACGTCTGGACGGTCATCGAGATGGGCGTGCTGGTGCGGCGATCGGTATTCGACGAGGTCGGCGGCTTCGACGTCGAGATCGGCACCGGAGCGGATACGCCGTGGCAGGCGGGCGAAGCGACGGACCTCCTCCTGCGGCTCCGCGAGCGTCTTCCCGCCGTCGCAGCCTCCTTCCGGTGGCTTCCCCCGGAGATCACCGTCGGCGGGATCACCGACGCCGCGGGTCTGTCTCATGCGGAACGCCGTCGCAAGCTCCGCGCCTACGGCCGTGGAATGGGCCGAGTCGTCGCGCGCTGGCGGTATCCGCTCTGGTGGCGCCTCGCCTTCACGGGCGGAGGGTTGGCCTTCGGCGTGAGGCATCGGGCGACGAACGAACCCGGCGACGGCTGGTGGGTCTTCCTCGGACGATTCGAAGGTTGGATCGGCCGGCCGCTCGGTTCAGGTCGCACGACGGCGGTCAGCCGATGACCGCCGGCCTGCCGGGGCCGACGCGCATGCGTCGTGCGACGATGAGCGCCGTCACGTTGCTCGGGGGCGTCTCGCTCGCCGTCATCCCCGCGGCGACCGTCTCGATCTCGTCTCGTCTCTTCACCACCGCCGAGCAGGGCGTGATCGCGGTGGCGGTGATGGTTGCGACGTTCGTCGGACAACTCGCCTTCGCGGTCATCGTCGAGTCGCGGCTGTCCTCCGCGGCGACCGAACGGCGAGTCGTGTTCCCCGTCTGGCTCGCGGCGATCGCCATCGTCGCCGGAGTGGCGCTCGTCATCGCCGGCCCGAACGCGCTGGTGCTCTGCATCTGCCTCCCCGTCCTCATCGCCGGCCTCGAGGTCGGTCGAGGCGTTTCCGTCGCGGAACGACTCGACACGCGCGAGGTCTGGGCCTCGGTGCTGGTCGGTGCCGGCGCCCTCTTCGGGGTGCTGGCCGCATTCGGACGTGCGGACTGGGCGCTCACGCCCCTGGTGACCGGAATCCTCGCCGCGACCGTCGTGCGGTGCCTCCCCGTCGCCCATCGAGCTTCGCGTCCGCAGGGTCGCATCCTGGGCTGGGTGGTCGCCGACACGGCGATCACCGGAGCGGTCTACCCCTTGCTGAACGCCATGATCCTGGCGTTTCTCGGCCCTGCCGATGCCGTCGTCTTCACGGCGCTCGCCACCGTCTCGGGACTGCTCGCGATCCCGCTGAACTTCCTGCGTCTCCGACTCCTGAAGGAGCACTCCACGCTCGACATCCTCGTCTCCGCGGGAGCTGTCCTCGCAGCCTTCGTCGCGTTGCTGGTCCTCGAGGCAGTGGGGGCGTTCGACTTCGTCTTCGGTTCGGCCTGGTCGTCGCAGTCGACGCTGCTCCCACTCGTGCTGGCCTGCGCTTGGCGAGCGGCCTCACTCGCGACGACGATCCCGTTCGCGGCGCTCCGGCGCATGGGCGAGGCCGGCCTCGTGACCGGCCTGCGTGCAGTGGTGTCCCTAGTCACCTTCGGGTTCGCGGCCATCGGACTCGCGATGCAGAGCCTGCCCGCCGTGTTCACCGGACTCCTCATCGCCGAGCTCATCTCGGCGATCGTCTACGAATGGGGACGGCGCGCGCGGCTCGCGCAGAACCTTAACGGGGCCCGTCGCCGTCGGGAAGAAGGGCCGTCGTGAGTCGATCCCTGGTGCTGGTCGACCTCCTGTTCTTCACCGGGCGCAAGGGAGGTATGGAGTCCTACGTGCGGGAGTTGTACTCGCGTTACACGGAGGACGATCCGGACTTCGCGTTCGCGGCGTTCGCCTCGACCGAACTCGTCGAGGCGGGCGCGCCCTGGTTCCCCGGGTCGGTCATCGACTCGGGTCTCAGCGGTGAGGATCGCGTCGCCTGGGCGCGCGGCGAGCTGTTCGCCGTCTCGCGTGCGGCGCGTCGCGTCGGAGCGGCATTGATTCACGCACCGGCGAACCTCGGGCCCGCGAGGTCCGCGGTCCCCGTCGTGCTCACGATCCACGACCTCCTGCCGTTCCGGCACCCGGAGTACGTGCCGGGGCCCTATGCGGGAGTGCTTCGGACGATGAACCGCCTCGCGGCCCGGGCGGCCGCTCGCGTGCTCACGGTGAGCGAGTCGTCGGCTGACGACATCCGGCGATACCTGCACGTTCCCGACTCGCGCATCGACGTCGTTCCGCTGGCAGGGTCGGCGTCGGGCGCCACGGCGCCCGCGAAGGGGTCGAGCCGGAGCGGCGACCTCCTGCTGTCGGTCGGCAATCGGATGCCGCACAAGAACTTCCCCCGGCTCCTCGAGGCGTTGGCGACCATCCGGAAGCCGGACCGGCCGAGGCTCGTCATCACCGGCAGCCACGGCGACGACCCGCTCCGCGCCGACGTCGAGCGCCTCGGCCTCGCCGATCACGTCGAACTGCGCGGGTGGGTGACCGCGGATGAACTCGACCGCCTCTACCGTGACGCGACCGCCTATGTGTTCCCCACGCGGTTCGAGGGATTCGGCCTTCCTGCACTCGAGGCCATGACGCGAGGGTGCCCGCTCATCGCATCGGACCTCCCGGTCATCCGCGAGATCGCGGGCGATGCCGCGATCTATACCGACACGACGGATGCGCAGGCGCTCGCCGACGCGATCGTGCACGTGACCGGCGACGCGAAGCTGCGCCAGCGGATGTCGCGCGCCGGACTCGACCGAGCGAGCGAGTTCTCATGGGAGCGCACGGCGGCCGGCACCCGTCGGGTGTTCGCCGAGGAACTCGCGACGACCGCCAGCTGAGAGGATCGGCGCTTCGGGAGCGTCTCGAGCGCGACCGCTGCTCGCTCAGCCGCGACGACGGCGGCCGGCACGCAGCGCCGCTGCGCGCGCGAGGAGCTCGTCCACCGAGCGGGCGAGTCCGTGCTCCGACCGTGCCTGCTCGAACCACGCCAGCGTGCTCCGACGCATCGGTTCGCCGGCGAGGACGACGCGGGCGATGGCGTCGCCGAGCACGCGGGGCGACGCGTCCGCGGCGACCTCGCCGTTGACGCCGTCGACGACCAGTTCCGCCGCGGCGTTGTCCTCCCCGGCGACCACCACACTCGGCGTGGCAGCGGCCGCGGCCTCCGCCACGACGAGTCCGAAGCCCTCGCGCGCCGACGGGTTGACCAGGACGCTCGCCTCGCGATACCGGCGCCGGAGCTCGGCGTCGTCGATACGTCCGAGCAGGTGCACCTCGTTCGCGATGCCGGCCGCCCCGGCTGCACGCCTCACCGCGTCCGTCTCGGGTCCGCTTCCCGCGATGAACGCCCGGAGGTGGGGCACCGTCGTTCGGGCATGCGCCAACGCCGCCGGGATCGCATCGACCCGCTTGTCAGCGATGTGCCGCCCGACGAACAGCACCGCCGGTGCCTTCGGCGCGACGGTGGTCGCGAGCGGTTCGTCGGATGCGAGGTCGACCAGCCCCAGCACGAGCGGGTCGACGCGACGACGGTACCCCCGCAGCCGGCGCGCGGTGAACCCGCTGTTGACCGTGACGATACGGCCGACGTGCACCGCGGCCGACTGCAGCAGCCAGGCGATCGTCCCGGTGACGGCCCCGGCGTACCCTCGCCACTTGCGCCACGACCACACCTCGAGCCAGTCGACCGCGAGTACCGTTCCCGAACCGAGGAGGGCGAACCGGGCCGCGAAGACATTGAGCACCGGCAGCGCGGCGACCACGACCAGGTCGTACGAATGACGCCGGCGGACGAAATGACGGAAGAGACCGAACGCGAAGCCCACGGCGCTGCTCGTCGTCCTCGTCCCGCCAGGGTCGTAGATGTCGCCACGCCACACCCCAGCGATGTCGAACGGCGCGTGCGGAGCGGCATCCGTCGCCCAGTCGGAGCGCGTGACGTAGGTGACATGGTTGCCACGCTCGACGAACAGCTCCGCCATCCGACGGTAGACCCGCTCGCCGCCGCCGGTGTGAACCGGGTACAGGCAGTCGTAGGCGATGGCGACGCGCATGGGCTCAGGCATCCGCACCGCTCCGGGCCATCGACTCACCGCGAGCGATGGTGCGGGAGTGCATCCAGACTCCGACGACCAGGAGGGCACTGACGGCCGCGTATGCGGCGACCAGCAGTGGCCACCCGCCCGGCGGCTGCCAGCCCGGATCGGCGAGCATCTCGCCGAGCGGGCTGCCCCACCCGATCACGTAACGGACCAGCACGAGCGCGAACGCGAGCAGGCCGAACCCGGCGAGCGCCGCCCCCAGCAACGGAGTCATCCTCGGTGCCAGGAATCCGATGCGAGCGGCGCCTCGGTCGCGGCTGAGCAGCCACGCCACGACGATGAGCACGCCGTGGTAGAGGAACAGCCCGTACCGGCCCTGCCAGATGATGCCGGTCTGGTGCACGCTGTAGCCCTGTACCAGCGCGGGCACGAGCAGCGCGACCGCCACGACGCCGACGGCGACCGCCGCCGAGCGACGACCGGTCGCCGCGAGACCGAGGACGAGCAGCACCGTGACGGCCCCGACGATCGGCCAGTAGACCCACACGGGCAACGGCATGTCGAACCAGCCGAAGTAGCCGAGCGCCTGCTGCAGGTGGTCGGGCATCGTTCGGATCATGTAGGCGAAGCCTTGGAGGAAACTGCCGTTCACGAGGGGCGCATCGGATGCCTCGGCCTGATTGGAGAGGCTGCCGCCGAACAGCGTCCAGCCCAGTGAGAAGAGTCCACCGACCGCGACGGCACCGATCCACACGTAGCTCGTCGCCGTCGTGAACAGCCGCCGCGTCGCGCGCCACCCGACGGCGACGAGGCAGACCGCGACCACGACGACCAACCACAGCGGACCGAGGGCACGCGCGTTCACGAGGAGGACCGCCGCCGCGACGACGATGCCCCACAACCCCGCCCGAGGCAGACCGAGCGGACCCGGATCGTCGCGATCGAAGGACTCGAGCAATCGAAGCAGCGCGGCCCACAGCGCGACGGCCGCAGCGACCTCAGCACCGTTCGGGTTCACCGCGCCGAAGAGGTACGCGGTCATGGGCGCCGCGGCGAACGCCATGCCGACGGGCATCCATCGCGCTTGCGAGCCGCTCGTCGCCGCGAAGTAGCCCAGGCCCACGAACGCGGCGCAGAGCAGCGCACTCGCGATGCGCATGCCGTAGATGGCCGCCGATCCGTCCATCAGCAGGCTCGGCCAGCCGATCAGGAAGTAGTAGACGGGGTTGTACGCGCCGACCCAGGTGTTGAACCAGGGCTGGGTGTCCGCTCCCCCGAACTCGGGCGCGCACCCGGCGTCGACCTCCGGATGCGTCGCGTAGCACAGCACATCCTGGCTGTAGCCGTAGCCCGCCGGGAGGTCTACGACGATGTGGCGAACGTCGGGAAGCGTGTAGCCGACGATCTGGCCGCGCGCCTGCGCGATCGCCTTCGTCGCGTGCGCGTTCTCGTCGGGAATGCTGAAGACGGGGCTGGCGAGCGCCCAGAGGATGCCGAACAGCGCGGTGATCGCGAACGGAAGGACGAAGGCGAGCGAGTGACGACCGCTGCGGCGCCCGCCGCTCACTGCGCGATTCCCGAACGCGCCGTCCAGGCTTCGACCGCCACACGGATCTCACGGTCGGGAATGCTCGAGAGGTCGGCGACCCCGCCCGCGTAGACGACGGCGAGCACATCGGTCAGCGCTGGTTCCACGCCCGAACGCTCCATGCCGACGACGTTCGCGCCACGGACCCGCGCGGGATTTCCGAAGGCCTTCGCGTACGGCGGCAGGTCCGTCGTCACGACCGACCCCATGCCGACCATGGACCCGCGGCCGATCTCGCGGAACTGGTGCACGCTCGTTCCCAGCCCGAGGTTGGCACCCGCTCCGATCCTGACGTGGCCCGCGAGCAGGACACTCGACGCGAGGGTGACACCGGCGCCGAGTTCGCCGTCGTGGGCGACATACACCTGGTTCATGAGGAACACATCGTCGCCGATGCGCGTCTCGGACTTCCAGCCCTGGTGGATCTGCACGTACTCGCGAATGGTCGTGCGGTCGCCGATCCGGACCCCGTTGCCGGCCGGCTCGCCCTCCTCACGCGGATGCGGATGGGACCTCACCTCCGGCGGTGCGCCGATCACCGCCCCGGCGCCGATCCAGTTGTCGTCACCGATCACGACCGGTCCGGTGATCACCGCGAACGGGCCGACGACATTGCGCTCGCCGAGTCGCACGTCGCCGGTGATCACAGCCGTGGGGTGGATGGTGTTCACTTCGGCGCCTCCACCGATTCGTCGCTCGATCTGCCGTGCTCGTAACGAACCTCCTCGCGGAGGTACTCCAGCTGCTCCCGCGCGAGCCGACGCCGCATGAGCAATACGAACACGATGGCGACGCCGGCAGCGATCAGATCCCCGAGCGTGAAGAGCATGCGCGAGACCAGGCTGATCGCCGTGGCCTGCGACACCGTGAGGAGCACGCCCATGGCGCCGATCAGGATCGCTTCGCGAACGCCGATGCCCGAAGGCAGGAAGAACGCGAGAAGTCCGAGGGTGAATCCGAGCGAGATGGCACCGGTCAGGAGGATGAGCGTCCCGAGGTCGGGGTCGACGAGGGAATTGACGAGAACCCACAGATGCAGGCCGTACGCGACGTACGAAAGCAGCGACCAGCCCAGTGCACCGAGCACCGCCCGCCACGTGACGCGGTGTTCCAGCGGCGGTCGCCGGAAGAGCTTCAAGACCGCAGAGGCGAGCCAGGTCATGATTCGCGGGTGCAGGCACACGAGCCCGATCGGCAACAGCACGAAGAGCCAGAGCGTCCATTCATGACCCTCGACGACGACCGGCAACGCCAGGCCGCCGAGGATCAGCGATGCGACGACACCGATACCCGCCGCGTACAGCGCGGTGACGAGGACCCGGGGCCGAAGAATGCCGTACTGGCGGCCGAGCTCCATCTGCATCACGTACGACCACACCGAGCCGGGAACGTACTTGCCGAGCTGTCCCACGAGCAGCACCTGCGACGCCCGGAGCAGAGGTACCTTCGGGCCGAGGCCGTTCAGGATGGTGACCCAGCTCAGCGTTCCGAACGCCAGCCCCACCAACACGAGCGCAAGGGAAAGCGCGAGCGACGGCCAGGAGATCACCGCGATGGTCTCCTGCACGTCCTGCCACTGTCCGGCGAGGTAGTAGACCGCGAAGCCGACCACGACGATGACGAGGGCATATCGGATGATCAGGAGCGTCTTCGGCGACACCGAGGGCTTTCGAGGCATTTCAACTTCCGTCTCGGCTCCGGTGCGACCCATGCAGAGAGTGACATGATCGAATGGCACCGCAGACGCCCATAGAATGTTCGGGGCGCATCGACGCCCATGGACGCTGCCACCGGAGAAACAGGCTTCATGATACCAATCACCGTCGTCGAACTCGGACCCGAGGTCGAACGCCTCGTCCTCGAGACCCTCAGGTCAGGCGGCATCGCCCAAGGCCCGCGAGTCGCCGAGTTCGAGAGGAGATTCGCGGACCTCGTCGGGGCGAAGCACGCCGTAGCCGTCAACAACGGCACGACCTCGCTGATCGCCTCATTGGCTGTGCTCGACCTGGAACCCGGCGACGAAGTCATCACCAGTCCGTTCACGTTCGTTGCGACGCTGAACGCGATCCTCGCTGCCGGCGCAACGGCACGCTTCGCGGACATCTCGGACGATGACTTCAACATCACCGCCGCCTCCGTTCGATCGACGGTCGGCGATCGAACGCGTGTCCTCATGCCCGTCCACCTCTACGGCCAGACAGCCGACATGGACGGGATCACGGCGATCGCCTCCGAGCACGGCCTCGCGATCGTCGAAGACGCGGCGCAGGCGCACGGCGCAACCTACCGGGGTCGCGGCGCGGGCACGTTCGGCCTCGGTTCCTTCTCGTTCTACGCGACCAAGAACCTCACGACCGGTGAGGGCGGCATCGTCACGACCGACGACGACGTGCTTGCAGACCGACTCCGCGTGCTGCGCAACCAGGGCATGCGCGCCAGGTACCAGTACGAGGTCGCCGGCAACAATTGGCGCATGACCGATCTGCAGGCTGCGGTCGGCCTTCCCCAGCTCTCCGGATACGACGACGTCGTCGTCAAGCGGCACGCGAACGCCACCAGGCTTGCAGCAGGTCTGGCCGCCGTCCCGGGCATCATCCCGCCTCGACAACTCGAGGGCCGTCGACATGTCTGGCACCAGTTCACCGTCCGCGTGACTCGTGAGGCCGGCATCGAGCGCGACGAGTTCGTTGCGAAGCTCGGCGAGCGCGGAATCGGATGCGGCGTGTACTATCCGAAGCTCGTGTTCGACTACGAGCCCTACCGCAACCGCCACGACGTCATCATCGAGGAGTATCCCGTCGCCGAACGGATCGTGACCGAAGTCGTCTCCCTTCCGGTCCATACCCACCTGACCGACTCCGATCTCGACCAGATCGTCGAGACGGTCGCCGACGTCATCGGAGCTGCCTGAACATGGCAGTGCCCCGTATCATGCTCATCGGCGCCGGTTCGATGGGTTCGCTCCACGCACGTGTGATCGCGCAGTCCGCCGAAGCGGACCTCGCCGTGATCGTCGACGGACGTGAAGACGTCGGCCGCGCTGTCGCAGACCGCTACGGGTCGGACTGGGCCCCTGATCTCTCGCGCATCGACACCGTCGACGCCGTTGTCATCGCGGCGTCCACGGAAGCCCACTTCGACCTCGCCAGATCGGTGCTCGAAGCCGACAAGCCGCTGCTCGTCGAGAAGCCCGTCGCCGACAGCCTCGAGAAGACGATCGCCGTTCTCGATCTCGCCGCGCAGCGGCAGGTGCCCCTGATGTGCGGTCTCCTCGAGAGATTCAATCCGGCGGTCATGACGGCGAAGGCCCTCGTCGACGATCCGAAGTTCATCACCGCGACGCGGCATTCGCCGTATGCTCCGCGCATTCGAACCGGAGTCGGCTGGGATCTGCTGGTGCACGACGTCGATCTCGCCAGCAGGTTCCTCGGCGGCGACCCGAGCGCCATCACCGGCGCCCTGGGGCAGTTCCACCCGATGTCCGTTCCGGGCGCTGAGGACGTGGCAGAAGCCATCCTCACATTCGACGGCGGCCGAGTCGCGCATGTGTCCGCAAGTCGCGTCGGGCAACGCAAGATCCGGACGATGAGCGTTCATGACCTCGACAAGCTCATCGAAATCGACCTGCTGCGCCGCGATGTGACCGTATACCGGCACGTCTCGGACCAGGCCGCAGACACCGAAGGGCGCGGGTACCGACAACAGACCGTCATCGAAATCCCCGAGTTGGTGACAGCCCGCGAACCGCTCGCTGCCCAGCTCGAGCACTTCGTGGGCCTGATCGAAGGACGCGTGGACGCGGATGCGGAACGAGCCTCGCTTCTTCCGGCTCACCGGATCGTCGAATCGCTGAAGAGCGCCTCGTCCGCCAACGTCGAACAATGACGTCCCGGCGACGGTTCGACGTGGGCCGGCGCGTGGCTGGATGGACGACCTACTTGGAGGCACCCGCCGACGGGCTACCTCGGTATGGAGTCCTCCTCTGGCCGATGGCCGTGATCGCGCTCCTGCTCGCGGTACTGACATTCCTTGGCATCACCGGCAGTTCGTCGGGAGTACTCTGGCCGGTCTTCTACGACGGCGCTGACCCTTCCGCCATCGCAGGCGAGCCTCGCCCCGTGCGCAGCGACGAGTGGTACGTCCAGACGGTGTGGACGATCTCTCAGGTCCAACTCGGCCTCCCGGTCGTGAACCCGGTCCTCCCGGGGGGAATGAACACGACCATCCAGCATGATCTGCCTTCGCTGGACTGGTCGGTCGTGTTCCGGCCGGAACTCGTCGGCTTCTCATTCCTGCCGCTCGATGCCGCGATGGCTCTGAAGTGGTGGCTACCGCCGGCCGTCCTACTCTGCGCCGCCTACGCGTTCTTCCTGACCTTGATGCGGGAGCGCCCGGTCATGGCGATGGCGCTCGCGATCAGCTTCTACTTGTCGCCCTTCATCCAGTGGTGGCATCTCTCGGCAACGTCATTGACGCCGGCCTGGGCGTTCTGCGTGATGACCGCTTGCGTCTGGCTCACCAGAGGGTCGCGTCCGCGCGCTGGCCTGGTTCTCGCAGCCATCGTCGCTTACCTCACCGTCGCTGTCGGCATGCTCATCTACGTGCCGTTCATCGTGCCGTGCGCCCTGGTGGCCATCGCGTTCTGCGTCGGTGTGGTCGTGACGGCGATCGACTCGCCCCTCCGCGTCCGGATCCGACGTCTCTTGCCGCTTGCGGCTGCCGCAGCTTCGGCCATCGGAGTGCTCGCAATCTGGTTGTTCACGCGTCTGGAATCAGTGCAGCAATTCCTCGGCACCCGCTATCCCGGGGAACGAATCCAAGCCACGGGCGCAGGCACGATCGCGGATTCCACGGCGCTGCTGGCAGCACCGTTTTCCACCGGCATGGCAGAGGCCAAGGGAGGCATCCTCGGTGCGAATGAGTCGGAAGCATCCACGTTCGTGCTCGTGGGGCTATTCCTCGCCGTGCCGATCGCGTGGGGCTGGATGCGTTCGGTTCGCGAACGCGGTCTCCGCGGCAGTGACTGGATCGCTGGCTCGACGCTCGTAGTCGCGCTGCTATTCCTGGCGTTCTACACGGTGCCGGGGTGGGACGCCGTGGCAAGACTCGTCTTCCTCGATCGCACGACCGTGCCTCGGATGCGAATCGGCATTGGACTGCTGAGCTTCGTCATGCTCGCCGTATTCATCACCCGTACACTTCCCGCGCTAGCTCCTCGGCGGCGCTTTCCTTGGCCAATCGTGCTCACCACGGCGGGGCTGGCAGTCGTCGTCTACGGTTTCCTCGTTCAGCGCCTCGTGAGCGCCGGCTCGCCGATCATCCACACTGATCGCGAGTGGATCCTCGGACTCGGCGCGGTACTCGTCTCGATCGGCGCCTTCCTCCTCGCCCGCCCGCGTTTGGGGGTCGCTGCACTGCTCATCGGGTCGGTCGTGACCGGCGTCGGCGTGAATCCGCTTCGAGCCGGCGTGTTCGACCTTCGAGACACTCCCGTCGCCCAGGCCGTGACCGAGATCCAGGAGGCTGCTCCGGGGCGCTGGATAGCGATGGGGGATCCCGCGATCGCCATGCTGACGGAAACCGGGGTACCTGCACTCTCGGGTTACCAGTCGTCACCGACGCCTGAGATGTGGCGGATGATCGATCCGGAGGCTCAATATCGAGACGCGTGGGACCGCCTCGGGCTTGTGGCATGGACGCCGGCGGCGGGTGAGACTGTCGTGACCGCCGCCGGACCGGATGTGGTGATTGCCACGTTCGATTCGTGCAATGCCGTCGCGCAGAGGCACATTCGGTACGTCGTCGCAATGGACGACATCGATCAGGAATGTTTGCGGTCGGTACGGACTATCGAAGGCGGGACTGGCGAGTTCCGAATCTTCGAAGTCACCCCGCCGTCCTGAGTCGAACGACATCGATCAGATCGTGGTCGTGCTCACCGTGGAGCATCGTCGTCCATCGGATGGATGGACGGAACGGCCGGGTCGGTCAGGTCCACCAGGCCGATCACCCGCGCGGGAACGCCTGCGACCACGGTCTTCGCCGCGACATCCTTCGTTACCACGGCCCCGGCGCCGATGATCGCGCCGTCTCCGATCGTGACGCCCATATTGATGACGGCGTTCGCACCGATGAATACCCGGTCGCCGATGGTGACGGGTCGTCGATCGACTTCGGGATACGCTCGCCCCGAGACGCAGCGCAGGGCGCTCGAATGCGTGTAGATGTGGACGCCGGACGAGATGTCGCAGCCCTCGCCGATGCGCAGCCCACCGGAACCATCGATCACTGTGAACGCGCCGATCCACGTGCCCGGGCCGACGATGGGCTCCCCGACGATCCATGCGTTCGGGTTGTACGCGTTCTCGGGGAGCCCAGTCGTCATGGTCAGGCGTTTCGCACGAGCGCGGTCATTCCATCGCGCACTGGAATACTCGCCTCGAAGCCGAGCACATCGCGTGCTCGTGTGATGTCCGCCGCACGGCGCGTCACCAGAACGGGCCGCGGGTTGAACTGCGGCTTCACATCGACACCGACCGCATCGATCAGGATTTCTGCGAGTTCAGCGACGGTGGTGTCAATGCCCGTACCGACGTTGATCGGCACGTTCGCCTGCTCCGAGGTCAAGGAGAGGACGACCGCGCGAGCGATGTCCTTCACGTGGATGAAGTCCATCGATTGCTTGCCCTCTCCGTCGATCACCGGGGGCTCGCCGTTCTTCAGCCGGTTGACGAAGTGATTGATCACCGAGGTGTAGTAGGCCGTGGTCTTCTGGCCCTCGCCGTAGACGTTGAAGAATCGCAGTGCGATCCAGCTGAGACCCTTGCTGCGCCCGTAGTAGCCCAGGAGGTCCTCGTTCGTGCGCTTGCCGATGCAGTACGGCGTGAGCGGGTTGAGCTTGTCGTCCTCGTGCATGGGCAATTTCTCGGGGTCGCCGTACACCGATGCGCTGGATGCCGCGACGATGCGCTTGACACCCAGGTCGGCGGCTGCGGCGAACACGTTGTGCGAGCCGACGATGTTGATGTCGACCGAAGAGTACGGGTCGGCCACGCTCTTATTGATCGAGTCCGCCGCGAGGTGGATGACGTAGTCATGGCCCTTCATCGCGGCATACACGGCAGCGCCGTTGCGGGTGTCCTGGTCGACGACGTCCACTCGCCCGGTCTTCACGAGCTCGTTGGCCCGGTCACGGTCACCGCGCACCATGTTGTCGAAGATGCGGACATTCCATCCCTCGTCGAGCAGCTGCTCGACGACGTGCAGTCCGATGAATCCGGCTCCGCCGACGACGAAGACCTTCTTGTCAGTCACAGGTGTTTCCTTACTTGATCGGGTTCGGGGTTTCCAGCGCGTCAGTTGCTGCGGGCAGCGGTCAGTGCGTCCTTCAGCGTCGCGACTACCCGCTCGACCTCGCTCTGAGTGAGGTTCGCGTGCATGGGGATCGCCAGGTGCCGATGGAAGAGGTCTGCCGAGACCGGCAAGCTCCCCTCGAACCCGTACACAGGCTGGAGGTGCGACGCATACGTCCCGAAGTTGCACTGTACGCCGTGCTGGCGGAGGTAGCCGGCGACAGCACCACGGTCGACCTCGGGGGCGAGGGTCACCACATACGATTGCCACGGGTGCTCTCGGTCGTCGAGAGCGACGGGCGCGGCCACCTGCTCGACAGCGGCAAGAAGTTCCCCGTACCACGCCGCGACGCGGCGTCGATTCGCGAGCAGCGTCTGGAGTCGGTCGAGCTGGGCGAGCATGACGCCCGCCGCCAAGTCGGACATGCGGTAGTTGTAGCCCGCTTCGTCGAAGACGGGCAATGGCAGGTCGGTACTGCCCTCACGCGAAATGGCCGGCGCGATGCCATACGTGTGCAACTTGCGCGCGTGCGCGGCAAGGTCTGCGTCGTTCGTCGTGAGCGCCCCTCCCTCGCCGGCGGTGATGCCTTTGCGGCCATGGAAGCTGAACGTCGCGATATCCGCGAGGCTTCCCGCCTGGCGCCCCTTGTAGGTCGCCCCGGCGGAGCACGCCGCGTCCTCCATCAACCAGAGGCCGTGCCGGTCAGCGATCGCGCGGAGCTCGTCGTAGTCGGCAGGCTGACCGAAGACGTCGACCGCGATGATGCCGACAGTGCGAGGCGTGATGGCCGCCTCGACGGACGCCGGGTCAGCACTCCAGATGTCGGGACGGATGTCGGCGAACACCGGCTTCGCACCCGTCCAAGCGACCGAATGCCCTGTCGCAGGGAAGGTGTAGTCGCCGACGACGACCTCGTCGCCGGGGCCCGCACCGAGGACGGAGAGACCCAGGTGAAGGGCCGAGCCGCAGTTGCTGGTCGCGAGTGCATGGTCCGTGCCGGATACCTCCGCTGCGAACCGCGCCTCGAAGGATTGACAGGTTGGCCCTGCGCCCGAGAGCCAGCCGGAGTCGAATACGGCGCGAATGGCGTCGAGCTCCTCATCGCCGACCGTGGGCTGCCCGAGGGCGATCGTATCGGCCAATCTGAACCTCTCTCGTAGACGGCCACGACCATGGGCGGCGGGCCTCGTCTATAGTAGCCGAGGCCGTGCCCCCGACCTCTCGCCGGCCGGACCCGGAGGATCATGTCCACGCACGTCATCATCATCGGCGGCGGAATCGTCGGCCTCGCCGTCGCGGAGCGGGCCTCCCGGCTCGGCAACCAGGTCACGGTGCTCGAGAAGGAGCCGGACTGGGCGGTGCACCAGACGGGGCGCAACTCGGGAGTGATCCACGCCGGACCGTACTACAAACCCGGATCCCTGAAGGCGAGCCTCTGCGCGGCAGGCAACCGCTCGATGAAGGCCTTCGCAACCGAGCAGGGCATCCCATGGCTGAACACCGGCAAACTGATCGCGGCGACGTCGGAACGGGAATTGCCCGCGCTTCGGGAACTCGAGCGCCGCTCAGAGGCGAACGGCGTTCCCTTCCGAGTGTTGGACGCGGACGGCGCCCGAGCGTACGAACCGCATGTCGCTGCGGTCGGAGCGCTCCGCATCGAGTCCACCGGGATCATCGATTACGCCGCGGTCTGCCGTCGACTTGCTGAACTCGTCGCCGAACGCGGCGGTGATCTCCACACCTCCGCCGAGGTCGTGAGTGTCACATCGCGGCCCGGGGGTGTCGTTGTCGCGACTTCCGATGCCGAATACTCGGGAGATCTGCTCGTGAACTGTGCGGGGCTTCTCAGCGACAAAGTGGCGCGAATGGCGGGGCTTGTCCCCTCGGCCAGGATCATCCCGTTCCGCGGCGAGTACTACGAACTCGTCCCGGAGCGCCGCGACCTCGTGCAGGGGCTCATCTACCCTGTTCCCGATCCCGGCCTTCCCTTCCTCGGCGTGCACTTGACGCGCATGATGGACGGTTCTGTGCACGCCGGCCCGAACGCCGTCACCGCGCTCGCGCGCGAAGGCTACACCTGGCGGGACATCCGCCTCTCCGAGGCGCTCGGCGATCTGACCTATCCCGGGTTCCTGCGGATGGCCTCGAAGAACATCGCCGTCGGCATGGCGGAGATCCGTCGATCACTGTCGAAGGACGTGTTCGCTGCGAGCTTGGCTCGACTCGTGCCGGCGATCGACAAGGCCGACCTCGTTCGCGCCGATGCCGGCGTGCGTGCGCAGGCGATTCGTCGTGACGGCACGCTGGTCGATGATTTCCTGATCGAGCAGGCGCCGCACCAGGTCCACGTGCTGAACGCGCCGTCGCCTGCCGCGACCGCGTCGCTCGAGATCGCAGCGCACATCTGCCGCCTGGCCGGACTCGAGCCCGACAACCGAGCCGGATTCCCGCGGCCCTGACCGTCGAGGCGGGCTGGTCACGCATCGCGCCCGGGACGGGTGGTCGTGCATCGCGCCCGGGACGGGTGCAGTGGCTCGTGGGGCTGCTCTGCACTGGCGATGAACCGCGGAGTTGCGTACAGCGGCCCCAGGCGTCGACCAGTCGCGTACCTCACACCATCAGATCCAGACCGCGACCGCGCCCAACGTCCCGATGAGCCCGACGACGATCAGAAGCGCGCGGTAGCCACGACTCGGCGCGAGCAACAGCACGAGCAAGACCAGGATCGGCGCGAAGGTGATCGAGTAGCGCGCCACGACGGGGTAGTCGACCCCGTACGTGAGGGCGTTCGAGATTCGCAACGCAACCGGATACGTGATGATGGCGATGATCGCCCCGAGCGCGGTCGTATGAATGTTCGTCCACGGCCCGCGCCCACCGACCCGCGGGCCTCCAGTCAGGTCCATCCGCAGGAGGGCGCAGACGAGGGCGCCGAATACGAGGATGGTGATCGCAACGGGAACCCCAGCCGCGGCGATGCGGCCGATGACGGCGAGCGTCGTCGGTCCGGCGATGAGCCCTGCCGACCATTCGGTCCATGGCGTGTGCAGGGAGGTCAACTCCTGAACCGCCCCAACAGCGACGTTGCGCCACCCGCTCATCTGGTAGGGACCGTAGACTTCGGCAGCAGTCCGCGTGGCCGTTGCCGCGATGTACCGACCCCAGATGAAGACGGGAAGGACGACGATCGCCCCGAGCACGAGCAGTTGCCACCACCGTGCGGTGATACAACCCGGGCCTGATGGCGACGGGCGTCGGCGACGGAAGACGAGTTCCCACGCGATGAGGAAGAGGAAGGCGGCCACCGGTAGGGATGCGATGACGACGTTCACCGAGGCGAACGCGGCAGCGAGTGCCAGCCAGACGAAGCCCTTTCCCCGCTTTATCCAGAGCAGGCCGGTACCTGCGATGAGGGCTCCCGCAAGCAGCGTCGTCGAATTCGGCGTGACCATCTCACCCATCACGGTCATGCTGGTCGCCGCTGACGGCACGGCCACCGCGGCGATGAGACCCAGCCGCTTCTGACCGAGGAACCATGCGAAAACACCGCATGCCGCAACGCCGAGAGTCATCAGGACGGCACTGAACAGGCGATAGGTGTCGATACCGTACGGCCCGTGACTGCCGACGATGGCGCGAAAGGCCTCAGCGCCGAGGAAGTACGTGGGGTAGTGAATGTAACCGGTGGTGTAGGTGCCCGAGGTGATGTCGGATGAATCCAGCCGGGCATCGCCGCAGCCGTGTTCGAGGGGACCGGCTTGATGGCCGACGCCACAGGTCCACTCGTCGATGACCTCTTGCTCGTAGAGCGCACCCTGGTACGAGAGTCGGCCGTCATGGAGCTTCACCGCTGTATCGAAGTGGACGTGCTCGTCCAGCCATGACATGGGGTGGCCGTCCACAGCGACGATGGCCAGGGACACACCGTAGAAGGCCACGATCAGGGAGGCCACGATGGCGGAGAGCAAGTTTCCGCGCCGGCTCACCGCCACGCCGATTCGATGCAGGCCTCGCCGAGTGGGATTCGCTTCACGCGAACTGTCCTCTTCGAACGGGTACTCGGGCAGGCCCGCGCTCTTCGTCGGGTCCGTGGAGCTCATCTCTTCCTCTCGTCACGGACCCATCGACACAGATCCGGAAGTAACACGGCGGCGGCCGTCGATTCGACGAGGGATCGTTACCCGATTCCGCCCGCTGATCAGCGTCCGAACGATGGCGTCGGGACAGCCTATCAACGGCCGCGCCAGCGCCTGAGATGCGACGAATCGCAGCCTGGACGCCAACAGCGCGAGTCATATCGCAATTCCTCAGGCGCCAGCGGCTATTCTACGGTGGGCCCGCTTTGTGGCCGAATCGGAACGGCGCGAACCGGGAGGTTGAGCACAGTGCATGAGGTCTTCGTGACGATCGACGTAGATTGGGCGCCCGACTGGGCGATGCACGGCCTACTCGACACTCTTCTCGAGGGTGGCGTCCGTTCGACGTGGTTCATCACGCACGAGAGCGACATGCTGGATGAACTGCGCCGCCACCCCGACCTGGTTGACCTTGGCATTCACCCGAATTTCCAGCCGGGGTCGAGCCACGGCGCCGACCCGGTCTCGGTGATCGCGGAATGCATGCGTATTGTGCCGGAAGCTCTCACGATGCGAACGCACTGCCTCGTGCAATCCACGCCTATCCTGCAAGCGGTCGTGGATCACAGCCCCGTGGTCCTCGACTCGAGCCTGTACGTGCGCGACCTGACGGACGTAACGGTCTCGGAGCTTCCACTCGACCACGGGCGATCACTCGCCCGCGCGCCGTACGTCTGGGAGGACGACCTCGAGTTCTTCGCACCCGCCCCGCGCTGGGATGGTCACGCCTTCCTCGCCGAGCGAGACAGCCTCGACGAACTGACCATCGTCGATCTTCACCCCATCCACGTAGCGCTCAACAGCGCCACGCCCGTCAACTACCACGCGCTCCGAAGCTTCCACGGGGGGGACGTTCGGCGTGCCCGCGCGTCGGATGCCATCGACTACCTCCACCGCGGCCCGGGTGCGGCGACGTTCCTCGCCGACCTCGTCTCCGCGTCCGGAACCGGCGCATTCGAATTCGGCACCCCGCTCGCCGACCTCGCGGTGCGTACCAGGAGCTCGCGCGAACTGCGCCACAGCGCGTGAGGGCCGAGAAACCCGGACGGTTCCCGACGCCAGGCGCCGGGAACCGTCTTCAGTTCGTGGGGAGCGTCAGATTCGCACCTGGCGGACGAGTGCTCCCGCCATGGTGAGGCCGACGCCGAAGCCGACGAGACCGATGGTCTCCGCCGAAGCGGGGGCATCCGCCAGTTGGAACGGAATCGAACTCTGGACGACGTTGCCATACTCGGAAGACCGGAAAAGTGCATCGGGCGCCGCCCCGAGCGCCTTTTCCACGGCGTTCACGACCGCCCGCGATCCCTGATGCACGTACCAGTCGATCTCGATTTCCTCCTCGATACCGGCGTCATCGCGGAGTCGGGTCAGAACGCCCCCGAGATTGCGGAGGACGAAGTTGAACACCGCGCCGCCGTTCATGGTGAGGTGACCGGAAGCCCGATCCCGGTCGTGCGTGATGCACAACTCACCGGCATGGACACCTTCAGAGAGGAACGATGTCGCGAGAATCTCCCATTCGTAGGCCGGGACGTGTTCCGGAACATCGGCCAGCGGCTGCCCGCTGAGGATCAACGCGCTCGCGCCGTCTGAGAAGAGCGGCGACACCTTGAGCTCACTGTCGTCGTAGAGCTTCGTATACGTGTCCGCCGCGACGATCATGACCGTCGAGACCGCTCCGGACTCGATGAGGGCGTCGGCGACGACGAGCGAACGGACGAAACCGGTGCACGCGTCGTTGACGTCGAGCAGGAAGATCTCTCGCGGCAGGCCGAGCCGCTCGTGCAGGAGGTGCGCGTTTCCCGGTGCGACGAGGCTGCCCGTCGACGAGACATGGATCAGTCCGTCCACGACCGGCACCCACCACTCCGGATCGAGGGATCGCGCCGCGTCGGTTCCAAGGTCGACCGCGGACTCGTCGTCTGCCGTCGCGTAGAGCTTGCGGAAACCGGTCTTCTCCAGGAAGCCAGGGCGAACCGGGCCGTGGGCTTCGAGCAACTCGGCTACATCGACTTCGACGCTCCCGAGTGCCTTCGCCGGACCATACACCCACCGTCTACTCAACGAATCCCTCCGCCCGGAGGATCGAGACCAGCTGATCGAACGTCTCGAAGGAATTCAGCCCTTCGATCTCGTTCACACGGTCGCCGAGCTCGTCGTGAAGGTGCGTGGTGATCTCGAGTTGGTCGAGTGAGTCCCAATCTCGATCGGAAGGGCGCCCCACCGGGGTCTCGCCTCCGAGGGCGTCGTCGATCAGTTTCTTGAGATCGGTGCTGCTGAGCACGTAGGCCTCCGTCGGGGTAAATGGGATTCCATCGCCGCGGGCCGGCCCCGCGGAACAACGCCTACGAGAATACCTCGTCCGCGCCGAATTCCTTCCGACCTAGAATCGGACGATGATCACCGAGAACGACTTCCTGCTCGCTACCGGCACCGAGTCCAGGACGGAGTTCGCCGTCGAGTCGCTCGACCTCGCCGGGAACGATCCGGGTCGTTCGATTCTCAGCTTCCTCGACGACCTCCGATTCCTCGAGGGCGCCGCGGCGAACCCGTCGCTCGCGGTGCTCCTCGTCGCCCCGGAGATCGAGGCTGGCGTGCGTCAGAAGGTTGCCGACCACGTCCAGATCGTGGTCGTGAACGATCCGCGATGGCACTTCTACACACTGCATAATCATCTCGCCGCCTCTGCATCGGAAGCGGCGCCCGCGACAACGATCGCGCACGACGCTTCCGTACATCCGACCGCGCATGTCGACCCTCATGGTGTGGAGATCGCTGCGAGGGTCGTCGTGGAGGCGAACGCCACAATTCTCGCATCGTCGCGAATCGAGGAGGGTGCCGTCATCCGCGCCGGTGCGGTGATCGGCACGAGCGGCTTCGAGCACAAGCGAACCTCGCGCGGTGTGCTTTCCGTCGTCCACGACGGTGAGACCAGGATCGGGGCGGGTGTCGAGGTGGGTTCGCTGACGGTAGTCGGCCGCGGCTTCCAGCGGCGGCACACCATCGTGGGCGCCGACTCGCGACTCGATTGCAACGTGATGATCGCCCACGGGAGCCAGCTCGGCGAGCGCGTGTTCGTCGCTGCGGGCGCGGTCCTCGCTGGAAGTACACACATCGCGGATGATGTCTGGATCGGGCCGGGCGCAATGTTGATCGACCGGGTGCGTGTCGGCGCGGGCGCCAGAGTCGGTATCGGAAGCGTGGTGTTCCGCGACGTGGAGGCCGGTTCCCAGGTGCTCGGGAACCCGGCTCGCACGACGACGCGTTAGTTTCCCGCTCGCACTCTGCGCGGATCTTGACGCGCCTCGGTCATCTCGCGCAGCACGTCGAGATGGCGGGTCGCGACGGCGTCGATGGTGAAGTGGTCGTCGATGAACCGCTTTGCGTTGTCGGCGACGGCCGCACGAGCGGCGACCGGATCCTCGAGGATGCGGATGAGCACGTCCGCGAGAGCTGCGGGATCGGCACGCGGATCGGCGGGGCCGAGGGGCGGAGTGATGTAGAGCTCGCGACCGTCTGCGATCCGTAGATCCAAGAAATTGTCGGACTCGATTGCCGCGACCACCGGTATGCCGACCGCGAGCGCCTCAAGGCTCGCCGTGCCGAAACCGCTTCCCTCGAGCTCGTGCACCTCGAGGTCCGCAGCCGCCAAGTAGTCGGGGATCGACGCCTGTGGTTGGGCACCGAGGGCGATGATGGCATCGCGGACGCCCAGCTGTTCAGCAATCCGCAGGAACTCGTCGTGGTAGACACCGCCGATGACGACGACGACCGCGTTCGGGAAGCGTGCGAGCACCTGCGGAAGTGCGTTGACCAGCGCGATGCGGCTTCGCTGCGGAATCACGTGACCGATGGAGAGGATGATCGGAGAGTCGGCCACCCCGAGCTTTCGACGCGCGATATCTGCGTCACCACCCCTGAGGACCTCCGGATCGATTCCGACGGGGATGGCGACCTTCCCGCTGATGACCCTTCGATACCGGCGGTCGATGTACCGGTCCATGAGGATGTCCATCACCACCAGCCGAGGGCGATGGATACGCATCATCGGCACGACGAGCAGGCGGTCGGCCATCGCGTAGATGAACGAGTTGAATCGGCTCAGGGGGCTCTCGAGACGAGTATGGATGCTGAGCAGCGTGGGAATGCGTCGCCTCCGGGCCCACCACCCCGAAAGCCAGGTGAGATCGAAGAACTGGCCATGCTGGTGGACCACGTCGGGTGCGAACTCGTCGAGTACCGAGAAGACGCGACGCTTCGCCTTCGGCGAACTGGTGAACCCGATGTCAAAATTCGCCGCGAAACGGGATTTGGGCAGGGTCCACGCAGGAATTCGGATGATCCGCACGCCGTCCACCACCTCCTCGACCGGGGCATCAGCGTAGGTCGCGGTCAGCACGAGGACTTCGTGTCCGCGGGCCGCATACGCCCGAGCCAGATGCTGCGAAAGGTGTGCGGAACCGCCGGGTCGCGGCGGGTAGAAGTTGTTGACGACTGCGATTCTCATTGACTCACGAACGTATCTGGGGCATCGCCATCCGGCGCTCCGGCCCAAGCGTAGCAACAGACCGTGGGAGGTCAGGGAAGGAGCGCTCCGTACGCGTCCGTTCTGATGGCGCCACCCTGGAACGACTGCGCGCAACCGTTCGGGGAGCACGAAACCGGGCCGGTCGGAAAGCCCAGCGGTCCAGCCGCGCCTGCCTGCGCGAAATAATGGGCACGGATGGGCTCGGCGACTGACTGCGCTCCGGTCGAGGTGGAAGCGTAGATCGACGCACCCTGGAAGGCCTGACCTGTCCCGCCACCACGGTACGGAAGCGCTACCTCCGATGTCAGCGGGTAGCCCCATGCGCCGAGGGGCCCGCCCGCAACGCGGTACGCCACGAGAAACTGCCCAGTGACGGAGTGGGCGCCGGTGGCTCGGCTCCAGTAGACGGATCCGTTCTGGAAGGCCTGTTCGCATCCGGCACCAGGCAGACCGCAGGCCGCGGTCGTCACCGGAAAGCCGAGCGGGCCCGTCGCGCCTCCGACGCGGAAGTAGGTGTCTCGGATGGCGCCGGAGACGAAGATGGCCGATTCATTCCCGAACGCGTACGCGGAACCGGCGGTGAAGGCCTGCCCCCAGCCGCCGGGTAGGGGAACGGTGTGCGTGACCGGCCAGCCCCAGGTGCCGCCACCACTGCCGGACTGCGCGTAGGCCTCGAGGATCGCTCCCCGGACCGCGAACGCACCCGTTGCACTGTTCGAGAGGACGACGCCGCCTTCGAACGTCTGCGAGCAAGCACCGACCGGAGTGCCGCAGACGATTTGGCCGGTCGGCCATCCGAGCGGACCGGCAGCACCGTTGTTGGCGAAGTACCCGTCCCGGACCGGGCCGAAGACTCCGAAGGCACCGAGTCCGTTCTTCCGGAAGATCGCCCCTCCGGTATAGCCCTGTGCCAGCCCTCCGCCGCCGTACGGGTAGTACACCATCAGTCCGGAGGGGCGTCCGAGGACGCCAGTCGCGCCTCCCAATGCAGCATGCTGGGCGTCGATGTCCGGCGCTGCTATTCTCGCCGGGCCGGTCGGTGGCGCGGTGATCACCCCGAACTGGAACTCCTGAACGCACGTGCCGTCAGCGCGGCACGACTCCGCATTCGTCGGGAACCCGAGTCTGCCGGTCGCCCCTCCGTGAGCGAAGTACAGGTCCCGGATGGCCCCGTCCACGAAGTACGCGATCGAACCCGTCGCGTATGCGGAGCCGCGAGCGAAGGCCTGCCCCACCCCCGCACCGCCCCCGAGCGTGACAAGTGCACTCGTCGGAGCGCCCCATGCGCCGCCGATCCCACCTGCCTTGACGAACCCCGCACGGATCGCGCCCCAGATCGAGTGGGCGCCACCGGCCGGAGTCCACAAGACCTCGCCGGCTGCGAAGCGCTGGCCGCAGGCACCCAGGGGGAGGCCGCACGTCTGGTCGGCGACGGGCCAACCCATGGGTCCGGCGGCGCCGTTCTGCTCGAAATAGCCGCCGCGGATGGGATCCTTGACGAGGAACGTTCCCGCGGGCGACGAGTAGAGCGATCCTCCTGTGAAGAGTTGACCGAGACCGCCACCGTTGTCAGGGATCGACTGCTGGTTCAGCATGGGCCATCCCATGGGCCCGGCCGCGCCGCCGAGTTGGAAGTAGTAATCACGCAGGGGCCCGGCCCGCACGGTCAGCGCTCCCGTCGCCGGCGTCCAGTAGATGGAGCCGTTCTGGAACGCCTGGCCCAGCCCTCCGCCGTTCTGCGGGATGACCACGACCTCGGTGATCGGCTGGCCGAGGTGGCCGCCCGGCCCGCCCTGCGCACTGTACTCCGCGGCGATCAACGTCCGGCCGTCGGGGCCGGCAGAGGGGCCGAACCAGTTGTTGTAGAAGACCCAGAAGTTGCGGTTGCCGTAGGCGCTGCAGTCGTCGCCGGTGCCACCGAGGTTGGCGAGAGCCGCATCGTTCGGGGTGTACGGCGTGTAGTAGTAGAGGGCTGCGGTCGCCCGGTTCTTCACGAGAACACTCTTGGAGCCGCACGATGCATCAGGCTTGTAGCGAATCCAGTTGTATGCCCCCACCTTGATGTAGGTGAACGAACCCCCCGGGTTTCCGTACCACGTCAATTGGCGACCCGCGGCGAACACCTGGTTGAAGAAGCCGTAGTAAGTGGAGTCGCACGCCGCCGTATCCGGGCATCCGTATCCCATGGCCTTCCGCATCACGCCATCCGATGGCGCACGATTCGTCAGGAGACTCTGCTCCTTTTGGAGCGTGACCAAGATGACCTTCGCGCTGAGGTTGCAGGCCTGCTGGACCTTGAAGATGATCCGGGCCGCCGATTCAGCGGGCGCTCCGTGGTAGGTGCCGCAGGTGCCGAAGGACCACGTCCGTGTCGGCGTGTCCGCTCGGTACGCGGCGAGGCAGTTCGAATTCGCGCAGGATCCGACGACGCTCTCCAGGAATCGCTGGATCTCCGCCTCCGACATCGCTGAACCGTTGTAGAAGTTGCCGTCGCTGATGATGTTGCCGGGATCGAAATCGGCGCCGCTGAGAGCCCTGGCGGACGGCGGGGCCGTACCAGTGGACAGCACTGCTGTCATCGTTCCCACCATCGCCCCGATGGCCAGCAACGCCCCGATGCGTCGAAGCAATCCTCGCAAGTGCATCCCCCCGGGCCCGCCCGCTCCCCGAAGCGGCGCCCGCGCTCAGAGTATCCGATCCGCCCTCGCACGCAAGCACCGCCGTGCGGGCCCCGCAGGTCCAGCGGGGATTCGTCGGCGCCGCTCGGTAGGATGCTCTAGTCCCCCGAACGACCAGAGAGCCATTCATGCAAGAATCCCCGCGTCCCGACGGCGTCCGAACCGTCCGTGACCCGCTGCAGCGGATCGGCCGCGACGCATCCCTCGGCCGCGGGACCTGGGCATCGCTCACCGAGGTCTTCGGTCGACGCGAACTGCTCGGCCGATTGATCAGCCGAGAGATCAGTGCGAAGTACAAGAACAGCAGCCTCGGCGTCGTGTGGTCGCTGATGCGTCCCCTCGCACAGCTCGTGATCTACTTCGTGGCGATCGGCCAGTTCCTCGGCGCAGCCCGGTCCATTCCCGAGTTCGCGATCTTCGTCTTCACGGGGCTGACGGCGTGGAGTCTCTACAGCGAGATCATCAGCGCCGGGACGACGTCGATCGTCGCGAACGGGGGTCTCGTCAAGAAGGTCTACCTGCCACGCGAGATCTTCCCCCTCGCCGCGGTGGGTGCAGCACTTTTCAACTTCGTGATCCAGTTCGGCATCCTGGTGCTGGCGACGGCGGTGCTCGGTCAGTTCCCGTGGCACGCCGATCTCGGCTACCTGCCGCTCAGCATCGCGATCATCCTCGTGTACGCCACCGCGATCGCACTCGTGCTCTCGGCCTTGAACGTCTACCTCCGCGACGTCCAGCACCTCGTCGAGATCCTGCTCCTCATTCTCTTCTGGGCGTCGCCGATCGTGTACTCCGCGGGCTTCGTGCACGAGGCGATCGGTGGCACGTGGATCGAGCAGCTGTACCTCGCGAACCCGATCACCTTGGCCGTCTTGGGGATGCAGAAGGCGATGTGGCTCGCGGGAACGACGGACCCCGAACAGTACTGGCCGCCGAATCTCGCACTCGACATGGGCATCGCGCTCATCGTCGGGATCGTCCTGCTCTGGATCGGCCAGCGCATCTTCTCCCGCCTCCAGAGCAACTTCGCACAGGAACTATGACCATCACAGACTCCACGGCCGAGGCACTCGTCGTCGTCTCCCACGTGTCGAAGCGGTTCGTCCTGCACAAGGACAAATCGCTGAAGGACCGTCTCCTCTACTGGCGGAACCGCGCTCGATCGCGGGACGAGTTCCTCGCCCTCGACGACGTCGATGTCGAGATCCGTCTCGGCGAGACGGTCGGGCTGATCGGACACAACGGTTCGGGCAAGAGCACGTTGCTCAAGGTCATCGGTGGGATCATCGAGGCGAGCTCGGGTGAGGTCTACCGGCGGGGTCGAGTTGCGGCACTGCTCGAACTGGGTGCCGGCTTCCACCCCGACCTCACCGGGCGCGACAACGTCTACCTCAATGCTGCGATCCTGGGCATGTCCACCAGCGAGACCGACGCGGTGTTCGATGACATCGTCGAGTTCTCCGGCATCGGAGACTTCATCGACTCCCAGGTGAAGTTCTATTCGTCAGGCATGTACGTGCGCCTGGCATTCGCCGTCGCCGTACACTCGGATCCCGATCTCCTCCTCGTCGACGAGGTGCTCGCGGTCGGCGATGAGCCGTTCCAGTTGAAGTGCATGAACAAGATCCGGCAGTTCCAGAAGGAGGGCCGGACGATCGTCCTCGTGAGCCACTCCGCGGAACAGGTCGCCGATGTGTGCACGCGCGCCGTCGTCCTCGACGCCGGCCGGGTGGTCCACGATGGGGACGTCGGCGCCGGAATCAGGACGCTCCGCGAGGGGTACGAGCGAGATCGCGTCGCGGCCGAGGAGCGAGAGCAGGCAGCGGCAGGAGCGGACACCGCTCCCCCGATCGTCGTCAACTCGGTTTCGATCGAGCACGCGGACGGTCAGGCGTTCGATGGCGCGCCCATCCGACGTGGCACCGACGTCGCCATCACCATCCACGTCGACGTGGTGCGGCCCGTTGAGTGGATCACGGGATTCACGCTGAGTTCGACCATCGGCAATGCCGTCTACCGGCTCAACTCGGAGGGGCTCGGGATGATCCTGCCGACGAGCCCGGGTCGATACGCCGTCCGATTCGAACTGCCCGACACCAACTTCGGGATCAACCGCCTGGTCGTCTCAGCCGGAGCCACCACGGTCGACGGCGAGCCGATCGCGTTGCTGGACCCGGCCGGTCACCTCGATTTCGAGGATGATCCGTACGGCGCCGGCCTCGTGCAATTCGAAGCCCGCGGGACTGTCTCGATCGACCGGGCATGATGACCGTCGCTCCCATGGTCGCGTTGGTCACGGTCACCTACCGGTCGGCCGACGCGCTCGAGGCGATGCTCGCGAGCGTCGCACGCGCGAGTGACGCACCGGTGCTCTCGTTCGTCGCCGACAACCTCCCCGGCACCGATGACGCGAAGGACGTCGCCGAACGCGCGGGAGCCGACTACCGGGCGATGCCGGGCAATCTCGGCTATGGCGGTGCCGTGAACGAGGTCGTACGGGGTATCCCCGACGGGGTCGAATGGTTGCTCGTGACGAACCCCGATGTGGTGTTCGACGAGGGATCGATCGATGAGATGGTCGCCATCGCGAACGCGGATTCGCGGATCGGTGCCGTCGGTCCCCTCATCCGGAACGAAGACGGCACCGCCTACCCGTCGGCACGCCCCGTCCCCGGCCTCGGGGTCGGCACCGGTCACGCCGTGTTCGGACCGGTCTGGCCGGCGAATCCGTGGACTCGGCGGTATCACGCCGCGAACGCCGTCGACCACGAGCGCGACGCCGGATGGTTGTCGGGGGCGTGCCTGCTCGTTCGTCGCTCCGCATTCGATGACATCGGCGGCTTCGACTCGGAATTCTTCATGTACTTCGAAGACGTCGACTTCGGCGCCCGACTCGGTCGCGCCGGCTGGCGGAACCGCTTCACGCCCACCGCGAGCGTCGTCCACACAGGGGGCCACTCGACATCGGCAGAGTCCTCGGCGATGATCGCTGCCCACCATCGCAGTGCTCAGCGCTTCATCGCGAAGACCTACCCCGGACTGCGCTGGTGGCCGGTCCGGGCGAGCCTCGCCCTCGGCCTCCGGCTCCGCGAGCGTCTCGCGCGACGCCTCCACTGAGAGCGCCTCACTGCCGAGCGCCTCAGCGCAGCGGACCCACCAACCGTTGCAGGTACGACCCGTAGCCGCTCTTCAGCAGCGGTTGCGCCAGCTGCACGAGCTGGTCGTCTTCGAGCCATCCGGCTCGCCAGGCGATCTCCTCGATGCATCCGATCTTGAACCCCTGGCGATCCTCGATGACGCGCACGTAATCGGACGCCTGCATCATGGATTCGAAGGTTCCGGTGTCCAACCAAGCCGTTCCACGATCGAGCACCTGCACGCGCAGCTTGCCCTGCTGGAGATACCGTTCGTTGACGGTGCTGATCTCGAGCTCGCCCCGGTCGCTCGGCTCGATCGTCTTCGCGATCTCGACGACATCGTTGTCGTAGAAGTACAGGCCCGGCACGGCGAAGTTGCTCTTCGGTGCCGCTGGCTTCTCTTCGATCGAGATCGCGCGCCCCTCGGCGTCGAACTCCACGACGCCGTACGCCGTGGGATCGCTGACTTGGTAGGCGAAGATCAGCGCGCCGTCGATCTCGGTGTTGCTGCGGAGTGCGGAGCCCAAGCCCGTGCCGTGGAAGATGTTGTCACCGAGCACCAGTGCCACGCTGTCATCGCCGATGAACTCCTCGCCGATGATGAAGGCCTGCGCGAGGCCGTCGGGCGACGGCTGGACCGCGTACTGGAGATCGATGCCGAGGTGCGACCCGTCGCCCAGCAGCGCCTTGAACTGCTCGTTGTACTCGGGCGTGGTGATGATGAGGATCTCACGAATGCCCGCCATCATGAGCGTCGACAGCGGATAGTAGATCATCGGCTTGTCGTAGATCGGCATCAGCTGCTTCGAGATGCCCTTGGTGATCGGCCAGAGTCGCGTGCCGGAACCACCGGCGAGGATGATGCCGCGCATGGATCAGCGCCCTTCGTCGAGTGCGGAGTAGAACGTGCGAGCGGCCTCCCACGTCGGGAGAAGACCGGATGCAGCGGCCTCGGCCAGGCTCGGTGCCGCCGTGTCCTTCGGCGACAGCAGGAGCTCGTCGGCAGCGATGCCGAAGTCGAGCCCGATCTCGGGGTCGAGCGGGTTCACCCCGTGCTCGCGTTCGGCGTTGAACGGGGACGTCACGAGATAGCTGACCGTTGCGTCATCCGTGAGCGCGACGAAGCAGTGTCCGAGACCTTCGGCGATGTAGATGGCTCGCCGGTCGACGTCGTCGAGCAGAACCGAGTCCCATTCGCCGAACGTCGGTGAGCCGACGCGGATGTCGATCACGAAGTCGAGCACCGACCCATGCGTCGCGGTGACGTACTTCGCCTGGCTCGGCGGGATGTCGGCGAAGTGGATACCGCGGACCACACCGCGCTTGGAAACCGACGTGTTCGCCTGTGCCAGCTCGAGCCGGTGGCCGACGGCCTCTTCGAGCCGGTCGAAGCGATACCACTCGAGGAACACGCCGCGGTCGTCGCCGAATTGCTTGGGCGTGAGCTCGTAGCTGTCGGGGATCTTCAGTTCGCGGATCTGCACGGACACCAAGCCTACCGGCGATGGGCGGCGTTCGAGCTCGTCATCCGCGCCGCTGCAGCCTGGTTCCGAGGCTACGGAGCGGACGAGTCACGCGCCAACTCGTGCTCGAGCGGATCTCCGCGACCTCGCGGTCCCGCTCCGCGATCTTGTGCTCGAGGTCCGCGGTCCGCCCCTGAAGCATCGCGACCACCTCATGAAGCGAGTCGACCTCGGCCGGCTTCGCCTCCAACCAGGCGAGCCGTTCGATTCGTCGACCGAGCTCCTCGAAGTCGCGTCGGATCGCGGCCGCGGTCTCGTCGTCGGCGGCGAACAGGTCGGCGATCGCTCCGGAGCGCGGCTCCCCCACCGAGAGCACCCCGAGCCCGTGGCTGTGCGCGAAGGCGAACGATGGATACTTCGTGCTGAGTTCCTCCCAGAGGCGCCAGACGCCGAACCCGTTCTCAGTCTCGGCGATGTCGTGGAAGAGGATGACGCCCCCGTCGCGGACCGTGCTCCGCCACTGCTCGTAGTCCTCGGAGACGTCGTCGTAGCTGTGCCTGCCGTCGATGTGGAGCAGGTCGACCGAGTCGTCGGCGACGAGGGTTCGCGTCTCGCTGAACCAGCCCCGCATGAGCGTGACGAGCTCGGGATACTCCCGCTGCGCGACGTCCGCCACGGAGGCGTACACCTCCTCGCCGTAGAACCCGGCCTGGTCATCGCCTTCCCAGCTGTCGAGCGCGCGGATCGCGGTCGTCGACCCGAGCCGTTTCGCCGCTTGCGCGAAGACGAAGCAGGAGAACCCGTAGTGGGTGCCGAGTTCGACGACACCCCGCGGGCGCAACGCATCCATCAACCAGAACGCGAACGGGGCGTGTCCCAGCCACGCGGACGTCACGATCCGTTCGGGCTGCCAGTACGCGGTCGGCGACAGCCAGAACGGCGGGGCAGCCGTCCGCACGTCTCGGTCCAGACTCGTGGACATTCGATCCTGCTTCCTTGCTCGGGTCGTGTCAGCCTACTGATCCCTGAGCCGATCGGATAGGAGCAGAGGCCTCCCAGCCGGGCATCGATAGACTCATTCGGCTATGCACCGACAGGAGACCTCAGGCATGCACATTCTCGTGACCGGCGGCGCCGGCTTCATCGGTTCGAACTTCGTGCACTACGTGCTCGCGAACACCGACCACTCGGTGACCGTCCTCGACAAGTTGACCTACGCCGGCAACCTCGCGTCGCTCGACGGCCTGCCCGAGGACCGGTTCCGGTTCGTGAAGGGCGACATCGCGGATGCCGGGCTCGTCGACGGCCTCGTCGCCGAGCACGACGCGGTCGTGCACTACGCCGCCGAAAGCCACAACGACAACTCCCTCTCAGACCCGCGGCCGTTCCTCGAGACGAACATCATCGGCACCTACACGCTGATCGAGGCCGCACGTCGCCACGGAACGCGTTTCCACCACATCTCCACCGATGAGGTCTACGGCGACCTCGAACTCGACGATCCGGCGCGCTTCACCGAGCAGACCCCGTACAACCCGTCGAGCCCCTATTCCTCGACGAAGGCCGGCAGCGACCTCCTCGTGCGCGCCTGGGTGCGTTCATTCGGCCTCCAGGCCACGATCTCGAACTGCTCGAACAACTACGGCCCGTACCAGCACGTCGAGAAGTTCATCCCTCGTCAGATCACGAATGTGCTGCGCGGCGAGCGCCCCAAGCTCTACGGCACGGGCGAGAACGTCCGCGACTGGATCCACGCGAACGACCACTCCTCGGCCGTCCTGACCATCCTCGAGAAGGGCGTCATCGGCGAGACCTACCTCATCGGCGCCGACGGAGAGAAGAACAACAAGGACGTCGTCGAGCTCATCCTGACGCAGCTCGGTCAGCCGGCCGACGCCTACGACCACGTGAACGACCGCCCCGGCCACGACCTCCGGTACGCGATCGATTCCACCAAGCTGCGCACCGAGCTCGGCTGGACGCCGCAGTTCTCCGATTTCGAGGCGGGCCTCGCCGACACGATCGCCTGGTACCGCGAGCACGAGGCGTGGTGGGCTCCGCAGAAGGATGCCACCGAAGCCCGCTACCTCGCCCAGGGGCAGTGACCGTGACGCGGTACCTCGTCACCGGCGCGGCCGGACTGCTCGGCCGTGACGTGCAGGGGGCGCTCGCCGGCCGGGAGGTCACCGCCCTCGGGCGCGGCGACCTCGACGTCACGGATGCCTCCGCCGTCGGCGACGCGGTCGCCGGCCACGATGTGGTGATCAACTGTGCGGCATACACCAAGGTCGACGATGCCGAGGCCCACGAAGCCGACGCCTACGCGATCAACGCCACGGGCACCGCGAACCTCGCGGTGGCAGCCGCGCAGCACGACGCGAAACTCGTCACGGTCTCGACCGACTACGTCTTCGACGGATTCGCGACCGAGCCGTACGCCGAGGACCGCCCGCGCGACCCGATCAACGCCTACGGCCGCACGAAGGCCGCCGGCGAGGAATTCGCGCTCGCGGCCCACGCCGAAGGCACCTACATCGTCCGCACAGCGTGGCTCTATGGCGCGCACGGGCCGAACTTCGCCGCGACCATGCTGAAGCTGGCCGATTCCAAGGACACGTGGTCGGTCGTCGACGACCAGGTCGGTCAGCCGACCTGGACCGCCGACCTCGCCGACCAGATCGTCGCCCTGGTCGAATCGGATGCTCCGGCCGGGGTCTATCACGGCACGAACAGCGGGCAGGCGACCTGGTTCGAATTCGCGCGCGCGGTGCTCGAGGAGGCGGGTCTCGATCCCGAGCGCGTCACCCCGGCCGACAGCGCCGCCTTCGTACGTCCCGCAGCTCGTCCGGCGTACTCGGTGCTCGGGCATGGCGCCTGGGCCGCCGTCGGCATGGACCCCATGCGTGATTGGCGCGAGGCCCTCCGGGCCGCGTTCGAAGCGGGCGCGCTGCCCCGGTGACGTGCCGGGAGCTCGGTCAGAGCATCCGCGAGTAGAGTTCCACCTGCATCCGTCGCTTCCAGCGCGCCTGCAGCGTCTCGAGGTCGGTGGGCAGGATCCGCGGATCCCGCGTCTTCGACTCGAAGTGATAGAGCCGCGCCCACGGCGTGAACACTGCCGAGCGGCCCGTCTGCCGCACCTTCATGTTCAGGTCGACATCGTTGTAGTTGCCGGGAAGCTCGAGGGTGAAGCCTCCCACCTCCAAGTAGAGGTCACGGGCGATCATGGCGCAGGCGGCCGTCACCCCGGACACCTCGTGATCGGTGATCATGGACTTGATCGAGTCGTCGCGCCCGCCGACCCAACCGAACGCGGCGTGACCGGCAACCCCTCCGGTGTACACCTGGCCGGCGTGCTGGATGGTGCTGTCCTCGAAATACAACTGCGAGCCGACGATGCCGACGCCACGCTGCTGGGCGAGCCCGAGCATCGTCTCGATCCAGTCGTCGGTGACGACCTCGACGTCGTCGTTCAGGAGGAGGAGGTACTCGCCGGAGGCCATGACGGCACCGCGATTCATCTTGGCGCTGAAGTTGAACGGCGCGTCCCAGAGCACCAGACGCAGACGGTCGCCGCACAGTTCGCGCAGTTCCCGGATCACCGAGTCGGGGGTGACGTCGTCGGCCACCACGACGAACTCGAGGTTGCTATAGCTCGAACGCTCCACGATGCCGCGGATCGCCTCCACGACGAGGACGCGATGCCGTCCCGCGATCTCTGCAGCGCCTCCCCGCGTCGGGATGACGATCGACACGAGCGGCTCGCCGGAGATCTCGTACCTCACGCGCCGAACGAACGGCTCGACCTCCTCGATGGTGGCGCCGACGCCGACGCGCTCGAGCGCCGAGCGGACCACCCGCTCCTGGGCGAGCGCGGTTTCGGCGAAGTCCTTGCGTGCGAGTTCTTCGGTCGAGAGCACCAACGGCAGCAATCCGAAGGCCCATCCGGCCTCGTCGAGCCGGAGCGCGATGTCGAGAACATGCGCCCGCTCGGCCTCGACGCGGAAGCCTCCGATGGCGCGTAGGGCGGCCGTACGGACCACGACGATCGGCCCGAGGTAGTCGTTGCTCCGGAGGCGGATGGGGGATGCCGCCGGCCGCAGCAGCGGGATCCCCGAGGGCGTCACCGAGTCGCCGTATGCGAGGCCGAGCGAGGGGTTCCGGTCGAGGAAGCCGACGGCCGAGTGCACGACGTCGGGCGTGACCGTTCCCCAGCGGACGATGAACACCGTGTCGGCGCTCATCTCACCCAGTCGTGCGTCGAGTGCAGCCGCGGCATCCGACATCGTCTCGATGCCGGCGCCCGCGGCGAGGGAGCTCAGCTCGTCGCGCACGTCCGACCCTGATCCGAGTAGCAGTCGGATCGCGCTGCCGGGAACGCCCGCTGCCCGCACCGACGCGATCGACGCCTCCACCGAGTCGAACGGGGTTCCCGCGGTTTCGATCCAGACTTCGATGCGTGCGGCCAGCTCCGCGTCGATCGCGCTCAACGCAGCACTCGCCGCTTGATCACACGCAAGGCGCGCATGGGCAGCATCACGACCCGCCCGACCTTCCACGTCGTCGACGACTGGAGCGCTGCGAGATTCGATTCGACGGCCACGGCTTCGCTCGGGCCGGAGATGGACTCCCGGCGAAGCTCCTTGACCTGCTCCTCGAGCCCGATGATCCGATCGGTGAAGGCGAGCCGTTCCTCCGCGAGCAGCTGCTCGCGAGTCGGACGCACGTCGCGGGCATCATCTGGCCACGTGGATTTCAGGTCGGAAGGCACCGGTGTTCGTTCCTCTCGGCGGCGGTCGTAAACTAGCCTAATGCCCGCGCCGAGCCGTCCCCGTGAGCGTCCGACTCGACCGGTGATGGCGCGGGTCATCGCCATCGTCCCGACGTATCACCCCGACGACGACGTGCAGGAGCGTCTCGCGAAGCTGGCAGCGCAAGTCGAGCGCGTCATCGTCGTCGACGACGGTTCGGGCGCGGCGGCCGATGCAGTCCTGGGCCGCATCTCGGACGACGGGCACATCGTCGTCCGCCTCGATCGCAATCGCGGCATCGCGGGCGCTCTCAACGAGGGCGTCCGCATGGCGCTGGATCAGGGTGCCGACTTCGTGGTGAACCTCGATCAGGACACCGTGCTGCCGCTCGAGTACGTCGCAACGGCCCTCGCCGTCTTCGAATCCGCCAACCCCGTCACCAATATCGGCATCGTCTGCGTGGACCGGGTCAACGGCGCTCCCGCCCTGCCGACCTGGACCTCCCCCGAAGGCTTCGGCCTCGTTCCCGAGGCGATCCAGACGGGCTTTGTCATCAGCCGTGAGTGCCTCGAGACGGCCGGAATGTTCGACGAAGGGCTGGTCATCGACACGGTAGACACCGAGTACTGCCTGCGCGTCCGCGACCACGGTTTCCGCATCGCGATCGCGCGTGGAACCGACATCCGCCACGCCATCGGCAGGCGGGCCGAGCTGCGACCCTTCGGCATCCCGATGCGGCATCCGGACGGCCGCATCGCGACGTACCAGTACCACTCGCCGTTCCGGCGCTACTACATCGCCCGGAACAACATCGACCTGATCTTCCGCAACGCACGCAAGCGGCCACGATGGGTACTGGCCGTCGCGAAGCGCGAGACCGGCGGCATGATCACCTCGATCGTGAGCGGTCCCCAGCGCCTGGCGCAACTGCTCGCCATCTCGGTCGGTACCTTCCACGGGCTCATCCGTCGACGCGGGATGATCCCGGCCTGGCTGCGGCGTCTCATCACCTGACCTCCGGCACCCCCCGATAGGGTGACATTCGTCCCCGCCCGTGCAGTCGAGGAGCCACGTGACCACCACCCTGCGCTTCATCGTCGACCAGCTCGTCGCGCCCGTGGCCGGTCCGCTCGGGCGATACACCGCCGACCTCGGGCGGGCCCTGATCGCAACCGCGCCGGCCGGCTGCGAGGTCGCGGGCATCGTGTCGTCGTCGCCCGAGCCCGACTACGAGCGGATCCGGCAGGAACTCCCCGGCTTGAGCGACCTGTACAAGACGTCCCTGGCCCGGCGCGAACTCGCCGCAGCGTGGCAGCTGGGCATCACGACCTCGCCGGGTGGCGGATTCATCCATGCACCGGGCTTGTTCGCTCCCCTGCGCAAGCACCGACGCGAGAACGGCGACCAGGTCGTGGTGACCGTGCACGACCTGCTCGCGTGGAGCCATCCCGAGGCGATGACCGGGGCATCCGTCTCGTGGCAGAAGGCGATGCTGAAGCGCGCGCAGAAGCACGCCGACGCGATCGTCGTGCCGACCCATGCACTCGCCGAGCGGCTCGCGTTGGTCGGCGACTTCGGCGACCGGGTGCGGGTCATCCCGACCGCGGCGCGTTCGGGTCTGCATGTCGGGCGCGACGCGCCCGAGCGGATCGCGAGGCTCGGACTGCCGACGGAGTACCTCGTGGTGCCCGGCACCCTCGAGCCGCGCAAGGGTCTCGTCGACGTGCTCGCGGCGCTCGGTCGGCCCGGCATGCCCGAAGTGCCGGCGGTCGTGAGCGGCCCCGACAGCTGGGGTGAGCAGCATCTCGCGACCGTCGCCGAGGAGTACGGCATCGCGGCGAATCGCGTGCAGCACTTCGACGACCTCGAACCCGCCGACCTCGCGGTCGTCCTCGCCGGCGCGCTCGCGTTCGTGGCGCCGAGCCACGACGAGGGGTCGGCGACGTCGCTGATCGAGGCGTTCAGCGTGGGCGCGCCGGTCATCCACTCCGACATCCCGGCGTACGCCGAGGTGGCGTCGGGTGCGGGGGTCGCGGTCCCGATCGGGAACGCCGGCGACTACGCCGACGCGCTCGCGGCGGCGATCGCGCACGTCGTCCGCGACCGCGAGTTCGCCGGACGCCTGCGCATCGCCGGCGAGGACCGCGCACGGGCGTTCACCTGGCGCGACTCCGCCGAGCGCACCTGGCAGCTGCACGCCGACCTCTGACGAGGCATCCGCCCGCAGACGAGCCAGCCCAACCGCGAGGCACCCGCCGCCGACCGAGCAACCGACCCAGCGAGAGCGCAGCCTACTCCGCCGGCTCCTCCGTCGGCGGCACGACCGCCTGCTGCACGAGCTGCCGGGCGTACTCGTAGTCGGGATCCTCGGGGTCGAACCCGTTGTCGGGCACGAGCTCGACGTCGACGACGGGGAGCTCCTTCGTCTTGCCGGCGAGGTTCACGAAGTAGCCCAGCGACGACTGCGGGATGTCCGTCTTCACGACCTGCGCGCCCGCTGCGGCGATCTCCTGGAACTTCGAGAGCACGTTCGCGGCATTGAACTGCGCGAGCACGGCTTCCTGGATCTGCAGCTGGCGGGCCATCCGGTCGTAGTCGCTGGTCCCATGCCGCGACCGGGCGTACCAGAGCGCGTGGTATCCGTCGAGATGCTGCTCCCCCGCGGGAATCCACTCGGCGACCGTCGTGAACGTCTCGTCGGCGTGGATCGGCACGTCTTCGGGAACGGTGATCGTGACCCCGCCGAGCGCGTCGATGAGCTGCTGGAAGCCCGCCATGTCGATGAGCGCGTAGTACTGGATGTCGAGGCCGGTGATGCCCTCCGCGGCATCCCGCATCGCCTCGATGCCCGGTTCGCTGCCGTCCGCGACGGCGTCCGGGTACATCTCGGGGCTCTTCAGCTCGACCTCGGTGTAGATCGAGTTCAGCATGCACACGTCGACCTCGCAGCCGTCGATGGAGCCGTAGCCCTCGGGGTACACCGCGTACAGCGGCGAATCCTCGGGGAACGGCACGTCCTCCATGTTGCGAGGCAGCCCGATCGTCACCGCCTGTCCGGTGTCGGCGTCGATGCTCATGACACGGATGCTGTCGGGCCGGAGGCCGTCGCGGTCGGGACCGGCGTCGCCACCGAGCAGGAGGATGTTGTACCGCCCGTTCGCGTCGGGCGGGGCGCTCGGCCCGGTCACGAAGACCGACGAGAGGAATCCGCTCGCCGTCACGGCGAAGTACGCGCCGTAGGCCGCGCCGCCCGACAGGGCGACCATCAGGATCGTCGTGAGGCCGGCGATCCAGCCGCGGGCCGAGGGGGTCGTGCGGACCAGCCGCACGAGGCGCAGGGTGTCGAACGTCAGCACGACCCACAGCACGGCGTAGAACGCCATCACCGCGGCCACCAGCCAGAGCGACCAGGCCTGCGAGACGGCGGTGTACAGCGTCGCGGGCCACACGATCCACACGACCAGCGCGACCACGAGCAGCGTCCACAGCACGAGCGTCGCACCGAGGCCGAACCGGCCGAGCCTGCGATTGCCGGCGAGCACCTGCGGGGCGCCGGGGATCAGGAAGTTCAGCACGACGAGCCACCACGCGCGCCGCGTCATGAGCGGTCGCGAGGTCTGGTCCGGGTACCGGATCGGGCTGGCGGCGAGAGTCATCGCGACTGCTTCAGCCGTTCGTTCTTCTCTTCGACGAGCGCCGCGAGGTCGTCGGCGTAGCGCGCGAGCGCCTCGGCGATCGCGGGGTCGGACGCCCCGAGGATGCGCGCGGCGATGAGGCCGGCGTTGCGTGCCCCGCCGATCGAGACGGTCGCGACGGGGATGCCCGCGGGCATCTGCACGATCGAGAGCAGCGAGTCGAGGCCGTCGAGCCGCGCGAGCGGCACGGGGACGCCGACGACGGGCAGGGTCGTGACCGAGGCGAGCATGCCCGGCAGGTGCGCGGCGCCGCCGGCACCGGCGATGATGACGCGAAGACCGCGCCCGGCGGCCTGCTTGCCGTAGGCGATCATCTTGTCGGGCGTGCGGTGGGCCGAGACGACCTCCACCTCGTGCGCGATGCCGAATTGCTCGAGCAGTTCGGATGCCTCGCGCATGACGTTCCAGTCGGAATCGGAGCCCATCACGACGCCGACGAGCGGGGTCTGGTTCGTCTCAGTCACTCGATGAAGTGTACGGCCGACCGCTGGGAGAATTCCGGAACGCCACTCGGATGCTGCCGTCCTCGCCCGGTCGCCGCGGCGGCATCCTTCAGTCCTGGAACACCGCCGCCGCCGCGCGCGCCTCGTAGACGACCTCGTCGAGGTCGTCGCCGACGGCGGTGACGTGACCGACCTTGCGACCGGGCCGGGGCGCCTTGCCGTAGTTGTGCAGCTTGACGGTCGGGTGCCCCTCGAGGGCGGCCGGGTAGCGTTCGGCGAGCGTGCCCACCTCGGGGCCGCCGAGGATGTTGACCATGACCGACCATTCGGCGTGCGTGCCGGTGCCGCCGAGCGGCAGGTCGAGCACGGCACGCAGGTGCTGCTCGAACTGCCCGGTGGTGGCGCCGTCCATCGACCAGTGGCCCGAGTTGTGGGGGCGCATCGCGAGTTCGTTGACGAGCACGCGGTCGTCGGAGGTCTCGAACAGCTCGACGGCGAGCACGCCGGTGACGTCGAGCCCCTCGGCGACCGCCATGGCGATGTCGCAGGCGACGTCGGCGACGCGGCCCGCGGAGTGCGGCGCCGGGGCGATGACCTCACTGCAGACGCCGCCGACCTGGAGGGTCTCGACGAGGGGCCACGCCGCGATCTCGCCGCTCGGGCGGCGCGCCACCAACTGCGCGAGCTCGCGCCGGAAGTCGACGAGTTCCTCGACGAGCAGCGCGCCGGGCCGGCCGTCTTCGGCGATGGTCGCGAACCACTCGGCGACCTCGGCAGCCGAACGCACGACGCGCACGCCCTTGCCGTCGTATCCGCCGCGTGGCGTCTTCACGACCGCGGCGCCGCCGTGCTCGGCGATGAAGGCGTCGAGCCCGTCCGCGTCCTCGACGCGCGCCCAGTCGGGCACGGGCAGGCCGAGCTCGGAGAGGCGCTCGCGCATGACGAGCTTGTCCTGGGCCACCGCGAGCGCGTGCGGACCCGGTCGCACGGGCACGCCGGCGTCGACGAGCGCGGCGAGCACGTCCTGCGGCACGTGCTCGTGGTCGAAGGTCACCACGTCGACGCCTCGCGCGAAGTCGAGCACGGTCGCGGCATCCGTGTAGTCGCCGACGCGCTCGGCCGCGATCGCGGCCGACATGCCGTCGGTCTCGGCGAGCACGCGCAGGTCGACGCCGAGTTCGATGGCCGCGGGGATCATCATCCTGGCCAGCTGTCCGCCGCCGATCACTCCGACTCGCACCCGTTCGCCCTGCTTCCGTTCCGAGGTCCGCCCGCCGTTCGGGCAGGGCGCGATCGCGCCGGATCCAGTCTAGGCGGCGGTCGTCGCGGCTATCATTGCCCGGTGACCCAGCAGACGGATGCCTCGCCGGGCCGGTTCGCGGGCCTCCTCCGCCGCGCGTGGGACGGACTGCTCGCGTACGCGCTGAAGTTCGGCGTCGTCGGACTCGTGGGTCTCGTGATCGATGTCGCCCTCTTCAACGCGTTGCGACTCGGGGCGTTCGGCGCCGACGGCTGGGCGCAGTCGGCGATCGGTGCGAAGACGATCTCGACGAGCGTGGCGATCGTCTGCAACTGGATCGGCAACCGGTACTGGACGTTCCGCAAGCACCGCCGCCGCAACTACCTCGGCGAGTTCGCCGAGTACGTCGTCGTCTCGCTCGGCGGGATGGCGATCTCGCTGCTGTGCCTGTGGATCAGCCACCACGTCCTGGGGTTCACGAGCCTGCTCGCCGACAACCTCGCGTCGAACGTGATCGGGCTCGCGCTCGGCACGGTGTTCCGGTTCCTGCTCTACCGCTACTGGGTGTTCGGCCACCACCGCGCCGACGGGCTCTCGAATACGGCGCGCGTCGAGGAGGCCCAGCGAACGCTGTTCGAACAGCCCGGTACGGATGCCACGCCGCGGCGCGGCACCCGGCCCGGGTCGGGCGAGACGCCTCAGACCGGCGTCGGCAGGAACCAGGGCGGGTAGACCGCGACGCGCGTCTTCACGCCGACGGCGGCGATCGCCGCGCGCACCCGGTCGCGCACGCGGTCGTTCGCGACGGCGATGACCTGGATGCGCTCGAGCGGCACCTCGTCGCGGACGAGGAACTCGGCGGCGGTGAGGCCCTCGTCGTCGAGGGAGAGCCGGCGGAGCATGCGCTCGACGTCCGTCCACCCGATCGCGGCCTCGGCACCGGGCAGCGCGGGGTCGGCAGTGGAGACGACGACCTGGCCGTCGACGGCGGCGCGGGCGCCGACTGCCTGGCCCGCGGAGCTGACGAGCAGCACGAAGTCGGCGGCGACGCGCGGCTCGCCGTCGTCGCCCGGCGTGATCCTGGGGTCGGGCTCGCCGTCGCGCACGGCCGCCCATAGGTGCGCCTCGGTGCTCAGGAAGAACGGTACGTAGGCGGCGATCGGCGCGCCCTCGCGGAAGGATGCCTCCCGGCGGAAGGCGCGAGCGGCCGGAGCCGCGACGTCGACGACCGGGGTCGCCGGCGTGGCGCCCGCGTCGGCGAGGATCGCACCCGCGCCGAGGATCCGGGCGAGGTTGTCGAGGTGCGTCGCGTGGTAGACGCGCATCGTGCCCGCGTCGATCGGCGGCTCGGTGAGGGCGCGCGAGCCCTTCGCGGCGGGCGCTCGCGTGGCCCGCGCAGCGGTGCGCGCGACCGACTCACCCGCCGGGCGCGTCGACCGGCGCGGCGCGATCGGCTGCCCATCGGCTCCCTCGGGCTGCTTCGGCGGGAAGCAGATGGCACACAGGCCGTCGTCGAAACCGTGGATGCACTCGTCCAAGTCGAACCTCTCTCGCAGCAGCGCCCGGGGTCCGCGCATGCCGCCCGACCACTGTACGCGCTCCCGCGGCCGGCCACGCACGACAGAAGACGCCCGGCTCGCTAGCGAGTGCCCCAGACGACCGTGTCGCCCTCGCCGATGGACTGCTCGGCGCGGCGATGCTCGGCGATGATCGACTGCGTGCTGCCCATCAGTTCGTTGAGCGCCGCCTGCACCATCGCGGGCCGCGGCACGTCGCGAAGCACGAAGGGGCGGTCGTGTCCGGTGTTGATGCGCACGTCGCCGGAGCCGAACATCCGCTGGCCGGGGGTCTGCCGCACGGTCAGGTCGTAGCCGCGGGTGAGCAGCAGTTCGCGGCGGACGCGCACGAAGACCCCGGATCGCTCGATGATCCGTCGCGTGGTCACGGTCGTGCGCCTCGTGAGCCACGCGAGGAACGGCAGCAGGCAGCCGAGCAGCACGATCAGCAGCGCGGCCGACGCGACCGCCACGCGCTGCCACAGATCGGGGAACCACGCGACCGCGTAAGCCGTGCCGCCCGCGACGGCGATGAACAGCAGCGCGGGCAGGATGAGCACGCGACCGTGCCGGCGCAGGCGTGCCACGACGCGCTCGGCGGCCGGCCCGGCGCCGGACGCCGGGGCAGGCGCAGCCGCTCCGTGGGGCTGCGCCGGGTTCGACGCAACCCGATCGGCGGCCGGGGCAGGACTCATACGCCCATTAATAGCGCAGGTGCGTGACATCCCCGGCCGCGACAGCCTGCGGCTCGTCATTCGCGCGATCGCGCACGATGAGCCGGCCGTCGCGGTCGATCCGCTCGGCAGTCCCGACGAGCAGCCGGTCGCCCGGAAGCTCGACGCGCACCTCGGAGCCGATCGTGCCGCAGAGCGACGCGACCCGGTCGGCGATGCCGGCGGCCGCCGCATCGCCCCCCGCCGCCGCGAACACGGCGACCATCTCGAGCAGCCGTCGCAGGTAGTCGGCGAGCACCGCGTCGGCGTCGGGGCGTCGACCGGTCGCGAGCAGCAACGAGGTCGACGTGAGCGTGGGCAGGTCGTGCTCGTCGAGGGTGAGGTTCAGGCCGGCACCGACGATCACGGCGCCGCGGTCGGGCAGCAGCTCGCAGAGGATGCCGCAGACCTTGAAGCCCGATACGAGCACGTCGTTCGGCCACTTGAGCGTCACCTCGAGCCCGCCCGAGGCGTCGACCTCGCCTTCGTCGACGGCGTCGCCGACCTCGGATGCCGCGGCGACGGCGCCCCGCACGGCCTCGGTCATGGCGGCTCCCGCGATGAGCGGCAGCCACCCGAACGACTCGACCGGCAATGCGACGCCGCCAGGGCCGTCGGGTCGCAGCACGAGCGAGATCGCGAGGGTCTTGCCGGTCGGCGCGAGCCACGTGCGTCCGAGCCGCCCGCGGCCGGCGGTCTGGTCGTCGGTGAAGATCACCGAGCCGTGCGGCCAGTCCGCGGCCTCAGCGGTCTCGATCGCCCGGCGCAGCTCGTCGTTCGTCGAACCCGCCTGCTCGAGGAACTCCAGCCTCGGCACCACCTCGGCCGACCGCTCCCATTCCATGCCGCTCCTCCCGCGCCCGTGTCGGATTCAGGCTAGTGTCCGTGCGGGATTTGTCGGAAACCGTCAACGAAGTGCGCATATCGGGCGCCGGTAGAGTGAAGCGCGTGACCGAACCGACCCTCGACGGCCCCGACCTCTCCACGACCGCAGGCAAGCTCGCCGACCTCAAGCAGCGCTACCACGAAGCCGTGACGGCGTCTGGCGAGGCCGCGATCGAGAAGCAGCACGCCAAGGGCAAGATGACCGCCCGCGAGCGCATCGCCGAACTGCTCGACCCGGGTTCGTTCGTCGAGCTCGACGAGTTCGTGCGCCACCGCACGCACGCCTTCGGCATGGACGCCAAGCGCCCGTACGGCGACGCGGTGGTGACCGGCACGGGCACGATCCACGGCCGCCAGGTCGCGGTGTACTCGCAGGACTTCACCATCTTCGGCGGCTCGCTGGGCGAGGTCGCCGGCGAGAAGATCATCAAGGTCATGGAGCTCGCGCTGAAGACCGGCGTGCCGATCATCGGCATCCTCGACTCGGGCGGCGCCCGCATTCAGGAGGGGGTCGTCGCGCTCGGCAAGTACGGCGAGATCTTCCGCCGCAACACCGCGGCATCCGGCGTCATCCCGCAGATCTCGATCGTCTGCGGGCCCGCAGCCGGCGGCGCCGTGTACTCCCCCGCGCTCACCGACTTCGTGATCATGGTCGACAAGACCAGCCAGATGTTCGTCACCGGACCCGACGTCATCAAGACGGTCACCGGCGAGGACGTGGGCATGGAGGAGCTCGGCGGCGCGCTCACGCACAACGCCGTCTCCGGCGTCGCGCACTACCTCGCGAGCGACGAGTCGGACGCGCTCGACTATGCGCGCACGTTGATCTCGTTCCTGCCCGACAACAACCTCTCCGAGCCGCCGGTCTACGACGCCGAACCCGAGCTGGAGATCACCGACGACGACCGCCGACTCGACCACGTCATCCCCGACTCGACGAACCAGCCGTACGACATGCGCACGGTCATCGAGGGCATCGTCGACGCCGCCGACTTCCTCGAGGTCCAGCCGCTGTTCGCGCCGAACATCGTCATCGGCTTCGCGAGGGTCGAGGGCCGGTCGGTCGGCATCATCGCGAACCAGCCGAGCCAGATGGCGGGCACGCTCAACATCGCGGCGGGCGAGAAGGCCGCGCGGTTCGTGCGCTTCTGCGACGCATTCGGCATCCCGATCCTGACCCTCGTCGACGTGCCCGGCTACTTGCCCGGCACCGACCAGGAGTGGACCGGCGTCATCCGCCGCGGCGCCAAGCTGCTGTACGCGTACGCCGAGGCGACCGTGCCGCTCGTGACGGTGATCACGCGCAAGGCCTACGGCGGGGCGTACATCGTCATGGGGTCCAAGCAGCTCGGAGCCGACATCAACCTCGCGTGGCCCACCGCCGAGATCGCGGTGATGGGCGGCCAGGGTGCCGTGAACATCCTCTACCGGGGCGAGATCAAGCGCGCCGAGGAGGCCGGCGAAGACGTCGCCGCGGTGCGCACGCAGCTCGCGAACGAGTACACGTACAACGTGGCATCCCCGTTCCTCGCCGCTGAGCGCGGCGAGCTCGACGGCGTCATCGAACCGGCCGCCACGCGCGTCTCGGTCGTGAAGGCGCTGCGGATGCTCCGGACCAAGCGCGCGAGCCTGCCTCCCAAGAAGCACGGGAACATCCCGCTGTAGGGGCTGCCATGACCGACGAACCGCAGTTCCCCGACATCCGATTCCTCACCCCGGTGGACGCCGAGGAGGCGGCCGCGACGACCGCGGTGCTCGCCGCGGCGATTGCGGCGGCGCCCGCGGTGACCGAGGCCGCACCGTCGCGCGACGATCGGCGCTGGGTGCGCGCCGGCGGCGCGATCCGGATGCCCCTCACCGCGGGGCCCGGACGCTGGAACAGCCTCGGCCGCTGACCCGGCGCGACCGCCCGCGGTCCGCTGCCGGTCCCCCGTCTGTCCCCCGAAATGACGACTGGTCGAGGCTTCGCAAGTCCCCCAATATGGGTATAGCGACTCCTCCAAGAGGACCGCTCGCGGAGCCGGATGGGTAACCGGCCCGCTGAACAAGGGGCGAGTCAGGGCGATATTCGGGTTGTCGCCGTGACTCGGGCTTGATGAGGGCCGGTCGTATCGACCGGCCCTCTCTCCGTTCCCGGGCGGATCTCCGCGGCCCGGGCGACAGTTCGGCGCTGCCGTCCGTTCAATCCCGGAGGATCTCCAACCACAACTCGACCTCGGCGTCCTCCGGGTCGGCGGTCTCCGCGCTCGCGCCCTCGGGCACCGCGAGTCCGACGACCGTNCCCGGGCGGATCTCCGCGGCCCGGGCGACAGTTCGGCGCTGCCGTCCGTTCAATCCCGGAGGATCTCCAACCACAACTCGACCTCGGCGTCCTCCGGGTCGGCGGTCTCCGCGCTCGCGCCCTCGGGCACCGCGACCGAGGACCGCGCCGAGGCGGCCCGCGCGATGATGCGGTCGGCCTGCGAACCCGAGATCGACTCCGCGAGCCGGGTCAGCACGCGATCGCGGGTGGCCTCGTCGAGGTCGTCGATGCCGCCCTCGTCGAGCAGGGTCACGATGACCCCGCGCTCGCGCGCGCGCTTGACCTCGGCGCGGACCGCGTCGTTCAGCAGCATCCGCCCGCGGATCTCGTCGCGGATCGCCGCCTCGAGCATGCGGCACTCGCGCCGCTGGGCGTCGGTGAGCACGCCGTCGAGATCGGCGATGCGCCGCAGCATGGGGGCTGCGATCCGATTCGTCTGGGCCAGGCGCATGCGACCCTCGAACAGGTGCGCGTCCTGCGCCGCCTGCCAGGCGGCCGCCTCCCGCTCGGCCTGCGCGTACCGCCGCGCCTCGCGCGCCGCCGCGGCCAGGGCGACGGTGAGCATGTGCGCGATGGCCACCCACACGATGCTGCCGACCACTCCGAGCGTGCCGAGTGCCGGGAAGCCGGCCCAGATCACGGTCTGCGCGGCGAGGCACGCGACGCCGAGCCACGCGGCCACGAGCTGTCGGCGCGCCGCGGTGATCGTCATCAGGGTGCCGGTGGCCGCGACGTACCAGGTGGCGTAGCCGTTGTCGGCGGCGGGGTCGAGCTGCCCCGTCACCGCGAGGGGCATCGTGATGGCCACGGCGAGGTTGATGGCCGCCATCCAGTCGGGCATGCGCACGCGCTGCGACGGCCACAGGCTGATGACGGTCGCGACGGCGTACAGCACGAGCGCGACGACGCTCGGCCAGGGACCTGCGGGCACGTCGAGCGCCGTGAGCCCCAGCAGCACGTGGTAGGTGGAGAAGAGGGCCCCGAGCAGGAGCAGGAGCCACCGCGGGACGGAGATCACGAGGTCTCCCCCAACGCGTCGGCGGGCCAGGCGACGACCACGGTCGTGCCCCGGCCCGGCGCGGAGTCGATCCGGGCACGGCCTCCGGCGTTCGCCATGCGCTCCTCGATCGACACCCGGAGGCCCAGGCGCTCCTGCGGTACGTGCGCGGGGTCGAAGCCGGCGCCGTTGTCGGAGACCTCGATCACGCAGCCGCCCGCCCGCACGCCCCGGATGCGCACCTCGCGACGGGTCGGCCGCCCGGGTTCGTCGGCGTGCTGCGCGGAGTTCACCATCGCCTGGACCGCCGCGGTGTAGAGGGCGTCGACCGCCTCGACGGGTACGTCGACGCCGCCTGCGTTCACGACTCGCACGGCGAACGGCGTGGTCAGCGTGGTCATGGCCGCGCGCAGGCGCCGCACCAGCACCGTCAGCGCCACGCGCTCGAGCGATCGCGGCCCGGTCGCGCCGGCCTCGTCGAGCCGGCGCACCGCCTCGCGCGCCATCCGCCCCGCGAGCTGCTGCTCCTCGCGGGTGTCGGCGGCGGCGGCCGAGAGCAGGGTGGTGAGCACGGAGTCGTGCACGAGCGCGTCGATCTTCACCCGCTCGATCTCGTTGGCGTGCTGGCGGGCGGCGAGGTCGTACTGGCGGAGGGCGGCCTCCTGCGCCTGGTCGACGGCCTCCGACGCCTGGCGCAGCATCGTGATGATCACGAGCACGACGACGCCGAGGATGAGCGCGTAGATCGCGTCGCGCGCCGCCGACCAGGGCCCGACATCGCCCCCGGCGGTCGTCGCACGGATCACCCAGTACAGCAGCGGCAGGGCCAGGGTGTACGCGATCGCACCACCCACGGGCAACGCGATGACCGCCGCCGTCGTCGCGATGGTGGCGAGGTAGTACAGCCAGGGCGCCGAGCCGTCGAGCGCGGCTGGATCGTCGACGAGCGCGGGCCACGCGGCGAGCGCGAGGGCGTACACCACGGCGTAGGTTGCCGCGGCGACCCGCACGCCGAGCCGCGCGAGCACCGCGAGCAGCACGCCGACCGCACCGCCGTAGAGCACCGCCATGAGCGCGTAGCCGGCGCCGTCGACGAGCGCGGGCGCCTGGTCGAGCGCCATGGGCACCGTCTGCGCCGCGAAGACGAGCCCGAAGACGCCGAGCGCACGCGCGGCCACGAGCTCGACCTGGGCGCGGGTGACCGCGCGGCGTCGTGGGCCCGGGCGCTGGACCCGCCACTCAGGCGCGGGCATCTCCGGCGTCGCCGTCGAGGCCCGGGAGGATGCCGTCTTCGACCGCGCGACGCAGCAGGTCGACCTTCGTGGGGGCGGGACGTCCGACCTCGACGTACTTGGCGCGGATGCGGTCCAGGTACTCGCGAGCGGTCGAGTGCGCGATGCCGAGCTGCAGCGCGACGAGCTTCAGCGGGAGTCCGGACGCGTAGAGGTGGAGCACGTCGCGCTCGCGCCGGCCGAGCTGCGCCTTCGCGAAGTCGCTGTCGGCGTCGATCGCGCTGGCCCACTCGACATTCGTGAGGAGCTCCCCGCTCGCGACCGTCGCGATCGCGTTGATGACGACCGACATGGGCGAGGACTTCGGGATGACGCCCGCCGCGCCCGCGGCGAGCGCCTCGCGCACGGCGGCGACCCGGTCGGCGATGCTGTGCACGAGCACGGCGCTGCCGGTCGCAAGCACGGCCCGCACGTTCTCGGTCACGCTCGTGCCGTCGCCCAGCGAGAGGTCGAGCACGACGACGTCGCACCGCCCGTCGCCGAGCACCTGCAGGAGTTCGGCCACGCCGGCCGTCTCGGCGACCACGCGGTAACCGGCGTCCTGGCAGGCCGCGCGCAGCCCGAGCCGCACCGCCTCGTGGTCGTCGACGATCGCCACCGTCGCCGGCTGCGGAGCGCCGGATGCCCCTGCTGCGCGGTCGTCTGCCAACGCGGCCCCCTTCCCGTCGATCACACGATAGCGCCAAGGCGCGCGACGGCCTCGACGTGGTGGGTGTTCGGGAACAGGTCGAACGCGCGGAGCTCCTCGAGCTCGTAGCCGTGCTCGCGGAACGTGCCGAGGTCGCGCGCGAGCGCGACCGGGTCGCACGCGACGTAGACCAGCTGTGCGGGCCGGAGCGCCGCGAGCCGTTCGACGACCTCGCGCCCGGCGCCCGAGCGCGGCGGATCGAGCACGACCGTGGCTCCCCGCAGCCGCGATCGGAGCTCGCGGTCGGCCGAGGCGTCGAGCTCCGCGAGCCACCGGTCGACGCGACCGGTCTCGGCGCGGGCGCCGACCCACTCGGCGAGGTTCGCGGCGGCGTGGTCGGTGGCCCGCTCGTCGGCCTCGACGCTCGTGATCCGCACGGTCTCGCCGAACCGGTCGCCGACGGCGGCCGCGAGCAGGCCGACGCCGCCGTAGAGGTCGAGGTTCGCGGCGCGCGGGTCGAATCGGTCGGCGTCGACGAGGTCGCGCACCGCGCGGCTCAGCGTGGCGGCCGCGCCGCGGTGCACCTGCCAGAAGCCGCCGCGGTCGAGGCGGAACCGCCGGCCGTCGACGACCTCGTGCACGACCGGCCCGCGCGCCGACCCGGGATCGACGACGACCTCGGCCCGTCCGTCGCTCGGTGCGACGAGGTCGACGACCCCCGAGCCGGGCAGTTCGGCGCCCAAGGGGGCCATCTCCTGCAGTTCGGCGACGGCGAGCGGCAGGGATGCCACGGGCACGACGAGGTGGCTGCGGGCCGCGTACGGGCCCACGCAGCCGTCGGCGTCGACGTGCAGGCGCACGCGCGTGCGCCACCCGGTCCCCGCCTCGGCGTCGACGTCGGGCGCGAGGGTCTCATCGACGGGCTCGACCGCGACCGACCGCTCGACCCCGGCGAAGCGGGCCAGCGCCTCGGCGAGCACATCGGCTTTCAGCTCGCGCTGGCGCGCCATCCGGATGTGCCCGAACTCGGCGCCGCCGGGCCGATGCTCGGGCGCGCGATCGATGGATGCCTCGGCCCAGACGTGTTCGCGACGGTCGGGAGAGGCGTCGAGCACCTCGACCGTGTCGGCGCGCCAGAAGCGCTCCTTCGCGGCATCCGTGACGCGCGCTCGCACGCGCTCCCCCGGGATCGCGTCGGCGACGAAGACCACGCGCCCCTCGTGGTGCGCGACCGCGATGCCGCCGTGCGCGATGCGCTCGACGTCGAGCTCGAGCACGGGGCCGTCGGTCGCCGGCGGACGTGGCGTCCGCGGGTTGCGCGAGTCCCGCGGTGACCGCGCCCCGCGCTGGCTGCGAGACCGGTCGCCGCGGCCCGGCTGGTCATCGGCGGGACGGCGTGGCTGCTTGGGGCGTGGCATCCTCCGATGCTTCCACAGTCGACCTGCACGCGGGCAGGATGGGAGCATGCGCCTGTACCTCGCCTCCACGTCTCCGGCACGCCTGCAGCTGCTGCGGCAGGCCGGCATCGAGCCCGTGACCGTCTCGCCCGGCGTCGACGAGGAGGCGCTCGTCGACGAGATCGAGGCGGTGCGCGGGCCGCTCACGGCGCCCGAGCTCGTGCAGGCGCTCGCGCAGGCGAAGGCCGAGGCGATCCTCGGCCGGTCGGTCGGCGGCGAGCCGATCGACGGATTCGTGCTCGGCGGCGATTCTGCGTTCCTCGTCGACGGCCGCATCCACGGCAAGCCGCACCTGCCCGAGGTCGCCCGCGAGCGGTGGCTCGCGCAGAACGGCCGCTCCGGCGAGCTGTGGTCGGGGCACTGGCTGATCGACCACCGCGGCGGCGCCGTGCGCGGGGCGGTCGGGCGCCCGGCGATGGCGACCGTCTCGTTCGCCGACCTCGACGAGGCCGAGATCGACGCGTACGTCGCCTCCAGGGAGCCGCTGCAGGTCGCGGGCGCGTTCACGGTCGACAGCCTCGGCGGGCCGTTCATCCGACGCGTCGAAGGCGACCCGTCGACCGTCGTGGGGCTGTCGCTGTCGACGCTTCGCGAGCTCGTCCGCGAGCTCGGTGCGACCTGGACCGAGCTCTGGAACCGCGCGGCCTGAGCCCCGGCCGACCGCGCCGCGATTGTCGACCGGCGCAAGAGGCATCCATCGTTTTTGTGGATGCCACCCAAAGGCGGCCTCCCGACCGCGAATAGGCTTGGACATCATGCCGCGAATCACGAAAGTCCTCATCGCCAACCGGGGAGAGATCGCCGTCCGCGTCATCCGCGCCGCACGCGACTCCGGGATCTCCTCCGTGGCGGTCTACGCCGACCAGGACCGCGACGCGCGGCATGTGCGCCTCGCCGACGAGGCGTACGCGCTCGACGGGTCGACGAGCGCCGAGACCTACCTCGTGATCGACAAGATCCTGTCGATCGCGCGCCGGTCGGGCGCCGACGCCGTGCACCCGGGCTACGGCTTCCTCGCCGAGAATCCCGACTTCGCTCGCGCCGTCATCGACGCCGGCCTCATCTGGATCGGGCCCTCGCCCGAGGCGATCGAGCGCCTCGGCGACAAGGTCTCCGCCCGTCACGTCGCCGAGAAGGTCGGCGCTCCGCTGGCACCCGGCACGCTGAACCCCGTGGCCGACGCCTCCGAGGTCCTCGACTTCGTCGACCTGCACGGCCTTCCCGTGGCGATCAAGGCCGCGTTCGGCGGCGGCGGCCGCGGCCTCAAGGTCGCCCGCACCCGCGATGAGGTTCCCGAGCTGTTCGACTCGGCGACGCGCGAGGCCGTCGCGGCCTTCGGCCGCGGCGAGTGCTTCGTCGAGAAGTACCTCGACAAGCCCCGCCACGTCGAGACGCAGTGCCTCGCCGACCAGCACGGCAACGTCGTCGTCGTCTCGACGCGCGACTGCTCGCTGCAGCGGCGACACCAGAAGCTCGTCGAGGAGGCGCCCGCGCCCTTCCTCTCCGAAGAGCAGCGGGTCGCGCTCTACGAGGCCTCGAAGGCGATCCTCAAGGAGGTCGGCTATGTCGGCGCCGGCACCTGCGAGTTCCTCATCGGCCAGGACGGCACGGTGTCGTTCCTCGAGGTGAACACGCGCCTGCAGGTCGAGCACCCGGTCTCCGAGGAGGTCACGGGCCTCGACCTCGTGCGCGAGCAGTTCCGCCTCGCCGAGGGCGGCGTGCTCGACTACGCCGACCCTGTCGCCGTGGGGCACTCGATCGAGTTCCGCATCAACGGCGAGGACCCGGGTCGCAACTTCCTGCCGGCGCCCGGCCCGATCCACCAGCTCCGGTTCCCCGGCGGCCCCGGCGTCCGCGTCGACTCGGGCGTCACGAGCGGCGACGAGATCTCCGGCGCGTTCGACTCGCTCCTCGCCAAGCTCATCGTCACCGGCAAGGACCGCCAGGAGGCGCTCGCCCGTGCCCGCCGCGCGCTCGACGAGTTCGAGGTGACCGGGCTGCCCACCGTGCTGCCCTTCCACCGCGACATCGTGCGCGACCCCGCGTTCGCACCGGCGGGCGACGAGCCGTTCTCGGTGTACACGCGCTGGATCGAGACCGAGTACGACAACACGATCGAGCCGTGGACCGGCGAGCTCGCCGACGTGCGCGGACCCGCCGAGCGCACCGCCGTGGTCGTCGAGGTCGACGGCCGGCGCATCGAGGTGTCGCTGCCGAAGAAGCTGATCGGCTCGGCGTCGTCGGCCGGCGCCTCGGCCGCGACCGCCGGCGCCGCGCCGCGCCGTCGCGGGGGGTCGCACGCGGTCGACACCGCCACGGGCGACGCCGTCAAGGCGCCCATGCAGGCCACGGTCGTGAAGGTCGCCGTCGCCGAGGGCGACAAGGTCGTCAAGGGCGACCTCGTGCTGGTGCTCGAGGCGATGAAGATGGAGCAGCCGATCGTCGCCCACAAAGACGGCGTCATCGGCCTCGTGAACGCCGAGCCCGGCGTGACCGTCTCCAGCGGCCACCTGCTGCTCTCGATCGCCGACGCCCCGCCCGCCGCGGCCTGAGCGGCGGGCGGCGCGCGGCCCACGAATCCGCGCCCGAATCGCGCCGGGTCGGTACGCTCGGGCCATGTCGATCCCGTTCCGATACGCCGCGCTCGTCTACCGGGTCGTGAGCGTCATCCTCATCGCCATCGGGCTGGCCCGCGTCCTCGGGCTCGTCAGAGGGACCCCTGTCTGGGGTGCGCTGACCTTCTACACGACGCTCAGCAACGTGCTGTGCCTCGTGTGGATGCTCGTGCTCGTCGTGGCGACGATCCGCGATCTCCGCGTCGAGGGGCCGCGGGGCCTGTCCACGCCGTCGCCGCGTTTCGGCGGCGCCGTGATGGAGGCGATCACGGTGACGATGCTCATCTACCTCGTCGTGCTCGTGCCGTCGGCGTTCGTCCAGGCGGGCGACTACGAGCCGTTCACCCTCACCGACAACCTGATCCACATCATCACGCCGTGCCTCCTGATCGGCGACTGGCTGCTGTTCTCGCCGAAGGGGCGCTTCCGCTGGGTCGACCCGCTGCTGTGGGCCCTCATCCCGTATGCCTACCTCGTGTACGCCTTCACGTGGAGTGCGCTCGGCGGCACGTTCGGCAACGTCGGCCGGTATCCGTATCCGTTCATGAACGTCGATGAGCTCGGCATCGGCGGCGTGGCCTGGCAGATCGTCGTGCTCACGGTCGCGCTCGTCGCGGTCGGTTACGTCTACGTGGTGCTCGACCGACTGCTCGCGAGGGCGGCGGCGAAGCGGGCACGAGCGGCGGATGCCCCGACGCAGGATGCCTCCATCCCGGACGCCGAGGCTACAACCGCGGCGGCTCCGCGCCCTGGGGCGTCGGCACCTCGACCTCGCTGACCCCCTCGCCGTTGCCGAGCCGCGAGCGGCGCCGCCCGTAGAGCAGGTAGATCACGAGGCCGATCGCGAGCCAGACCGCGAATCGCACCCACGTGAGGGTCGTGAGGTTCAGCATCAGCCACACGCACAGCACCGCCGACAGGATCGGCAGCACGGGCGACCACGGCACGCGGAATCCGCGCGGCAGGTCGGGCCGGGTGCGGCGCAGCACGACGATGCCGAGGCTCACCAGGACGAACGCCGAGAGCGTGCCGATGTTGATCATCTCCTCGAGCAGCCCGACGTCGGTGAACGCCGCGACGAACGCGACGACCGCGCCCGCGATGATCTGCACGCGCGCGGGGGTCCGGGTGTGCGCGGTGGTCTTCGAGAGCCACCGCGGCAGCAGCCCGTCGCGGCTGAGGGCGAAGACCACCCGCGCGAGCCCGAGCAGGATCACCATGATCACGGTCGTGAGCCCCGCGAGCGCACCGAACGAGATGACGGCCGACGCCCAGTCCTGGTCGAGCAGCCGGAACGCGGTCGCGAGCGAGGGCGTCTCCTCCTCGGCGAGCTCGAGGTAGGACACCATTCCCGTCATCACGATCGAGACGAGCACGTAGAGCAGCGTGACGATCGCGAGGCCGAGGAAGATGCCGCGCGGCAGCCGCTTCTGCGGGTCGCGCACCTCCTCCGCGCTCGTCGCGACGACGTCGAACCCGATGAATGCGAAGAAGACGAGGGATGCCGCGGCGAGCATGCCGAAGACCCCGTACTGCGCCGGCGCGGCGCCGGTCATCCACGAGAACAGCGACTGCGTCCAGGCATCCGACGCACCGCCCTCGGTGGGAACCGCCTCGGGGATGAAGGGCGTGAAGTTCGCGGCGTCGACGAAGAAGAACCCGACGACGATCACGAACAGCACGATGCCGACCTTGATGAGCGTGAACACGGCACCCACGCGCGCCGTCAGCTTGGTGCCGGCCACGAGCAGCACCGTGAAGATCGCGACGATGAGGAACGCGGGCCAGCTCACCTCGACGCCGCCGACGTCGAGCGTGGCGGGCACGGGCACGCCGACCGCGAGCAGCGCCTCGCTCAGGTACACGCCCCAGTACTTGGCGAGCACCGCCGCCGCGGTGAAGAGCTCGAGGATGAGGTCCCACCCGATGATCCAGGCGAGGAGCTCCCCCATCGTGGCGTAGGTGAACGTGTACGCGCTGCCCGCGACCGGCACGGTCGAGGCGAACTCGGCGTAGCACATGATCGCGAGCGCGCACGTGACGGCCGCGAGCACGAACGAGACGATCACGCTCGGGCCGGCGAAGTTCGCCGCCGCCTGCGCGCCGACCGAGAAGATGCCGGCGCCGACGGCGACCGCGATGCCCATGAGCGCGAGGTCCCACGTGCCGAGGGATCGCTTGAGGCTGCGTTCCTCGTCGGTGGAGTCGGCGATCGACGCCTCGACGGATTTCACGCGCAGGTTCATCAAGTCCCCCTCGACTCGTCCCCCGCCCGGGCACCACCCGCCCGAGCCCTCCTACCGTACGATGTGCATCGCCCTCGCCGCATCCGTCAGCGACCCGCTGAGCGACGGATACACGGGGAACGCCTCGGCGAACTGGTCGACCGTGAGGCGGTGCTCGACGGCCAGCGTGAGCGGGAAGACGAGCTCCGACGCCTTCGGCGCGACGATCACGCCGCCGATGATGGCGCCCGACCCGCTCGAGGCGAAGAGCTTCACGAAGCCGTCGCGGATGCCCATCATCTTCGCGCGCGGGTTGCGCGACAGCGGCAGCTTGTAGACGACGCCGGGCACGAGGCCCTCCTGGATCTCCTTCTCGGTCCAGCCGACGGTCGCGATCTCGGGCTGCGTGAAGATGTTCGAGGTGATGTTGCGGTTCTCGGGCGGATTCACGATGTCGCCCATCGCGTGGAAGATCGCGGTGCGACCCTGCATCGACGCGACCGAGGCCAGCGGCATGAAGGTGGTGCAGTCGCCGGCGGCGTAGATGTTCGGGATCGACGTGCGGGCGACCCGGTTCACCCGGATGTGGCCCGAATCGGAGAGCTGCACGCCCGCCTCCTCGAGGCCGAGCTCGCCCGTGTTCGGCACCGAGCCGACCGCCATGAGGCAGTGCGAACCGCGCACCTCGCGCCCGTCGGTGAGGGTCGCGACGACCGAGTCGCCGTCGCGCACCACCGATTCGGCGCGCGACTTGTTCAGCACCTTCATGCCGTTGCGCTTGAACACCTTCTCGACGACGGATGCCGCATCGACGTCTTCGCCCGGCAGCACCTGGTCGCGGCTGGAGATGAGTGTGACCTTGGCGCCCAGGGCGCGGTATGCCGAGGCGAACTCCGCACCCGTGACGCCCGAGCCGACGACGATGAGGTGCTCGGGCACCTGCTGCAGCGTGTAGAGCTGGGTCCACGTGAGGATGCGCTCGCCGTCGGGCACGGCCGTCGGCAGCACGCGCGGGGTGGCCCCGACCGAGATCAGCAGGGTGTCGGCCTCGATGCGATCGAAGTCGGTGCCGCCCTTGGCCGTGGCGACGATCACCGCGTTGGCGCCGTCGAGACGGCCTTCGCCCTGAACGAGGTTCACGCCCGCGTCGATCAGGTTCTGCCGCATGTCCTCGGACTGCTGGGCGGCGAGCCCGAGCAGTCGCTTGTTCACGGCGGCCAGGTTGATCGCGACCTGCGGCTTCACGGCCTTGTCGGCGTCGCCCTTGGCGAAGAACTGCACGCCGAGATCGGCGGCCTCCTTCACGGCATTGGATGCCTCCGCGGTCGCGATGAGCGACTTCGACGGCACCACATCTGTGAGCACCGCCGAGCCGCCGACGCCCGCGCGCTCGATGAGGGTCACCTCCGCGCCGAGTTGCGCGCCGGCGAGTGCGGCCTCGTACCCGCCCGGCCCACCTCCGAGGACGACGATCCGTTGGGTGCGTTCGAACTCGTAGGCCATGCTCATATTCTGTCGCATCGGCCCCTGACACCGGCACTCGAGCAGCGCCGAGCGCGGCATCCCGCCCCCTCACTACCATGGTGGGATGGATCAGAACCCTCTCGACGACCCGGCCGCCGACCCGTTCGCCGTCGCCCGACGGGCGGCCGACCGCATCGCCGAGCTCACCGGCGTCGAGCGGCACGACCTCGCCCTCACCCTCGGATCCGGCTGGGGTCGCGCCGCGGATCTCATCGGCGAGACCACGCACACGATCCCCGCGACCGAGGTTCCCGGCTTCTCGAAGCCCGCGCTCGAGGGCCACGTCGGCACGCTGCGCTCGGTCGCGCTGCCGGGCGGCCGGCGCGCGCTGGTCATCGGCGCCCGCACCCACTACTACGAGGGCCACGGCGTGCGCCGCGTGGTGCACTCGGTGCGGACGGCCGCCGCCGCCGGCGCATCCGTGATGATCCTGACGAACGGCGCGGGCGGCATCAAGGAGCACTGGCAGCCCGGAACCCCTGTGCTGATCAGCGACCACATCAATCTCACCGCCGACTCGCCGCTCGAGGGCGCGACCTTCATCGACCTGACCGACCTCTACTCGGCGCGACTGCGCGGCATCGCGCGCTCGGTGGAGCCGACGCTCGACGAGGGCGTGTACTGCCAGTTCCGCGGTCCGCACTACGAGACGCCGGCCGAGGTGCAGATGGCCAAGGCCATCGGCGGCCACATCGTGGGCATGTCGACCGCGCTCGAGGCGATCGCGGCCCGGCAGGCGGGCATGGAGGTGCTCGGCATGTCGCTGATCACCAACCTCGCCGCCGGCATCCAGCAGACCCCCCTCAGCCACGAAGAGGTCATCGAGGCCGGCCGCGCCGCCGAGCCGGTGATCTCGAAGCTGCTCGCCGACATCGTCCAGGCCGTCTAGGAGCACGCCGATGGCCCAGGTCGAACTCTCCCCCGCCGACGCCGAGCGCGTCGCCCGCGCCGAAGCCTGGATCGCGCAGGACCCCGATCCAGAGACCCGCGACGAGCTCGTCGCGATCGTCGAGGCCGTTCGCCGAGGCGACGACGCGGCGCGCGCCGACCTCGCCGACCGGTTCGACACCCGTCTGGCGTTCGGCACCGCCGGCCTCCGAGGTGCGATCGCCGCGGGCCCGAACCGCATGAACCGCGTGCTCGTCGCCCAGGCCGCGGCCGGTCTCGCCGCCTACCTGCTCGAGCGCGCCGAGCCCGGTGAGATGCCGTCGATCGTGATCGGCTACGACGGGCGGAAGAACTCCGACGTCTTCGCGCGCGACTCGGCCGAGCTGATGGCGGGCGCGGGCGTGCGCGCGGTGCTGCTGCCTCGGCTCCTGCCGACGCCGGTGCTCGCGTTCGCCGTGCGGCACCTCGGCGCGAGCGCGGGGGTCATGGTCACCGCGAGCCACAACCCGCCCGACGACAACGGCTACAAGGTCTACCTCGGCGGGTCGAGCCACGGCTCGCAGATCGTGTCGCCCGCCGACGCCGAGATCGCCGCGCACATCGAGCGAGTCGCCGCCGAACGCACCGTGCCCGACCTCCCGCGCGGTGCGTACGACACCGCCGACGAGTCGGTGGTCGACGCGTACGTCGCGGCGACCGCGGCCGTGGCATCCGCCCCTCGCAGCAGCGCCGACGGCGCGACGCGGCCCGCCCCGCGCGTCGTCTACACGGCCATGCACGGGGTCGGCTGGGAGACGTTCGCGCGCGTGATCGACGCGGCCGGCTTCGAACGGCCCGTCGTCGTCGATGCGCAGATCGCCCCCGACGCCGCGTTCCCGACGGTGTCGTTCCCGAACCCCGAGGAGCCCGGCGCGATGGACCTGAGCTTCGCGCGGGCGCGCGAGACGGGCGCCGACCTGGTCATCGCGAACGACCCCGACGCCGACCGCCTCGCGGTGGCGATCCCCGACATCGAGGCCGCCGAAGGCTGGCGCCGGCTCACCGGGAACGAGGTCGGACTGATCCTCGGCTGGCGTGCCGCCGAGGAGGCCGCCGCGCGCGCGGCCGGCGACGGCGGCGCCGAGGGCACGCTCGCCTGCTCGATCGTCTCGTCGCCCGGCCTCGAGGCGATCGCCCGCGCCTACGACCTCGAGTTCCGCGGCACGCTGACGGGCTTCAAGTGGATCTCGCGCGCTCCCGGGCTCGTGTTCGGATTCGAGGAGGCCCTGGGCTACCTCGTGAACCCCGGCACCGTGCGCGACAAGGACGGCATCTCCGCGGCGGTCGCATTCCTCGACCTCGCGACGCGGCTGGCGGCCGAGGGGCGCACCGTCGCCGACCACCTCGACGCGTTCGTCGAGCGGTTCGGATGCTACGCCTCCGGCCAGATCTCGATCCGGGTCACCGACCTGTCGCAGATCGCGAGGGTCATGGCGGCGCTGCGCTCCGACCCGCCCGCCGCCGTCGGCGGAATCCGCGTGGAGCGCATCGACGACCTCGCCGCCGGCTTCGGCGACCTGCCGCCCAGCGACGTGCTGCGGCTCGTGCTCGGGGGCGGCGGTCGCGTGATGGTGCGTCCGAGCGGCACCGAGCCCAAGCTGAAGGTCTACCTCGACGCGGTCTCGACCGACGGCACGGTCGAGCAGCGCCGTGCCGCGGCCGCGGCAACGCTCGCGGCGCTCGACGCCGGCATGCGCGCCCTCGTCGAGGGCTGAGCGCCCGCCCGCGCCTGCTCGCGCACCCGCGCCCACCGCCCACCGCCCCTGCGCCCACCGCCACCTCTGCCGGTTCGCAATGCAGGTGCGGAGGTGTGTCGCAGGCGCGGCTCGCGCATGACCTTCTCGACACGCCGGGCGCGCACCTGAATTGCGAACCGGGGCGGAGGGGTCGGGACGCGCACCGCCGGCGCTGAGGCGAGTCGCGGAGCAGCGCGGGTCAGCCCAGGGAGCGCTCGAGGTGCGCGGCGATCTCCTCGACGTCGAAGTAGTTGCGCACCTCGACGATCTCGCAGAACGTGCGGCCGAGCGCCGCGCGCACGGCAGCGGCGAGCTCGGTCGAGGTGAGCACGATCTGGGCATCGGCCGACGCGGATGCCACACCGGCCAGGTCGCTGGCGGTCACGTCGGCCTCGAGGCCGAGCCGGGCGAGCGCGCGCTCGGCGTTCACCTTGAGGATCGCCGAGGTGCCGATGCCCGCGCCGCAGACCGCGATGATCCTCATGCGCGGACCTCGGCGTCGACGCCGAGCACGGCGCGAACCTCGTCGGCGGAGCCGGCGTCGGCAAGCCGGTCGATGGCCGACGGGTCGTTGAACACGTTGGCGAGGAAGGCGACCGAGGCGACGTGCTCCTCGGCGCTCGAGACGGCGAGGCCGAGCACGACCCGCACGGGGTCGTTGTGCGGATGCCCGAACGCCACCGGCGTCGCGAGCGTGACGACGGCGATGCCGTCGTGTCGGACGTCGGGCCCGGGGCGCGCGTGCGCGAGCGCCAGGCCGGGCGCGATCACGACGTAGGCGCCGAACTCCTCGATGACCTGGATCATGCGATCGGCGTAGGACGCCGTCGTCGCGCCCGAACGGTTGAGCGCCCGCCCCGCGAGCCGCACCGCGGCGCGCCAGTCGCCGGCTTCCGCGCCGAGCGCGACGGCGGAGTCGGGGAGGGTGGGCAGGGGCATCGGATTCCGTTCGGTCGGGTGGCGAGGGCGTACGCGGCCGTCAGGCCTCGTCGAACCCGTCCTCGATCTGCTCGGCCAGTTCCTCGCGGTCGTCGAGCGGCAGGAAGGCCGCCGCGGCCGCGTTGAGCTGGAACGCCTCGAGGTCGTCGAGGTCGTAGCCGAACGCGTCGGCGAGCAGCCACAGCTCGCGGGTGAGGGACGTACCCGACTGGAGTCGGTTGTCGGTGTTCACGGTCACCCGGAACCCCAGCTGGTACAGCAGATCGAACGGGTGGTCGACGAGCTCGTCGCCCCACGCTGCGATCGCGCCGGTCTGCAGGTTCGACGACGGGCTCGTCTCGAGGGCGATCTCGCGGTCACGCACCCACTGCGCGACCGGGCCCAGGGAGACGTAGGTGTTCTCGTCGTCCTGGCGCTCGATGACGAGGTCTTCGGCCAGGCGCACCCCATGGCCGAGCCGCAGCGCGCGGCCGTCGAGCAGGGCGCTCTTGATCGACTCGATGCCGTCGGCCTCGCCCGCGTGGATCGTCACGGGGAAGAAGCGGCTCGCGAGGAAGTCGAACGCGGTGCGGTGCCGGCTCGCGGGGAAGCCGGCCTCGGCACCCGCGATGTCGAAGCCCACGACGCCGCGCTCGCGGTGCCGCACGGCCAGTTCGGCGATCTCGAGGCCGCGGTCGGCGTGGCGCATCGCGGTGATCAGCTGGCCCGCACGGATGCGCCGGCCCTGGTGCCGTGCGTCGTCGATGCCCTGTTCGATGCCCTCTTGCACGGCCTCGACGGTCTCGTCGAGCGAGAGCCCTCGCGTCAGGTGCTGTTCGGGAGCCCAGCGGATCTCGCCGTAGACGACCCCGTCGGCCGCGAGGTCTTGGACGAACTCGCGCGCGACTCGCGAGAGCCCCTCGCGGGTCTGCATCACCGCGGTGGTCAGGTCGAACGTCTTCAGGTACTCGACGAGCGAGCCCGAGTCGGACTGGGTCGTGAACCAGTCGCCCAGGGATTCCGCGTCGTTCGCGGGCACCTCGAGCCCGATCTCGTCGCCGAGTTCGATGAGCGTCTGGGGGCGCAGGCCCCCGTCGAGGTGGTCGTGCAGCGACACCTTGGGCAGCGCCCGGATGTCTGCGCCGTCGCCCTCGAGCCGGTACTGCGTCGGATTCGTCTCCACGGCTCAACGATACCGGCGGGCGCGCCGGGAAGTCTCGGCGATTTCGAAGCAGGATGACGCGGTTCCGGCACGCGGACGCAACCTCGATGAGGTAGTCGACCGAGCGGTGTTCCTGGAACCGGCGGGCGGGTCCGTCGGTCGAGTAACCGACGAAGGCGGCGCATCGAGGCCCGGTGACGTGATCTCGATACCCTGCGCTTCTCGACCACCGCGACCCTCAGCGGCCGATGCGCTCGGCGATCAGCGGCCCGCCATCTTCGATCGCGTCGCCCGGATCGCCGATGCGCCACGCTCCGTCGACCGCCTCGAGCGCCCGCGCGAAGCGCGCCGGTTCGTCGGCGTGGAGCGTGAACAGCGGCTGCCCGACGCGCACGGCGTCGCCCGGCTTCGCATGCAGGTCGATGCCGGCCGCGTGCTGCACCGGGTCCTGCTTGCGTGCGCGTCCGGCGCCGAGCCGCCACGCGGCGATGCCGAACGGCAGGGCCTCCTGCGCCACGAGGACGCCGTCGCGGTCGGCGGTGACGACGTGCTGGTCGCGGGCGACCGGCAGCGGGGCATCCGGATCGCCGCCCTGAGCGCGAACCGTCGCCCGCCAGGAGTCCATCGCGCGCCCGTCGTCGAGGGCCGCCTCGACATCGGCGTCGGGATGCCCCGCGAGCGCGAGCATCTCGCGCGCGAGCGCGATCGTGAGTTCGCGCACGTCGGCCGGTCCGCCGCCGGCGAGCACCTCGACCGACTCGCGCACCTCGTTGGCGTTGCCGATGGCGAGGCCGAGCGGCACGTTCATGTTGGTCAGCAGCGCGCTCGTCGCGACCCCGGCGTCTTCACCGAGTTCGACCATCGTGCGGGCGAGCTCACGCGAACGCTCGATGTCCTGGAGGAACGCACCCGAGCCGAACTTCACGTCGAGGACGAGCGCCCCGGTGCCCTCGGCGATCTTCTTCGACATGATCGACGACGCGATGAGCGGGATCGCCTCGACCGTGCCGGTGATGTCGCGCAGCGCGTAGAGCTTCTTGTCGGCCGGCGCGAGCCCGGCTCCGGCGGCGCAGATCACGCCGCTGTGCTCGCGCAACTGCGCGAACATCTCCTCGTTCGTGAGGTCGGCGCGCCAGCCCGGAATCGACTCCAGCTTGTCGAGCGTGCCGCCGGTGTGCCCGAGCCCGCGCCCCGACAGCTGGGGCACCGCGACGCCGAACGACGCCACGAGCGGCATCAGCGGAAGCGTGATCTTGTCGCCCACGCCGCCGGTCGAGTGCTTGTCGGCGGTGGGCTTGCCCAGCCCCGAGAAGTCCATCCGCTCGCCCGAGGCGATCATCGCCATGGTCAGGTCGCGGATCTCGCGGCGCCCCATGCCGTTGAGGAAGATCGCCATCGTCATCGCCGACATCTGCTCGTCGGCGACGTAGCCGCGCGTGTACGCGTCGATCAGCCAGTCGATCTCGGGCGTCGTCAGCTCCCGCCCGTCGCGCTTCGCGCGGATGAGGTCGACGGCGTCGAACGCCTCGACGGCGCCCGCACTCGCGGCGTTCGTCGCGGCGTTCGTCGCCGCGTTCGGATCCGCCGCGCTCATGCCCGCTCCCCCGCGTACTCCTCGAGGTTGCGCGGTCCGAACGCGTCGGGCAGCACCTCGTCGATCGTCTTGAATCCCGACACGGTGTCGAGCACCATGCCCTCGGCCGAGTGCTCGTACAGCAGCTGCCGGCAGCGGCCGCACGGCATCAGCGTGTTGCCGTGCCCGTCGACGCACGCGAACGCCACCAGCTTGCCGCCGCCCGACATCACGAGCGCCGAGACGAGCGAGCACTCCGCGCAGAGCGTCACGCCGTAGGAGGCGTTCTCGACGTTGCATCCGCTCACGACGCGACCGTCGTCGACGATCGCGGCGGCCCCCACCGGGAACTGCGAATACGGCACGTAGGCCTTCGCCATCGCCTCGCGCGCGATGCCGCGCAGGTGCTCCCAGTCGATCGCTGCCGATTCGGTCATGATGCTCCCCCGTCTCGGGTCTGGTTGCCGGATGCCCCGGCCGGACACGGCCCGCCGCCGAAGCGACGCGACCGGCTCAGGATTTGATGTACGGCTTGCCCGCGGCCGCGGGGCCGCGGACCTTGCCCACGAAGCCCGCGACGGCGACGATCGTGACGACGTACGGCAGCATGAGCATGAACTCGCTCGGCACGGGCGAGCCGATCACGCCGAGCTGGCCCTGCAGGCTCTGCGCGAAGCCGAACAGCAGCGCCGCGAGCGTCGCCTTGATCGGGTCCCACTGGCCGAAGATCACGGCCGCGAGGGCGATGAAGCCCGCGCCCGCGGTCATCTCCTTGCCGAACGCGCCGACCGCGCCGAGGGTGAAGAACGCGCCGCCGAGGCCGGCGATCGCGCCGGCGAGCGAGACGTTCCAGAACCGGGTGCGCGGCACGTTGATGCCGACGGTGTCGGCGGCCTGCGGGTGCTCGCCGACGGCGCGGAGCCGCAGGCCCCACTTGGTGTGGAAGAGCCCGATGTACACGGCGGCCACGGCGACGTACATCAGGTAGACGATGATCGTCTGCCGGAAGAACGTCGGGCCGATGATCGGGATCTCGGACAGGAACGGGATGGCGATGCGGTCGAACCGCGGCGGGGCGTTCAGCGCCTGGGCGTTCGGGGCGAGCACCTGCGAGTACAGGAAGCTCGTGAAGCCCACGACGAGCACGTTCAGCACGACACCGACGATGACCTGGTCGACGAAGTACTTGATCGCGAACGCCGCGAGCACGAACGACACGAGCACGCCCGCCACACCCGCGGCGAGCAGGCCGAGGTAGGGGTTGCCGGTCGACGAGGCCACGACCGCCGAGGTGAAGGCGCCCGCGAGCAACTGGCCCTCGATCGCGATGTTGATGACTCCGACGCGCTCGGAGATGACGCCCGACAGCGAGCCGAAGATGAGCGGGACCGAGAGGCTGAGCGCGCCGGCGAGCAGCCCGGCGAGCGGCATCACGTTCGTCGATGCGCCGGCGACCGCCCAGGTCAGGAAGCCCAGGACGAACACCACGGCGAACACCACGATGAGCCAGATCGGCACCGCGCGGCGCGCGCGCACCATGAGCGCGCTGACGACGGTGAGGGCCGTGAGCAGCGCGAGGCAGACCCAGGCGGTGACCGTGGCGTTCAGCACGATCTCGGGCAGCTGCAGCGCGTCGCCGGCGGCGGAGACGCGGAAGGTCGCCTCGCCGTCGTGCGGCGCGAGCAGGAAGAGCAGCGCGGCCAGCACGGTCACCACCGCGAACGCGATCGGCGCCTTCCAGCTGACGACGACGGTCTTCGCGAGCGCCGGCTCCTGGGGCGAGACCGCCTGGTGCTGGGGTGCGATGGTCACTTCGCCGTCACCTCCTTCGTGGTGGTCGGGGCGGCTCGACGCGGCCCGCTGCCGGGAGCCGGCAGGCGGAAGATCGCCCGCACGAGCGGCGGGGCCGCGATGAACAGCACGATGAGCGACTGCACGACGAGCACGATGTCGATCGGCACGCCCTCTGCGGCCTGCATCGCGAAGCCGCCGGCCTTGAACGCGCCGAACAGGATGCCCGCGGCGAGCACGCCCCACGGCGTCGACCGCCCGAGCAGCGCCACCGTGATCGCGTCGAAGCCGATGCCCGCGTCGATGCCGCTGGAGAAGCCCGTGGTGACGGTGCCGAGCACCTGGCTCACGCCGGCGAGGCCGATCAGTGCACCCGAGATCAGCATCGCGTAGACGTACATCGACTTGACGTTGATGCCCGCCACGCGCGCGGCGTTCGGGTTCTCGCCCACGGCGCGGAACTGGAAGCCCAGCGCCGAGCGGTCGAGGATCCACCACACGAGCACGACCGCCGCGATCGCGAGGATGAACCCGAAGTGCAGGTTGTACTGCGGCCCGAGCAGTTCGGGGAAGATCGCCGTGTCCTTCATCGGCGGCGTCTTCGGGTTGTTCGAGCCGGGCGCCTGCAGCAGGCCGGGCGTCCGGAGCATCCACGTCACGAGGTACAGCGCGACGTAGTTGAGCATGATCGTGACGATGACCTCGTGCGCACCCGTGCGTGCCTTCAGCAGGCCGGCGATGCCCGCCCACAGCGCGCCGGCGAGGAGGCCGGCGAGGAGTGCCACGAGCATGTGCACGCCCCACGGCAGGTCGAACGAGAACGCCACCCAGCCGGCCGCCGCCGACGCCATGAGCATCTGGCCGCGACCGCCGATGTTGAACATGCCGACGCGGAACGCGAGGGCCACGCCGAGGCCGGCGGCGATCAGCGGCGTCGCGAAGGTCAGCGTCTCGGTGAGCGGGCGGATGCCGGTCGCGAAGTCGGGCCGGCGGAAGTTGTAGATCGACCCCTGGAAGAACGCCGAGTAGGCGCCCGACACCGACTCCCAGATCGCGATGAACGTGTCGCCCGGGCGGGCGAAGAAGTAGACGGATGCCTCCTGCACGCGCTCGTCGGTGAACGCGATCATGATCGCGCCGACGAGCAGCGCCAGCAGCACCGCCAGCACCGAGATGATCGCGTTGCCGGTCGCGATCTCGCGGAACGCCCGGTGCCAGCGCGACTCGGGCTCGACGTCGGGTTCCGGTTGGCGGGTGACGGGCTCCGCAGGGGGAACCTGCGAACCGGTCTCGACGGCCACGTCGGGATCGTTCGGGCTCTGCGTGGTCATGCCGCGGCTCCTTCGAGGTTCGGCGACTCGCCGGCCATCATCAGGCCGAGGACGTCGCGCGGCGTGTCGCCCGGCACGATGCCGACGACCCGGCCGCGGTACATCACCATGATGCGATCGGCGAGGGCGGTGACCTCGTCGAGCTCGGTCGAGACCACGACGACCGGGACCCCGGCGTCTCGCGTCTCGACGATGCGCTTGTGGATGAACTCGATGGAGCCGACGTCGACGCCGCGCGTCGGCTGCGCCGCCACGAGGAGGCGCAGGTCGCGGCTGAGCTCGCGCGCGAGCACCACCTTCTGCTGGTTGCCGCCGGAGAGGCGGCCGACCTTGGTCTCGATCGACGGCGTGCGCACGTCGTACTCGGCGACCTTCTCCTCGGCGAACGCGGCGAGCGTCGAGAGCTGCACGTTGCCACCCTTGACGAAAGGGGCGCCGTCGGCGCGGTCGAGCATCAGGTTCTCGGCGATGGAGAACTCGCCGACGAGTCCGTCTTCTTTACGGTCTTCAGGGACGAAGCCGACACCCGCGTTCAGGATGCTGCGGACGCTGTCGCCGTTCAGCTCGTTGCCGTCGAGCCGCATCGAACCCTGCACGCGGGGCTGCAGCCCCACGAGCGCCTCGGTCAGCTCGGTCTGCCCGTTGCCCTGCACGCCGGCGACGGCGAGGATCTCGCCGCGGCGCACCTCGAACGAGACGTCGTTCACGACGAGCTGGCCGATCGGGTCGATGACCGTGAGCCCGTCGACGACGAGGGCCGGCTCGCCGAGGGTCGGCGGGGCCTTCTGCACGGTGAGCTCGACCGCGCGGCCCACCATGAGCGAGGCGAGCTCGGCGTTCGTCGCGGTCGGGGATGCCTCGCCGACCACCTTGCCGAGCCGGATCACGGTGATGCGGTCGGCGACCTCGCGGACCTCGCGGAGCTTGTGCGTGATGAACACGATCGAGGTTCCCGACTCCTTGAGCTGGCGCATGATCGCCATGAGCTCGTCGGTCTCTTGGGGGGTGAGCACGGCCGTGGGCTCGTCGAAGACGAGCACGCGCGCATCGCGCGAGAGCGCCTTGATGATCTCGACCCGCTGCTGCACGCCGACGGGAAGGTCGTCGACGAGTGCGTCGGGGTCGACGTCGAACCCGAAGCGGTCGGAGATCTCGCGGACCTTGGCCCGCGCGGCGGGCAGGTCGAGCCGGCCGCCGGCCTTCGTCTGCTCGTGGCCGAGCATGACGTTCTCGGCGACGGTGAAGACCGGGATGAGCATGAAGTGCTGGTGCACCATGCCGATGCCGGCGCGCATGGCGTCGCCCGGGCCGGCGAAGTGCTGCACGCGGTCGTCGAGCAGGATCTCGCCGCCGTCGGCCTGGTAGAGGCCGTAGAGGACGTTCATCAGGGTGGACTTGCCCGCGCCGTTCTCGCCGAGCAGGCAGTGGATCTCACCGGCCTCGACGGTGAGGTCGATGTGGTCGTTCGCCACGAGTGTCCCGAACGTCTTCGTGATGCCCCGAAGCTCGAGTTTCATGTCACCGATCCTAGTGATGGGCCTGCGGATGCAGCAGGTGCTGCGCAGATGTCGGCAGCGGCTCGGGCCGGCTGCTCAGGTGTTGCGGATGCCGCGCATCCGTGGGAACGGCGACGGGGAGGCCGGCGTCAGCCTGCCTCCCCGTCGCGTCGTCGGCCCTACTCGGCCAGGTAGGACTCCACCTCGATGTCGCCGGCGACGATCGCGTCGCGCAGCTCCTGGAGCTTGGCGTCGAGCTCGGCGGGCACGCGGTCGGCCCAGTCGTGGTAGTCGGCGAGGCCGACGCCGTCGTTCTCGAGCGTTCCGACGAACGGCGTGGTGTCGAACTCGCCGTTGCCGGCCTCGACGATGGCCTCGTGCACGCCGACGTCGATGCCCTTCATGATCGACGTCAGCAGCAGCGAGCCGACCGACGGGTCGGTCTCGAAGACGTCTGCGTCGACGCCGATGAGGGCGATCTCGCGACCCGAGTCTTCAATGGCCGCGGCGGCCGACTGGTAGATCGGGCCACCGACCGGCAGCAGCACGTCGACGTTCTGGTCGATGATGCCCTGCGCGAGCTGGCGCGCGGTGTCGTTGGCCTCGAAGCCGCCCGTGAACGAGCCGTCTTCGGCGGCGCGGTCCCAGCCGACGACCTTGACGGCGGTGCCGTTCTCCTCGTTGTAGTGGTCGACGCCCTGGGCGAAGCCGTCCATGAAGATGGTGACGGTCGGGATGTTCATGCCGCCGAAGGTGCCGACGACGCCGGTCTGCGAGACGCCCGCCGAGAGGTACCCGGCGAGGAACGCGGCCTGCGCGGTGTCGAAGATGATGGGCTTGATGTTCTCGGCGTCGGTCGTGCCGTCGAAGTCCTGGTCCACCGGGTCGTCGATCGAGATGTACTCGATGTCGGGGTTCTGCTGCGCCGACTCGAGGGCGGCGGGCGCCAGCAGGAAGCCGACGGTGACGATGGCGTTGCAGCCCTGGTCGACGAGGCTCGAGAGGTTCGCCGCGTAGTCGGTCTCGGCCGCGGACTCGACCTCGTTGTACTCGACGCCGAGCTCTTCGGCCGCGGCCTGCAGGCCCTGGAAGCCGAGCTGGTTGAAGGACTTGTCGTCGAATCCGCCGGCGTCGGACACCATGCAGGGCAGGAAGTCGAGCGCCTCGCCCCCGCCGTCGCCGCCCGACTCCTCGGGGGCGGATGCGCAGCCGGCGAGCAGCGCGGCCGCTCCGAACATCGCGAGGCCGCTGAGGGCGGCCTTCTTCGTCGTGAACGTCACAGTGTCCTCCAAAGACGCACACCCCGACCGTCGCGGGGTTGGTGCAATCACGTTACCCAATGTTGCGTCGACCGCCCCGGCCCGATGGGGCCGTGCAATCCAATGGTTATCAAGTAGCGACAATCTGCTCATATGAGCAGCACGGGTGTCCCCCGCGCAGGGGCCACCCCGGCCGCTACCGTGCGCGCGGCGCGCTGGGCGACTCCACGACCAGCTCGCCCGAGATGATCTGCTGCCGGAGCGCCTCGACCTCCGCGTCGAGCTCGGCGGGAACGAGCGCCTCGAGGTCGTGGTACGGCGCGATCTCGACGCCCCCGTTCTCCAGCGTGCCGATGTACGGCTCGTTCGCGAACGCGTCGTCGACGACATCGCCGACGATCTCGACCATGGCCTGCTGAGTGTTCTTCAGCACGCTGGTGAGCAGCACGGGCCGGTACTCGGCGGGCAGGGTGTCGTAGCCGTCGCTGTCGACCCAGATCACCGAGACGCCCTCGCGCTCGACCGCGGCCGCCGCGGCGCCCTCGCCGACCTGGCCCGCGACCGGCAGGATCACGTCGGCACCCTGGTCGATGAAGCCCTCGGTCAGCACCTTGCCCTTGTTGATGTCCTCGAAGTCGCCCGTGAACGCGCCGTCCTGCGCGGCCTTGTCCCAGCCCAGGGCGCGCACCTGCGCGCCGTGCGCCGCGTTGTACGCCGCCACGCCGTCGACGAAGCCGTCCATGAACAGGGTCACCGGCGGCTGGTTGCCGCCGCCGAAGGTCGCGACCACGCCGGTCTTCGAGACCCCGGCGGCGAGGTATCCGGCCAGGAACGCCGCCTGCGCGGTGTCGAACACCACGGGCTTGACGTTGTCGGCCTCGACGCTCTCGTCGACGATCGCGAACGCGGTGTCGGGATGCGCCGCCGCCTGCTCGGCGGTCGCCTCGGCCAGCTCCCACCCGACGGTCACGACGAGTTCGCACCCGGAGTCGACGGCCTGCTGCACGTTCGGCGCGAGGTCGGTCTCACCGGTCGACACCAGCGCCTCGGCCTCGATGCCGTACTCGTCTTCGGCGAGCTGCAGACCCTCCCAGCTCGACTGGTTGAACGAGCGGTCCTCGAGGCCGCCCGAATTCGTGACCATGCGCGCGCAGATCTCGGCATCGGATGCCTCATCCCCCGCCTCGGGCGCGGGCTGGCAGGCCGCCAGCGACAGGGATGCCGCGACGGCGGCTCCGATCACGAGGAAACGCCGGGCTCGGGACATCCGCTGCTCCTTCTACTCAGTGCGTGCTCTGGTCTGCGTGGGATCCGGGCGATCAGAGCACGTCGCTCGAGCCGCCCAGACGAAGGGCGTCGACGACGGCCTTCACGCGCTGCGCGTGCTCGCTCGTGGTGACCAACAGCGCGTCGGGGGTATCGACGACGACGATGTCGTGCACGCCGATCAGGCTGATCACGCGGTTGGCGCGGCTCACGACGATGCCGCTCGAGGCATCCGACAGCACGCGGGCGTTCTCGCCGAGGATCGCGAGCTCACCCGACCGTCCGGCCGTGTTGAGCTTCGCCAGCGAGGCGAAGTCGCCGACGTCGTCCCACTGGAAGTGGCCGCGCACGACGGCGAGACGCCCGGCGGCCGCGGCCGGCTCGGCGACCGCGTAGTCGATCGCGATCTTCTCGAGCGTCGGCCAGATGCGGTCGACGGCGGGGCCGCGCGTGGTCGGGTCGTCCCAGGCTGCGGCGAGCTCGACGAGCCCCGCGTGCAGCTCGGGCTTGTTGCGCTCGATCTCGGCCAGCAGCTGGTCGGCCCGAGCGATGAACATGCCCGCGTTCCAGAGGTGGCGACCGCCCGAAAGGTAGGCCTTCGCGGTCTCGAGGTCGGGCTTCTCGACGAAACTGGCGACGGCCTCGACGTGCTCGGCGCCGGGGACCTCGAGATCCGGGCCGCACTCGATGTAGCCGAACCCGACGGCGGGCTCGGTCGGGGTGATGCCGATCGTCGCGATGTAGCCGGCATCGGCCGCGGCGACGGCGTCGGTGACGGCCTGGCGGAACAGCGCGTCGCCCGAGATCACGTGGTCGGCGGCGAACGAGCCGATGATCACCCCGGGCTCGCGGCGCTCGAGGATGGCCGCCGCGAGGCCGATCGCGGCCGTCGAGTCGCGCGGCTCGCTCTCGAGCACGATGTTGCGGTCCTCCAGGTCGGGCAGCTGCGCCTCGACCGCGGCGCGGTGCGCGCGTCCGGTGACGACCATGATGCGCCCGGCACCCGAGAGCGGCACCAGCCGGTCCCACGTGTCCTTCAGCAGCGTCTGCCCGGACCCGGTGAGGTCGTGCAGGAACTTCGGCGCGTCGGCGCGCGAGAGCGGCCACAGCCGGGAGCCCACGCCCCCCGCGGGGATCACGCTGGTGAAGCGGTCGAGCGGTGCATCGTGCATCCGCCCAGCGTATCGGCCGGGGTGACGGGCCGCATGGCGGTTCCGAGTTGTCTCGACGTCGAGACAGTTAGGGCGCCCTAAGCAGCGGCGCGACAGGCCTCCGAGTAGACTCCCGTCGGGCCTTCACGCCCATCGGCGCGCTCATTCGGGGCGTCTCACACAGCCATGGAGGGTTGTTCATGCCAGATTCTCAGGCACGAACCCTGACCGCACCCACCCCGGCCAAGGAGCGGCCGGGCGGCACGCTCTACCGCGGCCGCGAGGGCATGTGGTCGTGGGTCCTGCACCGCATCACCGGCGTCGCGATCTTCTTCTTCCTCCTCGTGCACATCCTCGACACCGCGCTCGTGCGGGTGAGCCCCGAGGCGTACAACGCGGTCATCGGCACCTACCAGACGCCCATCATGGGCCTCGGCGAGGTGGCCCTCGTCGGCGCCATCGTGTTCCACGCGTTCAACGGCATCCGGGTGATCCTGGTCGACTTCTGGGCCTGGGCGACGCGCCACCAGAAGCTGCTCTTCTGGATCGTCATCGGGCTGTGGGTCATCGTGATGCTCGGCTTCACCCCCCGCCACCTCATCAACGTCTTCAGCCACTAAGGAGCCGCCGGATGACTGCGATCCCATTCCCCGACGAACCCCGTCGCCGCGGCACCAACTGGGAGAAGTGGGGCTGGATCTACATGCGCATCTCGGGCGTCGTGCTCGTGGTGCTCGTGTTCGGCCACCTCTTCGTCAACCTCATGGTCGGCGAGGGCGTCAAGGCCATCGACTTCGGCTTCGTCGGCGGCAAGTGGGCCGACCCGTTCTGGCAGTGGTGGGACGTCACCATGCTCTGGCTCGCGCTCATCCACGGCGCGAACGGCATGCGCACGGTCGTCAACGACTACACGAAGCCGGGCACCGTCCAGCGGATCCTGAAGGGGGCCCTGCTGGCCTCCGTCGTGGTCCTGATCGTGCTCGGCACGCTCGTCGTCTTCACCTTCGAACCGTGCCCCGCCGGCTCCCCCGCCGACCTGCTGCCCTCGTTCTGCGCCGCATAGGAGACCTGTGACCACCGAGAACCACGTCGAGACCAAGGTCGTCGACGGCGTCCACTACCACCAGTACGACATCGTGATCGTCGGCGCCGGCGGCGCCGGCATGCGCGCGGCGATCGAGGCCGGCCCCGGCGCGAAGACCGCGGTCATCTCGAAGCTCTACCCGACGCGCTCCCACACGGGCGCGGCCCAGGGCGGCATGGCCGCGGCCCTCGCGAACGTCGAGGAGGACAGCTGGGAGTGGCACACCTTCGACACCGTGAAGGGCGGCGACTACCTCGTCGACCAGGACGCGGCGGAGATCCTCGCGAAGGAGGCCATCGACGCGGTCATCGATCTCGAGAACATGGGCCTGCCCTTCAACCGCACGCCCGAGGGCAAGATCGACCAGCGCCGGTTCGGCGGCCACACGCGCGACCACGGCAAGGCGCCGGTGCGCCGCGCCTGCTACGCGGCCGACCGCACGGGCCACATGATCCTGCAGACGCTGTTCCAGAACTGCGTGCGCCTCGGCATCGAGTTCTACAACGAGTACTACGCGCTCGACCTCGTGATGACCGAGGTCGACGCCGGCGATGGGACGATCAGCCGGAAGCCGTCGGGCATCGTCGCCTACGAGCTCGCCACGGGCGAGCTGCACGTCTTCCAGGCGAAGGCCGTGATCTTCGCGACCGGCGGCTTCGGCAAGATCTACAAGACCACGTCGAACGCGCACACGCTCACGGGCGACGGCGTCGGCATCATCTGGCGCAAGGGCCTGCCGCTGGAGGACATGGAGTTCTTCCAGTTCCACCCGACCGGTCTCGCGGGCCTCGGCATCCTGCTCACCGAGGGCGCCCGCGGTGAGGGCGCGATCCTGCGCAACGCCTCGGGCGAGCGGTTCATGGAGCGCTACGCCCCCACCATCAAAGACCTGGCGCCGCGCGACATCGTCGCCCGGTGCATGGTCCAAGAGGTCGCCGAGGGCCGGGGCGCAGGTCCGCACAAGGACTACGTGCTCCTCGACTGCACCCACCTCGGCGCCGAGGTGCTCGAGACGAAGCTGCCCGACATCACCGAGTTCGCCCGCACCTACCTCGGCGTCGACCCGGTCTACGAGCCGGTGCCCGTCATGCCGACCGCGCACTACGCGATGGGCGGCATCCCGACCAACGTGAGCGCCGAGGTGCTCTCCGACAACACGACCGTCGTGCCCGGCCTCTACGCCGCGGGCGAGTGCGCGTGCGTCTCCGTGCACGGCTCGAACCGGCTCGGCACCAACTCGCTGCTCGACATCAACGTCTTCGGCAAGCGCGCCGGCCGCAACGCGGTCGAGTACGTGAAGACGGTCGACTTCACTCCCCTGCCCGAGGATCCCGCCGCCTTCGTGCGCGGGATGCTCGACCAGCTGCGCGACTCCAACGGCACCGAGCGCATCGCCGCGATCCGCAAGGAGCTCCAGGACGAGATGGACAAGGGCGCGCAGGTGTTCCGCACCGACGAGTCGCTCGCCCACGTCACGAAGGTCATCGCGGGCCTGCGCGAGCGCTATCGCAACGTCGCCGTGCAAGACAAGGGCAAGCGGTTCAACACCGACCTGCTCGAGGCGGTCGAGCTGGGCTTCCTGCTCGACCTCGCCGAGGTCGTCGTCTACTCCGCCCGAAACCGCGAAGAGAGCCGCGGCGGGCACATGCGCGATGACTTCCCGAACCGCGACGACGAGAACTACATGCAGCACACGATGGCCTACCTGTCGGGCGACGCGCACTCGTCCGACGCGGCCGACCACATCCGGCTCGACTGGAAGCCGGTCACCGTGACGCGCTACCAGCCGATGGAGAGGAAGTACTGACGTGAGCACCGCCACGCTCGAGCAGCCGCCTGCAGAGGCCGCGCCCATCGAATCCTTCACCGTCACGTTCCTCATCCGCCGGTTCGACCCCGACGTCGACACCGAGCCGCGCTGGCAGGACTTCGACGTCGAGATGTACCCCACCGACCGCGTGCTCGATGCGCTGCACAAGATCAAGTGGGAGCAGGACGGCTCGCTCACGTTCCGCCGCTCGTGCGCACACGGCATCTGCGGGTCCGACGCGATGCGCATCAACGGCCGCAACCGGCTCGCGTGCAAGACGCTGATCAAGGACCTCGACATCTCGAAGCCGATCTACGTCGAGGCGATCAAGGGCCTGCCCCTCGAGAAGGACCTCATCGTCGACATGGAGCCGTTCTTCGCGAGCTACCGCGAGGTGCAGCCGTTCCTGCAGCCGAAGACGGCGGCCGCGCCCGGCAAGGAGCGCGTGCAGTCGGTCGCCGAGCGCGCCCGCTTCGACGACACCACGAAGTGCATCCTGTGCGCCGCGTGCACGTCGAGCTGCCCCGTGTTCTGGACCGACGGCCAGTACTTCGGCCCCGCCGCGATCGTGAACGCGCACCGCTTCATCTTCGACTCGCGCGACGACGAGGCGAAGGTCCGCCTCGACATCCTCAACGACAAGGAAGGCGTGTGGCGCTGCCGCACGACCTTCAACTGCACCGAGGCGTGCCCGCGCGGCATCGAGGTCACGAAGGCGATCGCCGAGGTCAAGCAGGCGGTCATGCGCGGCAAGCCCTGACGGGCGGATGCCACGCCGATCGGCGACGACCACGGCGAAGGGCCGGTGCCTCACGGCACCGGCCCTTCGTCATGTCGGGGAGACTTCCCTCCGACCGCCGGGCCCGCATTCAGGTGGGCCTCGGCGACCGGGTGGCGGCGGCCGTCCCGGCCGCCGCCCTCCCCGTCACCCGGTGACGTCCCCCCGACGTCGCCGGCTGATCGCGAGCACCACGGCGATGCCGCCGAGCAGCAGCAGGCTCGCACCCGCCCAGACCCACGGGCCACCGGCGAAGCCGGTCACCGCGGTCGGCTGCGGCACGGTGATCCTCACCGACGACTCGCCGCAGACGATGCCGTCGGCCTCATCGTCGGCATTGCCGTAGCAGACCTCACCGGTGTTGGTGATGCTCGTCGCCTTGGCCGTGGGCCGCAGCGTCACGTCGAGCGTCACCGGCGGTGCGGCCGTGATGTTCGGCCCGAGCACGCCGAGCAGGTCGCATCGGAGGCTGCCTCCGTAGCCCGAGGCGTCCTTGCCGGTGACCTGGCAGTTCTCCCAACGGGGGAACGCGGGCGCCGGTGCCGTCGTGATCGAGTCAACCCGGAGGTCGGCGGGGATCTCGTCGAACAGCGTCACCGGGTCGGCCGCGCCGATGCCGGTCGAGGTCACCTGGAGGGTGTACTCGAACGACGAGCCGGGCTTGGCGTTCGTCACGCTCGAGGTCTTCTCGATCTCCAGCAGCGGCGGACGGTCGATGCCGCAGGTGGGCAGCGCCTGCGGGTACGCCGCGAGCACCGTCTGCGACGGGTTCACCGAGAACTCGACCGAGAGCGGCACCTTCGTGACGATCCACGGGTTCTCGGGATCGCCCGACGGGGTGTAGGTCTCACCGCGCCACGGGAACGTCGGAGACGTCTCGTCGAGGATCAGGTCGAGGAACCGGAGCCCGGGAACCACCGAGCCGGGATCGGCGAGGTCGGCCTCGGTCACCGGACGCCAGCCCGGGAACTCGAACGGGATGCCGTTCTCGTCGACGGCGGCTCCGGGCCAGAGGAGGCGCCCCTCACGCTCCTCCCACGGGATCGTGTCGATCCGGGTGAGCGGCTCGAGCGGTCCGGCGCCGTCCGGGTCGGCCGAGGTCCAGGTGACGGTGATGTCACCGGGCTCGACGTTCTCCGTCGCCTGCACGTCGAAATACAGCCACGGGACGTCCGCGATGCATCGCACGTACGCGGCCGACTGGATGCGCTTGACGGGCACCTCCGCGTCGTCGCAGTCGTTGGACGGGTCGAGGTCCACCACCGGGAACGGTCCGCCCTCGCCCGGCAGCCCGCCGGTGATCTCGACGCACGCCTCGTTCGGGATCGGCTCGGTGTCGAGCGGCGGCAGCACGGGCGGCGGCGCGTTCGGGTCGACGGCCGGCGGTGTCTCGACGGGCGGCGGCACAAGCATCCGCACCGGAATCCGGATCGTCGTGACGGCGCCCTCGGGGTACGTCCCGGTGTACTCGGCCTCGAACGCGGAGTCGGTGTCACCCGAGACCTGCGTCCACGTGCCGTCCGGTTCGGCGGCGGGATCGAACGTCGCCGGCCCGGTCACCTCGAGCTGCGGGTCGATGAGGTCGGTCACCACGAGGCCGTCGACCGCGTCGCCGTGGTTGGTCACGGTGAGCACCCAGGTGAATTCGTCGCCGGCCTCGATGGCGCTCTCGCCCTCGGGCAGGTCCTCGAACGTCTTCACGATGCCGACGTCCACCGGCGGGATGTCGACGCAGCCCTCGAGCGGCGTCACGATCACTCCGGTGCTGAACTCGCCCGCGTTGTAGAAGCCCTTACCACTGGTTTCCTCGACGCAGCGGGCGTCGTCGATGGTCGTGAGCTCCGACACGTCGGCGATCAGCGTGATCGTCCACGTCTCGGTCGCGCCGGCGGCGATCAGCCGATCCGTCGCGAGCACCGTTCCATCGCCGGTTCCGGTCCAGCCCTCGACCGGGTCGCCGGCCGGGTCGGCCGCCGTGGCTGTGAACGTCACTCCGGCGGGCAGCGCCGGGGTGTCGCTCAGGTCGTAGTACGTCGCGTGGTCCTCCGCGCCGGTGACCGTGATCTCGTACTCCACCGTGTAGGTGTCGTCGTCGTTCAGGGTCGGGCCGCCGCTGACCGTCTTGACCGCGGTCGGGAAGTCCGGTTCGGCGCACACGCTGCGCTCGAGCGGCAGGCCGCCGACCGTGAGGATCGCGAGGTTGCGGAATCCACCCGGTTCGAACTCGCCGGGCGGGGTGCACTCGGTCTCCTCGTGCACGGGGGCCTCGACCTGGGGCTGTGCGATGACGGTCACGGTGTAGCTGTGGCTGTCGCCGGCACCGAGCACCTCGTTCGTCGCGAGCGTCTCCACCCGGTCGTCGGGCAGGCCGGTCCAGCTGCCGGACGCGGGCTCGACCCCCGCCGGTGCCGTCCATTCCGCGCTCTCGATCGAGATCGGCTCACCGAACAGGGCGAGCGAGTCCTCGAGCGTGTAGGTGACCGGCGAGACGGCACTCGTGTTCTCGACCGTCACATCGTAGACGATCCGCCAGTCGCCGCCGGGCAGCTGCTCGACGGAGGTCAGCGTCTTCTCGAACTCGTAGGTGGCCGGCCGCGCGGTGTTGACGATCTCGCACTCGACCTCCTGGCCGGGCTCGAGCGTCACCGCGCCGTCGACGAAGGTCGCCGGCACTGCCGGGGTCTCGCTCGTCACCAGGCAGACCCACTCGCCGGCCGCGAACTCATCGGAGCCCTCGAAGTCCGCGGACTCCGAGAGGTCGTACGGCGTGTTCGAGTCGACGGTGCCGGATGCCTCGCCGTCGCCGGTGAGCACCACGGTGTCGCCGTCGGCGGCCTCGAGCGTCCACAGGGTCGGCGGGAACTCCTCGGCGACCGCCTCGGGCTCGACGACCTTGATCAGGGTCAGCGTGGGTGCGAGGTCGGTGTTGGTGATCTCGCAGTCGACGGTCGCGCCGAGCTGGGTCACCGTGAGTGTCGCGCTCGTCGCACCGGGGCCGCTCACGAGCGTGAACGCGCCATCGCCCTGCTCGGACGTGCAGGTCCAGGTCTGGGAGACCTCGTACTCGACGCCGTCCTCCCAGATGGTCGAGACCTCGTTCAGGGTGTAGCCCACGCCGACCTCGACCGGTCCGCTCGCGGTGCCGGCACCGGTGATGATGCCGACGTCGCCGGCCGTCGCCGAGACCGTCCAGTCGGCCGGCACCGCGTCACCGCCGTACTGGTTGTCGACGATCTTCTCGAGGTTGACCGTCTGCGTGCAGTCGACCTCGTTCGTGATCGTGAACGAGTTGTGCGTCGCCACGAGCGTCTTCACACCCGTGCCGTTCCCGACGCCGTTCACCATCTCGCAGCCCGCGGGAACGGTGACGCCGGTCTCGCCGACCGCCACCTCGTCGCCGAGCTCGAACGGACCGTTGTCGACGCCCCAGTCGACGTTGGCGCCGTCGAGCGTGGCCTGCGCCGAGAAGCCGGGCGGCAGTGCCGGGCTGTCCCACGCGAGGGGTGCGCCGCCGTCGATCACCCAGACCTTGAGCAACTCGACGACCACGGGCACCTCGTGGCACGCGTCATCCGTCCAGCTGCCGCCGGAGACGACGGTCGCGGAGTTCAACAGGCCCTTGCCACCCTCGCCCTCGCACCGGAGCTCGGGCGAGTCATCCGCCGGAGCGACCGTGAACGTCACCGTCACGGTGAACGTGTGGGTCGCGCCACCGGGCAGCGCCTGGTCCTCGACCACCACGTTGTCCGTGGATTCCGCGCCGTTCCAGTCCGGGTTCACGGTGACGTCGGCGCTCTCGACCTCGCGGTCGGTGATCGTGACGTCGCCGGCGAAGTCGGGGGCGTCGATCAGGTCGTAGATGAGCTCCTGCGTGTCGCTGAGGTTCTCGACGGTGATCTCGTACGTCGCCTCCCACTCGTCGCCGACCTGGGTAACCGTGCCCGTCGGGCTCTTCACGATCTCGGGTCTCGCCGGCAGGCCGCAGCCGTCGTCGGACTGGGGCACGCCGTCGCTCGTGAGCGTCGCCGTGTTGAGGAAGCCCACGTTCGGGTCGGCCTCGGACGGGTCGCAGGTGAGCGTCGTCGGGTTGCTGAACGCGCCCTCGTCGACGTTCGCCGTGACCGTGACGGTGTACTCGTGCACCTCGTCGATGCCGATCACCTTCGGCGCCGGTCCGACGATCGTAGTCGTCGGGTTCGCCTCGGGGTCGGCCCACGTGCCGTCGTCGCCCTCGCCGCTCCACGACGCCGACTCGATGTCGATCGACGGGCCGAAGCGCAGGGTGTCGGTGAGCGTGTACGTCGAGATGAAGTCGGCGTTACCCGTCACGGTGAGGTCGTACTCGAGCGTCCACAGGCCGTCGGCGTCCTGCGTGACGGTCGGGTCGTCCTTGACGATCGTCGGGCGACCGCCCTCCTCGATCGGCGTGCAGTCCTCCGACTCGTCGACGATCTCGCCGCTGGTCAGCACGGCCGTGTTGAAGAACCCCGTTCCGGGCGTGCCGGGCTCGCACTCGCGCTCACCGGCGGGCAGGCCCGCGGGCACGGTCGCGTTGATCGTCACGCGGTACACGTGCGTCGCTCCCGTCGCGATCGACTCACCCGCGACCACCGGGATGCTCGCCGGAACCGGCGACACGTCGGTGGCGATCGGGCCGGCGACCGGCGAGACCTCCTCGACCGTGTACGAGTTCAGCGTCACGGATGCCGGGAAGCCGGGCTCGTCCACGAGCGTGTAGACGCTCGGCTTCGATCTGGGGACCGTGTTCGACACGGTCAGCGTGTAGCTGACGTCCCACGTGGCATCCGGCTGCTGCGTCGCGGTCGCGCCGCTCTTGACGATCGACGGTGCGCTGGGGCTGTCGCACGCGGTGTCGACGGTGTCGTCGCCGCCGACCGTCAGCGTGCCGGCGTTGTTGAACGCGCCGTCGCTCGCGTCCTGCGGGCAGGCCGTCTGAGCGGGCGTCAGTTCCGGGCCCTCGACCACGATGCCCGACACGAAGATGTTCCAGAGATCGGATGCTCCGCCGGCCAGGTAGCGGTCGACGACGAGATCACCGCTTCCGCTCCAGGCGAGCGGGGCCGCGCCGCCGTTGAGGGTCACCGAGTAGGTCGCACCCGAGAGGTCGATGCCGGCACCGAAGTGCAGCTCGTCCGAGAGCGAGTACGTACCACCGATGGTGTCCAGGTTGTCGACGTCGATCGCGTAGGTGATGCTCCATGTGCCGTCGGGAGCCTGCATCACCGAGCCGGGCACGACCGACTTGTCGTGCGTGATGTCGGGCGTGTCGATCGTGACGCAGCCCGTGGCATCCGTCTCCTGGTTGCCCGAGACGAGCGTGACGACGTTGTTGAGGCCGTTCTCGCTCGGGCAGGTGAAGGGGCCGTCGTCGGCGTCGAGTTCGACGACCACCTGGATCTGGTAGACGTGCTGGTCGACGCCGGCGGTGCCCGCGAGGGCGACGTCGTCGGCGAGCAGCGTGTTCGGCGCGGTGCCGGTCCACGTCGGCACCGTCGGCACCGGCGCGGAGACCACGCTGGCCGGTCCGGTCGCGGTGACGTCGGCGGGCAGGTCGAGCGTGTCGACCAGGTCGTACACGATCCCGGTCGTCGCCGACGGGTTCGTCACGGTGACCGTGTACGGCAGTGTCCACGTGCCGTCGCCGTTGTCGACGGCGGTGCCGCCGACCTTGGCGATCGTCGGGTTCACGGGCAGCACGCAGTCGGATGCCTGGTAGCCGCTCGGGCCGACGTACATGGTCGCCGTGTTCAGGAAGCCGACGGTGCCCGGATCGAGCTCGTCGCAGGCGGCCTGCGTCGAGCCGTCGAAGTCGGCGCCGTCATCGACGGTCGCGTTGACGGTCACCCGCCACGTGTGCGAGGTTCCCGGAGCGAGCACGGGTTCGCCGTCGAAGGCCTGCACCTGGCCGAAGGCCACGGTCCACGGGGTCGACGGGCCCTCCGGCAGCGGGGTGAGCCGCTGGTAGCTCGCGCTGTTCACCGTCGTCTCCGAACCGAAGTCGAGCTGGTCGGAGAGGATGTAGGTGATCGGCGAGAAGGCGCTCGGGTTGGACACCACGACGTCGTACGTGATCGTCCAGGTGCCGTCGGCGTTCGCGACCGGGATCGCGGCCGTCTTCGTGATGCTCGGCACGAACGGGTTCAGCGTGTTCGTGACCGTGCAGTCCATCTCGTCGCCCGCGGCGAGCGGTGCGACCGCCGGGCCCGGGATGTTCGGGCCGTCGTTGAGCGAGCAGACCCACTGGCCGGGGCCGAACTGGTCGGCGTTGGGCAGTGCGGTCGTCTCGGCGAGGGTCAGCGCCTGTCCGGCGGGAACCTCCACGAAGCCGGCCGTGCCGCCGGCGCCCGACGCGACCACCTGGGCCGTGTCGTTGCGCGTGGCGCTCAGCGTCCACGCCGTGGGCGGGGCCACGTCGCCGGTGACGACCTTGGTCAGCTGCAGCTTCGGCGGGATCGGCCGGTTCGTGACACGGCACTCGCCGGACTGGTTGGCGCTCACGGTCACGGTCGAGACCGTGGTCCAGGCGCCGTCCTGCGTGGTGCGGCACTCGATCGAGACCTGCTCCCAGCCGGCGGGTCCGCCCGCCTCGCTGATGTCGTAGACCTTGCCCGGGCGGACCGGGAAGGTTTCGCCGCTCGTCACGGTCTCGGCCTCGAGTCCGGGAATCTGCGGGTCCTGAGGCGTCGCGGTGAGGTCCCAGTCCGCCGGGTCGGCGGTCACGCCGGGCAGGGGCTGGAGCACCTTGGTGAGGGTGAGCTGCGCGGTCTGGTTCAGCGCGGTGCACTGCACCCAGTTGCCGAAGCCGACGATCACGCCGCCGTTGAGGCCGCCGGCGTTGCCGCCGGTCGGGTTGCCGTTCGCGTCGAGCGGCACGCACGCCCAGCTGCCGGTCGATCCGGGAACGGAGAGATCCGGGTTCCGGTTGTCGACCTGCACGTAGCGGGGGTCGCCGCCCGTCTCGGCGAGTCCGTAGACCGCGTCAGGCGCGACCTCACCGGTCACGCCGGTGCCCGAGTCGCTGCCGGCCGGGAAGTCGGTCGGACCGTTGACCGCGTCGAGCGTCCACAGGTTCGTCGCGACGCCGTCGCCGTCCACATCCTTGCGGAGCGTGAGCTTCGTCGGGCAGTTGACGGTGTTCGTGATCTCGACCGTGTTGGCGTCGGACGCGAGCAGCAGCTGGTACGGGCCGCCCGTGAGGTTGTGCGAGGCGGGCGTGCCGTTGACCTCGGTCACCTGCTGGCTGACGAGGGTACAGGTCGTCGGCAGGGTGCCGAGGGCCTCGGTGATCGGAATCGTCTGGCCGGCAGTGAAGCCCTCGTTGAGCGAGCCGAAGCCGACGATCGAGCCGTTGACGCTCGCGTTGCCCGTGAGCGCGGGGTTCACGCCGTGCGCGATGGGCGGAGCGCCGTTCACGACCCAGAACTTGTCGACGACGACCGTGGCCGCCGGGTTCGGCGCCTGGTTCGTGAACGTGCAACTGACCGCGGTGGTCGGACTCACCGGCACGTTCACGCCGGGCTGGCCGGGAACGGAGGTGTTGTTCGTGACCCCGGCGATCGGCGTGTTCGTGTTGAGGTCGCGACAGACGGCGTTGAGGCCGCCCTGCTGGATGATCGTGTGGCCCGGCTGCTGCGCCTCGCGGATCACGACCGTGCCCGAGCTGGTGCCGCCCGCGAAGTCGAGCGGGTAGCTGATCGAGCCCGTCACCGGGGCCGTCAGGCCGTCGGCGGGGTTCGGGGTGCCGACCGTGACGCCGGCCGAGGGCTCGGTCGCGGTGATGCCCCAGCCGCCGGCGGGAACCGCCTGCGCGATGGTGCCGCCCGGCGGCACGACCTGCTTGGTGACCGAGACGCCGCCCTGGCAGTTGCCGAGCGCGATCTGCTTGAGCGCCTCGCCGGCCGCGGCGTAGTTCGCGGTCTGGTAGTAGTCGGCGGCGGCCGCGTTGCTGCCGTTGAACGCGATGCCGCCCGAGATGGCGCGGAGGTTCAGCGCCGTCGACGGAGCGCTCACGCCCGAGCCGACGCCGAGGGCGATGACGCGCGTCGCCTCCGACTTGATCGCGTTGGCAGAGAAGATCGCGTTCTCGACCTCGCGCATGCGGGTGAAGCTGCCGGGTGCCGACTCGGTGCCGTACACCGTGGGGTTGCCGTCGGTGAGGATGATGGCCACGTCGTAGGGTGTCGCGGAGTTGGCGACCTGCCAGAGGCCGCGGTCCCAGTTCGTCGTGCCGTTCGTCGGCGCCGTGAGCCCGTTGATCCAGCCGTTGACGACGTTCGCGTTCGGCTGGGTCGACACCGAGCTGATGGGCCGGTTCTGGTTGTTGCTGTTGTTCGCGGGCGCCGCCTGGGCGAACGTGAACAGGCCGACGCGCGAGGGCGTGCCGACGAGCGAGTTGACGAGCGTGACGCCGGCCTGCCGGGCCTGCACGATCGACGGGTTCACCGAACCCGAGAGGTCCATGATCAGCGCGACGTCGAGGCCGCACTGCTGCGGGAGGGCCGGGTTGTTCCGCGAGGTCTGCCACACGCCGCCCGAGGCGTCGCGGTTCTCGTTGCCCGTGCTCACCATGAACTCGGCGGGCGGTGTGGTGGTGTACGTCTGGCCGGAACGGACCTGCCAGGTGCCGCCGCTCTGCAGACCGACCCGGAAGCTGTAGCTCGTCGACTGGTTGTCGCCGCCGAACGCGTCGCCGGTGCGGAGGGTCGGGTTGGTGAAGTACCCACCGGGTGCCGCGATCTGTCGGACCCACATCTCCCGGTCGCGGTTGACACCGCCCTCGCCGGTGTTCGGGATCACGAAGTTGCAGTCGCCGTCGGCGTCGGCCGTACAGGTGAACAGCTGCGTTCCGCCCGTGCGCGTGGTGAAGAGTCCGAGCTGCACGCCCGCGAGCGGGGAGATCGAGTTGGGGTCGGCGATGCTGCGCACGTCGCCCGTGCGGACGGTGATGACCGCTTCGCCGGCGCCCGGGTTCGGCACGGACATCGTGCCGATCCCGCCTTCGCCGGGGTCGGCGGCCGGGGCCTTCCTGAGCTGCGGCGCCTCGACCGGGGGCTCGTCGGCGGGCACCTCCTCGGCTGGCGCCTCCCCAGTGGGGGCCTCTTCCGCGGGGGTCTCCTCGGCGGGGGTCTCCTCGGCCGGCGCCTCTTCAGCGGGCGTCTCCTCGGCGGGGGCCTCTTCGGTGGGGGTCTCCTCCGTCGGCGTCACCTCGGTCGTCGCCTCGGACTCCGTCGACTCGGCCGACGTCGCCGCGGGATCCTCGATCGTCTCGCCGGCGAGCGCGACGGTGGGCAGGCCCAGCGCGAGCATCGCGGCGATCGTCGCCGATGCGATCGTCGCGGCGACTCCCCTGCGGCGCCGGTGTTCGCGCTCACGGCGCGAGCGTCGAGTGGGAAGGGCCTGCTCGGAGTTCGTTCGGGATCTCATCGTCCTCGTGCCTTCGCGACGTGTGCGCACACCACCCCCGGGCGCGCAATCGCGGTCAGTCAAGCAGGATGCGGAGAGACCCGACAGATCCTCAGCGACACCAAAAGGGGTGCCACCTGAACAGGGGCCCCCTGAACGGGTGCCACGCGCCGGGATGCCTCGGGCCGCGTCATTCGGGGCATGCGCGGCGCGCGGCATCCACTCGCCGACGCGGCCGTCGCTATCGTGATCATGTGGCCGATCGGACGGAAAGGGACGCCGCCGACGGCGGACCGCAGTGGCGCGAGCGATTCGATCCGCAGATCCAGCGCGTCACCACGATCACGAACCGCACGCTCGCGCTCTTCCCCGTGCGCGTCTGGCGGGCGTTCCTCGCGCGCAACGGATTCATCCTCTCGTCGGGCATGAGCTACCAGTCGTTGTTCGCGGTGTTCGCCGGCGTCTACGTGCTGTTCGCCATCGCGGGCATCTGGCTGGTGGGCAACGCGGCTGCCATGGATGCGTTCGCAGCGCTCGTCAATACCTTCGCGCCCGGGCTGATCGGTGACGACGGCGTCATCAGCCAGTCGACGCTCGACCAGATCGCGCAGGACAACAGCGGGGTCTTCGGCTGGACCGGCGCGATCGCGCTCGGCGGGTTCGTCTGGACCGCGATCGGGTTCGTCACCTACGCCCGCATCGGCGTGCGCAGCATGTTCGGGCTGCCCAAGGACACCCGCTCGTACGTGCTGCTGAAGGCCCGCGACCTCCTGGCCGCGATCTGCTTCGGGTTCGTGCTGCTGCTGGCGACCGCGCTGTCGATCGTCACGACGAACTTCGTCGACTGGGGGCTCGCGCTGCTCGGCTGGGACCTCACCTCCGGCTGGTCGACCTTCTTCGTGCAGGCGGGTGTCCTCGTCGTGGTGTTCGCGATCGACACCCTCGCCCTCGCGGCGCTGTTCCGGTTCCTCTCGGGCGCGGCCATGCCCTGGCGGCGGATGTGGGTCGGGTCGCTCCTCGGATCAGCCGGGCTGACGGTGCTGCAACTGTTCAGCTCGGTCGTGCTGGCCTTCACGAGCGACAACCCGTTGCTGGCGACCTTCGCCGTGTTCATCGGCCTCCTGCTCTGGTTCCGCATCACGAGCATCGTGATCCTCGTGGCCGCGGCCTGGGTCGCGGTGGAGGCCGAGGACGCGCACGAATCGCTGCGCGCGGTCACGGCCGAGGAGCTCGCGGCCGAGCGCGAGCTGCAGGAGTATCGCGCGCTCGTGACGGCCGCTCGCGTACGGGTGCGGATGTCGCAGCAGGAGTTCGACCGCTCGGGATGGTTCGGGCGGATCGGCGCGAAGCGCAACCTCGCGAGGGCCCAGGAGGAGCTCGCAACGCTCGAGGCCTCGCCGCCCTCAGCGGCGGCCGCAGCGGCGGTGTCGTCGGCGACCCTGCCGGGTGGTTCGCCGGCCCCGTCGCCGACACCTGCTCCGGGTCGTTCATCGACGGGCGATGTCGGCCGCCTCCCATAGGATTCAAGGCATGCCCTCGAAGCCCCTCCGTGTCGCGACCGCCAACGTCAACGGAGTGCGCGCCGCGTTCCGGCGCGGCATGGGCGAGTGGCTCAGCGGGCGCGAGATCGACATCCTCGCCCTGCAAGAGGTGCGGGCCTCGACCGACGACCTCACGGCCCTGCTCGGCGACGACTGGGACGTGCTGCACGACCCGGCGACCGCCAAGGGCCGCGCGGGCGTCGCGATCGCGAGCCGCCGCAAGGCGCACATCCACCGCGTCGAGTTCGGCACGACCGATTTCGACACCGCCGGCCGCTGGCTCGAGGCCGACTACGAGGTCGGCGACCGCATCGTCACCGTCGTGAGCGCGTACGTGCATACCGGCGAGGCCGACACCCCGAAGCAGGTCGAGAAGTTCCGGTTCCTCGACGCGATGGAGCAGCGCCTGCCGCGCCTCGCCGAGCACAGCGAACTCGCCGTCGTCATGGGCGACCTCAACGTCGGCCACCGCACGCTCGACATCAAGAACTGGAAGGGCAATCTCAAGAAGGCCGGGTTCCTCCCCGAGGAGCGGGCCTACTTCGATCGCTTCGTCGGCGCCGAGGGCGAGCCGGGCTACAACGACGGCGCCGGCCTCGGCTTCGTCGACATCGGCCGCAAGGCGGCGGGCGACGTCGCCGGCCCGTACACGTGGTGGTCGTGGCGGGGCAAGGCCTTCGACAACGACGCCGGCTGGCGCATCGACTACCAGCTCGCGACCAAGGCGCTCGCCGAGACGGTCGTCGACGTGCGGGTCGACCGGGCCGCGGCCTACGACGAGCGATGGTCCGACCACGCGCCCCTCGTCGTCGACTACGCCATCTGACTCCCAAGGACTTCCACGCATGAACACCGCACGCCCCATCGTCTTCTCCGGCATGCAGCCCTCGAGCGGCTCGCTGCACCTCGGCAACTACCTCGGTGCCCTGGTGAACTGGGTCGCGCTCCAAGACGAGGTCGACCCGATCTATTGCGTGGTCGACCTGCACGCCATCACGGTCGCCCAAGACCCGGCCGAGTTGCGCACCCAGACCCGGTTCACCGCAGCCCAGTACCTCGCCGCCGGCATCGACCCCGAGCGCTCGACGCTCTTCGTGCAGTCGCACGTGCCCGCGCACGCCGAGCTCGCGTGGGTGCTCAGCACCATCACCGGCTTCGGCGAGGCGAGCCGCATGACCCAGTTCAAAGACAAGTCGGCCAGGCACGGAGCCGAGGCGACGACCGTTGGCCTGTTCACCTACCCGGTGCTGATGGCCGCCGACATCCTCCTCTACGACACGAACCTCGTGCCCGTCGGCGACGACCAGCGGCAGCACCTCGAACTCACGCGCGACCTGGCCGGCCGGTTCAATTCGCGATTCGGCGAGACCTTCCGCGTGCCCGAGGCGTACATCCCCGAAGAGGCCGCGCGCATCTACGACCTGCAGGATCCGACGTCGAAGATGTCGAAGTCGGCGGCCTCCGACTCCGGGCTCGTGCGCCTGCTCGACGACCCGGCGGTCACGGCGAAGAAGTTCAAGAGCGCGGTCACCGACGCCGAGCGCGAGATCCGATACGACCCCGCGACCAAGCCCGGCATCTCCAACCTGCTCGACATCTACTCGACCGTGACCGGCACCCCCATCGCCGACCTCGAGCAGAGCTACGCCGGGCGCGGGTACGGCGACCTGAAGAAGGACCTGGCCGAAGTGGTCGTCGAGCGGCTCTCGCCGATCCGCGCTCGCACGCTCGAGCTCATGGAAGACCCGGCAGAGCTCGACCGTCTGCTCGCACACGGCGCCGACAAGGCGGCCGAGCGTGCCGAGCGCAAGCTCGCCGACGTGTACGACCGCGTCGGCTTCGTCCGCCGGCGCTGAGATGAACGAGCCGAGGGGCGACGTGCGCGTTCCCGCCCCGGTCGTGCTGTTCGACCTCGACGACACGCTCATGGCCCATCGCGAGGCCGTCGAGGCGGGCATCGTCCGCCATGCCGACGACCTCGGCTACGCGCCGGCGCCCGACGCCGAGGCGATGCAGCGGCTCTGGTACGAGCTCGAGGAGCGGCACTACCACTCGTACCTCGCGGGCGAGCTGACCTTCGAGGCCCAGCGCCGGGCCAGGGCCCGCGACTTCGCGGCGGCGCACGGCGTGGAGCTCGACGATGAAGCGGCGGGCACCTGGTTCTCGGCCTACTTCGAGCGCTACCGCGAGTCGTGGTCGTTGCACGCCGATGCCCTGCCGGCACTCGACGGCATCGAGCGGAGCGTGCCGGGGGTGCGCTTCGGCATCATCACGAATGGCGAGCTCGAGTTCCAGACCGCCAAGATCGTGCGACTCGAGCTGCCCGGCCGGTTCGCGCACGTCATCGCCTCGGGGGCGGTCGGCGTCACCAAGCCCGACGCCGCGATCTTCCGGCACGCGCTCGAGGTCTTCGGCGCCGACGCGCCCGTCACGGCCGCCGCGTACGTCGGCGACCGGCTCATCACCGACGCGGTCGGGGCGGCCCGGGCCGGACTCCTCGGCATCTGGCTCAACCGTCTCGGCGCGGTGCCCTCCGACGAGGAGGCCGCCGCGGCCGAGGCATCCGGCGTCGTGGAGATCGCCGGACTCGCCGAGCTGCCGACGTTGCTCGCCGAGCGGCTGCGCGCGTGAGCGCCCCGACCGGCGACCCGGCGGGTCCGGCGCCCGTGATCGCCCCCGACGCGACGCCCGCCCAACCCGACACACCGCCGGCGCCGCCCGCGACGCCCGCGACGCCGCGCCGACGCCGGCGCGGACTCGTGTGGACCGCTTCGACGCTCGCCGTCGTGCTCGGTGGGGGCTTCGCCCTGGCGGGGGTCGTCACCACCGACCTCATCGCCGCCCGATTCCACGAGCGCGCCTGGGCGGAATGGAGCGCCGCCGACGAACGTCACACCGAGGCCGTCTCCGCCGAGTCGCACGAACGCCGATTCGCTGAGGAGCTGATCGGGCGCACCGACGCGCTCCGCCCGGTGATGACCGCCGACCTCGTCGGCGAGGCCGAGCTCGCAGCACTGAACGCCGAGCTCGACGAGTTGCGCGTGCTGGCCGAGGCACCGGCGGGCGACGCCGCACCCGGCGTCGCCGAGCTGGAACCCCGGGCGCCCGCTCCCGTCTGGACGAGGTACGCCTCGGGCGCACGCCTGGGCGAGCTGACGCCGAAGCGCGAAGCCGACGCCGAGCAGCACGAGCACTCGGCCGAGGCTCTCGTCGCCGCACGCGACGAGGTCCACGCCGGAATGGACGACATCTCGACGAGCGCAGTCGCACTGGCCGAGGCCGTGCTCGCAGCCCATCCCTCGGCGACGCACCGCACCCGGCTCGACCTCGATGTCGCGCTCGATGCCATCGACGACATCGGCGCCCCGCCCGAAGCGGCCGATTTCACGGCCCTCGCGACGAGCCTCGCAGCCGTCCGTTCGGCGCACGCCGCCGAGGAGGCACGCAAGCTCGATCCCCGGTACCCCGTGCGCGCCGAGATCGAGGCCTACGCACGATCGATCGCGGCGGGCGTGCCGCTGGACTTCGCGTGGGCGTACGAGGTCGCCGGGCGGCCGAGCGACGGCTGGTTCGCGGGCACCGCCGAGTTCTTCGAGTACGGCGACGACTGGGGCCTCATCACCCTGACCGACTCGATCTCCGACTCGTGGCCCGATGCGAACGCACGCGCCGTGGTCGTGCACGAGGTCGGGCACACCCAGGTGGTGCGCGACGCGTGCGCCGCGATCTTCCGCTCCCCCGTCTTCGGCGGCGACCACGAGGTCTGGGCGACGGCCTGGGCGATCGGCATGGGCCACGACGTGCCGGGCGCCGGCATCGAGGCGTACGGCCGGCCGAGCGACGAGCAGATCGAGGCGTCGCGCGCCTGCCGCTGACGCGGCTGTGCACCCGCGTGACGTCGGACGTGACGCGGGAATAGGAGGCCCGCCAGCGCGTTGACCTAGAATCGACATGAGAAACGTGCTCCGGGGTCGGTGCAAGTCCGAACCGGCGGTGACAGTCCGCGAGCCGGGAGCGCGTGGCCGACAGGCCTCGCGCGAACGGTTGAACCGGTGGAATTCCGGTACCGACGGTGAAAGTCCGGATGGGAGGCGGCACGTGTGGGCGACGCTGCGCGTCGCCGACGTCCGGCATTCGTCGGCGCACCCCCGGAGCCTGAAGGCAGGACTGGGATGACGGCGAACGGATTCGGCACGGCCGATGTCGACGCCATGCGACGGGCTCTGGCGCTCGCCGCGCTCGGACCCGCGACGGGCGTGAACCCCCGCGTCGGCTGCGTCCTCCTCGCGCCCGACGGCTCGGTGCTCGCCGAGGGGTGGCATCGCGGCGCCGGCACCGCGCACGCCGAGGTCGACGCCCTCTCGAAGCTCCCGGCGGGCGCGGCCCGCGGCGCGACCGCGGTCGTGACCCTCGAGCCCTGCAACCACACCGGCCGCACCGGGCCGTGCTCCGAGGCGCTCATCGCGGCCGGCGTGGCCCGCGTGGTGTACGCCGCGACCGATCCCGGCGAACGCTCGTCGGGCGGGGCCGAGCGCCTGCGGTCAGCCGGCATCGCGGTGACGCCCGGCGTCCTCGCCGACGAGGTCGAGGCGTTCCTCGCCGACTGGCTCTTCGTCGCCCGGCACGGCCGCCCGCGCGTGACGGTGAAGTGGGCCTCGACGCTCGACGGGCGCGCCGCCGCGGCCGACGGCACGTCGCAGTGGATCACGGGTCCCGACGCGCGTGCCGACGTGCACCGCCGGCGTGCAGGCGCCGACGCGATCGGCGTGGGCACCGGCACCGTGCTCGCCGACGACCCGGCCCTCACCGCTCGCGACGATGACGGCGGACTCCTGGGCCGCCAGCCCGTGCCCGTCGTGTTCGGCCGGCGTCCGATTCCGCCCGCCGCCCGCGTCGCGAGGCATCCGCAGCCGCTCGTCGTACTCGAGGGGCGCGACCTCGCCGCCGATCTCGCCGACCTCGCGCGACGGGGCATCCGTTCGCTCTTCGTCGAGGGCGGGCCGACGCTCGCGAGCGCGTTCCTCGCCGCCGGGCTCGCCGACGACGTGCTCGTGTACCTCGCTCCGGCGCTCCTGGGCGGCCCTGGGCTCGCCATCGGCGACCTCGGCGTCGGCACCATCGCGGACGCGGTCCGCCTCGAACTCGCCGCCGTCGAGCGGCTCGGCGACGACCTCCTCATCGTCGCCCACCCGACCCCGGTCCGCGCCAGCCGCGAACCGGTCGCCACCCCTGGAGGGATCTGAATGTTCACCGGAATCATCGAGGAGCTCGGCCGCGTCACGCGCGTCGAGCGCACCGCCGACGCCGCACGGCTGACCGTGCACGGGCCGCTCGCGGTCGAGGGCGTCCGCCACGGCGACTCCATCTCGGTCTCGGGCGTGTGCCTGACGGTCGTCGATTCCGACGCCGAGTCCTTCACCGCCGACGTCATGGCCCAGACGCTCGCGATGTCGACGCTCGACGAGGCGCACGAGGGGCTCGCCGTCAACCTCGAGCGCGCCGCGAAGGTGGGCGACCGCATCGGCGGGCACATCGTGCAGGGCCACATCGACGGCACCGCACGCGTGCTGGCGGTGCGGCCGGGCGAGGCATGGCGGGTGCTCCGCTTCTCGCTCGACGCGGCGCACGCGCCGCTCGTCGTCGACAAGGGCTCGGTCGCGCTCGACGGCATCTCGCTCACGGTCAGCGCGATCGGCGACGAACCCGACGGTTCCTGGTTCGAGGTCTCCCTCATCCCCGAGACGCTCACCGCCACGACGCTCGGCGAACGACAGGTCGGCGACCTCGTGAACCTCGAGACCGACATCCTCGCGCGGCACGTCGAACGGATGCTCCGCCTCGATGCCCGACGAGCGGAGCCGGTGCCGGCGGGAGGGGTCGCATGAGCCTCGCGAGCATTCCCGAGGTCCTCGCCGCGCTGCGCGCGGGCAAGCCGGTCATCGTCGCCGATGACGAGGCCCGCGAGAACGAGGGCGACGCCATCATGGCGGCCGAGTTCGCGACCCAGGAGTGGATCGCGTGGATGGTTCGCCACACCAGCGGATACCTCTGCGCGCCGATGCCCTCGTCGCTCGCCGACCGGCTCGAGCTGCCGGTCATGGTGGAGCGCAGCGAAGACGTACGCGGCACGGCATACACCGTGTCGGTCGACGCCGCCGACCGGGTCTCCACGGGCATTTCCGCGAGCGACCGGGCGCGAACGCTGCGCACGCTGGCCGACCCCTCTTCGACGCCCGAGCGACTCATCCGGCCCGGCCACATCCTGCCGCTGCGCGCCGTCGACGGCGGCGTTCGCGAGCGCGCGGGCCACACCGAGGCCGCGGTCGACCTGATGCGGCTGGCCGGGCTCTCCCCCGTCGGCGTGATCGGCGAGCTCGTCGCCGACGACGGCGAGATGCTGCGCCTGCCGGGCCTCATCGAGCTGGGCGAGCGCGAGGGCCTCCCGGTCACGACCGTGGCCGCGCTGGTCGACTGGCTCCGCGCGCATCCGGGCGACGCCGCGCTCGAACAGGCCGCGGGGGTGCCGGCCGACCGCATCGCCGAGAGCCCGATCGTCGCGTTCGAGGTCGAGACGAGCCTGCCGACCGTGCACGGCACCTTCCGGGTGCGCGCCTACCGCGACCGCCGCACGGGCGCCGACCACGTCGCGATCATCGCGGGCGACCCGGCGGCCGACCCCGCCGGAGCCGTCGTGCGCGTGCACTCGGAGTGCCTCACGGGCGAGGCCTTCGGATCCCTGAAGTGCGAGTGCGGGCCGCAGCTCGATGCCGCACTCCAGGCGATCCGCGAGGCGGGCGGCGTCGTCGTATACCTCCGCGGACATGAAGGCCGCGGCATCGGGCTCATCAACAAGCTCCGCGCCTACCGGCTGCAGGAGGACGGCCTCGACACCCTCGACGCGAACGTCGCGCTCGGGCTGCCGATCGACGCCCGCGACTACTCGGCCGCGAGCGCGATCCTCGACGACCTCGGCATCGGGCGGGTGCGCCTGCTCACGAACAACCCCGAGAAGGTGCGCCAGCTCGGGCTCCACGGCATCGACGTCGCCGAGCGTCTTCCGCTCGTCGTCGGCGTGGGCGCCGGCAACCAGGGCTACCTGGTGACCAAGGCGCGGCGCATGGGCCACGCCATCGACGACGGCCAGCTGGCGGATGCCTCGGCCGAGACCCTCCTGGAAGGACACGCCACATGAGCGGCACCGGCTCCCCCACCCTCGACATCGACGGCACGGGCCTCGAGGTCGTGATCGTCGCCGGCAGCTGGCACGACGAGATCACCGACGGCCTCATCGCGGGCGCCACCCGCACGCTCGAGGCATCCGGCGCGTCGTTCTCGCTCGTGCGCGTACCGGGCAGTTTCGAGCTGCCCGTGGTGTCGAAGGCCGCACTCGAGGCCGGCGCCGACGCGGTGGTCGCCCTCGGCGTGATCATCCGTGGCGGCACACCGCACTTCGAGTACGTCTCCGCCGCAGCGACCGATGGCCTCACGCGTGTCGCGCTCGACACGGGCAAGCCGGTCGGCTTCGGCGTGCTCACGCTCGACGACGAGCGCCAGGGTCTCGATCGCGCCGGGCTCCCCGGCTCGAAGGAGGACAAGGGCCGCGAGGCCGCCGAGGCCGCCATCGCGACCGCACGCGCGTTGCGCGCGCTGCGGGCCTGACCGCACGCGCGCTGCGGGCACTGCGGGCGCTGCGGGCGCTGCGTGCGTGATCGCGCGAGTCGATTCGACTTCGACGATCGGTAGAACTTACACTCGGCTCCATGGAGACCCTGCGCCACATCGTCGTGCTCGTCCACCTGGTCGGCTTCGCGCTGCTCTTCGGCGCCTGGGCGGTCGAGGCGGTGAACCGCCGGTTCGAGGTGACCCGGCTCATGCACTGGGGCCTGCTCATCGCCGCGGTCGCCGGTCTCGTGCTGGCAGCGCCGTGGGGAATCGAGTACGACCTGAACTACGCGAAGCTCGGCGTCAAGCTCGTCGTGCTGGTCGCGATCGGCGCCCTGCTGGGCATCGGCGCCGCCCGCCAGCGCCGCAACGGTTCGGTGCCGCCCGCACTGTTCTGGTCGATCGGCGCTCTCACGCTCCTGAACGCGGGCATCGCCCTCATCTGGCGCTGACCCGCTCGCAGCGCGCCGCCGCCGACCGCTCGGCGCGGCAGCGCGCCGCCGCCGGCGACCGCTCAGCCCCTGACGACCGCTCGTCGCACCGCCGCCGCCGTTCGTCGCACCCGGCCCTGCCGCGACCCCTGTTCGCGGGGTGGCGGCTCGACGATGCCGTAATGTAAGCGGGTTGCCACAAGCGACGATTCCTCCGCCCACCGGCCCACGCGCCAGATCGACCCCGCGCCGGTGAGCCGTTCCGACGTTCCCCAGGAGTCCTCGCAGGCATGTCCTCTTCCTCGACGGCGGCACCCGCCGCCCCATCCTCCCCCTCGGCCGCACCGGCCAATCCGCGCAGCCGGGTCATCCTCGCCAGCCTCATCGGCACGACGATCGAGTTCTACGACTTCTACGTCTACGCCACGGCCGCGGTGCTCGTCTTCCCGCACCTGTTCTTCCCGGCCGGCGACGCGACCACCGCGCTGCTCTCGTCGTTCGCGGTGTTCGGCGCCGCCATGGTCGCCCGCCCGCTCGGCGCCGTCGTCTTCGGCCACCTCGGCGACAAGCACGGCCGCAAGGCTACGCTCGTCGGCGCACTGCTCACCATGGGCATCGCGACGTTCCTGATCGGCGTGCTGCCGACGTACGCGCTGGTCGGATGGCTCGCGCCGCTGCTGCTCGTCATCCTGCGCATCGCGCAGGGCTTCGCCCTCGGCGGCGAGTGGTCGGGCGCGGCGCTCGTCGCCACAGAGAACGCCCCGCAGGGCAAGCGGGCCTGGTACGGCACGTTCCCCCAGCTGGGTGCGCCCATCGGCTTCATCATCGCGAACGGCCTGTTCCTGATCATCGCGGCGGCGCTGCCCTCCGAGGACCCGTCCATGCCGTCGGAGGCGTTCCTCGAGTGGGGCTGGCGCATCCCGTTCCTGTTCTCGGTCGTGATGGTCGCGGTCGGCCTCTGGGTGCGGCTGCGCCTGGTCGAGTCCACGGCGTTCTCGAAGGCCTCGGAGCAGGGCAAGCTCAAGCGCCTCCCGCTGGCCGCCGTCTTCAAGGACTACTGGAAGCAGCTGATCCTCGGCACGTTCTTCATGCTCGCCACCTACGTGCTCTTCTACCTGATGACCACGTTCTCGCTGAGCTACGGCCGTGCGCCGGCCGAGCCCGCCGAGGGCGCCCTGCCGGGCCTCGGCTACTCGTACAACACGTTCGTGCTGATGCTCATCGGCGGCGTCGTGTTCTTCGGCATCTTCACGCTGCTGTCGGGCCCGTGGGCCGACCGCTGGGGCCGTCGCAAGACGCTCATCTGGGTCACCCTCGGCATCATCGTGTTCGGCCTCGCCTGGGTGCCGCTGCTCTCCGGCGGCTTCGCCGGCGTGATGGCGTGGCTCATCATCGGCTTCGCGCTGATGGGCATGACCTTCGGGCCGATGGGCGCCCTGCTGCCCGAACTCTTCCCGACCAACGTTCGCTACACGGGCTCGGGCATCTCGTACAACGTGTCGTCGATCCTCGGCGCCGCCGTGGCCCCGTTCATCGCGGTCGCGCTGTGGCAGGCCGGCGGCGGCAGCCCGTTCTGGGTCGGCGTCTACCTGTCGGTGATGGCCGTGCTCACGCTCATCGCGCTGATCGTGTCGAAGGAGACGAAGGACGTCGACATCGACCGCTAGTCGCGCGCTGACGAACGGATGCCTCGGGCCCGGCTCGAGGCATCCGTTCGCCGTTTCAGGGCGTTCACACGACCGCAACACGCACCCCCTTCTCGCCTCGGCAGGCCCGGCGTAGCATGGCCCGCACAGGGCAGCCGGGTTCCAGCCGGCACCGTCGTCGCCCGGCGCCCGGTTCGGAGCAGGTACGCGTGATGAACACGACGATGGACATGATGAAGGGCGCCATGTCGATGCAGGGCAGCCCGATGCAGGGCATGGACACCGCCCTCATGGAGGAGTGTCTCGAGGCCCTCTCCGCATGCGAGCAGGCGTGCGTGATGTGCGCCGACGCCGATGCGGGCGAGGGCATGGGCCGATGCGCCGGGATGTGCGCCAACTGCGCCGACCTGTGCGGCACCATGATGCGGATGATGCTCCGCACGAACGGCTGGGACCTGGCCGTGATGATGTCGGCCATGGAGACGACGATGGCGATGTGCCGGGCGTGCTCGGCGGAGTGCATGATGCACGCCGAGATGAGCGAGCACTGCCGCATGTGCGCGATGGCGTGCGACCAGGCGGCCATGGCGCTCGAGAAGATGCTCGGCTCGATGCGGGAGATGACGCCCGCGATGTGAGCGGGTTACGCGTCGGCGACGCTGAGGCGTTCGTCGCCGCGCGCGAGCACGCCGTACACCGCGTGCACGGCGACCGGCTCGCCGGGTGCGAGCGCGCCCGCGAGCGGCGCGTGATGCCACAGGCGACGGATGCCTCCGCCGAGATCGGCGACCGCGACGAACCCGTCGTCGTCGGCGCCCACGACGACCGCGTCGACCCACTTGCTCGGCGTCGCCTGCGCGAGCCTGGCCTGCAGCCGGTTGAGGCCGTGGCCGGGCCGGTCGCTCGAGCACTCGGCGTGCGCCTCGCAGCCGCGCATGCCCAGGACCCGGCCCGGCTGGGGCTGGGTGGCGGCGTGCGGCTCGCGGTACGACATGACGGCTCCTCGCGATCGGTGCGTGCCACGGTACGCCGCGGTCCGCCGGATGTCGCGGGCCGGTGTCATACGCGGCAACACGCATCGTGCGCGCCGGGTTCCGCGGGCGGGCGGCCCCTCATACGATGACCGGATGCAGACCTCCGCCGCCATCCGAGTCTCCGACGAGGTCCGGTCGGCCGTCGCCGACGGCCGCCCAGTGCTCGCCCTCGAGTCCACGATCCTGACCCACGGCCTGCCGCGGCCTCGCAACCTCGAGGTGGGGCTGGGCTCCGAACGGCAGGTGCGCGACGCCGGGGTCGTGCCCGCCACGATCGGGGTCATCGAGGGCGTTCCGGTCGTCGGCCTCTCGGCCGAGGAGATCGAGCGGCTGTGCACGACCGACGGCACCGTGAAGGCGAGCGTTCGCGACCTGCCGATCGCCCTCGCGAAGGGCCTCGACGCCGGAACGACGGTCGCGGCGACGGCGTGGCTCGCGCACCGCGCCGGCATCCGGGTGATGTCGACCGGCGGCCTCGGCGGGGTGCACCGCGGGGCGAGCGAGACGTTCGACGAGTCGGCCGACCTCGGCACGCTCGCCGAGACGCCGATCACGCTCGTGAGCGCGGGCGTCAAGTCGATCCTCGACATCGGCGCGACGCTCGAACGCCTCGAGACCCTGAACGTGCCCGTCGTGGGCTACCGCACGACGCGGTACCCGGGGTTCTACGTGGCCGACTCTGGCTTCGCCCTCGACTACCGCGTCGACTCCCCCGACGAGGTCGCGGCGCTCGCCCGCGCGCGGGACGAACTCGGCCAGGCCGCCGCGGTGCTGATTGCGAACCCGGTCGCCGACGACCGGCAGCTCGACCCCGACCTGCACGCGCGCATCCTCGCCGAGGCGCTCGCCGCGGCCGACGCGGCGGGTGTCTCGGGGCACGACACGACGCCGTTCCTGCTCGACCACGTGCAGCGCGCGACCGGCGGCCGGAGCCTCGAGGTCAACCTCGAGGTCTACCGCGGCAACGTCGCGCTCGGCGCGGAGATCGCGCGTGCCCTCGCGAGCTGACGGGCCGGCGCCGCGGCCGCTGCTCGCGGTGGTGGGCGACCTGGTCGAGGATGTCGTCGTGTGGGCGTCCGAGCCCGTGCGCCGCGGCACCGACACCGCCGCTCGCGTGTTCCGCACCCGCGGCGGCAGCGGCGCGAACGTCGCGGCCCTCGCTGCCGGGCTCACGCCGACGCGGTTCATCGGCTGCGTCGGCGAGGATGCCGCGGGCTCGGCCCTCGTCGCCGAACTCGAGCGCACGGGCGTCGAGGTGCGCGTGCAGCGGCGCGGTCGCACGGGTGCGGTCGTGCTGCTGGTCGACGTCGACGGCGAGCGCACGATGTTCCCCGATCGCGCCGCGGCGGCGATGCTCGATCGCGTCGACCCTGGCTGGATCGACGGGATCGGATGGGTGCACGCGCCCGCCTACGGCCTCGAGCGCGACCCGATGCGCGGCGCGCTGGTCGCCCTGCTGCGAACGGCCCGCGAACGAGGCATCCCGGTGTCGCTGGATGCCTCGTCGACGGGACTGCTCGCGGGCATCGGGCTCGACGGGTTCCGAGCCCTCGTGAGCACCATCGCCCCCGACGTGTGCTTCGCGAACGACGACGAGGCGCGGCTGCTCGGCATCGCGGAGGGCGGCGAAGCCGCGGGCGCTCTCGCGCCCGTCGTGGTGGTCAAGCACGGCCCGGCGCCGAGCGAGGTGTTCGAGGACGGCCGGCTCGTCGCGCGGGTGCCGGTCGAGCCGGTGCCCGGCATCCGGGACCTCACCGGGGCCGGCGACGCGTTCGCCGCTGGCTGGATCGCGGCCGCGATGCGGGGCGAGGACGCCGAGGCCGCGTGCCTCGCCGGCCATCGGCGCGCGGCATCCGTACTCGGTTCGCCGGGCACGTCGTCCATGCCGGCGATCGACGTCAACCAGAGTTGACGCACCCACGGTCGTCAACTACGGTTGACGACATGGACGACCACACGATCCGCACCGCCATCGCCGCGGCCGACGGCGATGATCCCTACCGGGCGCTGCGCGAGCTGCACCGCGCGCGCGTCGAGCTGACGCGCGAACTCGACCGCGCCGAGGCCGTCGCCGTGCGCCGCGCACGTGCCGCCGGCGCGAGCTGGCAGCTGATCGCCCTGGCCCTCGAGGTGAGCAAACAGGCCGTCCACAAGCGCTACGGGCGGGGGTGACGCTCGGGAGCGACGCGTAAGCTGCTAGGGCCATGACCCAGAGCGACCTCCCCACCGCCCTTCCCCCGACGCTCGCCCGACGCGGCCGCCGTGCCGCGCGCACGGGCCCCCGCGCGACCGTACGCCAGCTCATCCCCTACCTGGCCGAGCACAAGGTCGTGCTCTCGGTCGTCATCGCGCTGAGCCTGCTCCTCGCCGCGGCGAGCCTCGCCCAGCCGCTCGTCGTCGGGCAGGTCATCACGCTCGTCGAGGCCGGCGACCCGCTCGACGGGCTCGTGTGGCTGCTCGTCGCGCTCGTCATCGTGCAGGGCGTCGTCAGCGGCTACCAGCACTACCTGCTGCAGCGCACGGGCGAGGGCATCGTGCTCACGAGCCGCAAGAAGCTGATCGCGCGGATCCTGAAGCTGCCGATCGCCGAGTTCGACACGCGCCGCACGGGCGACCTCGTCTCCCGGGTCGGCAGCGACACGACGCTGCTGCGGGCGGTGCTCACCCAGGGCGGCGTCGAGGCCGTCGGCGGCATCGTCACGTTCGTCGGCGCGCTCATCGCGATGCTGATCCTCGACCCGCTGCTGCTCGGGCTCACGGTGCTCGTCGTCGCGGTGGCGATCGGCACCGCCGCGGCGCTCTCGCTCAAGATCCGCGAGGCATCCCGGCAGGCGCAGGAGAAGGTCGGCGCCCTCGCCTCGGCCGTCGAACGGTCGATCAGCTCGGTGCGCACGATCCGTGCCGCGGGCGCCACCGACCGCGAGATCGCATCCACGACGCAGGAGGCTGAGGGCGCCTGGCGCCTCGGCGTGCGGGTCGCCAGCATCTCGGCGCTCGTCGTGCCCGTCGCGGGCATCGCCCTCCAGGTGTCGTTCCTCGTGGTGCTCGGCGTCGGCGGCTTCCGCGTCGCGAGCGGCGCGATCACGGTCGCGAACCTCGTCACGTTCATCCTGTTCCTGTTCATGATGATCATGCCGCTCGGCCAGGTGCTCGGCGCCGTCATGGCGATCAACCAGGCGCTCGGTGCGCTCGGCCGCATCCAGGAGGTGCTCGACCTGCCCGATGAAGACGCGGGCGACCGCCGGCTCGCGCCGCTGGCCGTCATGGTGGGGCCCGCCAACGAGGGGCTGCTGCCGCACGCACCCGCGATCGAGTTCGAGCACGTCTCGTTCGCATACGCCCGCACGACCCCGAACGACCCGGCCGACCCCGGCAACGACTCGCCCGACGAGCACCGGCCCGAGCCCGACGTCACCGAACGCCAGCCGGTGCTTCGCGGCGTCTCGCTCCAGGTGCCGCGCGGGCAGCGCGTCGCCCTCGTCGGCCCATCGGGTGCCGGCAAGTCGACCATCCTCGCGCTCATCGAGCGGTTCTACGATCCGAGCGTCGGAACCGTGCGCATGGGCGGCCTCGACCTGCGCTCGCTCGACCGGCGCGAGCTGCGCGCCCAGATCGGCTATGTCGAGCAGGACGCCCCCGTGCTCGCCGGCACCATCCGCGACAACCTGCTGCTCGGCAGCCCCGACGCGACTGACCTCGAGTGCGAGCACGTGCTGCGCCAGGTGAACCTCGGCCACGTCCTCGACCGCGATCCGGCCGGGCTCGCCGCCCAGGTCGGCGAAGACGGCATCATGCTCTCGGGCGGCGAGCGCCAACGCCTCGCGATCGCGCGGGCCCTGCTCGCGGCGCCGCCGATCCTGCTGCTCGACGAGTCGACCTCGTCGCTCGACGGACTCAACGAACGCATGATGCGCGAGGCGATCGATGCGGTCTCGGCAGGTCGCACGCTCATCGTGATCGCGCACCGCCTCTCGACCGTGGTCGACTCCGACCGCATCATCGTGCTCGACGAGGGCCGGGTCATCGGCGAGGGCACGCACGACGAGCTCGTCGCGGCCGTGCCGCTGTATCGCGAGCTCGCGGAGCACCAGCTGCTCGTCTGAGCCGCGGGGCCCGGCGCCGGCGGCGCGCATCCGCGTCGGCGCCGGCGGCGCGCGTCCCGGCCGTCGCCGGCCGCGTGGCCGACTCAGGGCTGACCCGAGTGAACCTCAGGGTTGGTACGGATGCCGCGTCGCCGGCATGCTCCGTACGGTGTGGCATCCCCACTCCCCTGCCGGCGCCGCCGGCCGACCGGAAGACGTGCCATGACGATCATCGACGACAGCCGCCCCGCCCGCCTCGCCGAGCCGCCCTTCGACCGCATCGCGGCCCTCGGCGACCCCGGCGCCATCGACGCGACCGACACCCTGCCGGCCGAGGCCCTCGGCGACGGCTTCGACCCGGTGCACGCCCGCGTCCGCGACTGGCTGCGCAGCTGGGACCAGGTGCACCTGCCCGCGTTCGAGCCGGTCCGCGACGCGCACCCGGCCGACGAGCGCCGCAGCTCCCTGCGATCGCCGGCGACCCGCGCGGACGGCACCGTGCGGGTGACGGCGAGCCTCTACGACCCGCCGACCCGCGAGGGCGCGCCGTTCGCGTGGTCGCGCAACTGGGTGAGCGTCGTGGAGCTGCCGCGGGTGACGCAGGCCGGGCGACTGCACTACCGCTTCGGCGTCGGCAGCCGTCTCGTGCTCGACGGGCAGGCCGAGACGAGCCTCGTCTCGACCAGCCTGAACTTCGGCATCGTCGCGGATGCCGCGACCGCGAGCCCGTTCGACGCACCCGGGTTCGCGACGCCGATCGCGCGTCCGCTCGTGGCGGTGCAGTGCCGTGAGGACGCCGAGGCCGACGCCCGCCAGGCCTTCGAGGGCTCGATCGACGTGGAGGAGGGCGACACGCCGGCGATGGCGTTCGTGATCGGCACCGACGTCGTGTTCCGCGACGGGTGGGTGCGCATCCACGACGGGTCGAGCACCTGGGTCGGCGCCGCGGGCGCCGGCGGGAGCGGCACGGTCGAGGTGCGCCTCACACCCGCGCCCGTGCTCGCACTGTTCGGCTGACGGCGTACCGGGCGTCGGAGTTCCGCGCCGGCACGCCGCGACTCCGCGGCGCGTCGCCCCGGATCTCCGACGCGCGCGCGACACACCGACGCGCCGAGGCATCCGTCGACCCGCCGTTCGTGCGTCAGTCCGCCTCGCGCACCACTGCCGGCGTCTCTGCCGATGCGCCCTTCTGCCACGGCCAGCGCCCGGAGATCTCGAGTTCGAGCGACCAGCTGAGGAACGTGCGGATCAGCACGATGATCGCGAGCACCGCGACCGATTCGAGGGTCGGCGTGACCGCGACGGTCTTGATGATGTCGGCGGCGACGAGCAGTTCGAGGCCGAGCAGGATGGCTCGGCCGAGCACGCGCCGGAACCTCGTGTACACCGGGCCGACCCGCCGGAGCCCGCGCAGGGCCGCGTCGACGATGGCGTAGAGCACGCCGACCACGATCGCCACGACGCCGATGACGTCGACGGCCTCGCCGACTGCCGCGATCGTCTCCCCCAGCTCCATCGCGCACCCCCTCAGGATGCACGCTAGCCCCGAGGGCGGGGCGCCGTGCGCGCGACATCCCGCGGCGGAACGGATGCCCCGGCCCCACGCGTCTTCCCGTACGCGCGGGGCCGGGGCATCCCGTCAGGGGCGGCTACGCCACCTCGCGCTGGAGGTGGTAGCGCAGGCTCGCGAGCTCGGCGTTCAGCGCCGCGGGAACGCGGTCGCCGAACTGGGCGAAGTACTCCTCGGTCAGGTCGCACTCGGCCAGCCACGACTGCGGATCGACGTCGAAGAGGTGCGCGAGCGTCTCCTCGCTGAGGTCGAGGCCGTCGAGGTCGAGCGCATCATGGGCGGGCAGCAGGCCGATCGGCGTCTCGGCGGCCTCGGCCGTGCCCTCGAGCCGGCCGACGATCCACTCGAGGACGCGCGCGTTCTCACCGAATCCGGGCCAGAGGAACGAGCCGTCGGCGGCCTTGCGGAACCAGTTGACCTGGAAGATCTTCGGCGCGTGCTCGCCGAGCACGCGGCCCATCTTCACCCAGTGGCCCCAGTAGTCGGCCATGTTGTATCCGCAGAACGGGAGCATGGCGAACGGGTCGCGCCGCAGTTCGCCGACGGTGCCCTCGGCGGCGGCGGTCTTCTCCGACGAGATGGTCGCGCCCATGAACACGCCGTGCTTCCACGACCGCGCCTCGGCGACGAGCGGCACGTTCGTGGCCCGGCGCCCGCCGAACAGGATCGCGTCGATCGGCACGCCGTCGTGCGCGTCCCAGTCGTCGGAGATCTGCGGGCACTGGGCGGCGGCCACCGTGAACCGCGAGTTCGGATGCGCCGCGGGCCGGCCCGAGTCGGGCGTCCAGGGCTTGCCCTGCCAGTCGGTCAGGTGCGCGGGCGGCGTGTCGGTCAGCCCCTCCCACCAGACGTCGCCGTCTTCGCGAAGAGCGACGTTGGTGAAGATCGTGTTGCCCCACATCGTCGCGACGGCGGTCGGATTGGTCGTCTCGCCGGTGCCGGGCGCGACGCCGAAGAACCCGGCCTCGGGGTTGATGGCGTAGAGCCGGCCGTCGGCGCCCGGACGCATCCAGGCGATGTCGTCGCCGATCGTCTCGACCTTCCAGCCCGGGATCGTGGGCTGGAGCATCGCCAGGTTCGTCTTGCCGCACGCCGAGGGGAACGCCGCCGCGACGTGGTACGCCTTGCCCTCGGGCGAGGTGATCTTGATGAGCAGCATGTGCTCGGCGAGCCATCCCTCGTCGCGCGCCATGACGCTCGCGATGCGCAGCGCGAAGCACTTCTTCGCGAGCAGCGCGTTGCCGCCGTAGCCCGAGCCGTACGACCAGATCTCGCGCGAGTCGGGGAACTGCACGATGTACTTGGTCTCGTTGCAGGGCCAGTCGACCTCGGCACGGCGGTGCCCGACGCCGTCGACGAGCGGGTAGCCGACCGAGTGCACGGTGCGCACCCACGGCTCGCCGGCCTCGATGAGGCGCAGCACCTGCTCGCCCATGCGGGTCATGATGCCCATGCTGAGCACGACGTACGGCGAATCGGTCACCTCGACGCCGAGCTGCGAGATCGGGCCGCCGAGCGGGCCCATCGAGAACGGCACGACGTACATCGTTCGGCCCTTCATCGACCCGTCGAAGACGTCGACGAGCTCTTCGCGCATCTCGCGCGGGTCGCGCCAGTTGTTCGTGGGCCCAGCGTCCTCCTCGTAGGTCGAGCAGATGAAGGTGCGGTCCTCGACGCGGGCGACGTCGCCCGGGTCGGTGCGCGCGAGGTACGAGTTGGGACGCCACTCGGGGTTGAGCTTGATCAGCTTGCCCTCGGCGACGAGCCGCTTGGTCATCAGGTCGGCCTCGTGGCGAGAGCCATCGCACCAGACGATCTCGTCGGGCTTGGTGAGGGCCGCGAGTTCGGCGACCCAGGCGGCGAGCGCCGGGTCGGTGGTGCCGCGGCGGGCAGTCGAGGTGGCGTCGGCGCCGGTGGCGGATGCCTCGGCGCCGATGGGCGTCTGGGAGATGGTCATCGTCGTCCCTTCTGATGGGGTCCGGCGCGGCCGGAGTGGAGCTGTGTTTCCAGAATGCGTGGTTCCTCGCAGTTCCGGCGACGAAATGTGACGTTAAGAATCGTCGATCTTTCGATATGTTTAAGCCATGAAGGCAGGAACCCCCGACCTGGCGACGCTCGGCCACCGCATCCGCCACTTCCGCGGCGAGCGCGGGCTGACCCTCGACCAGCTCGGCGAGGCGATCGGGCTCGCGGGCAGCCAGCTCTCGCTCATCGAGAACGGCAAGCGCGAGCCCAAGCTCTCGACGCTCGACGCCCTCGCGGTCGCCCTCGGCGTCGAGCTCGGCGACCTGCTCGCGCGCGAGGCCCCGAGTCCGCGCGCGGCCCTCGAGCTCGAGCTCGCGCGGGCCCAGTCGAGCGCGCTCTACGCCAGCCTCGGCCTGCCGCCCGTGAAGCCGGGCCGCGGCATCTCCGACGAGACGCTCGAGGCGATCGTGGGCCTGCACCGCGAACTGCAGCGCCGGGCCAGCGAGGCCATCGCGACACCCGAGGAGGCGCGCCGCGCCAACACCGACCTGCGCGAGCGCATGCGCGCCCGTGCCAACTACCTGCCCGACATCGAGGACCTCGCCGAGCAGCAGGTGCGCGCCTCGGGCCACCGCACGGGGGCGCTCACGCACCGCGAGGTGAGCGTCATGGCCGAGCGACTCGGATTCCGGCTCATCTACGTCGACGACCTCCCCGACTCGACGCGTTCGATCACCGACCTCGCGAACGGGCGCATCTACCTGCCGCCGGCGTCCATCCCCGGCGGGCACGGCCTGCGCTCGATGGCCCTGCAGGCGATGGCCCACCGGCTGCTCGGCCACACGCCCCCCGCCAGCTACGACGAGTTCCTCCAGCAGCGGCTCGAGATCAACTACTTCGCGGCGGCCTGCCTGATGCCGCAGGAGGCATCCGTCGCGTTCCTGTCGCAGGCGAAGAAGGAGAAGCGGCTCGCGATCGAGGACTTCCGCGACGCCTTCGGCGTCACGCACGAGGCCGCCGCGCTGCGGTTCTCGAATCTCGCGACGAGCCACCTCGACATGACCCTGCACTTCCTGCGCGTCGCGGGCGACGGCGCCCTGCTGAAGGGCTACGAGAACGACGGGCTGCCCCTGCCGACCGATGTCACGGGCTCGATCGAGGGCCAGTGGGTGTGCAAGAAGTGGAGCGCGCGCACGGCCTTCGACCACACGAACCGCACGACCGAGAACTACCAGTACACCGATACGCCGACCGGCACCTACTGGTGCGCGACCCAGACGGGGCGCACCGATGCCGCGGAGTTCTCGATCACCGTCGGCGTGCCGTTCAACCAGGCCAAGTGGTTCCGCGGTCGCGAGACGACGGTGCGCGCCGTGTCGACCTGCCCCGACGACTCGTGCTGCCGTCGCGCGCCGGCGGGGCTCTCCGAGCGCTGGTCGGGTCGGGCCTGGCCGAGCGCGCGCCTGCACGCGCACGTGCTCTCGCCGCTGCCGTCGGGCACCTTCCCGGGCGTCGACGACGCCGAGGTGTACGCGTTCCTCGAGGCGCACGCCGACCAGTAGCCCGGCGACATTGCACTCGCGCCCCGGCGCGACACGCCCGCGCGCACCCGAAATCGGAACCCGTGGCGGGCGGATGCGTACGCGGATGCCTCAGCGAGAGGCATCCGTCACTTCATCGCGCCTGTTGCATTAGTGTGTTACGCACACTATCGTGTGACGCATGAGCACCGATGAGATCACGGCCGGCCACCTCCAGGAGTTGCGCCGCGGCACCGTCGTGCTGGCCTGCCTCGTGCGCCTGCGCACGCCCGACTACGGGTACGCGCTGCTCGAGTCGCTGAACGCGCTCGGCATCACCGTCGACGCGAACACGCTGTACCCGCTCCTGCGCCGTCTCGAGAAGCAGGGGCTCCTCACGAGCGAGTGGAACACCGACGAGGCGCGGCCCCGCAAGTTCTACCGCACGAGCGCCGAGGGCGAAGGCCTCGCCGCCGCGCTCACCGCCGACTGGCACCTGATCGACGAGGCGCTCACGCGCCTGACCACGGGAGACGAAGCATGACCACCACGACCACCCTCACCGACCGCTACGTGTGGGCCGCGATCCGCAGCGTGCCCGTCGCCCACCGAGCCGAGCTCGAACGCGAGCTGCGCGAGCGCATCGGTGATGAGATCGACGCCGCCATCGAGCACGGCGCCGGCCCTGCCGACGCCGAGCGCGCCGCCCTCACCGGGCTCGGCGACCCCGTCGCCCTGGCCGCCGGGTACGTCGATCGGCCGCTCCAGCTGATCGGGCCGCGGTACTACCTCGTGTGGTGGCGGCTGCTGAAGCTGCTGCTCGCGGTCTCGTTGCCCTTCGTGGCGCTGGGCGTCGCCATCGCGCAGGCCGTGGCCGGCACGAATGTCGGCGGCATCATCGGCGCCGCGATCGGCGTCACGATCTCCGCGGGCGTCCACATCTGCTTCTGGACGACGCTGGCCTTCGCGATCCTCGAGCGCACGCCCGCGCCGGCCGGCCGCCGCGGGGTCGACCTTCCGTGGTCGCTCGAGATGCTGCCCGCGCTCCCCGACCCCGCCAAGTCGTCACGACTGGCCGAGCTCATCACGTCGCTGGTGTTCCTGGTGGTCTTCGCCGTCGCGCTCGTCTGGCAGCAGTTCGGCGTGCCGTGGGTGCCCGAGCTGCAGGGCGTCCCGCTGCTCGACCCCGACCTCTGGTCGTTCTGGCTGCCGTACTTCCTCGGGCTGATCGGCCTCGAGATGCTGTTCGCGGTCGCCGTGTACGCCTGGGGCTGGAGCTGGGGGCTCGCCGCCGTGAACCTCGTGCTGGGCGTCGCGTTCACCGTTCCCGCGCTGTGGCTGCTGCTCACCGGGCAGCTCGTCTCCAACGAGGCGCTCGAGGCGATGCAGTGGCCGTGGGGCGACTCGGCGCCGATCATCCTGGCCATCGTGGTCGTCGTGACGATCGCGGGCGCCGTCTGGGATGTCGTCGACGGCGCGATCAAGGCGTACCGGGCGCGAGGCGCCCGCCTCACCGCGGCCGGCGCACCGGCGTGAAGGAGCACGAGATGACCATCGGCACGACCGACCTGACCGCCCGCTACGTCCTCGAGGCGTCGCGCAGCCTGCCCCGCCGGCAGGGCCGCGAATTCGCACGCGACCTCGACGAGCGCATCCGCGATGAGATCGACGCCCGCCTGGCGTCGGGAGCCTCCACGCCCGAGTCGGCCGAGTTCGACGCACTGGCGGCCCTCGGCGACCCGTCGCGGGTGGCCGCCCGCTACGCCGACCGGCCGCCGATGCTCATCGGCCCGCGCTGGTATGCATCCTGGAAGCGCGTCCTCATCATCACTGAGTGGAGCACCGTGCCCGCCGTGACGGGCGCGTACCTTCTCGCCCAGTTCATCGAGGGCGAGGTCGATCCCGGCATGATCGGGCGGACCTGGTTCGTGCTGCTGACCGTCGGCATCTACCTCGCGTTCTGGATGACGGTGGTGTTCGCCGTCATCGACCGGTACTCGCCCGAGCCCGGCGAGGAGAACGCGGTCGCCTGGTCGCCGGCGAACCTGCGCGACCCCGCGATCCCGAGTCGCACCGACCGCCGGGTGCGCCTCATCTCCACGCTCGCATGGCTCGCCGTGCTCCTCGCCGTCGTGCTCTGGCTGCAGTTCGGGCCGAGCCGGTGGGGTCACCTCGACGGCATCCTGCCCGTGCTCGATCCGGCGCTCTGGTCGTTCTGGCTGCCGTACTTCCTCGTGCTCGCGGCCCTCGAGGCCGCCATGGCGGTGTGGGTCTACCGGGCGGGCTTCACCTGGCCGTGGGCGGCGGCGAACATCGTGCTCGCGCTCGCGTGGGCGGTGCCCGCCGTCTGGCTGATCGTCACGGGCGCGATGTTCGCCCCTGGCTTCGTCGAGCTGTTCGAGGCGAACCTCGACGCCGATGGGCAGCAGGTGCTTCCCATCCTGCTGATCGCGGGCATCGTGGCAGGGGCGCTCGCCGATGCGATCCTCGGCGTCGTCCGTGCCGCGCGCACGGGCCGACGCGAATCGCTGGGGCTCGGGCGCGCTACTTCGGCTGCATCCTGATCGCTCCGTCGAGGCGGATGACCTCGCCGTTCAGCATCGGGTTCGCGATGATCGCCCGCACGAGGTCGGCGTACTCGGCGGGCGATCCGAGCCGCGACGGGTGCGGGATCTGCGCGGCGAGCGAGTCCTGCACCTCCTGCGGCATCCCGGCCATCATGGGCGTCTCGAAGATGCCGGGCGCGATGGTCATGACCCGGATCAGCAGCTTCGACAGGTCGCGGGCGATCGGCAGGGTCATGGCCGCCACGGCGCCCTTCGACGCCGAGTAGGCCGCCTGCCCGATCTGCCCGTCGTAGGCGGCGACCGAGGCGGTGTTGACGATGACGCCGCGCTCGGGCGTCGCCGGTCCCCCGGGAACGCCCGCCGACACCGGTTCGTTCGCCGCCATCGCGGCCGCGGCCAGGCGCGTCACGTTGAAGGTGCCGATGAGGTTCACCCGGATGGTCCGCTCGAACACGTCGAGCGGGGCGGGCCCATCGCGGCCGACCGTGCGGTTGCCGGTCGCGATGCCGGCGCAGTTCACGGCGACGCGCAGCGGCGCGAGTTCCTGCGCCGCGTCGACCGCCGCCTGCACGGATGCCTCGTCCGAGACATCCGCCGCGACGAACCGGGCGCGATCGCCGAGTTCGGCCGCGGCCTCCTCGCCGCGCGGACCCGGGAGGTCGACGAGCACGACGGACGCCCCGCCGTCGAGGAGGGCGCGAGCCGTGGCGCGCCCGAGTCCGGAAGCCGCTCCGGTGACGAGCGCCGAGGCGCCGTTCAGTTCCATCGGTCGGGTTGTCCTTCCCGTTCGTCGAGTGAGGTCGGTCTGCGTCGAGCGATGACGTTTCGCGGGGTCGCCGAGCCCGTTTCGTCATCATTCGGCGGGGGTAGGGGCGGGGTGGGCGAGGCCGGCGGGCGGGCCGGCATCCCTCAGACCCGCTCGATGATCATCGCGTTGGCCATGCCGCCGCCCTCGCACATCGTCTGGAGGCCGAGCCGTCCGCCGGTGGCCTCGAGCTGGTTGACGAGCGTCGTGAGCAGCCGTGTGCCGCTCGACCCGAGCGCGTGGCCGAGGGCGATGGCGCCGCCGCGCGGGTTGAGCTTCGCAGCATCCGCCCCCGTCTCGGCGAGCCACGCGAGCGGCACCGACGCGAACGCCTCGTTGACCTCGTAGGCGTCGATGTCGTCGTGCACGAGCCCGGCGCGCTCGAGCACGCGCTCGGTGGCGGGAACGACGCCGGTCAGCATGAGCATCGGGTCGCTGCCGACGACCGAGAACGCGCGGAACCTCGCGCGCGGCTCGAGCCCGAGCTGTTCGGCGGCCTCCGCGCTCATGATCAGGGCGGCCGACGCGCCGTCGGTCAGCGGCGACGAGTTGCCGGCCGTGACCCGCCAGTCGAGGTCGGGGAACCGCTCCGCGAGGGCGTCGGTGCGGAACGCGGGCGCGAGACCGGCGAGCTGCTCGACGGAGGTCGCGGGGCGGACGGTCTCGTCGGCGAGCGAGTCGACGCCCGGCACGGGTACGACCTCGGTCGCGAACGCGCCGGACTCCCCCGCCTCGGCGGCGAGCCGGTGGCTGCGCGCGGCGTACTCGTCGAGGTCGGTGCGCGAGAGCCCCCAGCGCTGCGCGATGAGCTCGGCGGAGACCCCCTGGTTGACGAGGCCGTCGGGATAGCGGGCCGCGAGGCGGCGACCGTACGGGTCGGCGCCCTGGGTCGACGATCCGAGCGGCACCCGGCTCATCGATTCGACGCCGCACGCGATCACGATGTCGGCCTGCCCCGAGAGCACGGCTTGCGCCGCGAAGGTCGCGGCCTGCTGACTCGACCCGCACTGCCGGTCGATGGTGGTCGCCGGCACCGTCTCGGGGAAGCCGGCGGCGAGTACGGCGTTGCGCGCGAGGTTGAACGACTGCTCGCCGACCTGGCTGACGCAGCCCGCGATCACGTCGTCGACGAGCCCCGGATCGAGGTCGCTGCGGTTGACGAGCGTGTCGAGCACGCCGGCGAGCAGGTCGACCGGGTGCACGCCCGAAAGTTGCCCGCCCGGCTTGCCTCGACCCACCGGGGTGCGTACGACGTCGACGATGACGGCTTCGGTGACCATGGGTCCAGCCTAGATCCCGATCAGCGCCCCAGGCCGGTCAGGATCTCGAGCGCGGCCTCCACGGGATCGCGGCGGGTCGCGTCGGCGGGCTGCGGCCCGGCGGCGTGGGCCGTGTCGGCATTCCGGTCGGATGCCTCGCCGCCCGAGGCATCCGCCCCGTTCCGCCAGCCCTCCTCGATCGCGACGATTCGCGCGCGCAGCGTCGCGACGTCGGGGTCCGCGCCACGGGATGCCGCGTCGGCCAGCCATTCGCCCCAGGCCTGCCACCGAGGCAGGTAGAGCCCGCGGACGAGCCCGGCCCAGTGCCGCCCCGAGTAGTCGTGGAGGCCGCTCGTCTGGTGCCCCCAGACCGAGACGAGGCTGCGGGCGTCGCGCTCCATGACTGCGGCCTCGTCGAGCGTCTCGGCCCAGGCGCGAGCCGCGTCGAGCCAGGTCGTCACGCGCGACGCGGGCATCGTGGCGGCGAGCTCGTCGAGCGCCAGCAGATCGGCCAGCAGCCGGTCCAGGTGCTCGCGCACGCCGGCGGCCTCGCCCTCGGCGGACGCGGCGAGGATGCCCCTGATGTGCCTGCGCGTCTGCTGGGCGAGCACGTGTCCGGTGAGTTCGACGACGTCGTGCTCGAGCACTCGTCGCATCGGCACCCGGTCGGCGATCGCGGCGAGCTCCCGCACGGCTCGGGCGATGCGGGGCAGGTCGCCGAGCACCGCGGGGTCGTTCTCGGCGTCGACGTTGGCCGACATGCGCACCGGCTCGGGCAATGCCTCGCCGGCGAGGCGCTGCGCGGCGAACGGCGCGGAGGCATCCCACGGGCGGGCGATCACGGGCGACGGGATGGAGCGCGTGCGACCGGGCGCGTAGAGGGTCTCGGCGAGGAGGCGCCAGGCCCGGCGCGCGTGCTCGTCGTCCAGGCCGTAGCGCTGCACGGCGAAGTCGTCGACCCAGGCGCGCGGCTCGATCGGGCCCCACACGAGGTCGGTGGCCGCCTCGTAGTACACGGTGTTGTTCTCGATCGCCTCAGGCGCGAGGCCGATGCCCTCGAGCCGCTCGGGACGTTCCGCGATGAGCTCGCCGACGTCGCGAGCGAGCCCGTCGAGGTCGCCGAACAGGGCGAACCGGCCGCCGAAGTTGTGCACGGCGGTCCAGAGCCACCGTCGCCCATGCATGCCGCCCCGCCACATCGGCGCGTGCTCGCCCCACAGGTCGATCAGCAGCAGGGACTCGAACGGCACCTCCGACAGGTAGGCGGCGATGCGCTCGGGCGTCCAGAACGCGCGGTGGTAGTGGAACGGCCAGCCCTGCAGCAGCCACGTGGCGTCCGGGGCGACGGCGGCGATCGCGCGATGCACGCCACCGCCGGCCGCGGCGAGCGCGGCGAGGTCGCCCGACGGCGGCAGGGACTCGATGTAGGGGTCGACCGCGTAGACGGGGCGGGGTCCGGGATCGCCGAGGAGCTCGCGCTGCACGCCGACGAAGGTGCGGACGAGTTCCGCGTAGGCCGGCGACGACGGCTCGAGGGCGGGCGTGCGCCAGCCCTGCCACTCGATCTCGGGGGCTTCCGGCCCGGCGAGGCTGCGCGGCACGTGCCCGCCGGTGAGCGGCAGGACCGGGGTCATGCCGAGCTCGCGGGCGCGGGCCAGGATCCGGCGTGCGAGATCCACCCGGCGCTCGCCCCAGCTCGCCGGCAAGGGCCCGCCGAAGTCGTGCATGCCGCCCATCGACATCCAGGGCACGTGCGGTGCGCCGCCCACCCAGGCGCGGGCCTCCGACCCGGGCACGTCCGAGCGGCGAAGGGTCTCCTCGAGCACGACCTCGTAGGCGGTGAGCACGAGCGGGTGGGTGACGCCGTGCAGCGCCATCCAGTCGAGCTCGCGCTCCCAGCGCTCCCACGGCCAGTACGGCGTCGAGTAGCCGTGGGTGACGACGTTCAGGTGGTAGCGGATCGCGAACGGCGTGCCGATCGGCGTGGGCGGGGCATCCGGCCAGCTCTCGAACGGCGGCTCGAGTCGCGGCGACTCCCACGTGATGCGGCGGCCGTTCGCGTGCAGGTACCGGGCGTACGCGCTCGCGGCGGCGACCGCGTCGGTGCCGCGGAGCGTGAGCCGGCCACCGGATGCCTCGAAGCCCCCGGCCGCGGCCTCGCCGGACGCAGCCTCCGTATGCTCGACCCGCACGCGCGCGGCGTCGCCGCCGGTGCGCGCGACGACGCCGAGCACGGCTTCGGCGAATCCCGGGGTTCCGGTCACGCGTCGGCCTCGGTGACGGCGTGGGCCGGGTGCGGGACATCCAGGCCGTCGACCCACTCGGCGAAGTCGACGCGACTGCCGGTCAGCCGGGACTCCTCGGCGGCGAACGCCATGAGGTGGCTGTCGAGTGCGGTGGCGAACGACAGTTCGCCGGTGCCGACCGTGCCGCGGCCGAGCGCGGCGACGAACTCGGCCATGAGTCCGGCGTCGCCGCCGGCGTGGCCGGCGTGGTCGCCGAGGTCCTCGCTCGGCATGGCCACTCGGATGCGGTGGCGAGCGTGCCCCATGGGCGGCTTCGCGGACTCCTCGTGCTCGGCGATCGGCAGGCCCTCGGGCAGCCTCGCGAGCGGCGAGAACAGGTCGACGACGAGCTCGCCGCTCTCCATGTGGCCCGTGAGCTGGCCCTCCGAGCCCGTGATCGCGACGTTGCGCGTGTTCTCGGCCGTGAATGCGGATGCGGTGAGCGTCGCCGTGAGCCCGCCCGGGAAGGCGATCGCGGTCTGCTGGTGGTCGGCGACGTCGTTGTCGCTGCGGTACACGCAGCGGCCGTAATCGCCCGTCCGCAGCGATTCGAGGCGCCCGGCGATCGACGTGTCGTCGCCGAGCAGATGCACGGGATGCCCGTGCACGTCGGCGAGCGCGTCGACGTAGTAGCGCGGCGCGAAGAACGGGCACCGGTCGGCCGCCGGGCACCCGTCGAGGCAGAACTCGGGCGCGCCCTTGGGCGCGTTCTCGGGCCGGAACCACGAGAGCTCGCCGATGCTGTAGATCGTCTCGGGCGCGCTGCCCGCGATCCATCGGATGAGGTCGAGGTCGTGCGAGGTCTTCGCGAGCACCATCGCGCTCGACAGGTCGGTCCGGCGCCAGTTGCCCCGCACGTACGAGTGGGCGAAGTGCCAGAACCCGATGTTCTCGCGCACCTCGATCGTCATCAGCCGGCCGATCGCGCCGGAGTCGACGATGCGCTTGACCGTTCGCCAGAACGGCGTGAAGCGCAGCACGTGGCCGATGGCCAGCCGCGCGGCGACCTTCCCGGCGTGGGTCGCGAGCCGTTCGAGCTCGGCGAGCGTCGGCGCGGCGGGCTTCTCGAGGAGGAACGGCACGCCGTGGTCCGCCACGGAGATGGCGACGTCGACGTGCAGCGCGTCGGGCACGGCGATGACCACGCCGTCGATCGCGAGGTCGCCGAGGTCGGCGACGAGCTCCGTCCAGTCGCCGTACTCCGCCGCTCCTCCGGCCGCCTGCGCCAGCGCGCCGCGGCGCACGGGGTCGACGTCGGCGACCGCGACGACGCGCGCCTCGTCGGGGTGCTCGATCGCCCAGCGCCCGTAGGCGTCGCGGCCGCGGCCGCCCGCTCCGATGATCGCGATGCGTTGCATGGTGGTGCTCACTTCTCCGCTCCCGCGGTGAGGCCGTCGACGAGGTAGCGCTGGGCGAGGAAGAACAGCAGGATCACCGGGATGGTGATCGCGATCGATCCGGCCAGCAGCACGGTCACCGGCACGTTGAAGTCGGCCAACTGGGCGATGCCGAGCGGCGCCGTCCACAGCGACCGGTCCTGGACGAGGAACAGCAGGGCGTAGAAGTACTCGTTCCAGGCGATCATGAACACGTAGATGGCCGTCGCGACCACGCCCGGCAGCGCGATCGGCAGCACGACACTCCGCAGCATCCGCGGCAGGGACGCGCCGTCGATGATGGCCGCCTCCTCGACGCTCTCGGGGAGCGCGAGGAAGTAGTTGCGCATCATGTAGATGGCGACCGGAACGGTCGCGGCGACGTACACGAAGAAGAGGCCGACGAGCGAGCCGGTGAGCCCCGCCCTCGCGAGCAGTACGAAGAGGGGCACGGAGAGCACGATGCCCGGGAACAGGTAGATGCCGAGGATGATCCCGTTCACCATGCCGCGGCCCCGGTACCGCAGCCGCGCCGCGGCGTACGCGCCGAGGATCGACACGACGATCGAGAGCACGACCGTGCCGAGCGCGACGAGCAGCGAGTTCAGCACGAATCGGCCGAGGCCGAACCCGCCCTGCGACTCGTCGAGCATCGCGCTGGTGTAGCCCGAGAAGTCCAGTTCGCCGAGGGCCGGCCAGACGTCGAGCGGGTTCTGCACGACGGCCGAGTACGGGCGGAGGGAGAGCAGGAACCCGTACAGAACGGGGCCGATCGCGATCACGAGCGCGACGGCGATCAGCACGAACCGGCCGACCTGCGCGGCGGGTCGGGGGGCGAGCGGGGAGCGCCTGCGGGTCATTCGACGTCCACCTTCCGGCGAGAGGCGGCCACGTACACCGCGAGCAGGGCGACGAGCACGACGGACATGAGCAGGCCGTAGGCGGCCGCGCTGCCGATGTCGGCTCGCGTGACGAGTTCGGTGTACACCTTGAGCGCCATCACCTGGGTGCCGCCGGCCCCCTCGGTGAGCAGGTAGATCTCGTTGAAGCTCTGGAAGGTCCAGATGAATCGCAGGAGGCACAGCAGCAGGATCACGCCCATGAGCTGCGGCATCACGATCCTCGTCGTGATCTGGAAGCCGTTGGCGCCGTCGAGGGCTGCGGCCTCCTCGATGCTCGGCGTCACGCCCTGCAGGCGCGCGGTGATGAACAGGAAGGACAGCGGCGCCGAGGTCCAGATCTCGAACAGCACGACGACCAGCAGCGACAGCGGGATGGGAACACCCCACACCTCGGTCGTCGTGGTGTTGAGGAACCCGACCGCCGACTCCCACCCGAGGAACTCGCGGCCGAACGCGTTGACGATGCCGTACTGCGGGTTGAGCATCGTCTGCCAGATGGTGACGGCGGCGATGATCGGCAGGACGTAGGGCACGAGCAGCAGCGCCCGGACGATGCCCCGGCCCCGGAACGGGCGACGCAGCGCCAGCGCGAGCACGAGCCCGACACCCACCGAGCCCACCATGGTCAGGGTCGAGTAGAGCAGCGTGGTGCCGAGCGCCTGCCAGAACGACGGGTTCGCGAGCGCCCGCCGGAAGTTGTCGAGCGTCCAGTCGATGGGCTCCGTGCCGAGGCGCGGGATGTCGACGAGCCGGATCTCGCTGAACGCGAAGACGATGACGAGCAGGAGCGGCAGGATCGAGGCGAGTAGGACGACGACGAGCGTCGGCGCGGTGAGGATGAGTCCGTTGCGGTTGTCCCGCCGGGAGCGGGTGGTGTGCCGCTCCCGGCGGGACGTGCGGTGGCTTGCGGTCGTCACAGGCCGGCCTGGACCTCCTCGACGGCCTGCTTCATCGAAGCGGTCACGTCGGCGGGGCTGGTGCCGTTGTAGAGCTGTTCGATCTGCCCGGCGAGGATGCCCTGGCTGGAGACGAGACCCGCGAGCTCGGCGTCGTCGCTGCCCATGCCCCAGAGGTACACGGCGTTGATGCCGTCGGCCATGCCCGAGACGAACTCGTCGCCGTACAGTTCGGCTGAGGTCTTCTCGTGCGCCGGGCCGATGCCCAGTTCACCCCAGGCGTCGAGGAACTCGCTCGGGTTGTCCGCCGTGCCGTTGCGCAGCGGAATCCGGCCCTCGGTCGCGGAGGCGAGGGTGTCGACGTAGCCGGTGCCGAGCACGTACTCGATGTACTGCTGGGCGGCCTCGACGTTGGCCCCGGTGGGGATGCCGTAGCTGAGGACCGCGCCGTACTGGGCGGGGTCGTCCTCGTTCAGGACGGTCACGAACTCGGTGTTGTCGGAGAGGAAGGTCGGCGAACTCGCGCACTCGGGGCACGTGGCCGGGTTCGCGGGGTCGAGCCCTGCGAGCTCATCGAGGATGTGCGTGGAGAAGAGCAGCATCGCGGCGTCGCCGTTCATGTAGGCGGCCCGAGCGCTCGTCACGTCGAAGTCGCCCGCGACGGACGAGTTGCGCAGCTCGAGGAAGTGCTCGGCCGCCTCGGTGCACTCGTCGGAGTCGATCGTGACCTCGCCGTCGGTGACGAGCTCGCAGCCGGCGCTCTGGAAGATGGACTGGATGCCCTCGGTGGCCGACGCGGTGCCGGCCTGCGTGCCGAAGGCGAGGCCCGTGATGCCGAGCTTCTCCTTGACCGTCGTGGCGGCCTCCGCGAGGTCGGCCACGCTCGCCGGGACGTCGACGCCGGCCTGCTCGAGCAGGTCGGCGCGATACGCGATGACGTGCGTCCAGCCATCGCTCGGGACCGCCGCGACCTGGCCCTCGAGCGTGACGGCCTCGAGCGCCCGCTCATTGAACGTGTCGGTGCCGAGCGCGTCGACGGTGGCGGCCGCGGCCTCGGTGTCGAGCAGGCCCTGCGAGTTCCAGGCGCCCGTCTGGGACGACGCGTGCAGGATCACGTCGGGGACGTCGCCTGACGCCGCGCCGGTCACCAGCGCCTGGTCCTGGTCGGCTCCGGCCATGGGCACGACCTCGACCTCGATGCCGGTCTCCTCCGTGAACGCGGCGGCGACGGCCTCCTGCGCCGCGAGGCGCTCCGGCGTGGTCTGGGGCGTCCAGAACGTGACCGACTGACCCGCCGCGTCGGTCTCCCGCGGCTCCGACTCGGCGGTGCAGCCGGCGAGCAGGGCGATGGCGGCGACCGCCGCGATGGATGCCGCGATGCGCGGCCTGGGCAGATGAGCCATGTTCGTCACTCCTCATTGTCGTGCGCGATGCGCCGTCTTCGGCCGGGTGGGATGCGACCACCTCGCGGTCCTGCGATCCTGCCTCCGGTCGAGTGGGATCGACGGCAGGCTAGGGTGGATTGCAAGAAACATGCCGAGATGAACGCTCAATTGAATGCAAGGCAACAGATCATGGACGATTTGGACCGGCGCATCGTCGGCGCCCTGCTCGCGAGCCCGCGAGCGAGCAACGCGCAGATCAGCGAGGTCGTCTTCACCTCGGAGGCGACCGTCTCCCGCCGGGTGGCGCGCCTGATCGCCCAGGGCACCGTGCGCGTGATCGGCGTGCTCGACGGCGAGGCCACCCGGCGCACGCGATCGCTGTTCGTGCGCCTGCGTTGCCGCCCGGGTGCCGCGCACCGCTCGGCTGAGCGGCTCGCGGCGTGGCCCGAGTGCGGGTCGGTCAAGCTCCTGACCGGCAGCGTCGAATGCGTCGCCGAGATCAACTACACCTCCAACGAGCACCTGCTCGCGATCACCCTCGAGCAGCTTCCGGCACTCGACGGCGTCCTCGCGGTGTGGAGCAATCAGGTGATCCGCCGGTTCGCGACGCCGCACAGCTGGCTCCCCGCCCTGCTGCCCGATGAGCTCGTCGAGCAGCTGCGGGCGCAGCGGCTCGATCCCTGGCACGACCCGCTGCCCGACCGCCCTGCCACGACCGATGCGCTCGACGAGCGCATCGCCGCGGCGCTCGCCCAGGACGGACGACTCGGGTGGCAGCGGCTGGCCGAACTCTGCGACGCCAGCCCGGTGACGGTTCGGCGCCATGCGGAGAGCCTCATGCTCTCGGGCGCGCTGCGGATGCGGACCGTGGTGGAGCCCGAGCGCATCGGGCTGCCGGTCAGCGCGTTCGTCTCCCTCAACGTGAATCCCACGCAGCTCGGCCGTGCCGGCGAGCTCATCGCGGAGCATCCGTCGGTGCTCATGATCTCGGCCACGACCGGCGACCGGAACCTCTGCGGCGAGGTCGCGCTGGAGTCGGATGCCGCGCTGTACGCGTTCATCTCCGACACGATCGGCGGCCTGCCCGGACTCCAGCACGCCGATGTCGCCGTGGCGTTGCAGTCCGTCAAGCGCGCCGGGCGCATCGTCGCCGCCGCGGCCCCCGCGACCTAGATGCGGATGCCGCGCAGCACGCCGTCCTGCGCGGCGACGACGAGCGTGTCGCCGACGATCACGGGTCGCGAGAAGGTGTTCGCCGTGAAGAGCTGACGCACGACCGTCACGGCGCCGCTCGCCGCGTCGAGACGGACCACGAGCCCGCCCGTGCCCACCAGCCAGAGCGCACCGGTCCGCTCGTCCCGCACCGGACCGGTGTTCACGAGCCGCGGCACGGCCTGCGAGCTCCACCGCTTGGCGCCGGTGGCCGGGTCGACGAGCTCGACCAGCCCCCACTCGGTCGCAAGGAGGAGGTTCGACTCGTCGAGCACGAGGCCCGGCGCGAGCAGGTACCCGCCTGCGAGCCGCCACAGCTCGGCACCGGTCGCCGGGGCGACCGCGATGGCGTCGGTCACCGTGCTGAACAGCACGGCCCCGGTCGGCAGCACCTGCGTCCAGTCGTCCCACGGGCCGTAGATGAGCTGCCGATAGGTATCGACGCGGGTGTTCGTGAGGATCGACCAGAGGTGCGCGCCGGTCGCGACGTCGTAGGCATGCCCGCGCCCGTCACCGCCGCCCGCATAGATGCGCTGGCCGTCGCACGCGGGCCGGCCGGCCGACTGGATCGGCACCTCGGACCGCCACAGGATCGCGCCCGTGGCATCCAGGTTGTGCAGTCGATTCCCCGCCGTGACCACGATGCGGTCCGCTCCGCCGAGGTCGAACACGGCCGGGGTCGACATGACCGGTCGGCCGAGATCGACGCTCCACCTCACGTGCCCGTCCCGAGCGTCGAGTGCCGTGAGCGTGTGGTCGGCGCTCGGTACGTAGACGGTGCGCCCGTCGGTGGAGAACGCGGCCCCGCGGTGGACCGGTCCGAGGTCTGCGGTCCATGCGGGCCGAGGACGGCCCGGTTCGTCGGCGCGGACGCCGACGACGCGGCCCGAGGTCGAACCGGCCACGACGGTGCCGCCCGCCTCCGCGAGGGCTCCCTGCAGTTGGCCGCCGACGGAGATCTCCCAGTCACCGGCATGCGAGCGCGCGGGATGCCGCTCGAACGTCGCGGTCTCGTACCGGGCGGCGCCCGACTCGTCGAAGGCCCGCACCTGGACGCGATGCGTGCCCGCGGCGAGCGCCGCGGCGTCGAGCGTGCCATGCCACGACCTGCCTCGCGGCTCGAGCGCCGTCCAGGCGCCCGCGTTCGCGGTGCCGAACAGCCCCTGCGGGTAGACCTGCGCCTCCGCGCGCACGGCGGCGGCGCCCGGGCGCGCCGTCACCTCGAGCGCGTCGCGCACCGAGTTCGCCTTCGGGTCGAGTTCGCCGAGGTCCTCACCCGGTGCGACGTCGAGGGGAACCTCGGCGAGCGGGTCGACGACGACGGGATCGGCGTCGGTCGCGCCGAGCGTGACCTGCTCGACCACGAGCACCCGCCCCGTCGCATCCCGCCGCTCGGTGACGCGCAGGTAGAAGGGGCCGAGCCGGCTCGAGATGGCGGCCACCTGCGTCAGCCCGTTGAACCGAGTGATCTCGTTGCGGTGGATGTGCCCGGCGAAGATGCCGCGAACGGGGAACGGGTCGATCGTGCGCAGGAACTCGTCGGCGTCGTTGACGTAGAAGTTCCGGTCGCCGAGCGGGAAGTGCAGGAACATGATCGTCGGCGCGTCGCCGGCTGCGGCGAGGTCGTCGCGGATCCACGCGAGATCGTCGGAGAAGAGCCCGGGCTCCTGCAGCGCCTGGGTGGGGTCGAGGGCGATGAAGTGCACCCCGCCCACGTCGAAGCTGTAGCTTGTCGGCCCGAACCAGCGCTCGTAGCGTTCGCGCGCGGTGATGTCCCACCGGATCTCGTGGTTGCCCGGGACGTGGCGGATGCGGTCCCACAGGGCCGCCGGGATGAGCGACCGATACGTCTCGAAGTCGGACTCGCGTCCGGCGTCGGTGATGTCGCCGCAGTGCAGCACGAAGTCAGGATCCTCCGCCTCGACGGCGGCGAACACCCGGGCGAGGTTTTCGAGCCGTGCGGTCTCCTCGAGGTTGGCGTGCGTGTCGGTGAACACGGCGAACCGCAGCGGCGCCGTCTCGTCGGCGCGGGCAGCGCCGACGGCTGCCCCGGGCCAGGGCCCCCAGCCTGCGCCGACCGCCCCGAGGCTGACGCCGAGAGCCCCGACGGTCAGGAATCCCCGCCTCGTCATGCCGGCCGCGGTCTCAGCTCCACTCATTCCGTGCGTCATCCTCGCGTTCCCTCCACCTCGTCGTGTCGTCTGCACCAGACGTCCTGCCTGCCTGCACCCAATCGGGGCCGTGCTCCCTCGGCCAAGGTCGCGCCGTCGATCTGCGAGGGATCGACACCGCGAACGGCGCTTCGCGCAAGAAACCGCCAGTCCGCGGTGACGCATTCCGTCAACCGCGTCGAGTGGATGTGCGGTTCCTTGCAGGCGGACGACTGCCGCTTGCCGGGCACGGCGGGCAACCGGGAGCGTCGGTCACGTCCGGCCGATCGGCCGTTCGCACCGTCCATCGCTCGTCCGCAGAGTTCGTTCACAGATATGCAGAGCTCGTCCACAGATAGGAGCAATGTTGCGCAGTTCGACCCGATCCAGATCCATTGCCGCGCTGTTCTCGGCCGGTGCCGTCGCCGCGTTCGGCTGCTTCGGCGCCACCGCCGCGAGCGCCACCGCGTCCCCGTCCCATCCCGCCGACCACGTGGTGCTCCTCGCACTCGACGGATTCGACATCGACTACCTCGGCCGCGCGCCGATGCCGAACCTCGAGCACCTGCTGAAGCGCGGGAGCGTCACCACCTCGACCGGAGTGATGACCTCCATCACCAACCCCTCGTGGGCTTCGATCGCGACGGGAGCGTGGCCCGAGCACCACCTCAACACCTCCTCCTGGTTCGACGAAGCCGCCGGTATCGCACGCGGGTCCAGCCGGGACATCGCGGTCCCCACCATCGCGGAGGCCATTCGCGATCAGGGCGGCACGGTGGCGTCCGCGCAGTGGTTCATCGTGCAAGACCACGGCACGAGCTACGGCGACCCCGGGGGCCTGTACACGCAGCCCGGCGGCACGTGCGAGCGACGCGTCGACGACGGCGTCGCGGTGCTGACCGGTAAACCGGTGCTGAGCCGGGGCGTGGAGGTCACCGTGCCGAAGATCCCCGACCTGACGGCGGTGTACTGCGACACGCTCGACGCGATCGGGCATGACGGCGGCGCCGAGGATGCCCGCATTCCCGGGGCGCTGGAGATGATCGACGCCCAGATCGGCCGCCTCGTGCAGGCTGCGAAGGACGCCGGGGTCTACGGTCGGACCACGTTCGTGATCACCGGCGACCACGGCATGACCTCGTTCACGAACGGGTTCAGCGCAGAGGTGCTCGCGGCGATCGCGGCCACCGGATACCAGCCGGAGATCCTCTCGGCGAACCAGGCGCCCGCCGCCGGGACCGACGTGGTGCTGACGCTGGGCGGCGTGGCCGACGTGCACCTCATCGGTGATGCCGCGAACGATCCGGATGCGGCGGCGCGCATCACGGCCGCGGTCGAGGGTCTGCCGTACATCCGGGCCGTCTACGACAAGCACGACCAGCGCGCGATGCACATGAGCCCGAAGCACGGCGAGCTCCTCATCGAGCCCGCGCCCGGCTGGTCCTGGTCCACGCCCTCGGATGGGATCTCCGGGCGCCACGGCTCGACCACGGAGATGGAGGTACCGCTGATCCTCGCCGGCGCCGGGGTCCGCCCGAACGCGCAGCCGGCCGACCCGCGCCACATCGACGTCGCGCCGACGATCGCGGCACTGCTCGGCTACGACGCCCCCGCGGGCGCCCAGGGGCGGGTGCTCAGCGAGGCGATCAGGGTGCGCTGACCGGGCGCCGCCCCATCACCGGATGCCGCGGGACGGCCTCGGCTCGCGGCATCCGCCTCGTCTCAGCCTGCGACCGGCGACCCGACCGGTTCGACGCGTACCCGCTCGATCGCGACCGGCTCGCGCTCGGGCAGCACCACGGGGTGGGTGCCGGCCATCGCCTCGATGACGCGCACGACCTGGCACGAGTACCCGTACTCGTTGTCGTACCAGACGTAGAGCACCACGTCGGTGTCGTCGGCGATGGTCGCGAGCCCGTCGACGATGCCGGCGCGGTTCGAGCCGACGAAGTCGGTCGAGACGACCTCGGGCGACTCGATGTAGTCGACCTGCTGGCGCAGCGGCGACGTGAGGGAGACCTGCCGCAGGTACCGGTTGAGCGCCTCCTTCGACGTCGGACGCTCGAGCTGGAGGTTCAGGATCGCGAGCGAGACATCCGGCGTGGGAACGCGGATGGCGCTCCCGGTGAGCCGTCCGGCGAGCTGCGGGAGCGCCTTGGCGACCGCCTTCGCGGCGCCCGTCTCGGCGATCACCATGTTCAGCACCGCCGAGCGGCCGCGGCGGTCGCCCTTGTGGAAGTTGTCGATCAGGTTCTGGTCGTTCGTGAACGAGTGCACCGTCTCAACGTGCCCGCGGACGACGCCGTACGCCTCGTCGATCGCGCCGAGCACGGGCGTGATCGCGTTGGTGGTGCAGCTCGCGGCCGAGAGGATGCGGTCATCGGGCGAGATCGCGTCGTGGTTGACGCCGTGCACGATGTTCTTGATGGCACCCTTGCCGGGCGCGGTCAGGAGCACCCTGGCGACCCCGGTCGAGCGCAGGTGCTGGGCGAGCCCCTCCTCGTCGCGCCAGCGGCCGGTGTTGTCGACGACGATCGCGTCGTGGATGCCGTACGCCGTGTAGTCGATCGAAGCCGGGTCGTCGGAGTAGATCACCTGGATGAGCGTGCCGTTCGCGAGGATCGTGTCGTGCTCCTCGTCGACCTCGATGGTGCCCTGGAAGGGTCCGTGCACCGAGTCGCGGCGCAGCAGGCTCGCACGCTTCTGCAGGTCGTTCTCGCCGCCGCGGCGCACGACGACCGCGCGCAGCCGCAGGCCCTGGCCGCCGCCCGTGTGCGCGATCAGGATGCGGGCGAGGAGCCGCCCGATGCGGCCGAAGCCGTAGAGCACGACGTCGGTTCCCTCGCCCGCGGGCTCAGCGCCCTCGACGAGCACGGGTGCGAGCTCGCTGCGCAGGAACGCGACGAGATCGGATGCCCCGCCGGCCGCGACCTGCTCCGTGTGGCGCTGCACGAGCCGGGCGAGGTCGATCGAAGCGGGAGCCGGCGCGACCTCGCGCAGCGCCTCGAGCATGCGGATCGTGTCGGCGGGGTCGAGTTCGACGTCGCCGGCCTGGCGCGCGAAGCGGTGCGCCTTCAGGAGGTCGACGGGTGAGCGGTTGATCAGCCGCCGGCCGTGGATCGAGGTCACCACCCCGTGGTCGCGGTACAGGCCGCCGATGAGCGGGATCATCCGCTCGGCCAGTTCCTCTCGGGCGATCCAGTCGCTGCGACGGGCGATGAACTCGTGACTCACGGGGGTCCTCTCCGGCCGAGCCGCCGGGTGGGCAGCGTCGACCACAACTCGAATCCGGGGGATGCCTCGATCCTATGAGGACGCGGCCGGGAGCCGGCTGTACAGCACGGCGTGCAGCCGCGGCAGCGCCCGCCGCAGCGGCAGAGCGGTTACGCCTCCGCGTCGTCCACGAAGCCGATGACCGACTTCGCGACCCGCTGCGGCACGCCGTCGAACGCCGAGGCGCGGGCATCCGACGCCATGTAGGCCTGTTCGAGCGCGAGGAACGCGTCGCGGTCGCCTTCGGCGCTGACCGCCCAGATGAACTCGTTGGATTCGGGCACGCCGTAGGCGAACTCGATCGCGAACCCGGCCTCGGGCCGCACGCGCGGCATCCACTGCTTCCACCACGCCATGAAGGCGTCGTACTCCCCGTCGACGAGCGTGTACCGGCGCAGCTGAATCGTCTTCACCCTCCGATCCTGCCGCATGCGCGCCTATACTCGTCACGTCCAGGCGCATCCGCTGCGCCGGTGCTCGAAAAATGGGCACGAAGCGTCGCCGACGACGGCGTCGGCCGCGAGACACATACGGAATCCATCCGTCCCGTCTCGAAAGGCTTCGCCATGCCCACCGTCTCCGCACACGTCGCCCGCACGCTCGCCACCCACCTCGACTACGTCTTCGGCGTGATGGGCAACGGCAACGCGTATTTCCTCGATGCCATCGAACGCGAGACGGATGCCACGTTCACCGCCGTGCGGCACGAGGCGGGCGGCGTGGTCGCGGCCGACGCCCACTATCGCGCGTCGAACCGCATCGCCGCGGCGACCGCGACCTACGGCGCGGGCTTCACCAACACCCTGACGGCGCTCGCCGAGGCCGCGCAGGCGCGCGTGCCGCTCGTGCTGGTCGTCGGCGACGAGCCGACGTCGGGGCCTCGACCCTGGGATGTCGACCAGATCGCGCTCGCCTCCGCGGTCGGCGCCCGCACGTACACGGTCGGGCGAACGGATGCCGCGGCCACGACCGCGATCGCCGTCGAGCACGCGCTCGCGTACCGGGTGCCCGCCGTGCTCGCCATCCCCTACGACGTCGCGTCGCTCGAGGCGGGCGAGGTGCCGGCGACACCCGGGCTCCGCCTGCCCGCGCCGCTGTCTCCGGCCGGGCCGTTCGCGGCGGGTGCGATCGCCGAGATCGCGCAGGCCCTCGCGGCCGCGAGCCGGCCGCTCCTGCTTGCGGGCCGGGGCGCGTGGCTCACCGGCGCGGGCGCGGCACTCGGCGAGCTCGCGGATGCCACGGGCGCGGTCACGGCCTCGACCGCGCTCGGCCGCGGCGTCTTTCCCGACGGGCGGTACGACCTCGGGGTGACCGGCGGTTTCGGCGCCGAGGGTGCGATGGCGCTCGTGCGCGAGGCTGACGTCGCCGTGGTCTTCGGCGCGTCACTGAACCAGTTCACGATGCGCTTCGGCGAGTTGTTCGCACCGGGCACGCGCGTGTTCCAGGTCGACACGGCGCCCGCGGCGACGCATCCCCACGTCGGCGGGTTCGTGCGCGGCGATGCGGCCCTCGTCGCCGATGCCCTCGTCGAGGAGCTCGACGCCATCGGGGCCGAACCCTCGGGATGGCGCGAGCAGGTCGACCTCGCGGCGCTGCGCGCCCAGCCGGCGCCCGATCGCATCGACGGGTTGGCCGACGACGAGTTGCTCGACCCGCGCGCGGTCGCGGCCCGCATCGGCGACCTGCTGCCCGAGGACCGCGTCGTCGTCTCCGACGGCGGGCACTTCATCGGCTGGGCGAACATGTACTGGCCCGTCGCGTCGCCCGACAGGATGATCATGGTCGGCACGGCGTACCAGTCGATCGGACTCGGGTTCCCGAGCGTGCCCGGCGCCGCGGCCGCGCGACCCGAGTCGACGATCGTGCTGACGACGGGCGACGGGGGCGGGCTCATGGCCCTCGCCGATCTCGAGTCCGCGGTGCGGACCGCGGGCGGGCGGGGCGTCGCCGTGGTGTGGAACGACGCCGCCTACGGCGCGGAGGTGCACGTCTACGGCCGGAAGGGCATCGCCGAGGAGCCCATGCGCATCCCCGTGACCGACTTCGCCGCGCTCGCGACGGCCGTGGGCGGCGAGGGCGTGGTCGTGCGCGAGCTCGACGACCTCGAACGGCTCGCCGAGTGGACGCGCGAGCCCGAGGCATCCCGCCGGTTCCTGCTGCTCGACTGCCGCATCTCGTCGACCGTCGTCGCCCCGTACCAGCACGAGATCATCAACGTGAACCGCTGACCCCACCTGTTCCGCTCCCACCCACCCACTCACCACCACCCACTGCCCGGTTCGTATACGATTTCAGATACCGCAGCCGCAGCGCGGCCCGATACGATCGGGGCCTGGCCCCTGAGACCCCGAACACGACGAAGTGGAGCGCGAGTGCTCGACCAGACCCACATCGACGCGATCGCCGACGAGCTCATCGTTGCCGACCGCGATCGCACGACCGTGCCGCTGCTGACCGCTCGCAACCCGGGCATGACCGTCGACGACGCGTATGCCGTGCAGCGCGTCTGGGCCGAGCGCCGCCAGGACGCGGGCGCCCGCCTCGTCGGACGCAAGATCGGCCTGACCTCGAAGGTCATGCAGGTCGCGACCGGCATCACCGAGCCCGACTACGGGGTCATCCTCGACGACATGGTCTTCGAGTCCGGCTCGGTGATCGACTTCGACCGGTTCTCGAACGTGCGCATCGAGGTCGAGCTCGCGTTCGTGCTCGGCGCTCCGCTCACGGGTCCGAGCACGACGATCTTCGACGTGCTGCGCGCGACCGACTACGTCGTGCCCGCGCTCGAGGTCCTGAACTCGCACATCGAGCTCGAGGGCCGCACCATCGTCGACACCATCAGCGACAACGCCGCGATGGGCGCGATGGTGATCGGCGGGCGACCGGTGAAGGCCGATGACGTCGACCTCCGCTGGGTCGGCGCCCTGCTCTCGCGCAACGAGACGATCGAGGAGTCGGGCGTCGCGGGTGCGGTGCTCGGCCACCCCGCGATGGGCGTCGCCTGGCTCGCGAACAAGCTCGCCCAGCACGACCAGTCGCTCGGCGCGGGCGAGATCGTCCTCGCGGGATCGTTCACCCGGCCCATGTGGGTCGAGCGCGGCGACACTGTGCACGCCGACTACCGCGACCTCGGGAGCATCGCATGCCGGTTCGAATGACCCTTCCGTCGACGTTCGGCGCTCGGCTCGAGGCATCCGCCCGTCCGCTGATCGGCATGTGGGTGTGCTCGGGCAGCCCGCTCGTGGCCGAGATCGCCGCCGGCAGCGGCCTCGACTGGGTGCTGATCGACGCCGAGCACTCCGCGAACGGACTCGAGTCCATCCAGGCGCAGCTGCAGGCGGTCGCCGCCTACCCGGTCGCGCCGGTCGTGCGCGTGCCGTTCGGCGACACCGTGGTCATCAAGCGATACCTCGACATCGGCGTGCAGAACCTGCTCGTGCCGATGGTCGACTCTGCCGAGCAGGCCGAAGGCCTCGTGCGGGCCGTGCGCTATCCGCCCGAGGGCGTGCGCGGGGTCGGCTCGTCGCTCGCACGAGCGTCGCGCTGGAACCGCGTCGAGCACTACCTGGCGGATGCCCCGTCGACCATCAGCCTCATCGTGCAGGTCGAGTCGGCCGCGGCCGTCGCCGACGTCGACCGGATCGCCGCGGTCGACGGCATCGACGCGCTCTTCGTCGGACCGGCCGACCTGGCCGCGTCGATGGGTCACCTCGGGCAGCCGGGGCATCCCGACGTCGTCGAGGCGGTGCTCTCGGCGATCCGGGCCGGCCGCGCGGCCGGCGTGCCGGTCGGCGTGAACGCGTTCGTCGCCGCCGACGCCGAGCGCTACCTCGAGGCGGGTGCGTCGTTCGTCGCCGTCGGAGCGGATGTCGCGCTGCTCGCGCGCGCCTCCGAGGCGCTCGCCGACCGCTTCATCGGGGATGCCGCGGGCGGCGACGCATCCGACCGGCCCAGTTACTGACCGGCGCCCCTACCCGCACATGACCACCCGGGGTTGGCATCGCGGCTTGGCCGACGCCTCGTAATCGTATATGATTTCAGATATCTGAGACGAGGGAGTCCATGACCGACATCGCCCGGCCCGGCAAGATCATCGCCGTCCACTTGAACTACCCGTCGCGCGCCGCGCAGCGCGGGCGCACGCCCGCGCAGCCGAGCTACTTCCTGAAGCCGCAGAGCTCGCTCGCCGGCACGGGCGGCACGATCGAACGCCCCGCCGCCACCGAACTGCTGGCCTTCGAGGGCGAGATCGCGATCATCATCGGCACGCCGGCGAGGCGCGTCTCCCCCGAGGCCGGATGGTCGCACGTCGCCGCCGTGACCGCGGCGAACGACTTCGGCCTGTACGACCTGCGCGCCGCCGACAAGGGCTCGAACCTGCGCTCGAAGGGCGGCGACGGGTTCACGCCGCTCGGTCCCGTCGCGATCCCGGTCGACGGCATCGGCGAGGGCGACTGGCGGGTGCGCACCTGGGTCAACGGCGCGCTCGTGCAGGAGGACACGTCCGACACGCTGCTGTTCCCGTTCGGCCGCCTCGTCGCCGACCTCTCGCAGCACGTCACGCTCGAGCCGGGCGACGTGATCCTCACCGGCACGCCTGCGGGCTCGTCGGTCGTCGTGCCCGGCGATGTCGTCGAGGTCGAGGTCGACGCGCCGGGCGCTCCGGGCAGCCCGACGACGGGCCGGCTCGTCACCAGGGTCACGCAGGGCGAGGTCGCCTTCGGCGACTTCGGCTCGAAGCCCGCCGCCGACGACCTGCAGCGCATCGAGGCGTGGGGGTCGGAGGCCGAGCACGCCTCGGCGGTCGAGGCCGGTCGGGCTTCGCCGCTCGAGGGCGCGGGTGGGTCTCGATACGGCGCTGGCGCGCCGACTCGACCGACGGAGAGCGCGGATGGCGCGCCCGACACCGTGCTCACCGACGAGGTTCGCGCCCTCCTGTCGCGCGCCGCCGTCGCCACCCTCTCGGTCGCGCTGCGCAAGCGCGGCTACCACGACGTCTTCATCGAGGGCGTGTTCGCGAACCATGCCGGCGACCGCATCGTCGGACGCGCCCGCACGCTGCGGTTCATCCCGTCGCGCCCCGACCTGTTCGATTCGCACGGCGGCGGTTACAACGCGCAGAAGCGCGCGTTCGACTCGGTCGGCGCGGGCGAGGTGCTCGTCGTCGATGCCCGCGGCGAGCGCGGCACCGGCACCGTCGGCGACGTGCTCGCCCTGCGCGCGAAGGTGCGCGGCGCCGCCGGCATCGTGACCGACGGCGGCGTGCGCGACTTCGACGCGGTCGCCGAGATCGGCATCCCCGTGTTCTCGCAGGGTCCGCACCCGAGCGTGCTCGGCCGCCGACACGTGCCGTGGGAGACCGACGTCGCCATCGCGTGCGGGGGCGCGGCGGTGCAGCCGGGCGATGTCATCGTGGGCGACGGCGACGGCGTCATCGTGATCCCGCCGCACCTGGTCGCCGAGGTCGCCGCCGAGGCCGTCGCCCAAGACGAGGCGGATGCCTGGGTCGCCGAGCGCGTGGCCGAGGGCGAGGCCGTCGACGGGCTCTTCCCCATGAACGCGCAGTGGCGGGCCCGGTACGAGGCCGAGCGCGAGGCATCCGTCGCCCGGCCGGCTCGGGAGGGGTGATGCGATGACCGTCGAGAGCAAGTCGCAGCGCGCGTACCGGTTCATCCGCGAGCGCATCGACGACGGACGCTACGTGCCTGGCTACCGGCTCGTGCTCGCGCAGATCGCGGGAGAGCTGGATGTCTCGGTCGTGCCGGTGCGCGAGGCGATCCGGCGTCTCGAGGCCGAGGGCCTCGTGACCTTCGAACGTAACGTCGGCGCACAGGTCGCGCTGATCAAGGAGACCGAGTACCTGCACACGATGCAGACGCTCGCGCTCGTCGAGGGGTATGCGACCGCGCTCGCGGCGCCGTACCTCACCGCCGACCACCTGCGGCGAGCGCGCGAGATCAACGAGCGGATGCGCCGGACCCTCGCCGACTTCGACCCGCATCGGTTCACCGAGCTGAACCTCGACTTCCACGCGGTGCTGTTCGAGGGCTGCCCCAACCCGCACGTGCTCGATCTCGTGCATCGCGGCTGGAACCGCATGCGCGTGCTCCGCGACTCGTCGTTCAGCTTCGTGCCGGGCCGCGCCCGCGCCTCGGTCGAGGAGCACGCCCGCATCGTCGACCTCATCGAGCAGGGGGCCGACCCCCTCGAGATCGAACTCGCCGCCCGCACGCATCGCACGGCCACGCTCGACGCCGTACTCGCCTACCAATCCGAACACCGTCCGTCGGCGCCCGTCGCCGCCGCCGCGACCACCGAGTGAGGAATCCCATGACGCACCACATCCCCGAGGGCCTGCCCGACCGCATCCGCCACTACATCGACGGCGCCTTCGTCGACTCGATCGGCGGCGAGACCTTCGACGTGCTCGATCCCGTCTCCAACGAGACGTACGTGCAGGCCGCCGCCGGCCAGCGGGCCGACATCGACCTCGCCGTCGCGGCCGCGCGGCGCGCGTTCACCGACGGCCCGTGGCCCAAGCTGCTGCCGCGCCAGCGCTCGCGCGTGCTCCACCGGATCGCCGACCTGGTCGAGGCGTCCGACGCCCGCCTCGCGGAGTTCGAGACGTTCGACACGGGCCTGCCCATCACGCAGGCGCTCGGGCAGGCCCAGCGCGCGGCCGAGAACTTCCGCTTCTTCGCCGACCTGATCGTCGCCCAGTCCGACGACACCTACAAGGTGCCGGGTCGACAGGTGAACTACGTGAACCGCAAGCCGATCGGCGTCGCCGGCCTCATCACGCCCTGGAACACGCCGTTCATGCTCGAGTCGTGGAAGCTCGCGCCCGCGCTCGCGACCGGCAACACGGTCGTGCTGAAGCCGGCCGAGTTCACGCCGCTGTCGGCGTCGCTCTGGGCTGCGATCTTCGAGGAGGCCGGCGTTCCGCAGGGCGTCTTCAACCTCGTCAACGGGCTCGGCGAGGAGGCGGGCGACGCGCTCGTGAAGCATCCCGACGTGCCGCTCATCTCGTTCACCGGCGAGAGCCGCACGGGGCAGGTCATCTTCGCGAACGCCGCGCCGTTCCTGAAGGGCCTCTCCATGGAACTCGGCGGCAAGAGCCCGGCCGTCGTGTTCGCCGACGCCGATCTCGAGTCGGCGCTCGATGCGACGGTCTTCGGCGTGTTCTCGCTGAACGGCGAGCGCTGCACCGCCGGCAGCCGCATCCTCGTCGAGCGCGCGATCTACGACGACTTCGTCGAGCAGTACGCCGAACGGGCGCGCAACATCGTCGTCGGCGACCCGCACGATCCGGCGACCGAGGTCGGCGCGCTCGTGCACCCCGAGCACTACGACAAGGTCATGTCCTACGTCGAGATCGGCAAGGGCGAGGGCCGGCTCGTCGCCGGCGGCGGCCGGCCGGAGGGGCTCGACCGGGGCAACTACGTCGCGCCCACCGTGTTCGCCGACGTCGCGCCCGACGCCCGCATCTTCCAGGAGGAGATCTTCGGTCCGGTGGTCGCGATCACGCCCTTCGATTCCGACGAGGAGGCGCTCGCCCTCGCGAACGACACGAAGTACGGCCTGGCCGCCTACATCTGGACGAACGACCTCAAGCGCGCCCACAACTTCTCGCAGGCTGTGGAGGCCGGCATGGTCTGGCTCAACTCGAACAACGTGCGCGACCTCCGCACGCCGTTCGGCGGCGTCAAGGCCTCGGGCCTCGGCCACGAGGGCGGCTACCGCTCGATCGACTTCTACACCGACCAGCAGGCGGTGCACATCACCCTGAACGAGTCGCACGCGCCGCGCTTCGGCCGCGGCTGAGGCATCCACACCCGGCGGTCGAGGAGGCGCCCCGGCGCCGTGTCGAGACGCCGCTCCCGAGGCATCCACTCAACGAAGAGGACATCATGACCCACCCGATCGCCCCCGACGCCCCCGAGCCCGTCGTCACGGCCGCCGACCCGATCCCCGCACCCGCGAACCGGATCCCGACGCCGTCCTCCCCCGCACCCGACATCGTGCGCTGCGCGTACATGGAGCTCGTCGTCACCGACCTCGCCGCGTCGCGCGCGTTCTACGTCGACGTGCTCGACCTCGTCGTCACCGAGGAGACCGACGACGCCGTGTACCTGCGCAGCTTCGAGGAGTTCATCCACCACAACCTCGTGCTCCGCCGGGGCCCGGTCGCGGCGGTCGCCGCGTTCAGCTACCGCGTGCGCACCCCGGAGGACCTCGATCGCGCCGTCGCGTTCTACGAGGAACTCGGATGCCGCGTCGAGCGCCGGCCTTCCGGATGGACGAAGGGCATCGGTGATTCGGTGCGGGTCGAGGACCCGCTCGGCTTCCCGATCGAGTTCTTCCACGAGGTCGAGCACGTCGAGCGGCTCGCGTGGCGCTACGACCTGCAGACGCCAGGATGCCTCGTGCGCCTCGACCACTTCAACCAGGTCACGCCCGACGTGCCGCGCGCCGTCGCCCACCTCGAGGACCTGGGCTTCCGGGTCACTGAGGACATCCAGGACGAGCAGGGCACCACCTACGCCGCGTGGATGCGCCGCAAGCCCACCGTGCACGACACCGCCATGACGGGCGGCGACGGGCCGCGAATGCACCACGTCGCGTTCGCGACGCACGAGAAGCACAACATCATCGCGATCTGCGACAAGCTCGGCGCGCTGCGTCGCTCCGACGCGATCGAGCGGGGTCCGGGCCGCCACGGTGTCTCGAACGCGTTCTACCTGTACCTGCGCGACCCCGACGGCCACCGCGTCGAGATCTACACGCAGGACTACTGGACGGGCGACCCCGACAACCCCGTCGTCACGTGGGATGTGCACGACAACCAGCGCCGCGACTGGTGGGGCAACCCCGTCGTGCCGTCGTGGTACACGGATGCCTCCCCCGTGCTCGATCTCGACGGCCGGCCGCAGCCCCTGGTCAGCCGCACCGACGAGAGCGAGATGGCGGTGACGATCGGCGCCGACGGCTTCTCGTACACGCGCAAGGGCGACGAGGAGCACGGGTTCAAGCTCGGCCACACGCTCTGAGCGACGGGCCGACCGGTGTCGGCCGTCTGCCGGCGCCGGGTCGGCTGGGCGACCGGTGTCGGCCGGTGCCTCGCGTCAGTCGCCCGCGGCGGCCGTGCCCACCGCGGATGACTCCGTGAGCGCGGCGCCGGCGTGCGCGAGCTCGGCGAGCGCCCGCTCGCTCGACTCGGGCGCGACGCCTGCGACGAGGTCGGTCAGCACGCGCACGTGCCGGCCGTGCTCGATCGCGTCGAGTCCGGTCGCGCGCACGCAGTAGTCGGTGGCGATGCCGACGACGTCGACCTCGGTCACGCCGTGCTCATCGAGGATCTGCGACACCGTGCGGTCGGTCTCGTCGATGCCCTCGAAGGCCGAATAGGCGGGCTTGCCCTGCCCCTTGCGGATATGCGCGTCGATGTGCGCCGTGTCGAGCGCCGGGTGGTACTCGGCGCCGTCGGTTCCGGCGACGCAGTGCTCGGGCCACGTCTCCACGAAGTCGGGATCCGCGCCGACCGCGAAGTGGCCGCCGTTGTCGTTGTCGGCATCGTGCCAGTCGCGCGAGGCGATGACGACGTCGTAGGCGTCGCGATGCTCGGCGAGGAGCCTCGTCACGCCCTCGGCGACGGCCGCCCCGCCATCGACGCCGAGCGCGCCGCCCTCGGTGAAGTCGTTCTGCACGTCCACGATGATGAGCGCCCTGGTCATGCCTCCATTGTCACCCCATCGGCGCACCGAGGCGAGGCGAGCGAGCGGGCCCGGCCCAGGCATCCGTTCGATCGGTTCTCGCGGATCAGGTGTTCGCGAGGTTGTCGCCGCAGAGGAAGAACCCCGTCGTCAATGTGTCGATCGCCTGCTTGGCCTCGTCGGTCACGTCGCCGAGCGCGTAGATGGCGAACGTGAGCGTCGAGCCGTCCTGCGCGTGGATGACACCCGAGAGCGTGTAGCCCGTCTCGATCCAACCGGTCTTGGCGAAGACCGCCCCGTCGGCGACCGAGTTGTCGCCCGCGAACCGGTCGCTGTACGAGAGGGACCCGCGCACGCCCGACACGGGCAGGCCGTCCATGATGACGCCGAGGTGTCCCTCGCGCGCGTTGATCTTGACGAACAGCTGCGTGAGGTACGACGGCGGCACGGCGTTGAAGTCCGAGAGGCCCGAGCCGTCGACGACCGTGATGCCGGCCGTGTCGACGCCGTAGGCCTGAAGCCCCTGCAGCACGCCGGCGTTGATCGCCTCGAACGTGTTGCCCGCGCCCGTCTCGATCGCGACGAGGCGTGCGAGCATCTCGGCGACGGTGTTGTCGGAGACGACGAGCGCCTTGTCGACGAGTTGCGCCACGGTCGGCGAAGACACTGCGCCGAGCTGGGCCGTGCCGCCGGGCGCCGTCCCGCGCTCGATGACCGAGATGCCGCCGAGCGCCGACGCGAACGCGTCGCCGGCACGGCCGATCGGTTCGGTGCTGCGCCACGAGGTGTTCGCGCCCGGGTCGTCGCGGTCGCCGTCGACCTGCAACGCGGTGATCTGCGACATGTAGCCGTACTCGCGCTCGACCGGGTCCCAGCTCGACTGCCATTCGGCACCGCCGAAGTAGCTGGAGTCGAGGATCAGCTTGGTCAACGGCGGATTCGACGGGTCGGCGTTCCACGCGGTTCGCACCTGCGCGGCGAGGTCGTCGAGGTGGGCGGCGCCGGGGTACACGGTCTCGGTGCCGCTCGGCGTGCGCGACAGCGTGACGTCGCCGCCGCCGACGAGCACGGCCGAACCAGGCTCGGCGCCCTTCACGACCGTTGTGGTCGCACGGTAGTCGGCGCCGAGCACGCTCAGCGCGGCAGCGGAGGTCAGCACCTTCATGACGCTCGCCGTGCGCGAGGGGGTCGTGCCGCCGCGGTCGTAGAGCACCTCGCCGGTGGCGGCGTTCACGACCTGCGCCTGCAGGTTCGCGAGGCGGCCGTCGGCGGCCCGGTCGGCGACCGAGCAGGTGCGGAAGCGAGACGCCGCCACGGCCGCGGCCGGCACCGGGCGCCCGGGCGCCTCGGTCGCCGTCGGCGTCGGAGTCGGCGTGACGCTCGCGCTCGTCGATGCGGCCGCCGTGGATGCCTCTGCGCCGTCGGCCGCGGCGAGTCCCGCGAACACGGCGCCGGTGCCGACGAGGCCGAACGCGAGTACGCCGCCCGCGATGGCGAGCGGCAGGCGGTGCCGCTTCGCGAAGCCGGTGATGCGGGTGAGGATGCCCCCGCGAGCGGATGCTTCGGCAGTGGGCCCGACAGCCGGTGAGGGGTCGCCGGGCACGGGCACGCGCGGGGCATCCGTCTCATCGGTCATCCCGGCATTGTATGAGCCGCTTCCGGGAGGTCCCCGAGGGTTCCTCGAATCAGAGCTGGGAGCCGAACGCGGACGCGGCGCTCGCGCGCTTGCTCGCGCGACTACTCGCCCGGGTAGCGCAGCCCGATCTCCTCGCGGATCGCGTCGAGCGTGCCCATGATCGCGACGGTCTCCTCGATCGGCAGCAGGTCGCCGCCCAGGTTGCCCTCGGCGACGAGGCGCTCGACCGCCTCGGCCTGGAAGTGCATGCCACGGCCGGTGAGTTCCGAACGGTACTCCTCGAGCACCGCGCCGTCGTGGCCGATCACGCGGAACGTCGTCGGCGCGTACCAGACCGCGTCGATCTCGATCCGCGCCTCGGTGCCGAGGATCGTCGCCCGGTTCGGTCCCTTCGCATCGCTCACCGACACCCCGAACGCGATGCGGTCGCCGCCGTAGCCGAACGTCGTGGCGATCTGGCCGTCGGCGCCGGTCGGCTTGAACGTCGCCGTCGACTGGATCGACAGCGGCGCGCCGAACAGGTCCCACGCGAACGAGACCGGGTAGATGCCGAGGTCGAGCAGCGCACCGCCGCCGAGCTCGAGCGCGTTCAGGCGGTGCGAGGGGTCGTCGCTGAGCTTCTGCGAGTGGTCGACGATGAGCGTTCGCACGTCGCCCAGGGTGCCCTCGGCGATGATCTCGCGGATGCGCGCCATGTGCGGCAGGTATCGCGTCCACATCGCCTCGAGCACGAGCACGCCCTCGGCCGCGGCCAGGTCGGCCACCCGGCGCGCCTGCACCGCGTTCAGGGCGAAGGGCTTCTCGACGAGCACGTGCTTGCCGGCCTCGATCGCCAGCGCGGCGTTCTCGGCGTGGAACGGGTGCGGCGTCGACACGTACACGACGTCGACCTCGGGGTCGGCGACGAGCTGCTCGTAGCTGCCGTACGCGGTCGGGATGCCGAACTCGGCCGCGAACGCGTCGGCGGCCTCCTGGCGGCGCGACCCCACTGCGCGCACGTCGAAGCCATTGAGCTTCAGGTCGTTCGTGAAGGCGTGGGCGATGCCGCCGGTCGCGAGGATGCCCCAGCGCAGGCGATCGGTCGGTTCGGTCATGCGCGAAAGCCTATCGGCGGCGGGGCCCGGGTGACGGTCGCGTGACGGGCCGCGACGTGTCGGCTCACGGCGGAGGAGCCCCGGGAACGGACGAAGCCCCCGGCGCGGGGCCGGGGGCTTCTGGTCGGAGCCGCCTGTGGGAATCGAACCCACGACCTTCTCATTACGAGTGAGACGCTCTGCCGACTGAGCTAAGGCGGCGTGACGACGCTGCGCGAACGCACCGTGGCACGAGCATCAATAGTAGCGGGTTTTCGGAGCGGTCATGACCACCGGTGCGCTCAGCCGCGACCATCGACACGGGTGGCGTCGCGGCCACCGGCCCGGCTCAGCACTTCGGGTCGGCCTCGGGCACGATCCCGTCGATGAGATAGCGCTCGACCGCCTCGTCGACGCAGTCGTTGGACTTGTTGTAGGCCGTGTGGCCCTCGCCGTCGTAGGTGACCAGCACGCCGCTCTCGAGCTGGTCGGCGAGGGAGACCGCCCATTGGTAGGGGGTGGCCGGGTCACCGGTGGTGCCGACGACGAGGATGGGCGCGGCACCCTCGGCGTGGATCGGCTGGCGGTCGGCCTTGCTCGGCGCGGGCCAGCCGGTGCAGCCAGGGCTGCCGAAGTACGGCCCGATGAGCGGGGCGGCCGCCGCGATCTCCGCGGCGTCGGTGCGCACCTGCTCGATCGACTCGGTCTGCGCGTAGTCGAGGCAGTTGATGGCGAAGAACGCCTCGCTCGAGTTGTCGAGGTACGTGCCGTCTTCGCCGCGACCGTTGTAGGCGTCGGCGAGCGCGAGCGCGAAGTCGGCGTCGCCGAACTGCACCGAGGTGAACAGGTCGTCGAGGTAGCTCCACACGTCGGGGCTGTAGAGCGGGTAGATGATCGCGGTGATGAAGGTGCTGCCGCCGACGAGGCGCCCGTCGCTCCCGCGCAGCGGGCTCGCGTCGACCGACGCGATGAGGTCGCCGATCTCCTCCATGGCATCGTCGACGCTGCCGGTGAACGGGCACTCGGCGCCGCCGAGGCAGCTCTCGAGGTAGGCGCGCAGGGCCTGCTCGAAGCCGACCGCCTGCGCCGACGAGACCTCGACGAGGCTCGCGGCAGGGTCGAGTGCGCCGTCGAGCACGAGCCGGCCGACCTTGTCGGGGTACAGTCCGGCGTAGGTCGCGCCGAGGTAGGTGCCGTAGGAGAACCCCAGGTAATTCAGCTGCTCATCGCCGAGCACCGCTCGCAGCAGGTCGAGGTCTCGTGCGGCGCTCGCGGTGTCGACCTCGGCGAGCAGTTCGCCGGTGTTCGCCTCGCACTCGGCGCCGAACTCCGCCTGAGCCTGCCCGACCTCCTCGATCCAGGCGTCCGTGCCGCGCGGGTTCTCGGGAATGCCGTAGAGGAACTCGTCCATGCCTGCGGCGTCATAGCAGGTGACCGCCGACGACCGGCCGACGCCGCGCGGGTCGAAGCCCACGACGTCGAACCGCTGCTGCAGCGGCTCACCCACCGCGTAGTCGAGCGTGTCGTGGACGAAGTCGTAGCCCGATCCGCCAGGCCCGCCCGGGTTCACGAGCAGCGACCCGAGGCGCTCCCCGGTCGCGCTGTGGCGCGACAGGGCCAGCTCGATCTCGCCGGCCGCAGGTTCGTCCCAATCGAGCGGCGCGGTCGCGGTCGTGCAGGTGAGCCCGTCGCCGCACGATTCCCACTCGAGCACCTGCGCGTAGAACGGCTCGAGTTCCGCCGAGACCTTCTCACCGGTCGGGGTCGACGTCGGCGCGGGAGCCGGCGCGAACCACGTCGCGCACCCGGCGAGCACGAGCGCCGCGACGGCCGCGACGGCCGTCGCCACCGCGCCGCGCCGGACCGCTCGGCTGCGCGTCGATCGGCCTCGGCCTCGCTGGAGGTTCGTCGGCCGGCTCGGCCCGGTGCTCGTCGGTCGGCTCACGCGGCTCCTCGTTCGTTCGTCGGTCGGCGGATGGCGGACACGAGCATCGCCTCGAGGGCGAGCACGGGCTGCACGTTGCCTTCGATGCGCGTGCGCGCCTCTTGGATGGCGTCGAGCGTCGCGAGCGTGCGAACCGGCGATGCGGATGCCCCGGCCTCGCGCAGCTCGCGTTCGAGCTCGCGGTTGACGAGCGGCACCTCGGCTCCGAGCTGCAACACGAGCAGGTCGCGGTAGAGCGACGCGAGGTCGACGAGGATGCGGTCGATGCCGTCGCGGAGGCTGCGCGTCGCGCGGCGCTTCTGGTCGTCTTCGAGGGCCTTGATCTGCGCGCGCAGCGCGGGCGGGATCGCCTGCCCGGGGTTCAGCCCGAGCGAGCGCAGCGCGTGCTCGCGCTCCTCGGCGTCGCGGATCTCGGTGATCGCCTTCGCGTCGTCGCCGGCGATCTCGAGCAGGCGGGCTGCCGTGCGGACCGCGCCCGACGCCGAACGCACGCCGAGCGCGAGCCGCAGCGTCTCTTCACGGCGCGAGCGCGCCTCTTCGCTCGTCGCGAGCCGGTGCGCCATGCCGATGTGGCTCTGCGCCTCGCGGGCCGCGCGCTCGGCGATGACCGGGTCGACGCCGTCGCGGCGCACGAGCAGCGCGGCGACGTCGTCGATCGACGGCACCTGCAGGCGCACCGTGCGCACGCGCGACCGGATCGTGGGAATGAGATCGGCGTCGCTCGGCGCGCAGAGCAGCCACACCGTGCGCTCGGGCGGTTCCTCGAGCTCCTTCAGCAGCACGTTCGAGGTGTGCTCGGTCATGCGGTCGGCGTCTTCGACGATGATGACGCGGTGGCGCCCGACCGACGGCGCGTAGTGCGAGCGGCGCACGATCTCGCGCACGTCGTGCACGCGGATGATGACACCCTCGGTCGACAGCACGTGCAGGTCGGGGTGGCTGCGCGCGTCGACCTGGATGCGAGTCGGCTCATCGCCGTCGGCGTCGCCCGCGATCAGTGCGGTGGCGAACGCGAACGCGAGGTTCGAGCGCCCCGAGCCCGGAGGCCCCGTGATGAGCCACGAGTGCGTCATGTGCCGCCCGGCGCCGGATGCGGCATCCGCACCGCCGCCCGCCGCCGACGCGGCGGCCTGGCGGAACACCGCGATCGCGGCGTCCTGCCCGGTCAGCTCGCTCCATACGCTCACGCGTCCACGCTACCCGGCGCCGCCGACCCCACCGGATGCCTCACAGCAGGCCGCGCACCCGCTCGCGGATCGACGCGGCGATCTCCTCGACGGGGCGCGTGGCATCGACGACGAGGAAGCGCTCGGGCTCGGCCGCCGCCAGGTCGAGGAACGCCCGGCGCACGCGATCGTGGAACTCGGATGCCTCGGCCTCGAGCCGGTCGTAGCGCGTGCGCGCGACGTCGAGCCGCGCCCGGGCGGCGTGCGGGTCGAGGTCGAGCAGCACCGTGAGGTCGGGCAGCAGGCCGCCCGTCGCCCACTCCGACAGCGAGCGGACCTCGGCCGGATCGAGGACGCGGCCTGCACCCTGGTAGGCGACCGACGAGTCGAGGTAGCGGTCCTGCACGACGACCTCGCCGCGCGCGAGCGCCGGCCTCACGAGGGTGGCCACGTGGTGCGCGCGATCGGCCGCGTAGAGCAGCGCCTCGGCGCGGGGGTCGATGTCGCCGCGGTGGTGCAGCACCAGCTCGCGGATCTCGACCCCCACCTCGGTGCCGCCCGGCTCGCGTGTGCGCACGACGGTGCGACCCTCGGCGGTCAGCCACTGCTCCAGCAGCGCCGCCTGCGTCGACTTGCCGGAGCCGTCGCCGCCCTCGAGGGTGATGAAGCGGCCGCGGCTCACGCCTGGCTCTTCTTCGGCGGTGCCTTCCGGGTGGTCGTCTTCGCGGCCGTCGTCTTCGCGGCCGTCGTCTTCGCGGCGGGCTTCTTGGCGGCGGGCTTCTTCGCGGCGGGCTTCTTGGCACGCGGTGCCGCCGGCCCCTTGTCGCGCTTGATCTGCAGCAGCTCGACGGCCCGCTCGAACGAGAGGTCCTCGACGCTCTCGCCGCGCGGGATCGTCGCGTTGGTCACGCCGTCGGTGACGTACGGCCCGAACCGGCCGTCCTTCACCTTCACGGGCTTGCCGCTCACGGGGTCGGCGTCGAACTCCTTGAGGGCGCTCGACGCGCGACGTGCGCCGTACTTGGGCTGCGCATAGAGCTCGAGCGCCCCGGCGAGGTCGATCTCGAAGATCGCGTCCTCGCTCGGCAGCGTTCGCGTGTCGGTGCCCTTCTTCAGGTAGGGACCGTAGCGGCCGTTCTGCGCGGTGATCTCGTCGCCCGACTCGGGGTCGAGGCCGACGACCCGCGGCAGGTCGAGGAGCTTGAGCGCCGTCGGAAGGTCCACCTCCTCGATCTGCATCGACTTGAACAGCGACGCCGTGCGCGGCTTCGGCGCGGCGGCCTTCTTCGCGCCGCGCTTCGGCTTTGCGGACTCGGTCACCTCGCCGGTCGCCGGGTCGACGGATGCCTCCGCCCCCTCGGGCTCGGGCTCGAGTTCGGTGACGTAAGGACCGAACCGGCCGTCCTTCACGACGACCTGCTTGCCGTTCTCGGGGTTGAGGCCCAGCACGCGATCGCTCTGCACTGGCGCGTCGATGAGCTCGCGCGCCTTCTCGGCGGTCAGCTCGTCGGGCGCGAGGCCCTCGGGTAGGTTGACCCGGCGGGGCGGAGCGTCGGCCGCGGCATCCGGATCGGGGGTCTCGAGATAGGGACCGTACTTGCCGATGCGCAGCGTGATGTCGGGCGCGATCCGCACCGAGTTGATCTCGCGGGCGTCGATCTCGCCGAGGTTGTCGACGATCTGGCGCAACCCCCGGTGCTTGTCGCCGCCGAAGTAGAAGCCGCTCAGCCAGTCGACCCGGTCGGCCTCGCCCGACGCGATGCGGTCGAGGTCGTCCTCCATCTCGGCGGTGAAGTCGTACTCGACGAGGTCGCCGAAATGCTCCTCGAGCAGCCGCACGACCGAGAACGCGGTCCAGCTCGGAACCAGCGCCTGGCCGCGCTGGGTCACGTAGCCGCGGTCGAGGATGGTGGAGATGATCGAGGCGAAGGTCGAGGGGCGCCCGATGCCGAGCTCTTCGAGCCGCTTGACGAGGCTCGCCTCGGTGTAGCGCGGCGGCGGCGAGGTCTCGTGGCCCTTGGCGTCGAGCTCGTCGAGTGCGACGGTCTGGCCCTCCTCGAGCGGCGGCAGCTTCGCCTCGCCGGGCGAGTCCTCGGCGTTGCGCTCCTCGTCGCGGCCCTCCTCGTACGCGGCCAGGAAGCCGCGGAACGTGATGACAGTGCCGCTCGCGGTGAACTCGGCGATCGTGTCGGCGACCGGGGCCGTCGCACCATCGGGGGTCGCGGCGTCGGCGGCAGTCGGGCCGACGGCGATCGTGACGGTCGCGGTGTGCCCCTTCGCGTCGGCCATCTGCGACGCGACGGTGCGCTTCCAGATCAGGTCGTAGAGCTTGAACTCGCTTCCGCGCAACTGCCCCTCGACCTCGGACGGCGTGCGGAACACCTCGCCCGACGGGCGGATGGCCTCATGCGCCTCCTGCGCGTTCTTCGACTTGCCCGCGTAGACGCGCGGCTTGTCGGGCACGGAGTCGGCGCCGTAGAGCTTGGTCGCCTGCGTGCGCGCAGCCTGGATCGCCTGCTGCGACAGCGACGACGAGTCGGTGCGCATATAGGTGATGTAGCCGTTCTCGTAGAGCGACTGCGCGACCCTCATGGTGTCGCGCGCCGAGAGCCGGAGCTTGCGCGCGGCCTCCTGCTGCAGCGTCGAGGTCGTGAACGGCGCTGCCGGGCGACGCGAGTACGGCTTGGACTCCACCTTCGAGACGCGCCGCGCCACCGTGTCGTCGCGCAGCGCCGACGCGAGCGCCGAGGCGGTCGCCTCGTCGAGCACGACGGCCTTGCCGGTCAGCTTTCCGGAGTCGTCGAAGTCGCGACCGGTGGCGACGCGGGAGCCGGCGAGGCGCACCAATCGCGCCTCGAACGACGAGCCCGCGCCCGAGAACCGCGCGATGAGGTCCCAATAGGATGCCGCGACGAACGCGAGCCGCTCGCGCTCGCGGTCGACCACGAGCCGGGTCGCTGCCGACTGCACGCGGCCCGCCGAGAGGCCGGGCCCCACCTTGCGCCAGAGCACGGGCGAGACCTCGTAGCCGTAGAGGCGGTCGAGGATGCGACGGGTCTCCTGTGCGTCGACGAGCGACGTGTCGAGGTCGCGAGTCTGGTCCTTCGCCGCGAGGATCGCGTCCTTCGTGATCTCGTGGAACACCATTCGGCGCACCGGGACCTTCGGCTTCAGCTCCTGCAGCAGGTGCCACGCGATGGCCTCGCCCTCGCGGTCCTCATCGGTGGCGAGCAGGAGTTCGTCCGCGTCCTTCAGAGCCCGCTTGAGCTCGGCGACCGTCTTCTTCTTGGAGTCCGAGACGACGTAGTACGGCTCGAAGCCGTTGTCGACGTCGACGGAGAACTTGCCGAGGGAGCCCTTCTTGAGCTCGGCGGGGAGGTTCTTCGGCTCGATCAGGTCGCGGATGTGGCCGACCGATGACAGCACCTGGTATCCGTCGCCCAGGTATTGGGCGATGGACTTCATCTTGGTCGGCGACTCGACGATGACCAATTTCTTCGCGCCTGACACAGACTCCTCTGATTCCATTCGAAAGCGAGAACGCACTGATTGCCGCGCCCCCGAGCGGTGTGCCGTTGATCGGCGAAGACCCGCCGTTCAGGCACACCATACACATTGCAGCCGGGAGTGCACCTCTCGACGGCCCGTGACGACCCGCCGGACAACCCCTTGCGGCGCCCCGCCCGCGGAGGACAATGGCGACATGGACACGTCAACCGCGGGTTCGTACACCGCCAAGCTGATCGACGGCCCCCTCGAGGGCAAGACCGTCGCGACCGCCTTCGCCGACTCCGGCGACCCGAGAGCCCGGCTCGAACTCCCGGGCGATTCCGGCAAGCGATACGTCTACTCGCGAGGCGGTGGCCTCGAGTTCTCGGCAGAGGACGATTCCCGGCCCACGGCCGTCGAGTACCGGTTCATCGAGACCCTCTTCGACTGAGCTCGGGCGGCGGCCCGGCACGCGCTCGCGCCGACACCTCGAGCCCCAGCACGCCGACGGCCACGGAGACGGATGCCACGCCGCCCTCGGCCTCCTCGCACGATGCGAGTCGCGCTCCGTTGCGCCGGGCGACCTGGTCGGCGAGCGCGCACGGCTCGCCCGCGACGGCGCCCGAGATCGCATCGGCGGCCGCGAGGGCCGCGGCGTCGGCCGCGTTCGCGGCGCGCTGCGAGTGCACGTGGACGGCGAGGACCGGCACCAGCCCGACCGTGAGCGCGACCACGCCGCCCACGATCGCGAGGGCGAGCACCGAACCGGCCCCGCGTTCGTCGTCGAGTCCTGCGCGCATCATCCGCCGCCGGCGACGGCGCACGAATCGGCCCGCAGCACGATGGCGTCGAGCAGGCCGCCCGCCCTCGCCGTCAGCGTCGCGCACACGAGCGGCGGCTCCTCCGACGTGCCGAGGTCGACGGGTCCGCCGGCGACCCGCTCGGCGATCGCGCGCGCGTCGCCGGCCCCGTCGCCGCGACCCAGCGACCGGGCGGCGTCGGCCGCGGCATCCGTGAGCCGGACCTGACGACCGATCACCTGGACCGCGCCGAGGCACAGCGCGAGCACGAGCACGACGGCGGGCAGCGCGACCGCGAGCTCCGCGGTCGCGCCACCGCGCTCGTCACCCCACCGTGAGGGCATTCCGCACGAGGTCGGTGAGGATGGTGCGCACCTCGTCGCCGCGCAGGATGATGACGAGCATTCCGGCGAAGCCGACTGCCGCCATCGTCGCCACGGCGTATTCGGCGGTCGCCGCGCCGCGCTCGCCCGCGAGTCGTCGCAGCGCGCGCCTGGCCGCGGATCGCGCGCGCTGGCCGCGTCGACTCGCGGTGCGGGTGGATTCGATGAGGTCGGACATGGTGATTCCTTTCGTCGGAGGCCGAGGGTCGGCCGGATGGCGGCACGAGCGGGGTCGGCGATCACGCGGCACCGCCGAGGGTGCCGGTGACGACCGAGATCATGAGGGGCGCGACGCCCAGCAGCACGAAGGCGGGCAGGATGCACGCGCCCAGCGGCAGCATGAGGCGCACGCCGAGGGATGCCGCGCGCATGGCGCCGTCGGTCCGAGCCGTGCGGCGGCGGCGGTACGCCTCGGCGCGGAGGAGGTCGGCCACCGGCGCACCGGCTTCGGTCGCGAGCCGGATGGTCGAGGCGATGTCGGCGGACGCCCGGGGCGCGGCCGGGAGGTGGGCGCGCATCGCACGCCCGGTGGCGGCACGAGCGGCCTCGAGCGAGGCGCCGCTCGACATCGCGATGGCGAGGAGGTCGAGTTCGAGTCCTGGCGCCGAGCCGGGCGGTGCCGCGCGGGCAGCGAGCGCCCGATTCCATCGCGCTCCTGCCCACAGCAGCGCCGAACCCCCGGCGAGCAGCGCCCAGCCGATCGGGCCCCCGACGAGCACGCGCATCGTGTCGAAGCCGAGAACGATGCCGAAGGCGACGGCGATGCCCGGCAGTGCGGTGACCAGCCGGGCGCTCGCACGCGGTCCCGCGAGCACGGCCCGCACCTCGCGGCGCAGCTGCGCGTCGTCGCGGAGCGCACCCGCGAGGTCGCGCAGGGCGCCGGCCATCGGGGCCCCGGTGTCGCTGGCGACGGCCCACGCGGCAGCGACCGACGACCACGCGGCCGCTCCGATCCCCTGATCGCCGATCGCCCGCGAGATCGCCGGTGCCACCGGGTCGCCGTCGCCGGCGGCCGTCGCCGCGGCTTCGAGTACGACGTCGGAGGGATCATCCGCCCCGAGGTGTCGCCAAGCGGCAGGAGCGGGAACGCCGGCGGTCATGAGCACCGCCAGCCGCTCCGCCGCGGCCGCGACCCGGTCGACGGCCGATGCGTCGTCTTCGCGGCGCAGCGTACGGCGAAGCTCGCGGAGCCGTTCGACGCCGCCCCCGACGCCGCGCCGGACCGTGCGATGCCTGCGCGGCCCGCTCACCTCGCCTCCACCGCGAGCCGCCCGTCGTCGCCGAGCCGGAACCGCCCGACGCCGCCGAGCCGGCGAGCGCCCGACCGTCGCTCGAGGTGCACGACCAGGTCGAAGGCGCTGACCGCCTGCCGCGCGACCGCATCGGGCGACATGCCCGCGAGCGAGCCGAGCGCCTCGAGCCGGGCGGGCACATCGGACACGGAATTGGCGTGCAGCGTGCCCGCACCGCCGTCGTGGCCGGTGTTCAAGGCGGCGAGCAGCTCGCGCAACTCGGCGCCCCGGCACTCCCCAACGATGAGGCGGTCGGGTCGCATGCGCAACGCCTCGCGGAGCAGGGCGTCGAGGCCGATCCGCCCGGACCCCTCGAGGTTCGCCTGCCGCGCCTCGAGCACCACCGCGTGCGGATGGCAGATCTGTAACTCGGCGACATCCTCGATCACCACGAGGCGCTCACGCGCGGGCGCCTCGGAGAGGAGGGCGGCGAGCAGCGTGGTCTTGCCCGTGCCGCCGGCGCCGGTGACGAGGAGGTTCTTGCGCGCGGCGACCGCGTCGCGCAGCATCCGCTCCTCGTCGGGCGCGAGCATGCCGGCCCGCGCGAGCGCGGCGAGCGAGAAGCCGCCGGGTCGCGGAACGCGGACCGAGAGCAGCGTGCCGACGGCGGACACCGGCGGGAGCACGGCATGGACGCGGATGCCCGCCCCCACGCGCACGTCGACCGCGGGCGTCGCCTCGTCGATGTGCCGGCCGCCCTTCGCGATCAGTTTGACGGCGAGCGCCCGTACCTCGGCCTCGCTCGCCGACCACGCCGGCTCGTGCTCGGGACCGGCGCCGCGATCGATCCAGAGCCCGCGCTCCCCGTTGACGAAGAGGTCGGTGACCGGCCCGTCGGCCGCGAACGCGGCGAGCGGCCCGAGCATCTCGAGGCCGTCGGCCTCGCCGCCGGCGCCGGCGACGACCGGAAGCATCGCGGCGGCTGCGGCGACGGATCGAGCCGGCTCGACGACGGGCCCGACCACGCCGACGGCCGGCCGAACCGCAGGGGCGACCGCCGTGGCATCCACCCGACCGGGTCGGGAAGCGTGCGGATCACCGGGCTGTTCCCAGGACGGCGTGGCGACGAACGGAATCGACATGCCCGCGAGCGTAGGATCGGCATCGAGGTCGCCGACACGCGACCGCCGCCTCGAACGGAAAGAGCCTCCCCCACGCCATTGTGGAGGAGGACTCGTTTCATTCGGCCGGCCTGTGCGCGAGCGCGATACCGGCATTAAATGAAGGGGGCGGCACCCATTGGGGGGAACAGGTGCCGCCTCGGCAGCGCGGGGATTGGGGGGAATCACATCGCGCTGCAGGCCTCGAAACGATGTCCGGGCGGTAATCAGTGTACGGGTTCCGAATGCATGCGCAAGTACTTTTTGTCCTCATTTGTGCGGACACACAGTTTTCTCGGCGAAAAGGCACAGAATCACTGATCGAGAGCGCTCTCCCGCGCGGCCTCGCACCCGCCGATTCACGCCCGAATCGGCGCTGCGGCGATCCGGCGCTACAGTGCTAGCGGGGCAGGCGAACCCACCGATCAATGATTCGCGAAGGAGCGACCGGAGAACCATGACCGTTCAGATCGACCACGCCCTCGAGGAGATCCGGCGATTCCGCCCGAGCCCCGAGTTCGCCGCCCAGGCCGTCGCCGACGCCGGGCTCTACGAAGCCGCGGCCGCCGACCGACTCGGCTTCTGGGCCGACCAGGCCCGCTCGCTCCTCACCTGGCAGAAGCCCTTCACGCAGACCCTCGACTGGTCGAACCCGCCGTTCGCCCGCTGGTTCGCCGACGGCGAGCTCAACGTCGCCGTCAACTGCCTCGACCGGCACGTCGACGCCGGCAACGGCGACCGCGTCGCGATCCACTGGGAGGGCGAGCCCGGAGACAGCCGTTCCATCACCTACGCCGAACTGACCCAAGAGGTCAAGCGCGCCGCGAACACGCTGACCGAGCTCGGCATCGGTCGCGGCGACCGGGTGGCCATCTACCTGCCGATGATCCCCGAAGCCGTCGTGGCGATGCTCGCGGTCGCGCGCATCGGCGCCATCCACTCGGTCGTGTTCGGCGGCTTCAGCGCCGACAGCCTGGCCTCCCGCATCGACGACGCCGAGGCATCCCTCGTCATCACCGCCGACGGCGGCTGGCGCAAGGGCAAGGTCTTCCCGTTGAAGCCCGTCGTCGACGAGGCGCTCGCGAAGGCCGAGGGCGGCAGCGTGCGCAACGTGCTCGTCGTCCGGCGCGGTGAGAACGACGTCGAGTGGACGGAGGGCCGCGACCTCTGGTGGCACGACACCGTCGCGAAGGCCTCGCCCGAGCACGAGGCTCAGGCGTTCGACGCCGAGAACCCGCTGTTCATCCTCTACACGTCGGGAACGACGGGCAAGCCGAAGGGCATCCTGCACACCTCGGGCGGATACCTCACGCAGACCGCGTTCACGCACCGCAACGTGTTCGACCTCCACCCCGAGACCGACGTCTACTGGTGCACGGCCGACGTCGGATGGATCACCGGTCACTCCTACGTCGTCTACGGACCGCTCGCCAACGGCGCCACGCAGGTGCTGTACGAGGGCACGCCCGACACGCCGCACCCCGGCCGCTGGTGGGAGATCGTCGAGAAGTACCAGGTCTCCATCCTCTACACCGCCCCGACGGCGATCCGCTCCTTCATGAAGCTCGGCCGGCAGATCCCGCACGACTTCAACCTGCGGAGCCTGCGCCTGCTCGGCTCGGTCGGCGAGCCGATCAACCCCGAGGCCTGGATCTGGTACCGCCACGTCATCGGCGGCGGCTCGATCCCCGTGGTCGACACCTGGTGGCAGACCGAGACCGGCGCGATCATGATCTCCGCCCTGCCCGGCGTCACCGACCTCAAGCCCGGCAGCGCGCAGGTGCCCATCCCCGGCATCACCGTCGACATCCTCAGCGACGACGGCGAGAAGGTCGAGGGCGAAGGCGGCGGCCTGCTGGTCATCACGGACCCGTGGCCGTCGATGCTCCGCGGCATCTGGGGCGACCCCGAGCGCTTCAAGGAGACCTACTGGGAGAAGTTCGGCGACAAGTACTTCGCCGGCGACGGAGCCCGTCGCGACGAGGACGGCGATATCTGGCTCCTCGGCCGCGTCGACGACGTCATGAACGTCTCGGGCCACCGACTCTCGACGGCCGAGATCGAGTCCTCGCTCGTCGCGCACCCCTGGACCGCCGAGGCCGCCGTCGTCGGGGCATCCGATGAGACGACCGGTCAAGCGGTCGTCGCGTTCGTCATCCTGAAGGCCAGCCAGGCCGAGCGGGTGACGGATGTCGCCGAGGCCGCCGACGAACTCCGCCGCCACGTCGCGTCGCAGATCGGCGCCATCGCGCGGCCGCGCCAGGTGTTCATCGTGAACGAGCTGCCGAAGACTCGCTCGGGCAAGATCATGCGGCGTCTGCTGCGCGATCTCGCCGAGGGGCGCCAGGTCGGCGACACGACCACGCTTGCCGACACGTCGGTGATGACCGCGATCACCGAGCAGGTGCGATAGCAGCACGCGTTCAGAGACACGGATGCCGCGGCGGGAAGCCTCCCGCCGCGGCATCCGTTTTCGCTACCGGGGCTACGCGAACTCGACCACCAGCTCCAGCTCGACGGGCGAGTCGAGCGGCAGCACCGCGACGCCGACGGCGGAGCGGGCGTGGCGCCCGGCGTCGCCGAAGATCTCGCCGAGCAGCTCCGACGCACCGTTGATGACGCCCGGCTGGCCGGTGAACGCGGCATCGGATGCCACGAATCCGACGAGCTTCACGATGCGGGTGACCCGGTCGAGCGACCCGATCTCGGCCCTGACCGCGGCGAGTGCATTGAGCACGGCCGTGCGGGCGTAGGCCTTCGCGTCGTCGGCGGGCACGAGCCCGTGCCCGTCGCCGACCTTGCCGGTGGCGGGCAGCGCGCCCGCGACGAAGGGCAACTGGCCCGACGTGTAGACGAGCGAGCCGGTCGCGACCGTCGGCACGTACGCGGCGACGGGCGGCGCGACGTCGGGCAGTTCGATGCCCAGCTCGGCGAGGCGCGCCTCGAAGCCCGCCATCAGGCGTGCCCCTCGCCCTCGAACTGCTTCGACGCCTGGGCCGCGGCGGCAGCGCCTGCGGCGGCGGCCGTCGACGACTCATCGCCGACCGGCCGCTTGAGGTAGGCCACGAGCCCGCCCTCGGGGCCCTGCACGATCTGCACGAGCTCCCAGCCCTCGGACCCCCAGTTGTTCAGGATCGCTGCGGTGTTGTGGATCAGCAGCGGGGTGGTGATGTACTCCCAGGCGGGCATGGGCGGCTCCTCGTCTCAGCGTGCGGCACGGGATCGGGGCATCCGACCGGATCCCCGCGGAGTCGGCGTGTCGGCGCCGGTTTCCGGCACACAGCCCGCATAGCGGGTTTCCCCAGCCTTCTCCGTTAAGCTCCACTATATGTCTGCCCAAAATCGATCGATGAGTGGCGCCGCCACGGGCCTGCTCGCCTTCCTCGGCTTGAGCGCGCTGACCGGTGTCCTCGTCACCGCGACCGTGACCCCGGCGATCGCGGTGACCGGCATGGCCGCGAGCAGCGGCATCAACATGTTCGAGAACATCCCGGACTACCTCGACATCAACGAGCTCTCCGAGAAGACTGACATCTACGCCACCCAGCCCGACGGATCCCAGGCGCTCCTGGCGTCGTTCTTCAGCGAGAACCGTGAAGAGGTGCCGCTCGACCGCATCAGCCAGTTCGTGAAGGACGCGGCGGTGGCGGGCGAAGACCCGCGCTTCTTCGAGCACGGCGGCATCGACGTCCAGGGCACGACGCGTGCGGTGCTGAACGAGTTCGTGCTCGGCGGCGACACGCAGGGCGGCTCGTCGATCACGCAGCAGTACGTGAAGAACGTGATCATCAACAACGGCGTCCGCGAGGCGAAGACCGAAGAGGAGAAGGAAGCCGCCTACGAGGCCGCGACCGCCTCCGACGGCAACGCCGGCATCACCCGCAAGCTCCAGGAGATGCGGTACGCGATCGCCCTCGAGAAGAAGTACGACAAGAACGAGATCCTCAAGGGCTACCTCAACATCGCCCACTTCGGCGGCCGCGTCTACGGCATCGAGTCCGCGGCGCAGTACTACTTCGCGAAGTCGGCGGCGGATGTCTCGCTCGCCGAGGCCGCGAGCCTCGTGGCGATCGTGAACCACCCCGAGAAGTTCCGCCTCGACTATCCCGACGATCCCGAGAACGGCGTCGCCTCCGTCGACGAGGCGGGTGTGCCCACTCCCTACGCCGCGAACAAGCAGCGTCGCGACTACATCCTCGGCGAGATGCTGAAGTACGGCAAGATCACCCAGCCCGACCACGATGCCGCGGTCGCGACTCCGGTCACACCGATGATCCAGGAGCCGAGCACCGGGTGCCAGACAGCCGCGGGTAGCGCCTACTTCTGCGACTACGTCAAGAACGTGATCCTCAACCACTACGACGACCCCGCGACGACCGATGTCAACGAGGGCCGGGTGATGCTCGAGGAGGGCGGCCTGCAGGTCCACACGACGCTCGACCTCGAGCTGCAGAACAAGGCCGAGACCGCCGTGCGAGAGAACGTCCCGTACACCGACCCCCGTTTCGACGTCGGTTCGGTCGCGGTCACGGTTCAGCCGAACACTGGCAAGATCCTCGCGATGACCCAGAACAAGAACTACTCGCAAGACGAGACGGTGCTCGCAGCCGACCCGTCGTACTCCGCGATCAACCTCAGCACCGACTATGCGTACGGCGGATCGAGCGGCCTGCAGCCGGGCTCGACCTTCAAGGTGTTCACCCTCGCGGAATGGTTGAACCAGGGCCATTCGCTTCGCGAGACCTTCAACGGCGCTCGTCGCGCGTTCACGTCGTTCACCGACAGTTGCGAAGGCAACTGGAGCGGCAACTTCAACCCGCGCAACGATGACTCCACGAACGCGAACAACGCCGTGGACGCGACCAAGTACTCGGTGAACTCGTCGTTCATGGCGATGGCCCAGCAGCTCGACCTCTGCAAGATCAAGAACACCGCCGCGGCGTTCGGCGTGCACCGGGCCGATGGCGCGCCGCTCGGCGAGGGCGTCAACGCCGAGGGCGACCGCATCGCCTTCGGTCCGAGTGCGGTGCTCGGCACCGAAGAGGTCGCGCCGGTGACCATGGCGGCTGCGTTCGCGGGCATCGCGAACGACGGGCTCACGTGCACGCCGATCGCGATCGAGTCGATCACGAAGCAGGATGGCACACCGGTCGAGCCGCCGAAGTCGACGTGCACGCAGTCCGTGACCCCCGAAGTCGCGAGGGCTATGCAGTACGCGATGCAGCAGACCTTCAGCGGCACGGCCTCAGCGTCGAACACCGGCACGGGCATCGCCCACATCGGCAAGACCGGTACCACCGACGATGCGTTCGACACGTGGATGAGCGGTTCGAGCAAGACGGCCGCGACCGCGGTCTGGGTGGGTAACATCACGGGCGGCGACGACCGCCAGAACCTACGCAACGTGAGCTTCGACAGCGGCGCGGCCGCCACCGCGCGACACCGAATCTGGTCGTCGATCATGGAGCTGGCCGACAACAAGTACGGCGGCGACGACTTCACCGAGCCCGACCAGTCGGCGTTCAAGCAGGTGCTGGTCGACATCCCGCAGGTCGCCGGGCTCGCATTCGACGCCGCCAAGCAGGCCCTCGAGGCTGCCGGGTTCGTGGTCGAAGACGGCGGACAGCAGGACTCGAACCTGCCGGCTGGGCAGGTCTCCGGGACCGACCCGTCGGGCCAGGCCGGGCGCGGCACGACCATCCGCGTGTTCACGAGCAACGGCCAGGGCACCACGGTTCCCGACCTCACGGGCATGACGCAGCAGCAGGCGAAGGCCGCGCTCGACCAAGCGGGCCTGCGCATGCAGGGCGGCGGTGGTGGCGGCGGCCAGAACGCGACCGTCACGAGCCAGAACCCCGCACCGAACACCGCCATCAAGCGCGGCGAGACGGTGACCGTGCAGTTCGGCGTCCCGAGCACCGGCGGGCCGACGCTGCCCGGCGGCGGCGACGATTGAGCCGGCGCCGCTCTCCCGTCGCGCAGATCGCGCTCGCGATCGGCGCGGCGGGAGTCGCCGCGTTCGCGTGGGGCTCGCTCGTCGAACGCACGCGCTGGACGCTCCGACGTGTCGAGATTCCAGCTCTCCCGGCCGGCGCTGAGCCGATCCGGGTGCTGCACCTCTCCGACCTGCACATGGCGCCGTGGCAGACCGGCAAGCAGGAGTGGGTGCGCTCGCTGGCCGACCTGCAGCCCGACCTCATCGTCGACACGGGTGACAACCTCGGCCACGAGCGCGGACTCGAGGGCATCCGTCGCGCCTTCGAGCGGTTCTCGGGCATCCCGGGCGTCTTCGTCAACGGGTCGAACGACTACTTCGGCCCGGTGCTGAAGAACCCGTTCCTGTACTTCGGCGGCCCCTCGGGCAACGTCCCCCGCTCGAAGGTGCTCGACATCGACGCGCTGCACGCCTACTTCGGCGAGCTCGGCTGGACCGACCTCGACAACGCCGCCGCGGCGCTCGAGATCAACGGAACCCGGCTCGAGTTCTTCGGCGTCGACGACCCGCACAAGGGCTACGACCGGCTCGACCTGATCACCGGCGCGATCGACGACCTGCGGGCCGACGACCCGCTCGCCGACGAGACGTGGCCCGACGAGGCATCCGTCGCCGAGAAACGACCCACCGTGACCATCGGCGTGACGCACGCGCCGTACCGGCGCGTGCTCGACTCGTTCGTGAACCACGGCGCGCAGGTGATGCTCGCCGGGCACACGCACGGCGGCCAGGTCTGCGTGCCGGGCTACGGCGCGCTCGTCACCAACTGCGACATCCCGCGCAAGCAGGCCAAGGGCCTGAGCATCTGGCGGCACGGACTGCGCAGCGCGTTCCTGAACGTCTCGGCGGGGCTCGGCACGTCGATCTTCGCGCCGGTTCGCTTCGCCTGCCCGCCCGAGGCGACGCTCATCACGCTCACGCCGGCCGACTGACGACGCTCGGCCGGCGAACCTGCCGAGCGTGCCGCGATGCCAGGTCCCCACCGACACTCGCACCCCTGCCTCGCGACCTCCGGAGGACTCGTCGCGTGGTCTGGCCCGGCCCGAATATGGGCTATCCTTGTGGAGGCCCTCGGGCCACCGGGGTGTGGCGCAGCTTGGTAGCGCGCTTCGTTCGGGACGAAGAGGTCGCAGGTTCAAATCCTGTCACCCCGACCACGTGAACGGCCCCTCCTTCGGGAGGGGCCGTTCGTCGTTCAGGGCGGAGGCGCCGCTGTCGGCGCGCTCGCGGGGTCAGGGCCGCCCGAGCCCGTGGTACTCCCAGCCGGCCGCGCGCCAGGCGACGGGATCGAGCACGTTGCGTCCGTCGATGATCCGCGGCGCGGCGACCTGTACGGCGACGGCCGCCGGATCCAGCGCGCGGTACTGCCTCCATTCGGTGACGAGCACGACAAGGTCGGCACCGGCGAGGGCCTCGTCGAGCGAGGTCGTGTACGTCAGTTGCGGATGCCTTCCCCGGGCGTTCTCGACGCCCGCAGGGTCGGTGGCGATCACGTCGGCGCCGAGCCCCTTGAGGTGCACCGCGACGTCGAGCGCCGGTGAATCGCGCACGTCGTCGGACTCGGGCTTGAACGTGACCCCGAGCACCGCGATGCGCTTGCGGAACACCGACCCGCCGAGCGTCGCGACCGCGAGGTCGACGACCCGCTGCCGCTGCCTGAGGTTGATCTCGTCGACCTCCTTGAGGAATGCGACCGAGGCGCCGACGCCGAGTTCGTCGGCACGTGCGGCGAACGCTCGGATGTCCTTCGGAAGGCATCCGCCGCCGAAGCCGACGCCGGCGTTGAGGAACCGGCGCCCGATGCGGGCGTCGTGGCCGAGCGCGTCGGCGAGCGCGGTGACGTCGGCGCCCGTGGCATCCGCGATCTCGCTCATCGCATTGATGAAGCTGATCTTGGTCGCGAGGAACGCGTTCGCCGCGACCTTGACGAGCTCGGCGGTCGCGAAGTCGGTGACGATGCGCGGCGTGCCGGCGTCGATGGCGCGCCGGTAGACGTCGTCGAGCGTGGATGCCGCGTCGGCGCTCTCGACGCCGTAGACGAACCGGTCGGGTTCGAGCGTGTCCTTGACGGCGTAGCCCTCACGGAGGAACTCGGGGTTCCACGCGAGGCGCGCATGCGCTGCGGCCTCGGCCAGACGCCCGGCGAGGCGCGCTGCGGTGCCGACGGGCACCGTGCTCTTGCCGACGATGAGCGCGTCGTCGGCGAGGTGCGGCAACAGGGCTTCGAACGCGGCATCGACGAACCTGAGGTCGGCGGTCGGGCGGCCAGCCTGCTGGGGCGTGCCAACGGCGAGGAAGTGCACCTCGGCGTCCGCGGCATCTGCGATGTCGGTGCTGAAGCGCAGGCGGCCGCTCGCGACGCCGCTCGCGAGGATCTCGGGCAGGCCGGGCTCGAAGAACGGCGGCTGCGCCTGGCCGAGCTGCGCGATCTTGCGTTCGTCGACGTCGATGCCGACGACCTCGTGGCCGAGCTCGGCCATCGCCGAGGCGTGGACGGCGCCGAGGTAACCGCACCCGATGACGGAGATGCGCATGTGGGATCCCTTCAGGGGTCGTTTGCGATGCGGGCCTCCATTCTGTCAGCCGGCGCTTCGTCGATGGAGTCGCCCTCGCCGGCGCGCTCCCGCCCCTCAGCGATCGCCGAGGACGAGTCCCGGCGTGACCTGCACCGACGGCGCTGCCGCACCGTCCGTCGGAATGAACCGGAATCGGAGGGTCGCACGCTCACCGGGGGCCAGGTCGATCCCGACGTTCTGCACGAGTCGGCCGTCGTCGAGCGCGACCGCTTGGTGCCCGGTCGGCCGGTCATCCCGCACGACGCCTCCATCGAGCGTGCCCGGCGGCGAGTACACCGACACGTTCCCCGCGATCACGCCCGGGGCGATGCCGAACCGTCCCTCGTTCGTCACGCGCGACGGCAGGGCGTCGACGTCGCCCACCGTGAGCCGGTTCTGCAGCGAGACGACCACCTCGACCCGGGGAGCCGAGCCATCGTCGGCAATGCTCACGGCCTCGACGGAAACGTCCAGGTACGGTCCGAGCTTTCCGCCGGATCGATCGTTGAGGTAGACCGCGTATCCGGCGTCGCCGAGCGCGCGCTGGCGGGCGTCCGGGCCGCCCAGTGTCGTGTCGGCGAAGATCGCCTGCTCGTCGGCGTGCCTGCTCCACACCGAGATCCGGCCTTCTTCGGCGGCGTCCGTGAGCGCGGTCAACAGGTCGGGCACCGACACATCGTCTCCGGTGAGCGCATCGAACATCGTCGACGCGACGCTCTGGAAGTAGGCGTTCTGCTCGTCATCCGTCGAGAATCGCCGGTATGCGTCGACCATCAGTCGCTCGGCGACCGTGCTCGCGCTCAGCTCTTCGCCGTCGGCGTGCGCTATCGGGCCTGTGGCACGCAGCACGGCGGCGAGGACCATGGGATCGATGGCGACGACGGCGTCGATCCGCTCACCCCGGTGCTGCCGCCACATCTCTGCAGCGAGCCGCCCGCTCAATTCGAAATCGGGTGTCGCGGTGGCGTTCTGGATGAATCGTCCGAGCTGCGGCCCGTACAGCGTCGTGTCGGCCGCGGGAAGTGGGAGGACGGGTTCCGCCGCCGGTCGCACGTCCGTGGCCGTCACCGGCTCGAAGGTCAGGCGTCCATCGTCGACGTGCAGCACTCCCGCCGCTCCCACGATGCCGCCCCCGGTACGCAATTCCGCGTTGTTCTGGAAGAGCGCCAGGATCGTGCGAGGGCCATCGGCACCGAGCATCGGCGGCAGCAGGCGACTCGCTTGTTCGAGCGTGTCGAGCATCGGGGATGCCTCGTGGAGGACCGAACGCAGTTCGCCGGTCGCTTCGGCGAGCGGCCCGACGAGCCCCTCGTCGTCGATCGAGTCGACGCTTCTCCTCGCATCGCGCACCGCAGCCGCGGCGTGCGTCGCGACGCCCTCCAGTTCGCTGAGGGACGACAGGTCGACGGCGCCGTCGCGGACGCCGAACTCGAGCAGGCGGTCACCGGCCGCGCTGAGCGGCACGACCGCTTCGGAGGCGACCTCGGCGACCGCCTCGGCCAGCGTGTGCGCGGCCGCGAGGTCGTCCCCGAGCCACGGGAGCGCGGACACGCCGCCCCAGACCGGGTCGCCGGTCAGCCGCTCGGCTTCGCGGGCCGACTCGGCCAGCGCGCCGGCGGCCGCGGAAGCGGCCGGCAGGTCGCGTGAGGAGATCGCCGAGGCGAGATCCGCGGCCGCCGACTTGGCGTCCTGCAACTCGTTCACCGCGAGAGACCCGTGAACCCCGACCCAGGCGCCCGCGGCGAGCATCGCACCGAGCGCGATTCCGATCGACCATCCGACCCCGCGACGCCACCTTCGGCGGAGCGGCCTCGCTGCTCCGTCATGGGGCGGTCTCGCGTCCCCATCGCGGGGCGGCACCGGCTATCTCCGGACGGCGTGCCGGACCGCGAGGAGCGCGCCGCCCGCGATGGCGAGGAACAGCGCACCCCACCCGAACGCGATGGTCAGTTCCGACACACCGGTCGCGCTGAGCGCCGCCGCCGACGAGCCGGCCGGCTCGGAGCCGCCAGGGGCAGGCGGCTCCTCACCGGGGGGCGAGGTGGCGCAGTCGGGGCTCGACGGCGGGTACGACAGCGCGACCGGCAGCGTGGGGTTCACCGAGATGACGGCGCTCGTGACGTTCCGGGTCCAGGCGAAGTTGCCGTCGGTCTCGACCCAGGAGCCGTTCACGAACGCCCAACCGGGCCAACCGCTCGGGGCACCGGAGCCGTCGACCGAGGCCCCCGGCCAGAGCACCCGGCCGGTCAGCTGGCCCCCGACCAGGGTTCCGAGCACGAGGGTCGTGCTGTTGGATCCGCTCGACAAGATCAGGGTCGCCGTGTCGCCCGTCGACTGCGCGTCGGGGTCGGTAAGGCGGATCGAGTAGTTGATGTACGGCACGTCGCCGTCGCACTCGGGCGTGACCAGCGAACCGGCGAGCGTCGGGTCCGCGGGCGGCGAAGGGGGCGGGTAGTCGTATTCCTCGACGGCCGAGGCCGCGGTCGGCGCCAGCACGATGGCCGCGACGGCGAGCGCGGTGCAGAGAGTCCGGAGCACGATGGCCTCCGATGTTTCGGGTTCTCGGGTAATGGGTTGGCTGGAGTCTACGAGCACGCCGCGCGCGCTTCACCCCCCGCTTCGGGGTACACCTGCGCGCTCGACGGAAGCGCCAGCGAGGGTGCACGCGCCGGCCGAGCGCACGGCTAACCTGTTCGGATGACCGCCGCCCGGTTGCTCCTCGTTCCCTACCTCGTCGTGCTCGGCCTCTTCGTGTTCACCCCGGGCGACGACGCGCAGCCGGTGGGCAGCGCCCTGGTCATCGCCGCCGAACTCGTCGCCGCGCTCGGCGTGCCGTTCGACGCGGCGTACACGGTCATCGAGTTCGGCGCGAACATCGCGCTGTTCGTGCCGCTCGGCCTCCTGCTCGTCCTCGCGGTGCGCGGCATGCCGGTGTGGGGTGCGGCGCTGATCGGCGCACTGACGACGTGCGTGATCGAGGTCGTGCAGCTCGCGATCCCCGGCCGGTTCTCGACGCTCTCCGACGTGATCGCCAACACGCTCGGCACTGTGCTCGGCGCGGCGATCGCGTGGGCGGCGCTCAGGCGGCGGAGCCGCGCCGGGGCCATCCGGCCCGACCGCTCGCGAACCGCATGAACTCCTCGAGGGGCCCGCGGCCGACCCATCGGCGCCAGCACCACGCGAAGACCATCGACCCGACGACGAGCGCGATGGCCAGCGGCCACGAGTCGTCGGTGCGGAATCCGTTCTCGACGCGGATGGACGCGGCCAGCACGACCAGGTGCACCGTGTAGATCGTGAGCGGCATCGCTCCCATCGCCGCGATCGGCGACAGCACGGCGGATGCCACCCGCCGGACCGGCTCGACGCCCATCACCCCGCGTGCCGTCAGCACCACGGCGGCCACCACCACGAGCACCCCGACGCCCACGTTGCCGACGACCTGCAGCGACTCCCCGACGGCGAAGGCGCGAACCGAGTCGCCGGCCGCCGCACCCTCGGCCACGAGCGACGACCCCACCCGCAGCAGCGCCACTCCGGCTGGCAGGCACGCGACGGTCGCCACGGCGCCCCCGGCGGCCATCCACGCGAGTACCCGGCGACGCGTGATGCCGAATCGGGCGAGCGCGATGCCGATGAGCATGACGGGCACCCATTCGATCACGGGGTAGGCGCCGGCGATGAACCAGTCGACGGGCAGCCCCCAGCCGGCGACCCGGGCCTCCGCGACCCAGGGCATGCGGCTGAGCGCCAGCGCGACGCCGGGCGCCACGGCGACACCGGCGATGCCGACCACGAGGGCGATCCACCGCGGCAGGAACAGCAGCGGGATCAGCACCAGGAACGCGACACCGTAGACGTCGAGGATGACGAACACGAGCGGTTTCAGCGTCGCGATGATGAGCAGCCCGAGGGCGATCAGGATGACGGCGCGGATCGCGACCTGCAGGCGCAGGCGGGCGCGGTCGCGTCCGCCGGCGAAGCCGGGTGCGGCGGGAACGGGCCGGATGCCTCCGCTGATGAGCCCGAGGGCGATGCCCGCGGTGAGGGCGAACAGCAGGCGCGGTCGCTCGTCGGCGATGGCGAGCAGGTCGGCGGCGGTGCCGGGTGCCGCGGCAGGTGCGACGTGGGCGATGAACATCCCGATGAGCGCGAGCCCGCGGGCGATGTCGACGCCGTCGATGCGGCCGGCGGCGTCAGCGAGGGCGACGCCGTCGGAGCGCGCGCGACCGCGGCGCGAGGCATCCGCCATCGAGTCGGATGCCTCGGCGCCGGTCCCGTCGGCCCGCCCGGTCAGCGCACCACGACCGTCGGGCCCTCGAGGTGCGCGAGCACCCCGTGACTGACCGAGCCGAGGAGGAACCTCGCGAGCGCGCCGCGCCCGTGGCTGCCGACGACGAGCAGCGACGCGGCGGCGGACTCGTCGACGAGTGCGGTGACGGGGTCGCCGGCAACGACTCGGCGGTCGATCTCGAGGTCGGGTTGCTCGGCCACGATCGGCGCGAGCGCGTCGTCGAGCACCTCGGCCGCGGCACTGCTGAGTTCGTCGGTGCCGACCATCGCGACGCCGTAGCCGTACTCGCCGCCGACCATCACGGCGATGTCCCAGGCGTGCACCGCGATGAGCGGCTCGCCGAGGCTCCGGGCCTCGACGACGGCGAAGTCGAGGGCGCGGCGACCCTGCTCGGAGCCGTCGACGCCGACGACGACGCCGCGACGCGCGCTGGTGTCGATGTCGGGGATCACGGCGACGGGCGCGTGGCTCGCGGCCGCGATGCGCAGGCTGTGCACGCCCCGCCGGCTGGGGCGCTTGCCGCCGTGCCAGTCGCTGCCGACGACGAGCAGGTCGGCCTGCCGCGAGAGCCGTTCGAACACCTCGACGGCCTGCCCCTGCTCGAGGTCGGCGGTGATCGAGATGGCAGGTGCCGCCCGCTCGGCGGTCTCGCGCGCGGTCGCGAGGCTGTCGCCCGCGGCGGTGTGCGCGGCGAGCAGCAGTTCGGCGTCGCCGGTCGCCTCGATCGCGCTGTCGACGACGTGGACGAGCCGCAATGGAAGCGACCGCGCCGCGGCCCGCTCGGCCGCCCAGCGCACGGTGCGTTCGCAGGCGTCTCCCCCGGTGCTCACTCCGACGACGATTTCCGACATGACGCCCCTCCCCGCGGTGGTACGCCCATCATCACGCGAATCGGCGGCGGTTTCCAGCGTTCGTCGGCGCGCCGACGCCGGCGGCTCGGCGATACGGATGCCGCGGCGTGGAGCGCCCCGAGCGCGCTGACGCCCCGGGCCGCGAGGCCCGGGGCGTCAGTGATCGCCTGGGAGTCGGGTTCAGGATTCGGCGCGGGAGCGACGCACGGTGGTCAGCACGACCACGAGTGCGGCGCCGAGGATGAGCGCACCACCGCCGATCCAGAGCCAGAGCACGGGCACGTCGTACCCGGTCGCAGAGAGCCCACTGCCGGCAGCGGCGGCCTTATCGGCCGGGACGACGGTGAGCGTACCCGTCGCCACGTACTGCCCGGCGGTCGCGGTGACGGTGTACGTGCCGGGCGTGTTCGACGACACCTGGTACGACACGGTGCCCGTGGCATCCGTGGGCTTGGAAGCGGTGGCCGCCTTGATCACCGCGATGGTGACGGCGTCGTCGACGGTCGCCGTCGACGGCGTGCTGGGCGCGAGCCCGCTGAAGGTCATCGTGCCGGTCTCGCCGACGGTGAGTGTCAAGTTCGTGCCCTGACCGGTGTACCCGGCCGGTTCGGCGGCATTCGCCGCAGCCGGAACGGTCAACAGCGCCGCAGCCGCGATGGCCGCAGTCGCAAGGATTTTCCGAATCATGAGTGCCTATACCCCTCGTAAGTGCGTCATGGTTCCCGAAGGAACTTTCGGCGTCGCCCTACCCCCAGGACAACACGCGACCTACCATACGGCAGATTCACAGGAAAGCGCGACCCCCAATATTTCCGGCGCATCAACAAGTGGCGTCGATTCGATGACGGGCTGCTTCTGGACCGGCTCGCCGCCGAGGAACCCGAATCGGTAGGTCGCGCTCTCGCCAGGCGCGAGCTGCGAGACCACCTTGCTGAGGGTGTAGCCGGTGTCGGACGTCGGGTGATAGCCGACGGGTTGGTCGTTCAGCAGCACGCCGAGGTTGTAGCTGCCGAGTTCGCCGTAGACGTGCACCGAGGTGGTGATGCTGCCGGGCGGCGTGCCGTAGTCGCCGCCGCCCGTGACGTACGACGAGAGGCTGGTCGCGGCATCCGCCGGCGCGGTGTTCGTGAGCGTGACGTGCACCTCGTAGAGCGGCAGACGGTCGTTGCGGCAGGTGACGGCGTCGGCTCCGAACTGCACGTCGAGGTACGGGTCCATCTTGGAGCCGGTCATGTCGTTGAAGTAGAGACCGAAGGCCTGTTCGGTCTCGCTGCCTGCGGGCAGTTCGCCGGCGAGCGTCGTGCCGCTGAGCACGGCCTGTTCCTCGACGTCGGCGTTCCAGACGAGGATGCGCCGCTCGGAGCCCGCCTTCGCGAGCGCCTCGACGAGGGCGCGCGGGTCGGCGCCGCCTGCCGTGAGGGCACCGAAGGCCTTGGCCGCGGCATCCGCGAAGATGGCGTCCTGCTGGGCGACCGGGTACCTGGCGTACACGTCGACGAGCAGGAACTGCACGGCGTTGTCGGCGGAGATCACATCGTCCGTGTCGAGCGTCACCGGCCCGGTCGCGGCGAGCAGGTAACTCAGCATCACCGGGTCGACCGCGACGACCGACTGCACCTCGGTGCCGAACCGCTGCTTCCACATCTCGCGCGCGATGGTCGCGGCGAGCGGGAACTGCGGGGTGAAGTTCACGTCCTGGATGTACCGCGCCGTGTTGTCGCCCCAGAGCGCTCGCGTCTCGATCGGCAGCGCGACGACCGGGTCGCGGAACCTGCCGATGTCGCCCGAATCGGCCTGCTGCGTCATGCTGAGCGCTCCGCCCTCGGCGTGCACGAGCGCGAGTGCGCTCGAGACGCCGCCGAGCGAGCGCAGCTCGGCGTTGTTCTGGAAGAGCAGCAGGATGTCGCGCGGCCCCTCTGCGCCCAGCATCGACGGCAGGAGCGTGACGGCCCGGTCGGCCGCGTCGACGGTGTCGCGTGCCTCGGTGACGAGCGCGAGGTATTCGTCGCGGGCGTCTGCGAGGGGCGCGATGACCTCGGCGTCGGCCACGCCCGGGCGCTCGACCATCGCGGTCGCCGCGTCGAAAGCCCCGGCCGCGCGACCCATCGGCTCCTGCAGGTCGATCATGGGCTGCAGGTCGATGCGCCCGCCGGCCGGCGCGAACGCGGCGACATCCACGCCGCCGGCCGCTTCCGCGAGCGGCAGCACCGCTCCTTGCGCGACGCGATCGACGGATGCCGCGAGCGAACGCAGCACCTCGAGGTTCGGTCCGAGCAGCGGAAGGCGTTCGTACAGCCACCAGATCGGGTCACCGGTCAGCGAGACAGCGGATGCCGCGTGCCCCGCGAACTCGTCGGCGGTGGCCTTCGCCTGCTCGGCGTCGCCGGCGAGGATCGTGTCTTGCGCTCGGCTCGCGAGCGGCACCGCTGCTTGGAGTTCGTTCGTCGCGAGCACCGCGCGGATGCCGACCCACGCGGCCGAGAGGACGAGGGCGGCGGCGACGCCGACGATCGTCCAGGTGATGATGCGTTTGCGGCGCTGGCGGCGGCGGGTCTTGCTCGAGCGGTGGTGGTGGTGGGAGCGGGTGCGCGATTCACCGTGCCGGTCGGATGCCCCATCCCCATGGTTCCGACTCGACGATTCCGAACCCCCAGAAATCGGCGTCACGATGGGTAGCGTAGCCCGCGACCGTCCCCCGGTTCATCGACACTCTGTGCAAGCCGTGCTGCGATGGTCACCATCGCTCCGCGAGCACCACGCGAGGGCAGCCTGGGCACGCGAGTGAGTCAGCGCCCGCCTACCGAAGTCCTCGGCGATACGACGGCACGTGATTCCTCGATCTCAGGCACTATCTCTGCACTGCGGAGACATGCCCGGTCTCACTGGTCACCTCCTCGTACCCGTGACGACGACACATCGGCATGACACGGCAGCACACTCGCCGCGCCTATTCAGGGCACGACCGAGTGTCAGTTCTCGTTGAGCATCTCGAAGTTGCGCTCTGCCAGTCGGATCACGTCCGGCAAGGCGCGCCGCAGCGATCCGGAGTACGACTCGAGTTGCGCTAGCGCCCGCTCGACTGACTCCACCAGGCGCCCATCCAGCTCGCCCTGTGGCACACGGAGGTCCGCGATGTCGAGGAGTCGGTAGAGTCCCTCGAATTTCCCTTGGTAGTCCAGGCCGACCGTCGGGACGCCTGCAACTGCCGAAAGGATCGCGAGGTGCATTCTGCCGCTGATGGTCAGGCTGGCGTACTGCGCCAGCCGCACGACCTCGCCCGGCTCGAGCGTCTCCGGGAGTGACAACACGTGCGGAGAGGGCCGTATCTCATCCGCGAGACGCCTCAGGTGGGCGATCTCGGAGCCTCGGCCCAGATCTCGAGAGTCATGCGGGAGCAGCACGCAAGATTCGCCCCGCGCGACCAGGCATCGGACGAGATAGCAATATTCAGCCATCTGATCTGGGAAGCTTCCTGCCAAGCGCGGGTTCGAATTGACGATGACAATGCGACGCCCTCGCTGACCTCGGAGCCACGCCTCGATCGTGCTTGGCAGGTCGGCGGAAGGCTTGGTGAGAAACGCGAGATCGGCTGCCGCTCTCACGTTGCTCGCACCAGACCGAATCAGCCGCTCCGCTGAGATCGGGTCCCTAGCGAGGAGCCTTACCGCCGGAGGAACCTTGCGAACTGCCCGAAGCGCCGCCGGATCAGGGGCCTCGTTCCAACTGAATCCGAGAATCTGGGCGGGGATGCCCATGCGGGCCGCCACTCCAGCGGTCCGAAATCGCCGCACCGACGCCTTCGGATTGTACTTTCCATCGACCACATCAGCGCCGACGACCGAGACCGATGAGGCCGACTCGAGCATGCGCCGGAAGTCCGCGAGCGCCCTCATGCGCGAGATAACACCCCCGTAGAGCAAATTGGGCAACGGCGAGAAACGCGCCCGCAGTTCCGCGGGCGGCCGCGCGAGATCATTGGCATTTCGGGCGATGACGCTGACGGGCAGCGGTGAATTCAAGAGGAACGACTGATACATAGCCTCGTCGCCGATGCTCCCAGCCCCCGGGCCCACAATCAGCAGCGCCCGGTCACCTGAATCGACGACGCGACGTCGCCACGCCCTTCCCCGCAATGCCAGGCGTTCCAACACACCCTCGATCGGGATCGTCAACCGGTCGAGGGTCAGCCTGAGAGCGCCCCGGCGGCTCCGCAACGCACGCTTCGTCTTGACAGCCGACTTGTATGCCCGGAAGCCCAGATCGCGCGGCAGATTGATCAGCGCCCTGGGACCGATCGCCGACCACCAGGTTTGCGCGCGCGATCTCGACGGTGCAATCGCGTATTCGCGGAGCAATCGTCGCGAGTACGGTCGAGCCAGCCCTCGGATCGTGATACGGGAGTGATTCTCGCCTGTATCGACGTGGTGTACCGCGCCGCGGATGGGGAGCTTTTCAATGACGTGACCTCGCGCTGCCAGCCACTCGACGAGGTGCAGATGGGAACCGATGATTTCGAGGAGGCGATCTCCGAATGCATCCGCAAGCTGTTCCTGAGTGTCATTCACACTCGCATGTGCGGGCACGGCGTATACGGCGAACGGCAGTATGTACGACGTCCCACATTCATCATTGAATCCGCGAAGAGGCCGATAGGCATTCGTCGCCCGGGAGTATCGCCATCCATCGCTGATGTACCAACCCGGCCGGCCAGGGTTCGCGTCCGCGAACTTGACGACGTCACGGTGGATAAAGTCATCGGAGTCGAAGATCATCACGTACTCCGGGTCGTACCCCGCCGCTGCGATCAGTCCCACCGCGAGCTTCGTGCCCTTGTCCCAGAGCACCGCTTCGCGAGCGGTGTGCCGTCCGCCATTCGGCGCAGGCGATGGGAAATCGACCTCGACGAAATGGACGCGTTCAGGGAGCTCGAACGACGGCACTTGATTGGCGACGACGAAGACGAGGTACTCCCCCGAAGTCTGGTTGGCGATCGACCTCAAGGTCCACTGCAGGAGAAGCTCGACCCGCCCATAGTCCGAAGAATTCTGCGGGTGACGCAGCGAGGTGATGAACGCGAGCATTGATTCTCCATTGGGGCCGGGTCGGCGTGACACGGGTGTGGAGGGGCGTCGAGTGCCGGCATCTCCCCCTGACGCCCGCACATCGCCGAGCGTAATGCAGGACATTCGGCCGTTGCGAGAAGCGCTCGCGCCGAGTCGTCCGCCATTCAGGAATCGTTGCGACGCTTGCGGGCTCGCCGCAGGATCGGCGCGAGCGATCGCCGAATCAGCACGCGATTGTCGTCGCCGGCGATCAACCAGAGCAGCCCGGCGTAGGTCACCAGCCCGATCACCGCCAAGGGGAGCGCAAACGCCCAGAACGCGTGTGGCCCTTCGGCCCATGGCGTGAGCTGGAGCAATCCGACGCCGCACACCACTGGAACGACCGCGGCAGCCGCGCGAGCGACTTGGAGCAGATAGTGCCCAACGGGGAGCTGGATATAACGATGAAGCAACCCGAGACGCACAGGCCAGAGCAGGAGGCGCGCCCAGCGTGACAACGCCACCCCTAGGATTCCGAATGGCAGAAGCACGAACGCAAGAAGCACCCCAAGAACGTTCTGGCCGAACGCGAGCAGAAGCGCGGCTTTCTCGTGCCCGGTTGCGATCATGACGGACCGGTCGAACGACATCACCGCGAACAAGGCGGAGTTCGGAGCGAAGATCCAGAAGATCGGGATCGACTGTTCCCAGCCTTCGCCGAAGACGAGCGGGAACAGCTGTGGAGCGAGGACCGCGACGAGCCCGAACACCGGGATCGCCACGGCGCCCGCCACGAAAGTCAACTGGCGGAAGATCCGGTTGAGCCTGGGCAGATCGTCCTGCACGCGCGAGTACGTGGTCAGCGAGATCCGGGCGAGCACGGACGTCACCAAATCCGTCAGGATGGCCGCTGCGCGCTGTGCGATGAAGTAAAACCCGAGGACGTCCGCGCTGAAGAAAGCGCCGATGATGATCTTGTCGACATTCGCGTACACCGCGTCGAGCAGGCCGATGCCGAGGATGCTGATACCGACACCCCAAAGGCTTCGCAGCGAGTCGAGCGAGAACTCGAAACGGGGTCGCCACGGCGTCGATGCCCACATCGTCACCACCGAGATGAGTGCTGCGGCCAGGAACTGCACGACGAGTGCCCATACCCCCCCGCCCAGGACGGCCACGGGGATGGCGAGCAGTGAACCCCCCACAGTACCGACGAGTTGACGCACCGAGAGCACGCCGAACTTGAAGTCGCGCTCCAATAGCGCGGCGGGCGTGGCCGACAACGCGGTCAAGGGAAGGCCGGCACCCATCACGCGCAACACCAGCACGAGTGCGGGCTGATCAAACAGTTGAGCGATCAACGGCGCCGCGAGGAACAACGCCGCGTAGAGGACGAACGCCAAGCCGAGCGATGTCCAGAACGCGGTGGACGCGTCCTTCTCAGCAAGCTCCTTGCGCTGTATCAACGCCTTGCTCAGCCCCGAGTCGACGAAGACTTGCAGGACCACTACGAACGCGGTGGCAAGTGAGACGAGTCCGAATTCGGCGGGGGTGAGCAATCGCGTGAGCACAGCGAATACCACCAACGTGAGTACCCGAGAGCTCCACCTTTCGGCGATGACCCAGGTGATGGAGCGCACTGCCTTGCGCCCGAGATCGTCTCCCTCAGGCATCGACGAAGGTGGTCTGAGACGACGAGCCTGACGCGTTCAAGAGCGACGAGAGATACTCACGACCGCGGCGCCTTTCGATATCGACCCGTGCGTTCACGTCGCCCCAGTCGATGACATGGTCGAAAGCCCTGTTCAACTCGTCGGCGCGCCCGTCGTAGACGAGCCGATCCGACAGGCCGAGCAAGCCCAACAACGACGTGAACCGAGCCACCCCCCGGAAGCTGTTGGCCAGCGTGATGAAGGGCTTTCGGTTCAGCACAGCGAACACGGTGCCATGGAAGGAATCCGTGATGACGAACGACGAGTCCGCGAACGCGCCCAGCCACTGCTCCACGGTTGGGATCCCAGGTGCGCGCCGGCCAAGTTCCCTGGCGCGCTGAGGCCATCGGGGCAGGAGATCTCGATGGGCGATGCCGAGTGCCGCGGTGACGTGAGAGACGGCGGCGGACATCGTGGACGTCTGGTCGAGGAGAAAAGACAAGAGGTACGGTCGGCCACTGTGATCATCTTCACTCGTTTGCGCGAAATCTCGATAGTGTTCCGCCGTCAGCAGCATCGTGGGATCGACATGCTGGACGGCGTCCACTCCCCAACGCTCCTGGCAGATGCGGATTGCGTCGGCCTCCCGAACTGAAATGGCAGCGAAGCGCTGCGCGAGCGTTCGCGACTCCTCGAGCACCCGGGGTGAGTAGCCGTCCAGATCGGACCGCCCGAAGGATGCGGCATACGAGGCCAGCGTCGCGCCCGAAGGGGCGAAGTCGAAGAGGTACGAAAGGACGTCGCCGTAGCCTGGCCGCCAGACCTGATCGCTCCCGGCGAGGAAGACGTCGGTGCCGGCAAGGGCAGCGGGATTCACCCGCCCGCGCTGGTAGATCGCGGTCATGGCGATCCGCTGGTCGACGAACGGACGGAGCGGCTTGGCGCGCTCCCGCTTGATCACCTCTCGATGCCAGGCAGGCGGCGCGATCCGGTCGGCCCCCGGCATCCGGCAGAAGCCGCTCTTGATCCCGTACTTGGTGCTCGCACGGATACCGTCCGGGCGATCGGCCCGGCTCACGTCCGTCACGGGCGACGCTCCGAGCTGACGCAGCACTTCCTGCAACGCATAGGCCTGCAGCACCCCGCCGAAGTTCCCGCTGGGAGGCAGGGTGCGGATGAGCACGCGTGGCGTCGAAGTCATCGAAGTGCGACCGACTCGGAGCCTCGCTGCTGCCGGCCGCGATGGGTCTTTCCATCCAGGCGTTCGACCACTCGCCCCCACCTTCCCCCTCAGGCCCGCGACGGACGATCAGGCTAGCAGAGTCCTCTTACACGCGAGCGCGGCGCACGCGGGCCGACTAGAGTCGGTCGAAGTGGACTTTGGGGGCGGGGAATCACTGTGCATGGAATCGAAGAGACCATTGCGCGCGGCATGTGCATCGGATGTGGCGCTTGCTCGGCTGCAACCTCGGGGGCCGTGCGCGTCACGCTGAACACCAATCGCCTGTACACAGCGTCATTGGGCGACGCGACGAGCGATCAGATACGAGCAGCCAGTCGGGTATGTCCGTTCTCCGACGACGCCGTCGACGAAGATGCGCTCGGGGCGCCGCACCCGTCGGTCGGCGCACGCACCGACCGACGGATCGGCACATACACCCGCACCCTCGTGGGCTCGGTCGCCAGCGAGACCGAAAGAGTGAAGAGCAGTTCAGGGGGCATGACCTCCTGGATGCTCGCGAAGCTCATCGATGAGGGCCTCGTCGATGCGATCGTCCACGTAGGAAGGACGGCTAGCGCACCGGAACTCTTCGAGTTCACGGTCTCCCGTTCGGAGCGGGAGATCGAGGAACGACGCAAGTCGCAGTATTACGCGACCACGTTCGCAGAGGTATTTCAGACGATCCTCGGCGAGGACATCCGCGTGGCGGTGGTAGGCATCCCCTGCTTCATCAAGGCTGCTCGTCTCCTGTGCCGAGAAGACGAGCGATTCGCGACGAGAATCACCATGTTCGTGGGGTTGGTCTGCGGGCACCTGAAAAGCCAATTCTTCGCCGAAGCGCTCGCGTGGCAAGCCGGCGTCGCGCCCTCGGAACTCTCGCGCGTCGACTTCCGGGTCAAGAACTCCGAACGATCGGCTGGCGACTACGACTTCGGCGCATGGCGCGAGAATGACGCGGAGCCGTCTCGTCAGCGGACGCGTTCGCTCATCGGCGGAATGTGGGGCCACTGCGCATTCCAGCCCGAGGCCTGCAACTTCTGCGACGACATATTCGCTGAGACCGCAGACATCGTGTTCGGCGACGCCTGGCTCCCCGAATACTCAGCCGACTGGCGGGGGACGAACGTGATCGTCTCGAGAAACGAGGCTCTGGACGCCATCCTGGAGGCGGGCATGAGCAGCGGGGAGATTCTCGTCGAAGACGTCGGCCCCGACAAGGTGGCGCATTCGCAGGCGGGGAATTTCCGCCATCGTCGCGACGGGCTCGCCGTCCGGTTGGCTGATGACATCGCCGCCGGAAAAACGGTGCCCAAGAAGCGCGTCGAACCTGACGCGCACCGCGTGGATCGTCGTCGACGAAGGCTCATCCGCCAGCGCCGTCGAATGGCGGCCCTGAGCTTCACGTGGTTCGCGGAGGCGCGAAGCTCAGGGGACCTGAGTCGCTTCGTCGCACCGATGCGGCGCGAGATCGCAAAGTACGACCGAATCGCCGTGCCACCGTGGAAGACGCTCGCCGGTGCTCCGGCCAAGCTCTTCGCTCGATTCGCACGCTTGGTCTCCGCACGTCAGGCGGTCATGCGCGAGCGTCGCGATTGATCGCGGCGCGATTCGGTTGGTCCGGGACCAACGCGAGGCGATACACCTCGCCATGGAGTTCTCCGACGCGCGCCCAGTCCCGTCCCGAGAGGTCAGGTCGGCCGGGACGGTGGCTGGCAGCTGCCACCCGGGCCGCAGCCAGGGTTTTCGCATCGAGCGGACCGTCGTAGCGTAGGACCCAGCTCTCGCCAACCTCTTCGGCCAGCGAATCGGTTGAACTCGAACGCGGAACGAGCACCGGTCTATCCAACGACAGCGCGACGAGCACCGCTCCGGAATTGTGCATTTCCGTGTAGGGCAGCACAACGAGTTCCGCCTGTCGTATCTCATCGATGAGCGCTGCGTCCGGAACGAACTCCAGTCGGAGGGAGACCCGTCGATCTCTCTCGGCACGGCGTCTCAGGGCAGCCTCGAAGTCCGCCGAGTGCGGCCTCCCGACGATACGGAGTTGCCCCCGGGGATCGTCTAGCTCAGCGAACGCGGCAATCAGCGCCTCCACTCCTTTGTAGGGACGAAGCAGTCCGAATTGCAGCATGCGCCCGCGGACGGCTGCCACCTCGCTCTGGAACACCCCGCGATAATGACCATGGCGGATGACCATCGAACGCGCCTCGTTCGGACTCGGCGTACCTGGCTGCAAGAGGATCCAGAAGTCCGTGCGGCGGTCGATCCGGCCGAGCACGCGAGCCTCCGCCGAATCCCCCGGCTCGTGCGGCGCAACGTTATGAATCGTTCGCACGATCGGTGTTCGAGTGAGCCTCAGTCTCGCGAGGAGCATCTCCAGAAGCATCCGCTTGGCCGCTCGCCCGGCCAGCCTCGGGTGTCGAACAAGGGATTCCGGCCAGTGCACGTGAAGGACGTCGTAGCGGCCGAAGATGGCGCGTCCCCAGGTGAACGTCATGATCCGCACACCCGGGGGCGCGGCGCCGATCATATGGTCGACATAGCGCGTGGTCCCATCGGGCGCCTGGAGCGTGTGCATGACCCTGATCATGCGTCCACCACGACTCGGCGTACCAGACTGTCGGCAGCCTCGCGGAGTTCGGCACGAGCCCGCGCCACTGCGGACAGCGTTTCGATACGCATCGTCTCCAGCGCATCGGGCGTGAGCGCGTCGAGGGCTTCCGTTGGTCCATCTCCGGGAGGACGCAACCAATCAGCGTCGATGAGTTCGAAATGACGCGAGACCTTATCGGTCGCTGTCTCGCACCAGCCGAGGGGAACTGCACCTTCAGTCGCGCCCATGATCAGGGCATGGAGCCTGTCCGAGATCACCGCGCGGCATCGCCCATATTCTGCACGGACACGAGCTTCCTGCTGGCGATGATCGACAGACGGATTCCAGCGAATGATCCGGCAATCGAGTCTGGCGCCCAGCGCCTCCGCCGCCGCGCGATCGCGTTCGACCTGAACGACCACGACGACCTTCGTGTTCGTCCTCGCAGCGAGTCGTTCGACGGCAGCGACCCAACTGTCGCTCGGAGGCCGACGATCACCCCTCAGAACGACGGCGATGTAGTCGCGCGGCGTGTTCGCACCGGCCGGTTCGATCGGGGCACCGACGACGAGTGCTCCACCGGTGCCCAGCGCGAAGCCCCAATCGGGCATCGTCTTCCCCATCCCAACGATCCGGGTCGACTCGACATCTCTGAAGCGCAGTGGGTCACTCCATCGCGCCAGGAGCCGAAAGGGATGCATCAGAAGACGATGCCCTCGGCGGACCCCGGCACCCATCCACACGATCCGGCCGCCTCGCAGGCGATGGAGCGCAATCACGGGGAGCATGAAAATGAGACCCGCCACGTACTTCTTGGTCGGAACAAACTCGCCGGCATTGAATGCGAATACGGCGGATCCGGACCAAGCTGAGCGAGCGAACCGGCCGACCCATCTGAAGTATCCACTGTTCATCGAGTCACGCGAGAGACCGAGACCGGACGCGTATCCCGAGTCTGGGTTGCCGACCCAGGCCTCTACCCTTCCGCAGGCCGCGAGGGCTTGCGCGTACGCGCGACGCAGCATCGAATCACCGATGTTGTCCGCCTGCCCGCTGAGCCAGGCGAACACGGCCGGTTCGTTCGGATGATTCACCGGGTCGCTCATTCATCCCCCATCGCGGTCGCGGAACCCCGCCTGGTTCGCGATCGGTGAGCCCTTTGCCCGACGCTCCCGGCATTCTCTCGCCCGGCCCGGCTTGGCGCGACTGAGGGCGTCGTCGCCATCGCGATGACCGCCGTCCATGCCACCGCGAAATAGAGCTCGGTCTGGCTCGAGTAGAACACCGTGGCAACGAAGAACGACACCAGGAACAGTGCGAGCACGGTCTCACCGCGCCGCAGGAGGGCCCAGAGCGCCCATGCCGCGAGCACGAGGTAGCCCGCTGCGACCCAGATCGGGAACTCGAGCAGGATCGAGCCGAGGCTGGAATGCATCGGGGCAATTCCTTCGAGTACCTTTTCGTAGCCCGGCGGGTCGATGGCCGCGAACGACGATATATCAATGTCGCTACGCGCCAGAACAGAAGCGAATCCGCCTGGCGTGACACCGAATAGGAAAGAGCCCGGATCCGCGATCTTGAGGCGCGCGGCGTATTCCAGGAGAAGGAGGTGCGCCTGGGTCGAAGCATCCGTCCGCTCCCCAGCTTGGAACACTCGGCCAAACGATGCGAACAAGCCCGCGGCGCGGGCCGCGAGCAAAACCGGCGTCAGGACCACGCCCGCCATGAGGAGATGGACGACATAGACGTCGAGTGGGGTCTTCGCCTCCGCGCGAACTCGGCGATACTCGCCGAGGAATGCCACGAAGTACAGAGGAGCGAAGATGAACGGAAGCCTCGAGATCGTGAGGAACGCGATGACGAAGAAAACCAAGGAGACGACGAGCCGAGCCCGACCTCGAAGGAAACGGAGCGATGCGAACGCCAGGAAGCAGCAGTAGATCGATGCGTGGGACTTGTCGTCGAAGCCGAGACGTCGCCGATCGGCGCCACCTTGCAAGTCCAGTCCGAGTTGGGCGACGATGACCAGCAATGCGATGGGGATCGCGACTGCGAATCCGTGCGCGATCGCCTCTTGGGCGCCGAGCCGCCGACACGCCCCGTGGCACCAGAAGAGCCAGAGCGCCATCAACGTGTAGAACGCCAGGTACTCGAGCGCGAGCCCATAGCCATAGATGTTGCTCACTGCGAGGCCCCCTGCGAGGACACCGCCAAGGCTCAGCAATACGAGCACGACATCGCGAGCTCGCAGAGCGCGCGGAACCGACACCATCAAGATGGCGAGTCCGACGATCTGGGCGATATTCGATACCGCGAATCTCCCGCCGAGTTTGTAACTGATGAGCGCTCCGACGACGACGACGACGACCGAGACCGTGACTCCGCGTGCTGCTCGGGCGCTGAGCCCGAGCCCGACTTCAGGGTGAGAGAGACCGACGGCCCCCTGGAGCATGGGCTCCATCGCTGGTGGAACCGAGGTCATACCGGCTCTTTCCGAGACTCGCTGCGGGGTCTGCTCGGAGCGGTGTGCTTCGACGTCACGCCGGGTCGCAGGTAGGCACGGACGAGCAGCCTGCCCAATGCCTTCGGGTGCCTGAGGAAGAGCGCCCGGTTGGTCCGCAGAATGCGGCGGAGGCTCTGCGAACGGATGCGCGTGCTTCCCTCGGAGATGCTGTCGCCAAGTCGGTAGATCTCCGCCCCGATGACGGGGCGATGCACGAATTGGACGCCGCCCGTGCTGATCATGGACAGCCACAACGACCAGTCCTGGAACCGCGCCAGGTGCTCGTCGAAAGGGTGCGATTGCAGAAGCCGGCGAGGAATCAACGCGGTCTGGGTTGAAATGATGCTGTGGGTGAGCAGCCGGCGAGCGACATCATCGACCCGTTCTGCCGGAACAACGTCGATCGTTCCATCGCGGTAGTGCACACGGTGCGACGCGAACGCGACGATATCGTTACGATCCCCCACCCGCGGGAACAGTTCTGCGAGGAAGTCGGGGGTCCATTCGTCGTCGCTGTCTTGGAAGGCGATTAACGAGCCGTTCGCTTCGGCCACACCTCGATTGCGTGCTGCGGCAGCCCCTCGGTGATCGGCCAGTATGAGCCGAACGCGGCCGTCCTGCTCCGCAAGGCGCTGAACGAGCTGTACCGAGCCATCGGTCGAGCCGTCGTCGACAACGATCACCTCGAGCACAGGGTGCTGCTGGGAGAGCACGCTCCGAATCGCTCGTTCCAAGGTCGTCTCACGGTTGTAGGTCGGGATGACAACCGAAATTGATCGATCGCTCACGCTCGCTCCCGCTCATACTTCCGCACAGCGCGAGTCATCCCGTTCAAGAGGGATGTGAGCGCGAATCGGCTCCAGATTCCAGCAATGGCGACACCATCGATCATCGGGTTGCCACTCCGGCTGTGCTGTCGGTAGAAGACCGCCATGCTGCGGTGGAAGTGATAGTTGAGCCGAAGCCGTCGTGGGCCGTCAGAGCTGCCTCCCTTCAGGTGGTGAGCGATGACAGACCCGTCGTACACGACCCTCCATCCGGCCGCCCGAAATCGCACACACCAGTCGAGATCCTCGGCATACATCCAATACGTCTCATCGAGCAGCCCGACCTCACCGAGCGCAGCGCCCCGCACGAGCATGAACGCCCCGTTGATGGCGTCGACGTCGGCGAAGTCTTCATCCCCGACCTCGGGAGCGAGATACGCCGACCCGCTCCGTCCGACCGCACGCAAGGCGAAGTACGCGATCGCAGATCGGATCGTGGGGATGCTCCGCTTAGCCGCGTGGTCCATCCCGCCGTCGGCGGTGAGGAGCCGGCAACCGATCATGCCGATGTCCGGATTGTCCTCCATGACCGCGATGAGATGATCGAGGGTGCCGGGCTCCATCCGCGTGTCTGGATTGAGGAGGAGCACGAACTTCGCGGTGGAGTCGCGGAGCACCGCGTTGTTGGCCACGGCGAAGCCGTCATTCGTCGGCCGACGCCTCAGTTCGACCCAGGGGAATTCACGCCCGACAACGTCAGGCGTGTCGTCTGGCGACGCATTGTCCACCACCATCACGGTCATCGGCGTCGCTGGACGAGCGGCCTGAAGCGAGCTCAGGCATTCCCGAACGAGGTCGCTGCGGCCGTAGGTCACGACGACGACATCGAGCGTCGTCATCACAGGAGCGGCGACTGCTTCGGGCACGACCCGCTCCGGAAGCCGGTCCCCGGTCATATCGCGCTCCCTGCTGGCAGGAACACCGCGCGCGCCGTCCGCAGCATGATCATCAGGTCCCCCGTCAGCGACCAGTTCTCGACATAGAACAAATCGATCCGGATGGCGTCCTCCCAGCTGAGCATCGATCGACCGCTGACCTGCCAGAGCCCGGTCATGCCGGGCTGCACGAGCAGGCGGCGGTGCGCGCCGCGATCGTAGAGTTCGACCTCGGCCGGCACCTGCGGCCGGGGTCCGACGAGGCTCATCGAGCCGCCGAGCACGTTGAAGAGCTGCGGCAGTTCGTCGAGCGAGTACTTCCTGATGAAGCGCCCGATGGGCGTGATCCGCGGATCGTTCGCGACCTTGAACAGGGGCACTTCGCCGGTGCCCTGCTCCGCGAGCAACTGAGCCAGCTGCGCATCGGCGCCCACCACCATCGACCGGAACTTGTACATCTCGAACGGCTTCCCGTTCTTGCCGATCCGCTGTTGCCGGAACAGCACGGGCCCCGGCGACGACAGCTTCACCGTGATGGCGACCACGGCGAGCAGCGGAGACAGCACCGCGACGATGCCGAAGCCGACGACGAGGTCGAAGATCCGCTTCGCGACGAGCTTGCGCCCTTCGAACTTCGGCGTCTCCACGTGCATGAGCGGCAGCCCGGCGACCGGCCGGGTGCGGATGCGCGGACCGCCGATGTCGATGAGGCTCGGCGCGACGACCAGGTGCTCGGCGCCCGGTGTGAGTCCCCAGCTCAGCCGCTTCACCTGCTCCGGCCCGAGTTCGTCCGAGCTGGTGATGACCACCGTGTCGGCACCGAAATCGCGCATGACCGCGAGCGAGTTCGCGAGGCCGTGCACGACGGGGATCCGCGTGCCCGGCAACACGTCACCGGCCCCTGCGGGAACGCAAGCGCCGACGACGCGGTAACCGGCCTCCGGCATCCGCGCGAACTCGCGGGCGATCGTCGTGACGGTCGCCTCCGACCCCACGAGCAGCACGCGCGACGCCAACTGCCCGCGCCGCCGCATCATGCCGAGCCACTGCCGCCACGTCCACCGCGACAGCAGCAGCACGAGCACCCCGAGCGGAAACGCGATCAGGATGTATCCGCGCGCGACGTCGATCTTGAAGAGGAACGCGACGATCGCGACCAGCCCGAACAGCCGCACCGCCCCGTCGGCGATGCCCCGGTATTCCTGCGTGCCGACGCCGAGCACGCGCGGCGAGCGCGTGTCGAACAGCTCGAGCGCGAGCATCCATGCGGCGACGATGACCAGCGAGACGACGGTGTAGCTGATCGTGATGTCGCCGCGCGAGCCGCTGAATCCACTCGCCGTTCGGTCGAGGCCCACCCAGCCGATCTGCACGCCGAAGACGACCCAGAGCAGCACGAGCAGGTCGGTGATGCGCACTCGCGCGGCAAGCTGCGACGCCCACTCGGTCGTCGATGTCGCCCTCGCGATGGGCCCGGTCGCGCGCATCACCATGTCGCACCACCGTCGCCCGAGCGCGCGATCACGTCTCCCGACCACACCCAGATCGTGCCGTCACCCGCGACGTCGACGGCCGTCTCCCCCGGCACGACCTCGGCGGCGAGGCATCCGATCGACGACGCCTCACCACCGCCGACGGGAATGACGCGAAGACCCTCGCAACCGTCGCTGCCGGCGACGGCGACCAGGTACCGATCGGATGCCGCCGCGACCGCGACCGCGCCCTCCACGGGCGGCGCGGCCGACCAGGTCGCCCCGGCGTCCGACGTCGTCACCAACGAACCATCGGCGCAGAGCGCAACGGCCTCGGCCGTGCCGCGCCCGGCGACATCGGCGACGCCACTCCCGTCGTCGCCGCATGGCGTCGACGGCTGCCCTGCCGGCGAGGTCACGGTGGCGGCATCCGCCGTCCACGGCGATTGGTACTCGCCCGCGGGCTCCCAATCGTCCCCGTCGACGAAGCTCCAGAACGCGCCCAGACCGCAGGTCGCGGCATCCCTCGCGATCACGACGATCACGTCGGCGTCGGCCTGCGCGATCGCGCGCACGTCGGCGAACTCCACCGGCGAGGGCGTCCACGTCGCTCCCCCGTCGGTGGTCGACTCGAAGGTCGTTCCGGGGCCGGGGCAGCCGCCGCGCACGCCCCGGTGGGCCGTCGACGGGTCGACCGCGTACAGGTACCTCGAGCTCGTCGCGGCGCGACTGCCGCCAGGGGCGCCCGCGGCGGCCGTCGGCTCCGGCGCCGCGGCCGGCGCCGATGACGGTGCAGGCGTACCACCGGCGGTCGGCGACGCCGCCCCGGGCAGCGTCGGCATCGGCCCCTCGGAGGCCGACGCAGCACCATCGGATCGCACCGACGCGAACGCCCACCACACGAGTGCCGCGTCGACCAGCACGAAGACGACGAGCGCGACGACCGTCAGCGGTGCGGTGCGCAGTTCGACCCGGGTGCCCTCACGCGCCACCACGACCACCCGGCCCGATCGGAGCGAGGAGGGCTTCGGTGAGCGCCGCGACCGCGAGGTCGATGCGCTCACCCGCCTCGACGTAGACCTCGGGTGGCCGCCGGTACGGATCGACGACGTCGTCGTCGTCGGGGTTCGCGGGGGGTGCCGCGAAGCCGCGCTGGGTGGGCGCGGCGGCGACCAGGCTCCGCAGGAGCCCGGTCGGGTCGGTTGCGTCTGCGTCGGGGCGGTCGAGGCTGACGACGGATGCCACGCGCGCGAACTCGTGCAGCGTGTACGCCCGCCTCGCGGCGGCCGGCACCATCGAGGCGACCTCGGCGCGGTGCGCGCGCGTCGCGGTCAGGATGAGCTCGGACCCGCGGACCAGCCCCTCGGTGAGCTGTCGGGCGGCGTGGCCGGCGGGTTCGACGCCGAAACCGGCGAGCACGTCGATCGCCTCGGGCGTCATCGGCGAGCCGACCAGCGCGCGGGTGCCGGCGCTCGTCACGTCGGCCTCGATGCCGAGCCGCGCGAGCCGGGCGCCGAGCAGCTGCGCGGCGATCGGCGATCGGCACACGTTGCCGGTGCACACGACGAGCACCTCCACTAGCCCACCGTCTCCCGCGGCGCGTAGCCGTATCCGTACCCCTGCCCGTAGCCGTAGCGCCCGTAGCCGTAGGCGTCGGGGCCCTTGGTCGGCAGCATCGTCAGCACGATGCCTGCGGCCGGGGCATCCACGTTGTCGAGCACGTCGATCGCGCCCTTGAGCTGGCCCTTGTGCGCACGCCCTGCCGCGACGACGATGATCGCCGCGCCGACCGCGCGGGTGAGCACCGCGGCATCCGTCACCGGCAGCAGCGGAGGTGCGTCGAACAGCACGACGTCGAACGCGCGGTTCAGCTCGCGCACCGTCTCGAGCATCGCGGTCGAGCCGAGCAGCTCCGACGGGTTGGGCGGCACCTGACCGGCCGGCAGCACGAACATCTGGTCGCGCCCCCACGGCTGGATCACGTCGGCGAGCGTCGCACGCCCGATCAGCAGGTCGGTGAGGCCGACGGCGCCCTCGATGCCGAGGTAGCTCGCGACCTTCGGCCGGCGCAGGTCGGCGTCGACGAGCAGCACCCGCGCGCCCGCGTCGGCGAGCGCGATCGACAGGTTCGCGGCCGTCGTCGACTTGCCCTCGGCCTCGACCGACGACGTCACGACGAACGCACGGTCGGCTCGATCGAGATCGAGGAACTGCAGGTTCGTGCGCAGCGATCGGAACGATTCCGCACGCGGCGAGTGCGGATCGGCGTGCACGATCAGCGGGCGCTCCTTCGCCTTGGGATCGAAGACGATGCCGCCGATGACCGGGGTATCGGTGATGAGCTCGACGTCGCGCTCACTGCGGATGCGCGTGTCGAGCGTTGCGCGCAGCACGGCGATGCCGATGCCGAGGGCGAGCCCGATGAACGCGCCGAGCACGATGTTCAGCGGCACGTTCGGGCTGATCGGCTTCTGCGGCACCGCGGCGTGCTGCACGAGCGTGAGGCTCACCGGCGATGCGGAGGTCGTCTCGCCCGCGGCATCCGTCGTCTGCGTCGTCTCGATCGACGCGACCACCTTGGTGAGGCTCTCGGAGACGGCCGTCGCGATCTCGGCGGCGAGCGCGGGATCGGGATCGGTCACCGTGATCTCGATCAGGGTCGTGTCGGGCAGGGCCGCCGCGCTCACCTTGCGCGTGAGCTCCTCACCGGTCAGGTCGAGTTGGAGGTCGCCGACGACCGGGAGCAGCACGATCGGTGTGCCCACGAGATCGGCGTACGTCGTCACGCGCTGCTGCGTGAACGTGCTGCCCTGGGTCAGCTCGCCGATGGTGCCGCCGTTCGACGTCGACACGAACACCTTCGCCGATGAGCTGTACAGCGGCGTCTGCGTGAGCGAGTAGACCGCGCCCGCCCCGATGCCGAGCAGCACGCAGGCCACGATGATCACCCAGTTCTGCCGCAAGATGCGGATGTAGTCACGCAGCTCCACAAGCCCCCGCTTCGTCAGTCCCCACTGATGGTGTCGCTGGGTTCATGCTCCCACATGCACTGCGTCCTGGCGCAAGAACGGTGACGGAAAACGCCGCGGGATCGCGCGCGCCGCCCTGCGACCGCTCATCGCGAGTCGTCACGCCGCTACGCTCGCGTACGTGGGTGGGCACGGGGCGAATGCCGGGCTGCGGGATGCCGCGATCGGAATCCTGCTCGCGCTCGCGGGGATCCTGGTCTGGGCGCAGGTCGTGCGCACGGTCGTGCTGCCCCCGGTCGCGCAGGCGATCGGCGCCTACCTCGTCGTCTGGCTGCCGCTCGCGATCGCGACGCTGGTCGCGTGGCGGCGGGCGGGGATGCCACGGGCGGGAACGTTGCCCGCCGACACGTTGCCCGCCGAGACGCGATCGGATGCCTCGGCCGACAGCCGGCCGGCGCTCGTGCCCCTGGCGTTCCGGCCCATCGACCTGCTGTGGGGCGTCGGCGTCGCGCTCGTCCTGCGCGGAGTCGCCGCGGCGATCGAGATCGCCGTGCTCGGCCGGATGTCGGGCAGCGGCGTGCAGCTCGAGGTCGACCCGGCCACGGCCTGGCTCGCGCTCGTCGTGGCGCCGATCCTCGTCGGGCCGTTCGTCGAGGAGTGGTTCTTCCGCGGACTCGTCGTGCCGGCCGTGCGCGACAGCGCTGTGGCGTCGGGCGCCGGGAGCCGCACGGCCGCCGCGATCGGGGTCGTCGTCAGCGCGGTGTTGTTCGGGCTGCTGCACACCGTCGAGGCTCCGACCCCCGCGACGGCGCTCGTGACCGGGGCATCCGCGTTCGCGTTCGGCCTGGCGGCCGGCGCGCTCGCGGTGCTCACCGGACGCCTCGGCGGCGCGATCATCGCGCACGCGGTCTACAACGGGCTGCTCGTGGCGCTGCTGGTCGGGTGAGTTCGTCGGCGCCCCGTCGGTCGCTACTCGACCGACGAGCCGGCCGGCGCGGGGTGCCCGTCGAGCACGCCGCCCGACTCCTGGAGGTAGCAGACGCCGCAGAGCGACTCGTAGGCGACCTCGGCGCCGTCGATCGCGACCTGGTCGCCGTCGAACACGAAGCGGCCGTCGATGGTGCGCCCGTTGAAGATCGCCTTGCGGCCGCAGCGGCAGATCGTCTTCAGCTCCTCGAGGCTGTGCGCGACCTCCAGCAGGCGCCGACTGCCCGGGAACGCGACCGTCTGGAAGTCGGTGCGGATGCCGTACGCGAGCACCGGGATCGCGTCGAGCAACGCGATGCGCAGCAGGTCGTCGACCTGGCGCGTGGTGAGGAACTGCGCCTCGTCGACGAGCAGGCAGCTCACGTCGCGCCCGGTCTGCTCGATCACCCGCGTGCGGTGGTGCTGGAACGCGTCGAGCACGCCCTCGCCGGGCGAGATCGTGAAGTCGACCTCTCGTGTCATGCCGAGCCGCGAGACGATGTTGCGATCGCCCTTCGTGTCGACCGACGGCTTCGCGAGCAGCACCTCGTGGCCGCGCTCCTCGTAGTTGAAGGCCGCCTGCAGCAGCGCCGTCGACTTGCCCGAGTTCATCGCGCCGTAGCGGAAGTAGAGCTTGGCCATCGCAACGATCGTACCCGGCCGCGACCCGACGGCGTCACGCCGCCGCGATCGGGCGCCGTCTCACTCCGCCGCGTACGCGAGCTCGACCCGCACGCGGTCATCGGCGAAGTCCGTCTTCGTGCCAAGTCCGACCGACCGCGCGACGGCCGCGAACCGTTCGAACTCGCGCCGCGAGATCGACTCGCGCCCGCGTTCGGCCTCGACGACGAGCCGGCCACCGGCGTCGCCCGTGTCGCGCTCGGTGCGCACGGTGATCGATGACGCCCGGTCGCCACCGGCGAGCCAGCTCAGCAGGGCGGTGACCGCCGTGCGCTGGTCGTCGATGAAGTGTCGCGCGTCGGCTCCCGGGTCGATGACCTGCACGGATGCTCCGCCGGGAGCGACGAGGCTCGCGGCGAGGTCGTCGAGCCACGTCGAGTCGATGCCGGCCCGCAGCGCACGGCGCAACTCCTCGGCGAGCTCGCGCGCCCGGTCGGCGTCCTGCACCGAGATCCGGTCGGACGTCATGACCTGGGCGAGGAACGGCAGCACCTCGCGGCGCAGCATCGACACGCGCGACATGGGCGAGCGCGCGTCGACGCCCGCGTCGCGTTCGCGGTCGCGCCGCAGCGCCTCGCGATTCGCCTCGCGCTGCCAAGCGAGGATGCCGCCCACCACGGTGACCGAGTAGGCGACGGCCGCGGCGGTGAAGGCGAGCACGCCCGCGGCGTTCACGATGAGGTACGCCGGCAGCGGTGCCGAGGTCGCGGTCGAACGGGCGACGCCGAGCACCAGCACCGAGAGCACCCCCGACGAGAACACGCCCGCCGCCGCGAGGGACACCCACGTGCAGAAGGGTGCGAGCGAGAGCAGCAGGATGCCGATGATCGCCGGCCCGTAGTCGTCGTAGACGAAGCGGTTGCGTCCGGCCGTCGAGACGTACTCCGCGATCGCCGCGACGAGCGCGAGCGTCGTCACGAGCGCGAGCCGTTCGGAGGTGAACGGCGCCCGGCTCGGCGCCACGCCCGCCGCCGCGGCGACGCTCGCCATGATCGCGAACACGACCCCGACGACGGATGCCGCGGGGTTGACCATCTCGTCGGCATGAGCGATCGCCGTGACGATCGGGATCACCCCCGCGAGACCCGCGCCGATCCACGTGATGCCCATGGACGTGATCGCGCCGAGCGGATCGATCGCCTGCTGGCTGAGGCGGAGCACCCTCGTCATGATCGCCCCTCCATCGGCAGCGTGAGCACGACCGTCGTGCCGATGCCCGCCGTCGACCAGAGGCGCACCGTGCCGCCGAATTGCTCGAGCCGCGCCTGGATCGAGATGCGGATGCCGATTCGATCGGCGGGCACGCCGGCGGGATCGAAGCCGTCGCCCTCGTCGATCACGGCGATCGTCACCTCGCCCCCACCGCTGCCGGCGACGATCTCGGCGATGCCGACGCCGGCGTGCCGCCCCACGTTCACGAGGCACTGCGCCACAGCGCCGTCGAGGGCGTCGCGGCGCTCGGGCGTGAGGTGCGCGACGACGCCGAGGTCGCCCGTGACCTGCACGGTCACGCCCGCGGTCGCCGCGGCCTCGAAGGCTTCGGGAAGGAGGTCGGCCGGCTCGGTGCCGGGCAGGGCGTCGGATGCGGCATCCGATGCTCCGCCGAAGGCGCGGGGATCCGGGCGACTCAGGGTACTCGTCGTCGTGCCGGGCGCCTCGCCGTCGGGCGCCGCGAACGTGTGGGCCTCGCGCGAATGGTCGATCGCCCAGTCGCGGCCGACGATGAGGCTGAGGTCGCGGCGGATGCCGGCGCGAAGGCGCTCGTCGACCTGGCCCGAGCCCGATGCCGCGATCTCGACGAGGTGGCTGAGCGCGATGTCGTTGAGCCGGGCGGTGGCGCGCAACTCGAAGTCGTGGCGCAGGCTCAGGTCGCGCGCGCGCTGGCTCGCCTGGTGCAGACCGGTGCGCCGACGGGGCTGGCCGCGGCGGGTGAGGCCGTCGTACGCCCGCACGATCAGCACGATCACGAGCGCGAACGTCGGCACCAGGCTCGGCGCCCACGGATGGCCGAGCGTCAAGCCGCCCGCGAAGACCGCGGCCTCGCCCGCGAGGTAGGCGACGAGGGTCCAGGCGACCGCGGTCCACGTCCCGGCGCCCGGACCGCCGACGAGCACCATCGCGGCGAGCGGCAGTCCGATGAGCGGGTTGTTCACGTCGGGGAACATCGAATCCGGAGTGAGCACCAGCGTCGTGGCCATGAAGACCACCCCGGCGCCGGCTGCGAGGAACGCGATCACCGTGAGCACCGACGGCAGGAAGGCCACGAGCGCCAGCAGTCCCGCCATCGCCAGGCAGCCGAGGACTACCCACCAGCGTTCGGGGTACTCGCCCGTCAGCGCACTCGTGATCGCGACGCCGATCGCGGCGAGCAGGCACACCAGCGCGGCAGCCTGCGCCGCGCGGTTGAGCCCGTGGCTGAGCGTGTCGCGCGCCAGATGCTCGGGTAGCCCCAGCGCCATGATCCCTCCGGGTCGCGTTCTCGTGCGAGACGGCGGTATCGCGTCTCCTGCGGATTATCGCACCGGGAGCGCTCTCGCCACGGGAAATGAACGTTCCGCGAACGGAATGTTGCGCTGGGCGGCGGCGAGCGGGCAGGAGAGCCGACGTGCGGCCGTCAGAAGAGCGCCGACGGATCCGGCGGCGGCGCGAAGTCCGGCACCGGCTGCCGGCTCGTCGCCGTCGCTGCGCCCGCCCGCGGCACTGTACCGCGGAGCGCACTCGAGCGGACTCCGCCCGTCGTCGGATCGGGCGCGCGCGTACCCATGCCGCGCGCACGCAGGATGGGCCGCATGCGTTCACCGAGCCACGCGCGGTACTCCTTCGGCGCGTATGCGTTGCGTCCGTAGTACATCGACCGGTACTTCGGCACCAGGTCGGGATGCTCCCGCTCGAGCCACTGCATGAACCACGGCTTCACCGAACCGCGCAGGTGCAGGGCCGCCCAGGTGACGTGCGTGGCGCCCGCCTCCTTCGCCTGCCGGATGGCGTCGTCGAGGTGCGCCCGGGTGTCGGTGAGGTACGGGAGGATCGGCATCAGGAACACGCCGCAGTCGAACCCCGCGTCGCGTACGGCGGTGACGGTCTGCAGCCTCGCCTTGGTCGACGGGGTACCTGGCTCGACGGACTGCTGCAGGTCGTGGTCGTACACCGCGATCGACATCGCGAGGTCGACCGGCGCGTGGGCCGAGGCATCCTTCAGCAGCGGGAGGTCGCGACGCAGCAGCGTGCCCTTCGTGAGGATGCTGAGCGGCGTGCCGCTCGTCGCGAGCGCCTCGATGATGTCGGGCATGAGCGAGTACCGGCCCTCGGCGCGCTGGTACGGATCGGTGTTCGTGCCGAGCGCGACGTGCTCGTGCCGCCACGACGGCCGGGCCAGCTCTTTACGGAGCACGTCGCCGACGTTGACCTTGACGATGATCTGCCGGTCGAAGTCGTCGCCCGCGTCGAGGTCGAGGTACTCGTGGGTTGGGCGGGCGAAGCAGTATGAGCAAGCATGGCTGCAGCCCCGGAAGGGGTTGATGGTCCACGCGAAGGGCATCGCGGAGGCGCCCGGAACGTGGTTGAGCGCCGACTTCGCGAGCACCTCGTGGAAGGTCACACCCGCGAACTCGGGTGTCTGCACCGAGCGCACGAGGTTGTTGAGCTTCGCGAGCCCGGGCAGTGCGTCGGCGTTCGCGACGCCCAACTCCTGCCCGCTCCACCTCATGGACCTATTCGAACATACGTTCGATGCCGATGCAAGCGGCTCGCCGCACCGGCTGGTGTCGCCCGCGCCCGGTCGGCGATTCAGGAACTCCGTGGCGACGCGCCGCGCCGCAGCATCCCACACGCCGGGTGAGACCGAATTCTTCCTGAATCGCCGACGCGCGTCGGGGGCGCGCGGCGGGGGCGCACGGCGGGGGCGCACGGCGGGGGCGCGCGGCGGGGACGCACGGCGGGGGCGCGCG
>NZ_WJIF01000005.1 GCF_009647605.1 Agromyces agglutinans | reverse complement strand
ACGCGATCGACCGCCTCTACGACCGCTACCAGAACGTCTACGGACAGAGTGGAGACGCCCGCCGATGAGCGAGACCACGAATACGACGCAGGCGTCGAGTGCGGATGCCTCGGCCGAGGCGATCCGCACCGGTCGCACCTCGCTCGGCATCGAGCTGGGCTCGACCCGCATCAAGGCCTGCCTCGTCGACGCGGCCGACCCGACCCGGGTGCTCGCGGTCGGCAGCCACGAGTGGGAGAACGAGTTCGTCGACCGCGTCTGGACGTATTCGCTCGACGCCGTCTGGTCGGGCCTGCAGGCCGCGTACGCCGACCTCGTCGCCGATGTGCGCGGCCGTTACGACGTGGCGCCGTCGACTTTCGGCGCGATCGGCGTGTCGGCGATGATGCACGGCTACCTCCCCTTCGACGCCCAGGGCGAGCTGCTCGTGCCGTTCCGCACGTGGCGCAACACGTCGACCGGCCAGGCGGCGGCCGAGCTCAGCGAGCGGTTCGGCGTCAACATCCCGCTGCGCTGGTCGATCGCGCACCTGCACCAGGCGGTCCTCGACGACGAGCCGCACGTGCCGCACCTCGACTTCTGCACGACCCTCGCGGGGTACGTGCACTGGAAGCTCACGGGCCGCAACGTGCTCGGCGTGGGCGACGCCTCGGGCATGTTCCCGATAGGCGCAGCCCCCATAGGCGCAGCCCCCATCGGCGCAGGCCCTGCCGACACCACCGCCGCCGGCTACGACCCCCGTCTGCTCGCGATCTACGACGAACTGACGGCCGGCACCGCCCTGCCGAAGCGCGTCGCGGACCTGCTGCCCGAGGTGCTGCCCGCCGGCCACGCCGCCGGCGAGCTCACCGCCGAGGGCGCGGCACTGCTCGACCCGTCGGGCGCGCTGCGGCCGGGCGTTCCCTTCTGCCCGCCCGAGGGCGACGCCGGCACGGGCATGGTCGCCACGAACTCGGTGGCACCTCGCACGGGCAACGTGAGCGCGGGCACGAGCATCTTCGCGATGGTCGTGCTCGAGCGCCCGCTTCAGCACGCGCACCACGAGCTCGACCTCGTGACCACGCCATCGGGCGACCCGGTCGCGATGGTGCACTGCAACAACGGGGCATCCGAACTGGCGGCGTGGGCCGGCGTCTTCGGACGGTTCGCCGCCGCGGCGAACGCCACCGGCGGCGGCGCGGTGCTGGGCGCCGACGCCGTGTTCGAGGTGCTGTTCCGCGAGGCGCTCGAGGGCGAGGCCGACGCCGGAGGCCTGCTCGCCTACAACCACCTCGCGGGCGAGCCGATCGCCGGGCTCGATGAGGGTCGGCCGCTGATCGTGCGCACGCCCGACAGCCGGCTGACGCTCGCGAACCTCATGCGCGCGCAGCTGTACGGCGTGTACGGCACGCTCGCGCTCGGCATGCGCGTGCTCGCGGGCGAGGGCGTCGAGCTCGACCGGATGTTCGCGCACGGCGGCATCTTCCGTACGGCCGGGGTCGCGCAGCGGTTCCTCGCGGGCGCGCTCGACGCGCCGGTCGCCGTGGGCGAGACGGCCTCCGAGGGCGGGGCGTGGGGCATCGCGGTGCTCGCGTCGTACCTGTCGGCGGCGCAGCGCGGCGAGAGCCTCGGCTCGTACCTCGCCGACACCGTGTTCGCGAACGCCGGGTTCGAGACCGTCGACCCCGATCCGGCGGATGTCGCCGGCTTCGCCGCCTACCTCGACCGCTACCGCGCCGGCCTCGCCGCCGAGGCCGCCGCCGTCGAGGCCCTCTGACCCCGCACCGCCGCAGAACGCAAAGGACACGAACACCATGACCCGCACCCCGCTCACCACGTCGCTCGACCAGTACGAGGTCTGGTTCCTCACCGGCAGCCAGCACCTCTACGGGCCCGAGACCCTCGCCCAGGTCGCGCACCAGTCCGAGCAGATCGTCGCGACCCTCGACGCGGCATCCGAGGTGCCCGTGAAGATCGTGTGGCTGCCGGTGCTCACCGACTCGGCCGCGATCAAGAAGGTCGTGCTCGAGGCGAACGCGTCGCCGAACGTGATCGGCCTCGTCGCCTGGATGCACACGTTCAGCCCCGCGAAGATGTGGATCGCGGGCCTCGACGCGCTCCAGAAGCCGCTCGCGCACCTGCACACGCAGGCGAACGTCGAGCTGCCCTACGCCGACATCGACTTCGACTTCATGAACCTCAACCAGGCGGCGCACGGCGACCGCGAGTTCGGGTACATCCAGACCCGCCTCGGGGTGCCGCGCAAGACGATCGTCGGCCACGCGACCGACCCGCGCGTGCAGCGCGAACTCGCGACGTGGCAGCGCGCGGCCGCGGGGCTCGCGGCATCCCGCGATCTCAAGCTCGCGCGCTTCGGCGACAACATGCGCTTCGTCGCGGTGACCGAGGGCGACAAGACCGAGGCCGAGCTGCGGTTCGGCGTGCAGGTGAACACGTGGGGCGTGAACGAGCTGGCCGACGCGGTGCACGCCGCGAGCGACGCCGAGATCGACGAGCTCGTCGCGCTCTACGAGGATGAGTACGATGTCGCCCCCGAGCTGCGCCGCGGCGGCGACCGGCACGAGTCGCTCCGCTACGGCGCCGCGATCGAGCTGGGCCTGCGCTCGTTCCTCGAGGAGGGCGGCTTCGGCGCGTTCACCACGTCGTTCGAAGACCTCGGCGCGCTGCGCCAGCTGCCCGGCCTCGCGGTCCAGCGCCTGCAGGCCGAGGGCTACGGCTTCGGCGCCGAGGGCGACTGGAAGACCGCCGTCCTCGTGCGCATCGCGAACGTCATGGGGGCGGGCCTATCCGGCGGCGCGACGCTCATGGAGGACTACACCTACGACCTCACGCCCGGCGACGAGCTGATCCTCGGCGCCCACATGCTCGAGGTCGCGCCGTCGATCACGACCGCGAAGCCGTCGCTCGAGATCCACCCGCTGGGCATCGGCGGCAAGGAGGACCCGGTGCGCCTGGTCTTCACCGCCGACCCCGGCCCCGCCGTCGTCGTCGCGATGAGCGACCTGCGCGACCGGTTCCGCCTCACGGCCAACGTCGTGGAGAACGTCGCACCGCGCGAGGCGCTGCCGAAGCTCCCGGTGGGCCGCGCGATCTGGAAGCCGGAGCCGAACTTCCAGACCAGCGCCGCCGCGTGGCTGCAGGCCGGCGCCGCGCACCACACGGTCATGACGACCGCCGTGGGCGTCGACGTCTTCCGCGACTTCGCCGAGATGGCGCAGGTCGAGCTGCTTGTCATCGACGAGGACACGACGGTGCGCGGGTTCAAGGACGAGGTGCGCTGGAACCAGGCGTACTACCGCCTGGCGCAGGGCCTGTGACCGGGTCGCCGAGACGGTTCCGATGAACGAGACGGATGCCTCGAGCCGGGCGGATGCCCCGCGCGGGGCATCCGTCGCGCCGGGAGGGCCGGCGGCCGAGGCATCCGCGGTTCTCGGGGGAGCCGAGCCGTCGGCGGCCGAGCCCGTCGGGCCCGAGGCATCCGGCCCGCCGGGCGTACCGACCATGTTCGACGTCGCGCGCGCTGCCGGCGTCTCGCACATGACCGTCTCGCGCGTGCTCAACGACCGGGGCGGCGTCTCGGGTGCCACGCGCGAACGCGTGCGCCGCGTGATCGCCGACCTGAACTACACGCCATCGCCCGCGGCGCGCGCGATGGCGAACCGGAGGTCGGGCCAGATCGGGCTGATCCAGGCGGGGCGCCCCGACTACGGGCCGTCGAACGCGGCCCTCGGGTTCAACGAGGCCGCCCGCGAGGCGGGCTACACCGTCAGCCAGGTGAGCATGCGGGGCGTCGACGCGGGAGCCCTCACGCAGGCCGTGCATCGGCTCGTGCTCCAGCGCGTCGAGGCGATCGTCGTGATCTCGGGCGAGCGGGACGGCGTCGAGGTCACGCGGGGGATCGACGCGGGCGTGCCGATCGTCGCGGTGGCCTCCGAGGATGAACCCGGCATGCATCGCGTGTCGATGGACCAGTACGCCGGTGCCGTGCGGGCGACCGAGCACCTGATCGGCCTCGGGCACCGGGAGATCCGCCACGTCACCGGCCCCGACGACTCGATGGACGCCGCCGAGCGGCGCCGAGGCTGGGCCGACACCCTGCGCGCCCACGGCCTCGAGGTGCGCGAGCCGCTCACGGGCGACTGGCTCGCCGCGTCGGGCTATGCGGCCGGTCGTGACCTGCTGGCGGATGTCTCGGCCACGGCCGTGTTCGTCGGCAACGACCAGATGTCGATCGGCCTGCTCGCGGCGTGCCGCGAGGCCGGCGTCGACGTGCCGGGCGCGCTCAGCGTGATCGGGTTCGACGACATCCCCGAGGCGGCCTTCTTCGCGCCCCCGCTCACGACGCTGCGGCAGGACTTCGACGGCCTCGGTCGCGACATCATGGCGACCGTGCTCGACGTGCTGCGCGACGAGGCCGCGGCGCCCGACCGCACGGAGCGGGTCCCCGAGCTCGTGGTGCGGGCGTCGACGGCCCCGCCCGGGCGCCTTCCAACCTGACGGTGCGACCTGCTCGCACTCGTGCGACGACCTCGCCGCACCGTGGCGAGGAGGTCGCACCGTAGCGAGGTCTGTTCCTGCACACCGGCCGATCACGCTCGATTCCGCCGCGAGCATGCCGTCGTCGTCGCTTCGGCCGCCGACCCGCCATGGTCGGAACGTGCACGACGAACTCCAGGCGCTCGCAGCCGCCCACCCGGCAGGACTCATCCGGGCCGCTCGCCTCACGGAGGTGGGCTGGCACCCGTCGACCGTCGAACGGATGACTCGTGCCGGCGTACTCGTTCGGGTGCGCCGAGGCGTGTATGCCGCAGGGCCGGCCTGGCGCGCGGCGGGTGTCGATGAGCGTTATCGCCTGCGCATCCACGCCGAGGCGCTCGAGGCCCGCAGCACCCTCTGCGTCTCGCATCGGTCCGCGGCGGCATTCCACGGGCTTCCGGCGGTCGGCCGCTGGCCCGACGCGGTCGAGACCACGGCGGTCTCCGCCACCGGCGGGCGATCCGGGGGGCGAAGGTCGGTCCATCGCGCGGGCCCAGCTCCCGAGTGGGTCGTCATCGATGGCGTCAGGGTCACCTCGCTCGTGCGCACGCTGGCGGATGTCTCGATCACATCGCCCATGCGGGTGAGCGTGCCGATGCTCGATGCGGCCCTCCGAGCACACGCGCCGGGCCTCCGGATGGGGCGATCTCGCGACCTCCCGCCCGTGCCGACGCCCGCGCCGACGCCCGCGCGGGTGCGCGCGAGATCAGGAGCGGCGCCGGCATCCTTCGACCTCCGCGCGCAGGTTCTCGCCGAGATCGCCGCGATCGATCCGGTGCGCGGACGACGTCGGGCCGAGGCATCCGTGCGGTTCGCCGATGCTCGGGCGGAGAACGCGGGTGAGTCGCTCAGTCGCGTCGTGATCCACGAGTCGGGCTTCGTCGCGCCCGACCTGCAGGTGCAGATCGACGGCGTGCTCGGCAGTTACGCAATCGCCGACTTCCTCTGGCGTGGCATCCGGCGCATCGGCGAGTTCGACGGAACGCAGAAGTACCTTCGCAGCCGGGAGGTATCGGGCCTCGATCCGGCGACCGTGGTCTTTCGCGAGAAGCAACGCGAGGATGCCCTGCGCCGGCTCGGTTTCGGGATGACGAGGTGGGACTGGGCGATGCTCATGCAGCCGACGCGCCTGGCCGCCCTTCTGCGGGACGCCGGTGTGCCGCTCCGCGCGTGAGGCGCCGACTCAGCGTCGCCGCGGTGCGACCTCCTCGCCGCGGTGCGAGGATCTCGGCGCACGGGTGCGAGCAAGTCGCACCGCGGGAGGAGTGGGCGCAGAATATGAGCGCTCACAATGGATGCCGCATCCGTGACCGTTTCGTGATGTGAGCGGGTCTTGTTAGCGCTCACAAGTGAGCGCTAACATCTCGACTGCGGCCGGGACGATCCGGCCGCCCGGCGCACCAGACTTCGCAGCGACGCAGACCGCCGGCACCTGAACAAGGAGGTTCACCTGATGAAGAAGCTCATCGGACTCGCCGCCGCCGGCGCCCTGATCGTGGGCCTGGCCGGATGCGCGAGCGGCGGCAGCGGCGGCGGAGCCGCCGAAGGCCCCGTGCCGCTCGACGAACTGGTCGTCGGCTTCGCCCAGGTCGGCGCGGAGTCGGGCTGGCGCACCGCCAACACGAAGGACATCCAGGCGTCCTTCGAGGAGGCCGGCATCGAACTGAAGTTCTCCGACGCCCAGCAGAAGCAGGAGAACCAGATCAAGGCGATCCGCTCCTACATCCAGCAGGGCGTCGACTACATCGCCTTCTCGCCGGTCGTCGAGACCGGGTGGGACGCGGTGCTCAACGAGGCGAAGGCCGCCGGCATCCCCGTCGTCCTCACCGACCGTGCGGTCGACTCGCAGGATGACTCGCTGTACGTGTCGTTCCTCGGCTCCGACTTCATCGAGGAGGGCAAGAAGGCCGGCCAGTGGGTGCTCGACGAGTACGCCGACGCGACCGAGAAGGTCAACATCGTGCAGCTCGAGGGCACCACCGGCGCAGCTCCGGCCATCGACCGCGCGGAGGGCTTCGCCGAGGTCATCGCCGAGAACGAGAACCTCGAGGTCATCGCGAGCCAGACCGGCGACTTCACGCGTGCCGGCGGCAAGCAGGTCATGGAGGCGATGCTGAAGTCGAACCCCGACATCGACCTCGTCTACGCGCACAACGACGACATGGGCCTCGGTGCGATCGAGGCGATCGAGGCGGCCGGGCTCGTTCCGGGCGAGGACATCAAGATCGTCACGGTCGACGCGGTGAAGGACGGCATGCAGGCCCTCGCCGACGGCAAGATCAACTTCATCGTCGAGTGCTCGCCCCTGCTCGGCAAGCAGCTCGTCGACATCATCACGACGCTCAACGAGGGCGGCACGGTGGAGAAGCGGATCATCACCGAGGAGACGACCTTCACGCAGGAGCAGGCCATCGAGGCCCTGCCCGATCGCCAGTACTGAGCGCTGCGGCCGCAGCCGAGCGGCGCGGGCCGCAGGCTCGGCCGTCGGCTCGGCGGCATCATCCGCCGAGACCGGCGGGCGCGGGGCATCCGTCTCGCGCCCGCCGGGCTCTACGCTCGTTCCACCACCGACTCGATGGAGAGACTCGTGACCCAGCCATCGCCCGCGCCCGTCGTCGAGATGCGCGGCATCTCGATCGAATTCCCCGGCGTGAAGGCCCTCGACGGCGTCGATTTCCGGATGTTCCCCGGCGAGGTGCACTCGCTCATGGGCGAGAACGGCGCCGGCAAGTCGACGCTCATCAAGGCGCTCACCGGCGTCTACGGCATCGACGCCGGCGTGATCACGCTCGCGGGCGACGAGGTCTCGTTCACGGGCCCCGCCCAGGCGCAGGCCGCCGGCATCTCGACGGTGTACCAGGAGGTCAACCTCCTGCCGAACCTCACCGTCGCCGAGAACATCATGCTCGGCCGCGAGCCGCGCCGGTTCGGCGTGGTCGACTGGCGCCGCACCCGCCGCCGCGCCGCCGAGCTGCTCGAGGGGCTCAACCTCGAGATCGACCCGAACTCGCTGCTCGGCGACCACTCGCTCGCGATCCAGCAGCTCGTCGCGATCGCCCGGGCGATCGACGTGCAGGCGAAGGTGCTGATCCTCGACGAGCCGACGTCGTCGCTCGACGCCGACGAGGTCGCCGAACTCTTCCGCGTCATCCGGTCGCTGAAGGAACAGGGCGTCGCGATCCTCTTCGTCTCGCACTTCCTCGACCAGGTCTACGAGATCTGCGACCGGCTCACGGTGCTGCGCAACGGCAAGCTCGTGGGGGAGTACCTCACCGACGAGATCCTGCGCATCGACCTCGTGCAGAAGATGATCGGCAAGGAGCTGACCGCGCTCGACGAGCTCGAGCAGCGAGCGCGGTCGAGCGTCGCCGCCGTCGAGGGGCAGGATGTCTCGGACCCCGCGTTCGCGAGCGCCAGGGGACTCGCGCGCCGCGGCGCGATCGCGCCGTTCGACCTCGACATCGCGCCCGGCGAGGTCGTCGGGCTCGCGGGCCTGCTGGGCTCGGGGCGCACCGAGCTCGCGCGACTGCTCGGCGGCATCGACCGTGCCGACCAGGGCACGCTCGTGATCGACGGCCGGCAGACGAAGCTGCGCACGCCGCGCCAGGCGATCAACCGGCGAGTCGCCTACTCGAGCGAGAACCGCCGCTCCGAGGGCGTCGTCGACGAGCTCACCGTGCGCGACAACATCGTCCTCGCGCTGCAGGCCGATCGCGGCTGGTTCCGGCCGATCCCGAAGAAGCGGCAGGAGGAGCTCGCGCAGAGCTACATCCAGGCGCTGAACATCCGGCCGGCCAATCCCGACGCGCTCGTGCGCAACCTCTCGGGCGGCAACCAGCAGAAGGTGCTGCTCGCGAGGTGGCTCGCGATCGCCCCCCACCTGCTCATCCTCGACGAGCCGACCCGCGGCATCGACATCGGGGCGAAGGCCGAGATCCAGAAGCTCGTCTACTCGCTCGCCGAGAACGGCATGTCGGTGCTGTTCATCTCGGCCGAGCTCGAGGAGGTGCTGCGACTCAGCCACCGCATCGCGGTGCTGCGCGACCGGCGGATCGTCGCCGACCTCGTCAACGACGACCTCCAGGTCGAGGCGCTGCTCGCGCTGATCGCCGACGGCGGGGGCGACGGCGATGGCGGCGGCGGACCGGAGGATCCCGACGACGGCCCGGGTGGCGCGACGACGGATGCCCCGCCCGAGCCCTCTGTCCCACCCGGCGGCACCGAGCCCGACCCGACCCCCGATTCCACCATCGACCTGAGCGGAGCCCGCCGATGAGCGCAGTGTTCGCCCGGCTGATCGCGAGCCGGCTGTTCTGGCCGATCGTGATGCTGCTCGTGCTGTTCGCGATCAACCTGATCGCCTTCCCCGGCTTCTTCGCGATCACCATCAAGGACGGCCATCTCTTCGGCAGCCTCATCGACATCCTGCGCAACGGCGCGCCCACGCTGATCATCGCGGTCGGCATGACGCTCGTGATCGCGACGCGGGGCATCGACCTCTCGGTCGGCGCGGTGTGCGCCATCTCGGGAGCGGTCGCGTGCTCGATCATCCTCGGTTCGCCCGACCCGGCGAACGGCGCGACGGTCGCGGTGGCGGTCACGGTCGCCCTCGCCATCTCGCTCGTGCTCGGCGTGTGGAACGGGTTCCTCGTCGCCGTGCTCGGCATCCAGCCCATCATCGCCACCCTGATCCTGATGACCGCGGGCCGCGGCATGGCGATGCTCATCACCGAGGGCCAGATCCTCACGGTGAACAGCCCGCCGTTCAAGGCGATGGGCTCGGGGTTCTGGTTCGGCGTGCCCATCGCGGTCATCATCGCCGCGGTCGTGTTCGCCGTCGCGGCCCTGCTCACCCGGCGCACCGCGCTCGGCATGCTGATCGAGTCGGTCGGCATCAACCCCGAGGCATCCCGCCAGGCGGGCGTGCGCGCCCGCGGCCTGCTGTTCGCGGTGTACACGTTCTGCGCGTTCTGCGCGGCGATCGCGGGTCTCATCCTGACCGCGAACCAGACCGCGGCCGACGCGAACAACACGGGCCTGTTCCTCGAGCTCGACGCGATCCTCGCGGTCGTGATCGGCGGAACCTCGCTCGCCGGCGGACGCTACTCGCTCGCGGGCACGCTCGTCGGCGCCCTCGTCATCCAGACCCTGGTGACGACGGTCTACACCGTCGGCATCCCGCCGATCGCGACCATGGTGTTCAAGGCCGCGGTGGTCGCGGCGGTCTGCCTCCTCCAGTCGCCCACGACGAACCAGGCGCTCGCCGGGTTCCGACGACGGCTCGCGCTGCGCGCCGGAAAGGGGATCGCCGCATCATGAGCAGCATCCAGGCCACCGACCTCACGGGCGCATCGCTCGGCACGCGCGTCGGCAGCGGCATCCGCTCGGTGCTGACGAGCCCGAAGTACGGTCCGGTCCTCGTGACCGCCGTGCTCTTCGCGGCCGTGTTCGTCGTCGGGGGCATCCGCTACGAGGGGTTCTTCTCGGGGCAGGTGTTCCTGAACCTCCTCGTCGACAACGCGTACCTCATCGTGCTCGCGGTGGGCATGAGCTTCGTGATCCTGACCGGCGGCATCGACCTCTCGGTCGGCGCGGTCGTCGCGCTGTCGACGATCATCGCGGCGAGCCTGCTGCAGTCGGGGTGGTCGCCCGGCGTCGTGATCCCGCTGATCCTCGTGCTCACGAGCGTGCTGGGGCTCGCCGTGGGCCTCATGATCCACGTGTTCCAGGTGCAGCCGTTCATCGCGACCCTCGCCGCGATGTTCCTCGCGCGCGGCCTCTGCTACGTGATCTCGAAGGACTCGATCTCGATCACCGACCCCGCCTTCGTCGCGCTCGCGGTCACCCGCATCCCGCTCGGCGGAGGCCTGTCGATCACGCCGAGCGTGATCATCGCGCTCGTCGTCGTGCTCGTCGCAGTCGTCGTCCTCCACTACACGCGACTCGGCCGCACCGTGTACGCGCTCGGCGGCAGCGAGCAGTCGGGGCGCCTCATGGGCCTGCCGGTCGCCCGCACGAAGGTGCTGGTCTACGTGATCTCGGGCTTCTGCTCGGGCCTTGCGGGCGTGCTGTTCTCCTTCTACACGCTCTCGGGCTACAGCCTGACGGCGGTCGGCACCGAGCTCGATGCGATCGCGGCCGTCGTGATCGGCGGCACGCTGCTCACGGGCGGCTATGGATTCGTGCTCGGCTCGGTGCTCGGCGTGCTCGTGCTCGGCGTCATCCAGACGCTCATCACGTTCGAGGGAACGCTGAGCTCGTGGTGGACGAAGATCTTCATCGGCGGCCTGCTGCTCGTGTTCATCATCCTGCAGAAGGTGCTGACGGCCAGGCGGCGGTGACGGGTGGCGTGCGCCCGCACCTCGCGGACCGCACGGCTCGCGATAATGAAGGCAGAGTGAGCGCGCGAGCCGCGCCGGGCAGGAGCCGACGGAACCGGTGAGTGAAGCAGAGAAGGCTCGCGCAGCGACCATCTTCGATGTCGCGCGCCTCGCGGGGGTGTCGCACCAGACGGTCTCGCGCGTGCTGAACGACCTGCCGAACGTGCGCCCCGCGACCCGCGACCGGGTCGAGCGCGCGATCACCCAGCTGCGCTACGTGCCCTCGCAGGCGGCGCGCGCGCTCGTGACCCGGCGGTCGCGCACGCTCGGCCTGATCACCACGGGCGCGCCCGACTACGGTCCGTCTTCGACCGCGCTGCACTTCAACGAGGCGGCCCGCGAGGCCAGGTACGCCGTGATCATGGCGTCGATGCTCGAGACGGATGCCGCGTCGCTGCGGGCCGCGGCCGAGATGCTGGTGCGCCAGAACGTCGAGGCGGTCGTGCTCGTGGCGGCGTACCGGTCGGCGCTCGACGCGGTGCAGGGCATCGAGCTCGGGGTGCCGCTCATCGCCGTCGCCTCGCAGGGCGCGGCGATCGCGCACCGGGTGACCCTCGACCAGTTCGAGGGCGCCCGCCGCGCGGTGACGCACCTCGTCGAGCTCGGGCACCGCGACATCCGCCATCTCGCCGGGCCGACGGAGTCGCTCGACGCGGGCGAACGCGAGCGAGGCTGGCGCGACGTGCTCGCCGCGCACGGCGTCGCCGCCCGCGAGCCGCTGGTCGGCGACTGGACGCCGGCCAGCGGTTACCGGCTCGGTCGCGAACTCGCGACGGATGCCTCGTGCACCGCCGTCTTCGTCTCCAACGACCAGATGGCGCTCGGGGTGATCCACGCGCTCGCCGACGCGGGTCGCGACGTGCCGGGCGACGTCAGCGTGGTCGGGTTCGACGACATCCCCGAGGCCGAGCACTTCTCGCCGCCGCTGACGACCGTGCGGCAGGACTTCGACCTGCTCGGCCGCGACGCGATGTCGGCCGTGCTCACGCTGCTCGGCGACGAGGAGGCCGCCGATCCGCCCGTGCGCGCGCCGACCCTCGTGGTGCGAGCGTCGACCGCGCCGCCGCGCTGACGCGCGCTACTCCTTGGGCGGCAGCTGCTGCAGCGTCCAGGCGTTGCCGTCGGGATCGGTCAGGTAGACGAAGCGGCCCCACGGGAACTCCTCGACGCCCTTCGCGTCGACGCCCTTCGCCTGCAGCTCGGCGAGCGCCGCGTCGGCGTCGGCCACCACGACCTGGATCACGTCGAGCGTGCCGGGCGCGAGTTCGGAGCCGAGGCCCGTGCCGATCGCGATCGAGCAGGCCGAGCCGGGCGGCGTGAGCTGGACGAACCGGATGTCCTCGCCGACGCGGTTGTCCCAGTCCAGGCTGAAGCCGAGCGTGTCGACGTAGAACGCCTTGGCGCGGTCGACGTCCGACACCGGAACGTACAGGAGTTCGATCTTCCAGTCCATGATGCGCGCTTCCCCTCGATGCGGCGGTCGTCCCATCCGACCGCGTGCGGCCAGTCTCGCGAATCATCCGGCCGCTTTCTGACCGGATTCGACAAGTGGGAGGATGGGAGCATGGCACAGGCATTGCACATCACGGGTGACGAAGCGGCCGACGAACTCCTGAGCAGCGACGCATTCGCGCTGCTGACCGGCATGCTGCTCGACCAGCAGGTCGCGATGGAGACCGCGTTCGCCGGGCCCGCCAAGATCCGCGAGCGCCTCGGGTCGATCGAGCCGGCGACGATCGCCGAGACCGACCCCGACCACCTCGTCGACGTGTTCCGCCAGCCGCCCGCGGTGCACCGGTATCCCGGGTCGATGGCCGGTCGCGTGCAGGCGCTGGCCGCCGCCGTGCGCGACGACTGGGGCGGCGACGCATCCGCCATCTGGACGCAGGGCGACCCGAGCGGCGCCGAGGTCCTGAAGCGGCTGCGCGCGCTGCCCGGGTTCGGCGAGCAGAAGGCGAAGATCTTCCTCGCCCTGCTCGGCAAGCAGCGCGGGCTCGAGGCATCCGGCTGGCGTGAAGCGGCGGGCGCGTACGGCGAAGACGGCGCGTACCGCTCGGTCGCCGACATCGTCAGCCCCGAATCGCTCGCGAAGGTGCGCGCGACGAAGCAGGCGGCGAAGGCCGCCGCGAAGGCGGCGAAGGGCTGATACCCCGGTAGGGGTGCAGAACCGCTCGCGCGAGGGATGCCCCGGCGCGCGACGATCGCCAGAGTGGAGGGCATGATCGCCAGCACCGCACCCGAGCCGCCGCTGCCGCCCGTGCCTCCCGCACCGCCGGGGCCGCCGGACGCGCGTGCCGGGTCCGCGTCGGCCGAGCGGGGCGAGCCGCGCAGTGGCGAGCCTGCACGCGGCGAGCCCGCACGCGCCGGTTCGTCGACGGCCCGCACCGCGAAGTCGACCGGGCCGCGACGTCGTCCGCGCCTGACCGATTCCGAGGCGTGGCCCGAACAGGTGCTGACCTGGTTCGGCGTGGTCTTCACGGCCGTCGCGCTGTTCGCGGTCTCGGTGCCGCTCGACGCCACGATCTACGGTGTCCACGTCGCCATCGCCTTCGGCATCGGCTTCCTGCAGGCCGGCAGCCTGCCGATCGCCATGCGGTGGCCGTGGGCCGGGGTCGGAGCCCTGCTCATCGGCCAGGCGCTGCTCGGCGTCTTCGGCTCCGCGCCCGTGGGTGCGCCGTGGCCCGTGCCCGTCGCCCAGATGCTGCTCTTCGCGCTGCTCGGCGGGCTCCTCGCCGCGCGCGGGCGCACCGTGCCCGCGGTCGTGCTCGGCCTCGGCGGCGTCCTGGTGCCGCTCGCGGCATCCTTCCTTCCCGACCGCGGCGCGACCACCGACGGCGTCGTCGCGAACCTCGTGACGAGCGCCGCGGTCAGCGCCGTGCTGATCGGCATCGGCCACGCGGGCGACGTCGCCCGCAGGCACTTCACGACCGTGCTCGACGAGGAGCGCCGCCAGGGCGCCGCCGAGCACGAGCGGCGCCTCATCGCCGAGGAGCGCACGCGCATCGCGCGCGACCTGCACGACGTGGTCGCGCACCGGATGTCGGTGATCCAGGTCCAGGCGACGAGCGCGCCGTACCGGCTGTCGGGCCTCGACGACGCGGTGGCCGCGGAGTTCGGCGAGATCGCCCAGTCGGCGCGCGACGCGATGGCCGAGATGCGCGAGCTCCTCGCGGTGCTCCGCGACCCCGAAGGGGAGGCCGAGACCGCCCCGCAGCCGGGCTTCGCCGACCTCACGCGGCTGGTCGCCAGTGTGCGCCAGACGGGACTTCCGCTGACCGCGCGCATCGACGACCGCCTGCCCGGCGGAGCCGTGGTCGGACAGGTCGCGTACCGCATCGCGCAGGAGGCGCTCAGCAACGTGCTGCGTCACGCGGCAGGCGCCGCGACCACGGTCACCGTCGTCGACGCCGGCGCGGCCGTCGCCGTGACGGTCGAGAATCACGCACCGGATGCCTCGGCCGCGGCATCTGCTCGCGCCGACGACCCGCGCACCGGTCGCGACGACGGCCACGGCATCATCGGCATGCGCGAGCGCGCGAGGCTCGTGGGTGGCACGATCGAGGCGGGGCCGACCGCCGTGGGCGGCTTCCGGGTGCACGCGCTGCTCCCGACCGCAGGCTCGGCCAACGGGACATCCGGCGCCGACAACCGCTCGTAGGAGGCATCCGTGACGATCACCGTGCTCATCGCCGACGACCAGGCGATGGTGCGCGCCGGCTTCGCCGCCGTGCTCGCCGCCCAAGACGGCATCGAGGTGATCGGCCAGGCCGCCGACGGGGCCGAGGCCGTCGTGCTCGCGCGCGACCTGCGCCCCGACGTCGTCGTGATGGACGTGCGCATGCCCGGCATGAACGGCATCGAGGCGACCGCGGCGCTGCAGGTGCCGCCGCGCTCGAGCGACTACGTGCCCAAGGTGCTCATGCTCACGACGTTCGACATCGACGAGTACGTGCACGCGGCGCTGCGCGCGGGTGCGAGCGGATTCCTGCTGAAGGACGCGCTGCCCGACGAGGTCGCCCGCGCCGTGCGCGTCATCGCCGCCGGCGAGGCCCTGCTCGCGCCGAGCGTGACGCGCCGGCTCATCGAGGAGGTCGCGCGGCAGCAGCCCGCGCCCGTCGTCGACGAGCACCTGCTCGCCTCGCTCACCGCTCGCGAACGCGAGGTGCTCGAACTCGTCGCGCGCGGGCGCTCGAACCAGGAGATCGCCGCTGAGCTGTTCATCGCCGAGCAGACGGTGAAGACGCACGTGAGCAAGATCCTGCAGAAGCTGGGCCTGCGCGACCGAGTGCACGCGGTGGTCTTCGCGTACGACACGGGACTGGTGCGCCCCGGCGCGTAGGCGACGCGGGGATACCGCCGTAGGGGGCGAGGACCGCTCCGGCGGGTGATGCTCCGGCCGGCACCGCGTTCCTAACCTGCCGGGGCAGGGCGGAGACGCCGCCCGAGGCAGGAGCCGACCGTGACGCTGTTCGCCGAACGCCCGACCGAGCAGGTCGGGCCCCGGGCACCCCGCTCCCCGCAGGCGCGTCGCTCACCCGCGCGTCGTTCGCCCCAGCCCGCGCAACCGGGCCGGTCGCGTCGCGACGCCGGCATCGACGCGGCGCGCGCGGCCTGTCTCGTCGTCGTGTTCGTGCTGCACGCCATGATGGTCGGTGTCACCGTCGGCCCCGACGGGCCCGTGCTCGAGAACGCCATGGAGCAGTGGGATGGCTTCGCCGCCGCGACCTGGATCGTGCAGGTCATGCCGCTCTTCTTCGTCATCGGCGGCTACGCCGGCTGGACCGCGTGGCAGTCGATGCGCGCCAGGGGCGGTACCGCGGCCGAGTTCGTGCGCGCCCGGGTCGAGCGGCTCGTGCGCCCCGCGATCGCGCTGGTCGTGGCGGTCGGGGCGGCGCTCGGGCTGCTCGCGCTCGCGGGCGTGCCCGCCGAGGTCGTCGCGACCGCCGGGTTCCGGATCGGCCAGCCGCTGTGGTTCCTCGCGGTCTACCTGGCCTGCACGGCGCTCGTGCCGATGATGGTGCGCGCGCACGAGCGGCGTCCGATCGCGACCCTTGCGGGGCTGGCGACCGTCGTCGTGTCGGTCGACGCGCTGCGCGTCGCGACCGGCATCGAGGCGATCGGCTTCGCCAACCTGCTGTTCGTGTGGCTGCTCGTGCAGCAGCTCGGCTTCGTGCTCGCGCAGGGTCACGTCGACCGGATGCCCCGTCGCGCCCGGCTGCTCGTCGCAGGCGCCGCGCTCGCGCTGCTGTTCGCGATCACGCACGGGGGCCCGTACACGCCAGACCTGTTCCAGAACCTGAACCCGCCGACCGCAGCGCTCGTGGTGCTCGGCGTCGTGCAGCTGATGCTGTTCTCGCTCGTGCGGGCGCGCCTGCGCCGCTGGGCCGAGCGGCCACGGCCGGCCGCGCTCGTCGCGCGGTTCGGCGAGTGGGGCATGACGCTCTACCTCTGGCACCTGCCCGCATTCGTGGCGCTCGCTGCCGCGCTGCTCGTGGCACACCAGGCCTTCGGTCTGGAGCTGCCCGACCCGGTCTCGCCGGAGTGGTGGGCGAGCCGACCGGCGTGGCTCGTCGGAGCAGCCGTCGTGACGGCGATGCTCGTGCGGGTCTTCGCGAGGTACGAGCGGGGGAGCGGAACGGGTCCGCGCGCCGTCGGCGTGCGACTGCGCGTGCGCGTCCCGCTGGGCGTCGCGGTGGTCGCGGGCATCGTGGGCGTCGGGGTCGCGCTCGTGATCGGGTTCGCGCCGCTGCCGGCGCTGCTGTCGGTCGCCCTGCTCGCGGTCGCGCTCGCCGGGGCGCGGCGCGCGGTGCCGGCGGTCGGCGCTCAGCCCACGAGGAACTCGGCGATCGTGAGCGCCAGCGAGCGCGGGTCCCATCGGTGATCGGATGCCTCGACCTCGCGGAACTGCGCGTGCGGCAGGTTCGCGACCATCGACTCGGCGGCCGAGCGCATGACGTCGAGCGTCTCGCTGCCGACGAGTACCAGCGCCGGCGCGGTGATGCCGGCCCAGAGGGCCGACCGGGCGGCCGACTGCGTCCAGGCGAGCGACTCGGCGTCGGGCTCGAGGCTCGCCGCCAGCCCCGTCATGACCGGCCAGCCCTCACCCTGCTTCGCCTGTGCGATCCATCCGGGCGGCATGTCGCGCATGAAGTACTCGACGGTGGCGTCGCCGTTGCCGGTCGTGATGCGCTCGCGCAGTCCCTCGAGGAACTCGGCGCCGGAGGTGTCGAGCTCGTCGTCGAGCGGTACCTCGAACAACACGAGCTTCGACACCGGCAGTCCGGCCGCGGCCGCGGCGAGGGCGATCGACCCACCCGACGAATTGCCGAACAGGGCGACCGCGTCATCGGCGCCCTCGGTGAGCTCGGCGGCGAGCGCCCGGAGGTCGTCGACCGTCTGCGCGAGCGTGATCGGCGCGTCGGCGGGGCTCTCGCCGCGCCCGCGACGGTCGTAGCGCACGACCTCGAAGCCGTGCTCGGCGAGGCGCCGCTGCAGCTCGGTCGTGGTGGGATCGAACGCCCGGAACTGGAACGCGCCATCGACGAGGATCACGGGCGGGCCCGCCCCCTCGCGGTCGAAGGCGATGCGCGTGCCGTCGGCACTGGTCGCGTACTCGGTCATCCCGCCCCCTCGCGTGCATGCGTGCACGGCGACAGGTTAGTCGCGGGGCGTCAGCGCGTGAAGGCCGTTGCGCCCGCCTCGGCCGCCGCTCGTGCTGCGGCTGCGCGTTCGGCCCTCCGCCGGCGGAAGGCGAGGAGCCCGAACGTCCAGACCATCAGGCCGGGCAGGATGCCGACGAGCGTCACGCCCAGCAGGTCGCGGCCGAAGACGTGGGCCTCGGCGCCGTCGACGAGCGGCATGTCGGGCCGGCTCGGATCGATCCGCATCTCGACGACGTCACCCACCACGTAGCGGTCGGGACACGACGACCACGCGACCGGCGCCTCGACCCGGTGGGCGACGCCATCGCTCGTGTAGTCGAGGGTGAGCACGCACGTGTCCGCCCGCTTGTATCCGCCGGCCACGCGCTCCGCGACGATCGTCGCCGTGGTGTGCTCGGTGTAGCCGGTGGTCATCGCCAGCGCGGCGACGATTGCGGACAGGGCGAGGAGCGCGGTCACGGTCATCGCGATGATCCACACGACGACCTGCCCGGTGCCGACAGGCCTGGGCGGGGTTCGGCGGACTCGGCGCATCCGACGATTGTATTCGCGGGAGGGCGCGTCACGGTGCGAGGACGTCAGGGGGCGCGGATCGTGGTCGCAGCAGCCGGAGCCGCGGCCACGCGCTCGGCCCTCCGCCGGCGGAGGGCCGCCAGGCCGAAGGCCCACACGGCCAGACCCGGCACGATGCCGAGGACCACCGCCATCGCGGTGTCGCGGACGAACACGTGGCCTTCGGCGCCGGCGATGAGGGGCGTGTCGGGACGCGTGGGGTCGAGGCGAACGTCGACGACCTCGCCGACGACGTACCGTTCGGGGCAGGAGAACCAGGCGACCCCGGCATCGACGGTGTACGCGACCCCTGCACTCGTGTACTCGAGCGTCAGCACGCAGGTGTCGGTCGACCTCGGCTGGCTGTCGATACGCTCCCCGACGATGGTCGCACCGGTGTGCTCGGTGTGGCCGAACGCGATGCCGAGTCCGCCGACGACCGTGAGCAGGGCGATCAGTGCGGTGATGCTCATGGCCACGATCCACGCCGCGACCTGTCCGCGCCCGACCGGTTTCGGCGGCTTCCAGCGGGTTCCGGGCATCCGCCGAGTGTATCCGCGGCGACACGCGGAAGGGGCCCCGGCGATGTCGGTGGGTGGTGGCAGCATGGACGGCACAACACCATATGTAGGGGTCGAGGGCGGCAGCAGGCCCAAGGTGTCGGGTTCGCGACACGCCCGGCATCCATCCACATGCGAGATTCCCGAAGTCGGCACCGGGTGTGGATAACCGGGGGCGTCAGCCCGAGAATCCGCCGATCACCGGGGCATCCGATTGGGGATGGACTGTGGATGACGCGGTGGAAAACTACACGAATGTAACTACAGCATCTTGGGGTCGTTCTCTTCCGCGAACACAAGATGTAGTATTGAAGGACCAAAGCAACACCACGCACCACCGGGGGAATCGGCTCCTCCAGGAGCCACGGAAACGAACGAGGGGAACCACATGACGGTCACGGTTTACACGAAGCCTTCCTGCGTGCAGTGCAACGCCACCTATCGCGCCCTCGACAGCAAGGGCATCGAGTACGAGGTGCTCGACCTCTCGGTCGACGAGAGCGCCCTCGCGCACGTCAAGGAACTGGGGTACCAGCAGGCGCCGGTGGTCATCACCGACGAAGAGCACTGGTCCGGCTTCCGTCCCGACAAGATCGCCGAGCTGGCCGACCGTCTCGCGTAAGGGTCTCGGGTCTCGATACGGCTGGTCTCGATACGCGGCCGACTTCGTCGGGCGCTACTCGACCACCGGGGGAGGCCGCACCGGACGGAGTCGCGATGACGAACCTGGTCTACTTCTCGAGCGTCTCGGGCAACACGCAGCGATTCATGGAGAAGCTCGGCCGCCCCGCGGCCCGCATCCCGTTGCTCGCTCGTGACGAACCGCTGCACGTCGACGAACCCTACGTACTCGTCGTTCCCACCTATGGCGGAGGCGACGGCAAGGGTGCCGTCCCGAAGCAGGTGATCCGGTTCCTGAACGACCCCGAGAACCGCGCACTCATCCGCGGCGTGATCAGCGCCGGCAACACCAACTTCGGGAGCGCCTACGGCCTGGCCGGCGACATCATCGCCGCGAAGACCGGGGTGCCCCACCTGTATCGCTTCGAAGTATTCGGAACACCCGACGACGTCCGCGCCGTCGACGAGGGATTGGACGCATTTTGGTCACAACAGCAGCAACTGACGGCGTAGCGCTCATGGACGCGCCTCGCCAGGCGATGGACTACCACTCGCTGAACGCGATGCTGAACCTGTACGACGCCGACGGGAAGATCCAGTTCGAGAAGGACAAGGAGGCGGCGCGGGAGTACTTCCTGCAGCACGTCAACCAGAACACGGTCTTCTTCCACTCGCTGAAGGAGCGGCTCGACTACCTCGTCGAGAAGGAGTACTACGAACCAGAGGTGCTGGCGCAGTACTCGTTCGACTTCATCCAGAAGCTCAACGACCTCGCGTACTCGAAGAAGTTCCGCTTCGAGACGTTCCTCGGCGCGTTCAAGTACTACACGAGCTACACGCTGAAGACCTTCGACGGCAAGCGCTACCTCGAGCGCTTCGAAGATCGAGTGGTCATGACCGCGCTCGGCCTCGCGCAGGGCGACGAGCAGCTCGCGATCGACCTCGTCGAAGAGATCATCGCCGGCCGCTTCCAGCCGGCGACGCCGACGTTCCTGAACACCGGCAAGGCGCAGCGCGGCGAGCTCGTCTCGTGCTTCCTGCTGCGCATCGAAGACAACATGGAGTCGATCGCGCGCGGCATCAACTCGGCGCTGCAGCTCTCCAAGCGCGGCGGCGGCGTCGCCCTCCTCCTCTCGAACATCCGCGAGGCCGGCGCGCCGATCAAGCAGATCGAGAACCAGTCCTCGGGCATCATCCCCGTGATGAAGCTGCTGGAGGACTCCTTCAGCTACGCCAACCAGCTCGGTGCCCGCCAGGGCGCGGGCGCGGTGTACCTCAGCGCCCACCACCCCGACATCATGCGGTTCCTCGACACCAAGCGCGAGAACGCCGACGAGAAGATCCGCATCAAGACGCTCTCGCTCGGCGTCGTCGTGCCCGACATCACGTTCGAGCTCGCGAAGAACAACGAAGACATGTACCTGTTCTCGCCGTACGACGTCGAGAAGGTCTACGGCAAGCCGTTCGGCGACGTGCCGATCAGCGAGCACTACCGCGAGATGGTCGACGACGCGCGCATCAAGAAGACGAAGATCAACGCGCGCGAGTTCTTCCAGACGCTCGCCGAGATCCAGTTCGAGAGCGGATACCCCTACATCGTGTTCGAGGACACGGTGAACAAGGCGAACCCGATCAAGGGCCGCATCAACATGTCCAACCTGTGCTCGGAGATCCTGCAGGTCAACACGCCGACGACCTACAACGAGGACCTCTCGTACCAGGAGATCGGCAAGGACATCAGCTGCAACCTCGGCTCGCTGAACATCGCGCTCACGATGGACTCGCCCGACTTCGGGAAGACCGTCGCGACCGCGATCCGCGGCCTCACGTCGGTGTCCAACCAGAGCCACATCTCGTCGGTGCGCTCCATCGAAGACGGCAACGACAAGTCGCACGCCATCGGCCTCGGCCAGATGAACCTGCACGGCTACCTCGCCCGCGAGCGCATCTTCTACGGCTCCGAAGAGGGCGTCGACTTCACGAACATCTACTTCTATACCGTGCTGTTCCACGCGCTGCGCGCCTCGAACCAGATCGCGATCGAGCGCGGCGAGGTCTTCGACGGCTTCTGGGACTCGAAGTACGCGTCGGGCGAGTTCTTCGACAAGTACACGGCGCAGGAGTGGGTGCCCTCGACGGCGCGCGTCGCCGAACTGTTCGAGTCATCCGGCGTGCACATCCCCACGCAGGACGACTGGCGCGAGCTCGAGGCATCCGTTCGCGAACACGGCATCTACAACCAGAACCTGCAGGCCGTGCCGCCGACCGGTTCGATCTCGTACATCAACAACTCGACGGCGTCGATCCACCCGATCGCCTCGAAGATCGAGATCCGCAAGGAAGGCAAGCTCGGCCGCGTCTACTACCCGGCCGCGTTCATGACGAACGACAACCTGGAGTACTACCAGGACGCGTACGAGATCGGCTACGAGAAGGTCATCGACACGTACGCCGCGGCGACGCAGCACGTCGACCAGGGCCTCTCGCTCACGCTGTTCTTCAAGGACACCGCGACGACCCGCGACATCAACAAGGCCCAGATCTACGCGTGGAAGAAGGGCATCAAGACCATCTACTACATCCGCCTGCGGCAGATGGCGCTCGAGGGCACGGAGCTGGATATGTGCGTCAGCTGCACACTGTGAGGATTGCGCATATTTCGGCGGTCGAGTAGGCGCGAAGCGCCGTATCGAGACCATCAACGGACCAGACAAGGACAGCACGGATGACCCTCACCGACCCGGTCAACTCGGCGAAGAACGACCCGGCGCACGCCGGCAAGGTCAAGCTCGTCGACCACGTCAACGCGATCAACTGGAACCGCATCCAGGACGACAAGGACCTCGAGGTCTGGAACCGTCTCGTGAACAACTTCTGGCTGCCCGAGAAGGTGCCGCTGTCCAACGACATCCAGTCGTGGAACACGCTGACGCCCGACGAGCAGCAGCTCACGATGCGGGTGTTCACCGGCCTCACGCTGCTCGACACGATCCAGGGCACGGTCGGCGCGGTCTCGCTCATCCCCGACTCGCTGACGCCGCACGAGGAGGCGGTGTACACGAACATCGCGTTCATGGAGTCGGTGCATGCGAAGAGCTATTCGTCGATCTTCTCGACGCTGTGCTCGACGAAGGAGATCGACGACGCGTTCCGCTGGTCGGTCGAGAACGAGAACCTGCAGCGCAAGGCCGAGATCGTCATGGAGTACTACCGCGGCGACTCGCCCCTCAAGCGCAAGGTCGCCTCGACGCTGCTCGAGAGCTTCCTGTTCTACTCGGGCTTCTACCTGCCGATGTACTGGTCGTCGCGGGCGAAGCTGACCAACACGGCCGACCTCATCCGCCTCATCATCCGCGACGAGGCCGTGCACGGGTACTACATCGGCTACAAGTTCCAGCGGGGGCTCGAACTCGTCTCGCCGGCCGAGCGCGACGAGATCAAGGACTACACGTTCTCGCTGCTGTACGAGCTCTACGACAACGAGGTGCAGTACACCCAAGACCTCTACGACGGCGTCGGGCTGACCGAGGACGTCAAGAAGTTCCTGCACTACAACGCGAACAAGGCCCTCATGAACCTCGGCTACGAGCCGATGTTCCCGAAGACCGTCACCGACGTGAACCCGGCGATCCTGTCGGCCCTCTCGCCGAACGCCGATGAGAACCACGACTTCTTCTCGGGGAGTGGCTCGTCGTACGTCATCGGCAAGGCGGTCAACACCGAGGACGAGGACTGGGACTTCTGAGATCGGTCGCGTTGTGACTTCATCGAAGGGCGGATGCTTCGGCATCCGCCCTTCGTCTCGCCTCGGGTCGACAGGTCGAGCGGAGCGCTCGTCACTCGCGCGTGAGTTCCGCCTCGATGAGATCGAGCAGCGCCGGCCCGTGCACGGTGACCGTCTCCCAGAGCCGCGTGTTGTCGAGGCCCGCGTAGTTGTGCGCGGCGATGTTGCGAGTAGCGCGAAGCCCGTCGCGGTCGCGTTGCGGCAGCACGGCGATGACCTCGGACGGAAGGTCGCGTCCTACGAAGTCGGCGAGGTGGATCACGGCGAGCATGCCGATGTCGTACGCGTCCGACCCGGGCGCACGGAACGCGTCGACGTCGTCGCGAGCGGCGCGCTCGAACCGGCTGCGAAGGCGCTCGACTTCGGCGAGTCTCCGTTCGCGGGTGGACGCAGCAGGTCCTTCGGGTTCCTGGGTACGCGGGCGAGCGACGAAGCGGGCCGGCGGCCGATCTTCGTGCTCGCTCACAGCGGTACCGCCGATCCGTGGATCATGGCTGCGACCGGGTCATCGGGATCGTCGACGACGGCGTCGACCGGGAAGCCGATGAGCTCGGCGACCTCCTGTCGGAATGCGGCGAGGGAGAGGAAGTCGACGTCGTCGTCGACGGTGATGAGCAGATCGACGTCGCTGTCAGCGGTGTCGGTGCCCCGCGCCGTCGAGCCGAATACGCGAACGTCGTGTATGCCGTAGGCCGACGCGATCTCGTGGATGCGCTCGGCGTACAGCTCGAGGGGGATCGAGGGCCGAAGCTCCGCAGCCTGGAGGACCCGTGCCAGCAGCGTCTCGCTCGGCACGCGAGCGCCGGTTTCGATCGCCGCGAGGTTCGGCTGACGCAGGCCCGACCGCGCCGCGAGTTCCCGTTGCGAGAGTCCGGCGTCCTCGCGGGCGCGCCGGACCAGCTCCGCCGGGGTGACTGCCATACTCCCGAGTATATCGCGCTGATATCGCGTCGTCAGGTCTCGCTGACCGACAGCCGGCGAAATGTGACCCGCAGCGGCTCGAGTGATCCCGCCGATTCGATGCGTATCGATACTGTGGAACTCGCTCGCATGTGGTGAGCCGATGGGCGGGTGCGATGACCTCCTTTGCAGTTCCTTCGGGCGGCATCGAGCCGACGGTGGTGGTAGCGGTGTTCGGGGGCATGCGTCTCGTCCGCCCTGACGTCGATCTCACGAATCGACCGCCCCGTGAGCGGCTCATCCTTGCGAGCCTCGTCGTGGCGCGCGGCCGAACGGTCTCGATCGGCGAACTCGTCGACTCGCTCTGGGGCGACCAGCCACCGTCAACCGCGGTCAACCAGGTGCAGCGGCACATCGGCGAGCTGCGCCGGCTGCTCGAGCCCGACCTGCCGGCTCGCGCTGCCGGTACCGCGGTGCTGGGCGCGGGGGAGGGCTACCGGCTCGATCCGGCCGTCGTCCATTCCGAACTCGAACGGTTCGACGAACTCCGGACGCAGGCGAGGCGATCATCGGGACCCGACTCGGCGCGCGGATACCTCGAGGCGCTCGAACTCGCCGCAGGCGCACCCTTCAGCGGCCTCGGGTGGGAGACGCTGGCCAGGCCCGCGTTCGCCTCGGTCGAGCGCGACCGGATCGCGCTGGCGGTCGACGCCGCAGACTGCGCCCTCGGGCTCCGCGACCCCTCGCCACTCGTCGCGGGTATCGAGCGCATCGCGGCTGATGCGCCGATGGACGAACATCTGCAGGCCAAGCTCGTGACGCTGCTCGCCAGGTGCGGTCGTCGCGCGGATGCGCTCGCGGTCTACGACACGACCAGACGACGCCTCTGGGATGAGCTCTCCATCGCGCCCGGGGGAGCGCTGCAAGCAGCGGTCGACGACATCCTGAGTGACGACGAGGACGGCGAATCCGGCACAGATGCGCCACGGAGGCTTCCACTCGCCCCGGCGGCAGTCGTGGACCGGGAGGGCATTCGCATCCTGTTCGAGGAGACGGCGGCGAACGCCCTGCGCGGGGAGCCCGCGATCCTCACGATCACCGGCATGGCCGGAATGGGCAAGACGACACTGGCGGTGCAGTGGGCGCACTCGATCGCCGACCGGTTCCCCGACGGTCAGCTCTACCTCAACCTGCGGGGCTACGCGCCGGAGGGCGAGGCCCTGTCGGACGAGGAGGCACTGGGGCAGTTGCTCGCCGACCTCGGTGGATCTGTCGCCGACGTGCAGGGCGGTGACGGGCCGCTGCGCGAGGCCTACCGCCGCGCGATCGGCAACCGGCGCATGCTGATCGTCATCGACAACGCCGCCGACGTCGAACAGGTGCGATCGCTGCTGCCGGGGGTGCCCGGCTGCCTCGTCGTGGTCACGAGCCGATCGAACCTCGCGGGCCTGGTCGTTCAAGACGGGGCGGTGGCCGTGCCCCTGGGCCGGCTCACCGATGAGGAGTCGCGGCGGCTGCTGGTCAGGCGGCTGGGCGCGTCTCGTGTCCATTCGGATCCGGCGTCCATCGACTCGATCGTCGCGTCCTGCGCCGGACTTCCCCTGGCCCTGGCCCTCGCCGCCGCGTCCGCCTCCGGCGCCGGCGAGGCGATGCACGATGTCGTCGACGGGCTCTCGGCGACGGCGTCAGCGCTCGACGCACTCTCACTGGACACGGCGAACGACCTGCGATCGACGTTCGAATGGTCCTATCGAGTGCTCTCGGCGGATGCCGCCCGGATGTTCCGCCTGGCATCCGTCCATCCGGGAGTGACCCACCCTCGGGCCGCGCTCGCGAGCATCGCCGGTTTCGACCTGGCACGGGCCTCCGCGGCGCTCGGCGAACTGGTCGGCGCGAACCTGTTCGTGACGGTCGCGAAAGCCGAGTTCGCGGTGCACGACCTGCTGCGAATCTACGCAGGCGAACTCGTCGGTGGCACGTACGAACGGGTGGAGGCGCAACGGCGACTGGTCGGCCACTACGTCCACATGACCCGTCGCGCGTTCCTGGCGTTCGGCAGGCAGCCCGTCGTGGAATTGCAGTCGGTGCCGCCGGTGCCGGATGCGATCTCGGGCTTCGAGTCATCCGACGACGCCGTCCGATGGTTCTTCGCGGAACGGAGGGCTGTCCTGGAGACGTTCGCCGTCGCGCTGTCGCTCGGAATGGATCGTGAGGCGGCGCTGATCGCACTCGACTGGCGCCCGATGCGCCAGGCCACCGACGCGCCTTCGATCATGATCGATGCGATCGCGCAGGCCGTGGATGCCGCGGCGAGGTGCGGCGACGAGCGTCTCGAGGTCGAACTCCGACGGGATCTCGCCGTCAATCTGGGAATGAGCGGTCACGAATCGGAATCGAAGCACCATCTCGAGCGAGTGCTCGAGACCTACCGCGCCTGGGGCGACCACGTCGGCGAATCGAACACCCTCCGCAACCTCGGACACATCCACGCGGACGGGGCCACGCGCCTGGCGCTCACCATGCAGTCCGTCGAGGCCGCCCGACGGTCGGGGCGATCGGACATCCTCGCGATCTCGCTCGTCACGCACGCCCATGCCGTCCTGATGTTCGGCACCACCGATGAACTCCTCGAACTCACCGCCGAGGCGCATCAGCACGTCGTCGCCTCCAAGTCCGACTACCTGGCTCCCTATGTGGCGGTGTACCGGGCGATGGTGCATGCCAGGCGTGGGGCGTTCGTCGAATGCCTCGAGCTCGTCCAGACCACGCGCGACTCGCTCGACGTGATGATCCAGGCGTACGGCGCGATGGCCGTGGCGATCGCCGCTGCCGGTGCGGACCGGCCGGAACAGGCGTACGAGGCGCGGGAGCGGTTCGACCGCCTCGAGCGCGACCACGAGGAGTTCATCACCAACAAGACCGAGACGGGAATCCTGCGGTCCTGGCTCGAGGAGGCCGTCGCCGGCATGGAGCGCCGTCTGGCTTCCTGACGGCTGTGCATTCACCCGGGCCCTGGATGCACTGACTCTGCACTCGTCCTGCAGGCCCTCCCGCTTGTGTGGGATCCATGGGATCCACTGCATTCGCCCCCGCGCTGGACGCGACCGAGGGCCTCACCGTCTTCGTCGAGGGCCGGCGTCGACTCTTCGGCATCGCCTATCGCATCCTCCGGAGCCCCGCCGAGGCGGAAGACGTCGTGCAGGAGGTCTGGCTGCGCTGGCAGCTGTGCGACCGGACCAGGGTCCGGGAGCCGATGGCGTACCTCGCGACGACCACGACTCGGGCTGCGATCAACGTGCTGCAGAGCGCGCGAGTGCGTCATGAGACCTCCATGGAGCCGCTGCTCGAGAGACCGGCCGTGGCGGACGACCCCGCCGTCGACCTCGAGCGGGAGGAGGCCCTCGAGCAGGCGACGTACCTGATGATGGAGCGGCTCACGCCGTCCGAGCGAGCCGCCTTCGTGTTGCGGGTCGGGTTCGACTATCCCTACGCGCGCATTGCGGTCATCATCGCGACGACCGAGGCCGCAGCGCGGCAGCTCGTCAGCCGGGCCCGCAAGCGCCTCGCGGTGGCGACGGAGCGCGCCGTCGACCGCGCAGCGCATCAACGGCTCGTCCGGGCCTTCCGGAACGCTGCACGAGGGGGCGATGCAGCCATGCTCGAGAACGTACTCACCGAGCCTTCGAGCCCGTGCGTGCCGCCAGCTCCGCGGCACGGGTGACGGCATCCGCGAACGCGAGCGGCGCCTCCTGCGGGAGGTTGTGGCCGGCGTGCGGTACCTGCCGGTGCTCGTACGGGCCGGTGAAGCGTACTCCTGCGGTGGCGGCGTCGCGTGCGGGGAAGTTCCCGTCGGCGAGCCCGTCGAGCGTGATGGTCGGCACGGTGATCGCGGGAAGATGCGCGAGCTGCACCTCGAGCCTCGAGTACTCCGGGGCGCCGGCCGCGTGGAAGAGCCGGTGTCGGTACGAATGGATGACGACGTCGACGTAGTCGGGGTTCTCGAACGCCGCAGCGGCCCGGTCGAGTTCGGCGTCGCCGAACGCCCAGTCGGGTGAGTTGCGGCGCCAGATCACCTCGGCGATGCCCCGGCGGTTCTCGGCCAGCCCCGCTCGACCCCGCTCGGTGAGGAAGTAGAAGAAGTACCAGAAGCCTGCCTCGAGATCGGGGCGGATCGGTTGCATCGACGCGCTGATGTCCTGGATGAGGTAGCCGTTGACGGACACCAGGGCGGTGACACGTTCGGGCTGGATGGCGGCGACGATGCATGCGGCGCGACCGCCCCAGTCGTACCCCGCGAGGATTGCCTGCGGGATCCGCAGCGCGTCCATGAGTTCGACGACATCCTGCCCCAGCGCGGCCTGTTGGCCCGTGCGCGGGATGGCTCCGTCCAGGAAGCGCGTGTCGCCGTGCCCGCGCAGGTACGGCACGATGACGCGGAATCCGGCGGCGGCCAGGATCGGTGCGACGTCGACGTAGCTGTGGATGTCGTACGGGAAGCCGTGAAGGAGCAGCACCGGTTCCCCGTCTGCCGGTCCGGCCTCGAAGTAGGCGACGCGCAGATGCGCCGTCTCGACGTCTCGCAGCGGGTGAAGACGGGCGATCGCGGGCATGGTCAGCTCCTTCTGGTGGACCGGTTGCCAGCTTCGACCGGGCGGAGCACGTCGCTGTGACCGTCGTGATCGGATGCCTCGGCGTCGCGGCATCCCATCGCGGACGCCTGTCACAGCGGACGGAACGGCGCGGTCGTAGATGGCACGGAGCGCCAGTCGGATGCCCCGTCCTCACCGCCGAAATGAAAGGCAGACGATCATGCACGCTCACATCCTCGACCCGGAGGCGCAGGCCATCGCCGACGCCACCTCGACGCCTCCGTTCCTGTACCAGCTCGGCGCCGACGGCGCCCGGAAGGTCCTCGACGACCTGCAGGCCGCCCCGATCGACCAGCCCGACGTGGACGAGGAGTGGATCACCGTCCCCGCTGCCGTCCGCGACGTGCGGGTGCGGATCGTCAAGCCGGTCGGCTCGACCGGTCTCCTGCCGACGATCCTCTACATCCACGGCGGAGGCTGGGTCATCGGCAACGCCGCGACCCATGACCGCCTGGTACGCGAGATCGCCGTCGGCGTCGACGCCGCGGTGGTGTTCGTCGAGTACGACCGCTCGCCGGAGGCGCGGCATCCGGTCGCCATCGAACAGGCGTACGCGACCGCGCAGTGGATCACCGCTTCCGGTGCCGACAGAGGGCTCGACGCGACCCGCTTGGCGGTGGCCGGCGACTCGGTCGGCGGCAACATGACCGCGGTCGTCGCGATCCTCGCCAAGCAGCGCGGCGACGTGTCGTTCGTGCACCAGTCGCTCTACTATCCCGTGACCGACGCCGCCCAGGACACCGACAGCTACCGCGAGTTCGCCGACGGCCCGTACCTGACCGCGGCCGCCATGGCCTGGTTCTGGGACTGCTACCTGCCGGATGCCGCGAAGCGGGGCGACCTCACGGCCTCGCCGCTCCGTGCGACGACCGAACAGCTGACCGGGCTTCCTGAGGCGTTCGTGATCACCGACGAGAACGATGTGCTCCGCGACGAGGGCGAAGCGTACGCGCGGCGCCTGGTGGAGGCGGGCGTGCGGACCACGAGCGTGCGGTACAACGACACCCTGCACGACTTCATGATGCTGAACCCGCTGCGTCCGTCGCCGGCCGTGACCGCGGCGGTCGAGCAGGCGGTGCACGTGCTCCGCAAGGCGCTCGGCCGCGCCTGAGCACGCGACCGAAGGGGAGACCGCTTAGGCGATCTCCCCTTCCGGGGCGGCCAGATCCGCGTATTGCGGGTGCTGGGCGATGAACGCTGCCACGACCGGGCACCGCACCGTGACGGGCAGGCCGAGCTCGCGGAGGCCGTCGAGCGCGTCGGCGATGAGGTCGGGGGCGATGCCGCGCCCGCGGAACTCGGGAGCGACCGTCGTGGTGAGCACGACGACCCGGCCCCCTACGACGTCGTAGTGGAGGCTCGCGATGCGCCTGCCCGCGATGACGGCGGCGTAGACGTGGTGGTCGGAGTCGTGCTGCACCCGGATCTCGGACCCGGCGTCTGCCGACGGCCGGTCGACGGCGCGGACGGAGCTCGCCGTCGCCTCGTCGAGCGTGCCCCCGGTGCCCTCGTCGAGCACGCCCGCACCATCGGGATATCCCGCCGAGTCGGGGTACTCGATCGGCTCCTGGCCACTCCCTGCGCCCATCACGTCCTCCTGGGTTCGATTGCGGATGTCGACAGGACCTCGGCGGCGGGTGGGACCAGCCATGCTCTGCTTGGCGCATACCTCGAGGAGGCCGCCTGAAACCCGGTGCTCCCGCTCTTCCCTCATGACTCGGCCGGGCCTGTCACGAGCGTTGACCGGCCCGACCCCGCAGTTGTGACGGATGCCCGAACTCGCACGGACAGACCGCGAGCTCGATTCGGCGCTTTGCTGCGGGAGTCACAAGCGCGCCGCCCGATCGGTCGGAGTTGGTATCGCGTCCGCATCGGGTGGAGGTGATTCGAGAAGGGGAACAGTCATGTCAGAGCAGAAGCCGACCGTCGTGTTCGTGCACGGCGCATTCGCCGAGTCCGCCAGCTGGAACGGCGTCATCGCGGCCCTCTACGCCGAGGGCATCACCTCCGTGGCGGTCGCCAATCCGCTGCGCAGCCTGGCCGGCGACGCCGCGTACGTGCGCGACGTCATCGCCTCCGTCGACGGGCCGGTCGTGCTCGTCGGCCACTCGTACGGCGGCCTCGTGATCAGCGAGGCCTCCGCGGGCAACGACCAGGTGGTCGGCCTCGTCTACGCCGGCGCCTTCGTGCCCGAGCCCGGCGACAGCGCATTCTCGCTCTCGGCGAGCGAGCCGGGCTCCACGCTCGGCGACGCGCTCGACGCGCACCCGATCTCGACCGGCGGTGTGGAACTCGTGATCCGGCGCCCACTGTTCCGCGACCAGTTCGCGGCCGATGTGCCCGTGCAGGTCGCCGGCCTGATGGGCGCCACCCAGCGCCCGGTGACCGAGGCGGCCCTGAAGGACGCCGTGCAGGCGGCGGTTCCGGGCTGGAAGGACCGCCCGTCGTGGCACGTCTTCGGCAGCGACGACCGCAACATCCCCGTGGCGGTGCATCGCGCGGGCGCGGAACGCGCGGGTTCGCGCGGAACGACCGAGATCGCCGGAGCCTCGCACGCGATCAGCGTCTCGCAGCCCGAAGCGGTCGCTGCCACGATCCTCGACGCGATCCGCGGGGTGACCGAGAACCGAGCGGCCGCCTAGTCCGCAGGCCCGAGGCGGCGTGCGCGGGCGGATGGCCCGTGCCGCGCACGCACGGTCTCGGGGTCCACCGGAGCTTCTCGATGGGATCTTCCGGATGTCGTCACAACCCGGCGCCCGATCCGGTCAGAGTTGGCACGGACAGCCGACGCTTCTCGACCGACGGGCAGGATCAGAACATGGACGCGAACCTCGACGACGCGCTCGCCGCCTTCCAAGCCGTGCGTGGAAGGCTCTTCGGCATCGCCTATCGGATGCTCGGCAGCGCGACCGAGGCCGAGGACGTCGTCCAGGACGCGTGGGTGCGCTGGCAGGGCACCGACCGCTCGGCGGTGCAGGACCCTCCGGCCTTCCTGGCAACTGCGACGACCCGGCTCGCCATCAACGCGCTCCAGTCGGCGCGGGCGAAGCGCGAGACCTACATCGGGCCGTGGCTGCCCGAGCCGGTCGACACCAGCGAAGACCCGACCCTCGGCGCCGAGCGGGCGGAGGCGCTCGGATTCGCCGTCCTCGTGATGCTCGAGCGCCTCACGCCAACGGAACGGGCCGCCTACGTGCTGCGCGAGGCCTTCGCCTACCCGTACGAGCAGATCTGCGAGATCGTGCAGGTCTCGGAGACGGCGGCCCGGCAACTCGTCTCGCGGGCCCGGAAGCACCTCACCGGCGAACGCCGGCGTGATGTGCCGCGGTCCGAGCAGCGGCGGCTGCTCAGCGCATTCCTCGAGGCTGCGAAGACCGGCGACCTCGACGAGCTGGAGCACCTCCTTTCCGAGGACGTCATCTCCTACTCCGACGGCGGCGGGGTCGTGCGGGCTTCGAAGTTCCCGGTGGTCGGCCGGGAACGTGTCGCGAAGTTCGTTCGCGCCTTCCACACGCATTTCTGGGAAGGCGTCGACATCACCGAGTCCGAGACGAATGGCCAGGCGTCGGTGCTGCTCTCGAAGGGCGGCACGACCCTTACGGTCCTGACCGTGGTCGCAGGCGCCGGGGGCATCGAGCAGGTGCTCTGGATGATGAATCCCGACAAGCTCGGCGCTGTGAGCCTCCGTGCCGCCGTATGATCTGCCCGCTCGCCTGCGCGCCGCACTGAACCACGGCGACGAGCTGACGCTGGCGAGCATCCTGCACCGCGACGCGCGCATGGTCGCCGACTCCGGAGATGACGCCGGCGGAGAGCTGAGTGGTCGCGCCCGCATCATCCACGCCTTCGATGACCTCAAGCGGCAGCATCCGGATGCCTCGTTCTCCACGGTGCACGTCAACGGGCAGCCGGGCCTCTCGCTTCGGCGACGCAACGGCGAGGTCGTCGCCGTGCTCGGCATCGACGGCACGACGGCGATCGTTCGGCTGTGGCTCTGCACCTCGTCACTCAAGCTCGCCGGCTGGAATCGGCGCCGACCCGACATCGATTGACGAGTTCACGAAACCTCGTCACAGATCGGATGGGCGCCCGGTCAGGGCTTCATGACGGCAGCGGAATCGCCGCAGCCCCGACGGAAGGCAGTGAAGTCATGAAGATCGTCGTCATCGGAGGCACCGGCCTCATCGGATCCAAGGTCGTCGAGCACCTGACCGAGCACGGCCACGAGGCCGTCGCCGCGTCGCCGAACTCGGGCGTGAACACGATCACCGGCGAGGGCCTGCCGGAGGTGCTCGCCGGTGCAAGCGTGGTGGTGGACGTCTCGAACTCGCCGTCATTCGCCGACGCCGACGTGCTCGCGTTCTTCACCACGTCCACGACCAACCTGCTCGAGGGTGAGCGTGCCGCGGGCGTGACCCACCACGTCGCCCTCTCGATCGTCGGCGCCGAACTCCTGCCGAGCAGTGGGTACCTCCGCGCCAAGGTCGCCCAGGAGAAGCTCATCGAGGACTCGGGCATTCCCTACTCGATCGTGCGGGCGACGCAGTTCTTCGAGTTCGCCGGACGCATCGCCGACGAGGCGACCGTCGACGGCGTCGCACGGCTCAGCACCGGCCTCATGCAGCCGATTGCCGCTGCGGATGTCTCGGCCGCGGTCGCCCGGGTCGCCGCCGGCGATCCGATCAACGGCACCCTCGAGATCGGCGGGCCCGAGCGCTTCGGCCAGGACGAGTTCGTGCGCATGGGCCTCGCCTCGAAGGGGGACCCGCGCACCGTGATCGGCGACCCCGACGCGCCGTACTTCGGCACGAAGCTGACCGGTACCGAGCTCGTGCCGAAGAGCGCCGACGCGCAGCTGTCGACGACGACGTTCGCCGACTGGCTCGCCGCGCAGCCGGCGCCGGTGAAGTAGGCCGCCATGCGCATCGCGGTCATCGGCGGCACCGGCCTCATCGGCACGCGACTCGTCGCGCGGCTCGTGGCCGACGGCCACGCCGTCGTCGCCGCCTCGCGTGCGACCGGCGTCAACTCCTACACCGGCGAGGGTCTCGCGGAGGCCCTCGCCGGCGCGGAGGCGCTCATCGACGTCTCGAACTCCGACTACGTCGACGAGGCAGCCGCGAACGAGTTCTTCTACGGCTCGACGCTGAACCTGCTCACCTACGGCGCCGCGGCGGGAGTGCCTCACCACGTGGCGCTCTCGGTCGTGGGCACCGACCGGCTCGCTCGCACCGAGGGAGGCTACTTCGCCGCGAAGGCGGCGCAGGAGCGGCTCATCCGTCAATCGGGTCGACCGTACTCGATCGTGCACGCGACCCAGTTCTTCGAGTTCATCGCGAACATCGTGGATGCCGGCACGAATCGGAACGTCGTGCGCCTCTCCCGGGCGCTGTTCCAGCCGATGGCCGCCTCGGATGTCGCCGCGGCGGTCGCGGCGGTCGCGGTCGGCGCACCGGTGAACCGGGTCGTCGAGTTCGCGGGGCCCGAGCAGTTCCGACTCGAGGAACTCGTGCGGCGGCGGCTGCGCGACCGCAACGACCTGCGTGAGGTCCGAGTCGATCCGCTCGCACGGTACTTCGGTACCGACCTCGACGAGCGCGAACTGTTGCCCGGACCCGATGCCACGATCGCCGAAACCCGATACGAGGACTGGGTCGCCGACGGAGGAAGGCCGAACGTCGAGCTCGAGGGCCGGTTCGCGTAGCTCCACGCAACGACGGCCAGGCCCGCGCACTCCGATACGCCATGGGCCGAACGCCCGCTGAAAGGAACCTCCATGAAGACCACCGAAGCCGCCGCGACCCGCCGTTCACTCGAGGGGAAGGCGATCCTCGTGACCGGGGCGTCCTCGGGCATCGGCCGAGAGGTCGCGCTGGCGCTGTCGGCCGCCGGCGCGCGGGTCGCGATCGGCGCTCGTCGCGTCGACCGGCTCGAGAACCTCGTTGCGAGCGCGCACGGCGAAGTCCTGCCGCTCCAACTCGATGTCACCGACGCTGAATCCGTACAGCGGGCCGTCGGGGAGACCGTCGGACGCTTCGGTCGGCTCGACGCACTCGTCAACAACGCCGGCCTGATGCAGAGCGGTCTGATCCTCGGCGCCGACGTCCGCGAGTGGCAGCGCATGATCGACACGAATCTGCTCGGATCGATGTACGCCGTGCACGCCTCGTTGCCGCACCTCCTGGCGACGAAGGGTGCGGTCGTGCAGGTGTCGTCGACCGCTGCTCGTTCGGCCTCACTCGGCAGCGGGGTCTACGCGGCCACGAAGTTCGGCATCAGTGCCTTCTCGGAGTCGCTGCGCCAGGAGGTCACCCGACGGGGCGTTCGCGTGATCGTGATCCAGCCGGGCTTCGTCGACACGGAACTCACGAGCCACATCACCGACCCGATGATGCAGGCGGCCGCGGCCGACATCGCCGCATCGATGCGCACCCTGCGCCCCGAGGACATCGCCGAAGCGATCGTCTACGCCCTCAGCCAGCCGGAGCACGTCTCGGTCAACGAGATCCTCGTGCGGCCGACCGATCAGGTCCAGTGAGGCGGTGACGGTCGGCGGGCCCCGAGCGGGCTCGACCTCCGATCAACGGACGATCGAGTATCGGAGATGCGTGACGCCCGGCGCCTCGACGACCGACATCCGCTGCAGGTGCACCCTCTCGGGGAGGCTGGCGAAGAACCGAACGCCGTGGCCCAGCAGGATGGGGACCTGGTGGATGGTGAACTCGTCGAGGAGGTCGGCCTCGATGGCTGCGGCGATGGGAGCTGAGCCCATCAGTGCGTCACCTCTGCCGTGACGCAGTCCGCGTGCTGCCCGGGTATTGGGTCGCTACGCCTCGTCGCCGCTACGCCTCGTCGCCGAAGAACTCGAGCCGCAGATACCTCGGCGCCTGCACTCGCCACGCCTCCGTCACGAGCTCGGCGAGATGGTCGGCGTCGATGCGCGCCATGCGGAACGCAACCTTCGGCTCACCCCACGGCGTCGTCGCACCGAGGAAGACGTCGGGCGACATCTCGCGGAGCGCCCGTGCATCGATCGGATCGGCGACCTTCACCCCGACGACGAGTTCCGTCGCGATGATCTCGCGCGCGTCTTCGGGGATGCTCGGCCAGGGGTGGCACTCCCACGCATAGAGCTTGCCGCGCACGAACCAGGCCGATCCGCCGGTGGTCGCGCGTTCTTCGCTGCCGGGCAGCGGTGTTGCGATGCGGCGGAGATCGTCGAGGGTGGGCACGGCGGGAGCTTATGCGAGCCCACCGACGAGCCGGGCGACCCGAGCACTTCGCGCGCGGGATGATGGGGGCATGGTGTCCAACGAGACAGGAGCCGGCGTCACTGAGACGCAGGCCGACCGCCCGCCCATGAGGCGCCCCCAGCGCCCGCTCGCGGCCGTCGCCGGCACGCTGCTGATCCTCGGGTTCGGGTTCGCGATCTTCGGGTTCAGCCCTGCGCTGTTCGCGACGATGTACGCGGGCATGATCGCACCGTACGTCGCCATCCCGTACACGCTCGTCGCGATCATCGCCCGCGAGGTCAGCGCGAGACGCGGCACGCATGACGTTGGGACCGAGCCCCCGTATCGCGAAGATGCCATGGGCTTCACGATGTTCCGGCAGCGCGCCTCGTTGGTCAACGCCGTCGCGATGCTCGGTGCGCTGATCGTGGCGTTCGCGCTGTCGCTCTTCGCGGGCGGCGATGCGAGCGGCAGCCCGATCGACGGCGGCCTCATGACCATCGGCGCCTTCGCCGTCGTCGCGGGTGCCTTCGCCATCGTGGTGAACGTGCCGTCGATCTACACGCGGGCCGTCGTCCGTGCCGAGCGACATGCCATCCGGCACCGTACGGGCGCGTGGAAGCTGATCCTGGCCAACACGATCCTCACCACCGGGTCGTGGATCGCCTACTGCGGTTTCGGGATCCACTTCCTGATCGAGGTCGGCGGGATCTAGCGACGGATACCTCAGGCCACCGCCCTCCCACCGGTGCGCCTTGCTCGCACGCGTGCGACCTCTTCCACGCACCGGCGCGAGGAAGTCGCACGGCGGGGCCTTACGCGCCCGCCTCGCGCGGCGGATTGTGCATGAACTCGAAGCGGATGCCGTTGTCATCCTCGACGAACGAGGCGTAGTAGCGCTCGTTGAACCGCGGATAGAGCTTCGGCTCGCGTACGGCGGTCCAGCCGGCGCCGACTGCGATCTCGTGCAACTCGTCGACCTTCGCGCGGGAGTCGACGGCGAAGGCGAGGTGCTGCCAGCCGACACGTCCGTGGCGGTGCGGGCCGCCATCGGCCTCGCGCGCCGGGAAGAGGATCAGCTCCTCCTCGCCCAGGCTCCAGGCCACCGAACCGTCGGCGTCCTGCCGGGTGCAACCGAGCGCCTGCATCACCGGATCGAACTGGGTGATCGAGCGGGGTAGGTCGGCGACGCTGATGCCGAGGTGGTCGAAGAGGGGCATCCGGTCATCATATTCAGGAGCGGGGCCGGTTCGCGGCGCGTCACTCGACGTGCATGTGCCCGTCCGGCAGTCCGATGCGCGCGCTGGGTTACCGGTAACGCCGTGGGCGGAAATGCGCCATGATGGCTGCATGACTCGCCCGCATCCCGACCGTCCGGCGACGATCTACGACGTCGCGGTCGCCGCCGGCGTGTCTCACCAGACCGTGTCGCGCGTGCTGCGCGGGGTGGGGAGCATCCGCCCTGAGACGCGTGAACGGGTGCAGGCGGAACTCGCGCGACTCAAGTACCGGCCCAACGTCGGCGCGCGAGAGCTCGCCCGTGCGAGGCAGCGGCGCATCGGGGTGGTCGGTTACGAGACCTTCGAGTCCAGTACCAGCAAGGTCCTGCGCGGGGTCGACGAGGTCGCCGAACGCGCCGGGTACACGCTCGACATCGTGAACGTCGATCCGACCGGCGACGTCGCCGAGATCAGCGCCGCGCTCGAGTCGCTCAACGGCACGGATGTCGCCGGAGTCCTCGCGACGAGTCCGACCCGCAATGTGCGCGAGGCGCTCGAGCACGTCGAGTTCCGGATGCCGGTCTTCTTCGACGTCGCGGGAGACCAGGTGGCGGCGCACGACGACGAACCCGCGCGCAGCATCGCCGCCGGCCTCGTGATGTCCCACCTCGCCGACCTCGGGCACGAGCGGGTCGCCTTCATCGCGGGGCCCGAGCACTGGGACTCGGCGACCAATCGAGAGGCGGTCTACCGCGAACGCATGCTCGCGCTGGGCCGTGAGCCGATGGTCATCGGGCGCGGGGACTGGTCCGCGGCATCCGGTTACCGGGCAGCGCAGGCGTTCGACCCGGCCGAGGGTGCGACTGCGCTGTTCGTCGCCAACGACCGCATGGCGCTCGGCGCCCTGCGCGCACTCGCAGAACGCGGCATCCGCGTGCCCGAGGACGTGAGCGTTGCCGGCGTCGACGATATCCCGGAGGCGGCGTACTTCTCGCCACCGCTCACGACGGTGCACATCGACTTCACCGAGGGCGGTCACATCGCGGCGCGCAGCCTCATCAGCCTCATCGAGACTCCGGATGCCTCGCTGCCCGAGTATCCCGCGAGCGTGCTGATCGCGCGCGATTCCACGGCCCGCTTGGGTTGACGCCGCGGCGAGCTTCGTCGCTCGCGCTTGCGTACCAGCACCTCAGTCGCTATGTTACCGGTAACCGATCGGCAGTTACCGGTAACACGGTGCCTCGATCGGGCCGCGCATCTGTTCTCACGACAAGGAAGTTGATCCATGAACAGCAGACTCGCCCGTACCAGCGGGGTCGTCGCGATCGTCACCGCTGCCGCGCTGCTCGCAGGCTGCGCGCCCGCCTCGGGAGGCGATGCCGATTCCGAGCAGGTCACACTCCGCTACTGGTCGTGGGCACCGAACATCGCCGCGATCGTCGACGTCTGGAACGAGCAGAATCCCGATATCCAGGTCGAAGTGAACACCTCGACGGGCGCCAACGACATCGTCGCGAAGCTTTCCGCCGCGAAGGAGGCGGGCACGCTGCCCGACCTCTCCAACGCGACGTATGAGAACCTGCCGAACCTGGTCGTGAATGGGATCGCCGACGACATCACCGACGCGTTCGGCGAATACGAGGACCAGGTCGCGACCGCCGCGTGGGATCTGACGACGTTCGACGGCAAGAACTACGCCGTCCCCCAGGGCACGAGTCCGCAGTTCCTCTTCTATCGCACCGACATCTTCGAAGCGCACGGCCTGCAGGCGCCGACGACCTGGGACGAGTACGCCGAAGCCGCCCGCACGATCCACGCGGCCGACCCCTCGAAGTTCCTCGCCACCTTCCCCGCGAACGATGCCCAGCTGTTCGCCGCGCTCAGCCAGCAGGCGGGCGCCGAGTGGTGGTCGCAGGAGGAGGGTGCCTGGTCCGTCGGCATCGCCGACGACGCATCCGTCAAGGTCGCCGACTACTGGCAGGGACTCGTCGACGAAGGCGTCGTCGCGACGTTCAAGACGTGGACCCCCGAATGGCAGGCCGCCCTCGCCGACGGCACGCTCGCGAGCTGGCTGAGCGCCGTATGGGCGCCGCCGCTCATCGTGCAGAACGCACCTGAGACGGCCGGGCTGTGGGGCGCCGTGCGCATTCCGCAGTGGGACGCGAGCAACCCGGTCTCAGGTGTGCTGGGAGGGTCGGGGACCATCGTCACCACGGGAACGGAGCACCCCGAGGAGGCGCGCGAGTTCGCGATCTGGCTGAACAACAACGAAGACGCCATCAACGCCTACGTCGAGAACGCGAGCATCTGGCCGGCGAACCTCGCCGGTCGCGAATTGCCCGCGCTTCGCGACACGGTGCCGCCCGCGCTCGCCCCGAGCCAGACCGACTTCTACGACCTGGCCGCCGAGATCGACGACGAGACCGTCCCGGTCACGTGGGGACCTGACGTCGCGGTCGCATACAGCGCGTTCAACGATGCGTTCAGCACCGCGATCACGTCAGGCGGCAGCTTCACCGACGCCCTCGAGAGCGTGCAGGACACGGTCGTCGGCGACATGGAGAAGCTCGGCTTCACGGTCGAGTGAGCCGCGAGAGCGACGAGGTATCGACATCATGACGACCCCCATCCTCCCGACACGGGCCGAGCCGGAGGCGGCGCACGCCGACGCCCCGGCCGGGCCGGCCGGGCCGGCCGGCCGGCCGGAGGCCCGACGCCGGCTGCAGCCCGCCCTGGCGCCCTGGCTGTTCGTCGGCCCGGCGGTCGTGCTCGCGGCGGGCCTGCTGTTCGCGCCGCTCGTGTACACGCTGTTCCTGAGCTTCCACGGCCGCCGCGTCGAAGGGTCGGGGCTCGGCCTCGCCTCCGAGGTGTTCGTCGGCTTCGACAACTACATCCGGTCGCTCGGCGACCCCTCGCTGTACGCGTCCTTCGGTCGCATGCTGGTCTATGCGCTCATCGCCGTTCCCGTGACGATGGGGCTCGCGCTGCTGTTCGCCCTGCTGCTCGACCACATCGCCACCCGATTCACGCGCTTCTCGCGCATCGCGATCTTCGTCCCCTATGCAGTCCCCGGCGTCATCGCCGCCCTGATGTGGGGCTTCATGTACCTGCCCGGTGTGAGCCCGATCCGCGACGCCTTCGCGCTCGTCGGTCTCCCCGAGCCCGACCTCATGGACGGGGCATCCGTGTTCTTCGCCGTCGCGAACGTGACCATCTGGGGATCGATCGGATTCAACATGGTGATCCTCTACACGTCGCTGCGGGGCCTGCCGCAGGAGATCTACGATTCGGCGCGCCTCGACGGGTGCTCCGAGCGGCAGCTCGCGCTGCGCATCAAGCTGCCGCTCATCGTGCCCGGCGTGATCCTCACGGGGCTGTTCACGATCATCGGCGCGCTGCAGGTGTTCAGCGAGCCCAACATGATGATGACGCTCTCCAACTCGATCACCTCGGACTGGGTGCCCATGATGCTCGTCTACCGTGACGCGTTCGTCACCAACGATCTCTACGGGGCCTCGGCGACCGCGATCGTGATCACGGCCGTGACGCTCATCGCGAGCCTCGGGCTGCTCAAGGTGCTGCAGCGCCGTGCGTTCGGAGGCGAATCATGACCGCGGTGCACCCGCGCATGCGGCGCGACGCACAGGCTGCGCAGGACTCGATCGCCGGGCGGCGTCCGCAGCGGCCGCGAGGCGGGCTCGTGCCGACGGCGATCCTGCTCATCGGTGCGGTCTACTCGCTCGTGCCGGTCTACTGGCTGGTCTCCGCGGCGACCAAGGGTGCGGGCGAGCTGTTCACGACTCCGACGCTGATCCCGAGCTTCACCGGTGGGTTCATGCAGAACCTCACGGACCTCCTCGCCTTCAACGACGGCGCCTTCCTGCGCTGGAGCGGCAACAGCGTGCTCTACTCCGTGGGCGGGGCGCTGCTGGCCACCGCCGTCTCCGCGGCGGCCGGCTACGGCCTGGCGAAGTTCGAGTTCCGCGGCAAGCAGTTCGTGTTCACGTTCCTGCTCATCGGCGTGCTCATCCCCGGTGTCATCCTCGCGATCCCGCAGTACCTGCTGCTCGCGAAGATCGGCATCGCGGGTACGTACTGGTCAGTGCTGCTTCCGTGCATGATCAGCCCGTTCTCGATCTACCTCGCCCGCATCTACGCGGCCGCCGTCGTGCCCACCGAACTGCTCGAGGCGGGCCGCCTCGACGGGGCGAACGAGTGGCGTGTCTTCCGTTCGCTGGCGCTGCCGCCGATGGTGCCGGGGCTGATCACGATCTTCCTGCTGCAGTTCGTGGCGATCTGGAACAACTTCCTGCTTCCGTTCATCATGCTCAGCAAGGAGGAGACGTTCCCGCTCACGGTCGGCTTCTACTCGATGATGAACCAGGGCAGCGACCAGTTGAACGTCTACAACCTCGTGATCATGGGCTGCCTCATCGCGATCATCCCGCTCATCCTGCTGTTCCTCTTCCTCCAGCGGTACTGGCGCCTCGACCTCGTGAGCGGCTCGCTCAAGGGCTGATCGATCCGGCTCCCGCTGGTCGATCCGGCCCCTGGTCGATCCGGCCCCCCTGGTCGATCCGACTCGCCCACCGCGGGTCCACGCCGCCACCACCTTCCATCCGTACCGTCCCAACGACCGAAAGGCGCCACGTGCCGACCTCCGGCCCCTATCCCGTCATGCTCACGCCCTACGCCGAAGACGGCACCGTCGACTTCGACGCACTCGACCGGTACACCGACTGGCTCATCGAGCACGGGTCCGGCGGATTGTTCCCTGTCGCCCTCTCGGGGGAGATGTACGACCTCAGCGACGAGGAGCGGCTCGCGGTCGCGGCACGCGTCGTCGCGCGTGCCGCCGGCCGAGTTCCGGTCGCCGCCGCCGCCGTCGCAGCGGGCGGTGCCGACGACACCGCGGCGGCTGTCGGCCGCATGGCGGCCACCGAAGTGGACGTCGTCGTGCTCGTGACCTCGGTCGCGCTCGCCGAGGGCGACGACGAACGGATGCTGCGCACCGCGGTCGACCGTGCGCTCGCCGCCGTACCGGGCGTCGCATTCGGCATCTACGAATGCCCGCTGCCGTACCACCGGCTGCTCTCCGACGACACGGTCGCGTGGCTCGCCGCGACGGGTCGGTTCACGTTCTTCAAGGAGACCAGCCACGACGTCGACCGCATGGCCGAACGCGTGCGCCGCGCCATCGGCACGCCCATGCGCATCTACAACGCCGGCATCGAGAATCTCGCGGAGTCGGTGGCGGTCGGTGTGACGGGCATGTCCGGCTGGATCGCGAACGTCTATCCCGATGCCGTCGCCGAACTCACCGCGCTCGCCGAGGCGGAGGGACTCACGCCCCGCGTGCTCGAGCTGCAGCGCGCGCTCACCGAGGCCGAGCAGCGAATGGGGCCGACGTATCCCTCATCCGCGAAGCGGCTCGTGCGATTGCGCTCGGGCATCGCGTTCGGCGACTCCTCGCGCTGGCGGCCGGCGCCGGTCGACGGCGCCGAACTCGAACGGGTGCTCGCCGAGGCCGATGCGGCGATCGCCGGCGTGCGCGCCCGATGAAGACGGCACGGCTGGGCACCAGTGGGCTCGAGGTCTCCCGACTCTGCCTCGGCACGATGAACTTCGGCCGGCACGTCGACCGCGACGGTGCCCACGCGGTGCTCGACGCCGCACTCGCAGCGGGCATCAATTACGTCGACACGGCGAATCGGTACGGGACTCCTGCTCGGCCGCACGCGTCGGAGGAGATCGTCGGGGAGTGGCTGGCGAAGGGCGGGCGGCGCCGCGAACGCATCGTGCTCGCGACGAAGGTGTACGAGGCGACCGACGACTGGCCGAACCATGGCGGGCTCTCGGCGATCAACGTCCGCCGCGCGGCCGAGGCCTCGCTTGCACGCCTGCAGACCGATCGCATCGACATCTACCAGATGCACCATGTCGACCGCACGGTGGGCTGGGACGAGATCTGGGAGGCGTTCGATCTGCTGCGCGCCCAGGGTCGGATCGTCTACACCGGCTCGTCGAACTTCGCCGGCTGGCATCTCGCGATGGCGCAGAATGCCGCGCGGCGCCGCGGAACTCGCGGGCTGATCACCGAGCAGTCGGTGTACAACCTCACCCAGCGCAGCATCGAACTCGAAGTTCTGTCAGCCGCACGTGAACTCGGCATCGGCGTGGTGCCGTGGAGCCCGCTGGCAGGCGGCCTGCTCGCAGGCGTATCCGATTCGCCGGAGGCGGGGCGACGCGCGTCGGCCGAATCCACCGAACGGATGCGTCGTCACGATGCCGCGATCGCGGCGACGAGGGAACTCGCGTCCGACCTGGGAGTGAGCGAGGCCGTGCTCTCGCTGGCCTGGTTGCTCGCGCAACCCGGTATCGCAGCGCCCGTCATCGGCCCGCGCACGCCCGACCAACTGGAATCGCTGTTGCCCGCGGTCGAGCTCGAACTGGGCGCCGATGTGCTCGCACGCCTCGATACGATCTGGCCGGGACCCGGCGAGGCGCCGGAAGCGTACGCCTGGTGAACGGCCGGGGTGACGCTCGGCCGCACCTCACCGCCCCTCGAACGCCAACCTCCCCGCGAGCAGCACGTAGCTCGCCGCGAAGGTGCGCCGCAGCCACGCCATGACCCTCGGCCGCGTGATCACCCGGCTGCGCATGACGGCGGCGAACGTGCCGTAGAGCGCGAAGACGATGAACGTGACGATCATGAAGACGAGGCTCAACATCACCATCTGCAGGGCGGCATCGGGTGCGCCGGCTGGCACGAACTGGGGCAGGAACGCGACGAAGAAGATGGTGAGCTTCGGGTTCAGCACGTTGATGAGCACCGCGGTGCGGATGACGCGCCACGACGATGCCGGCGAGCTCGAGGCATCCACGACGATCGCCGACCGATCGCGGAGCGTCTGCCAGGCGAGGAAGAGCAGGTAGGCGACGCCGAGCCACTTGACGGTCTGGAACGCGATCGCGGAGGCGTTGAGCACGGCCGCGAGGCCGGTGAGCGCCGCGACCATGTGCGGGATCACCCCGAGCGTGCAGCCGAACGCGGCGACGATGCCGGCCTTCGTGCCCCGCGAGAGCCCGGCCGCGATGGAGTAGACCGCGCCGGTGCCCGGGGTGGCGACGACCACGAGCGTCGTCAGCAGGAAGGCGACGCTCATCGCGCCGGCTCCGCGAGCACGCGACCGCTGATGGCGAGTGCCAGCCGTCGCGGCAGGAACCGGACGAGCGTGCTCGTGAGCGCGTTGGCGCGACCCGACACGATGCTCGCCGGCGTGCGGCGGCCGTCGAGGCGGCGCAGGGCGAGTGAGACGACCTGCGAGGGGCTCTGGAAGCGGCCGACCGCCGCGTTCTCGGTGCCGACCACGTCGAAGAACTCGGTGCGCGTCGCCCCGGGGCTGAGCGTGAGCACGCGGAGCCCGGACTCCCGAGTCTCGTACGCGATCGCCTCGGTGAAGCTCAGCACGAACGCCTTGGATGCCCCGTAGACCGCCATGTCGGGGCACGGCTGGTACGCGGCCGTGCTCGCGAGGTTGACGAGCGCGCCTCGCCCGCTGCGCACGAGGTCGGGCAGGAACTCGCGCGTGAGCGCGACGACCGCGGCGACGTCGAGTTGCACCATCTCGGCGATGCGGGCCGGGTCTGCGTCGACGAACGCCCCCTTGACCCCGAAGCCGGCGTTGTTGATCAGCGTGTCGATGCGGATGCCTCGTTCCTCGAGTTCGCCGCGCAGCCTCGTGTGGGCGTCGGGCCGGGCGAGGTCGAGCGCGATCGGGGTGGCTCGCACGCCGTGTTCGCGCTCGATGCGCTCGGCCAGTTCGCGGAGGCGCCCGTCGCGTCGGGCGACGAGCACGACGTCGGCGCCGCGCTGGGCCAGTTGCGTCGCGAAGGACGCGCCGAGTCCCGAGCTGGCGCCGGTGACGAGCGCGGTGGTTCCGGTGAAGTCGATGGTCATGACCGCAAATGTAGACAGTGACAGCATTGTTGTCAATGTCTACTTTTCGATAGGCTGCACCCGTGACCGACCGCGCGTACCACCACGGCAACCTGCGCCAGGCGCTGCTCGAGCGCGCTTGGGACACCATCGACGGCGACGGCCTCGACGCGCTGTCCCTCCGGCAGCTCGCGCGCGACGTCGGGGTGAGCCACGGGGCATCCGCCCGCCATTTCGCCGACCGCGCCGCCCTGCTCGACGCCCTCGCGGTGGCCGGCTTCGAACGGATGAACGCCGAGCTCGCCGCCGCGGTGGCGAGCCAGACCACGTCGGCCGGGCGGCTTCGCGCCGCCGGCCTCGCCTACATCGGCTTCGCGGTCGAGCACCCGGCGATCCTCGACCTCATGTACCAGGCGAAGCACCACGTGGATGCCTCATCGCAGCTCGTCGAGATCAGCCACGCGAGCATGGCCGCCGTCGCCGCGCTCGTCGCCGAAGGGCAGGCGCAGGGCGAGATCCGGCCGGGCGACGTCGAGCGGCAGTCGCTCGTGGTGTTCGCTGCGGTGCACGGCGTCGCGGCGCTCGCCACCGACGACCTGCTCGACGGCGTCTCCTGGCGCGAAGCCGCCGAGGCGACGATCGACGTGGTGCTGGGTGCGCTGAGCGACGCGCCTGAGCCGTCTTGACGATCACGTCGACCGGCGGCGAAGCTGGCCCCGTGGCCACCGAACCCGAGACCGAGTCATCCGTCGAGTCCTCCGCCGCGCTGACGAAGCCGAGCGGCGAGGCCGCCGCGCCGTCCACGTCGGATGCGGTCGCACCGCGCGTTCGCATCCGATGGGGCTGGTTCCTCGCGTGCATCGTGCTCGGCCTCTCATCGATCACCGTCGGATGGTTCCTCGCCGACCCGGCCGACCGCCTCGGCTATGTCGGCGGCGTGCTCGCCGGCGTCGGCACCACGCTCCTGCTCGTCGGCGTCGTCGTGCTGCTCGAGCGGCGCATCCTCGACACGGCGGTGCGGGTGGTTCGCGACGCCGCGACCGAGGCCCGCCTGCGCGACGAGGCCGCGATGCGCGCCCAAGCGCGCGACCTCGAGGAACGTGTCGCCGAGGTCTGGCTCGCCGAGAAGCCGGAAGAGGCCGCGGTGCAGATGCGCCGCATGATCGACGAGTTCACGCAGGGCGTCGTCGACGGCACCACCCGCGCGAAGCGCTGACTCACACGGCTGCCTGCCGACAAGCGGCCGGCATTCCGCCGGGGGTGCAGGGCTCGCGGTCGGCGGTGCGGGGCGCCAAGCTGGGACTCATGGCGATCTCCGACGATGACCTCATCCACCTGCGCCGCACGGTCGAGCTCGCGCGAGAAGCCGCCGACGCGGGCGACGGCCCGTTCGGGTCGGTGCTCGTCGACGGCGAAGGGGTCGAGCGGTTCGAGGACCGAAACCGCGAAGTGAGCGCCGGCGACGAGACGAGGCATCCGGAATTCGAGATCGCGCGCTGGGCGGCGGCGCACCTGACCGCCGAGGAGCGCGCGGCGGCCACCGTGTACACGTCGGGGGAGCACTGCCCGATGTGCTCGGCGGCGCACGCGTGGGTCGGGCTCGGGCGGATCGTGTTCGTCGCCTCGTCGGAGCAGATCTCCGCCTGGCGACGGGATGCCGGCGCCGGGGGCGGGCCCGTCGCGGTGCTTCCGATCACGACCGTCGCGCCCGGCCTGCCGGTCGACGGGCCGGTCGACGCGCTCGTTCCCGAGGTGCGGGCGCTCATCGAGGCTGCCGCCGAACCGCAGTAGCGTCGCACCATGGGCAGAACCGATTTCGCGAGCCTCCTCATCCACCGCGACCGCGAGGTTGTCTTCGCGGCCCTCACGAGCTCCGATGCACTGCTCTCGTGGCTACCGCCGAAGGGCATGCACGGCCGGTTCGAACGCTTCGACCTGCGCAGCGGGGGGAGTTATCGCCTCGTGCTGACCTACGAGGAGGCCTCCGACTCGCCGGGCAAGTCGTCGGCGGACTCGGATGTCTCGGAGGTTCGCATCCCGCGGGTCGACCCGGGTGAGCGGGTCGTGCAGGAGATCGAGTTCGAGTCGGATGATCCGTCGTTCCGCGGCACCATGCTCATGGAGTGGCGGCTGCGCACGGTCGACGGGGGAACGGTCGTCGAGGTGGAGGCGAGCGAGGTGCCCGACGGGATCCGGGCCCGGGATCACGCCGAGGGCATCACGTCGTCGCTGGCGAACCTGAGCGCCTACCTCGAGCCGTAGCGGCCACGAGCCGTACGGGGAGGGCGCCCGGGACGGCGTCGCCTCACCCCGGCGGCCCGGTCGACGCCCGCTCGACGAGCGCGACCCGCAGCTCGGGTCCGGCGGTCGGCAGCGGGCGCTCCTCGACGGCGCTGAGCGCGAGCGCGGCCAGGTACCGGCCGAGCCCCACGGTATTCACGTTGATCGTCGAGAGTCGTGGCTCGAACATCGAGGCGAGCGGGGTGTCGTCGTGGCCGATGACGCTGAGGTCCGCGGGGACGGAGAATCCCAGGCGCACCGCGGCACCGACGATCGCCGCGGCGACATCGTCGTTGTAGGCCGCGACGGCGGTCACCCCGGCTTCGCGCCAGCGACGTACGGCCGCGCTCGCCGAAGCGTCGGTCAGCTCGAGGTCGGCGGTCGGCAGGGCGCCGAGGCCGAGCTCCGCCGCCGCCACGTTCGCCCGCCGGCGCCGCAGCGCGACGAGGTCGGCGATGCGGGGGTCGGCGGAGCCGGCGAACGCGATGGTGCGGTGCCCGAACTCGTGCAGGTGCCGCACCTGCAGCAGCGGCCCGTCTTCGGAGTACTCCTCCTCGCCCATCGGAGCGTCGGGATCGGGAATGAGGCGCGTCACTCCGGCCGCGCGGATCGATTCGACCTGGCCGGGCGCCCATGACGCCATGGCGAGCACGACGTCGGGCTGCAGGATCTCCCACAGCGGGCGCGATTGGCCGGTCGGATGCGGCGTGTACGTGATCAGGGCGTAGCCGGCCTCGTCGAGCGCGAGCGACGCCTCCTCGATGTTGCGGCGCAGGTTGAAGTCGAGCGGCCAGTCGGGGAGCACGAGCAGCACGATGCGGCTGCGCCCGCTCGCGAGGGCTCGGGCGGCGATGTGGGGTCGGTAGCCGAGGCGCTCGGCCTCGTCGAGCACGCGCCGGCGCGTCGCGGCGGAGATCGTCTGGCCCGGGGTGTCGTTGAGCACGAAGCCCACGGTGGCGCGCGAGATGCCGAGTGAGCGCGCGATGTCGGCCGCGGTGACCCGGCGGGTGCTCGTCGTCTGCGACATCGGCTGCCTCCCATGATCGCGCCACTTGCGCGCGCTAGTCACCCAATGTAGCATTCGAGACGATTCGCTAGCACGCGCTAGTTACCCACGAGTCCCTCACCGACAACGGAGTCCCCATGAGCCCGACCGACCGCGACGACGAGCCGATCGTCACCCCCGCCGCTGCGCCGTTCCCGACCGCGATCGTCGAACCCGAGGCGATCGCCGACCGGCACGCCGAGCCCGGCGATCCCGCCGACCTTCCCAAGGTGAACGCCCGCTACATCTGGTTCATGGTGCTGGCGCAGTTCGGCGTCTTCATGGCCTTCATCACGCCGCTCGCCATCTCGCTCTCGATCCGCGTGAATGAACTCGCTCCCGGCCAGGAGGAGGTCCTCGGTTACATCACCGGTGCCGGCGCCCTCTTCGTCATGCTCACCGCGCCGTTCATGGGCATCTGGAGCGACCGCACCCGCACGCGCATCGGCCGTCGCCGACCGTTCATGATCGGCGGCATGGTCGTCGGCGTCATCTCCCTCATCGTGATGGCGCTCGCGCCGAGCACGCTCGTGCTCGGCTTCGGCTGGGTGCTCGCGCAGTGGGGCTGGGGCACCGTGCTCAGCAACCTGCAGATCTCGACCGCCGACCGCCTGCCCGAGGAACAGCGCGGCAAGGTCGCCGGGCTCACGGGGTTCGCGACGCAGGTCGCGCCGGTCTTCGGGGTGATGCTCACGTTCGGGGTCACCGGCAACGCGCTGCTGCTCTTCCTCATCCCGGGCCTCATCGGGGTCATCCTCGTCACGCTCTTCGTCACCCTCGTGCACGAAGACGACAGCCGGGCCCTGCCGAAGGACACGCTGACCATCGGCGGGCTCCTGCGCAAGTACCTCTACAACCCCGCGCAGTACCCCGACTTCTCGTTGAACTGGCTCGGCCGCTTCCTCTTCTACTTCGGCCTCACCCTGAACACGACGTTCACCGCGTTCTTCTTCGCGAGCCGCCTCGGCATCGGCGTGACCGAGGTCGGGGGGATCATCGCCGCGCTCGGCGGTGTCGGCGTGCTCGCCGTCACCGCGGGCGCGCTCGGCGGCGGGTTCCTCTCCGACCGCCTGCGCCGCCGCAAGGTGTTCGTGCTCGGCGGCGGCGCGCTGATGGCCGGCGGCATGGTGCTCATGGCGCTCACGACCGACCTGCCCGCGCTCATCGCCGGGTCGCTGATCGTCTCGGCCGGCATCGGCATGTTCTCGGCCGTCGACCAGGCCCTGCTGCTCGACGTGCTGCCCGAGAAGGCCACCGACGCCGGACGGTTCATGGGCATCACCGGCTTCGCCACCTCGATCCCGCAGTCGGTGGCGCCGCTCGCCGCATCCGCGATCCTGCTCGTCGGCGTCACCGGCGACGCGAAGAACTACTCGCTGCTCTACCTCGTCGCCGCGGGTCTCGTGCTCGCCGGCGGCCTCGTCGTCCTGCGCATCCGCTCGGTGCGCTGAACCGCGGCACCGCCGACCCCTCCAGAATCGCGACCACCGAAGGAAGCCCAGTGAGCATCATCGTCACCCCAGTCCGCTTCGAGCACCACCGCGAGGCCCTCGGCATCGGCGAGGCCGAACCTCGCCTGAGCTGGATCGTCACGTCGGCGCCTTCCGGCTGGGGGCAGGCGCGCTACGAGATCGAAGCGCGTTCGATGGATGCCTCGGGCGCCGGCTCTGCGACATCGCCCACGGTCTCGGTGTCGGTGGACAGCGCCGACTCAGTGCTCGTGCCGTGGCCCTTCGCGTCGCTCGTCTCGCGCGAACGCCGCGAGTTGCGTGTGCGGGTGATCGGTGCCGACGGTGCGGCATCCGACTGGAGCGAGTGGTCGGCCGTCGAGGCCGGCCTGCTCGAACCGGCCGACTGGACGGCGCGCATGGTCGGCGCTGCCGACGACGGCTCCTTCGCCGCCGAGCGCGCGCCCCGGGTGCGCGCAGCCTTCGAGGTGACGGATGCCCCGATCCGGCGCGCTCGGGTGTACGTCACGGCCCACGGATTGGTCGAGCTGGAGCTCAACGGCAACCGTGTCGGTACCGACGAGCTCGCACCCGGGTGGACGGCGTACGACGACCGGCTGCGGTATGCGACGCATGACGTGACCGATGTCGTGCGCTCAGGCGTCAACGTGATCGGCGCGTGGCTCGGCGACGGCTGGTACCGCGGCCGGCTCGGCTGGGACGGCGGCAGTGAACTCTACGGCGACCGGCTCGGCGTGCTCGCGCAGCTCGAGATCGAGTACGCCGACGGCACGCGTCAGGTCGTGGCATCCGGCCCCGAGTGGAAGGTCGGCCCCGGGCCCATCCGTGCAGCCGACCTCTACGACGGCGAGGAGTTCGACGCACGCCTCGACGACCCCGCGTGGTCGACCGCGACGTTCGACGACGCGGGGTGGGAGGCATCCGTCGCCCTCGATCGCGACCCGGCCACGCTCGTGGCGCCCGACGGGCCGCCGGTTCGGCACATCGAGACGCTGCCCGTGCGCGAGGTGCTCACGAGCCCCTCGGGGAAGACGATCCTCGACTTCGGGCAGAACCTCGTCGGCCGGGTCCGCATCCGGGTCACGGGCGAAGCGGGGGACGTCGTGACCCTCCGGCACGCGGAGGTGCTCGAGCACGGCGAGCTGGCCACGGGCCCGCTGCGCACCGCGAAGGCGACCGACCGGTACACGCTGCGCGGCGCACGCGACGGCGAGGCCGAGGAGACCTGGGCGCCTCGCTTCACGTTCCACGGGTTCCGCTACGCCGAGGTCGACGGCTGGCCCGGCGAGTTCGATCCGGCTGCCGTGGTCGCCGAGGTGCTGCACAGCGACCTCGAGCGCACGGGCTGGTTCGAGGCATCCGACCCGCTCGTCGACCGGCTGCACGAGAACGTCGTGTGGGGCATGCGCGGCAACTTCGTCGACGTGCCCACCGACTGCCCGCAGCGCGACGAGCGCCTCGGCTGGACCGGCGACCTGCAGGTGTTCGCGCCCACCGCGTCGTTCCTCTACGACAGCGCGGGATTCCTCACCTCGTGGCTGCGCGACCTCGAAGCCGAGCAGCGCCGCCTCGGCGGCGTGCCGATGATCGTGCCGTCGCCGATCGAGGTCGCCGGCTCCGGGGCGATGGCCGGCTGGGCGGACGCCGCGACGGTCGTGCCGTGGACCATCTACCAGCGTTCGGGCGATGTCGAGGTGCTGCGGCGGCAGTTCGACAGCATGACCGCGTGGGTCGAGCAGGTCGCCGAACTCGCCGGCGAGAGCCGGCTGTGGGACACCGGCTTCCAGTTCGGCGACTGGCTCGACCCGCTCGCGCCGGCCGGCAGGCCCGAAGCCGCGCAGACGTATCCCGAGATCGTCGCGACCGCGTACTTCGCCCGGTCGGCCCGCATCGTGGCCGACACGGCCGCGCTGCTCGGCCGGGCCCAGGAGACCGAGCGGTTCGGCCGTCTCGCCGACGAGGTGCGTGCTGCGTTCCACGCCGAGTACATCTCCGGCTCGGGCCGGCTGCTCTCCGACTCCGCCACGGCCTACGCGCTCGCGCTGCAGTTCGACCTCGTCGACGGCGACGCCGAGCGCCGCCGCGCCGCCGAACGCCTTGCCACCCTCGTCCGCGAGAACTCCTACCGCATCTCGACCGGCTTCATCGGCACGCCGCTGATCACCGACGCGCTCAGCGCCAACGGACACGCGGAGGTCGCGTACCGGCTGCTGCTGCAGACCGAGGCGCCCTCGTGGCTGTACGCCGTGAAGCAGGGTGCGACGACGATCTGGGAGCGGTGGGACTCGCTGCTCGCCGACGGCAGCGTCAACCCGGGCGGTATGACCTCGTTCAATCACTACGCCTTCGGGTCGGTGGCCGACTGGATGCACCGCGTCGTCGCGGGCCTCGCGCCCGCGGCGCCGGGCTACCGCCGACTTCGGATCGCGCCCCAGCCGCCGCGCCGAGGCCTGCGCCACGCCTCGGCGATGCTGCGCACCCCGTACGGCACGGCGAGCTCCGCCTGGCAGCTCGTCGACGGCCGAATGGATCTCCAGGTGACCGTGCCGGTCGGCGCGACCGCCGACGTCGTGCTGCCGTCGGGTGCCGTGCACCGCGTCGAGCACGGCAGCCACTCGTGGTCGGAGCCGTTCGAGGTCGACGAGGTCGAGCGCCGCGTCGTCACCGTCGATACGCCCCTCGGCGAACTGACCGACGACAACGACGCGATGACGTTGCTCACCGGCGTGATCACCAAGTACGTGCCCGAGGCCGCCGAGCACATGGCCGGCAGCCTGCGCGGCCAGGAGCAGCTGACCCCGCGGCAGATCGCGACCATGCTGCCGCAGTCGGAATCGGTCCTGGCGGACCTCGAGCGCGGCTTCGCCGCGGTGTCGGCCGGCGACGAGGTGCCGGCCGACGTGCTCACCGCCCCGGAGCCCGTCGCCGACGAGGTCGCGGCCGATGATGCCGAGCTGGCCGCGAGGGCCGCGCTGCTCACCGGTCGCGACTTCTGGTCGACCCGCGAGGGCACGGTCACGACCGGCGGTGAGCAGGTCGGCGTGCGCTCGATCGTGCTGGTCGACGGGCCCCATGGCGTGCGTCGCCAGGATGGCATGGCCGACAACCTCGGGTTCCACATGTCGCTCCCGTCGACGTGCTTCCCGCCCGGGGTCGCGCTCGGCTCCAGCTGGGATCCGGCGCTCATCCGCGAGGTCGGCGAGGCGCTGGGCCGCGAGGCCCGCGCGCTCGACGTCGACGTGCTGCTCGGCCCGGCGATCAACATCAAGCGCTCGCCGCTGGGAGGCCGCACGTTCGAATACCTCTCGGAGGACCCGCTGCTCACCGGGGCGCTCGCGACCGAGTACGTGAAGGGCGTGCAGTCGGTCGGCGTCGGGACCTCGCTCAAGCACTTCGCCGTCAACAGCCAGGAGACCGACCGCATGCGCGTGAGCGCCGAGGTCGACGAGCGCGCGTTGCGCGAGATCTACCTGCCGGCCTTCGAACGCGTCGTCACCGAGGCGCAGCCCACCACCGTGATGAGCGCCTACAACGCCATCAACGGCGTGTTCTCGTCGGAGAATCCGTGGCTGCTCACCCGGCTCCTGCGCGACGAATGGGGCTTCGAGGGCCTCGTCGTCTCGGACTGGGGCGCGATCAAGGATCGCGTCGAAGCGCTGCGGGCCGGCCTCGACCTCGAGATGCCCGGCACCGGCGACGAGGGCACCGAGGCGATCATCGCCGCGGTCCGCGATGGACGGCTCGACCGGTCGGTCGTCGACCGTGCCGTCGAGCGGTTGCTCCGGCTCGCGGAGCGCACGGCGCCCGCAGCCGACGCCGTCGCAGATGACGTGGCCGGCGATGCCCGAGGCTTCGACGTCGACGCGCATCACGCGCTGGCGCGGCGCGCGGCCGCGGCATCCGTCGTGCTGCTCCGCAACGAGGGCGAGACGCTCCCGCTCGTCGCGGGTCAGCGCGTCGCGGTGATCGGCGAGCTGGCGGAGTATCCGCAGTTCCAGGGCGGCGGCAGTTCGCACGTGAACCCCACGCGCGTCGACGTTCCGGTCGACGAGTTGCGGGCGGCGCTCGGCGTCGATGCGGTCACCTACGCCAAGGGCTACGCGACGGATGCCTCCGCCGACGCGACGGCGCTGCTCTCGGAAGCGCGCGACGTGGCGGCCGCCGCCGAGGTCGCGGTGGTGTTCGTGGGCCTCTCGGAAGCGGAGCAGTCGGAGGGCTTCGATCGCGAGCACCTCGACCTGCCGACCGAGCACGTCGCGCTGATCGAGGCGGTCGCGGCCGTCGCGGCGCGCACCGTCGTCGTGCTCTCGAACGGGGGCGTGGTCTCGCTCGAGCCTTGGCACGACTCGGTCGATGCGATCGTCGAGGGCTGGGCGCTCGGACAGGCGGTCGGCGGCGCGCTCGCCGACGTGCTCACGGGCGCGGTCAACCCGTCGGGCCGGCTCGCCGAGACCATTCCGCTCGCACTCTCGGACACGCCGACCTACCTGAACTTCCCGGGCGAGAACGAGGTCGTCCGCCACGGCGAAGGCGTCTTCGTCGGCTATCGGTACTACACGTCGACCGACCGCGCCGTGCGGTATCCGTTCGGCCACGGGCTCGCGTACACGACCTTCGACTACGAGGGCTTCGACGTGACGGTGACCGGAGCCGATACCGCGGTGGCGCGCGTGACCGTGCGCAACACCGGTCCGGTCGCCGGTGCTGAGGTCGTGCAGGTGTACGTCGCACCGGCACCGTCGGCCGTGCGACGGCCCGTGCGCGAACTGGCCGGATTCGTCAAGGTGCACCTCGCGCCCGGCGAGGCCTCCGTCGTCGAGATCCCGCTCGGGCGGCGCGCGTTCGCCCACTGGGATGTCACGGGTGGACGGTGGTGGGTCGAGCCCGGCACCTACGTGGTCGAACTCGGCCGCTCGGCCGCAGACGTCGTGGACCGCGCCGACCTCCTGCTCGAGGGCGACGTCGACCGGCCCAAGCCGCTCAGCCTCGAATCGACCGTCAAGGAGTGGTTCGGCCACCCGCTCGTGGGTCCAGCGCTCATGCAGGGCATGATGGCGAACGCGTCGCCCGAGCAACAGGCCGCGGCCGAGGCGAACGGCAACATGCTGAAGATGGTCGAATCGATGCCGATGGGCCAGTTCGCCAGGTTCCCGGGCGTCGAGATCCCCGACGAGGCGCTCGAGCAACTCATCGCGCTGAGCCTCGGCGAGCCGTCGAGCGCCCCGGCCTGAGGCCGGGCGCAGGCTCGACGTGCGAGACTGCCCCGATGACCGACCTCGAACTGGCCCGCATCGACGGGGGAGCGGTCACCCTCCACGACGCGCGCCGGCGCGAGCGCCGCACGGTCGAGCTCGAGCCGTTCGAGATCGGCGTGTACGCCGTGACGCAGGAGCAGTTGGGTGAGCTGCTGGGTGAGACGGCGACGCATCCCCGACGGCCCGCGACGGGGGTCAGCTGGCTCCGGGCCATCCGGTTCTGCAACGCGGCATCGGAGTGGGAGGGCCTCGACCCGGCGTACACGTTCGACGGCGAGGAGGTCACGTGGCACGTCGATGCCGACGGCTTCCGGCTGCCCACCGAGGCCGAGTGGGAGTTCGCGTGCCGGGCCGGCTCGACCGGCCCGCATTACGGGCCGCTCGCGGACGTCGCCTGGACGAGTGCCGACGGCGTCGCCGCTCCGCAGGACGTCGGCGGGAGGATGCCCAACCTGAATGGGTTGTTCGACACGCTCGGCAACGTGTGGGAGTGGTGCTGGGACCTGCTCGATCCTGCGCGCTACGACGCGTACCGCGTCTTCCGCGGGGGCGGGTTCGCCGACGATGCGTGGAGCGTGCGGGCGTCGACCCGGCGCGGCGGGGCGCCGCGGATGCATCACGAGGACGTCGGGTTCCGGGTCGCGCGGGGCGGGTTCGACGCCGAGGATGCCGCGCAGGGATGGTCGGCAGCGGCCGACGCCGAGCGCGCGACGATCGACGGACCCCGCCCGCTCGGCTGGACGCCGCGGCGGTGAACGCCCGCGGGCGGATCAGGCCGGCGACGGCGGGTCGGTGACGCCGATGCCGATCGCCTCGTGGTCGGCCTGCGGCTCGTCGGGCTTCGGCGCGCGCGGCTGCTCGCCCGGGTCCTTCTCGGTGCTGGGCTCCTCGAGCTGCTCATCATCGGGGACCGCGGAATCCGGTGCCTCCTCGGCGCCCTCGCCGGGTCCGTTGCCTGTGGCGTCCGTCGTCATGTCGTCCTCCTCGCGTTCGCGTTCGTACGTGCGCAGGTCGTGCATCCAGACTGCGACGCGACGGGCTCCGAAGCCAACGGCTTGACGTGCCGCGCGTGCCGGACTACCGCTCAGCGGTTCGCGGCGGGCATCGCGCGCAACGCCGCGATGACGTGGTCGACGCGGGCGCCCAGTTCCTCGTCGTCGGGGAGGTCGAGATGGAAGACCAGGCGATGGTAGATCGGGCCGTAGAACAGGTCGAGGGCGACGCCGAGGTCGGCACCCTCGGGGATCTCGCCGGAGCGCTGGGCCGAACGCATACGCTCCTCGAAGAGGGCGATCCTCGGGCGGATCAACTGCTCGCGCACCTCGGTCGCGAGCGACGGGTCGCGTTGCGACTCGGACATGAGCGCCGCCACGGGTGACGAGTCGCGCGGCGTGAAGAGCGCCACGACCCCGGCCAGCTGCGTGCGCATGTCGACCGCGAGGTCGCCGGTGTCGACGTGGAACGCGGCGGCCGTGGCCGCCTCGGAGACCGCCTCGAGCAGTACCGCCCCCTTCGACGGCCACCACCGGTAGATGGTCTTCTTACTGACGCCGGCGCGTTCGGCGATCGCCTCGATGGTGAGTTGCGCGAAGCCGTTCTCGCGGCACAGTTCCATCGCCGAGTCGAGCACGGCGAGGCGCGCGCGTTCGCTGCGTCGGGCCGGATCGGGGGCGGAGTTCACCCCCCGAGAGTACACGCAACGTGTCGTGTTGCGGAGGGCCGAGACACGCTGCTAGCGTGCCGAACAACACGACACGTTCCGTGTCGCCGACCGGAGGAGCAACGGTGACCCTGAGCGCGACCTGGATCGACGAGTTCGCCGCCTCGCCCGACGAGCGGCAGGAGTACCGGCGATACGTCGCCCGCAAGCAGCACCTGCCCGTCGGCCACCGCGCGGCGGTCGAGGCGATCGAGCGCTACCTCGTCTATCGCGGGTCGATCACGAGCGGCGAGGCGCTCCTGCGCCTGCTCGACGATCTCGCCGACGTCTTCGAGGAGTGCGTGGCGGGCGGCATCCCGGTGCGGTCGATCGTCGGCGATGACCCCGTCGCGTTCGCCGAACTGCTGCTCGACAACTACGTCGACGGGCAGTGGATCGCGAAGGAGCGGGCGCGCCTGGCGCGGGCGATCGATGCGATCGCCGCTGCATCGCCCAGTCTCGGTTCGTCGAGCTCCGGCTCGCCGAGCGGCGCCTCGGGCGGAGCCTGACGCGCAGCCGGGCGCCGAGGCATCCGCCCGTGGTCGGCGACCTCCTCGAACGTGATGTGCACGTCCTGCTGGCGGGCGCCGAGGGCGTCGACCGCGGCGCGCGTGACCTGCTCGGCGAAGTCTCGGCGCTGGTCGACGGTGCGCGGCCGGGCAGCGGTCGCGGGCGTCGATCGCTCCTACGAACAGATCTTCTATGGTGTGCTGGTCATCGCGGCAGTGGCACTGACGATCGACCGCTCCGAGCTCCCCTTCGTCCAATGACGAGCACCCTGTCACCTGAAAGGACCACCATGACCGACACGGCCCTGCTTCCCGCCGTCACCGACTTCCTCTCGTCGCCGCGCCGCCTGCTGATCGACGGCGAGCTGCGGGATGCCGCGGACGGCCGCACCTTCGCGACCATCGACCCCGCGACCGAGGAGACCATCACCCAGGTGGCCCAGGCCGGCGTCGAGGACGCCGACCGGGCGGTCGCCGCGGCGCGCCGGGCGTTCGAGCACGGCTCGCCGTGGAGTCGGTTCACGCCGCGCCAGCGCGGGCGCCTGCTGTGGAGGGTCGCCGACCTGCTCGAGGAGCACGCCGACGAGTTCGCGCATCTCGAGGCGCTCGACGGCGGCAAGCCGTTCGCGGGCGCGCGCGACGGCGACGTGGCCACCGCGGCGGAGCTGTTCCGCTACTTCGCGGGCTGGGCGAACAAGATCGAGGGAACGACGATCCCGCTCTCGAGCGAGACCTCGCAGTTCCTCGCCTACACGGTGCGCGAGCCGATCGGCGTCGTCGCGGGCATCGTGCCGTGGAACTTCCCGCTGACGATGGCGGCCTTCAAGATCGTGCCCGCGATCACGGTGGGCAACACCGTGGTGCTGAAGCCCGCCGAGCAGACCCCGCTGAGCGCGCTGCGCCTCGGCGAACTGCTGCTCGAGGCGGGGCTGCCGGCGGGCGTCGTCAACGTGCTGCCCGGCTTCGGCGACGCCGGCGCGGCCCTCGTCGATCACCCCGACGTCGACAAGGTCGCGTTCACGGGATCCACCGAGGTGGGCAAGAAGATCGCCGCAGCGGCCAGCCGGAACCTCAAGAAGGTCTCGCTCGAGCTCGGCGGCAAGGCACCGAACGTCGTGTTCGACGACGCCGACCTCGCCAAGGCGATCCCGGGCTCCGCGCACGCCGCCTTCTTCAACCAGGGCCAGTGCTGCGTGAACGGCTCCCGCCTCTACGTGCAGCGCGGGGTGTTCGACGAGGTCGTCGCGGGCATCGCGGAGATCGCCAGGGGCATCCGGGTCGGCAGCGCGTTCGACGAGCGCACCGACATGGGCCCGCTCATCTCCGACGAGCAGTTCGCGAAGGTCACCGGGTACCTCGAGGCGGGCGTCGCCGAGGGCGCCACGGTGGCCGAGGGCGGCGTGCGCGTCGGCGATCGCGGCTACTTCGTGCGGCCGACGGTCTTCACCGACGTGAGCGAGCAGATGTCGATCCAGACGGACGAGATCTTCGGGCCGGTCGTCACCGCCGTGCCGTTCGACACCGAGGAGGAGGCCATCGCGCTCGCCAACAACACCCGCTACGGCCTGGCCGCGGGCGTGTGGTCGCGCGACATCGGCACGGCCCACCGGGTCGGCGGGCGGCTCCGCGCCGGTACGGTGTGGCTGAACTCGTGGCACGCCGACGACGTGACCCTGCCGCGCGGCGGCTACAAGGAGTCGGGCTGGGGCCGCGAGCTCGGTTCCTTCGGCGTCGAGGACTACACCGAGCTGAAGACGGTCATCGCCGAGCTCTGACCGCGCGGTGCACCCGTCGACGGGCCGGGCCGGATGCCGCGGCATCCGGCTCGCGTCTCGCGTCTCGCCGATCGTGGTTTTGGAATCAAAACCTGGACGCCCGCGTTGCATCGGAGCATGACCAACCTCGCACCCACCCGTATCGGAATCATCGGCGCCGGCAACATCGGCGGCAACCTCGCTCGGAAGCTCGTCGAGCTCGGCCACCGCGTGACCATCGCCAACTCGCGCGGTCCCGAGACGCTCGCCGGACTCGTCGCCGAACTCGGCCCGAACGCGACGGCCGGCACGGCGACCGAAGCCGCTGAGGCCGGGGAGTTCGTCATCGTGACGGTGCCGTTGCGGGCGTATCGCGACATCCCCGTGGCGCCGCTCGCGGGAAAGATCGTGATCGACACGAACAACTACTACTGGGAGCGCGACGGCCGCATCGCCGAGCTCGACTCCGGTGAGGCCACGGTTTCGGGGCTGCTGCAGGCGCACCTGCCCGAGTCGAAGGTCGCGAAGGGGTTCAACAACATCGCCGCCGCCGACATCCTGACCGACGGCAAGCCCGCCGGCGCCCCGGGTCGCCGGGCGCTGTCGACCGCCAGCGATTTCGACGACGCCGCAGCCCTCGTCTCGGCGCTCTTCGACGACCTCGGGTTCGACTCGGTCGAGATCGGCCCGCTCGCCGAGAGCTGGCGCGCCGAGCGCGACCAGCCGGCGTACGTGACGCCGCAGAACCGCGAGGAGCTCGTGGCGAACCTCGCGCGTGCGGAACGGTCGCTCGCGGCGTAGCGTCTCGGCGCTCGAGGCGTAGCACCTCGGCGCAGCCCTTCGGCGCGCGCCGAGGGGCGATCCGATCGGATGCCTCGAGCCGGGCACCTGCACGCCCCCTGCGAATCCGACGCCGACCCTCCCGCTTCGACGCGTCGCGGGTTATGGTGTCAGAACGCGTTATATCGCGTTTCGCGACACGGGCGTCGTGGGACGGGGCCGATGGCAGAGGGGCGGTGGTGCTCGTGATCGAGGTCGTACTGGGCGTGCTCGGGGTGATCGTGCTCTGCTCGATCGCCGTGACCGTCACGGTCGTGCTGGTCCTTCGCGCGGTCTTCCGGCGCATCCGCCGCAGCCGGGCGGTCGGGCAGACCGCGCTGCGCACCCGCGCGCGCCTGAGCCGCGGCCCGCAGCGCACGGTGCTCGCCCTGCGCGTGAGGCTCGACGAGACGCTGCGCAGCGGCCAGGCCGCCGTCGAGCTCGCCACCGACGGCAGCGGACCCCGCGGCGAACTCCCGCGCCTCTACCGCCGGATCGCCGAGGAGGGCCGCGTGCTCGACCTGCAGCTGCGCCTCATGGAGAGCGAGACCGACGCGGCCGCGCTCGCCGAGGAACTGTCGGCCGGTCGTCGCCGCGTCGAGGAGGTCGAACACCTCGTGCGACGGGTGCGCACCGCCGTGGCATCCGGACTCACCGGCACGACCGACGACGCGCTCTCGGCGCTCGGCTCCGACGTCGAGCGCGAGGTCGCGGCGCTGCGCGCCGGCATCGACGAGCTCCAGGCGCTGAACCGCCGAGACGGCCGCGTCGCGCCGCCCACTGCTTCCACCGTCCGAGATGAGGGGAACCGACCATGAGCAACGCCAACAGCAACTCCGCGCGGGTGCGAACGATCTTCCGGGCGAAGACGTCGAAGGCGCTCGACAAGATCGAGGACCCGCGCGAAACCCTCGACGACAGTTACGACCAGCAGGTGAAACTGCTCCAGCAGGTTCGGCAGGCCGTCGCCGAGGTCGCGACGGCGAAGAAGCGCATCGAACTGCAGGGTGAAGAGATGGGCGCCCGCTACCAGCGACTCGGTTCGCAGGCCTCCGAGGCGCTCGCCCAGGGGCGCGAAGACCTGGCGCGGGCCGCGCTCGAACGGCGCGCGATGCTCGAGGGCCAGGTCGCGAGCCTCCAGAAGCAGTACACCGCGCTCGAACGCCAGACCGCGCAGCTGCAGGAGCGCGAGCGCCGGCTCACCGACCAGGTCGCCGCCTTCCGCATCGAGAAGGAGACCATCAAGGCGACCTACACCGCGTCCGAGGCGCAGGTGCGCGCCAACGAGGCCGTGTCGGGCATCAGCAACACGATCGAGGACGTCGGCTCGAGCCTCGACCGCGCCCGCGACCGCGTCGCGCAGATGCAGGCCCGCGCCGCCGCGACCGATGAGCTGCTCGCCAGCGGGGCCCTGACCGACCTCACCGCGGCGCCCGATGCCGACATCGAGCGCCAGCTCGCGGCGCTCTCGGCGCAGGCGCAGATCGATCGGCAGCTGCAGGAGCTGAAGGGTGCCGGCGGCGCCGCGGGCCCGGGCGCCGCGGGCACCGCCGACGGCTCGGGGTGGCTCGGCATCGGGCAGGGCGGCGCCGCGCGCAGCTGACGCCGCAGCCGCCGATCACGCGACCGACGACCGCGGCGCGAGGCATCCGAATCGGATGCCCCGCGCCGCGGTCGAATCGTGCGTCTCGGTCAGGCGACCGCCTCGGTCGGTGCGGCCTCAGCGGCCGGCGCGTTCGCCGCGTCGCCCGCTGCCTCGGGCTCGACGACGCCGACGAAGCGCAGCCACTCGACGGCGTAGTCGGCGATCTCGCGCCAGCCCGAGTCGAGCACGAGCGAGTGGCCGCGGTCGGGGAACTCCTTGTACTCGTTCACGGTGGTCGCGTGGCGGTAGGTGCGGAACACGCGTCGCGCGGTCGAGGCGGGCACCGTGCGGTCCTTGCCGCCGCCGATGACGAGCAGCGGCCCGCGGTCGGCGTCCACGGCCACGGCCGCGGGGGAGTGCGGGGCGAGGTTGGCCGCGCCGGCCTCGAACAGCGGGCGGCCGGGCGAGGGGATCACGACCGCGGCGTAGAGGGCGTCGGACTCCTCGCGGCTGAGGCGGTTGCCGAACGCCTGCGCGAAGCGCGCCTGCGAGGGCATGTTGGCCCCGCGGAACTGCGTCGGGTTGCCGAGCACGGGCAGCGCGTTCCAGAGCTGCACCGGCGGCAGCGCCCAGACGCCCTTGCCCTGCGCCGGGTCGATCGCGATCGCCGCGGCGCCGTAGCCCTGGCCGAGCAGCAGCTGCACGATGAGCCCGCCGAACGAGTGCCCGATGAGGATCGGGCGGCGCTCGAGCCGGTCGATGACCGCCCGGTACCGCGCGACGACCGCGTCGAGGCCGACGCCGGCGACGCGCTCGGGGTGCTCGCGGGTCTCGGCGGCCGTCGCGCCGTCGCCGGGCCAGCCCGGGGCGAACGCGGCGAGGCCGAGGCCGCGGAACCGGGCGACCCACGGCTCCCAGCTCGAGGCGTGCAACCAGAGCCCGTGCACGAAGACGACGGCGGGCGTCGGCTTCGCGTTCGCGTCGGCGATGAAGGCGAGCTCGGCCTCGGTGAGGACGATGTCGGTGGTCGTGGCGGCGGTGGTGTTCATGGTTCCGTTCCCTTCGTTCGTGTGATTCGTTCGGGTGAGCTGCGATGCGGTGAAGACCTGACCACCACATTCCTCTCCGGCGCTTGTCCGCCCTCCACGCGCCCGGCCAGAATGGCCACGGATCCCGCCATCGTGGCGGGCGGTGAGGAGCCCGCCATGCGACCGACCAGACTCCCGGCCACCTCGCGCGGGCGCGACGAGCACGTCATCGCCCTCGTCGTGCTGCCCGACACCGTCGGACTCGAGATCGCCGTCGCGCAGCAGATCTTCGGGCGGCGCATGCCGTCGCTCGCCGCGGTCACCGGCGACATCGAGACGCCGTACGAGGTCGTGCTCGTCGGCGAGCAGCCGCGGGTCGTGCTGCCATCTGGGGTCGACCCCGGCGAGCTCGCTCCGCTCGACACGATGCTCGAGGCCGACACGGTGCTCGTGCCCGGGCTCGAGGAGCCGCTCGCCCCGCGCAGCGACGCACTCCTCGGCAGCATCCGCGCCGCCCGCGACGCCGGGGCCCGCATGGTGTCGTTCTGCGGCGGCGCCTTCATCCTCGGGCAGGCCGGCGTGCTCGACCGCAAACGGGCGACGACGCACTGGGTGCTCTCGAAGGAGTTCCGCGAGGCGTTCCCGCTCGCGACCTTGCAGGCCGAGCACCTCTACGTCGACGACGAGGGCGTGCACACGTCGGGCGGCATCTTCTCGGCGACCGACCTCGCGCTGCACCTGCTCGCGCTCGACCTCGGCCAGGCGTACGCCAACGACATGAGCCGCATCCTCGTCAGCGCACCGCATCGGCCCGGCGGCCAGTCGCAGTTCATCAAGCCCTCGATCCGGCTCGACGACGAGCCGCCCGTCGAGTCGCTGCTGCGCTGGCTGCGCGACCACCTCGACGAACCGCTCACGCTCGCGCAGCTCGCCGCGCACGAGCACGTCTCGGAGCGCACGCTCGTGCGCCGCTTCCGCGAGAGCACGGGCATGAGCGTGTTCGACTGGATCACACGCGAGCGCGTCAACCGGGCGAAGGAACTGCTCGAGCGCACCGACTACCGGGTCTCCGAGATCGCGGCGATGGTCGGCCTCGGCAGCGACGAGTCGCTGCGCCGCAACTTCGAGCGCGTCGTCGGCACGACCGCCTCGGCGTATCGCACGACATTCCGCGGCATCGGCATCGGCGCCGGCGCCGGCGCCGGCGTCGGCGCCTCGGCGCAGGCCGTGCCCGCGTGATCGCCGCCCCGAACCCCGTCCATCACCGAACCCTGGAGCCCCGAATGATCCGTCACACCGTCGCCTTCACGCTGCGCCACGATCCCGACTCCGCCGCGGAGCACGCGTTCCTCGCCGACGGCGAGCGCATCCTCACCGGCATCCCGGGCGTGCTCGACTTCGCCGCGTCGCGGCAGGTGAGCCCGAAGAGCGACTACCGCTTCCAGTTCGCGATGACGTTCGCCGACCAGGCGGCGTACGACGCGTACAACGCGCATCCCGACCACGTCGCGTTCGTCGAGCAGCGGTGGGCCGTGGAGGTCGCCGAGTTCGAGGAACTCGACTTCGAGCCGCTCGGCGCATGAACGCCTCGGTACTGCTACCGCCGTCAGCGGCCGCGCGCAAGGCCCTCACGATCGTGCCGCAGGTTCCGTAGCGTGACGCGTGCGGCGGGGCCACGAGGTCCGGCCGGAGCATCCGAACGATCGAGGAGGACGCGATGAGCGACCAGCGTGATGCCGACGACGTGCGCGACGAGTGGGCCCGCGACGAGCAGGCCGACCGCGACCAGGACGGACGCGACGGCGACCGGCCGAGCGGCGAGGACATCCACCTCCCCGAGGAGAAAGAGGTCGACGGCGAGACGGTCGTTGCCGACACCGCTTCCGGAGGCGCGCCCGACCCGGCGTGATCGCGATATGGCTGCGAACGACTCGAAGCCCGCCACGGTCGCCGACGCGATCGTCGACCGCCTCCGGGAGTGGGGTGTCGCGCGCATCTACGGGTACAGCGGCGACGGCGTGAACGGCATCGTCGAGGCGATCCGGCGCACCGACGGCGCGGTCGCGTTCGTGCAGGCCCGTCACGAGGAGAGCGCCGCCTTCATGGCCGTCGGCGAGGCGAAGTACGGCGGGGGAGCGGGCGTCGTGCTCTCGACGCAGGGGCCGGGTGCCGTCCACCTGCTGAACGGCCTCTACGACGCGAAGCTCGACCATGTGCCCGTCGTGGCGATCGTCGGACAGCAGCACCGCAGCGTGCTCGGCTCGGGTTACCTGCAGGAGATCGACCTGCCCGTGCTGTTCGCCGACGTCGCCGCGCAGTACAAGGTGCTCGTCTCGTCGCCCGAGCAGGTGCCGCTCGCGATCGACCGTGCGTTCCGCGTCGCGCTCGCGACCTCGTCGCCGACGGTCGTCATCGTTCCGCACGACGTGCAATCGGCGGATGCCCCGGACCACGCGCACGAGCACGGCGTCGTCGTGACCTCGGCGGGCCTCGGCGCCGGGCCGATCGTCAGCGCGCCGACCGAGCACGTACGCGCCGCCGCCGACCTGCTCCGCTCGGCCGAGCGCCCGGCGATCCTCGCCGGCCGCGGAGCAGCCGGCACGTGGAGCGAGCTCGCCGCCCTCGCCGAACGGCTCGGCGCCGGCATCGTCACGAGCCTGCTCGGCAAGCCGCACGTCGACGAGCGGCATCCGCTCGTGGCCGGCACCATGGGCCACCTCGGCACGACCGCGAGTGCGCACGTGCTCGGCGAGTGCGACGCCCTGCTCATCGTCGGCTCGAACGACCCGTGGACGGAGTTCTATCCGGCGCCCGGGCAGGCGCGCGCCGTGCAGATCGATATCGACACCCGCCGGATCGGCGACCGGTATCCCGTCGAGATCGGGCTCGTCGGCGAGGCATCCGTCACCCTGCGCGCGCTGAACGGAGCGCTCGGCGCGACGGGAGGCACCGACGCGCCCGGCGCCGTAGGCGCCCGGACCGCGCCCGCCGGCCCTTGGGCCGATCGCGTGCGCACGTTCATCGACGACTGGAACCGCATCCGCGAGGCGCGCGCGAACGTCGCCGCGGAGCCGATCAACCCCGAGGCTGCGATGCGCGCGCTCGAGCCGCACCTGACCGCCGATACCCGCATCGCGCTCGACGTCGGCAGCGTCGTCTACTGGTATGCGAGGCAGCTGCGTCTGCCGGCCGGCGTCGTGCCGCACGTCTCGTCGACGCTCGCCAGCATGGGCGGCGGCGTGCCGTACGGCCTCGCCGCGAAGCTGCTCGCGCCGGGCGATCCCGTGATCGTGCTCTCGGGCGACGGCGGCATGCAGATGAGCGGCCTCGCCGAACTGGTGACCGTCGCGTCGCGCTGGCAGGACTGGACCGACCCGCGGTTCGTGATCGCCGTGTTCGACAATCGCGACCTCGCCGAGGTCACGTGGGAGCAGCGCGAGATCGAGGGCGCGCCGCGATTCGCGGCGAGCCAGTCGCTGCCGGAGTTCCCGTACGCCGAGTACGCCCGCGCGCTGGGCCTCGACGGCGAGCGGGTCGAGGACTCCGCCGTGCTCGATGCGGCCTGGGGGCGCGCGCTCGCCGCCGACCGGCCGTACGTGCTCGCGCTGCGCACGGATCCGGCGATGCCCATGCTTCCCCCGCTCGCCGCCGCCGGCACCGAACTGCTCGACGGGCTCCGCGAGGCGTTGCGCACCGAACGCGACCTCGGCGGTCCGCAGGCCGAGCGCGCGCTGCGGCTGCTCGAGGAGTACGCGGCCATCGAGCTCGGGTGAGTCCGGGCGGCTGCCCCGGCGCAGCCGCGACCGCACGGGGCATCCGGCGCGGGTAGAATCGACGGTCCTGCCGCACGAGGGGAACCGTCATCAGCAGCATCCTTCCCACCACGCCCGTCGCCGAGGAACAGGCGGCGCTCGACCGCATCCGCGAGGTCGTCGCCGACCTGCTCGCACACGAGCAGAGCCAGCTCGCCGCGGCCCTCGGGCGGCCGACCGAGGGCCTCGACCTCACCGAGCGCGACGCGCTCGTCGCGCACCACGCTCAGCGGCTGCAGGGGCTGCGGGCGGCGCAGTACGGGCTGCTGTTCGGCGGCGTCGAGACCGACGAGGGCGAGCGGTTCCGCATCGGCCGCGTCGGCCTCAGCGACCCCGAAGACGGCGAGCGGCTCCTCGTCGACTGGCGCGCGCCCGTCGCCCGGGCGTTCTACACCGCGACCCCGCTGCACCGCGAGGGCCTGCGTGCGCGGCGGCGCATCACCGCGACCGACCGCACCGTGACGGCCGCCTACGACGAGGCGCTGCGCGTCGACGAACTCGGTGATGCCGACAGCCGCGACGGCGCGCTGATGGCCGCACTCGACCGGCCGCGCACGCAGCACATGGGCGACATCGTCGGCACGATCCAGCGCGAGCAGGATGCGATCATCCGCGGCGCCCTCGCCGGCACCCTCGTCGTGCAGGGCGGCCCCGGCACCGGCAAGACCGCCGTCGCCCTGCACCGGGCGGCGTACCTGCTCTACGAGCACCGCAACCGGCTCGCGAAGTCGGTCGTGCTCATCGTCGGGCCGAATGCCCGCTTCCTCGACTACATCTCGCAGGTGCTCCCGTCGCTCGGCGAGGACTCGGCGGTGCTCGTCACCCCGGGCACGCTCGTGCCCGGCATCCGGGCGACCGCGACGGACGCACCGGCCGCGGCCGAGTTCAAGGGCCGGCTCGACATCGTCCCGGCGCTGAAGCAGGCCGTGCGTGCCTACGAGGTGCCGAGCGAGGGCGCGCGCGTGCTGCACCCGGCGGGCATGAAGCCGCTGACCCTCGACGCGGCGCTGCTGCGGCGCGTTCGCACGCGAGGCCGCGCCGGCGGCGTCGCGCACAACCGCGGGCGGCCGCAGTTCGAGAAGGCGCTGCTCACCGAGATCCTCCGCCTCGAGGATGCCGAGCACGGCGAGTCCTCGATGGAGGACTGGGAGCGACGCGCCGACTGGGCCGAGGACCCGGCGGTGCAGGAACTCTTCGACGAGCTCTGGCCGATCCTCGACGCGGTCGAGGTGGTGCGCGATCTCTTCGCCGATCCGCAGCGGCTCGACCGCGCGTTCCCGAGGCTCGACCCGGCGCTGCGGGCGAACCTGCTGCGCTCGCGGGAGCATCCGCTGACGGTCGCCGACGTGCCGCTCGTCGACGAGGTCGCCGAGCTCGTCGGCGAGGACCCGCGCCCGAGCGCCGCGTCGCGGGCGCGGGCGCAGGCCGACCGGCTGACGGATGTCGCGTACGCCCAGCACGTGCTCGACATGGTGGGCGACGTCGATGCGCATGAAGACGACGAGGCCGCGCCGGTCTCGATCGTCGCCGCCGAGGTGCTCGCCGACCGGCAGGTGCTCGGCGACGACCGCACCCCGGCCGAGCGGGCGATGCACGACCGCGAGTGGGTCTACGGGCACGTCATCGTCGACGAGGCGCAGGAGACGAGCCCGATGCTGCTGCGCGCGCTCATCCGCCGGTGCCCGACGCGGTCGATGACGCTCGTCGGCGACGAGCACCAGTACACGTCGACGGATGCCCCGTTCACGTGGGCGGGACTGCTCGACGAGCAGGCGCCCCGCTGGCGCCGCGAGGATCTGACGGTCAACTACCGCACGCCCGGCCGCATCCTGCGACTCGCGACGGGCGTGCTGCGTCGCGTCGAACCGGATGCGCCGGAGCCGGCGTCGGCTCGCGACGGCGAGCACGAGCCGAAGGTGGTGCGCGTCGCCCCCGCCGAACTCGGCGAGGCGACCGCGCGGGCGACGACCGAGGCGCTGGCCGACACCGCCGAGGCCGCCGGGACCGTGGGCGTCATCGCTCCCCTCGCACTGCTGGGCTCGCTCCGCGAGGTGCGTGCCTCCGAGGCCGCGCGCGCGGCCTCGGAGGGGGTCGAGGAGCGGCTGTGGGTCGGCACGCCCGACGAGGCGAAGGGGCTCGAGTTCGACGCCGTCGTGGTCGCGGTTCCGCCGCTGCCCGCGCCCCACGCGGTGTCGCAGGCGACGTGGAAGCGGCTCTACGTCGCCCTCACCCGGCCGACGCAGCGGCTCACCGTCGTCGAGGCGGTCGACGCGATCGGTTGATCGCAGGGCGGTCGCGGCGGCGGGCTACGCCCGTGCCCGCCAGCGGCGGATCCCGACCGCGACGACGACGACGGCGACGGCGACGAGCAGTACCGGCGACGCGGACGCGAGCGCCGCGCCGGCGCCGGCAAGCGCGGCGAGCAGCACGCCGTCGATCGCCCACACCATCCGCACGGCCGCGCCGAAGTCGCCCATCGGCGTGGGGATCGGCGCGAGCAGGGCCGGGGGCAATCCGCCCTTCAGCGCGGCTCCGACCCGGACGGCCGACGTGAGCAGCCCGAGCGCGAGGGCGACGAGGGCCGGTGGGCCGGCGGCCGCGCCCGCGACGATCGAGCATGCGACCACCACCGCGACGAGGACGACCGCGGACGCGGCGAGCGGGAACAGCACGTGCAGCGCGAGCAGGCGTTCGTCCGCGATCCCGTAGAGCGGGAGGTCGGAGGCGACGCTCACCGCGTGCCGCACGCCGTCGGTGAGCGGACCGAGGCCGCCGAAGAGCAGCACGCCCGCAGCGGCGCCGACGACCCAGCCCGGGACGGTCCCATCCGGCGCGACCGCGAGGGTGATGAGCACTCCGGCGACGGCGACCGCCAGGACCCCGCCGACGAGCCGGCCCGGCGTGCGAGCGGCCCCGATCGCGTCCCGGATCAGGAAGGCCAGGGGCAATCGAACGGGCGTGATCGCCCGGATGCGTCGCCCTCTGTGCGGAACCCGCCGGTAGGCGGTCACGGCCGCGCTGAAGTCCATGATCGTCGCGTGGTTCGTGGCGGACTCCCACCGCACGGCCTGCTCGATCAGCCGTTCGAGCGCGAGCCGCGCCATCAGCCGCGGCGCCAGGGCGACGAGCGCGGCCGCCGACGCGGCCAGTGCCGTCAGCGCCAGCGGCGCGGCGAGGGCGAGCCCGGCGTGCGATGGATCGGCCGGGTAGGCCATCGCCACCCAGCCCCACGGGGTGAACGGCTGCAACAGGGGAACGGCGGCGCTGAGGGCGCCGAGGACGAGCACGGCGAGGGCCATCGGCGCCGCGGCGCGCGGCAGGGCCTGGCCGGCGAGCCAGGCGATCGACGCGATGATGCCGACGAGCGCGCCGGCCGTCGCGAAGACCGCGACGCCGACCGCGCCGGTCGCGCCGTGGCTCATCAGGCTTCCCGCGATGAGGCCGGCACCCGCCACGGAACCGGCCGTCACGACGGCTCCGGCGCGAAGCACGGCACCTCGGAACGCCCGCGACCGGCGTGACCCGCCGGCGCCGAGCGCGTAGGTCGGGAAGGGGGCCAGCAACGCCGGTCCGCGGTCACGACCCCACAGCAGTGCGCCGGCCCAGAGCGCGGCGACCACGACCGTCGTCACCTCCGGGGCCGACGGCGAGGTGAGGGCGGCGATCGCCTCGGGCGTGGTGACGGCCAGCCAGACGAGTCGGCCGGCCGGGGCCACCGCGACGAGGAGCACCATGACGACGGCGTACGCGAGGAAGGCGCGATCGCCGGCGCTGCGCAGGTTCCGGGCGTGCCAGATGGCGAGCGCGCCCGCGATCCGGTCGTCGCTCATGCCGCCACGCCCAGGTGCAGCGTGCGATCACCGAGCTCATCGGCGAGCACCGCGCTGTGCGTCGCGACCACGAGGGTGGCGCCCGCATCTCGCCGGGCACGCAGCACGCGGATCACGGTCGCGAGGTGCTCGGGGTCGAGCCGCTGCTCCGGCTCGTCGAGGATCAGCACCTCGAACGGCCGTGCCAGCACCAGCGCGAGGCCGAGCAGCTGGGTCTGGCCGGACGACAGCTCGTGCGGGAAGCGCTCCGCCAGGCCGGTCAACCCCAACTCGTCGAGGATGACGTGGGCGAGCGTCGCGGCCGCGCGCCGATCGTCGGCCCACGTCGTCGCGACCAGCATCAGGTGATCGACGACCGTGAGGTCGGCGGCCAACGGCGGGAGCCCGATCATCGCGGCGACCCGACGCCGGAACCGGGGATCGCGTTCGAGGACGGAAGCGCCGGCGATACGCGCCTCGCCCGTCGACGGCTTCCGGGCACCGGCCAGCACTCGCAGCAGCGTGGACTTCCCGCTGCCGTTGCGGCCGCGGACGATCAGCGCCTCACCGCGCCGCGCGCTCACCGAGATAGGGGCAAGCAGGATCACGTCGTCGACCACCACGCCGATCTCGCGCACCTCGATCATCGGACCATCCTCGCAGGTGCGGCATCCCTCGCCCACGCGGTAGGTTCGCGCCAGGGGGACGCGCGGCGAGTGCCTGCCCCCGCGAGGCGCAGCTACTGCGGAGGTCGGCCGAATGCGAGGGTGCACATGGGTCAGTTGATCGCCGAGATCCTGCCGCTCGCGCTCGGGATCGTGTTCAGCCCGCTCGCGATCATGGCGCTCGTCGCCGTGCTCGTCTCACCGCGGGCGCGGCTCAACGGGTTCGCCTTCCTGCTCGGATGGGGACTCGCGGTCCTGGTCGTCTTCGCGCTCGGGCTCTGGCTGTTCCAGGTGATCGAGGTGCACCTGTTCGAGGAACCTCCGCTGTGGATCGTCATCGTGCGACTGGTGCTCGGGCTGTTCCTCGTGGCCGCCGCGGTGTGGGTCTACCGGAGCGGCCAGGTGCACGTCGACAGCATGGCGAAGGCGACGACGCCCGGCGAGGTCGTACGGGCGGCGCCGCAGCTGCCCGGCTGGCTGCGGGCGGTGCAGTCGTTCACGTTCTTCCGCACCGTGCTGCTGGGGTTCGGCATCTTCGCGCTGAATCCGGTGGACCTCACGTGCGCGCTGATCGCCTCGCTCGACGTGATCCTCGCGGCGCTGCCCGAGGCGCAGACGGTGCTCGTCGGCACCGGGTTCGTCGTCCTGGGCATCCTGCCGATCGCGGTTCCGACGGTGCTCGTCTTCGTTCGCGGCGCAGCGGCCGCACCGTTCCTCGGTCGGCTCCGCACGTGGATCGCCTCGCATACCAACGTGCTGAACGCGGCGCTGATGCTCGTGATCGGCGTGCTGCAGTTGCAGAAGGCGCTCGTCGCGCTGCTGTGACCCTGCTGCGCTACTCGCCCGAGCGCTGCCAGGCGCCCTCGGTGCAGGCGTAGAACTCGGTCGTGGTGGTGTTCACGAACACGCTCCCGTCGGGAGCGCAGGCCTCGCCCGGATCGGGTGAGGTAGTGCCGAGCAGCACCTGCGTGCCGTCGGCGCCGGCCGCGCCCTGCTCGCCCGCGGCACCCTGCTCGCCCGTCGCTCCCTGTTCGCCGGTCGCGCCCTGTTCGCCCGTCGCGCCCTGCTCGCCCTGCGCACCCGTCAGGTGGTCGACCGCGGCCGTGCGGATGTTGCCGACCGAGACCCACGCGCCGTCGCGGTGCAGGTACACGTTGGCCGACTCGATGTCGAGGTACACCTCGCCCTCGGTGCCGTAGGTGTCGAGGGGCGTGCCGCTGCCGGCGCGCACGTCGGAGCCGGCCGGCAGCACCTCGGCCTCGGTCGCCTCCTCCTCATCGGCATCGGTCTCGTCGTCGGGTGTCGGGCTCGGCGTCGCCTCGGCGGTCGCGGTCGGCTCGGGGTCGGCGGTTCCCGCGCCGGTCGGCGCGAGCCACGCGCCGAGGAACGCCGCGAGGAAGGCCAGCACCACGATCGCGACCCCGCCCCAGATCAGCATGGGCACGGTCACGACGGCTGGGCCGCGCTGCTCCGGAGTCGGTTCCATCGATGGTTCCCCCCACCTGTTCGGCGACCACTGCGTCGATCCAGGCGCGCAGCGCGTCGGCTCATGCTATTGGTCGGCCCCGGCCTCCGCATCGAGCGACGCGGCGCTGCCCGGCTCCTCCTCTGGCTTGCGGATCCAGATCCACGAGACGATGCCGCCCGCGGCCATCAGCGCGGCCGTCACGATCGCCGCCCGATGGAAGCCGTCGAGGTCGAGCTGCCCGCCCACGATGGCGCCGAGCATGGCGATCACGAGCAGCCCGGCGACCCGCGACACGGCGTTGTTCACGGCCGATGCGATGCCCGAGCGGGCGGGGTCGATGGCGCCGAGGATGGCCGAGGTCAGCGGCGTCACGGTGAGCGTCAGGCCCGCACCGAACACGAGGACGCTCGGGAGCACCTGCCACCAGTACGAGAACTCGGTCGACACCGTGAGCAGCAGCAGGGCGCCGGCGGCCATGACGAGGGGTCCGACGGTCATGAACAGCCGCGGGCCGAACCTTCCGGAGAGCGCGCCGACGCGTGCGCTGAACAGGATCATCAGCACCGTCGTCGGCAGCGTCGCGAGCCCGGCGAGGGTCGCCGGTAGGCCGGCGCCCTGCTGGAGGTACACGCCCAGCACGAAGCCGTTCAGCGAGAGCGCCCCGTACACGAACAGCGTCGCGAGGTTGCCGCTCCAGAAGTTGCGCACCCGGAACAGCGACAGCGGCATCATGGGCTGCGCCGCGAAGCGCTGCCTGACGAGGAACCCCGCGAAGGAGGCCACGCCGATCGCGAGCGGCATCCAGATCAGCGGCGACGACCAGCCGAGGTTCGGCTGCTCGATCAGCGCGAACACCATGCCGCCGAGGCCCACGGTGCACAGGGTCGCGCCGAGCCAGTCGATGCGGCCGCCCGCCCGGCGTTCGTCGTGCTGTCCGAGTCGCACGAGCAGCCACAGGGTCACCGCGATCGGCAGCACGTTGATGAGGAAGGCGTACCGCCACGACGCGAAGTCGACGAAGAGGCCGCCGATGAGCGGGCCGGCGACCATAGCGGCGGTCGTGAACGCCGTCCACACGCCGATCGCGCGCGCCTGCGCCTCGTCGCGGAAGTTCGCCGTGATCAGGGCGAGCGAGCTCGGCACGAGCAGGGCGCCCGCGATGCCCTGCAGCGCGCGGGCGACGATCAGGAACTCGGGTGACGGCGCCGCGGCGACCGCGATCGAGGTGAGGCCGAAGCCGACGAGACCGATGCGCAGCACGAGGATGCGCCCGTAGACGTCGCTCACCGAGCCCGCGACGAGGATCAGGGAGCCGAGCGTGATGAGGTAGGCGTCGACGACCCACTGCTGGGTCGTGAGCCCGCCGCCGAGTTCGTCCATGATCGCCGGCAGCGCGACGGTGACGACGGTGCCGTCGAGGAACGACACGAACGACGCGAGCACCGCGATCGTGAGGATGAGCCGCTGGTCGCGCGACATGGACGACTGGGCCATCACGCCCGGCCCGCCGGCAGGTCGCGCCGGGCGCCGGTCATTCGGCGAGGAAGGCGAGCAGCGCCTCGTTCACCTCGTCGGCATGGGTCCACAGCAGGCCGTGCGGTGCACCCTCGATCTCGACGTAGGTCGCCTCGGGCAGCCGCTCGCGGAAGCGTCGGGCCGTGGCGTCGATCGGGAGGATGCGGTCGGCGGTGCCGTGCAGGATCAGGGCCGGGACATCCACCCGCTCGATGTCGGCGCGGAAGTCGGTCGGCCAGGTGAGCGGCGCGGCGGCGATGGCCGCGTTGCCCGCCTGGTTCGCGACGGCGACGCTCGCGTCGAGCGCCTCCTGCGAGATGCGGCTGCCGAGGAACTCGTCGAGGTTGTAGAAGTCGCGGAAGAACCCCGTGACGAAGGCGTAGCGGTCTTCGCGCACCGAGGCCGCGATGCCCTCGAAGAACTCGATCGGGCCCGCACCGCCGGGGTTGTCGCCGGTCTGGAGGAGATACGGCTCGAGCGACCCGAGGAACGCGGCCTTCGCGACCCGGCCGCTGCCGTACGACGCCAGGTAGCGGGCGACCTCGCCCGTACCCATCGAGAAGCCGACGAGGGCCGCGTCGCGGACGTCGAGCGCCTCCATGAGGGCGTGCAGGTCGGCCGCGAACGTGTCGTAGTCGAACCCCGACGACGCCTTGCTCGACGCGCCGAAGCCGCGTCGGTCGTAGCTGATCACCCGGTAGCCCGCGTCGAGCAGCGCCGCCTCCTGCTTGCCCCACGATTCGCCGTTCAGCGGGAAGCCGTGGATGAGCACCACCGGTCGCCCCTCGCCCTGGTCGTCGTAGTGGATGGAGATCTCGGCCGAGTTCTCGGTGCCGACGGTGATGCGTGCCATGAGGTGGCCCTTCCGGTTCGTTGCCTGCGACTACTCTTCCGCAGGCCCCCGACGCCGCGCGAGGAAGATCGTGAACGCGAGCGCCACGAGCGCCGTGATGCACAGCAGCACGAGCCCGATCGTGTAGCTGTGCGACTCGGCGTCGTACGTCGCCCCCATGACCAGCGGCGGGAAGAACCCGCCCAGCCCGCCGATCGCGCCCACGATGCCGGTCACCGAACCGACGCGCTCGGCCGGGGAACGCTGGGCGACCCACGTGAACACCGCCCCCGTGCCGAGGCCGAGGAAGACGGCCATGAGCACGAAGCTCGATCCGGCGAGCAGCTCGGCCGGGGGCTTCAGGGCGATCACGATCGCCATCACGGCGGCGCCCGCGAGCGAGATCATGAGCACCTTCGCCGGCCCGATCTTGTCGGACAGCCACCCGCCGACCGGGCGCGCGATGACCGCGGCGATCGCGAAGCCCGCCGTGCGTGCGCCGGCGTCCGTGAGGTCGTACCCGTACACGTTGCTGAGATAGGTCGGCAGGTAGGTGGAGAAGGCGACGAACCCGCCGAACGTGACCGCGTACAGGAACGCCATCTGCCACGTCACGGCGAGCCGCCCGGCGGCCGCGAGCCGCGGCATCACGCGGTCGTGGTTGGGCTTCCACACCGGGGCGTCGCGCATGAGGAACCAGGTGATCGCCGCGACGACGAGCAGGGCGATCGCGATGATCACGTGCGTCGCCTCGTAGCCGAAGGCCGCGACCATGCGCGGCGTGAAGAACGACGAGAGCGCCGTGCCGCCCATGCCCGCGCCGAAGACGCCGGTCGCGAACCCGCGCTTCGACGGGTCGTACCACGCGTTCACGAACGGGATGCCGACGGCGAACGTCGTGCCGGCGATGCCGAGCAGGAACCCGAAGGCGATCAGCAGGGGGTAGGAGCCGAGCTCCCCGGCCCACATGACGAGGAGCACCGGCACGGCCGAGATCGCCGTGAGCACGGTGAACATGATCCGGCCGCCGAACCGGTCGGTCAGCGCGCCGGTGAGGATGCGCCCGACGGAGCCGACGATGACGGGCGTCGCGATGAGGATCGAGGTCTGCGTGGCATCCAGGTCGAGCTCGTCGGCGTAGCGCACCGCGATGGGCGCCACCAGGTTCCACGCCCAGAACGTGATCGCGAACGACAGGAGCGCCAGCCCCAGGTTGCGACCACGACCCTCGAGCACGGTCGGCGCGCTGCGGGTGTTCGTCTCGGTCATCGCGTTCCCCCTCCGGTGCGGTCCTTCCGGCGTGCGCCCGCGCCGGGGTTCCCCGGGCCGGGCACGGCATTGGGCCCGGGCCCCGGCACGCGCCGGTCGCTCGTGCGGTCGGGCGTGCCCACCGCGGTCCAGCCGCGGCGGATGCCCCGGCTCGCGCTCGGCCGCCCGTCGCGCGAGCGGTAGATGATGTACGGCCGGAACAGGTAGTGCACGGGCGCCGTGAACGCGTGCACGAGCCGCGTGAACGGCCAGATCAGGAACAGCAGCATGCCGACGACGGTGTGCAGCTGGAAGGCGAACGAGGCCTCCGACATGGCCTGGATGTCGGGCTGGAGGATGAACAGCGACCGGAACCACGGCGAGACCGTGTCGCGGTAGGTCACCTCCTCGTGGGGCCCGAACACGCTGATGACGGTCGTCGCGAGGCCCGCGATGATCGCCGCGACGAGCACGACGTACATGGTCTTGTCGTTCTTCGTGGTGGCCATGAACACGGGCCCGGTCGTGCGGCGCCGGTAGACGAGGATGCCGACGCCGACGAGCGTGGCGATGCCCGCGACGGTGCCGAGCCCCAGGGCCAACAGATGGTAGAGGTCCTCAGTGACGCCGACCGCCGCCGTCCACTCCTGCGGGATGAACAGCCCGACCACGTGCCCGATGACCACGACGAGGATGCCGAAGTGGAACAGCGGCGACCCGATGCGCAGCAGCCGCGACTCGTAGAGCTGCGACGAGCGCGTGGTCCATCCGAACTGGTCGTAGCGGTATCGCCAGATCAGCCCGCCGACGAACACGGCGACCATCACGTAGGGCAGGATGCCCCAGAGCAGCACCGACATCAGCGACCCCCCGTGGGCTCGAGCGGCAGCAGGCGGGGGTCGTACGGGTCGAGCCCGACCGATTCCGCGGGCGGGCCTGCCGCCGCCAGTGCCATCGCCTGCGCGCGGTCCTCGGGCGACCGGCCGGGCAGGGTCGCGCACACCGCCGCGACGACCCCGGCGTACGGCGAATCGCGCTCGGCGAGCGCGATGCGGATGAGCTCGAGGCTCGCGCGGTAGGACTGCAGCAGTTCGGCGCCCTCGTCGGGGCGGTGCCTCGCGAACTCCAGCACGAGCGGCAGGTGGTCGGGCAGCTCGCCCGTGTCGCCGAGCACCAGCCCGGCGTCGCGGAAGCGCTGCTTGAAGTCGGCGAGCACCTGGCCGCGGCGCCGCGTGTCGCCGTCGGTCCAGTACGAGAGGTAGAGCGCGTGGCGCTTCGACAGGTCGAACACGTCGACGTAGCTCCGCTGCACCTCCGACGCGGGCGTCGTCTCCCACCAGCGCAGCAGCGGGGCGAAGGATGCCGCCGCCGCGGGCGCCGACTCGTCGAGCGCGCGTCCGACGACGTCGGCGAGGCCGAGCACGCGATCGTCGGGGTAGCTGAGGCAGATTGAGGCCGCCTGGTACACGACCGCGCGGTTCATCGGCGGCCTCCGGGCGCGTCGCCCGCGGGCTCATCCGCCGGGGCATCCGGTTCCCCGCGCGGCGGGAACAGGCCCGTCGGCGCGCCGTTGCCGTCCCAGTTCAGCAGGTTGACCCGGCCTCGCAGCGACTCGCTGCTCGCGGCTTCGCCGGCGGTCTGCCGGTCGCGCAGCGCCTGGTAGGTCTCGACGGCGACGGGTGCCGGGCGCCCGCTCGCCTCGCCGAACGGCCCCGACTCGCCGATCTCGTACGGCCCGCCGTCGAAGTCGAGCGAGCAGCCGAGCTCCTCCAGCTCGTGCGCGCGTTCGTAGTGCGCCGTCGGGATGACGTAGCGCTCCTCGTACTTCGCGATCGCGAGCAGCCGGTACATCTCGTACATGGTCGCGCCGCTCATGCCGACCGAGGCGGGGATCGACTCGTCGCGCTCGCGGTCGAGGGTGATGTCGCGCAGGTAGGCGCGCATCGCGGCGAGCTTGCGCAGCACGCCCGTGACGAGGTCGGTGTCGCCCGCCGTGAACAGTTCGGCGAGGTACTCGACGGGGATGCGCAGCGCCTCGATCGCGCCGAACAGGGTGCCCGCCGACTCGGCGTCGTGGCCCTGGTCGCGCAGCAGGTCGACGATCGGCGACAGCGGCGGGATGTACCAGACCATCGGCATCGTGCGGTACTCGGGATGCAGCGGCAGCGCCACGCGGTACTTCTTCGCGAGCGCGTACACGGGCGAGCGGCGGGCCGCGTCCATCCAGTCGTCGGGGATGTCCTGCTCGCGCGCCGCGCGGATCACCTCGGGGTCGTCCGGGTCGAGCATGAGGTCGAGCTGTGCCTCGTACAGGTCCTGCTCGTCGGGCGTGGAGGCCGCCTCGGTGACCTTGTCGGCGTCGTACAGGAACAGGCCGAGGTAGCGCAGCCGCCCGACGCACGTCTCCGAGCACACCGTCGGGAGGCCGACCTCGAGCCGCGGGTAGCAGAGCGTGCACTTCTCGGCCTTGCCGGTGCGGTGGTTGAAGTAGATCTTCTTGTAGGGGCATCCGGTGATGCACTGCCGCCACCCGCGGCAGCGGTCCTGGTCGACGAGGACGATGCCGTCCTCCTCGCGCTTGTAGATCGCGCCCGAGGGGCACGAGGCCATGCACGACGGGTTCAGGCAGTGCTCGCAGATGCGCGGCAGGTAGAACATGAACGTCTGCTCGAACTGGAACTTGATCGCGTCCTCCGACTCGCGGCGGACCTTCTCGACGACGGGGTCGAGGTGGCCCATCTCGCTCGCGCCGCCGAGGTCGTCGTCCCAGTTCGCCGACCACGTGATCTTCGTGTCCTCGCCGGTGATGAGCGACTTCGGCCGCGCCACCGGGAAGTCGTCGCCGAGCGGCGCGTCGATCAGGGTCTGGTAGTCGTAGGTCCACGGCTCGTAGTAGTCCTCGAGCTTGGGCTGCACGGGCGACGAGAAGATCGTGAGCAGGCGCTTGAGCCGGCTGCCGGTGCGGAGCTTCAGGCGACCGCGGCCGTTCAGCTCCCACCCGCCGCGCCACTTCTCCTGGTCCTCGTAGCGTCGCGGATACCCCTGCCCGGGTCTCGTCTCGACGTTGTTGAACCAGACGTACTCGGTGCCGGCGCGGTTCGTCCACGCCTGCTTGCACGTCACCGAGCAGGTGTGGCACCCGATGCACTTGTCGAGGTTCATCACCATGCCCATCTGGGCCATCACTCGCATCAGCGGGTCACCTCTCCTAGTACGTGACGTCCTGCGACCGGCGGCGGATCGTCGCCACCATGTCGCGCTGGTTGCCGGTCGGGCCGAGGTAGTTGAACGTGTACGACAGCTGCGCGTACCCGCCGATGAGGTGGGTCGGCTTCACGAGCAGGCGCGTCACCGAGTTGTGGATGCCGCCGCGCCGACCGGTCGCCTCGGACTTCGGCACGTCGATCGTGCGTTCCTGCGCGTGGTGCACGTAGACCACGCCGTCGGGCATCCGGTGCGAGACGATCGCGCGCGCGACCAGTACGCCGTTGGAGTTCACGCACTCGACCCAGTCGTTGTCGGCGGCGCCGATCGCCTGCGCGTCGGCGGGGCTCATCCAGACCGTCGGCCCGCCGCGCGAGAGCGAGAGCATGAACAGGTTGTCCTGGTACTCGGAGTGGATCGACCACTTCGAGTGCGGCGTGAGGTAGCGCACGACGACCTGCTGCTCGCCGTTCGGGCCGAGCTTCGGCTCGCCGAACAGTCGGTGCATGTCGAGCGGCGGCCGGTAGATCGGCATCGCCTCGCCGAGGTCGCGCATCCAGTCGTGGTCGAGGTAGAAGTGCATGCGGCCCGTGAGCGTGTGGAACGGCTTCAGGCGCTCGATGTTCACCGTGAAGGGCGCGTACCGGCGGCCGCCGGTCTCCGAGCCCGACCACTCGGGGCTCGTGATCACGGGCACGGGCGCGGCCTGCGTCATCGCGAACGTGATGCGCCTCTCCTCGGACCCCTCGGCGAGGTCGGCGAGCGGCTTGCCGACGCGCTTCTCGAGCGTCCGGAACCCCTGCACCGCGAGCTCGCCGTTGGTCGTCCCCGAGAACGAGAGGATCGCCTCCGCCATCCTGACGTCGGTGTCGATCGCGGGCCGGCCCGCGGCCGGGCCGCTCGGCAGGACCCCGTGCTGCTTCGCGAGCCGGTCGACCTCGTGCGACACGTCGTAGGTGACGTTCTTGATGGTGAATCCGAGCTTCTCAGCCAGCGGCCCGACGGTGGCGAGCTGGTCGGCGATCGCCGTGTAGTCGCGCTCGACGACCTGGAACACCGGCATCGTCCTCCCGGGCTGCGGTGCGACGTCGCCGCGGGCCCAGTCGCGCACGACGCCGCCGGGCTGCGAGGTCTCGCCCGCGGTGTCGTGCTGCATCGGCACCGACACGAGGTCCTTCCGCGTGCCGAGGTGCGTCTTCGCCATCCGCGACAGCTCGCGGGCGATCGCGTGGAACAGGTCGAAGTCGCTCTTCGCCTCCCACGGCGGATCGATCGCGGGCGTGAAGGCGTGCACGAACGGGTGCATGTCGGTCGACGACAGGTCGTGCTTCTCGTACCAGGTCGCCGCGGGGAACACGACGTCGCTGAGCAGCGTCGTCGACGTCATCCGGAAGTCGGCCGAGACGAGCAGGTCGAGCTTGCCCTCGGGGATCTCGTCGTGCCAGGCGACGTCGCGCGGGCGAACGGATGCCTCGTCGGTGGCCATCACGTTGCTGTGCGTGCCGAGCAGGTACTTCAGGAAGTACTCGTTGCCCTTCGCCGAGGACCCCATGAGGTTCGAGCGCCAGAGTGTGAGCAGGCGGGGCCAGTTCTCGGGCGCGTCGACGTCGGCGATGGCCGGTTGCAGGTCGCCGCTGCGCAGCTGGCCCGCGACGAAGGATGCCGCGTCGGGGGCGTCGCCCGCGGCGACCGCGGCCTCGGCGGCATCGGCCACGTCGAGCGGGTTGCGGTCGAACTGCGGATAGAACGGCATCCAGCCGAGGCGGGCCGACTGCGCGATCGCGTCGGCCGTGTGCATCCCGTCGAGGTTGCCCTCGGCCAGCGGCGAGGCGAGCGCGTCGGCCGAGTAGCCGTCGAAGCGCCACTGGTCGGTGTGCATGTACCAGTACGCCGTGCCGATCATCGTGCGCGGCGGTCGCACCCAGTCGAGCGCGTTCGCGAGCGAGAGCCATCCGGTGATGGGCCGGCACTTCTCCTGCCCGACGTAGTGCGCCCAGCCGCCGCCGTTGCGGCCCATCGACCCCGTGAGGATCAGGAGCGAGAGGATCGACCGGTACGTGGCATCCCCGTGGAACCACTGGCAGATGCCCGCGCCCATGATGATCATCGAGCGACCGCCCGAGTCGATGGCGTTCTGCGAGAACTCGCGCGCGACGCGGATGCACGCCTCGGCCGGGACGCCCGTGATGTCCTCCTGCCACGCGGGCGTGTACGGGCTCTCCGCGTCGTCGTAGCCGGCGGGCCACTCGCCCGGCAGGCCCTCGCGCGCCACGCCGTACTGCGCGAGCAGCAGGTCGTAGACGGTCGTCACGAGCTTCCCGGCTACGCGAACGGCCGGCACGCCGCGGCGCAGCACCGCGCCCTCGCCGTCGGGCGAGTCGAAGCGGGGCAGGAGCACCTCGACGTCCTCGGCCGCGGTCTTCGCGTCGCGCACCGACAGCGCAGGCTGGGTCTCGCCCAGGTCGAGGTTCCAGCGGCCCACGCCCGATTCCGCGTAGCGGATTCCCATCGAGCCGTTCGGTACGACCGGCTCGCCGGTCGCGGCCTCGAGCACGACGGTCTTCCAGGCGTCTTCGGATGCTCCTGCGCCGAGGTCCGCGCTCGCCAGGTCTGCGCCGGTCAGGTCCGCGCTCGTCAGGAACTTGCCCGGCACGAGCCCGCCGTTGGAGTGCTCGACGAGGGTCACGAGGTGCGGCAGGTCGGTGTACTTGCGGGAGAAGTCGACGAAGAACGGCTCGCGGCGGTCGACGTAGTGCTCCTTCAGCAGGACGTGGCCCATCGCCATCGCGAGGGCCGCGTCGGTGCCGGCCTGGCAGGGCAGCCACTCGTCGGCGAACTTGGTGTTGTCGGCGTAGTCCGGGCTCACCGTGACGACCTTGGTGCCGCGGTAGCGCACCTCGGCCATCCAGTGCGCGTCGGGCGTGCGCGTCACGGGCACGTTGGAGCCCCACATCATCAGGTACGTGGCATCCCACCAGTCACCGGACTCGGGCACGTCGGTCTGGTCGCCGAACACCTGCGGGCTCGCCACGGGCAAGTCGGCGTACCAGTCGTAGAAGCTCGTCATGACGCCGCCGACCAGCTGCGTGAAGCGGGTGCCGATGCAGTGCGAGACCATCGACATCGCCGGGATCGGCGAGAAGCCCGCGACCCGGTCGGGCCCGTACTCCTTGATGGTGTGCACGTAGCCGGCGGCCACGAGCTCGACGGCCTCGGCCCAGGTCGCGCGCACGAGGCCGCCCTTGCCGCGCGCCTGCTGGTAGCGCCGGCGCGTCTCGGGGTTCTTCGAGACCTCGCCGAAGGCGAGCACCGGGTCGCCCGTGCGCGCCTTCGCCTCGCGGTACGCGTCGAGCAGCACGCCCCGGACGTAGGGGTACCGCACGCGCGTGGGGGAGTAGGTGTACCACGAGAACGCAGCCCCGCGGGGGCACCCGCGGGGCTCGTATTCGGGGCGGTCGGGGCCGACGCTCGGATAGTCGGTCTGCTGCGCCTCCCACGTGATGATGCCGTCCTTGACGTACACCTTCCACGAACACGAGCCGGTGCAGTTCACGCCGTGCGTCGAGCGGACGACCTTGTCGTGGCTCCACCGGTCGCGGTAGAACGCGTCGCCCTGGCGGCCCCCCTTGAGGAAGGCCGCGCGGTGGTCGGGCGTCTCGTCCCACCGCGTGAAGAACCTCCCGACGCGAAGCAGTGCGTCGGAAGCCGGACCGTCAACCCCCGAAGACGTGGCCATGCCACGGACCCTACCGAGGTCGGACGGGCGAGCGCTAGGTCCGGGCCGGAGTGTTCACGCGCTCGCCGGCGCTCCGGTGAGCCGGCCGAACCCGAGGCGTAGCATGGCGATGACGGCCGTGAACGCCAGACGGGAGCCGGCATGGTCCAGGTCAGGGTGCTGGGCGTCGCCCTCGACGCCGCCAGGCAGCACGTGGTGCTGCTCAAGCCCCTCCTCGAGCCCGGCGGCGAGGGCCGAATCCTGCCGATCTGGATCGGCGCGCAGGAGGCGACCTCCATCCTGATCGCCATCCAGGGCGAGCAGGCGCCGCGTCCGCTCTCCCACGACCTGCTCACGACCCTCTTCGACGTGGTCGACGCGCGTGTCGAGCAGGCCACGGTCACCCGCATCGACGGCGGCACCTTCTACGCCGAACTCACGATCGCGACGCCCACCGGCGCGCAGGTGATCGACGCGAGGCCCTCCGACGCGATCGCGCTCGCGCTGCGCGCCGAGGCGCCGATCGTCGTCGAGGACGAGGTGCTCGAGGCGGCCGGCATCGCGGCCGAACTCCTCGAAGAGCACGAGGACGCGCGCGACGACGACGCCGAGCTCGACGAGTTCAAGCGGTTCCTCGACGAGGTCGACCCCGAGGACTTCCAGGGCTGAGCGGTGCCGCGACGGCTGAGCCGGCCGAGCCTGGCCTCGCCTCAGTGCTCGCCGAACTCGGCGACCGGCGGATCCTCGCCCGGCCGCACGTTCAGATCCGCCTTGGCCTGCGGCGGTACGGCCGGCCGGCGCGACGCACCCGGCGACGTCGCCGGCCGCACCGGTCCCGACGCGGCCGAGTCGGGCTCAGCGGTGATCACCAGGCCCCGAGCGCTGTTGGCCGACTCCATCAACTGCTCCAGCCAGTCGCGGTTGATGGCCGGATGCCGCCCGCCGGAGAACTTGAAGTACAGGTTCTGCGCCGGATGCACCCAGACCGAGCTGTGGCCGTTGCCGGTCTCCTGCGCGTCACGCCACGACATCACGAAGCTCTCGTTGCGGCGGAGCTTCTGCACGATCACGAGCTGCAGGTGGGCGAGCACCCGGTCGTCGAACTCGATCAACACGCCGTCGTACTGCAGCGTTCCCATCTCGCCACCTCCTCGGTCACTTCAGGCTCCCGCACGGGTGGGGACGCGGCAAGGGAGTTGTGGACGCCTTCGGTGCGGGTTATAGGGCCGACCCGCGCCTACGGCCCGAGCGGCTCCTGTCCGTACTCGTCGAGCATCGACCAGCCGCCCTCCGCGAGTTCCTCCTCGGTGAACGGGACCGCGCGCGCCACGCCCGAGCGGCTCGCGCGCTCGTAGAGGCCGACGATGGTGTCGATCTCCACCAGTTCGCCGTCGCCGCGCTCGGCCGTCGTGACGGCCGCGGTGCCGGTCTGCCAGCCGACGAGGAGGTCGGCGTGCTCCACCTCGCCGTTCGCGACGACGACCGGGATGCTCACCAGGTCGACCGCCTGCTGGCGCTGCAGCACCATCGCGTAGTTCATGACCGCGTCGGCGATCTCCGTGCCGGTCACGAAGGAACCGGTTCCGTTGGTCAGGACTTTCATGGCACACACCGAGGGTCGACGATTCAGGATTCGGCGTCACCCGGGTCTGTGGCAACACGTCGATTCTACCGAGGCCATCCGACGGTGCGCGGGGTTGACAACGGGTGGAGCGCCGTACTCACCGGCTGGTGGTGCTCCGTTTCGCATCCGCCGATCAGAGCTGCAGGCGAAGCTCGACGATCTGCCGGGCGATCTCGGTGATCGGCGTCTGCGACGCCTTCGAGCGGTGGCGGATCATCCGGAACGCCTCGTCCATGTCGACCTGGTTCGTGTACGAGACGACGCCCTTCGCCTGCTCGATGACGATCCGGCTGTTGAGCGCACCCTGCAGTTGCTCCTGCACGACCAGGCTCTCGCGGAGCGCCCGCTCGTGGACGATGCCGATGGTCGCGACGTCCGCGAACGCCTGCGCGGTCGCATGGTCGTCCGGGCCGAGCTCGCCGAGGCCGGCGCGCAACAGGTTCAGCGTGCCGATCGTCGTCTCGCGCAGGCGCAGGGGGATCGCGGTCATCGAGGCGAAGCCCTGCTCGAGCGCGGCGTCGCGGAAGCGTGCCCACCCGGCCGGAGACGCCGAGATGTCGGGCATCGTGACCGCGCGGCCGCTGCGGTAGCACTCGATGCACGGGCCGGCCTCCGCGCCCAGCTGCATCATCTCGACGATGCGCGTCGCCTCGCTGGTGGATGCCACGAGCTCGAGCTCGCCCGTCGCGTCGGCGAGCAGGATGCCCGCGGCGTCGGTGTCGAGCAGGTCGCGGCACGAGTCGACGAGCACCTGGAGCAGGTCGACGACGTCGTAGCCCACGACGAGCGTGTCTGCGAGCTTGGCGAAGGTCTGCACCACGCGGGTGTCGCGCATCGTCTCAGGCATCGCCGGCCTCCTGAACCGAGAAGTCGAGCCGGCCCTCGACGAGGTCGGTCGCCACCTCCTTCACCGAACGCGACGTCGCGAACGCGTGGCCGTGGATCACGAGGCGGGCGTCTTCGGGGGGCACGCGCAGTTGCGCGACCACGATGCCCGTCGCCTGGTGCACGACCCGGCGGGAGTGGATGTTCCCGGCATCCTCGGCGTACTCGCCGCCGACCTCGGCCAGCGCGCGCTGCAGCACACGCCGGCTCACGATCTTCGCCATCTCGACGGCCCGTCGCGCGTCGATCTCCTCGAGCGTCATCGGGGTCGCCGAGTAGAGGTCGATCGCCCCGATCCGCAACGAGCCCACGACCAACGGGAAGGCGAACAGCGATCGCACCGGAAGCTCGCGGATGGCCTCGGTGAATGCGGGCCATCGCACGCTTCGCAGGACGTCGGGCTCCTCGACGGGGCGCGCGGTCGCGAGGGCTTCCCAGCAGGGCCCCTCGCCGAGGTCGAACTGCACTTCGTCGAGCTTGGCGGCCTCGGGGTTCGTCGCCGAGAGGGTCTCGCTGCCGAGGAGATCGCCGAGCGTCGACACCGCCGCACCGCTCACCGGGAGGATCTCGAGGAACGGGCCGCTCAATTGCGCATTCCGCTCGGAACGCTCCAGCTGTTCCAAGGCTTCCACGAAGCCGTCGCCCATCATGCTCCTCGACGGTGTCCCCGGCGACCCATGCGGCCGGGAGGCCGTCACTGCCTCAAGCCAACCCCACGCGCATGCGTACTTCAACCCCCTGCCGATCCCGCGCAGACCGGTCGCGATCCGTGCGGGTCGAGCGCGAGGCATCCGAACGCGGAAGAATGGCGCGCATGGATGCCTCGCTGCCCGCGCTGACCCGGATGCCGTCGCCGCAGTACGTCATGTCGGCCGAGGGTCGGCGCCTCGCCACCTACTCGTGGGGCGACGAGGACGCGCCGACCGTGCTGTGCGTGCACGGGTTCGCCTCGAGCTGTCGCGACAACTGGGTGAACACCGGGTGGGTCCGCGACCTGACGCGGGCCGGCTACCGGGTGCTCGGCGTCGACCAGCTCGGACACGGCGCGAGCGACAAGCCGCACGTCGCCGACGAGTACGCGATGGACCAGCTCGTCGAGGACCTCGTCATCGTGCTCGACACCTACCTCGTCGACCAGGTTCGGTACGTCGGCTACTCGCTGGGCGCGCGCGTCGGCTGGCAGGTCGCCGTGCAGGCGCCGCACCGGGTCACGCGGGCCGTGCTCGGCGGCATCCCCGACGGCCGGCCGCTCGCCCGCCTGCAACTCGACCAGGTTCGCGCCTTCGCCGAGCACGGCACCCCGGTCGAAGACCGGGTCACGCAGAACTACCTGACCCTCGCGAGCCGGGTGGGCGGCAACGACCTGCTCTCGCTCGTCGCGCTCGCCGAGGGCATGGCGCTCGGCGACGCCGACCCCGATCCCGCCGACCCCCCGCGCCAGCCCGTGCTGTTCGCGACGGGAAGTGAAGACGCGATCCTGGCGCAGTCGAGGGTGCTGGCCGAGGCCACCCCCGCCGGCCGATTCGTGGAACTGCCGGGCCGGCACCACTTCAACGCGCCGGGCTCCCGGGACTTTCGGCGCGCGGCGCTCGAGTTCCTCGCGGAGACGCAGTGATGTCGCCCGCGGCCGACCGCCGCGACGACGAGGTCGACCTGCTCATCGACGCGTGGTCGCGCCGGCTGCCCGACGTCGACCTGACGCCGCTCGACGTCATGTCGCGGCTGCGCCGCGCCGCGAACCGGCTGGCGCGTCTGCGTGCGAGCGCGTTCAGCGGCGCGGGCCTTGCCGCGTGGGAGTTCGACGTGCTCGCGGCGCTCCGGCGCGAGGAGCCCCCGCACGAACTCAGCCCCGCGCAGCTCATCTCGGCGACCATGATCGGCAGTGCCGCGATGTCGAACCGCCTCGACAACCTCGTGCGGCGCGGGCTCGTCGAACGGCGGCCCAACCCGCGCGACGGGCGCAGCGTGCTCGTGCGCATCACCGCCGAGGGGGCGACCCGCGTCGACGACGCGATGCGCAGCCTCGCCGAGCGCGAGTCCGAGGAGCTGCGAGGGCTCACGCGCGAGGAGCAGGCGACGCTCGCGAGCCTGCTGCGGCGGCTGGCGCGGGAGTAGGCGCCACCTCGAAGTAGAGGTGCGCGTGCAGCGCGCAGCCGGGGTTGAACGGTGCCGAGCAGGCCGTGCACACCTCGGTCGCGAGGTACTCGTCGATCGTGAGCTCGGTGCCGCACGCCCCGCACAGCACCGCGCGCTCGCCGCGTCGGTCGAGCGGCCATTGCGCAGCCGGATGGCCGGCCTCAGCGGCATGGCAGCGATGGCACGGGTAGTACTCGCCGCAGCACGCGAAGCGGATCGCGACGATGTCGAGCTCGGTGCGGTAGTGCACGCACCGGGTCTGGTCGTCGACCGTCGGGCCGAGCACCCGCGGACGGGAGGCCTCGCGAGCGCCGCCGGTCATGTGCTCAGCCGGCGAGCACCGCGTCGAGGCTCTCGCGCACGATCGCGAGACCGCGCGTGAGCTCCTCGTCGGTGATCGTCAGCGCGGGCAGGAACTTCAGCACCTCGTCGAACGCGCCCGACGTCTCGATGACGAGCCCGCGCTCGAACGCGGCCTTCGAGATCCGCCCGGCGAGCGTGCGGTCGGCGTCGCAGGCGAGGCCGACCATGAGGCCGCGGCCGCGCACCACGAACCCGAGCCCGGGGTGGGCCGCGGCGATCTGCTCGAGTTCGCCGAACAGTAGCGCCGACTTGCGGGCGACGTCGTCGACGAGCGCCGAGTCCCGCCAGTACGTCTCGAGTGCGGCGCGCGCCGAGACGAACGCGAGGTTGTTGCCGCGGAAGGTGCCCGTGTGCGCACCGGGCTCCCACACGTCGACCTCGGGGCGCAGCAGCACGAGCGACATCGGCAGCCCCGAGCCCGAGATCGACTTCGACACGGTCACGAGGTCGGGCACGATGCCCGCGGCCTCGAACGCGAAGAAGTGACCCGTGCGGCCGATGCCCGACTGGATCTCGTCGAGGATCAGCAGGATGCCGCGCTGCTCGGTGATCGCGCGCAGCCGCTGCAGCCACGGCACGCTCGCGACGTTGATGCCGCCCTCGCCCTGCACCGCCTCGACGATGACCGCCGCCGGCAGGTCGAGCCCTGAGCCCGAGTCGTCGAGCATCTTCTCGAACAGGTCGAGCGTGTCGACCCCTTCACCGAGGTACCCGTCGTAGGGCAGGCGCGCGACGTCGCCGAGCGGCACGCCCGCGGCGCCGCGGTAGTGGCTGTTGCCGGTCGCCGAGAGCGCGCCGAGGCTGAGTCCGTGGAACGCGTTCGTGAACGCCACCACGCTCGTGCGGCCCGTCGCCTGACGGGCGACCTTGAGCGCGGCCTCGACCGCGTTGGCGCCGGTCGGACCCGTGAACTGCAGCTTGTGGTCGAGCCCGCGCGGCTCGAGCACGAGGCGCTCGAACGCCTCGATGAACGCGCGCTTCGCGCTGGTCGCCATGTCGAGGCCGTGGATGATGCCGTCGCGCTCGAGGTACTCGACGAGCGCCCGGGTGAACACCGGGTTGTTGTGGCCGTAGTTCAGCACGCCCGCACCGGCGAAGAAGTCGAGGTACTCGCGCCCGTCGGCGTCGACGAGCGTCGAACCCGTCGCGCGGTCGAAGACGGTGGGGAACGCGCGGACGTATCCGCGGACCTCGGACTCGCGACGGTCGAAGACGTCGAGTGCGGTGGCATCGCTCATGGCGGGCTCCTCCTGGAAGCGGGGACGGGGGCGGTGATTCGAGCCTAGGCGTCGCGCGCGGTCGCGGATGCCACGCACGCCTCGAGCGCGACCCACGCGAGCATCGCGCATTTCACGCGCATCACGTACTTCGAGACGCCGTGGAACGCGACGGCGTCACCGAGCAACTCTTCGTCGGCCTCGCCGGCGCCCTTGGAGCGCATCATGGTGCGGAACGCGTCGACGAGGCGGCGAACCTGCTCGACCTCCGCGCCGGTGGCGAGCTCGGTCAGCGCCGAGGCGGAGGCCATCGAGATGCTGCATCCGTCGCCGGTCCAGCCGATGCGCTCGATCGTGGATCCGGACTCGTCGAGGCGGATGGCGAGGGTGATCTCGTCGCCGCAGGTCGGGTTCAACTCGTGGTGGCTCGCGTGCGGGTCGGCGAGCTCGCCGTCGCCCACGCGCCGGCGCGAGTGGTCGAGGATCAGCTCCTGGTAGAGGCCCGACAGGTCGCTCATGCGCCGGCCCCGAAGAAGCCGCGCACCTCGGCGAGGGCGGCCCCGTACCGGCGGATCTCGTCGGCCGTCGTGTAGACGTACGCGCTCGCGCGCGTCGTCGCCCGTAGGCCCAGCCGGCGGTGCAGCGGCTGCGCGCAGTGGTGGCCCACGCGCACCGCGATGCCCTGCGCGTCGAGGAACTGGCCGACGTCGTGCGCGTGCACGCCCGGGACGTCGACGCTCGCGAGCGCGGCGCGCGGCGCACCGGGCGGGGGGCCGACGAGCCGGATGCCGGGAATGCGGGCGACCTCGTCGACGAGCAGCTCGGCGAGTTCGGCCTCGTGCGCGTGCACGCCGCCCATGCCGAGCCCGTCGAGGAAGCGCACGGCCTCGCCCAGGGCAACGGCCTGCGAGACGGGCTGCGTGCCCGCTTCGAACCGGTGCGGCGAGGGCAGGAACTCGGCGCGCTCCATGGTCACCGTCGTGATCGTGGAGCCGCCCGTGCGTGCGGGCGGCAGCGCGTCGAGCAGCTGCTCGCGGCCGTACAGCACGCCGATGCCGGTCGGCCCGAGCATCTTGTGCGCCGAGAACGCGGCGAAGTCCACGCCGAGCGCGCCGAAGTCGATCGGCCGGTGCGGCACCGACTGGCACGCGTCGAGCACGACGAGCGCGCCGTGCCGGTGCGCGATCTCGGCGACGTCGGCGACGGGCGCGGCGAAGCCCGTGACGTTCGACACGTGCGCGAATGCGACGACGCGTGTGCGATCGCCGATGACGGATGCCGCGTCGTCGATGCCCCACGTGCCGTCGTCGCCGACCGGGATCCAGCGCAGGGTCGCGCCCGTCTTCGCCGCGAGGCGCTGCCACGGGATGAGGTTGGCGTGGTGCTCGGCCTCGGTGACCACGATCTCGTCGCCCGGCCGGAGGGCGAACACATCGGCCTCCGAGCCGCCGAGGCCGGCCGAGGCATCCGCCATGCCGAGCGCGACGAGGTTGATCGCATCGGTCGCGTTCTCGGTCCACACGATCTCGCGGTCGCCGGCGCCGACGAAGGCCGCGACGGTCGCCCGCGCCTCCTCGAACGCGCCCGTCGAGGTGCCCACGAGCGTGCTCGCGCCACGGTGCACGGCGGCGTTCGACCGTTCGAGGTAGGCGCGCTCGGCATCGAGCACCGCGGTCGGGCGCTGGGCCGTCGCCGCGGAGTCGAGGTAGGCGAGCGGATGGCCGTTGAGCTCCTGCGCGAGGTAGGGGAACTGGTCGCGCAGGGTCGCGGGCAGCCGGCCGCCGAGCGTCGCGGTGGGATCGAGCGTCACGGTACCTCCCGGTCGTCCCCGAGCGGGCTCGCGCGGGGGATGCATCCTCCAGTCTGACGCAGTTCAGCCGAGCGCCGCCCGTGAGCGGCCCGATCGTTCAGGAGAGCGGGCGGTTGCTGCGGATGAGGCCGTCGGGGTCGACGCGCTGCTTGACGGCGGCGAGCCGGTCGAGTGCGGCGCGGTCGTAGGCGTCGGCGAGGGTGGCGCCGGCACCCAGGAAGGTCGGGATCGCGCCGCCCGCGCCGTGGCGCTCGGCCAGCTCGCGCAGGGGGGCGAGGGCCGCGTCGGCGTCGATGGGCGGCCCGGCGAGCACGACGCCGCTCGAGAGCAGCCCGCTCGCGGTCACGGCGCCGACGACCGACTGGTCGGCACCGAGCTCCTCGGCGATCGCTCCGCCGAGCGCGCGCACGCTCGCCCGCGTGAGCCCGGCGTCGGCGCCGGCGGTGAACGCCTCGACGAAGTCGCGCGCGAAGCCGTCGGCGAACAGGTCGAGCGAGGCGCCGAAGTCGGCCGCGGCCATGGGGGCGACGGGCTCCGCGGCGACGGCGGCCAGGTCGCCGATGGTGAACGCCGTGAGCGTGTCGGCGACGGGTTCGGCCGCGGCCAGCAGTCGCTCGGCGTGGCCGCGACCGGTCGCCTCGTCGCCGACGTGCACGAGGGCGACGGTCGCGAGCCGCGCCCCGCGCAGGTGCGGTGGCAGCACGGGCGCGTCGGGGAAGCTCATCAGGCCGAGGTCGAGGCCGAGCTCGGGCTCGTCGCGCGCGAGCGCGATGCCGGCCTCGAGCACCGCCTCGGCGGCTTCGGCCGGGAACATCAGGCTGCCGCCGAACAGCTGCTCGCCGGGGTGCAGGGCCAGTTCGACCGCAGTGACCACGCCGAACAGCCCGCCGCCGCCGCGGAGCCCCCACATCAGCTCGGGGTCGTCGGCGTCGGTGACGGTGCGGAGCTCGCCGGCGGCATCGATCAGGTCGACGGAGATGATCGAACGCGCGGTCAGGCCGTAGCGGCGGCTGAACATCGACTGCCCGCCGCCGATGGCGAGGGCGACGACGTTGACCTCGGGGTTGGAGCCTGCGAGGGCGATGAGGCCGGTGCCGTCGAGCGCGCTGAGCACGCGGCCCCAGTTCACCCCCGCGCCCACGCGCACCCGGCGCGCCTCGGCGTCGACGACGATCTCGTCGAAGGCGGACGGACGGATGACGACGACCCCCTCGAGGGGCTCGCCCGCGCCGTGCCCGTTGGGCTGCGTCGTGACGCCGGCGCCCGCCTCGCGCGCAATGCGGAGGACGGCCTGCACGTCGGCGGCGTCGGCGGGCTCGACGATCGCGGCCGGCCACTGCTCGACCGCGAGGTTCCACGGCAGCCGGGCGGCGGCGTAGTCGGCGTCGTCGGGGAGGACGACGCGCCCGCGCACCGACGTGCGCAGCGACTCGAGGACGGAGGGATCGAACGGTACGGCGGTCATGTGACGGATGCCTTTCGGTCGGAATCGACGACGCCGCCCAACGTATCGGCCGCCACCGACAGCGTCGAGACGTGGTCGGGATGACCGGGCGGCTGCGCGTCAGCGCAGGTCGAGCCGCATGAGCACGCGCGGGAAGCCGTTCAGCACGGACTCGGTGTCGGCCGCCCTGCGGAAGCCCGCGCGCTCGAAGAGCGCGCGCGTGCCGACGTAGGCCATCGTGAGGTCGACCTTCTCGCCGCGATTGTCGACGGGGTACCCCTCGATCGCCGGAGCGCCGTGATCGCGCGCGAACTCCACGGCGCCCGCGAGCAGGTGGTGCGAGACGCCCTCGCCGCGGTGGCCCGGGCGCACGCGGATGCACCACACCGTCCAGACGTCGAGGTCGTCGACGTGGGGGATCCGACGGTTCTTCGCGAAGCTCGTGTCGGCGCGGGGGTGCACGCCCGCCCAGCCGACGACCTCGTCGCCGTCGTAGGCGAGCACGCCGGGCGGCGGGTCCTCGCGGCACAGCTCGCGAACGCGATCGCCCCGCGCCGGACCGCGCAGCGACTGGTTCTCTTTCGAGGACGTCAGCCGGTAGCTCAGGCACCAGCACACGTTCGCGTCGGGGCGCTTGGGCCCGACGACGGCGGCGACGTCGTCGAACACGGAAGCCGGGCGCACCTCGATGGCCATGTCCACAGGATGCCACCGACCGCCGACCAGGGCCCACCGCGCCGCTAGGCTTCGGCCATGCCGCTGCTGTCGCTGCTGATCCTCGTCGTCGTCATCGTCGCCCTCATCGACATCATCACGCGCGGCGAGTGGCAGGTGAAGCACCTGCCCAAGATCGCGTGGGTGCTCCTCGTGGTCTTCCTGCCGCTCATCGGCTCGATCCTCTGGTTCACGCTCGGGCGCGAGTGGGAGGGCGGCGTGCGCCTTCCGCGGCGCGAGCCGCGGTCGTCGCCCCGGTCGGATGCCCCGCCGATGCGGCAGTACCCGGTCGACACGCGCTCGACCGAGGAGCAGATCGCCGATCTCGACCGCGAGATCGAGGCGTGGGAACGCCGGCGCGAGCTCGAGGCCCGCCCGCCCTCCGATGAGTCGGGCGCGACCGGCCCGAAGGCCTGAACTCCGCCGCCTCTCAGTCCTCGTCGGCCCAGGTCTGCACGATCACGGCCGACGCGTGGATGCAGAGCACCCGCAGGCGTCCCTCGCCGACGTTGGTGAACCCGTGCCAGACGCCCGCGGGCACCGTCGCGGTGTCGCCCGCGTTCGCGACGAAGGTGCGGTCGCCGATCATGATGCGCGCCGTGCCGTCGATCAGCACCCACGTCTCGGCGTAGGGATGCCAGTGCAGGCCGGGCCCCTCGCCCGGCTGGTTGTCGACGAGGAAGTACGACACGCTCGCCCCGTGCTCGAGGCCGACGAACCGGCGGGTGTTGCTCGTGCCGAGGCGCAGGGATTCGCCGCTGACGATCTCGGGCAGCTCGGGCGTCGTGGCCGGTGCGAGGGTGATCTCGGTGGAGTAGGTCGCGCTGGGCATGGGAATCGCTCCGTTCGGTTCGGTCGGTCGGTTCGGTTCGGTCGGTTCGGTGAGCGGATGCCGCTCACGGGGAACAGGTTCGCGCGGAGGCATCCGTTGCCGTGACTGTTTCGATGCTGGACGAAACATCGGATGCGCGCATTGACGCGGTTACATGGGCGGCGTACATTCACCCGCATGGGTGAATATAAACTCGACACCGTGCTGAGCGCGGTCGCGGATCCCACGAGGCGGGCGATCCTCGATCGCCTGCTCGTCTCCGACGCGAGGGTGACCGAGATCGCGAGCGCCTTCCCGATCTCCCTCAACTCGACGAGCAAGCACATCAAGGTGCTCGAGCGCGCCGAGCTCGTGCGCCGCGACGTGCGCGGCCGCGACCACGTGCTGTCGCTGCGCGCCGAGGGGCTCGGCGACGCCGTCGCCTGGATGCAGCGCTACCGCGAGTTCTGGGAGGAACGGCTCGCCGCGCTCGAGGCGTTCGTGCTCGAGGCGGAGCCCGAAGCCGATATCGACGCGGACGCCGGCTCCGACGCGTCCACCGACGGGATCGCACGATGACGCCCGCGGTCGGCGTGAGCCGGCGCATCCGCGCGTCGGCCGAGCGCCTCTTCGACGCCTGGCTCGACCCGGCGGCGCTCACGCAGTGGATGCGCAGGCCCGGCGACGACGCGCCGGTCGTGGTCGCCGACGCGCGCGTGGGCGGCGGCTTCTCGATCACGATGCACGGCCCGACGGGCCACGTGGTGCACGTCGGCGAGTACGTCGAGATCGACCGCCCCCGAGCGCTGTCGTTCACATGGCGGTCGGAGCACACGGTCGGCGTCGACTCGATCGTGCACGTGACGTTCACGCCCGACGACGACGCGACCGTCGTCGCCGTCAGGCACGAACTGCTGCCCGACGAGGCGTCGGCCGGCAAGCACCGGGCGGGCTGGTCGGAGATCCTCGACCGCTACGTCGACGAGTACGGGGAGGAGGCGGCGTGATGCTGCTCGCGGGGAAGGTCGCCGTCATCCACGGCGGCGGGGGATCGATCGGGGCGGCGACGGCGCGGGTCTTCGCGCGTGAGGGCGCGAGGCTCTTCCTCGCGGGGCGCAGCCTGCCGCGGCTCGAACGCGCGGCGGCCGCGGCGCGGGACGCGGGGGCATCCGACGTCGATATCGCCGTCATCGACGCGATGGACCAGGCAGACGTCGACACGCACCTCGACGGCGTCGCCATGCGCGCCGGCTCCGTCGACGTCGCCCTGAACGCCGTCGGGTTCGACCACGTGCAGGGCCTCGCGATCGCCGACACCTCGCTCGAGGACTACCTGCATCCGACCGTCGGCTACCTCACCACGAACTTCGTCACCGCGAAGGCGGCGTCGCGCGTCATGCTCGCCCAGGGCAGCGGTGTCATCCTCACGATCTCGACGCCTGGGGCGAGGCTCACCGGTCGCGGCCTCATCGGCAACGCGGCGCAGAGCGCGGGGCTCGAGGGCTTCTCGCGCGCGCTCGCCGGCGAGCTCGGCCCGGCCGGCGTGCGGGTGGTGTGCGTGCGGCCGCATGCGCTCTCCGACGCCGTCGACTCGTCGTACACCGGGGAGATGTTCGGACGCATCGCCGCCGCGGGCGGCATCGGCATGGACGCGTGGCTCGAGGGCCTCGCCGGATCGACGCTCATGGGCCGCCTCCCCGTGCTCGACGAGGTCGCCGAGTACCTCGCCTTCGCGGCATCCGATCGCGCCGCGTCGATGACCGGCGGCATCGCGAACCTCACCGCCGGGGCGCTCGTCGACTGAGTCGCGGCTGCCTCCCGGCCGACCGTCGTGCTCGGGCGGGCGTCGTCCTACCCCGTCCGCCGTCGCGGGGCAACGCCTGTCGGCATGCCGCCGGCGCCGGTACGCTCGCGAGCCCGGCGTGGCCGACCGCGGCCGCGCCGGCCGAGGGGGTCGGGCATGGAGATCAGCGTCTACAAGCAGTTCCGCAACGTCATGACGTCGTTGTGGCTCGTGCCCGTGCTGTGCGTGCTGCTCGGCATCGGCATCTCGTTCACCACGATCGCGATCGATCGCGCCACGGGCTTCCGAGCACTCCCCGAGGATCTCGTCGGCGGGCCGGAGGCCGCGCTCGAGATCCTCACCACGGTGGCCGCCTCGATGGTGAACCTCACGGTGCTGGTGCTGACGATCGTGCTGGTGGTCGTGCAGTTGGCGATGGGCCAGTTCTCGCCCCGCATCGTGCAGCGGCTCCTGCGCGACCGGCCGAGCCAGCTGGCGATCGGCCTGTTCGTGGCGACGTTCGTGCACACGCTCCTCACCATCCGCGAGGTCGACGTCGGCGACGCCGACGACCCCGGCCACGTGCCCGGCGTCGCCATCGCGACGACGTTCGTGCTCTCCCTGGCCAGCATCGCCGTGCTCGTGGTCTACATCCACCACATCGGCCAGGCGCTCCGCGTGTCCGCGCTCGTCGAGATCGCGGGAGACAACACGCGCAAACTGGTGAACGAGGTCTACCCGAACGAGGCGCCCATGCCCGCCGACGCCGACCCGGGCTTCGTCCTGGCGGAGGAGTCGGGCGCCGTGACGTTGATCCGGTACGACAAGCTCGTCGAGGCGGCGCAGCGTGCCGACTGCACCCTCGAGCTCATCCCCGCCCTCGGCGAGTTCATTCCGGCCGGCGGTCGGCTGTTCCAGGTGCGGGGGAACCCCGAACGACTCGACCGCAGCGCCGTGCACCGGTCGGTCGTCATCCGCTTCGAGCGCACGCTCGAACAGGATGTCTCGTACGGCGTGCGGCTGCTCGTCGACATGGCCATCCGGGCGCTCGCCGACGCCCCGTGGCAGGACCCCACCACCGCGGTCCAGGCGATCGACCGGATCCACGACTGCCTGCGGGAACTCGCGCAGCGCGAGTTCCCCGACGGCCATCACGTCGACGCGAGCGGTGAGCTCCGTCTCGTCGAGAAGGTGATGAGCTGGGACGACTACGTGACCCTCGCGTTCACCGAGGTCCGACTGGCGGGTGCCGGCTCGCCCCAGGTCGCGCGGCGTCTGAACTCGGCGATCGACGACCTGCTCGCCTTCGCGCCCGAGGATCGCCGGCCGGTGCTGGAGGAGCAGCGCGACCTCCTGCGAGCCGCCATCGAGCGCAGCTACGGCGACGAGCGCGATGCGGCGCTGGCCGCCGGCTCCGACCGCAGCGGGATCGGCGCGTCTCGGCAGTGAGCGGCACGCCGACGTGACGTCGCCGCCCATCGGCGGTGCGGCGTCGTCAGCGCGAGCCTTCGTCGGTGGGATGCCTCGTCGGCGGATGGCTCGCGGCGTAGGGTTCGGTGCCATGAGTACACGACACCTGCCCGCGCAGGTCGGCGACCTCCCACCCATCGGCCGTCCGGCGAACAGCGCCCTCCTCGCGGCGGGCCTCACGAGCCTCGCCGCGGTCGCCGCGATGGGCCGGCGCGAACTCCTCGCGATGCACGGCGTCGGGCCGAAGGCGATCCGCATCCTCGAGGAGGCGATCGCCGAACGCGGGCTCGAGTTCGCCGACTGAGGCGGCTCGCGCGCAGCGCGGCGCGCGGCGGCGGTGCCCAGCTCCTCGAGCCGGAGGATGATGGAGTCATGCGAGAGCTGAGCCATCGCATCACGACCGGCATGCAGGTCTACCCGGGCGACCCGCACGTGCGCATCGCGCCCGCGCTCGAGCTCGCGCGCGGCGGCGTCGACGTGGCGTCGCTCGAGCTCGGATCGCACAGCGGGACGCACCTCGACGCGCCCTCGCACACCGTGGCGGGCGGGCGCACGACTGCGGCGATCGGCCTCGACGAGCTCACGGGCGAGGCGCTCGTCGTGCACGTCGGGCCGCTGGCCCCGGGCGCGACGGTCGGGCTCGCCGACCTGGCAGCCGAGCTGGCCGGCGGCGAGCTGCCCGAGCGGGTGCCGGCGATCGTGATCGTCGACACCGGTTGGGCGAGGCGGTTCGGCACGGATGCCGCGCTCGACCATCCCGTGATCGCCGCGGATGCCGCGGCCGAGCTGATGCGGCGCGGCATGCACGTGCTCGGCGTCGACACGCTGAGCCCGGATGCCACGGGCGGCGAGTCATTCCCGGTGCACGAGGTCGTGCTCGGCGCCGACGGCCTGATCGTCGAGAACCTCCGCGAGCTCGAGGGGCTGCCCGAGCGGGTCCGGGTCGGCATGTTCCCGCTGCCGATCGACGCCGACGGCGCACCCGTGCGGGCGGTCGCGTTCATCGACTGAGCGCACCGGGTCGCGGGCATGTCAAGGGCGTGCCCCGGTCGGCTGCGCCCGGTTACCGTCTCCGGCATGGCCTCGTCACCCGCTCGCCCTGCCGCGAACGAGCACCCCGCCCGGGCGCACGCCGCGCGCCCGCCGGCATCCGTGTCGGTGGTGATCCCGGTGCGCGACGACGCGGCGCTGCTGAGACGCTGCCTCGCATCGCTCGCGGCGCAGCAGGTCGCCCCGCACGAGGTGATCGTCGTCGACGACCGATCGACGGATGCCTCGGCCGAGGTCGCCCGCGAGTTCGGCGCCCGCATCGTGAACGAGCAGCACATCGGGATCCCGGCCGCGGCTGCGACGGGGTGCGACGCTGCGACGGGCGAGGTGATCGCGAGACTCGACGCCGACTGCGTCGCCCCGGCCGATTGGGTGCGCCGGATCGGTGAGCGCTTCGCGGCCGACCCCGGGCTCACGGGCCTCACCGGCACCGCGGTCTTCGTCGACGGGCCTCCGGCCCTGCGCCGCCCGCTCGCCGGGGCCTACCTCGCCGCGTACCGCATCGTGGTCGCGCCCGCCCTCGGGCAGTCGCCGCTGTTCGGGTCGAACTACGCGGTCCGGCGCACGGCGTGGGCGGAGGTCCGCACGGCGGTGCACCGCTTCGACGACCTCGTTCACGACGACATGGACCTCACGGTGCACCTCGGCCCGGAGCGCCGCATCGCGTTCGACCGCCGGCTGCGCATGGGCATGGCGACGAGAGCGCTGCGCGGCGGGGGAGTGCTGCGCATCCGCCGAGGCTTCCACTCGATCGTCATGCACTGGCCGCGCGAGGCGCCGTGGTTCCGCTGGGCGCGCCGGGTGCGCGCCGATCTCGGGCGCCGGCGGCGGTGAACGTCCAGGGCGGCTGGGCGTGTCAGTCGAACTGCCGGGCTGTGCCTGGAGCCGTCCGATGAGGAGCCGGATTCCGTGCTGGAGCCCCTCGCGATCGAAACGGATCATGCGCTGACCAGGGTGTCTTCGTCGATGAGCACGTTGCGCTCGGCGAACTCGGCCGGGACCCGTGCGGTATCTGGTGGAAGCGTGTACGGGCCCTCGCCCAGAACCCACGGCTGCTTCAACGATCGACGTGGATTCGCCGCCCAGTCCGGCAACGGAAGGCCTTCGCGGCCCAGGTGGTGAGCCACCAGCGCGGCGAGTGCGGCGTCCCACTGCATGCTGCCGGTGGACTCGGGTTCCGAGATCGCGAGAGCGAATCGCACGGCGCCGTGCTCGGCCCGCAGGTTGTCGTTGAGTTGCAGGAACCGTCGGAGCGCACGATCGGTTCGTCCGTCAAGCAGGGCGCGTCGCATGTCGGCGGCGATCGTGACGACGTCGTCGCGCACGGTGGGAACGGCGACGAGACGATGGCCGGTGCCGAGCAGCGCGCGCTCGACCGCCTCGAACGACGGATTCTGGAGACCTCGCTCGATCAGGGAGAGGTACGGCTGAGAGAGCCGCGCTCGTCGGCCGAGCGCCTGCTGAGTCAGTCGTCGACTCTTGCGGGCCGAACGGATCAGCGTTCCCGCGTTCATGAGCATCTCCAAATATACGTTTCAGCTAATATTATGCCACTACGTCCGGCTTCGGGTGCGCGATCGCACCGTAGTGTTGAAGCCCGGCTCGAGGCATCCGTCTCGCCGATCTGCGCGGCCCGGCCGCACCCACCCGACGCGAGGACCCCCGTGAGCCTGATCCGCCTGAACGACGTGAGCATCGACTTCGACGGGCGCCCGGTGCTGAAGGAGGCGTTCCTCAAGCTCCGCCGGGGCGACCGCGTCGGCCTCATCGGCAAGAACGGCACGGGCAAGACGACGTTCCTCGAGCTCGTGCTCGGACGCCGCGAGCCCACCGGCGGCACCGTCGACGTGACGCTCGGCACGACCATCGGGTACTTCTCGCAGTTCTCCGAGCTCGACGGCGAGCGCAGCGTCCGCCAGACGCTCAGCGACCACTTCGCGGCGGTGCACGAGACGCAGGCGCGCATCGACGAGATCGGGATGCAGCTCGCCGAGCCGATGGCGGATGCCGCGATGAACCGGCTGCTCGCCGAGCAGGGCGACCTGCTCGAGCGCATGGACGCGATCGGCGGCTGGACTTACGAGCAGACGATCGACACGGTGCTCACTCGGCTCGGCTTCGACGAGGAGCGGCGCGACCTGCCGGTCGACCGGCTCTCGGGCGGCTGGCGCAACCGGGCCGCGCTCGCGCTCATCCTCGTGCAGGCGCCCGACGTGCTGCTGCTCGACGAGCCGACCAACTTCCTCGACCTCGACGGCGTCAAGTGGGTCGAGAACTGGCTCGCCGGCTTCCCGGGCGCCGTGCTCGTCGTCTCGCACGACCGCCAGTTCCTCGACGGGGTCGTCACGCGCATCGTCGAGATCGAGAACTACCGCCTGCAGGAGTACGAGGGCGACTACTCCGCCTACGTGCATGCGAAGCAGTCGCGCCTGAAGATGCTCGAGCGCCAGTTCGCGCACGAGGAGGAGTTGCTCGCGTACGAGCAGGCGGCCTCGGCGGCCAGGCGCGAGGCGGCGCGCAACCCCTCGAACGCCGTCGCCCGACGACTCGCCGACATCAAGAAGCGCCAGGCGCCCCGGCCGATCGACCAGATCATCACGGGCATCTACGACGGGCTGCGGGTGAGCAACGACCTGCTCACCGTGACCGGGCTGTCGAAGGGATTCAACGGGGCGCCGCTCTTCGACGGCCTGTCGTTCGACCTGCACCGCGGCGACCGCGTCGCCGTGATCGGCGGGAACGGCTCGGGCAAGTCGACCCTGCTCGACGTGGTCACGGGCGAGACCGCGCCCGACTCGGGCACGGTGCGCTGGGCGAAGGGCTCGCGGTTCGTCTCGTACAACCGGGTGGTCGCCGAGCTCGACCTGACCGACACCGTGGGGCACGCGGTGAACGCGTACCCCGATTCGCTCGCGTTCACCGCGACGAAGAAGAGCGTCGCCCGGTTCCTCGCGATGCTGCAGTTCTCCGACGCCGACCTGCAGCAGAAGATCGGCACCCTCTCGGGCGGCCAGCGCGCGCGCGTCGCGATCGCCCAGTGCCTGCTCTCGGGCGCCGCGGTGATCGTGCTCGACGAACCGACCAACCACCTCGACATCACGTCGACGCAGGTCATGGAGCGTGCGCTCACGCACTTCCCGGGCGCCGTGCTCGTGGTCAGCCACGACCGCTTTTTCGTCGACAAGCTCGCCGACCGGCTGCTCGTGTTCGCGGGCGACGGCACGGTGCGCGAGACCCCGGCGACCGGCGCGCTCTGAGCCGCCGCCCCCCGGCGTGCCTCCGGCCCCCTTCGGACGGGAGGCTTCGCACCGGTGCGAGTTCCTCGCCGCAGTGCGACGAACACGCCGCACGCGCGCGAGCAACTCGCACGCAACCCCCGTGAACGGATGCCACGGCAGGGGTAACGTGCGACCCATGTCGGCGCACCCCGATCCGTTCGACCTCGATGCGATGCTCGCGACGCTCGAGCGCTACACGCGGCTCGAGAGCCCCACGGGCGACGCCGCCGCGCTGGACGCGCTGGCCGAGGTGCTCGAACGGGATGCCGCGGCCGCCGGGTTCCGGGTCGAGCGCATCGCCGAGGCTTCCGGAGACCACCTGCGCTGGGTGCTGCCCGCGGTCGACGATGCCGGCGCGCCCGTTCTGCTGCTCAGCCACTACGACACCGTCTGGCCGGTCGGGCGCATCGCGGACCTGCCCTGGAGCGTCGACGGCGATGTCGTGCGCGGTCCGGGGGTGTTCGACACGAAGTCGGGCATCGTGTCGCTGCTCGCCGCGGCGCGCTCGCTCGTCGCGACCGGCGTCGCGCACCCCGAGGTGCGGGTGCTCGTGGTCGCCGACGAGGAGGACGGCTCGCTCACCTCGGCGCCGCACGTGCGGGCCGAGGCCGCGGCCGCCGGTGCCGTGCTCGGCCTCGAGCCGGCGCATCCCGACGGCGCGCTGAAGACGGCCCGGCGCGGCAGCACCCGGGTGCGGCTCACCGTGCACGGCCGCGAGGCGCACGCCGCCACCGATCCCGACCGCGGCGTCTCGGCGATCGACGAGCTCATCGACCAGCTCGGCCGGTTGCGCGAGATCGTCTCCGGGCGGCCCGTGCTCTGCAACGTCGGCATCATCTCGGGCGGCGGGCGGGCCAACGTCGTTGCCGGCCGCGCGAGCGCCGAGGTCGGCCTGCGCTTCCTCAGCACCGACGACGAGCACGCCGTGCTCGGCGGCATCCGCGCGCTCCGGCCGATCCGCGACGGGGCCGTGCTCGAGGTCGAGCAGCTCTCGCACCGGCCGACCTGGAGCGAGGGCGAGCACGGCGCGCGCCTGCTCGCGCGGGTCGACCGCGTCGCGGCCTCGCTCGGCGGACCGCTCGGCGGCCGGCCCGCGGCGGGCGCGGCCGACACGAACGCCGCCGGGGCTGCGGGGCATCCGACGATCGACGGGCTCGCACCGCGAGGCGGCGGGGCGCACGCCGTGACCGAGCACGTCTCGGCGCGCAGCATGGTGGAGCGCGCGCGGCTCATCGCCGCGGTCATCGCGGACTTCGCCGCGACGCCCGACGCATCCTGAGTCGCGCGCGGCTGCGGCGGCGGCGGCCGCCGGCCGCCGACTGCTGCCGACCGCGGGCCGGGGTCGACGCGGCTCTTGACGGCATCTGGGAATGCGGTTACCGTACGAGACATACCCCCTGAGAAAGCGCTTTCTCGGCCGTTCGACGCGGAACGACACGATCTCGACGAGGAGACCCATGCCCCAGATGACGCGCGCCCTCCGAACCTCGCTGGCGGTCCTGACCGCCGCGGCGCTCACCTTGACGGGCTCCCTCGCCGCGGCGGCGTTCGGACCCGCCACGGCCCTGAACGCGAACGATCTCGCGATCGGCGACTACGTCGAGATCACCGACACCGGCTCGGACTTCACGATCCACGCCGCCGCAGGCAAGAACGTCACGGTCGACGCGCACGACCGGATCTCCGACCGCGGCGAGGTGTTCACCAAGCGCATCAAGCTCAACGGCTCGGGCACCGAGGCATCCCGTTCGCTGCACTTCACCGTCGCCGAGGGCGACGTGCCCACCGAGGTCCATGTCGCCGCCCGCAGCGGCAGCGGCACCGCCGACCGCGCCGTCGCCCTCTACAACGCGGCCGGCGAGGTCGGCCGGGTGCCCGCGCCCGCCGATGTCGACAGCCTGGCCGTGTCGACCGAACGCCTCGCGATCACCGAGCCGGGCGAGTACTGGCTGGCCTCGCCGAGTGCGGGCGTGAACGTGTACGCCGCCCAGCTCGGAGCGTTCGACCCCGAGCAGCGCGCCGCATGGGGCGCCGTGGCCGCGCCCGTCGTGACGTCGGTCGCACCCGATCCCGCGAACCCCGCGAACCTCGTCATCGCCTACGACGGGGTGCTCGGCGCCGACGGCGGCGACGTCGCCTACGCCACGCTGTACGGCGCCGACGGGGCGGTGCTCGACCAGTCGCTCACGGCGACCGAGGGCGCGGGCGGCCGGTTGACGCTCACGCCTCCCGCATCGGGTTCCTACGAGGTCGAGGTTCGCCTCACCCGCGCGGGCGAGGCATCCGCCATCGCGTCGGCCCGCGCCGCGGTCGCCGACTTCTCGCTGCCGCTCGCCGGGCCCACCGTGACCGGCGCGCTCACGAGCGCCATCTCGGGCGGCGTCGCGACGGTGACCGTCAGCTGGTCGGCGTCGGCCGAGGCCGAGTCGTACTCCGTCGAGACGAGCACCGGCGGCGCGCCGTTCACGACCGCGCTCGCCGGGGTCACCGGCACGACCGCCGACGTGCCCGGATTCACCCCGGGTGCGGCGTACCAGGTCCGCGTCGTCGCGCACCGCGGCGGCGAGACCGCCACGGGCGCCGCCTACGACGTCGACGTCGCCGCCGAGGTCGAGCGCTGGCAGGTCGCCGACGTCGGCTCCAACGCGGGATCCGGCGGCACCGTCGTCGAGCACCCCGACGGCTCGATCACGTTCGACGCCCGCGCCAGTTCGACGAAGCTCGCGAACAGCGAGGACGGATTCCAGTACTTCTACACGCAGGTCGACCCGGCCACCGAGAACTTCACGCTGCGGGCCACGTTCCGCGTCGACGACGCCGCCGCGAAGGACGCCCAGTCGGGCTTCGGCGTGATCGCCGTCGACGACCTCGTGCCCGGCGTCTCGGCCGCACGGTACTTCAACTCGGCCGGCGCGCTGCTGACGCGGTACGCGTACGGACCCGGTGCCGGCGAGTGGCAGGACGGCACGCCGGGCGCGCGGTTCGTGCACGGCTACACGGGGGCGACGACGGACAACACGGCGGGTACTCGCGACATGAGCGACTCCGAGGCGTTCGACCGCGACTGGCGGCCCGACGCGACCGGCCCGAAGTTCGCGACGGGAGACGTGTTCGAGCTCACGCTGCGCAAGTCGAACACGGGCTACCACGCGATCTGGCACCGCGACGGCCAGGACCTCGAGGTCATCCAGTACGACCCTGAGATGCTCGACCGGCAGAACCCCGCCGCGTCGTACGTGGGCCTCGCGGTCGCCCGCAAGATCCAGGTGACTGTGACCGACTGGGAGTTCACGACCGTGCACCCCGACGACGACGACCCGCGGCAGGAGCGGCCCATCGAGCTCGTTCCGGCGACCCTGTCGGTCGACGTCACGCGGACGACGCCGCACCTCGCGCTCGACGTGCCGCTGGTCGCGAACATGTACGGCACTGGACAGATCCTGGATGCCTCGGGCGCCGTGGTCGCCGACGACCTCGCGCTCGCCCCGGGCGAGCGGGTGCTGGTCCCGGTCGGCCTCGAGCCGGGTGCGAACGAGCTCACCGCGCGGCTCGTGCCCGACGCCGAGCAGCCGCACCTGGGTGAATACGAGCGGGTCGCCTCGACCGACCCGGTCGACGTGCCGCTCACGGTGACGGTCGACTCGTTCGGCGAGCCCGGCCAGTCGATCCGGGTCGCCCCCGACGGCCGCCCCGACGGCAACGGCACTTCGGCGGCACCGCTCGACCTGCACACCGCGGTCGCGTTCGCGCAGCCGGGCCAGCAGATCGTGCTCGAGGGAGGCACCTACACGCCGACGCGCAAGGTCGTGGCCGAACGCGGTCGCGACGGCACGGCCGAAGCGCCGATCACGCTGATGTCGGAGCCGGGCTCGCGCGCCGTGCTCGACCTGTCGCAGTCGCCCGACGGCGGCCTCGTCATCCGCGGCGACTGGTGGCACGTCTACGACCTCGAGATCACCGGCTCGGCCGACAAGCAGAAGCCGATGCTCGTACAGGGCGACCACAACATCGTCGAGCGGGTCGAGTCGCACCACAACCGCGACACCGGCATCCAGATCTCGGGTCTCGAGGCCGAGCCGCCGGCGCTCTGGCCGAGCGACAACCTCGTCGTCTCGTCGGTCTCGCACAACAACGCCGACCTCGGCGGCAACGACGCCGACGGCTTCGCCGCGAAGCTCACGGTGGGCGAGGGCAACGTCTTCCGCTCGAACATCGCCCACCACAACATCGACGACGGCTGGGACCTCTACGCCAAGTCGACGACGGGCCCGATCGGCACGGTGATCGTCGAGGACTCGGTCGCGTACGACAACGGCTGGCTCGAGGCCGACCCGGCGCGCACCGGCGAGGGCAACGGGTTCAAGCTCGGCGGCGAGTCGATGCCGGGCGACCACCTGCTGCGCAACTCGGTCAGCTACGGCAACCTCGCCACGGGCGTGACCTCGAACTCGGGCCCGGACATCCGAGTCGAGCGCGTCACGTCGGTCGGCAACGATCGCGGCGTGCGCCTCGAGACGAACGCCGCGGCGACCGACTACCGCGCGTCGGGCGTGCTCTCGTGGCAGTCGCCGCAGGCCGACGTGCTCGCGCTGAAGCAGGCCGACACGTCGCTCGTGACCGACCCGTCGAACGTGTGGAACACGGGCGCCGCGTCGCCCGTGACCGCCGACTGGTTCGTCTCCGTGGAGCTCGACGGCATCCGCCCCGAGATCGCCGCCGACGGCTCCGTCGAGATGCACGGTCTGCTCGAGCTGACGGATGCCGCGCCCGCGGTGACCGGCGCGCGCCTCGGCCCGATCGCCGAGCCGACCGACCTCGAGGTCTTCCCCGAGGTCACGGTGCGGCTCGAGAACCTCGCCGCGCCGTCGATCTCGGGCGACCCGGTGAAGGGCTCCACGCTGACGGCCGACCCCGGCACGTGGACGCACGACGACGCGACGATCACCTACCGGTGGCTGCGCGACGGCGAGGCGATCGAGGGCCGCAAGGGCGCCGAGCCGGCGTACACCGCGCGGGGCGCCGACGTCGGACACGTCCTGTCGGTCGAGGTCACCGCGACGGTCGAAGGGCAGGAGCCCGTGACGGCGACGTCGGCGGGCGTGACCGTCGACCGCCCGACCCACGGCCAAGTCATCGTTCAGGTCCTGCAGTCGATCCTCGACCTGCTGCGGGCGCTGTTCGGCGGCGGTCGCTGAGTTCGGGTATCGCCGTCAGCTCGCGAAGCGGCGCGGGTCGAGGAACGAGGCATCCGTGAACGGCTGCTCGCCGAGGACCGATTGCGCCACCAGTTCGCCGAGCGCCGAGGCGTGCTTGAACGAGTGGCCCGAGCAGCCGCCGCCCACGAACACGCGCGGGTCGGCGGTCGGGCCGATGAGGAACTGCCCGTCGGGCGTGTGCGCCATGATGCAGGTCGTCGCGGCCGACGGCTCGGGCTCGAGGTCGGGGAACGTCGCGGCGACGAGGTCCCGGATGCCGTCGGTCTCGCCGGGGTGCACGACGCGGTCGATCGCGTCGGGATCGTCGCCGGGGAACGGGCCGTCGAACTCGGGACCCACCTTGGCGTCGAAGCCCGGAGTGCCCGCGCCGGCTTCGGTGACGGCCGAGGCGGGGATGGCGCCGTGCCCCCAGATCCAGGTGTCGTGCCCCGGCACGCTGCGGATGAACACGGGCAACGTGTCGAGCGCGGCGGCGTGTCCCTCGCGCGGGCGGAACCAGGTCATCACCACGCGGTGCGGCGTGAGCGGCAGGTCGGGCAGGAACCGGCCGATCCACGGCCCCGCGGTCACGGCGACGCGGCGTACCCGGTAGTCGCTGCGCTCGGTGCGCACGGTCACGCCGTCGGCATCGGGGTCGACGGAGACCACCCGCACGCCCGTGTGCAGGTCGGCGCCCGCGGCGCGCGCCGCGTCGGCGGCCGCGATGATCGCCGCCTCGGGGAAGAGGATGCCGGCCTCGGGGTCCCACACGCCGACGTCGCCCGGGTCGAGCCGGGCGTTGGCGGGGGACCGGAGTGCGATGCCGTCGGCGTCGAGTCGTTCGACGGGCAGGTCGTGCTCGGCCGCGGCGGCGAGCGTGCCCGCGATGAGGTGCGAGTCGGGCGGCCCGATCATGATGCCGCCGGTCTCGAGGAAGAGGCGTTCGCCGGCGGAAGCCTCGAGCTCGCGCCAGAGTTCGCGAGCGCGGCGCGCGATCGGCGTGAGGCCCGGGTGCTCGAGGCAGGCCACGCGGAAGAGGCGGGTCTTCCCGGTGGACCCGCCCCAGGCATGGCCGGGCTCGAACTGCTCGAAGCCCAGCACCGAGAGCCCGCGCACAGCGATTCGCCAGGCGGCGTTCGCGCCGACCGCGCCGAGGCCGATCACGGCCACATCGGCGTCGAATCGGTCGGTTCCGGTGCGTGCGTTCATGCGTCGATTCTCGCTGACGGGATACCACGGCGGCGAGCGATGCCGGAATCATCTGCAACTCAAGGGTTGCAATGGTGGCTCGGATCTGCAAGCATCGGGTTGCAGAAAACGAGGAGGCACGATGAAGGCGGATGGAAGCGGGCCCGTGGGCGGCTCGGCGGTGCGCGGCACGAGCGCTCGACGCGGGGCGGTGCGACCGGGGGCGGTCCTGGCGGTGCTGTTCGCCGGGGCGTTCGTGATGGGCTGTGCCGAGATGCTCGTCGTCGGCATGATCGACCTGATCGCGGTCGACCTCGACGTGACGGTGCCGGCGGCCGGCGCGCTCGTGACCGCCAACGCACTGGGGCTCGCGATCGGCGGCCCGGTGCTGACCTTCCTCACGACGCGCTTCGACCGCAGGCACGTGCTCATCGCGGCCACGGCCGTCTTCGTCGGCGCCAACCTGCTGCCGGCGGTGCTCGGCGCCGACTATCCGGTCTTCGTCGTCGCGCGGGTCGCGATCGGCGCCGTGCAGGGACTCTTCATCGCCGCCGCCATGGTCACCGCAACCTCGGTGGTGCCGCCCGAGCGGACCGGCCGGGCGATGGCGGTCGTCATCTCGGGCTTCGCGACCTCGAGCGCGATCGGGCTGCCCGTCGGCACGCTGCTCGGGCAGGCCGTCGGCTGGCGCGGCGCGTTCGTCGCGGTCGTGGTAGCCGGCGCGGTCATCCTGGCGCTGGCCGTCGCGGTACTGCCCTCGGTGCCGACCCGCGACGGCGGGGGAGCGGTCGGCCAGGCCCGGCACGCCTTCGCCCCGAGGGTGCTCGCGGTGCTCGCCGTGAGCACGCTGACCTTCGCGGCCATGCTCTCGGCGATCACCTACCTCGTGCCGTTCCTCGACGAGGTGACCGGGGTCACCGGTTCGGTCGTCTCGGGCTTCCTCCTCATCTATGGGGTGGCCACGGCGATCGGGTCCTTCGGCGGCGGCCGCTTCGCCGACCTCGATGCGGCGCGCTCGCTCATCGTCGGCGCGATCGGCGTCACCGTCTCGCTCGTCGCGCTCCTCGTGTTCGGCGCCGACGCGGCGCTCGCCGCGATCGCGGTGTTCGGCATCGGCCTGCTCGGCATGGCGACCGGACCGTCGATCCAGCACCGGGTCGTCGCGCTCGCCGGGCCGGGCGCGCCGCTCGCCTCCTCGCTACCCGCTTCGGCCGTCAACGTCGGCATCGCGGTCGGCTCCCTCGCCGGCGGCCTCGCGGTCGACCGAGGGGGAGCGGCATCCGCGGTCGCCGTCGGCATCGGCATCGCCGTGCTCGCCGTCGCGGCCGCCTGGGCGACGAGCCGGCTGCGGGCGCCCGCCGCGGCATCCGAACCCGACGCCGTCGTCAGCCGGTGATGGCGCATCCGACCACCGAACCACGCAACGCGCGCCATCCACGACACCACCACCACGAAAGGAACCATCATGGTCGACATGACCCGCAACGAGGCATCCGTCATCGACGAGAGCCGATTCTCCGTCCGGCGCACCATCCGCATCGCCGCATCCGTCGAGAAGGTGTGGCAGGCGATCACCGATCCCGAGCACTTCTCGAAGTGGTTCGGGCGCATCGCGTTCGACGGCGCCGGCGTCGGCGCACGCGGCAGCATCACGGTCGAAGGATTCGGCGTCATCCCGATGCGGATCGAGGCGATCGACGAACCGCGCTCGATCTCGTACCGCTGGGGCGCCGACGACGCCGCCGGCGCGCCGAAGGCCGAGGTCGACGAGCACTCGACGGTCTTCACGTTCACGCTCGAGCCGGTGGCCGACGGCACGCAGCTCACGGTCGTGGAGACCGGGTTCGAGCGCACCTCCGATCCCAGCGCCAACCTCGACAGCCACCGCCGCGGCTGGGACGAGGAGCTCGACAAGCTCGTCGCCCTGCTCGAGAGCGGCGCATGACGATGCAGGCGCTGGTCCCGGTGTTCGCGGCACTCGGGGACGAGACCAGGTGGAGCATCCTGGCCGCGCTCGGCGAGGGCGACGCGTCGGCGTCGGCCCTCGCCGGGCGCCTGCCCGTCACCCGCCAGGCCATCGCGAAGCACCTCGCCGTGCTCGCCGAGGTCGGCGTCGTCGAGCCGATCCGGGTCGGCCGCGAGGTGCGGTACCGGGTGATCGGGTCCGAGCTCAGCGCCACTGCGCGCCGCCTCGACGCGATCGGCGCCGAGTGGGACCGCCGGCTCGCCGCGATCAAGGAGATCGCGGAGGGCCTCTAGCCGTCGCCCGACGTTCACTGTCAACCCGTGGCCCGCGAGCCGCCCGGTGGCTACGCTGGCGCCAGACGTGCCGCGACGCCGGGTCGCGGCGATGGCGAAGGGGGAATCGCATGTCCATCGGTGACGACGACATCACGAACGAGCCGGGCGACGGCGGCGAGGGCGTGGCCGACGGCGGGGCGAACCCGTCGGGTCACGACGGCGGGGCCGACGGTTCGGCGGCCGCGGGCGAGGGCACGGCCGACGGCGGCGCGAACCCGGGTGGGCACGACGGCGGGGCCGACGGATCGGCGGCCGGCGGCGAAGGCACCGCCGACGGCGGCGCGAACCCGGAGGGCCACGACGGCGGCGCCGACGGATCGGCGTAGTGGCGGCGAGTGAGCGCGGGTCGGAGCTCCGGCCCGCGCTTTCGCGATGCATCGCGGTGCCGACGGAGACGTTCGCCGACCGGTACTGGGGCCGCGAGGCGCTGCTGTCGCGGGCGAGCGAACTCGGCGACGGCCCGGACGGCGCGGGCGATTCGGCGGACGCCGCCGGCTTCGCCGACCTCTTCTCGGCCGACGCGGTCGACGAGCTGGTCACCCGCCGCGGCGTGCGAACGCCGTTCATCCGGATGGCGAAGGAGGGCTCGGTGCTGCCGGCCTCCGCGTACACCGGCTCGGGCGGTTTCGGCGCCGAGGTGGGCGACCAGGTCGCGAGCGACCGCGTGCTCGCGCGGTTCGCGGACGGCGCCACGATCGTGCTGCAGGGGCTCCACCGCCTCTGGCCGCCCATCATCGACTTCACACGCGCGCTCGTCGGCGAGCTGGGGCATCCGGTGCAGGTGAACGCGTACGTCACGCCGCCCGGCTCGCAGGGATTCGACCCGCACTACGACACGCACGACGTGTTCGTGCTGCAGATCTCGGGCGAGAAGCACTGGCGCATCCACGAACCCGTGCACGTCGACCCGCTCGCGTCGCAGCCGTGGAGCCAGCACCGCGAGGCCGTCGCGCGTGCGGCGCTCGACGAGCCCGCGATCGACGCCGTGCTGCGCCCGGGCGACGCGCTGTACCTGCCGCGCGGCTGGATCCACTCCGCGACCGCGGGCGGCGACGCGACCTCGGTGCACCTGACGATCGGCATGTCGGCCTACACGCGCGCAGACGTCGTGCAGGCGCTCGTCGCCCGCGTCGGCGAGAGCGATCGGCTGCGCGCGTCGCTGCCGCTCGGCGTCGACTTCGACGACGTCGACGCGTTCGCCGGCATCGTCCGCGAGACCGTCGACGCGCTCGCCGAACTGCTCGAACGATCGGATGCCTCGGACGCCGCGGCCGCGCTCGCGCGGCGGTTCGAGGGCGACATCCGCCCCGAGCCGCTGGCGCCGCTCGCGACGCTCGAGGCCCTGGCGACGCTCGACGCGTCGAGCACGGTCCGCTGGCGCGAGGCGCTGCGATCGCGGATCGAGGTCGACGGCGACCGTGTCCGCGTCGTGGGCCGCACGACGTCGCTCTCGCTGCCGATCGAGGCCGAGCCCGCGGTGCGCCGGCTCGCCGAAGGCTCGCCCGTCGCGGTCGGCGACCTGCCGGGCCTCGACGCCGACAGCGCCCTCGTCGTCGCGCGCCGACTGGTCCGCGAGGGATTCGCGGTGGCATCCGGGTGACCCTCGCTCCCGAGCACTGGACGCCGTGCAGCGACGGCGCGCGCGAACGCGGCGACCCGCTCGCCGGCACCGCGCCGCGCGGCCTGCGCTGGTTCCTGCTCGAGGTGCCGGCCGCGTGGGGCCCGAACGCGCTGCTCGACGCACCGTTCGACCGCGAGATCGGCCGGGCGCTCGTGCGCCGGGTCGAGGCGGCCGAGATGCGCATCCTCGCGATCCGTCGCACCGGCCGGCGCACGGCGCCACCGGCCCAGCGGTGGGCGATCGTCGACTCGCGCCCGGGCGCTGAGCGCATCGTCTGGGGCGAGGTCGCGCACGCCGCCGACCTGCTCGAGGTGCCGCTCGACGGATCCACCGGGGTGCCCTCGGACGAGCCCGTCTACGCGGTCTGCGCCCACGGCCGGCACGACCGCTGCTGCGCCGTGCGCGGCCGGCGCGTCGCGACCGCGCTCGCCGCCGCGCGCCCCGAGCAGACGTGGGAGTGCTCCCACCTCGGCGGCGACCGGTTCGCGGGCACGATGGTGGTCCTCCCCGAGGGGCTGTACTCGGGCTATGCCGACGACGGGGATCCCGTGCGCATCGCCGAGGCGTACGAGGGCGGGCGCGTCGTGCCCGAACTGCTGCGCGGACGCAGCTCGCTGACCCACCCCGTGCAGGCCGCGCAGCACTACGCCCGCCGGGAGTTCGGCGACGAGCGGATCGCGGCATATCCGCCGGTCGACGAGATCGCGACGGACGACGGCTGGATCGTGCGGCTCGCGCTCGACGGCGGCGCTTCCGTCGTGGTCGACCTCGTCGCGGAGTCCTCGCCGCCGCTCCGGTCGACGTGCGCGGCGACCCGCTTCGTGCGCGTGCGGCAGTGGGCCCTGCGAGGCATCCGCGTCGAGGGGTGAACCCGGCGCATCAACCGTTCGGTGGATTCTCGAATCCACCCCGTCGCGCGCGACGGTGGCCGCGCAGTCGATGGGCCGCGCGCGCGACTCCGCGAGTCTCGAGTCATGCCAGTCATCGACGTCACCGACCTCTGCAAGAGCTACTCCGGCCGTACCGTGCTCGACCACGTGTCCTTCTCCGTCGAGCCGGGCGAGATCTTCGGCATCCTCGGCCCGAACGGCGCCGGCAAGACGACGACGGTCGAGATCATCGAGGGCCTGCGCCGAGCCGACAGCGGCACCGTGCGCGTGCTCGGCCTCGACCCGATCGCCGACGCCGCCGCGCTGCGCGAGGTCGTGGGGGTGCAGCTCCAGCACACCCAGCTGCCCGACAACCTGAAGGTCTGGGAGGCCCTCGACCTCTACGCGTCGTTCTACGAGCACCCGCGCGACTGGCGCGAACTCCTCGACGAGTGGGGTCTCGCCGACCGGCGCGACACGCGGTTCGCGAAGCTCTCGGGCGGGCAGAAGCAGCGCCTGATCATCGCCCTGGCGCTCGTCGGCAACCCGCAGGTCGCATTCCTCGACGAGCTCACGACGGGCCTCGACCCGCAGGCCCGCCGGGCCACTTGGGAGCTCGTCAAGCAGGTCCGCGACGCCGGCGTGACCGTCGTGCTGGTCAGCCACTTCATGGACGAGGTCGAGGAGCTCTGCGACCGCGTCGCCGTCTTCAGCGACGGCCGCATCGCCGCGATCGACTCGCCGGCCGGCCTGATCGCCGCCGTCGACGCCGAGCACGCGATGCGATTCACGCCGGCACCGGATGCCGCGGCCACGGCGATCGACCTCATCCGCGACCTCCCCGGGGTCTCGGCCGTCACGCGCTCGGGTGCCCAGGTGATCGTCACGGGCCGCGGCGACTTCGCGACGGCGGTGACTGCGGTGCTCGCCCGCAACCACGTGCTCGTCTCCGACCTCCGCATCGACACCCGCACCCTCGACGACGCGTTCGTCGCCCTCACCGGCCGCAGCTTCGACCGCTGACCACGCACCCCCGCACGCAAAGGACCCAGACGATGACCGCCGCAACCGCCACCGCCAAGCTCACGACCGTCGAGACCAAGCTGCTCGTCCGAGAGCCGGGCTCGCTGTTCACCTTCCTCATCCCGCTGTTCATCCTCGTCGTCTTCGGCAGCTCGATCGGGCCCGGCGACACGACCCTGCTGCCCATGACGATCGCGATCGCGATCGGGCTGGTGGCGCTGTACCTCATGCCGACCGCGCTCGCCACGTACCGCGAGAAGGGCATCCTGCGGCGGCTCTCGACGACGCCGGTGCGGCCCGTGAGCCTGCTGACGGTGCAGCTCGTGCTGCAGTTCGCGCTCGCGGTCCTCAGCTGCGGGCTGCTCCTGGCCGTCGCGGGTGCCGCCCTCGGCGCACGGATGCCCGCGAACCCGCTGAGCTTCGCGCTCGTGTTCACCCTCGGCACGGCGTCGATGTTCGCCATCGGCCTGCTGATCGCCGCCCTCGCGCCGAGCGGCCGCGCCGCGAACGGCATCGGCGTGCTGCTCTACTTCCCGATGGCGTTCCTCGCCGGCCTCATCCAGCCCGCGAGCCAGATGCCCGCTATCGTGGTGCGGATCGGGGAGTTCACCCCGCTGGGCGCCTTCCGCCAGAGCCTCGCCGACGTCTGGACGGGCGGTGCCCCCGACCCGCTGCTGCTGGGCGTCATGGCCGCGTACGCGATCCTCGTCAGCCTGGCCGCGGCACGGTTCTTCCGGTGGGAGTGATCGCGATCGAGGCATCCGGTTCGTCGCTCGAACGACGCGAGCAGCAGCTCGAGCGGCTGCTCGCCCTCGTGCCGTACGTCCTCCTCGGCTGTTCGACCCTGCTGGCCCTGCTGACGGGCCAGCAGCCGTGGCCCGAACGGCTCGTCACCGTGGGCATCGCCGCGCTCGCCGCGGTGTGGATGTGGGCGATGAGCGCTCGCCGCACGCCGGGGTCCGTCTACGTCGTCGGCCTCATCGTCCTCATCGGGGTGCTGAGCGCTCGCGACCCGTGGTTCGCGAGCTTCTTCGGCTTCACCGGATACATCCACTCGTGGCGGTACCTGCCGGGGATCTGGCGCTTCGTCGGCGTCGCGGCGACCGCGACCATCAGCATCACCGCGTTCATGGGCGGGCTGCCCGAACCGCGACCCGACGCGATCGTGACGTACGTGCTCTTCATCGTCGCGATGGTCGCGCTCGTCGGCGTGTTCAGCTTCCTCGGCGACGTGACGCTCGAGCGCAGCACCGAGCGCACGCGCATGGTGGCCCGGCTCGAGGAGACCATCCGCGAGAACGAGGGCCTGCACGCCCAGTTGCTCGTGCAGGCTCGAGAGGCCGGCGTGACCGACGAACGCCAGCGGCTCGCGCGCGAGATCCACGACACGCTCGCCCAGGGGTTCACGGGCATCGTGACGCAGTTGCAGGCCGCGGTGCGTGCCGACGAGGCGGGCGATGCGGAACTCCGGCGCCGCCATGTCGACCACGCGGCCCGGCTGGCACGCGACGGACTCGCCGAGGCGCGCCGCTCGGTCCAGGCCATCGGGCCGACCCAGCTCGAGTCCGCCCATCTGCCCGAGGCGATCGCGACGGTCGCAGCCGAATGGAGCGAACTCACCGGCGTGCCCGTCGAGGTCGTGACGACCGGCACCGCAGAGCCGATGCATCCGGAGACCGAGGTCACCCTGCTGCGCATCGCGCAGGAGGCGCTCGCGAACGTCGCCAAGCACGCGAACGCGACGCGCGTCGGCCTCACGCTCTCGTACATGGACGACGTCGTCACGCTCGACGTGCGCGACGACGGGGTCGGGTTCGATGCGGCGGGCGCAGCCGACGTGGCGGGTGGATCGCCCGGCGGGGGCTTCGGCCTCACCTCGATGCGGCAGCGCGCGACGCGGCTCGGCGGTACGTTCGAGGTCGAGTCCGAACCGGGCGGCGGAACGGCGATCGCCGCCGGCGTCCCGGCCGTGCGTCGGAAGGAACCGAGTGCCTGAGCCCGTCATCCGCCTGCTGATCGCCGACGACCACCCGATCGTGCGCGACGGACTTCGCGGCATGTTCACCGGCGACGACCGATTCGAGGTCGTCGGCGAGGCCGGCGACGGCGAGGAGGCCCTGGCGCTCGCGCGCACGCTCGCGCCCGACGTGATCCTCATGGACCTGCGGATGCCCCGCATGGACGGCGTGACCGCCATCCGGCGGCTCACCGAGCAGGGCGCCGCGGTTCGCGTGCTCGTGCTCACGACGTTCGACACCGAGAGCGAGGTGCTGCCGGCGATCGAGGCGGGCGCCACCGGCTACCTGCTGAAGGATGCCCCGAGCGACGAGCTCATGCGCGCCGTCGTCGCCGCGTCGCGCGGCGAGGCGGTGCTCGCGCCGTCGGTGGCCATGCGGCTCATGGGGCGCGTGCGCGAGCCCGAGTCGCCGCCGCCGCTCAGCGACCGCGAACTCGAGGTCCTGCGGCTGATCGCGGCGGGCGCGACGAACCGCGAGTCCGCGGCGCGCCTGTTCATCAGCGAGGCCACCGTCAAGACGCACGTGCTGCACATCTACGCGAAGCTCGGCGTCAACGACCGCGCGGCGGCGGTCGCGGTGGGGTTCCAGCGAGGGCTGCTGGCGTAGGGGGTGCGCGCTCGGCGCCGCGCGCTCGGCGCTCGCGCCCGGGCCGTGCCTCACGCTGCGTCGTCCTGCCAGACGGCGGCGCTGATCCGCCAGCCGGCGCCGGTGCGCACGAACTGCATCGACTTCGCGCCTCCGCCGACGAACGGCTCGCCGTGCAGCACCCCCGCCTTGGCGTACCGCCCGAACCACTGGGCGAAGTCGCCGGACACCTCGAGTCGACCGGGCTGCGCGCGCTCGTGGAAGTCCACGAGCGTGCCGTCGGTCAGGATCGCCTGCCGCGGTGCGATGAACGCCTCGACCCCCGACACGGCGGGCGTCAGGTCCCCCGTGCGCACGATGACCGCCTCCGGCAGCATCAGGTCGCGCAGGCCGTCGAGGCGCGCGGCGACGTCCGGGCCGGAGGTGAAGGCCGCGAAGAAGGCATCGACCAGTGCCTCGATCTCGCGCCGGTCGGTCGGCGCCTGGGCGGTCGGCGACCGCCAGGCATCCTCGGTCAGCGCGTAGAGGAGCTGCGTCGACCAGTCGCCCTTGAACCGGATGTTGTCGACGAGTCGCGCCTCCTGGGCGAAGCCGAGGCGTCCGAGGAGGCGGGCCGACGCGAGGTTGTCCTCGAGGCACACCGCCGTGATGCGGTGCAGGCCGAGACGGTCGAACCCGAGGCGCAGCATCTCCGCGCCGGCCTCGGCGGCATAGCCGCGGCCGTGGTGGGCGCGCCCGAAGGCGAAGCCCAGTTCGCCCTGCCGGTCTTCGGCGCTCGACCACTTCAGGAGCACCTCGCCGATCACGGTCTGCGTCTCGCGCAGCTCGACGGCGAGGACCAGCCATCGGCCGGGCTCGGGCAGGACCGCCTGCTCGAGCTTCGCGGTGAGGGCGACCCGGGTCGCCTCCCGGTCGCGCACCGGCCACGGGAGGAAGCGGACGACCTCGGGATCGCCGTGGAAGGCGAGGAGGTCGTCCAGGTCGTCCTCGCGGTGCGGGCGGAGCGCCAGGCGGGAGGTGTGGATCGGTTCGTCGATCAGGAGGGGTTCGTGCAGCATGCGGTGCCTTTCTTCGTCGGGTGGTGGTTCGTCGGGGCGGTGTCGTCGGGTGGTGGTTCGTCGGGTCGGTGTTCGTCTGGCTGATGGTTCGTCGTGGCCGCCCCGGAAGCCGCCGTCCAGGCACGACCGGCACGTGCCGTCCGCGAAAGGGGCACGTCGACGAGGCGGACGCGGCCCGACTCCTCCAGCGCGGTGGCTCTCATGGATGTTCATGCTAGGCTCCGGCTGCTCGCCGGAACGTGCCAGTTCGACGGGCGTCGAGTCGATTCACCGTCGATGTGGAGGGGGTCGGTTGTGATGAACGAAGAATCGTCGGCCATCGATGCGGTCGACCTGGCGATCATCCGTGAACTCTCCCGCGATGCTCGCGTCAGCTACGCCGAGCTCAGTCGACGGGTCGCACTCAGCCGGCCGGCCGTTGCGGAGCGGGTTCGCCGTCTCGAGGAATCCGAGGTGATCCGGGGCTACGGCGCCCACCTCGACCTCGCGAAGCTCGGGCTGGCGCTGCGTGCGCACGTCTCGCTGCGGCCGCGTCATCGATCGGTCCGCACTGCACGCGGCATGCGCGAGCAGCTGCTGGCGATCGGGCACGTGCTCTCGTGCGTGCACGTGACGGGCGAGAACTGCTACGAGCTCACGATCGCGGTCCGGGATACCCCGCAGTTGGAGGAGATCATCGAGCGCCTCTCGGCACTCGGCGACACGACGACCGGCATCGTGCTCTCCGAGCCGGTGGCGCCGCGGGATGCGGATGTCGCGGGGTGGGTGCGGCCGGCTCGCTGAGCCGCTCGGGCTCTCTTCGAGCCGGGCGATATTCATTCGAACATACGTTCGAAACTCTGCCCGAAACGCGGTAGGATCGGGGTATGACCGAAGCGCTCGCCGCGCTCCACCTCGCGGCGGCGGCATGGCGCGAGTTGGTGAGCGAGTGGGCGGGTGCGTTGATCCGTTCGGTGGGCGATTCGTCGGCGCGCGAGCGAACGGATGCCACGGGTGCCGGAGTCGATCTCGGTGCTGGGCTCGGTGCTGGGCTCGGTGTCGAACTCGGTGCCGATCTCGGTGCGATGAGCGATGCCGGACTCGTGCGTGTGGTCGAGGCGGGCGCGCGACTCACCCGTGTGCTCGAGGGGGTGCAGGCGCGATGCGCGGCCGAGCTCGCGTCGCGATCGCGGGGCGGCGACGGCGCCGACCTGGCGCGGGCGCAGGGCTACTCATCGCCCGAACGACTGTTGGCGCAGGTCACAGGTCGCCGGTACTCCGATGCGGCGCGTCTGGTCGCCGTCGGCGAGGCGACCGCCGGGCGGGCGTCGTTCACCGGCGAGGTGCTGCCGCCGAGGCACCCGCAGCTGGCGGCGGCCCTCGCCGCCGGAACCGTGTGCGTCGATGCGGCCGACCTCATCCGCAGGTTCCTCGACCAGGTGGCGCCGAGGGTCGATCGGGCGGAGTCGGAGCAGGCCGAGGCGTTCCTCGTCGCGCGGGCGCCAGAGGTGGGCAGCGATGGGCTGGTCCGCTTGATCAAGGCGCTCGAGGCCCGACTCGATCCCGACGGGGTTCGCCCGCGCGAGGCCGAGCTGCGCGCCCGCCGCGGTCTGAAGATCTGGGAGGACGGGCACGGCATGATCAACCTTCGCGGCGCGTTCGACCCGGCCACCGGCGCACCCATCAAGCTCGCGATCGAGACGCTCGTCGGCGCCGAACTCCACCGGGCGCGCGATGCGAGACCGGGATTCGGCCGTTCGGCTCGGAGTGCGCCGTCGGCCGAACTCGGAGCGGCGACGGGGCCGGGCGGATCAACAACAGACGCGCTGTTGACCGAAGACCGCACCATCGAACAGCTCAACGCCGATGCGCTGGCCGATATCGCGAGGGTTTCATTGACGGCGAAGCATGCACCGCCCGCGCTGCGCGGAGTCACGGTGGTCGCCCGCGTCACCGGCGAGGCGCTCGCCGGTGGGCAGGGGCACGCCACGATCGACGGCATCGACCAGCCCGTCTCGGTGGCCACCGCGCGCGAGCTGGCGATGTCGGCCGGCATCGCGCCGCTCCTGCTCGGGCACGGCGGCGAACCGCTCGATCTCGGGCGCTCGGCGCGCCTGTTCTCGCCCGCGCAGAAGCTCGCGCTCGTCGATCGAGACGGTGGCTGCGCCTGGCCGGCCTGCACCCGGCCACCGTCGCACACGCAGGCCCACCACATCGCCTGGTGGGGTCGAGATCACGGCGCCACCGACCTCGGCAACGGCATCATGCTCTGCGCCCACCACCATCACCGGGTGCACGACGACGGCTGGGTCATCCGCATCCGCGATGGTCGCACCTGGTTCGTCCCGCCCGCCCATCTCGACCCCGACCAGCACCCGCGCGCCGGCAACGCCGCCCCGCATCAGACGTTGGACCGCGAGCCGACGTTCGCGCCAGAACCTGCGGGTGGGCCAGAACCTGCGGGTTGGCGAGAGCCTGTGGTCGCCGCACCCCACGATTCCGCAGACCACGCAGCGGCCTGACCGGTGGCGTTCCGATGCCGGTTGCTCTGTGCTGGAGTGGCAGGTGCTGGCCTGTCACGTACCCAGTGCGAGGCGCCGGATGCCAGGGTGCCGGATGCGAGGTGCCTGATGCCGAAGTGCCGGATGCCAGGGTGCCGGATGCGAGGTGCCGGATGCCAGGGTGCCGGATGCCGGATGCGAGGTGCAGGATGCCAGGGTGCCGGATGCGAGGTGCCGGGTGCCGGCCGACGGAGGTGGCTCGCGAGCGCGAGCCGGGTGGCTGCCGAACCCGTCAGTCCGCCGGCACGAGTTCGAAGACCGGGTGACGAGCGGCCTCGGCGACGAATGCCGAGACCGGGTCGCGGTGGTCGGCGAGGAAGTACGGGCGAACGATCCAGACGACCTCGGCGTAGCGCTTCAGCACTGGCCCGGCCTCCTCGGCGCCGACTTCGCGCACAGTGAATCGACGGGTCGTGCGACGACGCGCCAGGGTGACGTCACGATTCGCACGAACGTTGTGCACCCAGCCGACCTCGCCGTACGGCGACACGAGCCAGTGACGCCCACCGACCTCGATCGGCGTCACCGGATTCACCCGCAGCTGCCCCGAGCGTCGACCGCGCGTCGTGAGCACCGACGCGCGGGGCAGCAGACCCCGCCGGGCCATCGCCACCGTCACCCGGTTCACCCAGCCGGCGCGCGCGCCCGGGCGGTACGTCCTGCTCGGTTCGCGCCGATCGGTCACCACGGCTCCTCGCCATTCGACGCCCAGCGGAGCACCCGCAGCGCCCGCAACGTGTTCCACCGGCTGGGGCGACCCTCGGGCGCCTCGAGCACGTACGCGCGCAGGGCCGGACGTTGCGGCCCGGCCGGCCAGCGACCGTCTTCGCCGCGCTGCGAACGCACGAGATCGAGTGCCGGCTGCAGTCGCGCATCGGGCCGACCGCCGCTCGACCGGAAGTACTCGAGCGCCCGCAGCACGTCGTAGAACCAGTACATCGGGAACGCGAAGCCGAGGTAGCGCTCATTCGCGACTTCACCCGTCGACGCGCGACGGAACAGCTTGCGCTCGAGCAGGTACTCCTCACCCGTGCGCACGGCGTCGGCGAGTGCGGCATCCGTCGACGCGGTCGCGCGCTGGTACGCACGCAACCCCTCGATCACGCACAGCGTCGAATCGAACGACGAGCGCGGCGACTGCTCAGGGGGGTCGCAGTTCCATCCGCCGTCGTCGCGTCGCTGCTCGAGCAGGCGCGCGACCCTGCGGTCGGTGCCGCCGCCGGCGGCGCCGTCGAGCAGGCCGAAGTACGCCGCGTAGGAGAGGACTCCGCCGGTCACGCACTCCTCGTACCTGGTCTCGAAGAACGGCACGCCGGCGTCGCCGTCGGGCCAGGTCACGTGGTCGCGCACCCTCGCGATCGCCTCGCGCACGGCGGATGCCTCGGGGTCGATGCCGAACTGCAGCAGTACGTGCAGGGTCCACATGACGGTGTCGCGCTCGCGACGATCGCCGTAGACATCACCGCCCCAGTAGCCGTTCGCATCCTGCAGGGCGAGGATGTCACGGCCCCAGCCCTCGTCGGCGACCCGCGCCCGCTCGGCGGCGACCCGGGCGGCCGGCTCGTCGAGGAGGTCTCGCCGCACCTGCCACCGGATCGCCGGATCGGAGTCGAGCAGCCAGTCCACCACCTGCTGGTCCATACGGGACATGCTCTCGCAGTCCGCCGACCTGCGCGAGCGGTTGACGAGGGTCAACGCCTCCGCTCGAGCCCCTCGAGCAGCAGGTCGAGCCCGAACTCGAACTCAGCCTGGTCGTCGCACCAGCCGAGTGTCGAGTCGGGGTCGTCGTGGACTACCTCGGTGAGCATCGCGGCCAGGTTCGGCGCGTAGGTCGCGAGGTGCGCGATGGCGACCGGGGGAGGAGCCTCCTTGTCGTCGCTGAGCTCCTGCACGTAGCCGTAGACGCGACTGCCGATGGCGTGCAGCGCGTGGTGGATGAGGTCGAACGAGAGGCCGCCGGCGCGCATGATGCCGACGATGCCGTCGACGTGTCGTGCAGCGGTGGGCCCGGGCGCGCCGCGCGCGTTCATCACCCACGGCGCCCACGGATGCCGCAGCAGCACGCGCCTCGCGGCGAGGATGCGTTCGCGCAGCGCCGGCACCCAGCTCGAGGCATCCGTCGAGGGGGGCACGGCGAAGCCGCCGGCCTCGTCTTCGATCTCGGCGAAGACCATCTCGATCGCGCCGTCGAGGATCGCGTCCTTATTGGGCAGGTGATGGTAGATCGACATCGCCTCGACGCCGAGCTCGTCGGCGAGGGCGCGCATCGTGAGCCGGTCGAGGCCGTCGCGATCGGCGAGCGCGACGGCCGTGCGCAGCACGGACTCCCCGCTGAGCCGGGTGCGCTTCGCGGTGCCCGCGGTCGTGGTTGACGGCATGCGGCCAACCTTACAGCGTGAGATTCCGTCCTGCGGGGTCTGGACAGCGCGCGCCCTTCGGCGTATCTTACGCCGTAAGTCTTACAACGTAAGGACCCGCACGAGCCAGAACGGAGCACGATCATGAACGCACGACCCACCGCAGCCGAGGCATCCATCGCCGACGTCGCGACGATGCGCGCCGCGCGCGTCGACCGCTTCGGCCCGCCCGACGTGGCGCACGTCGCCCGGATGCCGCGCCCCGAGCCGGCCGCGGGCGAACTGCTCGTGCGCGTGCACGCCTCGACGGTCAGCATCGCCGACCACCGCATGCGCAGCCGCGAGGTGCCGCGGGGGCTCGGCCTCGTCGTCGGGCCCGCGATCGGCTTCGTGCGACCGCGTCACCGCGTGCTCGGCATGGAGGCCGCCGGCGTCGTCGCGGCCGTCGGCGAGGGCGTCACCGCGTACGCGCCCGGCGACGAGGTGATCGTCATGCGCGGCAGCGCGTTCGGATGCCACGCCGAGTTCGTCACCGTCGCCGCGGACGGCGAGGTCGCCCGCAAGCCCGCGAACCTCTCGTTCGAGGATGCCGCGGCGGTGGTGTTCGGCGGGTACACCGCCGTGCGCTTCCTCGACCGGGTCGAGATCGGACCGTCGACGGAGGTGCTCGTGAACGGGGCATCCGGCGCCGTGGGCTCGGCCGTCGTGCAGCTCGCCGCCGCACGCGGCGCGCACGTGACCGCCGTGACGAGCGGGCGCAACGCCGAGCTCGTGCGCTCGCTCGGCGCCCACCGCGTCATCGACTACACGGCCGAGGACTTCGCGGTCGTGGCCGGCGACGCCGCCGCCGAGGCCGGGGCCGGAGGCGCCGCCGACGCCGGGGCCCGCTACGACGTGATCGTCGACGCCGTCGGCAACGCCCCGTTCGCCCGGGTCGCGCACCTCCTCCGCCCGGGAGGAGCGCTCCTGCTCGTCGTCGCCGACCTCGCCGGCATGCTCGGCGCCGCGTGGCACGCGCGACGAACCGGGCTCGTCGTCGACCATCAGGGCGGCGACATGGGCGCCGAGGGCATGGCGCGCCTGGCGGCGCTCGCCGAGGCGGGCACGCTTCGGCCGGTCGTCGATCGCACCTATGACCTCGACGAGATCGTCGAGGCCCACCGGTACGTGGACACCGGCCGCAAGCGGGGGAGCGTGGTGCTGCGGGTGTTCGAAGACGACCGCGGCTGATCGGTTCAGCGGCTCCTTGTGATCGATACCGATCGAAGCGTTGCCGGTCGTGATCACGCCTCCCTAGCCTGTCGACGGGGCGGCCTCCGAACCGGGGGCCATGAGTCGAGGGAGACCACGTGCAACGTCGCACACCAAGACGGACATCGACCGCGCGGGGAGCGTCGGCGGCCACAGCCACGCTCGTCACCGGGGTACTGATCGGAGCCGGGCTCTCGGTGATCGCGGCGGCGCCCGCGAACGCCGACGCGCCGACCGGCGAGGCCTACCTCTCAGATCTGCCCTGGCTGAACGAGTCGAACGGGTACGGACCGATCGAACGGGATGCCTCCAACGGCGAGGCCGCCGCCGGCGACGGCCGGCCGATCACGATCGGCGGCGTCACCTATGAGAAGGGCATCGGCATGCACGCCACCGGTGCGCTCTCGGTCGAACTCGCCGCGAACTGCACGGCCTTCAGCGCGTTCGTGGGGCTCGACGACGAGGTGACGACCGGGGTCGGCACCGCCCGGTTCGAGGTGTACGGCGACGGCACGCTCCTCGCGCAGACCGCGGTGCTCACGGGCAACGATGCGCCGCTCGAGCTCACCGCCGACGTCTCGGGGATCGAGACGCTCCGGATCGTCGCCCACGAGGCGACCAACGGCAAGAACTACGACCATGCCGACTGGGGCGACGCGAAGCTCACGTGCGCCGACGAGGAGCCCGAGGAGCCGGTCGTCGTCGAGGACTGGCGCATCGACGGACCGAAGGGCTCGCCGCTCGACGCCGAACTCACCCTCGACTCCGCAGGTCGGGTCGCGCTCGACGTGCGCGAGGGCGAGACCACGCTCGTCTCGGCGAAGCGCCTCGGCCTCGTCGGCAGCGATGGCGACTTCCGCTCCGGCCTCTCGTATGTCGGCCGCGTCGACGAGCGCGTGAAGGACCGCTACACCATGACGACCGGCAAGGAGGAGCAGCGCGAGTACACGCACGCCGAGTCGATCTTCGAGTTCGAGAACGCCGACGGCGGGCGCTTCGCGATCGCCGTGCGGCTCGCCGACGACGGCGTCGCCTACCGCTACCTCATCGAGGGTGATGGCGAACACCGCGTCGACGACGAGTCCGGTTCCTGGGTGCTTCCCGCCGACGGCAGCGCGTGGATGCAGCGTTCCTACGCCGTGAACTACGAAGCCGAGTGGATGACGACCACCGCCTCGGCGGCCAACGGCACGGGCTCGGTCGGATACCCGGCGCTGTTCCAGCAGGGCGAGCGCTACGTGTTACTCACCGAGTCGGACGTGCACGGCGACTACTCGGGGTCCCACCTGTCGCACGGCACGGGCTCGCTCTCGTACGGCGTCGACCTCTTCGAGGGTCGGCCGGTGACCTCGACGGGCGAGCTGTCGACCCCCTGGCGGGTGGCCGTGATCGGCGGGCTCGAGGGCATCGTGGAGTCGAACCTGGTCGACGACCTCGCGACGCCGAGCCGGTTCGACGGCGAGGACGCCGACTGGATCCGCCCCGGCGTCTCGAGCTGGAGCTGGCTGACCGATTGGAACAGCCCGAAGGACGAGGCGCGACAGCGCGACTTCGTCGACCTGTCGGCCCGCATGGGCTGGGAGTACGTGCTGCTCGACGAGGGCTGGGACGCGAGCTGGGTGCCGCGCACCGTGCGCTACGCGCACACGAAGGGCGTCGACGTGCTCGTCTGGTTCCACAGCCGCAACCTGCAGACGCAGGAGCAGCGCGATGAGTGGCTGCCCAAGCTCGCCTCGTGGGGCGTGAGCGGCATCAAGGTCGACTTCATGGACAGCGACAGCCAGGACATCCACCGCTGGTACGACCAGATCGCGGCCGACACCGCGAAGCACCACCTGATGATCAACTTCCACGGCTCGTCGCTGCCGACCGGCCTGCAGCGCACGTGGCCGCACGTCATGGCGTACGAGTCGGTGCGGGGTGCCGAGAACGGCATCAACCCCGAGCGCAGCCTCATCGTGCCCTTCACGCGCAACGTCGTGGGCTCGATGGACTGGACGCCGGTCACGTTCTCGCGCGGCAACGGCAACTCGTCGAAGGCGCACGAGGTCGCGATGGCGATCGTGTATGAGTCGGGGTGGCAGCACGCGTCGGACAAGCCCGAGTCGTATGCAGCCGAGCCGAACGCCGTGCCGTTCCTGCAGAACCTGCCCGAGTCGTGGGAGGAGACGCAGCTCGTCAGCGGCACGCCCGGCTCAGACGTCGTGCTCGCCCGCAAGGCCGGTGACCGCTGGTTCGTCGGCGGCATGCGCGCCGGATCGGGTGAGCCGCTGGAGCTGCCGCTCGCCGAGTTCGGCGGCAGGAAGCTGCTGGTGGACCTGCTGACGGATGACGGGGCGAATGGTTCGGCGACCGTGGCGACGACGGTCGAGGCGTCCTCGGCCGACGTGCTGACGGTGCCGACGGCGACCAACGGCGGCTTCGCCGCGGTCGTCTGCCCCGCGAAGCCGCATCGCGAGTCGTGCCTCGAGCCGGTCGAACCGGGGCCGGCCGCGCAGCTCTCGGTCGAACCGGCCGACGGGCAGGCCGCGCCGGGTACGACGTTCGAGGTGACGGCCGCGTTCACCGTCGCGGACCGCGACGTCCGCAAGGTCGTGCTGACCCCGAGCGTGCCCGAGGGCTGGGTCGTCGAGGGCGGCGAGGCCAGCGCGAAGCGACTCGCGGCGGGCGAGGTGCTCGAGGCGACGTGGTCGGTGACGGTGCCCGCCGACGGCGCGACCGGCACGGTCGAGCTGCCGATCACCGCCGAGTATCGCGACGGCAACCGGCCCTTCACGGCGTCGAGCCAGGCGACCGTCTGGGTGACGCCGCCGCCGCTCGACGGCACGGTGTACGTCTCCGACCTCGAGTGGTCGCAGCAGTCGAACGGCTACGGACCGATCGAACGCGACCAGTCGAACGGGCAGGCCGCGGGCGGCGACGGCCGGCCGATCGAGATCGACGACGTGACCTACGCGAAGGGCGTGGGCATGCACGCGACCGGTTCGCTGACGACGTGGCTCGGCGGCACCTGCTCGGCGTTCGACGCCGTGGTCGGCATCGACGACGAGGTGCTCGAGACGCCGGGTGAGAGCGGTGTGGGCTCGGTGCGGTTCCAGGTCTTCGGCGACGGCGTCCTCCTCGCGGAGACGGCCGTGCTCACGAACGACGATGCGGCATTGCCGCTGACGGTCGACGTGACCGGGGTGCAGCGACTGCAGCTCGTCGCCCACGAGGCGACGAACGGCAAGAACCACGACCACGCCGACTGGGCCGACGCCAGGGTCACCTGCAGCGCCGGCTGACGGCCGGCCGGACGGCGGGGCGGCGGGGCGGCGGGGCGGCGACCGAGCCGCTCCGCCGTCCGCACGCGGTCGGCCTAGGGTGAGAGGGCACGCAACTCGGCGATGAGGAGGCGAAGTGTTCACGGATGAACGTCGGCAGGTGATCCTCTCCGCGCTCGCCGTGCACCGGTCGATCTCGGTCGCCGATCTCGCCCGCATGGTGCGCTCCTCGGAGATCACGGTGCGCCGCGACCTCAAGGCGCTCGAGGACACCGGTCATCTCGTGCGGCACCGGGGCGGGGCATCCGTCGCGCGCTCGACGATGGACGAGCCGACCTACCGCGAGAAGACGGTCGTCGCCGCGGCGCAGAAGCTCGCGATGGCCGAACTCGCCGCCGACCTCGTCGACGACGGCGACGTCGTCATGCTCTGCGCCGGAACCACGACGCAGGCCGTCGCGACGCGGCTCGCGCGCCGCCGGCTGATGGTCGCCACCACCTCGTTGCTGGTCGCCGACGCGCTGGCGGATGCGCCGGACGTCGAGGTGCTGCTCATCGGCGGCATCCTGCGCGGCAACATCCGGGCCGCGATCGGCGGTGAGGCCGAGCGGGCCGTCGCCCGGCTGCGATTCCAGACCGTCTTCCTCTCGGGCAACGGCCTGACGGCTGCCAACGGGCTCACGACCCCGAACATGCACGTCGCGAGCCTCGACCGGGCCGCGGTCGACGCGGCGCAACGCGTGGTCGTGCTCGCCGACCACACGAAGGTCGGCACCGACTCGATGATGCAGACCGTGCCGACCGACCGGATCGACGTGCTCATCACCGACGAGCGCGCCGACCCCGGCGAGCTCGACCGGATCGCGGCCGCGGGCGTCGAGGTGCGCGTCGCGGGAGACATGCGCATCGCCGGAGACGTGGGCACCGCCGTCGAGGTCCCCGACGCGGAAGCCGGACAGCCGGCAGGCTAGGCCGGCGAGCAGGGAGCGATCGTGGAATCGTCCGCATGGGAGTTCGAAGCCCGGTACGAGGACTGGCTGCCGGGGCTCGCCCTGATGCGCGATGCGCTCCTCGAGCAGCTCGCCGACGCCGACCTCGACCGGAACCTGGGTGGCGACACGCTGACCTGGGGCCAGCTGATCGACGACTGCGCGCAGATGCAGGGCTCCTACCTCGACGCGTTCGTCGAGCTGGAACAGCACTGGGCGCCGCCGCGACCGCCGGGCCAGCATCGGTCGACCGTCGCCGAGATCCTCGACGACTTCCACGCGCTGGATCGCGAACTGCAGCGGGTGCTCGGCACCTTCTCGGGCGAGGACTGGGATGCCGTGATCACCCGGCCCGACGGCACCAGGCGAACGAGGCGTGCCCAGCTCGAGGTCCACGCGCAGTTCATGCTGATCTTCCTCGCCAAGGCGACCGTCTACGCGCGGGCGCAGAACCGGGTCATCCCGCCGTCGCTGCAGACGTTCGTCGGCTGAGTCGTCCTCGCGCGCGCGTCACGCGTTCGCGAGCTCCTCGATCACCCCCATCGGATGCCTCGTCTCGCGAGCCTGCGTACGCCGGTGCGGTGGACGCCCGTGCGGACTGGCCCGACGGGAAGCGGTCTCGGAAGGGACGAAGCCCGGCTCAGCCGATGAGTCCGGATCGGTGCGCGAGGATCGCGAGCGCCGTGCGGTCGCGCACCTCGAGCCGGGCGAGCAGGCGACTCACATAGGTGCGCGCCGTCGCCGGGCTCAGATGCAGCGCGGCGGCGATCTCCTCGTTCGTGTCGCCCTCGGCGACCCGCACGAGCACTTCGCGCTCGCGCTCGCTGAGCGCATCCAGCCGCGGGTCGCGGGCGCGCGGCGCCGGCGACCGGGCGAGGTGCTCCATGACCCGGCGCGCGATCGGCGGCGCCAGCAGGTTGTCGCCGGCTGCCGCTGTCTTCACCGCATCGCGCAGCGCCTGCGCGGGGGCATCCTTCAGCAGGTAGCCGGCCGCACCCGCCGCGATCGCCTCGAGGATGTCCTCGTCGTCGTCGAAGGTGGTGAGGATGATGATGCGCGTGCCGTCGAGGTCGGGGCGCGCGGTGATCTCGGCCGTGGCGGCGAGGCCGTCGGTGCCGGGCATCCGGATGTCCATGAGCACCACGTCGGGCCGCAGCGCGGCCGCCTGCGCGACCGCCGTGCGACCGTCGGCCGCCTCGCCGACGACCGCGAGGTCGGGGTCGGTCTCGAGCAGCGCGCGGATGCCGGCGCGCACGAGTGCCTGGTCGTCGACGATGAGCACGGAGATCATGCGGCGCCCTCCAGCGGCAGTACGGCACGTACGGCGAATCCGTCCGGCGCCGGGCCGGCAGTGAGCCTGCCGCCGAGCGCCTCGGCACGTTCGCGCATGCCTCGGAGGCCGTTTCCGGTGGCGGCGGGTTCCGGCGAGCGGTCCGGCGAGCGATCGGCCGGAGGCGGGCCGGCCGTGCCGTCGTCGCGGATCTCGGCGACCACCTCGTGGCCGTCGCGCGCGACGGTGACGACCACGCGCGATCCCGTCGAGTGCCGTACGACGTTCGTGATCGCCTCCTGCACGATCCGGTACACGGCGGCCTCCGTCGTCGATGAGAGTGCCCGTGCACCGGCCGCCGTGGGCAGCAGCGTCGGGTCGACCGTGGTGCGCACCTCGAATCCGGCCGCCGTCGCGGAGCGCGTCAGCTCGTCGAGATCTTCGAGCGACACGACGGCGCGCGGCCGTTCGCCGGGGTTGCGCAGCAGGGTCACCGTGCGGCGCAGTTCGACGAGCATGGCCGTCGCCGCGGAGCGGATGAGCTCGAGCGCGCGGCGGGCGGCCTCGTCGTCGCGGCCCACGGCCTCGCGGGCGACCTCGGCGTGCAGCGAGATCACCGAGGCGTCATGGCCGACGGAGTCGTGGAGATCGCGGGCGATCGCGAGCCGTTCGGCGTGGAGGTGCGCCTCGGCGTCGAGGCGCGCCTGCTGCGCCGTGAGCTCCGCGAGCCGTCGGGCACCGGCCTGGAGCTCGCGCCGGGCACGCAGCCCGTCGCCGAACGCGATGGCGCCGGCCATCACGGCGAGGTGCCCGACGAGTTCGTAGCCGACGACGAGCGAGAACGACTGGCCCTCGAGCAGCCGGAACGCGACCGAGACGACGGTGACGGTCGCGGCCGTCGCGACTGCGGCGATGAGGTGGCCGAACTCGGCGGCCGAGCAGAGCGCCGCCGCGACCGGCACGGCGAGCCCGACGGCGGGGTAGCCGGCTGCGTAGTAGGCGAAGAGGCCGAGTGCGCTGACGGCGAGCACGATGAGCGGATGCCGCCGTCGCACGAGCATGAGCGCGCCGAGCCCGGCGGCCCACAGGTAGGCGACCACGTCGGGCTGCTGCCGGCCGCCCTGGCCGGCGCTGATGACGATCGAGATGACGGCGGCGACGCCGACGCCGATGAGCGCGTCGACCGCTCCGGCCGGGATCCGGCCGCGAGGCTCGAGTCGTGCTCGCTCGGTCACGATTCGAGGGTAGGCCGTCGCCGGCGCCGACGGCAGTCGCCTGGAGGCGATCGGGCGGGTCGCCCGGCGGCGACCGGAATGGTCGCGTCGCGGTGACGCACGTCGCGACGCGAGACGGATGCCCCGATCCGGGCGGAATTCCTAGCGTGAATGCCATGAACTCCTCACCGATCGAATCCACCGCTCGTCCCGACCGTTCCGCCGCGCCCGCCGCCCGGCGTCGCGGGCTCGGCTTGCCCTTCCTCGCGCTCGTGGGCCTCGCACTGCTCACCGTGCCGCGCGTGGTGCTCCACGACCTCGACCTGCTGCACGAGGGCACGTTCGTGAACCTGCTCTTCGTCGTCGTACCGCCCGCCGTCTGGATCGCCGTCGTGCTCTGGCGCCGGGTGCCGATGCCGTTCGTGACCCTCCTCGTCATCGGAGCGATCTCGGGCGTCTTCCTGGCGCTCGTGCACCAGGTGCTCTGGGGTGTCGCGTTCGGCGACCGGCCGCCCATGCTCGGCGGCAACCTCGCCGACCTCGATCCGACCGTGCAGTCGCTCATCATGCGGACCTTCGCCTCGATCAGCAGCCTGTTCACGGGCGTCGTCGTCGGCGTCGTGGTCGGCCTGGTCGGCTGGGGCCTGAGCGCCGCGCTCGGCCGGCGCCCTCAGCGGTGATCGCCGGCACGATCGGAGCGATTGACGTGAACGTGGGTTCACAGTACTGTCGTGAACATGAATTCACAGAAACTCGACCATCATGTCCCGGTGTCCTTCTCGGCGGTGTACCGAGTGCGGCCCGGCGCGGAACCGAGCGTGCCGGCGCTCCTCGACGACTACGTGACCGCCGTGCGCTCGGCCGGCCACGGCACCATCTCGGTTTCGGCCGGCGTCAGCGAAGACGGCAGCCGCCTGGCCATCGCCGCCCTCCACCCCAGCACGCAGGCGGCGGAGGCGCACCTCATTGCCGTCAGTCCGTTCATCAGCCGATCCTTCGAGCTGGCCGAACTCGAGTCGGTCATCGTCCTCGGCACGCCGGGCCCGCTGCTGGAGGCCGCGCTCACGGCGAACGCCGAGGCCGGGGCGACCGTCACGACGGCATCGTGCCGTAAGGGATTCGTCGCCGTCCCGCCCTCCGAGCGCTGATGCGCCCCGTGATCGCGCCGGGAACGCGCTGATACCCTGAACGCCATGTCGCAGCAGTCCCCCGACCCGGTGAACCGTGCCGCGTCGCACCGCTGAGGCGACCGAGCGGCTCCGCGCCGATCTCGTCGACCGGGCCCGTGCGATCGTTCGCCGCGACGGGGCATCCGCGCTGACCATGCGCGGGCTCGCCGCGGAGGCTGGCTGCGCGGTCGGGCTCATCTACAAGGTCTTCGACGATCGCGACGAGCTCGTGATCGAGCTGGCCGTCGCCGAGCTCGGCGCACTCGGCAGCGGCATCGCGACCTGGGCGCAGGGCGCCGGCGACGAGTCGGTCGGCGACCACCTCGACCGGTTCGCCGGCCTGATCCTCGACGCCGAGACCTCCGCCCTCTCGCACGCCGAGTCGCTGGGCGGCAGCCGGCTGGCGGCCCGGATCGCGCAAGCCGACGGACCCGCGCGCTTTTTCGAAGGACTCGGCGGGGCGGTGGCGGCCTACCTCCGGTCCGAGCAGGATCGAGGGCGGGTCCGGGCCGACATCGATTCCGCGGCGTTCGGATTCCTCGTCACGGGAGCCGTCCACAACCTCGCTGCGTCGGGGCCGGGCTATCCCCGTCCCGATCGCGCCGGCCTGAGCGCTCATCTCCGTGCGGTCGCGCGCGCGATCGCGCCCGATCGGCACGACACCGATTCCCGGCGGGACGACCGGCGGGTGCCGGAGGCCTGACGGACCGATCGGGCTCCCTTGATCACACGGCGGGGTGCTCCCGCCGATCGCCGACCGGCCCGCTCGCACCCGGGAACGCGAGCGAACCGGCGGCGACCCACCACTCCATGACGTCGTAGGCGAGCCGCCCGGCGATCACCGACGGGTCGGCGTCGGACATCCTCGCCGCCTCGGCCGCATCGCACGCGAACACCGACATCCCGCGGTACGACGGGTCGCTCTGCGCCAGGAACGGGCCGTTCGCGACGATCCGGCCGCGGCTCGCGAGTTCGGCGCGATAGGCGAGGTGCCGGGCCTGCAGGTCGTCGAGCTCGGCATCGGAGAGCTCGGGCGCGTCGGAGGGGCGGCGCAGCACGACCACCGTGTAGACGTCGAACGCGTCGGGGATGTTCGGGTCGCGAGCCATGACGGGATCGTACGCTGCAGTCATGACGACCGACCATGACCTGGCCCGATGGCGCCTGCGCTCGCAACGTCTCGCCGCCCCCGAGGGCGACGCCGAGCACATCGTGCGCACGCTGCTGGCCGTGCAGGCCGAGAACGCGTCGCAGTCGGCGTGGGCGGTGGCCACGCGCACGGCCGCGCCCGAGGCATCCGATCTCGCCGGCGCGCTCGCCGACGGTCGCGTGCTGCGCCTGCACGTGCTGCGCCCGACGTGGCACTACGTGCACGCCGACGACGCGCCGTGGCTGCTCGCGCTCACCGCGCCGCGCGTGCTGCCCGTCTTCGAGAGCCAGCTGCGGCACCTCGAAGCGCGCCTTCCGGCCCTCACCCGCACGATCGAGGAGCTCCTCGCCGAGGCATCCGACCGCACTCGCGCCGAGATCGCGGCGGCGCTCGCCGAACGCGGCGAAGCCCTCACGGGACACGAGCTCATGCTGCTGCTCGGGCGGCTCGAGATGCTCGCGCTCGTGTGCAGCGGCGCGCCGCGCGACGGCGAGCACACCTATGCGCTCTTCGACGACCGCGTGCCGGCGCCGCGTCGCCTCGAGCGCGACGAGGCGCTCGCCGAGCTCGCCGCGAGGTACTTCGCCGCGCATGGGCCGGCGACGGTGGGCGACCTCGCCTACTGGGCGACCCTCACCGTGACCGACGTGCGTCGCGGCGCGGCCGCCGCCGGCGACCGGCTCGCCTCGTTCGAGCACGACGGGCGCACCTTCTGGCACGCACCGGGGGAGACCCCAGAGGATGCCTCGGCGGAGGTTCCGGCGGCGGCGCCGCGCGGTCACCTTCTCCAGGTGCTCGACGAGATGTACCGCGGCTACCAGGACTCGCGCTGGGTGCTCGACGCCGAGGGCATCGTGCCGCGCGGGCGCGAGTCGGCGATCGGCATGGCCCTCGTCGACGGGCAGCTGGTCGCCGCCATGAAGCGGACGACCGCGGCCAAGGCGGTGACCTTCTCGGTCTCGCCGTACCGGGAGCTCGCGGCACCCGAGCGCGAGTCGATCGACGATGCCGCGACGCGGTACGGGCGGTTCCTGGGGCTGGAGGCACGGGTGAGAATCGACTCTTGATAGGCGATTATCGATTAGTGTAGTGTCGCGAGGGTTCCACCGCTCCGGTCTCGCGCGCGGGTGCGCGGGCCGGGGTCCACACGACCGAGCACCGCGTTCCGCGGTCAACTCCAGAAGGACCGGAACCTCGCAATGAAGCGATCTCTCTCCGCACTCGTCATCACCGGGCTGCTCGTCTTCGGCCTGCCGACCGTGGCCCATGCGGCCCCCGACCCGGCCCCTGATCCAGCGATCGGTGCGGCGGCCGATCCAGCGGCCGTCGAATCATCCGCACCGGGCGCGACCCTCACCATCGCCCCGGACGGCGACGACACGGCCGACGGCTCGCCGGAGCATCCGCTGCGCACCCTCGAGGGGGCTCGCGACGCGATCCGCGAGCTCAAGGCCGCGGGCCCGCTGCCGGCGGGCGGCGTCACCGTCTACCTGCGCGAGGGCACCTACGCGCGGAGCGCGACGTTCGAACTCGGCGCGCAGGACTCGGGCACCGCCGAGGCGCCCATCACCTACCGCTCGTACCCGGGGGAGACGGCGCGCCTGACCGGCGGCCTCGAGCTCGACCGCGACGGCTTCGCGCCCGTGACCGACGACGCCGTCCTCGGCCGCATCGTCGACGAGTCCGCGCGCGGCAAGGTGCTCGCGCTCGACCTCGAGGCCGTGGGCATCACCGACTTCGGCGAGCTCAGCCGGCACGGGTACTGGAAGGCGAACGACGTCAGCACCGTGCCGCCCATGGAGCTCTACGTCGCCGGCGAGGGGATGACCCTCGCGCGGTGGCCGAATGCCGGCACCGTGCGCATGGACGAGATCCTCGACGTGGGTCCGCAGGAGGGCGACCCCGACCTGCAGGAGCGCGGCGGCACGTTCAGCTACACCTACGACCGCCCGCAGTACTGGGGTGCCGCCGACGAGATCTGGCTCGACGGCATCTTCGGCTACAGCTGGGAGTGGTCGTACAACCGGGTCGAGTCGATCGACACCGAGGCCAAGACCATCACGCTGCGCTACGGCGAGATGTCGGGCCTCATGAAGACCTGGTTCGAGGACTTCCACTTCGCCGAGAACCTGCTCGAGGAGCTCGACGCGCCCGGTGAGTACTACATCGATCGCGGCACCGGCCTGCTGTACTTCCTGCCGAACCAGGCGTTCCTGAGCGGCGACGCCGAGGCGACCGTCACGATGCTGAAGGAGCCGATGCTCCGCACCACGGATGCCTCGCACATCGCCTTCGACGAACTGGTCATGGAGTACGGCCGGGCGAACGCCGCCGTCATCCTGGGCGGCAGCAACGTCACGGTCTCGAACTCCGACATCCGGAACTTCGCCGACGGCGGCGTGCTCATCAACTCGCCCGGCCGCTACACGTACGACGGCATCCCCGTGAACCGCGGCGGTCGCGACCACGCGGTTGTCGACTCGCACCTGCGCCACATCGGCGGCGTGCCGGTCGTGCTGCAGGGCGGCGACAAGACGACGCTCGAGCCGGGCCGCAACCGCGTCGAGAACTCGCACATCCACGACTTCGCGTACTACCACAAGGCGTACAACCCGGGCGTGATGCTCGACGGCGTCGGCAACGTCGCGCGGGGCAACGAGATCCACGACGCCCCGCACCCCGGCATCATCGTCCACGGCAACGACCACCTGATCGAGCGCAACGAGATCTACGACATCTGCAAGGCGTTCCAGGACCTCGGCGCGATCTACATGAACGCCGGCGCGACGCCGCAGCAGCGCGGCACGGTCATCCGGCAGAACTACTTCCACGACACCGGCGTCGGCCGGCTCGGCGTGGAGGGCATCTATCCCGACAACCTCACGATGGGCCTGACCATCGAGGAGAACGTCTTCTACCGGATGGGCAACGCCGCGATCAAGAGCGGTTCGGGCGACCACATCACGTCGCGCAACAACGTCTTCGTCGACGCGCACGTGCCGTACGACAACTACGAGATGTGGATGGGCGACGAGCCGGGCAACAAGGTCGACACCGCCTACATGCCGGGGTGGATCGAGCTGTTCGAGCAGAACAACGGTTTCGTCGACACGCCCTACGGCGAGAAGTACCCCGAGCTGCTGACCTTCTTCGACGAGAACCACTACTTCCCGGCGAACAACGTCTTCGAGCGCAACCTGACCTGGAACCCCACGATCACGCGCTCGGACCAGGTGAACGAGCACGGCGCGCGTGACGTGAAGAACCTCATGAACTACGCCGACAACTGGGTGGCGAACGAGGACCCGGGCTTCGTCGACTGGCAGGCCGGCGACTTCCGGTTCGCCGAGGACGCGGCGGTGTTCGAGCAGATCCCCGGCTTCACGGCCATCCCGTTCGACGAGATCGGCACGCAGGGCAAGGTGGGCCACCCCGCCTCGCCCGACACGATCGCGCTCGAGGCCATCCACCTGCCGGCCGAGCAGTTCACCATCGACCTCGGCAAGACCGCGACGTTCGCGGCCGAGGCCGTGCCGTGGAACGCGTCGAACGGTGAGGTCGCCTACGCCAGCAGCGATCCTGCCGTCGCGACCATCGACGCCGCAGGCCTCATCACGGCGCTCGCTCCCGGTGAGACCACCATCACCGCGGTGTCGGCCGAGGACCCGGCGATCACCGACGAGGCGCTCCTGATCGTCGCCGACGGCGACGGCGTGATGCACTTCACCGACTTCGAGTCGGGCGGCAACGGCTGGGCGACCGATCCGAACCGCAACATCGTCGAGGATGCCTCGGGCGACCGCGTCTACCGCATCGTGAACGGTGCGAACTCGCAGCTGCCGCGGGACTTCACCGACTACGTGCTCGAGTTCCAGGTGACGACGCCCGAGGTCGTGCCCGAGGGCGGCATCATGCTGATGTACGACCGCACGGGCGCGAACCCCGGCGGGTACGTGCGCTACCGGCACCTCGAGGCCGGGTCGAAGTGGACCATCTACGGGCCGCAATGGCAGACCCTGAAGGAGATCACGCTGCCCGCGGGCGAGGGCCTGAAGCCGGCCACCCAGCACGACGTGCGCATGGTCGTGAAGGGCTCGGGCATCCGCGTCGAGGTCGACGGCGCGCTCGCGATCGACGGGCCGAACCCGTCGGCGACCGCGTCGGGCATGGTCGGGTTCTACGTCGAGCAGTTCACGGCGCTCGACTTCGACGACGTGCGGTTCTCGATCGTGCCGACCGCGGTCACCGACCTCGCGGTCTCGCCCGAGCAGGCGACCCTCGAGACCGGCGAGCGGCGGCAGCTCGAGCTCACGGTGACGCCGTCGGATGCCACGAATCCACGCGTCGAGTGGACCTCGGATGCGCCCGACGTCGCCGCCGTCGACGAGCAGGGCGAGGTGACCGCCCTCGCCGCCGGCACCGCGACGATCACCGCGACGTCGAAGGCCGACTCCTCGATCAGTGCGACCTCGACGATCGAGGTGCGCACGGCGGAGCATCCGTCGATCGATCTCGTCGACCAACTCGGCGACGCGGCGAACTGGCCGGTCTCGGAAGCGGTCGACTTCGACGAGGGCTCGCTGCGGATCGACCAGGAGGGCGTGTACGGCTACTCCGGCGAGACGTTCGGCGACGGCCTGCTGCGCTTCACCGCCGAGGTCGACGCCTTCGACGGCGGATGGTACGGCTTCGCCGTGCGCTCCGATCGTGCGGGCGATCCCACGTGGGTGAACGGCAACAAGGGCTACCTCGTCGTCGTGAAGGAGGACACCATCGAGTTCCAGAGCTGGAAGCCCCAGCAGACGATGATCGACGTCATCCCGAACACGGCGATCCGGGCCGGCGAAGAGCACGAGCTCGAGTTCGGCGCCGTCGCCGTCGAGGGCGGCACCCGCCTGGTGCTGCGCGTCGACGGGGAGACGGTGTGGAGCGGTCTCGACGCGGGCGCGACGAACCCGATCGCGGCCACGGGGTACCTGAACGTGTACCACTACGTCGAGTCGAACGCGCTCCGGCTCGCGCCGGTCGCGCTCGACGACGGGGCCGTCGCGGCACCGGGTCGGGCCGAGCTGTCGAACACGAGCGGGTGGATCCACGGCCTCCACGACGGGACCTACGACGTCGCGATGAACCTGTGGTGGGGCACGCCGGGCACGGTGTTCCGACTGTACGAGAACGGCGCGCTGGTCGAATCCCGCACGCTCGAGCCGACGACGGGGATGACGCAGTCCACGAGGATCCCGTTCGCGGGCAAGCCGAACGGCACGTACGTCTACACCGGTGAGCTCGTCAACTCGAAGGGCACGACGGCGACGAGCTCGACGACCGTGCGCGTGGTCGACGCGGCGCCTGCGGCACCGGTCGTCTCGCACGACGACTGGGATCGGGACGGCACCTTCACCGCCACCGCGAACCTGTGGTGGGGAACGAACGCGACCTCGTACCGGTTCGAGCTCGACGGCGTCGTGGTCGGCTCGGGCGAGCTCGCGGCGGCGACGCCGTGGGCGCAGGCGGTGCGGCTGACGGTGACCGGGGTGGCACCCGGCGAGCACACGCTCGTCGCGGTGTTCGCGAACGCCAACGGCGAGACCGCGTCGAAGCCCGTGAAGGTGACGGTCGGCTGACGGCCGACGGCCGAAGCGGCCGGCAGGCCGGGGGAGGGGGCGCCGCGTGGGCTCCCTCCCTCGCCGTGACCGCGTGAAGGAACCCGGCGCTGCCTAGGATGGGCGCCAGAACCGCGAAGGAGCGACTCCAGATGACCCGAACCCAGACCCTCGCCTTCGTCGGCGACTCGATCACCGATGCGGGGCGCGACCGGGCCGACGCCGGTTCGCTCGGCGACGGCTACGTGCGGCTCGTCGCCGACGAGTTCGCCCGGCGCGGAGCATCCGTGCGCGTGGTGAACGCCGGCATCGCCGGCAACCGGGCCGTCGACCTCGAGCGGCGGTGGGCGCCCGACGTCGCGCCGCACGAGGCAGACGTCGTGACCCTCTTCATCGGCGTGAACGACATGTGGCGCCGATACGACCACGACGACCCCACGAGCGCCGAGGACTTCGAGGCGACGTGCCGCCGGCTGCTGGCGGCCGAGGCGCAGTCGCGGCCGGTCGGGCCGAAGTGGATCCTGATGGAGCCGTTCCTGCTGCCCGTGCGCGAGGAGCAGCATGCCTGGCTCGACGACCTCGACGGCAAGCGGCAGGCCGTGCGGCGCCTCGCCGAGGAGACGGGTGCGCCGCTGGTGCCGCTGCACGACATCTTGACCGCGGCGGCTGGTGCGGAAGGCGCCGCGGCGCTCGCGCCCGACGGCGTGCACCCCACGCCGCTGGGATCGCGACTCATCGCCGACGCGTGGTTCACGGCGTTCGACGGGGTGTCCGCGTCGGGGCGTGAGGCTGCGGCGCCGGCGGCGGAGGCATCCGCCGCCACGGCGTGATTCTTCATTAACGATTGTCGATTATGAAGTAGGCTGGAGACCATGACCGACCCGCTCAGCACGTTCTCCGGGCTCAAGCGCGGCCTCCTGTCCGACCAGATCTACGACCTCATCAAGGCGATGATCAAGGACACGACGCTCGAGCCGGGCGAGCAGCTCGTCGAGTCGCAGCTCGCCCGGCGGTTGCAGGTGAGCCAGGCGCCCGTGCGCGACGCGCTCAAACGGCTCGCGCACGAGGGCCTGGTGACGCACATCCGTCACCAGGGCAACTTCGTCGCGAGCTACACCGACGAAGAGGCCGAGCAGGCCAAGGTCGCGCGCAGCGTGCTCGAGGGCCTCGCGGGCGAACTCGCATGCGGGCAGCTCGACGCGGCGACGACCGAGCGCCTCGAGGGTCTCATCGAGCAGATGCACGAGGCCGCGGCCGACCGCAACTTCTCGGAGTTCCGCGAGCTCGACTTCGCGTTCCACCGCTCGGTCATCGAGGCGAGCGGCAACGCCTACCTCCCGCGCATGTGGGACATCATCGAGCCGAGCCTGCGCTCGATGCACGTGCTCGGCGACCCGAAGTTCGGGGGCGACTGGCACGAGGTCGCCGAGTGGCACCGCAGCCTGCTCGAGCTGCTGCAGGGCGACGACGGCGAGGCCGCGGCGAAGCTCTTCCGCGCGCACGCCGCTGGCACGCTGCTCGACGACGCCGATGCCGCCGCCGGTGCCGCGGCCGCTGGTACCGCCGCGGCGCCCGCTCGCCCGGCACGCGCTTCGACGGCTCAGCCGGCCGCAGCCGGCGCGTAGCAGCGCCTCGCCGTACCCGACCAGAACTCGGTGAGCCCGGCCTCGTCGAGCTCGGGCAGCGCCAGGGTCGTGCGCCGCACCACCTCGGCGTAGGTCGCGAAGCGCGCGCTGATCGGCCAGTCGCTGCCGAACATGAGCCGGTCGGCGCCGAGCGCCCCGACCGCATGGCTCAGGATGTCGCGGACCCGCGCGTCGTCGCGTTCGCGGTCGGGCTCGGGAGCGTGGCGCACGAGTCCCGAGGCCTTGGCGACGGCGTTCGGCTGGGCGGCGAAGGCATGCAGGCCATCGAGCCATCGCGCGTCGACCGCGTCGCCTCCGATCGCGAGATGGCAGGCGACGATCGTGAGGGCCGGATGCCTCGCCGCGAGCGCGGCCGCCGCGGGCAGCTGCTCGGGGCGGATGAGGAGCTCCAGCACGCGCCCGGTGCGCGCGAGTCCGTCGGCCAGGCGATCGAGCCCCGCGACGTCGCCGAAGTCGGCGGCGCCGCCGGGTGTCGCGAGCCGGATGCCCGCGATGCGCGCGGTGCGGCCCGGTCGGGCGCCTGCTCGACCGCCGTCGGCCCCGGTGCGGTCGATCAGCGGCTGGGCCATGCCGGCCCAGGCCGAGGCATCCGTTCGCGCGTCGTACTGGAGCACGACGGCGCGCAGGAACGGCTCGCGGGCCGCGAGGCCGGTGAGCCAGTCGGCCTCGCCGAGGGTGTCGGCTGCCTGCACGGCGATCGCGCCGCGGCCGCCGACGTCGCGGGCCGCCGCGCGCAGCGCGTCGAGCGTCGCGGCGCGCGGCAGCCCGAGGTCGGCCCGGAACCACGACAGGTGCATCCGGTCGACGTCCCAGAGGTGCACGTGCGCGTCGATGAAGCCGGTCACCCGCGCTCGAGCTCCTGCCAGAGCGCGTCGGGGATCTCGACCGAGGCTCCGTCGACGAAGTCGTCGACCTCTGCGGGCGTGCGGGCGCCGACGACGACCGCCTCGACGGGCTCGCGACGCAACGGGAAGCGCGCGGCCGCGTGCGGCAGGGCCACGCCGTACGCCGCGCACGCTCGCTGCAGGCGCAGCGCGCGCTCGACCTGCTCGTCGGAGGCGGGCTTGTAGTCGAAGTACGGCGCCCCGACCGGATCGGCGAGCACGCCGGAGTTGAACACGCCGGCCGCGATGACCCCGACGCCGTGCCGGATCGCGTCGGGCAGCAGCTCGTCCTCGGCGGTGCGGTCGATGAGGGTCATCCGACCCGCGATCATCACGACGTCGACCGGCGCCTCGCGCACGAACCGGGCCAGCGGAGCGCTCCAGCCGATGCCGACGCCGATCGAGCGCACGACGCCCTGGTCGCGCAGTTCGACGAGCGCGGGCACGGCCGTGCGCAGCGCGCCGTCGACGTCGTGATGCGGGTCGTGGAGGTGGAGCAGGTCCACGCGGTCGGTGCCGAGCCGGCGAAGGCTCCCCTCGAGGCTGCGCAGGATGCCGTCGCGGCTGAGGTCGGCGACCGTGTCGGTGCCGATGCCGCCGACCGGCACCGCGGCGCCGTCGGCGTCGACGACCCGTCGGCCGACCTTCGTCGCGATGACGACGGCGTCGCGGTCGACGCCGGCGATCGCGCGGCCGAGTCGCTGCTCGCTCGCACCGGCACCGTAGTGCGGCGCGGTGTCGAAGAAGCGGATGCCGCGCTCGAGCGCCCGCTCGACCGTCGCGACGGCGTCGTCGTCGGCGAGCGGCCGGTACAGGTTGCCGATCGGCGCGCAGCCGAGGCCGAAGGCGTCGCCGACGGCGGTGCTGCCGGCGACCCGGGTGCCGGACGCGGCGCCCGAGTCCCCGCTCGAGCCTCCGCCCGCGCTCAGCGGCCGGCGGGCCGGGCCGAACGCCACGTCTCGTACTCCTCGCGCGTGTCGGGGGTGAGCGGGTAGTAGTCGCTCAGGCGCGCGCCCTCGTCGAGACGGTGGCGGCTGAACACCTCCCACTCCTCGTGGTCGCGGGCCGAGTCGGCGACCTCGCGGGCCATCGACTGCGGCACGATGACCGGCCCGTCGTCGTCGGCGACCACGAGGTCGCCGGGCAGGCACAGGGCGCCGCCGACCGCGACGGGCACGTCGTACGCCCACGGGAAGAGCTCGGACTGCGACGCGTAGTGCGGTGTGACGCCGGTCGACCAGATCGGCAGGCCGAGCTCGCGGATGCGGCCCGAGTCGCGGATGCGCCCGTCGACGACGATGCCGGCGCCACCCTTGCGCAGGAAGTACCGCGCGAGGATGTCGCCGATGCAGCCCGAGAACTTGCTGCCGTAGGCCTGGATCACGAGCACGTCGCCCGGCTGCACGGTCTCCATCACGGCCCACAGTGCGGTGTGCCGCTCGACGTACTCCTGGCCGAGGCCCGAGGCGAGGTCTTCGCGCTGGGGCATGAACTGGAGCGTGATGGCCGAGCCGACGACGCGCTGGCCGGCCTGCAGTGGGCGCGGGCCCTCGACGAAGGTGCGGCTGACGCCCAGCTCATGCAGCTTCGCGCAGGCCGTGGCGGAGGAGACGCGGTCGAGCCCGTCGATGAGTTCGGAGCCGGCGCGCTCGAACGCGCCGCCGCGCACGGGAAGCTCGATGGCTGCCCGGGGCGGGGTCGTGACGGTGTCGGTCATGGTGGTCCTCCTCGTAGGGGTGGAGCGGTCGGTGTGGTCCGGGGGTGTCATCCGACGGCGCCGATCGGGATCCGCGCGGTGGCCGGTGCGCCGACGTGGTGCGGGCGGCCGTCGGCCGGCGCGGTCATGAGCGTGAGCACGGCGCGGTGCGACGGCGGCAGCTCGACGAGCACGTCGGCGGCGTCGAGTTGCACGGTCTCGGTGAACGCCGTGCCGGGGGTCGACGCGTACGCGGTCGAGCGGCCCGGGTAGGCGCCGTCGCGTTCGCCGTGCGATTCGACGGCGACGAGCCGCTGCTGCGCGAAGCGCGATGGCCGCACGCGGAGCCGGCGCGCGTGCGAGCCGGAGAGGTTCACGAGCTCGAGCTCGATGCGGTCGCCGTCGAGCCGCGTGACGAGCGCCGCGACGTCGGGCGGCAGGCCCGGGCGGTCGCGGTCCGCGTCCTCGTAGGCGACGGCGGTGAAGGGCAGCCCGCCGTTGTAGAGCACCTGCGGCGTGCCGGTGACCAGCTGCCCGAGCACCTCGGTGACGACCGGGTTGGCCCGCTGCCAGAAGTGCAGGTGCACGTTCGCGGGGTCGACGGGCTCGGCATCCATGACGGCGAGGCGCCGGGCGACCTGGCCGAGCGCCATCGACAGCGCCCGCACGGGGTAGTCGGGCAGCTCGCCGTCGAGGAACGCGATCCACGGCGCCTCGTGGCCCGCCTCCGCCTTGTCGCGGAACGCCTTCACGGGCTCGTCGGTCGCCGGCAGCCCGTCGATCACGCGGCGCAGCCGCGCGCGGTCGGCCGGGTCGCGGCTCCACCACCACAGCCAGGTCGGCAGCTCGAGCGGCATGGGTCCGTAGTCGAACCAGCCGTCGCGGCCGTGGCGATACGGCACGAGCAGCGCGGGCTTCGAGGCATCCGCGCCGAACCGGGCCAGGGCGCCGCCGCGCAGGCTGAACGGCGTCTCCTCGACCGACGCGGTGATCGCGTGCTCGAGCACCGTGTCGAGCATCGTGCGGGTGAGGTCGAGCGCGCCGGCGTCGCCCGACACGAACGAGGCGTTCAGCTCGCCGATGAGCGTGCTCATGCCGACGGAGTGCAGGCCGTGCGGCCAGTTCCAGCCGTAGTGACCGCCGTACCAGCGGCCCTCGTGGAGCCCGCCGACGGTACCGTCGGGGGCGACGTTGTCGGGCAGCAGCCCGCCGTTGGCCGCGGCGCGGTCGCGCCATCCGTCGACGTAGCGCAGGATCCACTCGGCCGAGCCGGCGTCGCCGTCGTAGAGCCAGCGGTTGGCGACGAGGCTCGTCGCGGCGAGGTTCACGGGCACGTCGCCCGCGGCCAGGCGCTGCATCGCCTGCCCCATGGCGTCGGCGTTCGCGGGATCCTCGAGGTCCTCCCAGCGCTCGATGCCCGGCAGGTGCTCGAGCGGCAACCCGTAGGCGCGCATCTCGCCCTGCCCGGCCGAGTACGCCTGCCATTCGGGACCGAGGCCCGGCAGCGGCCCGAGCGCGCCGTTGTGCGGGGCGCGGATGACGTTCCTCGCCGGGTCGTAGTTGCCGTTCGCCGGGTCGGTGTAGAGCTCGGCGAAGCGGCGCGCGCGATCGGCGAACGCGGTGTCGCCCGGATCGGCGGCGCACAGCCCGTAGAAGAAGAGGAGCGACTCGCCCTGGTGGAACCAGTCGTAGCCGTTCTCGTACTCGTCGGTGAGCATGCCGGCCTCGGTGAGCTGCGCCGTCACGCCGGTCCAGTGGTGCTTCGCCTGGTCGAGGATGTCGTCGCTGCCGCCGAGCGCGTGGAAGGCGGGCCAGTTGAAGAACGGCTCGTAGAGGTCGTCGACGCCGTCGCGCGAGTCGAAGCCTGCGGCGAACCGGATGCGCCCGTCGGGCTCGCAGTAGCGGGCCGAGAACGCCCGCCACGCGGTCTCGATCTCGTCGAACAGCCGCCGCTCGAGCACGGCCCACGCGGGGATCTCGCGCATCGGCGTGGTGTGGATCCTGGGGGTCGCCACGGGTCAGCCCTTCGTCGCCCCGGCGACCAGGCCGCCGATGATGTGCCGCTGCATGATGATGAAGAACACGACCGCCGGCGCGATCGCGAGCAGCAGGGTCGGGAACACGGTCGTGTAGTCGGTGGAGAACTCGCCGACGGCCGCGTAGACGCCCGTGGTCACGGTGTAGATGCCCGAGCTCGGGCCGAGGATGATCTGCGGGCTGACGAAGTCGTTCCAGACGCTGATCGAGTTGAGCACGACGATGGTCGCGACGACGGGCTTCATGATCGGGAAGATGCACGACCAGAACGCCCGGATGCGTCCGGCGCCGTCGAGTGCGGCCGCCTCGTCGATGTCGCGCGGCACGGTGCGCAGGTACGCGGCGAAGAGGAAGATCGTCACGGGCAGCGTCGCGGCCGTCTCGAACAGGATGAACCCCGGGATCGTGTTGATGAGGCCCAGCAGCCGCAGGATGAACACGACGGGGATCAGGGTCACCTGGCCGGGGATGAACAGGCCCGAGACGAAGAGCAGCAGCAGGCCGAGGTGCCACTTCGAGCGGCCGCGGGCGATGACGTAGGCCACGGGCGCCGACAGCACGATGCCGAACACGTTCACGAGCGCGACGAACAGCAGTGTGATGCCGTAGGCGCCGATCACGTTGAACTTCTCGCTCGTGATCGCGTCGCCCAGGTACTCGAGCGTGAAGGTCGAGGGCGAGATCGCCAGCGGGTGCCGGATGATCTCCTCCTGCGGCTTGAACGCGCTGATCACCATGATGTAGAACGGCACGAGCATCACGAGTGCGCCGGCGCCGAGCAGGATCCACTTGATCGTCGCCGCGACCGGCGAGGTGCGGATCTTCGTCGCGGCCGCGGGCTTCTGCGGCCGGCGCGACCACGAGAACCGGCGCCGGGCACGCAGCTCGTCGGGGTCGTCGAGCAGCAGCTCGGCCGCGGGATTGATCGTCGTCTGGGTCGTGGTCGTCATCAGTCGGTCACCTTCTTCTCGGATCCGCGCCGGGCGAGCGTCACGCCGAGGCCGAGCACGGCCGTGACGATCAGCAGCACGACGGACTGCGCGGCGCCGAAGCCGAGGTCGGCGTTCGCGAACGAGTCGCTGAGGATCTGGAACACGATGGTCTGCGTCGAGCCCGCCGGCCCGCCGTTGGTGAGCGCGAGCACGACGTCGTAGACCTTCAGGAGGCCCACGAGCGTGAGCACGAGGTTGACGGTCACGACCGGGGCGATCAGCGGCAGCGTCACGTTGCGGAACTGCTGCCAGCGGGTCGCGCCGTCGACGGTCGCGGCCTCGTAGTACTCGACCGGGACCGACTTGATGCCGGCCAGGTAGAGGATCATGTTGAACCCGAAGTGCGACCAGACGATCGTGAGGATGATGCTCGCCTTCGCGAACGTCACGTCGGTCAGCCACGGCATGGCGGGGATGCCGACCTGCGCGAGGAGGCTGTTCACGACCCCGGTCGGCGCGAGCATGGCCGACCAGATGAAGCCGATGATCAGCGAGCTGATGATGTACGGGTAGAAGAAGACGGTGCGCATCACCGTGTTCGCCCGGCCCGGGCCGGAGATGAGCGCGGCGGTCGCGAGGCCGACCCCGTTGCAGAGGATGGTGCCGAAGAACGCGACGACGGCCGTGAAGATGGCCGCGTCGACGGTGCGCGGGTTGCGGAACGCGTCGGCATAGTTCTCGAGGCCGATGAACGTGAAGTTCAGGCTGTAGCCGTTCCAGTCGGTCAGGCTCAGCACGAACGCGAGGATCATCGGGATGATGAACATGGCGATGAAGACCAGCACCGCCGGGCCGCCCATGATGATGCCGGGCAGGCGGTTGCGCCAGGTTCGGAGCGCGCGGTCTCTGCGCTCGATCGGCGCGCGCAGCAGGCCGGGTGCGCGCGTCACGGTGTCAGCCATCGTGGATGAACCTCCGTCAGTGGGGGAGTAGGGGCCCGGGCGCGGCGCCGGGAGTGGTTCACCGCGCCCGGGAGTCAGGATGCCCGGTCGACCGGACGTCGGGTCACCGGACGTTGGCGGCGAACCAGGCGTCCATCGAGCTGAGCACGTCGGACGCGGGCGTTGCGCCCATGAGGGACTGCGTCTGCACGTTGATCTCGTCGGCGTAGCCGTCGGGCAGTGTGCGCTCGCCGTAGCCGCCGCCGGTGGGCGTGTAGTCGCTCGGCGGGGTGTCGGCGACGATCGCGAGCAGTTCCTCGCCGAGCGGGGTCATCTCGTACTCGTAGCCGTCGCGGAAGTTGCCGTCGACCGCGAGCTGGCTCGCCACGGCGTCCTGGTCGGTCGTGAGGAACTCGACGAGGTCCGCGGCCGCCTCCTGGTGCTTCGAGGCCTTCATGATGAAGTAGGGGCTCGCGATGTTGGCGCCCATGGCGGGGTTGTCGACGCCGGCTTCAGCCGGTGCGCGGAACACGCCGATCTCGGGCGCATCGGGCGTCTTCGCCTCGGTGCCGGCGAACCAGCTGCCCATCGGGTAGATCGCGGAGTTGCCGGCGAGGAAGTTCTGCTCGGCGTCGGGGTACTTGACGCCCAGCGCGTCCTTCGGGATGTAGCCCTCGGCGACCCAGTCGGCGTAGCGCTCGACGGCGTCGGCGTAGGTCTCGCTGAACGTGAGGTCGCCCGCGCTCATCTCCTGGAACCAGTCGGGGTACTCGGCGATGATCGTCGGCAGGCCGACGGCCTGGAGCACGTGGCTCGACATCCAGTCGCCGCCGGTCTGGATGGTGGTGTCCCAGCCGGCCGCTTTCAGCGCCGCCAGGGCGTCGTCGAGCTCGTCGAGCGTCGTCGGGGGCTCGGCGATGCCCGCGTCGGCGAAGGCCTGCTTGTTGTAGAACATGAGGCTCTGCAGCTGCACGCCGATGCCCGCCATGTAGTACTTGCCGTCGATCGAGTACTGGTCGGCGAGCGGGCCGCTCGAGGCCCATTCGTACTCCGACAGGTCGACGAGCTCGGGCACGAGGTCGGGCGTGGGGGCCTGCGACTGCACGATGTCGGGCACGTCGCCGGCGGCGAGCAGGCGCGGCACGGCCGCGGCGACGCCCTCGGCGCCCGGGTTCTGGATGACGACGTCGACGTCGGGGTTGGCCTTCTCGAACGGCGCGACGAGTTCGTTCCAGTACTCCTCGGTGAGGTTGGGCGTGACGTTGACGAGCACGCGGAGCTCGGTGGCGCCGCCCTCCTCGTCGCCGCCGGGGCTGGAGCAGGCGGCCAGGGCGAGCGTGGTCGCTGCGACCGCGCTCAGTGCTGCGATGGTGCGTCTGTTGATCATCATCGATCCTCTCGTGTGCACGACTCTGTGGGTGAGACTCTGGGGTGAGACGACTGGAACATTACACTAATCGATAATCGCTTGTCGAGTGATTCCACTACTCCTCCGGCAGCGCGATCACGGTCACCGGTCGGCCGTCGAACGAGCGGGCGGATGCCTCGTCCGAATCGGTCACGGCGACGATGCCGTCGGCGTTCGCCCAGCCCCGCCACCACGTGGCATCCGTCACCTCGAGGTCTTCGGCGGCGACCGGGCCGCGCCCGATCGTCGAGGGCTTGATCGCCGTGAGCCAGGCCGCAGCGCCCTCGAGCGTCGCACGCTGCACGCGAGGGATCTCGCCCGCCGCGGTCGGGCCGACGTTCAGCAGCAGCCGCCCGCCGCGCGACACCACGTCGGCGTAGAGCCGCGCGAGCTCGCGCGGCGACAGGGTGAGCGAGGCGTCCTCGACGGCGTTGAACCCGAACGAGTAGCCGAGGCCGCGGCAGTGCTCCCAGCCGGGATCGGATTCGTGGTCGCCGTGCGCGTCGTACTCGCTCGTGCGGAAGTCCCAGACGTCGGCGCCCCAGCGGTCGTTGACGATGCCCTCGGGCACGCGCTCGCGGTACTCCGCGATCAGCGCGTCGAGCGAGCCGGGGCCGGGTGCCTTGCCCGCGTCGGGCCAGTCGATGTCATTCCAGAGCACGTCGGGCCGGAAACGCTCGACGAGGTCGGCGACATGCGCGCGCGCGTAGGCGTGGTAGGCGGCATCCTGCGGTCGCAGGGCCTCGAGATCGGGCGTCGAGCGGTGCGGCGGCGCATCGGTCACCGACCAGTCGAGCCCGCCCGAGTAGTAGACGCCGAACCGCAGCCCCTCGGCACGCACGGCGTCGGCGAGCGGGGCGATGAGGTCGCGGCGCGGTCCGCGCGCGACGGTCGTGAGGTCGGTGCCCGGCGCATCCCACAGGGCGATGCCGTCGTGGTGCTTCGTCGTCGGCACCACGTAGTCGGCGCCGACCGCGCGGAACAGGCGAGCCCATCCGACCGGGTCGTACGCCTCCGCGCGCCACTCGTCGAGGAACGCCTCGTAGGGCGCGCCGCCGTGCACGCGCGCGTGGTGGTCGGCCGCGGGCGACCCCTCGATGCGGATGGTGTTCGCGTACCACTCGGCGTATGCGTTGTGCGTGTACCACTCGTCGTCGGGCACCGCGCCGAGCGCGCCCGAGGGTTCGGCCCACGCGGGCACCGAGTACGCGCCCCAGTGCACGAAGATGCCGAGGCTCGCGTCGCGGGCCCAGTCGGGAAGAGGGCGACCGGATGCCCCGACGGGGAGCCAGGGCGTGGATGCGGGGGTGTCGGCGGACATCGGCGACCTTTCGTCAAGCGGGCGAACGTGGGAATGATCCTATGTTCGGGGGTCGACACGTCCGGATGCATCGTCTGGAGGGGGCGTGGGCGCCCAGACATCGGATGTCGTGGGAAATCGTGGCAGGCCTCGCGGAGCACGGGGGCGACGGGCGACAATGGAAGGCGACCTGGACCGATCCTCCCGGGTCGCCGACGCCCGATCCGACATCGAGGGGAGCGTCCGATGAGCGGTGGGCCTCCGCAACGCGTCGCGGTGGAGTTCGAGTCCTCGGGGCAACGCATCGCCGCGGTGGTGTACGGCGTCGACGGCGCCGCGGACGCACCGGTGCCGGCCGTGCTGATCTGCACCGGCTTCGGCGGTACGCAGGACACGCCGTCGATCGTCGCGGCCGCCGAGGCATTCGCCGCGGAAGGCTGGCTGGCGATGACGTTCGACTACCGCAGCTTCGGCCTCAGCGCGGGTGAACCCCGGCAGGTCGTCTCCGTCCCGCGACAACTCGATGACATCCGGGCGGCGATCGCCCACCTGAGGGATCGACCCGAGGTCGACCCCGACCGGGTGGCGCTGTGGGGTTCCTCCCTCGGAGGCGGTCACGCGATCACGGTCGCGTCCGACGACCCGCGTCTCGCCGGCGTCGTCGCACAGGTCCCGTTCAACGGATTCCCCAAGCACGTCGAGGGGCGTTCGACGAAGGATGCCTATGCGCTGCTCTGGATCGCGGTCCGCGACCGGGTGCGCGGCTGGATGGGCCGACCGCCCCTCTACGTCAAAGCCGTCGGAGACGCCGGCGAGCGGGCCATCATGGTCGGCGGCGACTCCAACCGCACGATCGAGGTGCTCACCGGCGGTACCTGGCGCAACGAGGTCGCTCCGCGGGGTCTCCTCGACATGATGGCCTACCGGCCGGGTCGGAGGGCGGCAAGGATCCAGGCGCCGCTCCTGGTCTGCATCGGCGAGTTCGACCGGGAGACGCAGGGTCCGCTCACCGAGCCGCTTGCCCGTGATGCGCCTCGTGGCGAGCTCCGCAGCTACCCGTTCGGACACTTCGACATCTACCGCCCCGAGATCCGGGTGCGCGTGCTCGCCGATCAGGTCGAGTTCCTCCGGCGCGCGTTCTCCGGATCGCGGTGAGGTTGTTCGGCGCTGGCTCACGCTCTCGGCGCGATCCGGGTCGGCGCGGGTGACAATGGAGGGTGACCTGGAGGAACGAATGGGCGAGTTGACGAGCGATTCGACGATCGACGACGCGGGCGCGGCGGCGGATGCGTCCGCGACCGCACCGGCGCCCGCGACGCCACCGGCACCCGCGACGCCACCGCCTCCCGCCGCGGCGCACGGCCCGGGTCACCACGCGATCGGGTGCCCCGAGTGCTTCGAGGAACTGCAGCGCAACCGCGACTGGTGGAAGGCCAGGCCCGAGGGGTCGCGCCTCGTCGGCCTGGTGATCGCGCGCGACGGCATGCCGTCGGTCTACGAGCAGCGCGAGGCGCTGCTGCGGTTCGGCGTGCAGATCCTCGACTTCAAGCACCCCGCCCCCGAGATGCTCGAGTCGTGGGAGCAGCGCCTCGGGCGCCTGTTCGGCGTGCTGCAGGCGGGCGATGTCCTCGTCGTCGCCAACGAGCGCGCCCTCGGCTTCACGCCCGACGAGGTCGCGCGCACGATCCAGACGCTCCGACGGCACAACCTCGTCGTCAAGGTGCTCGACCGTGAGGCGCGCCACCTCGTCGACGCCGAGGCCTGAGCCGGCGCCTGACCCGGGTGCAGCTGGGTCCGGCGGACCGCCGTTCGGCTCAGCCGTTCGCGAGCACGCCAGCGAGCGCGTTCAGCTGCAGCCGCGTGCTGCCGTGGAGGTGGGCGATGTCGTGCGCCGGGTTCTCCGACCTCGCGAAGAACCGGTACTGCTCCGACCAATCGACGCGCGTTGCCGTGCCGTCGTCGACGGGTGAGAGCGCGACGGTGCGCAGGGCGGCCCAGCGCAGCACGCCGTCGAGGCGCACCGAGTACGAGAGCACCAGCCGCTCGCCGGCGACGAGGTCGATGAAGCTCGAGGCGTACTCGACGTGCTCCTCGCGATCGAGCGGCGCGAACACCGTGGTCGCCGTCTCGCCGCCGCCGACGCGGAAGTCGAGCCGGTAGGTCTGACGCGACCGATCGCCGGGCTGGCGGAACCAGCGTCGGCGCAGCTCGGGTTCCTCGAACGCCGCGAACACGGCGGCCGGCGCCGCGGCCAGCGTCGTCGAGACCTCGAACGAGCCGTCGGCCGGGCTCGGCGAGGTCTCACCTGCCGGAGCCGCCGCGACCGTGGTCACGAGCCGACCACCGGGGCCGAGGCATCCGGTGCGACGTCGATCAGCACCTTGCCGACCGCGCCCTGCTCGACGGCGTCGTGGGCGTCGGCCGTACGCTCGAGCGCGAAGCGCGTGAGCGGCAGCCCGGCGTCCTCGCCGACCGGCAGCGCGCCGTCGCCGACCGCACGGGTGACGTCCTCGGCGGCCGCCGCGAGCGGCGCATCGCCCACGGTGTAGAGCAGCAGGAACTGGTAGCGCACGTTCCGTGCGAAATGGTGCCGCACGTCGAGGCGCATCTCGGCGCCGCCGTCGGTCGCGTAGACCGAGATGGAGCCGTGGTTCGCGATGACGCGCGCGTTGAGCTCGGCGTTGCGGGCGGGGGAGACCTCGACGACCTGGTCGATGCCGTCGGGCGCGAGGTCGCGGATCGCGCGCGCCGCGGCATCCGTGCGGTAGTTCACGACGTGGTGCGCGCCCGCAGCGGTCGCGAGCGTCGCCTTCTCGGGCGAGCTGATCGTCGTGATCACGCGGGCGCCCGCCCAGCGGGCGAGCTGGATCGCGGCGTGCCCGACGGCGCCCGCACCGCCGGCGACGAGCACGGTGCGCCCCTCGAGGGCGCCGGGAGCCAGTCGGTCGGGTCCGTTCTCGTGCACCGTCAGCGCCCGGTGCGCGGTCAGCGCGGGTACGCCGAGGGATGCCCCGAGTTCGAAGCTCGCGGCATCCGGCAGGTGCACGACGCGCGAGGCCGGGAGCACCGTGACCTCCTGCGCCGTGCCGGTCGGCCGCTCGTGCGCGGCGAGGAACATCCACACGCGGTCGCCCACCGCGTAGCCGTCGACGCCCTCGCCGACGGCGTCGACGATGCCCGAGCCGTCCTGGTTCGGCACGACCTCGGCGAAGGGGGTCGCGGCGCCCGGCCGTCCGCCGGCGCGTGCCTTCCAGTCGGTGGGGTTCACGCCCGAGACGACGACGCGCACGCGCACCTCGCCCGCTCCGGGTTCGCGCACGTCGCGGTCGACGAGCTGCAGGACGGAGGAGTCACCGGTGGCGGAGTACGCGATCGCTCTCATGCTGAGGGCAACGCGCGACGCGCGGCGGATCTTCCTGCCGGCCCGCCTTCCCGATGCGCGGTCCGCCTCGCAACCCCGGTGCGTCCTGCGATCGGTGCCGCTAGCCTGACCGCGAGGAACGAACGCCGGACGAGAGGATGCCACGCATGGACGTCACCGACAACGGGCCCGAGCCGAACGCCTTCGACATCGAGCAGGCGACGAAGGCGAACGACGCCTACCGCCGGGTCGCGTGGAGCGGCAAGTACCTGCAGGTCACCCTCATGTCGATCCCGGTCGGCGAGTCGATCGGCCTCGAGGCGCATCCCGACACCGACCAGTTCCTCCGGCTCGACGCCGGGCGCGGGCGGGTGAAGATGGGGCCGGCCGAAGACGACTTGCCGTTCCAGCAGGACGTGAGCGACGGATGGTCCGTCCAGGTGCCCGCGGGCACGTGGCACGACATCGTGAACACCGGCGACGAGCCGATGCGCCTGTACGCGATCTACGCGCCCGTGCACCACGCGGCGGGCCAGGTGCAGCAGACCGCAGACGAGGCCGAACGCGACGAGCAGTCCGGCGACGACGAGCCGCCCGCCTGGGCCGTCGAGCCCGACGAGGGCGAGCCCGACCGGCACGCGTAGGCGCCGTCAGCGCACCCGTTCCGTCGCAGCCGCCGTGACGAAGCGCGTGAGTTCGGCGGCCATGGCCGCGGGCTCCCACGTGTGGTCGGCGCCCGGGATCTGCAGCCAGCGGGATCCCGGTACAGCGGCGACGATGCGCTCGGCGGCGTCGAAGAGCTCGGGGAAGGTCTCCTGCCCGAGCAGCACCTCCAGTGGCACGCGCACGTCGCGCAGGAGCGCGTCGAGCGGCGCCGACTCCACCCAGGCGAGGGACTCGCCGTCGCCGACGTAGCTGACGACCTGCGAGACGAACTGCGGGTACTCGGGGGACTGGCGCAGTCCCTCGAGCCACTCCGGAGGCATGTCCTTCATGTAGTGGGCCAGCGCGCCCTCGAGATCCCCGGCGTCGATGCGCCGCTCGACCTCGCCGGCCCACTCCCGGGCGCCGCCGTCGATGGCGCCGAAGGGCGGCTCCCACAGCACGAGGCCCGCGACATCGAGTCCGCGGGCTGCGGCCGCGAGCGAGATCGAGCAGCCCGAGGAGTGGCCGCAGAGCACCGCCGACCCTCCGGCGACGTCGATGAGCGTGGCGAGCGTCTCGAGTTCTCGGTCGAGGTCGAGGCGGCCTTCGGCGGGACTCTCGCCGCGGCCGAGCCGGTCGTACACGATCGTCGTCACACCGGAATCCGCCATGAGCTCGGCGGTCTGCGTCGTCCACGGGTCGATGGCACGGAAGGGGCCGGCGCCGGCGACGAAGACGAGCCCGGGGCCGGAACCCCGCCGATCGTAGGCGATGCGGTCTCCGGATGGGGTGGTGGCGAACTCGCTCATGGCGGTCTCCGTTCATCGGTCTCAGTGGTCGCGATTGCCCAGATCAAACTGGACTGTCTAGTTCCGTTGAATCGAGACTAGACTGACCAGTACCCGTTGTCAACGATTCAGGAGCGCACGCATGACCGCTGCATCGCCGGAACCGGCATCAAGCCCCTCGCAGCCGCTGGGGCGCAGCGAACGCAAACGACGCGACATGCTCGCCGCCGCCGAGCGCATGTTCCTGGCCGGCGGCTACCTCGGGACGAACATGGACGAGCTCGCCGCAGCGTCGGGCGTCTCGAAGCAGACCGTCTACAAGCACTTCGGCAGCAAGGAGGCGCTGTTCGTCGAACTGGTCACGACGATGACGGATGCCACGTCCGAGGCCGTGCACCGCAGCGTGCCGAGCGTCGAGCAGGTCGACGACGTCGGCGCCTATCTCGAGGAGTACGCCGACCGCCAGCTCGACGCGGTGATGACGCCGCGGATCCTGCAGTTGCGCCGGCTCGTGATCGGCGAGGTGGCGCGCTTCCCCGAGCTCGCGGAGGCGCTGCACGAACGCGGGCCCGTCCGTGCGATCGAGTCCCTCTCGACCGTGCTCACGCGACTCGACCAGCGTGGTCTCCTCACCGTCGACGATGCGAGGCTCGCGGCGACGCAGTTCAACTGGCTCGTCATGGGCGAGCCGCTCAACCGGGCGATGCTGCTCGGCGACCGCGCCATCCCCTCGGCGGCCGAGCGTCGCGAGCACGTGCGGCGCTCCGTGGGGGCCTTCCTCCCGGCGTACGCCGTGCGCTGAGGGCGGTCGCGATCCCCTCGGTCGGGGGATGGTCCTGAGGATTTCTCGGGCTATAGGCTCGGCTCGTCATCAGCGCCAGGGGGGAGGCCCCGATGCCGAGCGAGCCGACCGTCCTCGAGTTGCGCGTCCACGGCATCGCCAACGCGCCGCCCGCCGCGATGCTCTGCGTCGAGGAGAGCCGGGTCCGACGCACGGTCGGCGACGAGTTCGGATCCTTCTGGGTCGTCGCCGATCCGCCGGCGGACCACCCCGAGCTTCGCACCGAGGCCTACTCCTGGGGCAACCTCGCCCGGAGCGGCGGCTCGGCCCTGGCCGTCGTCGGCCGGGCGTTCGTGCACGTCGGCTGGCTCTTCGTGCTCCCATTCGGGCTCTGCAACCTGGCGTACTGGGCCAGGCGCCAGATCCCGGGAGAGGAGGCATCATCGCCGTGGTGGGACGGCGGCCCCGGCGCCATCGCGATCCGGATGTTCGCCGTGCTCCAGACGCTCTTCTACGTCGTCGCCTTCATGTCGGTGAGTGTCGACCTCGTCGCGGTGCAATGCCTGCGCGATCGGCAGCCCTGCGCGGCGCTGCCCGGATGGCTCGACGGCCTCGCCGATCTGGGGCCGCTCCAGCGGTCGGCGGTGCTGAGCCTCGTTCCCATCGTGCTCATGCTCGTGATCTACCTGGTGGGCCTGCGTGCGCGCGGGCGGTTCGACCCGAACCGCGACAAGCCCGATACCGCCACGAAGACCATGCCGAGCGAGGTCCGCTCGGACCACCGCAACGCGCTGCGCTGGTTGCGAGGTGAACGACCGAAGCCGGGCGAATTCCCACCGCTGCTCGAATCCAGCGGATTCTGGCGCCGGTCGAAGGTCGCGCACACGTCCGAGCGTGCGCACTTCGCCGCCTCCATCTCGCTCGTGCTGTTCCTGCTCGCCTGGGATGCCTGGATCGGCGCCTCGGGAAGCGCCAGCGAGTGGGACCCCGCCGCGTGGCTGGCGCTGGACCCCGACGGCCAGCCCGTGCCGTTCGTCGGCGTCATCGTCGGCGCGGTGCTGCTCGCCGGTTCGATCACGATCACGGCAGCGGCCGGGCTGTCGCACACGCGCTGGTCGACCCGGTCGAAGCGCGCCTGGTCCTCGATCGCCCTGGTGGCGTCCGTGCTCGCGTACCTCGCCTGGCTGATCTGGAGCTTCACCCCCGACGCGACGACGGTGCCCGACGACGGCAAGGCACTCGGCCTGACGATCGTGCCCGGCGTGATCAGCACGATCTGCGCGCTCATCGCCGTCGCGAGCCTGACGTGGGGCTACGGCGGGCACCGGGTGGCGGCCTGGGTCCTGCTCACCGGGGCGTTCGTCTCGGTGATCGTCGCGGAGCTCTGGCGGGCCGACCACGGACAGGACTGGCGCATGTGGTGGTCTGCCGCGGCGGTCGCGCTGACCGCGCTCGCCGTGATCTCTGGATACGCGTTCCATTCGAAGGCGGAGCGGGCCAACCGGAAACTGCTCGGCTGGCATGGGAATGCGGCCGCCGTGGCATTGCTCGTGGCGCTGTTCTCCTCGCTGGTCATCACGAGCCTGCTCGTGGTGGGCGCGCACGCCTGGCTCGCATCACCCGCTGAATCGCCCAAGGTGACCGGCTACCGGAGGGCGATCCCGGCACCCGGTGAGCCGCCCCTCGAGCCGCCGTTCTTCTACGAGCGGTTCGGGGCGATCCTGGTCGTCGTGCTCGTCGTGCTCATCCTCCTCGCCGCGACCGCGGCCCTCACGGCGCTCATCCGATACGCCGTCTACACCGTTCCCGACCTGTGGCCGCCCACTGCCGATGCGGCCGAGTCTCCCGACCGGAACCGTGCGGGGACGACCGACCCGCCCGACGACTATCCCGAGGTGCTCGGCGATCACGATGAGAAGGACCGGCAGGTCGTCTCCGCGAGGCGCGTCGCGAGCCTCGCGCATCGCGGCGAACCGATGCTGCGCTGGCTGGCGATCCTCACGGCGGTGGCCCTCGTGCCGCTCACCGTGCCCCTCGTCGCGGAATGGCTCGAGCAGCAGGCCGGATGGAACCGGCTGGTCGGCCTGTCGGCCTGGGCGCTCGGACTGCTCTCGCTCGCGGCGGTCGCGTGGGTCGTGACGAACGCCGCGACCTCCACCGAACGGCCCCTCGGACTGGTCTGGGACATCATCTGCTTCTTCCCTCGGGCGGGCCACCCGTTCACGCCGCCGTGCTACGCGGAGCGCACGGTTCCCGAGATGCAGGAACGCATCGCCGATTGGCTGCACGGCGACGACGCCGAGGACCGCCGTGTGATCATCGCCGCGCATTCGATGGGCGCGACGCTCGCGGTGGCGACGCTCTTCGCGATGCACGCCAGCGAGCAGGAGGCCGCGGATGACCCGCAGTCGAACGCGGCGGTTCCGCCATCTCCGGCACGCCCCGACACCGGCCGCGTCGCGCTGCTGACCTACGGCGTGCAGCTCCGGGCGTACTTCAGCCGATTCTTCCCCGAGGTCTTCGGTGCCCGGGTTCTCGGAGTGCACGGTACGGTCGGCCCCTCGCTGCTCGGCCTCGACCCGTGGAAGAACCAGGTCAAGCGCGAGTGGATCGATCGTCGACCGCCGATCCCGGACCCGGAGGAACCGCCGTCGCTGGTGGCACTGCTGGGCGGCGATCTCCAGGAGGAGACGTCGCCGCGATGGCGCAGCCTCTGGCGACGCACCGATTACCTCGGCTTCCCGGTCGCGAGTTACCGCTCGAAGGGGAACCTGATCGATCGCGGCGCGACCGAGCGGGCGCCGCGCACCTACCTCTGGACCGTCGCGCGCCACAACGGATACCTCGACACCGAGCAGTATGCGCTCGCCCGAGATGAGCTGCTCGAGATGTTCCTCGCGCCGGGTGCGCCGGGCGCTGCGCCGTCCGCGTCCCCAGCGGGGACGCCGGCCACGGCACCTGGCGGCGCGCCCACGTGACCGGTGCGTCGCAACGGGAGCGGGGCGCGTGCCCCGCTCCCAGCTCGCAGTCCGTCAGGCGCGCAGCGGCGACGCGAGGATGCTCGAGCGTTCGGCTGCGGGCCGCGGTTGCGTGATTCAACCGTGGCCCGCGGCGCGCGCCGGAGCCCCACGCGACCGGTCACTCCGGCCACGGATCCCGCCAAGCTGCCGTCAGCCGCCGTGCCGCCTGTGCCGCCTGTGCCGCCGCGCCGCCGTGCCGCCGTCAGTCGAGCCACTCCCTGGCCGCCGCGACGAGCGCGCGCACGCCGGTCGAGAGCGTGGGCTCGATGAGCGGCGCGAAGTGGGGCGAGTGGTTCGAGGGCACGTCCTCGGGCAGGCGCCCGGTCTTCAGGGCTTCGCCGAACATCGCCGGATCGAACCCGCCGAGGAACCAGTAGACGAGCGGGGCATCCGCCGCGGTGGCGAGCACGCCGACGTCCTCGCTGCCCGCCACGGGGCCGGGGTCGAGCACGCGGCCCTCGCCGAGCGCCGCCTGGAGGGCGGCGAAGGTGCGCGCCGTCGCGGCGTGCTCGTTCACGGTCAGCGGGAAGTGCTCGACGTAGTCGAACTCGGGCTCCTTCGGCGCGCCCGACGCCTGCGCCTCGGCCTTCGCGACGCGCTCGATGGCCGCGACGACCTTGTCGCGCACGGCGTTGTCGAGCGTGCGCACGCTGAGGCCGAGCTTCGCGTGCGGCGGGATGATGTTGTTCTTCGTGCCGGCGTGCAGCTGTCCGACCGTGACGACGGCGCTGTCGGCCGGCGCGATCTCGCGAGCGACGATGCCCTGCAGCCGGTTGACGACGTTCGCGGCGAGGTAGACCGGGTCGACGGTGGTCTCCGGGCGGGAGCCGTGCCCGCCTTCGCCGTGCAGCGTGATGTCGATCGAGTCGGCGGCCGCCATCGCGACGCCCGCGTGCAGGCCCGCGAACCCCGCGGGGAAGGGCGCGACGTGCTGCCCGAGCACGACGTCGGGCTTGGGCACGCGGTCGAACAGCCCGTCGGCGACCATGCGCTCGGCGCCGCCGCCCCATTCCTCGGCGGGCTGGAAGAGCACGACGAGGGTTCCCGACCATTCGCCGGTCGCTGCCGCGAGCGCTTCGGCAGCGCCCAGCAGGCAGGTCACGTGCACGTCGTGTCCGCACGCGTGCATGACCGGCACGTCGTTGCCGTCGGCGTCGGTGCCGCGCGCGGTGCTCGCGTACTCGAGGCCCGTCTCCTCGAGCACGGGCAGCGCGTCCATGTCGGCGCGCAGCAGCACGGTCGGGCCGGCGCCGTTGGCGAGGACGCCGACGACGCCGGTCTCGCCGATGCCGGTCGTCACGGCGTAGCCGAGCGCATCGAGCTGCTCGGCGACGATGCCGGCCGTGCGGTGCTCCTGGAAGGACAGTTCGGGGTGGGCGTGCAGGTCGCGATAGACCGCGGCGAGATCGATGGTCATGCCGTCAGCGTACGGCGCGCGGGATGCCTCGGAGAACGCGGTGCAGCTACTCCGCGGTCCAGGCGACCTCGAAGCGCTCGAGCACGATCTCGTGCTGCTCGGTCCACTCGAACCCGAGCGTCGGCGCCACCCGCTGCCAGTAGCGGCGGTGGTTCTCGCGCCACGACTCGAGCGTGCGGTCGTCCTCGCCCTCGTCGTACGCGAAGGCCGCATCGACGTCGCCGAACCGCGCGATGCGAAGCTCGATGCTGCGCAGGATCACCCGGGGCCGTCCGGTGGAGTCGCACGCGATCCAGTGGCCGCCGATGCGCGGCAACGGCTGGCCCTCGATCGCGAACTCCGCGACGAGGCTCGCGGTCGCGCGCTTCGCGCCGTCGAGCACGAGGCCGAGCAGCTGGTCGGTGAGCGCCGGGTGGTCGCCGAACCGCTCGACCGACGGCGGTGAGGCTCGCGGTCGCGCGCTTCGCGCCGTCGAGCACGAGGCCGAGCAGCTGGTCGGTGAGCGCCGGGTGGTCGCCGAACCGCTCGACCGACGGCGGTGAGGCGCGCGGTCGCGCGCTTCGCGCCGTCGAGCACGAGGCCGAGCAGCTGGTCGGTGCGCGCCGGGTGGTCGCCGAACCGCTCGACCGACGGCGGTTCGGCATCGATCGCGCGGTCGGGATGCGCGGCGCGATACGCCTCCCACAGCTCGGCGGCGGCGTCCTCGTCGACGGGGGCGTTCTCGGCGTGCGGCATGCGTTCCAGTCTGGCAGGGGCGAATCGCACCGCGGATGTCACAACCGGCGCCCGGCCGGTGTCTTCATGCCGAACGCATCGCGACCCGCGTCGCGATCCGCACCGACTGGAGGACACCATGACCACCTCGACCCGCATCCCGCCCGCCGACGTCACCGGCGTGTACGGCACTGTCGTGAAGTTCGCCGCCCGCAAGATGATGGGCCAGGTGCCCGACTCGGTCGGGGTGCTGTGGCACCACCAGGGCGTCATGCGCGACTCGATGGGCATCGGCCGCAAGGTCGAGGGCTGGAAGGAGCTCGACCCGCAGCTCGCCACGCTCGCGGCCATGTCGTCGGCCGCGTACATCGGCTGCAGCTTCTGCCTCGACTTCAACTACTTCATGTCCCGCAACCGCGACCTCGACCCCGAGAAGGTGCGCCAGGTGCCGCGCTGGCGCGAGGCATCCGTCTATTCGCCGCTCGAACGCAACGTCATGGCGTACGCGGAGGCGATGAGCCAGACCCCGCCGGCCGTCACCGACGAGCAGTCGGCGGCGCTGCTGGCCGACCTCGGGCCCGCGGCCCTCGTCGAGCTCACCGCTCGCGTCTCGTTCATGAACATGAGCGCGCGCATGAACATCGCGCTCGGCATCCGGTCGGAGGGCTTCGCCGACGCGTGCGGCCTGCCGCCCCTCGCCGAGCGATCGGGCGCGACGGCGCGCGGGGCGGCGCCCGAAGCGGTGCCCGAGGCATCCGTCGTAGGGTCGTGACATGACCGACGACCCGTTCGTCGCGCACCGCGGCCTCCTGTTCACCGTCGCCTACGAACTGCTCGGTTCCGCGGCCGACGCCGAAGACGTGCTGCAGGAGTCGTGGCTGCGCTGGTCGACCGTCGACCGGGCCGAGGTCCACGAGCCGCGCGCCTACCTGGTGCGCATCGTGACGCGGCAGGCGCTCAACCACCTGCGCACGCTCGCGCGCCGACGCGAGTCGTACGTGGGCGAGTGGCTGCCCGAGCCGCTGCTCACGAGTCCGGATGTCGCGGACGACGTGGAGCTCGCCGAGAGCGTGTCGATCGCGATGCTCACGGTGCTCGAGACGCTCGCGCCGACCGAGCGCGCCGTGTTCGTGCTGCGCGAGGTGTTCGACGTGCCCTACGACGAGATCGCGGAGGCCATCGGCAAGTCGACGGCCGCCGTGCGGCAGGTCGCGCACCGCGCGAAGGAGCACGTCGCGGCCCGGCGACCCCGCGTCGCCGTCGACCGCGCCGAGCAGGAGGCCGTCGTCGCGAGGTTCGTCGCCGCCGTGAACTCGGGCGACCTGCAGGGCCTGATGGACGTGCTCGCGCCCGACGTGGTCTCCGTCGCCGACGGCGGCGGCAAGGTGCGCGGCGCCGCCCTGCGGCCGATCGTCGGCGCCGACAAGATCGCCAGGTACCTGCTCGGCGGGCTCGCGAAACTCGGCCTGCCGTTCGAGGCGCGCCCCACCTGGGTCAACGGGCATCCCGCGATCCGCGGGGAGGTCGACGGCGCGCTCGCCGGGGCGATCTGCTTCGAGGTCGAGGGCGGGCGCATCACCCGCATCTTCTCGATCGCGAACCCCGACAAGCTCGGTCGTCTCGACGAGGCGGCCGAGCTGACGCGCTGAGCTCGGCCGACGCCCATCTACGATGAGCGGGTGGACTTCTCCTTCGCCTTCACGCCCGACCTCATCGCCGTGTTCCTGACGCTGTTCGTCCTCGAGATCGTCCTCGGCGTCGACAACGTCATCTTCATCTCGATCCTCGCGTCGAAGCTGCCGAAGGAGCAGCAGGCCCGGGCCCGCAACCTCGGCCTCACGCTCGCGATGGTGATCCGCGTCGTGCTCGTCTTCTTCGCCGGGTGGATCATCACGCTGAAGGAGGACGTGGTCGTCTGGTTCGGCATGGGCTTCTCGGTGAAGGACTTCATCCTGATCGCGGGCGGGCTCTTCCTCGTCTACAAGGCGGTCACCGAGATCCACCACAAGCTCGAAGGCGCCGAGGACGAGCACGGCGCCGCGCCCAAGCGCATCACGTTCAGCTCGGTGCTCATCCAGATCCTGCTGCTCGACATCGTCTTCTCGCTCGACTCGGTGATCACGGCCGTCGGCATGACCGAGAACCTGGTCGTCATCGTCACGGTCGTCGTGCTCTCCTTCGGCATCATGCTCTTCGCGTCGCGGTTCATCTTCACGTTCGTGAACCGCCACCCGACGGTGAAGATGCTCGCGCTGTCGTTCCTGCTGCTCATCGGCGTCTTCCTCATCGCCGAGGGCTTCGGCATCAAGATCGACAAGGCGCTCATCTACGCGCCCATGGCGTTCGCGATCCTCGTGGAGGCGCTGAACCTCATCGCGTCCGGTCGCAAGGCCAAGCGCGAGCACCGGCGCCAGCAGGCCGTGCAGCTGCGCCCGCAGTACCCCGACGTCGACGAGTCGGTCGCGGTCGCGGCGGCGCTCTCGAAGGGCGAGGCCGGCGCCGGTTCGGTCGGCCTGTCGAATCGACCGGTCGCGGGCGAGGCGGATGGCCCGAAGGATGCCTCGGAGGAGCGCGCCGGGCTCGGGTGACATCCGGCCCGGATCGGAGCATGCTGGGCGCATGGGAACCGTGACGATCTCATTCGAAATGACGCTCGACGGGGTCTTCGACCAGATGGAGCATTGGTTCGACGAGAACGACCCCGACCTGGTGCGGCACTCCGACGCCCTCGTGTTCGGTGCCGACGCGGTGCTGCTCGGCCGCGAGAGCTACGAGTTCTTCCGCGAGTACTGGCCCGCCCAGACCGATGACCGCGGCTTCGCCGCGCACTACAACGCGCTACCGAAGTTCGTCGCCTCGACGAGCCTGGAAGGGCCGCTCGACTGGAACGCGACGCTCATCGAGGGCGGCGTGGCCGACACGGTGCGCGACCTGCGCGAGCGATACCACTCGATCATCTCGCACGGCTACGGGCAGCTCGCCGCGACGCTGCTCGACGCCGGGCTCGTCGACGAGATCCACGCGGGCATCCACCCGTTCCTCGTCGGCAACGCCGAGGACCGCCTGCGAACGCCGCACCCCGTCGGGTTGCGGCTCATCGACGTGGAGGCGTACGAGTCGGGTGTCATCCGGGCGCGGTATGCGCCGGCATAGCGAGTGACGGCACGGATGCGGCGACCACCCGCGCGGCGGACGGCGTCGGCTTCGACGCGGCCCGCGGCGGTCCTGCTCGCGCTCGTCGCGGGCGGTGTCGCGTGCGCATTGCTGGCCGGATGCTCCCCGCCGGGCACGGCGGAGCAGCCGCAGCCGGGCGAGGCATCCACCGATGGTGCCGAACCGCGTACCGGCGTGGCGTTCGCCGCCGTCGGCGACTCGATCACCGACGCCGACAGTGTCGACTTCGCGGCCGGCGACCTCGGTTCGGCGTCGTGGGCGACGTACGCCGTCGATGCGGGCTTCGACTTCGCGGGCGGCTGGGCGGAGTGGGGCGCGACGACGGCACGCATGGCCGGGCAGGTGGCGCCGTCCGACGCCGACGTGCTCGTGCTGCTGGCGGGAACGAACGACGTCGCGTTCGGCATCCCGTTCGACGAGTCGGCTGCGAACCTCGAGCGGCTCGTCGACACCGTCGGCATCGCGGACGTCGTCGTGGTGTCGATTCCGCCGATCGACGCGATCCCCGAGGGCGCCGAGGCGTACAACGATCGGCTCGACGACCTGGCCGACGATCGCGGCTGGCGGTTCGTCGACGCGTCGGCCGGGCTTCGCTCCGACGACGGTTCGTTCCGCGACGGGATGTCGTCGGACGGCCTGCATCCGTCACCCGCGGGCGCGAGGGTGCTCGGCGAGGCGATCGCCGAGGGGCTGGGCGGGGACTGACCGGCGACGAGCCCTGCCGGCGTCCGGCCGATCGCCGATCGCCGACCTACGGCCGCCGACGCCGATCGCCGACCTACGGCCGCCCGCTCATGCGCCGGTCGCGACCGCATCGTCGAGGGTGGGCGCCGCGAAGCGACCGAGGAACGCGGATGCCTCGGCGATGCCGCCCCGCACGCGCAGGTCGCCGCGCTCGATCGCGTCGTCGAGCGTGCGGCGGTGGAACATGACCGCTCGCAGGACGGATTCGTCGGCCTCGAGCACGGTCGAGGGATCGCCACCCGCGGCGCGGGTCACCTCGACGCGGTCGGGGCGCACGTCGACGTCGAAGGCGTCGCGCGTGAGGCGCAGGCGGACGCGCCCGACGAACGCGCCGGCCGGTGAGTCGGCCGGGGCACCGGCCGCCGCCGGCACGAACAGGGCCCTGAGCGCGAGCGCGAATGCGTCGTTGCTCATCTTCGCGCCCGGCTCGGGGGGCGTGAGCGCACCCCACCGCGACATCGCGAGCAGCACCGGCTCGAGCGAGTGCCCGAGCGCCGTCAACTCGTAGGCCTGCGTGCTGGCGGGCGGCCCGAGCACGGTTCGCGTCACCACTCCGGCGGCCTCGAGGTCGCGCAACCGCTGGCTCAGCACGTTCTGGCTGATGCCCTGGAGCCCGGCCCTCAGGTCGGTGAACCGCTTCGGTCCGAACACCAACTCGCGCACGACCAGCAGCGCCCAGCGCTCGCCGATCACGTCGAGCGAGCGGGCGATGCCGCACGCGTCGGAATATCTCCTCGTCGCCATGGGAATAGAGTACGCCGTTCGCACGGTTGAGTCTCCTATCAGGATCAAATGGTCCTAAATCAGGAGGAAAGCGATCATGGAACTCAAACTCGAAGTCATCGTCCTTCCCGTCTCCGACGTGGACCGGACGAAGGCCTTCTACCAGCGGCTCGACTACCGCCTCGATGCCGACCTCGTCGTCGACGAGGGCTACCGCATCGTGCAGCTGACGCCGCCCGCATCGACCGCGTCGATCATCTTCGGCACGGGCGTCACCACCGCGCCCGCGGGATCGGTACGAGGCATCCTCGTCGCCGTTCCCGACATCGAGGCCGCCCGTGCCGAGATCGCCGAACGCGGCGTCGAGGTCTCCGAGGTCTTCCACGAGGCCGACCCGTTCGTGCGGGCCGGTGTCGAGCACCGCATCCCGGGTGCCCATCCCGAGCGGGCCAGCTACAGCTCGTTCGCGACCTTCAGCGATCCCGACGGCAACGAGTGGCTCCTCCAGGAGATCACCGACCGCCTTCCCGGACGATGACCGGCGACGAGCGAACGGATTCGATCATGGACACCCCGAAGCAGATCATCCTCCGCCTCCTCAAGTCCGCCGCGGCCGCTCACGGCGTGTACGAGGCGGAACGGCTGGGCGGCATCTACGACGACGAATGGCCCGAGTGGTACGCGGGGTACATGGCCGTCGGCCTGACCAGCGAGGGCTACCGCGTCGTTCGCGACCGGCACGGCGAGGCATCCGAACCGATGGACTTCCTGCCGCCGGCCGCGCGCCGTCCGGCCGGAGCCGGAGAGGGGCGCTGACCATCATGCGCACCATCGACACGACCCTCATCGAGGAATACGACCTCATCGCGCCGGTCGGCGGGGCGGTGGGCGAGAACATCGCCGACCGCGCGGTCCAGGGCGGGCTGACTTCCGTCATCGTCGAACACGAACTGGTCGGCGGCGAATGCTCCTACTGGGCGTGCATGCCCTCGAAGGCGCTCCTGCGCTCGGCGGCCGCGCTCCGCGCCGCCCGCAGCGTGCCCGGCGCCGCCGAGGCGATCACCGGCGACCTCGACGTGGCCGCCGTGCTCGCCCGCCGCGACACGTTCACGAACCACTGGTCGGACGCCGGCCAGGTCTCGTGGGTGCAGAGCGCGGGCATCGACCTCGTTCGCGGTCACGGCCGGCTCAGCGGCCCCCGCGAGGTGACGGTCACCACGCCCGACGGCGGCACCCTCGTCCTCGTCGCCCGGCACGCCGTGGCGATCGCGACGGGCTCCGACCCGCTCATCCCCGGCATCGAGGGACTCCGCGCCGCCCGTCCGTGGGCGAGCCGCGAGGTCACGAGCGTGCAGGAGGTGCCCGAGAGCCTCGCCATCATCGGCGGCGGCGTGGTCGCCGCCGAGATGGCGACGGCGTACGCGGGCTTCGGCACGCAGGTGACGCTGGTCTCGCGCGGCACCCTGCTCGCCGGCATGGAACCGTTCGCCGGCGAACGCGTCGCCGAGTCCCTGCGCGAGCAGGGCGTCGACCTGCGGCTCGGCATCGAGCCCGTGCGCGTCGACCGCGACGAGTCGGGCGTCCGGATCGAGACCTCCGACGGCCGGACGGTCCTGGCGCAGGAGGTCCTGATCGCGACGGGGCGCACGCCCCGCACCGTCGACCTCGGCCTCGAGACGATCGGGCTCGAACCGGGCCGCTGGCTCGACACCGACGACACGCTGCGGGTTCCCGGCTTCGACTGGCTGTACGCCGTCGGCGACGTGAACCACCGGGCGCTGCTCACGCACCAGGGCAAGTACCAGGCGCGCGCCGCGGGCGACGTCATCGCGGCGCGAGCCAACGGCACGGCGGTGTCGGATGCCCCGTGGGGCGCGCATGTCGCGACGGCCGACCATGCGGTGGTCCCTCAGGTCACGTTCACCGACCCAGAGGTCGCGTCGGTCGGCCTCACGGCCGATGCCGCGACGGCCGCCGGCTACCGCGTGCGCGCGGTCGACTACGAGATCGGATGGGTCGCGGGTGCCAGCGTGCACGCCGACGGCTATCGCGGCCAGGCCCGCATGGTCGTCGACGAGGATCGCCAGGTCGTCATCGGCGCCACGTTCGTCGGACCCGACGTGGCCGAACTGCTGCAGGCCGCCACCATCGCGATCGTCGGGGAGGTGCCGCTCGACCGCCTCTGGCACGCCGTGCCCGCCTACCCGACCGTGAACGAGGTGTGGCTGCGGCTGCTCGAGACCTACGGGCGGCAGAGCGCCTCACCGCGGGTCGAACCCGATCGTGAGGGCGAGGTCACGGCAGCCAGGACGTTCGTCCTCGCGAACCGGTGACATCCGTCCCTGCCGGACGCCGCCGGTCATTCGTAGCGTCGAAGGCATGAACGAGACGACGACGAATCATCCGTCCATCGACCCCACCGCCGACGACGACCGCGCACCGGATGCCTCCGGCGCGCGGCGCCGCCGGCTCGGTCGCGCGGCGACGGTCGCGATCGCGGTCGTGCTGCCGCTGCTCCTCTGGGTGGTGGCCGTACCGGTGGCCGGCCTCGAGCTGGCCGTCGGGTCGGGCGCAGCGGCGCAGACCATCGGCCCGGCCGCGATCATCGGCGCGGCGCTCGTCGCCGGACTCGCCGCCTGGGGCGTGCTCGCCCTGCTCGAACGGTTCACCGGGCACGGCCCGCGCACCTTCGCCATCATCGGGTGGACCCTGCTCGCCCTCTCCCTGCTCGGACCCGTGACGATCGGAGCGGCCGGGCCGATGCTCGTCGTGCTGCTCGCGATGCACGTCGTGACCGGCGCGATCCTCGTGATCGGCCTGCCGCTCGCGGGCCGGCGACGCGTCGACGGCACGGCCGATGAACGGCTCCCGTGACGACCGCGCTGAGCGGGCGGGGCACTGACAGGATGGGCGACGGGAGCGTGACACGATGACCACGATCGACGACCTCGACGCGAGCCCCTCGCCACCGCCGATGGCGTGGCTCGCCTACCGGCCGGGGCCCTGGCTGTCGCTCATCGCGGCGCCGGTGCTGCTGGTCGCCCCGCTCGTCGCGGCGCTCGCCGCCGCCGACTGGGCGCGCGTCGCCGCCGTGCTGCTGCTGGGCGGGGTCTTCGGCCTGACCGTGACGCTGCCGTTCGGCTCGCGCCGCCGGCCGACGGTCGCGACCGAGCTGCTGTTCGTCGCGCTGCTGCTGCTCTGCAGCGGATACCTGGTGCTCTGGCGTACCGGGCAGGCCCTGCTGTTCCCGCTGCTCGCGGTCGCCGCCTCGCTCGCGATCCGCCGCCGATGGGCGATGGGCGTGGTCGGCGCGGTCTCGGTGAGCGGCGCGCTCGCCGTCGGCTTCGAGACCGGCTCGCTCGAGGCAGCGGTGCTCGTCGGGTTCGCCGCGTTCGCGGGCGGCGCCGGCAACTACCTGGTGCAGTACTACGTCGCCCTGGCGCGCGAGCTGGATCGCACGCGCGAGCGGCTCGCGGTCGCGGCGGTCGGCGAGGAGCGCCTGCGCTTCTCACGGGACCTGCACGACCTGCTCGGCCACTCGCTCTCGGTGATCGCCGTGAAGTCCGAGGCGGCGCGCCGCCTGATGCCACGGGATCCGGATGCCGCGGCCGAGCACGTCGCGGAGGTCGAGGGCATCGCTCGCGAGGCGCTCAGTGAGGTCCGCTCGGTCGTCGCCGGTGCGCGGTCGGTCAGCCTCGCCGAGGAGCTCGCGAACGCGCGCCGCACCCTCGAGGACGCGGGTGTCGCGACCTCGGTCAGCGTGCCCGACGGTTCGCTGCCGATCACGGTCGACGCGGTGCTCGGCTGGGTGGTGCGCGAAGGGGTCACCAACGTGCTGCGCCACTCGGATGCTCATCACTGCGCGATCGAGGTGACCGTGCAGGCGGGCGGTGCACGTGTCGAGATCGCCGATGACGGCCCGGTGACGGGGCGCGGCGCAGCCGCGGAGGCATCCGTCTCGGATGGCTCTCGAGGCGGACGCGGACTCGAGGGGCTTCGCGAACGCGTCGCAGCGGCGGGCGGCGAACTGCGCGCCGGGCCGACGCCCTCGGGGTTCCGGCTCACCGCGGTCGTGCCGGTGCCAGAGGACCGGGGGCGGTGAGCCACGGCATGCCCGAGCCGACGACCATCCTGATCGCCGAGGACCAGCGCCTCATGCGATCGGCGCTGACGACCCTGCTCGACCTCGAAGACGACCTCGCCGTCGTCGGCGGGGTCGAGCGCGGCGACGAGATCGTCGCCGCGGCGCGGCGCCTGCAGCCCGACATCGTGCTCCTCGACATCGAACTGCCCGGGCGCAGCGGCCTCGACATGATCGCACCGGTGCTCGAGGCCGTGCCCGGCTGCGCGGTGGTCGTCGTGACGACCTTCGGCCGGCCCGGCTACCTGGCACGGGCGCTCGCCGCCGGGGCGCGCGCGTTCCTGCTGAAGGACCACCCGGTCGAGCAGCTCGCCGCCGCGATCCGCCGCGTGCGCGCGGGGGAGCGGGTCGTCGATCCGCAGTTGGCCGCCGAAGCGCTCGGCGCCGGCGACAACCCGCTCACCGATCGCGAGGCCGACGTGCTGCGCGCCTCGGCCGCCGGCGAGACCATCGCCGGCATCGCCCGGCAGCTCTCGCTCGCGCCGAGCACGGTGCGCAACTACCTCTCGAACGCGATCGGCAAGCTCGGCGCACGCAACCGGCTCGAGGCCCTCACGACCGCGCGCGATCGCGGCTGGCTCTGAGCCGCCGGAAGGGGATGCTCGCCGCCGCGATCAGCAGGAGCAGCAGCGCGAGGTCGAACACGGCGAGCCAGGCGCCGCGCGGCGAGGCCAGGCCGAGCACCTCCCCGCGCAGCAGCGGCCCGGTCAGCAGCGCGACCGCGACCGAGAAGCCGACGGCGAGCGCGCCCGCCACCGCTCGCGGCCATCTCGGACGGCCGCCGTCGAACCCGAATCCGCCGAGGACCGCCAGGAGCGCGATCGCCGCGGCACCACCGCCGAGCCCCTGGGTGAGCAGGTCGACGAGGGCACCGGGTACCGCGAGCGGCGCGACGGCGAAGGCCAGCGGCGCCGCGGCGCACCAGCGGAGCATCCGTCGTTCACCGGGCGTCGCGTCGTCGCCGACGACCGCCGCCCAACCGAACGCCGCGCCGACCACGACGCCCGGAAGCAGGACGCCGACGAACGTGCCCCAGCTGAAGGCCGACATCAGGCCGTTCAGCTCCGCCATCCACGCCCGCAGCGCCGCCGCCCACGCGAGCCCCGCGAGCGCCCCGACCGCCACGAACGTCGTCCGTGCGCGTCGGCGTGATCGCATCCGGCCGGCCGCCGGCGTCGTGATCTCGCTCACCGCCACCCGTCAGCCCTCCTCCGTCGCGCATCTGCGGACGGCCATGAGCGTACGGGCGAGCCGACCGACGCGGCATCCGTGCGATCACGTACTCGCGGGCACCCGGAACCGGCCCCGCGTGAACGGCAGCATCGGCGCCCGGTATTCGACGACGGGCGCATGCCCCGGCTCGAGCGCGAACTCGGCGCGGCCGAACCGCCACACGCGGTTGAACAGGAACACGCCCACGACGACCGTCTCGTCGGTCGGCACCTGCCAGGTGCCGACGCCCCACTGCGCGGGCTGGCCGCGCCCGCCCATGACGACCGTCGGGCGGATGCCGGCGTAGAGCGTCAGCCACGGCTTGCGCAGCGTCAGCTCGATGCGGCGGGTGGTCGGCGCAGGAGCGGTCATCGGGCAAGGCTAGCCGCGTCGGCCGGTGCGCTCGCACGCCTGCGGCCGGCGGCCCGGTACCACTGTGCGCAGAAGACCAGGATGACGGCCGCCTCGACCCAGCCGCCGAGCGAGTACATGAGCTGCGCGCCCGCCTGGGCGTCGTCCGCGGGCACAGCGGCGGGCGGGTCGGCGGCGAGGTGCTTCGCGAGGATGCCGTGCGAGGCGACCGCGATGACGAGCACGATCGCGAGGAGGGTGCGACGTGACGGGTGCGGTCTGGGGTCGAGGCCGACGATCGCCGCGGTGAAGAGGCATCCGGCGACCAGCAGGTGGGCGTGCACGACGAGCCGCAGCAGCGGGTCGGCGTGCATCGCCTCGAAGACCGGCGTGCGGTAGATGAGCCACAGGCCGCCGGAGCTGAGCGCCAGCGCGGTGACCGGATGCGCGACGAAGCGAGCCGGTCCGCTGCGCAGCAGTCGCGAGAGCCGTCGTGCGGGCGTCACGTGCAGGGTGCGGAGCGCGAGCGTGACCGGTGCGGCGAGCACGAGCAGGAGCGGCGCGAGCATGCCGCCGAGCAGGTGCGCCCACATGTGCGCGACGAAGCTCGCCTCGGCTGCCGACGCGAGCGGGCCCGCCGCCGAGATCGCCGCGAGCACGACCCCCGCCGTCCACAACGCCGGGCGAGGCCACGGCCACGGGCGTCCGCGTCGGCGCGAGACGACGACGCCCGTCGCGTAGGCGGCGATCGCGCTCGCGGCCGCCGCGACCACGATCAGCTCGATCGGGGAGCCCGCGCCGGTCGCGTGCGCGCCGGGCGCGGCGAAGGGCAGGCCCGCGGGATTCACGATGCCGCCGCCGCACCGGGCCGGTGCGCGCGCGTTCGCGACCCGCGCGTGCGCACGAGCAGGATGCCGCCGGCGACGATCAGGGCCGCGGCGATGAGGTTCCACGTCAGGTCGTAGGGGAGGAGGTCCTCGACGTACCGGATCTGGTGGATACCCATGAGCTTGTGCTGGACGGTGCCGTCGTAGAGCTGGAACGCGCCGGCACCGAGGAGGACGCTGCCGATCCAGCGCGCCCACCGCAGCGCCCCCCGACGCCGCAGGTCGGCGAGCAGGAACAGGCCGGCGATCGTCGCGAACCAGCCGAGGGCATGGAAGAACCCGTCGGACACCAGACCGAGGTCGGTCGTTCCCAGATCGTAGAAGTGATGCCAGTGCAGCACCTGGTGGAACACGGCCTCGTCGATGAACGCGACGAGCCCGACCCCGAAGAGCACGCCCGACCACGCGTTCTGCGCCGATCGTTCGCCCGGTTTCGGAGCCGCGGCGGTCGCATCGATGTCGCTCATGGTCGGATCCTCGCGGCCATCTCCGCCGCCCGGAATGGAGTGGACTGCCGCCGGGCCGTCTGCTACGCGAGCCGTCGCCCCCTTGTCGCATGAGGGCGGCTGCGACAGGGTGGCAGCATGCACTTCGCGGGCAAGCTCACGCCGGACGAGTTCTGGGCGACGGTCGACCAGACGGAGGCCGAGGTGCGCCGCGGGTTCGGGCTGCGTCCCGCGTACACGGTGAGCGGATGGGCGGGCCGCACCATGCTCGCGGAGTGGGCGTTCGGCGAACGGGGCATCCGTTCGGTGGTGTGCGTGGCCGACGACTGGAAGGGCGCCGACCCGACCGGCGCCGACGCGGTGCCGCGCGTCGAGGTGCTCGTCGACGACGTCGAGCCTCGGCAGCTGGTCGCCCATCGGCAGGGCCTCGAGCGACTCGCGGCCGGCGACGGCCCTCCGTGGCCGGTGGAACCGCCGGAGGCACCCGATGCGGTCATCGACCTGCCGGTCGACGGGGTGGCCGAGCCGTTCGAACTCTGGATCGGCGACGCGCGCGCGTGGGCGGCCGGGCGGATCGGCACGGCCGGTGTCCTCGTCGTGGCGGTCGGGTATCCGATGGTGGATGTCTCGCTCGAGCGCCTGCGCGACATCGACCCGCTGCTCGCCGAACGGCGACGGTGGATCCGCGCGGTGCGGGGCGAGGAGTGAGCCGACCCGTGACCGAGCCGGCGACCGAGGCGCCGAAGGCGCGCCCGTTGCCGCCCCGGCACGGCGTGATCGCCCGCGTGCTGCACTGGCTGACGGTGCTCGCGCTGCTCGCGCAGTACCTCGTCGGCGCTGCGATGGTCGGCGCAGAGGGTGTGCTCGAACCGTGGATCGAGGAGGCGTACGACGGCGATGAGGATCTGCTGCTTCCGGTGCACGTCGTCATCGGATGCAGCATCCTCGCCCTCACCGTCGTGCGGTTCGCGTGGCGACAGGTCGTGACGCTGCCCGCGTGGCCGCCGACGGTCACGGCCGGCGGCAAGCGGTTCATCGTCGCCACCGAACGCGCGCTCTACGCGCTGCTGGTCATCACCCCGTCGAGCGGGCTCGCGCTCGTGCTGCTCTCGGGCGAGGACTGGGAGGTCGGCGACCGCGCCGAGTGGATCGCACCCCTCGACCTCGTCGACGACGACCTGCTCGTGGGCATCCACGTCGCCTCGCAGATCCTGCTGCTCGTCACGATCGCGCTGCACGTCGGCTTCGTGCTGAAGCACCAGTTCGTCGACCGCGACCGGTTCATCCGGCGGATGGTCTGAGCGGCGGCGCTCAGCCGAGCCGGTCGAGCTGGTCGCGGCGGCGCGACAGGTACCCGACCTCGGCCGTGTTGCCCGCCAGCGCGATCGCGCGGTCGTAGGCGTCGCGCGCCTCGGTCGGGCGCTCGAGCCGCCGCAGCAGTTCGGCCTGCGTGGCGTGGAACGCGTGATATCCCGCCAGGGCGGGGTCGTGCGCGAGCGCGTCGACGAGCGCGAGCCCGACCGCCGGGCCATCCACCTCGGCGACGGCGATCGCGCGGTTCAGGGAGACGATCGGCGACGGATCGAGCCGCACCAGCTGGTCGTAGAGCGCGACGACCTGCGTCCAGTCGGTGTCGCTCGCGTCGGGGGCATCGGTGTGCACCGCGTTGATCGCCGCGAGCAGTTGGTAGCGGCCGGGAGCGACGCCGGCCTCGAGGCGCTCGCGCACGAGGCGGTGCCCCTCGGCGATGAGCGAGGCATCCCATGCCGCGCGGTCCTGCTCGGCGAGCGGCACGAGCTCGCCGTTCGAGCCGACGCGCGCGGGGCGGCGAGCCTCGGTGAGCAGCATCAGCGCGAGCAGCCCTGTCGCCTCGCCGTCGTCGGGCAGCAGCGCGTGCACGAGGCGGGTGAGCCGGATCGCCTCGGCCGTGAGATCGGCGCGAACGGGGTCGGTGTCGGCGCCCGTCGCCAGGTACCCCTCGTTGAAGACGAGGTAGAGCACCGCGAGCACGCCGCTCACGCGCGCGGGCAGGTCGTCGGGCGCCGGCACCCGGTAGGGAATGCGCGCCGCCGCGATCTTGGCCTTCGCGCGCGTGATGCGTCGGCCGATCGTGCCCTCCTGGACGAGGAACCCGCGCGCGATCTCGGGCACGGTCAGCCCGCCGACGAGGCGGAGGGTGAGCGCCATCCGCGCCTCCATCGACAGTGCCGGGTGGCAGCAGGTGAAGATGAGCCGGAGCCGGTCGTCGTCGATCGCGCCGAGCGGCTCGAGCTGGGTGTCGTCGGCGATCATGAGCGCCTCCCGGTGCTTGTCGGCGCGCGCCTGCTCGCGCCGGATGCGGTCGATCGCCTTGCGGTTGGCGGTCAACGTGAGCCACGCGCCCGGATTGGCCGGCACGCCGTCGGCCGGCCAGCGCTCGACGGCGATCGCGAACGCCTCGGCCGCGGCATCCTCGGCGATGTCGAGATCGCCGAAGCGCTTGGCGAGTGAGGCGACCACCCGGGCCCACTCCTCGCGGTGGGCCAGGGCGATCGCGGTGCGCGCGTCGGTCACGCCCCAGGCCGCGTGAGCATCGGTCGCACCTCGAGGCGGCGGTTGCACGCCTTCGACCCCTCCGCCATGAGGGCGAGCGCGACGTCGAGGTCGGGCGCCTCGATGATCCAGAGACCTGCGATGTGCTCTTTGGACTCGATGAACGGCCCGTCGGTGAACACGGGTTGCTCGCCGCGGCCGTCGATCACGGTCGAGGTGGCGGGGTCGGCGAGGCCGGCCGCGAACACCCAGTGGCCTCTCTCGCGGAGGCGTTCGTTGAACGCGGCGATCTCGACCATCTCCTCGGGCGTGCCGGAGTTCGTGCGGTCGTCGATCACCGAGACGAAGTAGAGCATGTCGTTCCTCCCGGCCTCATGCATACCGCGGGCGACCGACGGGGCGGAAGGTCTGCATCGTGATGCCCGGTTCGAAGGTGCGGGATTCGAGCAGTTCGAGCGCGAAGTCCCGGCCCGTCTCGGCGAACAGCCGCCGGCCGCCGCCGACGATGACGGGATACGTGATGAGCGTCAGTTCGTCGACCAGCTCGCGTTCGAGCAGCCAGCGGATCAGCCGGCCGCTGCCGTGCACCTGCAACTCGCCGCCCGGGCGCGCCTTCAGTTCGCGAATGGATGCCTCGACGGCGTCGCCGTCGCCCGCGAGCACGGTCGTGTCGGCCCATTCGGGCTCGGTGATCGTGTTGGACACGACGAACTTCGGACGCGAGTTCAGCGACCGCACGAACGGGTCGTCGACGTCGTCCTTGCGCACGCCGCCCCAGTACCGGGCGAACAGGTCGTACGTGTTCCGGCCGAACAGGAACGCGTCGGCCCGCAGGTAGTAGTCGCCGATCGCGGCGTTCGACTCGTCGTCGTCGAACGGCATCGCCCATCCGCCGCGGTCGAAGCCGGGGTCGATGAGCGGGTCGTTGCCGCCATTGGCCTGCATCACGCCGTCGACGGAGACCTGGGTGTTGGTGACCAGTCTCATGATCGGTTCCCTCCTCGGATGCCCCTCCTGGGCAGCCTCTCACCACTGCTACGAACGGGGGCGGGCGGATCCGACAGCGGCACCGGGATCCATTCGTCGCGGGTCGATTCCGCTCGTCGCCGTTCGACGTCAAGATGAGGGTGTCTCGCGCCGCGCCCGCGAAAGGACCGACCATGAAGCTCGTCGTCGCCATCTCCACCTCACTCGATGGAGTCGTGCAGAGTCCCGCCGGCCCCGGGGAGGACCGGTCCGGTGGCTTCACCGAGGGCGGATGGCTCGTCCCGTACTTCGATGAGGAGGTGGGTGCGTTCATCGGCGCCGCCTTCGACACGGCCGATGCGCTGCTGCTCGGGCGCGGCACGTTCGACCTGCTCGCCGCCCACTGGCCCAAGCTCACGGCGGAGCAGGATCCCGGTTCGGTGCTGATGAACTCGCTGCCGCGCTTCGTCGTCGGGACGCCGTCGCTGCCGATCGAGTGGGCGGGAACGACCGTGCTCGACGGCGACGCGGTCGAGGCGGTCCGCGAACTCAAGCGCCGGCCCGGGCGCGACCTGCTGGTGCAGGGATCGCCCGGGCTCATCCAGACGTTGTTGGCAGCAGACCTCATCGATGAGCTCCGCCTCGCGGTCGCGCCGGTACTGCTCGGAGTCGGCAAGCGCCTGTTCGGCGCCGGCACGGTGCCGGCCGGACTCGAACTCGTCGAGACGTCGTCGTCGGCATCGGGCGTCGTGTTGTCGCGGTACCGGCCCGCCGGGCCGGTACCGCACGGCAGCTGGATGCTCGAGGACACGGCCGCGAACCCCGCAGCCGACCGTCACACCCGCACCGGCGTCGAGTCGCTGCGGATCCCACGACCCGACGGTGCGGTGATCGCGGCGGAGCTCATCGGCTCGCCGGGGCATCCGCTCGTGCTGCTCGTCGCCGGCGGCGAGTCGTCCATGGACTGGTGGCGGCCCGAGTTCTGCGACCTGCTCGTCGCCCGCGGGCTGCGGGTCGCCCGCTACGACCAGCGCGGCATGGGGGAGACGATCCTCGGGCCCGTGCACGCGCGGCGCGACGGGCTCGCCGTCGCGCTGGGCGATGCCCTCGCCGTGCTCGACGCGGCCGGCGTGCGCGAAGCGCACTGGGTCGGGTTCTCGGCCGGTGCCTGGGTGTGCCAGCTCGCTGCGCTCGACCACGCCCACCGCGTGCGCGCGCTCACGCTCGTGTCGACGACGCCGACGATGGGCGAGGCCGACGCCGACCTCCCGGGGTCGGCCGCACACCTGCATGAAGCGTGGGCGAATCCTCCCCGCGAGCCCGACTGGAGCGATCACGACGCCGTGGTCGAGTACCACGTCGAGATCGACCGCGACTATGCCGGCGACGAGTTCGACGAGGCCCACGACCGTGCGATCTGGGCCGACACGGTGCGCCGGTCGCCGGGCATGCACCACGACGAGGAGGCCGGCGAGTTCGAGGAAGTCCCACGCTGGCGCGAGCGGCTCGGGAGCATCGACGTGCCGACGACCGTGGTGCACGGCACCGCCGACCCGATGTTCCCGATCGGCAACGGCGAGGCGCTGGCCCGCGACATCCCGGGTGCCTCTCTCGTGCGGGTACCCGGATTGGGGCACGAGCTCCCGCCGAGCGCGTGGCCGTTCGTCGTCGAGGCGGTGGCCGGGTGACCGTCGTCGATCGGTGGAGCGGCTGCCGCGGCGCCGCGCCGAGGCGCGCCGGAGCGCGGCGAACCGCGCCGAACCGCGTCGCGCCGCGTCAGCGGGGCAGTGGCACCAGCGTGACCGGGCGATCGTCGAGCGAACGGGCGGATGCCTCGTCCCGATCGGTCACCACGACGACGCCGTCGGGTGTCGACCAGGCGCGCCACCACGAGGCATCCGTCACCTCGATCGCGGCGTCATCGACCGGCCCGCGGTCGATCGTGCGAGGCTTCAGCGCGGTGATCCACGCGGCGGCGCCCTCGAGGGTGCGCCGCTGTACGGGGGGTATCTCGCCCGCCGCGGTCGGCCCGACGTTCAGCAGCAGCCGCCCGCCGCGCGAGACGACGTCGGCATAGAGCCGGGCGACGTCGCGCGGCGAGAGCGTGTGCGAGTCGTCTTCCACGGCGTTGTACCCGAACGAGAGCCCGAGGCCCCGGCAGTGCTCCCACCCGGGCACCGCCTCGTGCTCGGTGCCGGCGTCGTACTCGCTCGTGCGGAAGTCCCACACGTCGGCGCCCCACCGGTCGTTGACGATGCCGTCGGGCACGGCGGCGCGGTAGTGCTCGATCACCGCCTCGAGCGAGCCGGGCCCGGCCGGCTTGCCGGCGTCGGGCCACTCGAGGTCGTTCCACAGCACGTCGGGTCGGTAGCGCTCGACCAGGTCGAGCACGTGCCGGGCGGCGTGGGCATGGTACGCGGCGTCCTTCGGGCGGTGCCGCTCGATGTGCGCGTTCGACGTGTGCGGGCGCGTGTCGGCGACCGACCAGTCGAGACCGCCCGAGTAGTACACGCCGAAGCGCATGCCCTCACCGCGCACGGCATCGGCGAGCGGCCCGATGAGATCGCGGCGCGGACCGCGCGCGACGGTCGAGAGCGAGGTGCCCGGGGCATCCCAGAGGCAGATGCCGTCGTGGTGCTTGGTCGTAGGTACCACGTAGTCTGCGCCGACCGCGCCGAACAGCCGCGCCCACTCGATCGGGTCGTAGGCTTCCGCACGCCAGAGGTCGAGGAAGGACTCGTACGGCGCCCCGCCGTGCACGCGGTTGTGGTGGGCCGACGCCGGCGAGCCGTCGATGCGGATCGTGTTCGCGTACCACTCGGCATAGGAGGTGTGCGCGAACCACTCCTCGGCGGGAGCGTCGCCCAGCGTGCCCGACGGCTCGGCCCAGGCCGGCACCGAGTAGGCGCCCCAGTGCACGAAGATGCCGAGGGTCGCGTCGCGCGCCCATGCGGGCAGCGGTCGCCCGCGCGCGCCGACGGGCCGCCAGGGCCGGTGCTGCTCCACGTCTACCTCACGTCGATCTGCACGAGGTTGCGGTCGCGCATCGTGTACATCCGGCCGTCCTCGTCGGCCGAGATGTCGATACCGCCGCCGTACCACGCACCGTCGAGCGCCGGCACGACGATCGTGCTCCGGTACGTGGTGGTGTCGATGCGCCGCAGCTCCTGGGCGGTCACGGCGAAGACGCGGTTGCGGCTGGTGACGAGGCCCCAGGCCTTCGGCGCGAACGCGACCCGCTCGCTGTGCACGATCCGCCGCTTCGCGCGGTCGACGACGCGGAAGCCTCCGCCGTGCAGGGCGACGTAGAGGAAGCGCCTGGCCACAGCGAGGCCCGTGACCTGCTTGGTGTCGGCGGGGTCGAGGCGCCAGAGCACGCTGCGCGTGACGGGATCGAACGCGACGATCTCGCCCGCGGGGCTCGTCGCGCCGCCCGTGCCGCCGCCGAGGTAGACGACGCCCTCATGTGCGAGCACGTACGACACGGACTGCCCGGGTCCGAGCGGCAGCTCGACGACCTCGGTCGAGCCCGTCGCCGGGTCGTGGATGCCGAGGCAGCTGCCGCCCTCCGCATCGGAGAGGGCGACGATGACGACGAGGCAGTTCACCTCGTCCCAGGTGATCGATTGCGGCCGGTTGTACGACGGGGGCAGCGGCGCGGCCTGGCCCGGCGTGTGGGTCACCGGGTCGTACGCCCAGAGGCCGTGTCCGCTGTACTGCGCCATCCACAGCCTGCCGGCGGCCCAGACCGCGTCCTTCGACTCGCCGGGGGCGATGATGTTCGCGGTCGCGCCGGTCGCGAGATCGTGCCGACCGAGGATGCCGCTCGCCGCGACGTAGGCGCTTCCCCCGCCCGCGGTGACGCTCATCGCGAGCTGCGCCTCGGGCGGTGCGCCCGCGTCGATCAGGCCGGTGGTCTCGAAGGCGCCGGATGCCACGTCGATGTGCGCGACGAACCCGTAGGCCGAGACCGCGTGCAGCTGGTCGCCGACCCAGCCGAGGCCCCAGACCTCTCCGATGTCGAGGCCGGGTACGGAGACCGGGCTGATCTGCATCGTGTCCGTCGCGCAGACGCGCAGGTCGCCGGCCTTCGCGAGGAAGTACACGTCGCGCTCGTGCACCAGCGTCGCCTTCGTGGTGATGCCGTCGTGCACGGCGACGCGGTAGTCGGCGGGGTTCGCGAGGTCGAGCACGGCGATGCTCGAGCCGGTGCTGTTCGCGGTCGTGACGACGAGTCGGTCGCCGGCGAGCCGCAGCTCGCGCACGGTGTCGTCGTCGGCGAGCTCGGGCGGCAGGATCGACGTGAACGTCCCGCTCGCCCGGTCGTACGCGGAGAGCACGGCCTTGCTCGAAGTGCCGCCGCCGAGCGTGTTCCCGGCGCCGAAGTAGACCGTCGTCTCCGTCGCGACGATCGCGCGGGCACCGGTTGCGGTGGGCTCGGCGATACCGAGCGGCACGACCTCGCCGACGGCCGGGTCGTAGCTCCACAGGTTGCCGCCGGGTTCGCGTCCGCCGAAGAAGACGACGCCGTCGGGGGCGACGTCGAGCGCCCAGACGCGGACGTCGCCCGCGCGGCCGAGCGGTTCGGCTTCGGCCTCGGCCTGCTGCAGGTCCCATCGGAACAGGGTGGCGGTGTTCACCTCGTTCTCGGTGCCGATGTAGAGGTACCGGCCGGTGGGATCGGCGCAGATCGCCTGGGTCGAGCGGCCGTTCGCGATCGTGGTGTAACCCGTGACCGTCGCAGTCGGCACGTGGTAGGCGATGACGTACATCGGCTCGAGGTTGCGCGATCCGATGTAGAGGGTGTCGCCGAACTGGTAGGCGCTCTTCGAACCGAACTGCACGGCTCCCGGGCCGAGGTCGGTGACGGTCACCGAGGGCTCGGCGCCGTACGCGCGGTCGGCTCCGGCCGACGCGACGAGCGCGGCGAGCGCGCCGGCGCCGCCGGCCTGGAGCAGTGTGCGCCGGCTGAGTGCGGAGTGATGCGTGGTCATCGTCGACCCTTTCTCTGAGGTTGGGGCGGTGGTGTGCGGGGCCGGTCAGGCCGTGACGGAGACCGGTTCGCCGAGTTCGCGACTTCGTGCCGCGGCCTCGACGATCGCGACGGTCGCGAGGATCTCGGCCGCGGGCACGTTGGACGTGTCCGTCCGGCACGACGAGATGAGGCTCTCGAGCAGGCCGGCGAGCATCTCGGCGCTCGCCTCGATCTCGAACGCCTCTTCGCCGGCTGCCGTGCCGATCACGCCTCGGGTGATCGGCGTCCATTCGGCGTCGCCGCGGAGCGTGGCGACGCGCCCGTCGTTCCAGGTCGCGGTGACCCGGTCGCCGGTCGCCTCGACGGTCTCGCAACCCGGTCCGAACGCCGCCACCGCGAGGTCGACGAGGTGCACTCCGTACCAGGCGAGGAACGGGTGATGCGGCTGCTCCGGCAACGGGCCGTCGAGGTCGATCCGCTCGACTCCGCCGGCAGCGCCCAGCGCCGCCCGGAACTCGGGCGTGAACCGCTTCGGCGATCCGGCGAGGACGAGGCATCCGTCGCCGGTCGCCTGCTCGAGCATCTCGACCGCTTCGCGTCGCGTGGGCGCGAAGCGGGTGTCGACGAAGACGGGCTTGCCGAAGCGCGTGAGCCGACGCAGGTGGGCGGGGTGGGTGCGCACGTCGCTCGCGACGATGAGCAGGGCATCGGATGCCTCGGCCACGGCCCCCGGCGAGTCGAGCAGCGGCATCCCGAGCGCTTCGAGTTCGGCGGCGAGCCAGTCGTTGCGGTCGCGGCTCGGCGGGAAGTCCTCGACCGTCGGAGCCTTCCAAGCCGCGACGACCGTGCCGCCGGCGACCCGTCCGGTGCGGCCGTCGCCGAGCATCGTCGTGAACTGCACCGAGTGCGAGGAGTCCACGCCGATGAGCCCGAAGCGCACCGGAGCGGCATCCGTCACGCTCACCCCTTGACCCCGCTGGAGGTGATGCTCGCCACGATGTGGCGCTGGAGCACGATGAAGATGACGAGGCAGGGGATGAAGCTGATGAGGGCCGCCGCCATGATGCTCGAGTTCGAGACGGTCTCGGTGTTCAACGATGCGAGGCCGACGGTCAGGGTTCGCGCCTCGTCGGACTGGCCGATCACGAGGGGCCACAGCAGGTCGTTCCAGTGCCAGAGGAAGACGAAGATCGCGAGCGTCGCGAGCACCGGGCGGATGAGCGGCAGCACGATCGCGACGAACGTGCGCCACTCGCCGGCCCCGTCGATCCTGGCCGCGTCGAACAGCTCGTCGGGCAGGTCGCGCACGAACTGGCGGATGAGGAACACCGCCTGCGCGTTCGCGAGCGTCGGCAGGATGAGACCCCAGAGCGTGTTCACGCCGCCCCAGCCCGCGATCATGATGAACGTCGGGATGAGCGTCGCCTGCATCGGCACCATGAGCGTCGCGACGATCGACCAGAGCACGAGGTTGCGACCCGGGAACCGCTTGCGGGCGAGGGCGTACGCCGCCATCGACGCGGTCAGGAGCACGAGGACCACCGAGACGACCGAGTACACGAGCGAGTTCCAGAACCAGAGCGGGAACTCGCCGACGTTGAAGATGCGCACGAGGTTGTCGAAGGTGAGCTCCGACGGCAGCGCGTAGGGGATGGTCGGCGCGTCCTCGGGGGAGAGCGCGAGCACGATCACGGCGATGAGCGGGGCGACCGTGAACAGCGAGATGACCACGAGCGCGACGATCGGCCAGGTCTGGCCGCCATCGGCGCCGCCGCGGCTTCGGCGTCGGCGGGGTGGGCGGACGGAGGATCCCGGGGTGCCGGTGGGCAGGGTGCCGTCACCGGTGACGGGGACGTCGAGTGCGAGGGACGCGGTGGAGGTCACTGCTCGTCCTTTCCTTCGAAGAAGCGGCGCTGGATCAGCGAGAGGATGAGCACGATGGCGAACAGGACGATGCCGATGGCCGCCGCGTAGCCGAAGTCGAAGAATCGGAAGCCCTGGTCGAACAGGAAGTAGATCAGGCTGTAGCTGGCCCTCGCCGGGCCGCCGCCCGTCATGACGTAGATGGTGTCGAAGACCTGGAAGCCGACGATCGTCTCGATGACGAGCACGAAGAAGACGACCGGCTTCAGCAGCGGCAGCGTGATGTGCCAGAAGGACTTCCAGTTGCCGGCGCCGTCGATGCGTGCGGCCTCGTGCACCTCGGCCGGCTGGGCCTTCAGGCCGGCGAGGAAGATGAGCATCGAGTAGCCGAAGCCCTTCCACGCGGCGACCATCGCGAGGCTCGCGAGCACGAGCCACGCCTCGCCGGTGAGGAACGGCACCGGCCCGAGGCCCACGCCGTCGAGTGCGGCGTTGAGGGGTCCGTCGGCGGCGAAGATCCACTTCCAGATGATGCCGGCGAGCACGAAGGAGCTGAGGTACGGCACGAACAGCAGGGCGCGGAAGACGCCGCTCGCGCGCACCAGCCGGTTCAGCAGCAGCGCGCCGACGAGCGAGACGACGATGATCAGCGGCACGAAGATGCACACGTACCCGAGCGTGACGCCGAGGCTCTGCCAGAAGTGCGGGTCGGCGAAGAGCCGCGTGTAGTTCTCGGCGCCGAGGAAGGTGACGTCGCCGTTCAGGCGGTACTGCGTGAGGCTCATCGCACCGGCGCCGCCGATGGGGATGAACTTGAACACGACGAAGATGACGATGGTCGGCAGGACGAACAGCAGGCCGGCGATCGCCTCGCGGCGCCGGCTCGCCGTGCGGCCGGGCCGCCCGGCGGCGCGCCCGGTGGGCGACGCGGCTGCGGTGGGAACGGACATGGCGGAGACCAATCGTGTCGGGGTGGGTCGCGGGCGATCGCGGATCGCCCGCGACCCGATGGATCAGTTGCGGTCGAGGATGCCTCGGGCCTCGTCGGCTGCCTGGTCGAGGGCTTCCTCGGGCGAGAGCTCGCCGCGGAGGGCCGACTGGATGTAGGGCGCGAGCGCGGCCATCACCTGGCGGGCGGCGGGGTTCGGCTCGCCCGGGATGGCGTACTCGAGGGCGGCCTCGAGCGTCTCGTAATCGGCGCCCTCACCCGGCGCGGGCACGTCGGTGCGGCTCGAGAAGTTGCCCGACGCCACGCTGAGCTCGGTCTGGAACTCCTTCGAGGAGAGGAACTCGAGCACGGCGTAGGCGGCCTCGCGGTTCTGCTGCTTGTTGATCGAGGTGAGCGCCATCAGGCCGGGGTTGCCGAAGGTGGCGCGGATCTCGTCCTCGAACGGCAGCGCGGCCTCGACGCCCTCGCCCCCGACCGCCGCGCGCAGCGGTGCGAGCTCTGCGGGCAGGCCGTTGGTGTGGATGCCGACCTTGCCGGCAGCCCACGGCGAGCCCTCGATCGTGATCGACGCAGTCGCCGAGTCGGCGGGCAGTCCGCCCATCTCCTGCAGGTCGACGAGGAACTCGAGCGCGGCGACGCCCTCCTTCGAGTCGAAGGCGACGTCGGTGCCGTCGTCGGTGAAGACGGAGCCCCCGGCCTGCCAGAGGAACGGGTAGAAGGAGAGGTTGAGGGTCTGCTCGGTCGTGCCGGCGTAGTCCATCACGGCGATGCCCTGCTCGGCGAGCACCGGGGCGGCTTCGAGGACGTCGTCCCAGGTGTCGGGGATCTCGAGCCCGGCGTCGGCGAAGACCTTCGTGTTCACCACGTTGGTCGCGATGTTCTGGAAGATGGGCACGCCGTACACCTCACCGTCGAACGTGCCGGCCTCGATCGTGGAGGGGTAGAACACGTCGGGGTCGTCGATCGCCTCGCCGACCGGCTGCACGCCGCCGACGTTGAGGTAGGTCGCCGCCATGTCGGGGGTGACGAGGGCGAGGTCGGGCCCCGAGTTCGCGGCGAGCGCCGCGGAGATCTGCTCGTCGCGCTTGGCGAACGGCTGCAGTTCGATGGTGAGGTCGACGCCGGGGTGCTCCTCCTCGAAGTCGGCCTCGGCACCGGCCCAGAACTCCTTGCTGGCGGCCTCGTCCTTGATGACGGGGTACATCCACATCGTGACCTCGCCGCTGACCTCGCCGTCTTCGGCGGGTGCGGTCGACGCGCCGTTCGAGGCGCAGGCCGTCAGGGCGAGCGCGCCGGCGGCGGCCACGGCCGCGAGCCGGAGGTGTCGTCTGGTCATGCTGTTCTCGCTTTCTGGGTGTTCCGGAAGCCTCGTCGGTCCCGGGAAGGGGTTGGATTCAGGGCAGGGCGGGTTCGAGGAGACGCGCGGCCTCCTCGAGGGCGGCGAGCGCCTGGCGGTGGCGTCGGTGCCCGGGCTGCGGGGCGAGCAGGGGATCGCCGGTTTCGCGCATCCAGTCGAGGAGCGCGGCAGCGAGGGCGGCGAAGGTCGCGCGCCGGTCTTCGTCGCCGTTGCGGTCGTCGCCGGCGAGATTGGAGGTCTCGTGCGGGTCGGTGCGGAGGTCGTACAGTTCGACCGTGGGGCTGGTGCCGATGGTGGGCCCGGCGAGGTCGGCCGGCAGGCTGCGATGCACCCAGGATTGGGTCGGGTCCATGGCGCGCGGCGCATTGGAGAAGTTCACGATGAGCTTGTGGGTCGCCGAGCGCACCGACCGCTTGGGGTCGTAGTAGGTGTGGTAGGTCAGTTGGCCGAACGCGTGTTCCCGCGCGGGCACGCCCTGCTCGATCAATGGGACGAGGCTCCGGCCCGCGACCCCGTCGGGCGCCGGCAGGTCGACGAGCTCGAACAGTGTCGGCACCACGTCGACGTGGCTCACGAGCTCGTTGACGCGTCGGCTCCTCCACTCGCGGCGGTCCGGCGTGCGGATGAGCAGGGCGACGCCCGTGCCGGCATCGTAGAGCGTGCACTTCGCGCGAGGGAGGGCGAGGCCGTGGTCGGTCGTGAACACGACGACGGTGTGCTCGTCGAGGCCGAGTTCGCTCAGCCGGGCGAGCACGCGGCCGACGCCCTCGTCCATCGCGCGGACCGCGCCCTGGAGCTCGGCCATCTCGGTGCGGGCGCCCTCGTCGTCGCGGAGATGGGCCGGCACCGTGATCCCGCGGCTGGCGTCCGGTTCCACGTGCTCGCCGAGGAAGCCCATGACGCCGAGCGGGTCCCGGTCCGAGGGCGAGCGGTGCGGCTCGTTGAACCCGACCTGCAGGTAGAACGGAGCGCCGGCCTCGTCGGCGGCCTCGGCCGCCCGGTCGAGCGCCTCGATCGCGCGCCGCGCGACGACGTCACGGTCGCCTCCGGTGCGCACGCGGTCGAATCCGAGCCGCGCCGCGACCTCGTCGTCGGCGAGCACCTTCGACTCGTGGTGCACCCCGACGAGCTCGGTGCGGTAGCCCGCACCGCGCAGCCGGTGCGCGAGGTGCGTCGAGGGATCGCGCAGGTCCCATCCGAACGGCTCGTGCGTGAGGCCGAGCACGCCGTTCTGCTGCGGATAGCTGCCGGTGAAGAGCGAGGCTCGGGCGGGGCTGCAGTGGGGCGCGGTCGAGAACGCGTGCTCGAACACGGTCGACTCGGCGGCCAGCGCGTCGAGGTGCGGCGTCGAAACCGTCTCGACGCCGTAGGCGCCGAGGAACCGGCCGAGGTCGTGGCAGTGGATGATCAGGATGTTTCGGGCCATCGTCATCCCATCCGTTCGACGTCGGCGCGGGTGAGCGCGTAGCGCAGGGGGACTCCGCCGACGAATCGGCGGATCTCCTCGACGACGATCCGGCCCGCGCGTCGCCGGGACTCGACGGTCGCTCCGCCGAGGTGAGGCGTGACGAGCACGTTCGGCAGACGGCGCCACCGGTCGTCGAGCGGCTCGGCCTCGAAGACATCGAGGGCCGCGTCGATTCGGCCCGATTCGACCTCGGCGTAGAGGGCGTCCGCGTCGAGCAGCTCGGCGCGGGCGGTGTTGACGACGAGCGCGCCGTCCCGCAGCTTCGCGAGCTCGGTCGCGCCGAGCATGCCGCGCGTCTCCTCCGTGGCGGGAGCGTGCAGGGCGAGCACCTCGCTGTCGCGCAGCAGGCCATCGAGGTCACGCTGCACGGCGCGCAGGGGGTCGCCCTCTGGAATGTAGGGGTCGAAGACCATGACCTCGGCGCCGAGCGCGGTGACGAGCTCGAGGTAGTCGCGACCGGTGCGGCTCGCCCCGACGACGCCGATCCGGCTGCCGCGGATCTCGCGGGCGCGCGGCGTGAGGCGCGCCTCCCACCAGTCGCCGCCGCTGCGCAGCGCGTGGTCGGTGCGATGCGTGCGGCGCAGCAGGGCCATCGTGAAGGCGAGGGACAGCTCGGCCACGGCGGGGGACATCGCGGCACCCGCCTGCGAGACGGGGATGCCCGTCGCCCAGAAGTCGTCGCTCGTCAGCGCCCTCAGCGAGGAGGCGGCGTGCATGACGAATCGCAGATCGGGTGCGTCGGCGAGCCGGGCTGCGTCGAGCCTCGGGAAACCCCAGGCGGTGATGGCGACCTGCACGCCCGCGAGGGCGGCGCGGAACGCGGCCGGGTCGGCGAGGTCGTCGGGATCGTGCTCGACCACCTCGCCGAGTTCGTCGAGGGCTGCTCGGGTCTCGGCCGGGAACATCGCCTGCAACTCGTGGGCGGGCACGCTCAGCAGGATGCGCAGCTGCTCGGGGGAATCGGATCGCGCGGTCGCGCCGACTCCGTTGTCGTCGGTCATGCGAGCAGCGTAGATCGGAGAAATGTGTTTTGTCAATGACCGAAGTAATAGGATGGCCGCAGAACGAGATGGATGCATCCACTCGCGGCACCGACTCGACAGAATGGGGTTCGACGATGACCCGGCACACGACAGGACGACGGCGATGAAGCTGCGGACGGGAAGCAAGGCGCTGATCCGCGAGATCAACGAGGCGCTCGTGCTCGATGTGGTGCGTGCCCGTGGACCCGTCGCGCGGGCCTTCATCGCTGCGCAGACCGGCCTCAGCCCGGCGACCGTCACGGGCATAACCGGTCGACTTTTGCACGCCGGCGTGCTCGTCGAGACCGACGTGGTGCGCGGAACCGGCGGCCGGCCCGCGCGCCTGCTCGCGCTCGGACGGGAGGCGGTGTTCGCCGTCGGCGTGCGCCTGACCGCGCGCGAGGCGTACGTCGCGCTCACCGACCTCGCCGGCGAGATCGTCGCCGACCATCGCGAGCAGCTCGCCTCGACCGCGCTCGCCGACGCCGTGGACGCCGTCGTCACATCGGTCGACGCGGTCACCCGGCGGCAGGCGAGCGGCGAGGTGGTCGGCATCGGCATCGCGGTGTCGGGTGTGGTCGACCAGGCCGGAGGTCGGGTGCGGCACAGTGGCACACTCGGCTGGGAGAATGTGCCGCTCCGCGCCGAGCTGGCCCGGGCGCTCGACGCACCGGTCGTGCTCGACAGCCACGTCAACGCCTTCGCCTCGGCCGGCCTGCTCTACGACGGTCGCCTCGAGGGGCGCGACCTCATCGTCTTCAGCGTCGGGCAGAGCCTCGGCGCCTCGGTCGTCGTGCAAGGCCGCATCCACCGCGGTTTCGACGCGTCGGCTGGTGGATTCGCGCATTGGCGAGGCGTCGGCGACGCCGATCGGCCCTGCCACTGCGGCGCACAGGGCTGCCTCGAGACGTGGGGCAGCCGCTGGGGCATCGAGCGCGAGCTCGCGAGGCGGGGCATCGAGGCGGGGCTCGACGCCGATCCGGGCGAGGTCGAACCGGTGCTCGACGAGGCCGCGCGCCAGCTCGGCGTGGCCATGGCGAATGCGAGCAAGATGTTCGGACCCGAGGGCGTCATCGTCGCGTTCGCGCCCGAGCTCGACCTCGAGCGGCTCTCGCGCGGGGTCGAGGCGGCGTTCCAGGCGGAGTTCGCGCACGGCAATACGGCCGCCCCCTCGCTCGACCTCGTGATCGGGGCAGAGGCCGAGGTTGCGAAGGGTGCCGCCTACGAGGTTCTCGCGCCGTTCTTCACGGCCGAGGTCGCGCAGTTCGACGATGCGGATGCGGCCGGCGCGCTGGCCTGAGGCGCCCGCTCGGGCAGTCGAGGCCGATCCCGCACGGCGGCCTCGACGGAGTGTCGCGCCATCGTCGCCCTCGCGGCCAGGACCATGTAGAGGCCGTATGCGCTCGTCACGGCTGCCGCGCCGGTACCGGTGACGCCCCACACGACCGCCCACTCGACCTGCGGTTGCGCGGCGAGCGCGAGCCCGACGCCAGCGACGAGCAGCATCACCGCGCCCAGGTGGTAGTCGATCGTGCGCCCGAAGATCGCCGGCATCGGCAGGAAGTGGAGCGCGACGATGAGCACGACGGTCGGGAGGATCCAGACCGGGCGCCCCAGCACGAGGAGCACTGCCGGACGGCGGTCACGAGCAGGTAGGCCGACCACGTGAGCGCGGCGGCGAACAGGAGGCCGCCCGGCAGCGGCCAGGCGACGAGGGTCCAGACGGCGTAGACCGGCGTGAAGACCGCCATCGGGATCAGGCCCGATGCGGTTCCGTTGAGAATGGTGCCGATCCGGGAGGTGTCGTCGCTCGAGGTCTCGTCGTTCATGGGGGTGCCTTCGCACGGGGAGCCCCCAGCCTCGCGGTCGCCGCTCGCCGATCGCAAGGGGCTGGCCCCCGTTGCGCGGGTTCGCTCTTCGGCCCGCTGTTCAGCCGCCCCGCTCAGCCCACGTGCTCCGCCAATGCGACGATGATGCCCGCTGGCCCGCGCAGGTAGCAGAGCCGGTACACGCCCTCGTAGTTCGCGACCGTGCCGAGCAGTTCGGCGCCGTGCGGGCGCAGCCGGTCGAGGGTGTCGTCGAGGTCGTCGACGGCGAACATCACGCGATGCATCCCGATGATGTTGTGCGGCGGGTTCGGCGGCGAGAATTCGGATGCCTCGGGCGACAGGTACCGGCTCAGCTCGAGCCGGCCGTGGCCGTCTGGGGTTCGCAGCATCGCGATCTCGCACCGGATGCCCTCGAGCCCGACGGTCTGGTCGGCCCATGGCCCCTCGATGTCCGCGCGGCCCTCGAGCTCCATGCCGAGTTCGGTGAAGAACGCGATCGCCGCGTCCAGGTCGTCGACGACGATGCCGACGTTGTCCATGCGCTGGATGCTCATGCGGGTGAGACTACGCGCGGCACCGGGCGGTCGCCATGCTTGCGGCCGTGCCCGGCGCGACCCTCGTCAGTCCGACAGCCGCGCGCTGACGACGCGCATCGCGTCGCCGTCGCCGCGCACGACGCAGCGGATGGCGGCGTGATCGGTGCGGCCGGCCTCGTCGACGGATGCCACGGATCCGGAGACCCGGTGGGCGTCGTCGGCCTGCGTGACGCGCATCGTCTGCGCGACCCTGACGTCGGCGTGCCCGCGTGACTCGAGTGTCGACTCGATGGCCGTGCGGCACAGCGATTCCGCGCTCGCCGGCTGGGCGCCTGCCGTGCCGACGCCGACGTTGAGAGCGACGATCGCCGCCATCGCGCCGGCGGCGAGCGCGAGGGCCGCCGCGACGCGTGCCGGCATCGGCATGCGCGCGAGGCGGCCCGCCGGCGCGCCGGGCGCTTCGGACACTCGTTCGCCGGGTGCGCGTTGCTCGGGTGGGCGTTCGTCTGTTGCAGCGGTCATGGCTGCACGGTAGGTCGCGCCGTTCGCCGCGGCATCCGTGCAGCCCACGGAGATGCCCTCGGGGCGTGCCCGGGGCTGGTCGCGCCCCGCACCTCACCGCACTCCCTCACTGCAGCCCGTGACGCTCCGCCCACCGCGCGATCTCGTCGGCGATCGCCTGGGGCCGATCCTCCTGCGCGTGGTGGCCGGCGAGGCCGCCGTCGACGACCTCGAGCGCGGCGATCGAGGCCGCGCACCACGCCGCCATCGCGTCGTCGATGAGCAGGGTCGGGGAACCCGAGAAGGTCAGCAGCAGCTTCGGCACCGAGTCGCTCGTGGCGAGCCATCGATCGTACGCCTCGATGCGTTCGACGAGTTCGCGCGGTTCGCCGCCGAGCGGCAGTTGCCGAGCCCACGCGAGGACCGGTCGGCGGCTCTCCGGAGTGGGGAACGGCGCGAGGTAGGCGTCGAGCTCGGCGCCTTCGACGGGGGTCAGCACCCCGCCGGTGAACGCCTGGCGGATGAAGGCGTCGGTCGCGAGCACGCGTTCCTCGCCGAGGCCGGGCGTCCGCACCGCTTCGGAGCGCGCCCGCGCCTGCGGCGCCAGGTCGCCCCACTGCATCGGCTTCACGATGCTCTCGAAGAACGCGACGCCGAGCACGCGATCCGGATGCCTCGCCGCCCAGTCAAACGCGAGCGCGCCGCCCCAGTCGTGGCCGACGAGCACGACTCGCTCGATGCCGACGGCGTCGAACCAGGCATCGAGGTAGCGTGCGTGGTCGGCGAAGGCGTAGGCGAGGTCGGGCTTGCCCGAGCGACCCATGCCGATGAGGTCGGGCGCGAGCAGGTGGCCGTCGCCGAACCGATCGAGCACGTGGCGCCACTGGTGCGAGGAGCCCGGGTTGCCGTGGAGGAACACGAACGTCGTGCCGTCGCGGCGGCGGCCGCGCTCGTCGAAGTGCATCGTCGAGTCAAGTACGGGTATCGCGGGCATGTTCGTCGCTTTCGCTCGACGGAGGCATCCGAAGAGCATCCGGGGGGATGCAGCCCGGGAAGCGGCATCCGGGTAGGCCTCCAAAAGATTGGCCGCGCCAACGATACGTTGAAAACGTTGGCCGCGTCAATGAATCGGTAGGATGCCTCGCATGGTCGATGAACTCGCCGCCCGCTTCGCGCAGCGGCCCACCTGGCGACTCTCGACGCTCGCGCACCGGTCGCATCAACTGCTCGCGGCGGCGTTCGCCGAGCGCGGCCGGCGCGGGCACGACTTCCGCGTACTCGCCGCGCTCGACGAGTTCGGCGAGCTGCACCAGGCGGCGATCGGCCGGCATGCCGGCCTCGACCCGAGCGACGTGACGCAGACCGTCCGCGACCTCGAGGCGGCCGGCGACCTCACGCGACGGCCGAGCAGCGACGACCGGCGCCGCATGGTGATCGCGATCACTCCCGCCGGCCGGCGCACCCTCGAAGAATTGGATGCCGCGATCGACGAGGCCGAGGCGGCGCTGTTCGCGCCGTTGAGCGAGCCGCAACGCGGGCGGCTCCGCACCACCCTCGCGGCATTGACCGACGCTCGCGACCTACCCTGACGACCCTGGCGACGCTGACGACCCTGGCGACGCTGACTACCTTGACGACCCTGGCGACGCTGACTACCCTGACGACGCCGCTGACGACGTCCGCCGCCGACCACGCCCCGGCAGCAGGAGCGCCGCGGCGAGCCCCGCCGCCGCGAACACCGCGGCGGCCGCGAACGCCGCCCGCAGCCCGTCGGTGAGCGTCTCGGGCGACGGCGGTGCCGGGGAGCCGCCGGCGTCGATGACCGCGACGGCCACGGCGGAGACGACCGCGATGCCGAGTGCTCCGCCGAGGTGGAACGACGTGTCGACGAGACCTGCGGCGAGCCCCGATTCGGCGTCGGGCACGCCGTGCAGCGCGGCGATCTGCGCGGTCACGAACGCGGCGCCCATGCCGGGCCCGAAGATCACGAGCGGCCAGAACAGGTCGCCGAAGAAGGTGCCGCCGGTCGAGACCGACGTGAGCAGCACCGTGCCCGCCACGATGAGCAGCGCGGCCGCCACGGCGACCGGACGCATCCCGAATCGGGTGACGGCCGCCTGCCCGGCGAACGCCCCGACGACCGACATGCCCGTCATCACGGCGCTCATGAGCCCGAACTGGAGGGCGGTGAACCCGAGCACCTGCTGCGCGTACAGGGTCAGCGGGAACAGCATGCCGTCGACGGCGAGGCCGATCGCGAGGATGAGGAGGTTGCCGGCTGTCAGCGTGCGCAGCCGGAAGATGCGGAGCGGCACCAGCGGTGCCGCCGAACGCGACTCGATCGCCACGAACAGCACGAAGAGTGCGACGGCACCCGCGAGTTGGATGAGCGTGGTCGCGCCCGTCCAGCCCGCATCGGGTGCGTTCACGACCGCCGAGATCAGGAGCACGAGGGCCGTGGTGATGGTCACCGCACCGGCGACGTCGAACCGTCGCGGGGCGCCGTGCTCGCGGCTCTCGCCGACCAGCGGTGGCACGAGCACGAGGACGGCGATGCCCACCGGAACGTTGATGAGGAAGATCCACTCCCAGCCGAGGCTCGCGGTGATCACGCCGCCGAGCAGCAGGCCGGCGGTCGCGCCGACTCCGCCGAGCGCGCCCCACAGTCCGAGCGCCCGGTTGCGCTCGGCCGGGTCGCGGAAGACACCGATCACGATCGCCAGGGCGCTCGGCGCCATGATCGCGGCCGACACGCCCTGTGCCAGCCGGGCGATCACCAGCACGGCAGCGGTGTCCGCGAGTCCGCACACGGATGACGCGATGACGAAGACGACCGTGCCGACGAGGAAGACCCTCCGGCGGCCGAGCACGTCGGCCACGCGCCCGAAGAAGAGCAGCAGGCTGCCGAACGCGACGGCGTAGCCCGTGATCACCCACTGGACGCCCGTCACCGAGAGGTCGAGGCTCGACTGGATCGACGGGATCGCAGTGAGCACGATCGTCGAATCCAGGATGACCATGAAGAACGCCGCACCGAGCACGGCCAGCGCCTTCCATCGCCGTGGATCGGGCGACGCCGCCGCGTCGTGCGATCGGTCATCGGATGCGACTCGCTCGTCGGACATGACGCTCCTCACCGCCGCGTCGACCCCGTGCGGATCGTGCGGCCTCACCAGTTCGACGAACGGGATCGCGGCGATCGACACGTGCCGGCAGAGGCGCGATGGCGGTCGCGCGGCGGGGTGCCCACCGGCACATGACGGATGCCTCGCCGACGGGTCGCGGCGAGGCATCCGTGTGCTGCGATCAGATGTTGCAGCCGGCCGAACGCGCGGTGGTGTGCGCTGCGCCCGGCGTGCCGGATTCACCGAGCTGCTGTCGATGAAGCTCGCGCAGGGTGAGCCGACTTCCGCATGAAGACGAGGTCGACCCCGTCGTGCAGCGGTTCGCGGCGGGCGACGGCGTACCCCTCGCGTTCGTAGAGCCGGATGTTCGCCTCGCTCAGATGGCCGGTGAACAGTTCGAATTCGGATGCCCCGCTCGCGCGCTCGGCCGCGCGCAACAGCCTGGTGCCGATGCCGCGCCCCTGCAGGTCGGGTGCGACGGTCAGCCGCCCGACGTGGGCGATGTCGTCGGCGACCGTCCAGCGCACCGCGCCGATGAGTCGTTCTCCCTGCCAGAGTCCGAGCCCCGGCCCTTCCAGTTCGCGTGCGAGCTCGTCGAGGGGCTGCGTCAGCGCCGGCAGGAACGGGTCTCGGTAGACCTGCGCTTCCGTCGCGTACGCCGCGCGCTGCAGCGTCAGTACCTCGCCCGCCATCGCCGGACCGAGTGGCCGTTCGATCACGGCCTCGACGGTGTTGCTCGAATCCATCGTCTCCTGTTCCCCGTTCACTTCGATCCGCTGCTGCTGCTGCGGCCTGCCCTGCGAGCTACTGCATCGGCGAGACATCCACCTCGACATGGCCCACCGTGAACGGCAACTCGAACGGCTCGACGCCGTTCCAGGAGTCGATGGGGATCGCGAAGAACGAGAGCATCGTGAGTGCCGTCCACGCCACCGTGACCGCCACGATGACGATGATCGCGCGGTCGAGCGTCTTGAGCGCTGCGGACTGCGAGTCGGAGGCTCGCAACACGCGCGTGATCGCGAGGATGACGATGAAGGCGATCGCGACGTACACGATCGAGCTCGGCCGCAGGGTGAGGTTCACGCACATCGACGCGGCCTCCGTCGGATCGCCGTTCGCGTCGATGAAGCCGCCGTCACCGGTGACGCCTCCGGGGCAGCCGCCCTTGCTCGCCGTGCTGATGCCCTGGTAGACGAACGCCGTGCCGATCGCCCAGAGGAGCATCGTTCGAATCCGGCGGATGAGGGCTGCGCCCGGAAGCGTCGAGAGCGAAGCAGCGGGCGGGCGGGCGAGCGTATCCGGCATGGGTGTCTCCGTCTCAGGGTTGTTGGCATCGTGGCAGCAGGCTCGGGGTCGGGGCAAGAGCTGATCGGGGACCATCAGCCTGAGCGGGTCGACCGCGCGGGCACCCCGGCAGGCGGCCGCCACCCCCGGTCGAGGTCGCTCTGGCGCGCGAGCGCGTGGCATCCGTAGTCTGGGCGGCAGCGATGCGGGCGACGCCGCCCGTGCGTCGCCGGGGCGGGGGAGCGGCCATGCTGGACTGGTTCTACAACACGAGCATCCTGATCACGCTGCCGCTGTTCGTCGGCGGATTCGTCGCGCTCTCCTGCCTGGTCGTGATCGGCGTGCGCCCGGTCGTGCGCCGGTTCGTCACCGAGACGAAGGAGTGGGATCGCGCGCTCGGCCATGTCATCGGCACGTTCGGGGTGTTCTTCGGCATCCTGCTCGCGCTCGTCGCCGTGGCCGTCTACGAGAACTTCGCCGACACCCGGCAGGCCACGATCGAGGAGGCCGGCGATGTCGGTGCGCTCTATCGGGCGACCGGGGGGCTGCCCGATGATCTGGATGGCTCGATGCAGGAGGTTCTCGACGCGTACCTGCACACCGTCATCGAGGTGGACTTCCCCGACCAGGCGCGAGGCGAGCTCCCGAGCGCGAGCGACACGCAGATCGACGAGTTCGAGGCACTGCTGCACTCGGTCGAAGCCGACACCCGGGGCGACCAGGCCGAGTTCCAGCAGGCGCTGGCCACCTTCGACGACGTCATCGAGTCGCGGCGCGCGCGGATCGACGCGACCGCGCTCGCCCTGCCCGCGTTGTTCTGGCTCGTCATCTGGGTCGGTGCCGCCGTGAACGCGGTGCTGATCGCATTCATCCACTTCACGAACCCGCGCCTGCACCTGCTCATGGCGGGCCTGCTCGCGCTCTTCGTGGGCCTGGTCATCTTCGTCACGGCCGACATGGACCATCCGTACGCCGGCGCGATCTCCGTCGGCCCGGGTGCGTACGAGCGGGTGCTCGAGCAGATCGTCGACGCGCGCGAGTGAGGCGGCGGGTCCGGGCCCTTCGCCGGGAGTCATCACGCAGCACGAACGGGCCCTCATGCCGCCCGCGCCTCGCGCAGCGCGAAGCGCGCCCGCCCGCCGAGCCGTGGAACCTGCGCCGGGTCGACGTGCGGCGGCGGAATGAACCACACCTCGCTCGGGCTCGCGTGGATGCTCCACCCCTCGCGATGCACCGTGTGGTGGCAGAAGCCGCAGAGCAGCACCCCGTTCGAGAGGTCGGTCGGGCCGGTATCTCGTTCCCACCAGCTGATGTGGTGGGCTTCGACGTAGCCGATGTTCTGGCCGCATGCGGCGCAGCCGCCGTCGCGCTCGCCGAGGGCGAGTCGTTGCGCCTTCGTGAACAGCCGGGCAGCCCGTCCGAGGTCGAGCGGGATGCTGTCGCCGCCGAACACCGCCGGGATGATCTCGGCGTCGGCGGCCATACGTCGCGCCGTGGCCGCCGAGATGGGCTCGTCGAGGCCGTCGATGCGCGCGGGCCCCAGCCCGGTGACGAGCGTGTCGAGGTCGACGCGAACGATGACCGTGGTCTTCGCGAGCGGCGTGAGCGTTTCGGCGCAGCCCAGTGTGTGGCGAGCGAGCGCGGCGAGCGCGTCGGCCTGGATCTGCGGGATCGACCGCCGGTCGTCGGCGATGGCAGCGAGAGCGTCCGCACCGAGACCGCTCGCACCGAGACCGCCCGCACCGAGACCGCTCGCACCGAGACCACCTGCGGCGGGACCACCTGCGGCGGAGTCGCCCGCGCCTGGCTCGCGTCGGCGCAGTGCATCGCTCACGAGCGCCTCGATGGCCGACTTCACCGGGGCGGCGCTCTCGGGGTCGAGTCGCGCGTGCAGGTGCACCATGCCACGGCCGTCTTCGCGCATCGTCAGCGAACGCTCCATGCGGAGCAGGTCTTCGCGCGGCTCGACGCCGTCAGGGTCGAGGCGTGCCTCCGCCTCGCGGATCCCGCGCATGAGCGTCTCGAGCGGAACCCGCCCGGCGAGGTCGACGAGCGCCGCCTCGACGACGTCGACGTGGCCCACCTCGGCTCGCGCCGACGCCCGCTCGAGCATCGATACGATCGCTGATGCCGCCTCGAGACCGATAGTCGCCGCCTCGACGGCTGCCGCGACATGCGGATGCCGCGAAGGCAGGCGCTCGCCGCTGAACGTCTGACGCTGCGCCGTCGCGGTGCCGACCGCGATCAGTCGCGACGCGTCGGCACGGGATGCCCCGGTGGACGCGGCCAGCAGCCGCGTCGGGTTGTGGAAGCCCTGCGCCTTCGCGAACCCGAGGTCGCCGAACTCGGGCCCGGATCGCTTCGCCACCTCGGCCGCGACCCTCGCGAGCATCGCATCGGCATCGCGCCGGACCCTCGCGAGCGCGTCGACGACCCGCATCAGGCCGGGATCGCTCATCTGCTCGACCTCGACCTGCGCCGACCCCGCCGTGGCGCCCCACGCCGGCATCGCGCCCACCCACTGCTCGCCGAGCACCGCGACATCGCGCTCGAGCGCGGCGAGGCCCGCGAGCGATGCACGCGGGGTTGGGGTCGGGAGCTGTTCCATGCTTCGATCCTGCACCCACCCACCGACATTCGTCGCGGTCACGAAACCACGATTGATCAGGGATTTGCCTGTGGATGAATCTGCCAGGAGCACCCCTGTGGAGGAGTAGTCGATGGGCCGTGGCATCCGTCGCTCTCGCGTCGCTATCGTGAAGGAATGCCCGTGCCCGTGCCCGACAGCGACGCGATGACCTTCGAAGCGTGGAACGACTTCGCCCACACCTTCGACGGCTACGCCTGGGTCGGCAGGTCGACGGGCGAGCGCACGCCGGAGTCCCTGTTCCGCCACATCGTCGTGCCGGTGCGTGCCGCGTGGGAGCGTCGCGGTCTCGACGAGGTCTCGGTCGAGGACATCCGGGCGACGCTCTTCTTCCAGGCCCGGGCCGCGCGCATGGCAGGCGGCTACGGGATCGGGTCGCCCGACGAGGAGGCGTTCCAACGCGCGCTCGTCGCCGAACTCGGCCGGCGGGGGCCGACGGTCGGTTGACCGCGCGGCGGCGGGCACTCAGCGGCGAGCGCCGGCGTCGCGCCTTACTCGACCCCCCGGCGATCCGACCGGGGTCCACCGGCCTCAGATCACCGCAGCTCGCTCCGCCGCTCCGCGAGGAACGCGCGCACGTCGGGGTCCCGCGCCAGTTCGATCGCGTGGGCGTACGCGGCATCCGAGTCGACCTCGTCGCCAGCGCGGCGCAGCAGGTCGGCCCGCGTCGCCCACCACGGCTGGAATCCCTCGCCGCCGGCCGGAAGCGCCGCGAGACCGGCGGCCGGGCCATCCGTTCGACCGATGACGGCGGCGGCCGCGACTCGCGCGCCGAGGCTCGGTGCGACCGCGAGCAGCGCCGAGTAGAGCGTGCGGAGCGCGGCCCAGTCGACGGTGCCGGTGCGGCGCCGGTCGAGGTGCACGGCCTGGATGGCCGCTTCGAGCTCGAACCGCCCCGGCGCAGCCCCGCCCCGCAACGCGGCCGCTCGCCGCAGATAGGCCTCGCCCTCGTCGATGAGCGGCGCATCCCACGAGGCCGGCGACTGCTCCTCGAGCGGCACGTACGGCCCCGACCGCGGCGGCGCGAGCGACAGCGTCACGAGGGCGGCGAGCGCCCACGCCTCGGGTTCGCGCTCGAGGAGGCCGGCGAGGGTCACCGCGAGGTGGCGCGCCTCGCCCGCGAGCGAGTCGGCGTCGTCGCGCCACGTGATCGCCGCGCAGCCGTAGACCGCCTCCAGCACGGCCGGAAGCCGCTCGGGCAGGTCACGGCGGTCGGGCACGACGAACGGGATGCGCGCGCGGGCGATGCGTCGCTTCGCCCGGGTCAGCCGCTGCGCCATGGTCGCGGTCGGCACCGCGTACGCGGCGGCGATGTGCGCGGCGTCGAATCCGAGCACCGCCTGCAGCATCAGCGGCGTGCGCGCCGCCTCGTCGATCGCCGGGTGCGCGCACGTGAAGCACAGCTCGAGCCGCCGGTCGGGGATGCGCAGCGGGTCGACCGCGTCGAAGGCGTCGAACGGTTCGGCGAAATCCGTCGTCGCCAGGTCGAGCGGCGCGCTCGCGCGCGCCGCCGCCGACTTCCACACGTCGCGCTGCCGATTGCGGGCCACGGTGATCAGCCAGCCTTCCGGGTTGTCCGGGATGCCACTCGCCGGCCACCGTTCGAGCGCCGTGGTGAAGGCGTCGGCGAGGGCGTCCTCGGCGAGGGCGAGGTCGCCGGTGTTCGCGGCGAGCACGGCGACGAGCCGTCCATACGAATCGCGGGCGGCATGTGCCGCGGCCGAGTACGCGATCGCACGGTCGGGCGAGACGATGGGCGGGCCGGCGGGCGCGCCCGTCGGCAGACCCGCGGGCGAGCCCCCGCCGTCGCGTCCTCCCGACCCCGCGGGAGGGCTCGAGCCACCGCCCGAACCCGACCCCGCGGCATCCATCACCGGTTGGGCACCCACGACCCGTCGACCGTGTGCACGGCGCCCGGGCGAACCTCGACCACCCCGCCCCAATCGAGCGCGGGCGCCTGCGAGGCCCACTCGAGCGCGGCGTCGAGGTCGGGCACGTCGATGACGATGGTGCCGCCCAGTTGCACCTTCGCGTCGACGAACGGGCCGTCCTGCACCTGGAGTCGATCGGCGTCTCGGCGGAGGGTCGTCGTCGTCTCGCTCGGCTGGAGCACCTCGGCGCTCAGCAGCACTCCGGCGTCGTGCAGGGTCGCCGCGAAGGCGGCCATGCGGCGCATCCCCTCGGCGAGCGCCTCCTCGCCGAGCGACTCGGGCGACTCCTCGGAGTAGTGCAGCAGCAGCGTGTATCGCATGATCGACCTCCGCTCACCGCACAGCGTACTGGGCGATGATCACGCCCGTCGTGGTCGGCATCGCCTGCTGCGAGCCGTGGGCGAAGCCGCCCCTGGTGTCTTCGTCTGGTCGTCCGGGCGCCTGCATGACGCCGTCGAGCGTGACGCTCTCGAACGCGGTGATGGTGGTCATCGTTCGCTCCGTTCCGAGGCCACCCGATGCGGCCCCTCAGGTGATGAACGATCGAGGGGGGCCGCGATCGACACGTGCGCGGGGGCCTGGCCTGGCGCGTGCCTGCTACCGTCGATCCACCGCACGGGCGCCTGGCTCGGCGTCGAGAGGAAGCGCCGTGACGGACCAACACCTCGAGTCGAGCGAGGCATCCGAGCAGCACGACGACAGCACTCCGCCGCCGAAGAGCGGAAGAGCCGCCGCCGTGTGGGTCTCGCTCGGGGTCGTGGCGTCGCTGCTCGTGGGCTGCGTCGTGTTCCTGGACAACGCGGCCCGATTCGTGTTCCACGACCTGGGCTCCTCGGCGTACCTCGCGGGCATGATCGTGTCGATGTGCTTCGCGGTGGGCGTGCCGCTCGCCGTGATCGTCGGCTGGATCATCCGCCGACGTCACCTGGCCAAGACGGGCCGACGACTTCGCTGGGCTCCGCTCGTGACCGCGGCGGTGTGCCTGCTCCTCGGTTCGCCGTCGATCTTCTCCGTCGCGAGTGTCGTCAGGATCGTCGAGCAGGATGCCGTCATCGCCTTCGAGGAATCGCTGGATGACGCGGCTGTCGAGGCCGACGGCATCGCCCACCTCGAATGGATGACCGAGCGCCTCCAGCTCACCCCGCTCGGCGAACCCGAGGTCAGGCGCGAGTCCTGTATCCGCGCCGGCGGAGTACGGGGCGTGGCACCCGTCGTCACCATTCGCGCAGAGGAGAGGGGAGCCCGCGCTGATCCTCTTCTTTCGAATCTGGCCATGTCGTTCTGGAGGGCCGACGGGTACGACCCGATGGCGGATGCCGAGGGGACCGTGTACCTCACGGGTGTGCCGCTCGAGGACCCGTACACCGAGATCTTGTTCGCCCCCCACGTGCCGACGCGCGGAACGCACGAGCTCACGTACCACGCGGTGTGCATGGCGCTCCCCGAGATGGTGCCACGGGTCTGATGGCCCTCTGAGCGCCCGATCTCAGACCGACGCCCAGCGCTTTCTCGAGGCCCAGACCGCGGGAGCTGACCTCACCGCGGCCCGCGCCGCGCGAACACCCCCGCGAACACCGCGTGCAGCAGCGGCACCGCCGACACCGCGATCAGCACGCCGCCCCAGACCGGTTCATCCACGCGAAGCAGGATGCCTCCGATGAACAGGCCGACGAACAGCACGGCCGACACGATGCGCCGCGCGGTGCGCTCGAGGCGGGTCATCCGCTGCTCGATTCTCGGCGAGTTCGCGACGAGGCGTCCCTCTTCGATGCGGTCGGCGAGCGCGTCGAGGCGCTGCGGCAGTCGCGCGACGGTGGCGCCGATCGACAGCGCCTGCTGCGCGAACGATTGCACGAGGTTGCCGCGCTCGTCGCGCAGGAGGCCGGCGGCGTAGGGCTCGACGGCGTCCCACATGTTGAAGTCGGGGTCGAGCGAGCTGCACAGGCCCGACGTCAGCGACATCGCGCGGATGATGAGCAGGAAGTTCTCGGGCAGCTGGAACGGCAGCGCCCGAATGACCTCGCCGAACTCGAGCGCGAAGCTGCGCAGCTCCCGCTCGTCGACCTGCGCGACCTCGGCGAGACCCATGCCGCCGAAGCGCGCGAACAGCTCGGACATCGCCCGTTCGAGCTCCGCCGTCTCGGCCGAAGGCAGCAGGATGCCCACCCCGCGGATGCTCTCGACCAGGCGCTTGCCGTCGCGCGCGGCGACCGCGAGCATGAGCTGCTGCAGGCCGCGGCGCAGCCCGTCGGGCACCTCGCCCATCATGCCGAAGTCGATGAAGGTGAGCCGCCAGGCGGGGGCAGCGCCCGACGGAGCGGGCGAGCTCGCCGCCGAGGCATCCGTGTCGCTCTTCGAATGCTGCGCGACCGGCGTGACGAAGATGTTGCCGGGGTGCGGATCGGCGTGGAAGTAGCCGTCGCGGAACAGCTGGTCGAACATGACGGCCGCGAACTGCTTCGCGACGGCCTTCGGGTCGATGCCGGCGGCGAGCAGTGCGTCGCGGTCGTTGATCTTGATCGCCGTCACGTCGGCGAGCGTGAGCACGCGGCGGGTCGTGCGCTCCCAGACGACTTCGGGCGCGGCGACGCGGGGGTCGCCGGCGAAGCTCTCGGCGAACCGCTCGGCGTTGCGCGCCTCCTGCAGGTAGTCGATCTCCTGCAGGCTCGTGACGGCGAACTCCTCGACGAGCGAGGGCAGGTCGACGTGGCTCGCGACGAATCGCACGCGGCTGAGCCATCCGGCGACGCGGCGTAGTGCCGCGAGGTCGACGTCGACGATGGTCTCGATGCCGGGTCGCTGCACCTTGACGACCGCCTCGTCGTATCCGACGTCGGCGGCGTCGAGCGGCGAGAGACGGGCGCGATGCGCCTGGCCGAGGGATGCCGCGGCGAGCGGCGTCGGGTCGAACGAGGCGTAGGCGCGCTCGAGCGGCATGCCCAGCTCGGCCTTGGCGAGCCGCCGGATCGCGTCGAACGGCACGGGCGGCACCTCGTCCTGCAGCCCGGCGAGCTCGCGCGTGATCTCGGGCGGCAGCACGTCGAGCCGCGACGACAGGTACTGGCCGACCTTGATCATGAGGCCGCCGAGGTCGACCGCGAGCACGTGGAAGCGCTGCGCGATGCGCGTCAACCGCGCCGCCCGCCCTCGCGCCGCGAGCTTCGCCAGACCGAACCGCGGCAGCACGAGCTCGAACCACCACGTCTGCACCATGTAACGCGCCGCGAAGCGCAGGATGCGGCGGTAGCGGGCGCGCGTGTTCCCTATGTCGGGCGTCTCGCCCCTCCTGCTGTGCGCGCTGCTGCTGCCGTGACGTGGCTCTGCCGCAGCCTCGCCCGAGCTCACCGGGGTCAGTCCTGGGCGAGGATCGAGTAGAGCCGGCGACGCGCCTCGTCGAGCACGTCGACCGCCTGCTTGACCTGCTCGGGCGTGCCCGTGCGCTGCACCTGCGCGGCCGCCTGCGCGAGCTCGATGCCCGCCTTCGGCAGCGCGCCCATCGGGCTGGCTTCACGTGAGCTCGGCGTCTGCCAGGGCGCTTGACGGTCGGTGGATGCCTCGGCCTCGGCCTCGCCCGCTTCGGTGAGCGAGTACGTCTTGCGGCCCTGCGACTCCTCGGCGGCGATGAGCCCCTCGTCGGCGAGCAGCTGGAGCGTGGGGTAGACCGAGCCGGCGCTCGGCTTCCACGCGCCGCCGCTGCGCTCGGCGATCTCGCTGATGATCTGGTACCCGTGCATCGGCTTCTCGGCGAGGAGGGCGAGCACGGCCGCACGCACATCGCCGCGCGCCATGCGGGGGCTGCTGGCCTTCTGCTCGAAGAAGCCGCGGAGCTGGTCCATGGCCTCCCAGAGGTTCGGGCCGCCCGGGCCCATGCCTCGGCCTTGGCCCCAGTTGCTCGAGCCGCTGCCGAAACCGCTGCCCATGAATGATTCGCTCATGATGACCTCCCTGTGACGGGTACTCGCCCAGTGGCGACGATATATCAACGATATATCGTTCGAGGGGTTTGGGTAGTGTGAGCTGGGGCTCCGGCAGGCAGGCGGTTTCGGGCGGGCCAGTGACCGCGGTCGCTCTTGTCGGAATGGGCGGATCCGTCCTCAGTTCGTTCGGTGCCGGTCCTTCAGCCCATCGCCTTCGCCGACACGTGTGGCCTGCGTATCGACGGTTCGAACCGGATCTCTTGTCGCGAGGCCTGAGGTGCGGCCACGGGGGGCAAGTTGTGTGTAGCGGGTGGTCACGGATCCGATGCATCCCCATGGTGGGACGGGTCTCAACGGATGCGAACGTCAGAATCGCGCAATACCGTGACGTGCGATGCGATAGCGTCTGGCCGCTGGCAATAGTTATCGTCGAAGAGCTCAGCTTCACCTGGCGCACGGACGACTGTGTTGTGGGGTCGCATTGACCCCCGGAATCTCGGAGTAACCCCGCTCATGGGCTCCGGCTCTGCTGCGCCGGAGGCCGCTTGGAGAGCTTTGGCAGCCACGATTATCGGGTAGCACAGACGGCTCGCGTCGGCTCGGGCGAGGTGCATGCATCGTTTGTCTTCAGGTTGACTTCGGGCGGTCGTGCCGAGCATGCCACAGCGCCGATCAGCGCTGGCGCAACAGTGGCCACTACCAGTTCGTTGAATCGTCCGCTTGTCCCCGCTCCGCGCCTGAACACTACTGGTCGGCAGGAGCATGGTTAGTACGGGGGGCTACCGCGGGACTGCCACTATGCGGGGACCGATTGTCGCGGCTCTTGCTGTCGTAGAGCTTTTCCGATGGAGGCGTTGGGTCGTCGAAAAGAATGCGGCTAATCCACCCTGCCGGCTCGGTCGGTGGGCCGCATCGATACGCTCAGGCCAGGACGAACTCGGGGCCGTTAGGGAGAAACTCGAAAAGGTGCAGATTCGCCGGGGATATGTCGCCCCGCGCCCAATCGAGGACTCGAGACGCGGCATACTCTGCTGCTTCTTGCCTGCGAGCATCCGTGTAGCGAGCAACCATTGCGATCGCGTGCTCTGCAAATCGGTCTACGTTTCCCTCACCGCGCACGAGGTGCCGCGCAAGTTCGAATCGCGCATCCATGACCTCCCGGTGAGCGCGTCGAACTGCCGCGCTGTCAAACCTCTCGGGGTTACAGATTTCGAAGGCCAACAGCCTTGTGCCGTATTCAGCGGCGGCTCGGAGCCGATCAGTCCTTGAGTCAGTTCGTGCGGCGGCGATATCTCGTATCAATGAGATGGTCGGCGAGATCGCGGCGCCAAGCGAAGTCCCCAAGACGGCGATCAGTGCGACCCAGACCGTCTCGTTCATGTCGGCACTTTATCCGCTGGCCAGAAGGGCGGGCACCGACACTGACCGAAATCAGATACGGGTCGAAAGTGAGCAGTTGCCGAGTGCCTCGATAGAGCGCGTGGCTTGAATGAGGATTTTCCGGCCCTGTGACTCCCATGTTGACGTGTCGCTACCCTCGAACGATGTGGTTGGCAGCCTCATGGGCCATCCAGACAACCGGCCATCACCAGCCAAGAACTGCCGCCGTAATGGCCCCATAACGGGGGTACCGCAAGGGTCAGCACGGCCATGTGGGCCTCGGTATGGTCGTGAGACTACGGTCGGCCCAAGCTACGCACCGTTTCATAGGGGCGGAGTTGGCTTCTGACATCCATGCGCAGGGCGCGATCGTGGCCACGAAGTCCGGGGTGCAACGTGCTCCGGACATCGACGTCAAAGGTCAGACGCCGCGGAACGGGCGCGATTCAGGATCTGGAGGAGGCTTGATGTCAGCCACTACGGGATTCGTTGAGTACCGAGAGGTGCGATCGACGGAGCCGCTCCGACAAGGTGATGTGCTCGAGGCGGTGAACACTGATGCCTCGATTTGGCAGAGAAATCTGTTCGTCGTCACAGCTGATTGTGATCTCGCGAATGAGAAGCACTTCGGTCGGATCACGTGTGTTCCCCTGCTTGCGACCGATGACTACTTGTTGGAGCTTCGTCTTCCGCGGCTGCGTGGGATCCTTCAGAGGAAGTTGGTCGGTGAGCTTCTCGAGATGGCACGATCAAGCGACCTTCCGAATCTCACCGAGGCCAGAGCGCTTGAGTGGGCCGTGAGTTCCGCTGACGGTGAAATTGTCCGTGCGCTTGGCCTCGATGAACCTCTTGTGAGTGCGGCGGAGCGCTTGATTGAAGGATTGCGTGGCCTCTCTGCGGACCAGCGAGGGGTTGAGGAGGCCGTGCACGCGCTCGTCGCTGGGCACCTCGCATGCAGGAAGCCCCCTCCACGAGAGGATGCCCGACAGCGAGTTCTCAATAGCCTGTCGAACTCAATTTCGAACCCCCCAGGCGATGCGATGTTCCTCGGCTCCATCGCACCCTCACACGAGGAAGGGTACTTCGCGTATCTCAGACACCTTGAACAAGTTTGGGAACATCAGATTGCGCTCGGGCCTTCTCATCGGTCGGTAGAGTACCGTCGCATCTCACGGCTGCAAGATCGATATGCGCACGCGCTCGTCCAGAATTTTGCGCTCGTGTTCATGCCCATCGGAATGCCTCCTGAGTATGAGCAGATGAGAGCTTTCCATTCAAGCTTGTTGGGAGACATCGCCTCATGAAGCCGCTCGTCACGACTATTCGTGCACTCCGCGAGCTCGCAACCGGTCTCTCACCTGATGCCATTCCGTCGAGCGAAGTTTTGTTCGAGCACGATGGCGAGAACGCTGTAGTCCTCGTTGCACACGACGATGAGGTGACCACGCCTCGCGTGATCATCATTCGTGGTGGTTTTACACAGGACCAGTTCGTTCCTGATCAACTATCGGCTCGACGCCGTGACGTGATCAGTCGAATGGCCTCGTTTGCCGAGCGTGCGCGAGTTCTGCCGATGTCGCTCCCGCGGGGCTGGCGCCAGTACAAGCACGATAACTTTGTCGCCTTCTTTGCACTGTCCAACGGTGATGCGCAGTCGACACGCTGGATCGCGGAACTCTCTGGCGGGGCGGCTGGTGACGTGATCTTCTGGCGCACAACGACATCGCGGAACCACGAGATGCTGGTGGAATTCGCGTCGTCCGATGAGCGTCGGCTCCCAGCCTTCGAGGACGACTGGCGCGAAGCGATCACCAGCGCAGCACAGTCGTTCGCGGACGCGAGACGGTCGCCTTCAGGGCAAGCTGACATATATCTGCCGGCTCTCCCGCAGGGCGTCGTTCGTAATCGGGGATTCACGGAATGGCTCAGCACCGTGAGCGCGGACCAGCTCGCGTTCATCCAGGCGCCCACCGATCGTTCCATTCGACTCCGTGGGCCCGCCGGCTCCGGGAAAACGTTGGCATTGACTTTGAAGGCGGTTTCCGAATGCATTCGATCAGAAGAACGCGGTAACGACAAACGGGTGTTGATCCTGACGCACAGTTGGGCTCTCGCGTCGCAGATAGATGACTCCATTTCGGCAATGGGAGTCGGACCGTTTCAGCAACTCGAGGTATTGCCCTTGCTCGAAATTGCGCAGCTCGTGCTGCCGCAACAGAATCTTGGCGACGCGCAGTTTGCGCTCATCGGCGAAGATAGCTACAGCAGTAAGCGTGCCCAGCTGGATCAGATTCTCGACGTCATCGACGAGTTCGCGAGCGGTGATTGGGCGACGTATCGTGCGGCGGTTAGTGAGGAGTTGCGCTCGCGGTTTGAGTCTATCGAGCCGAACGATCGCGCTGCACTGGCATGGGATCTGCTGATCGAGTTCGGTTCGGTGATTGGCGCAGCCGCAATCTTCCCCGGCGCTGGCTCTGAAGCACGCTATCTGCAACTCCCCCGGGCGCGATGGATGCTGCCCCTTGAGGATCCAGAAGATAAGCGGCTCGTGTTCAGTCTCTATGAGCGCTTCATGGAGAACCTGGAGGCTCGATCGCTCGTCACGTCAGACCAACTTCTGGCCGACTTTCTCAGCTATCTCGAAACGCATGCATGGAATCGCTCGCGGCGTGTCCTGGGATACGACCTCGTTTTCGTCGACGAGTTTCATTTGTTCAGCCCGCTTGAGCGGCAGGTCCTGCACTATTTGACGCGTGATGTCTCCAAGTACCCGCAGATCTTCATGGCGCTCGATCCGCGGCAATCACCGTCAGCGACATTTATTGGGGCGGCCTCCGACGAGACTTGGTCGGGAGCGCCGTCAATTGGTGATGCTGAGATCGAAGATGTCGCCAACTTCGAACTCACGACCGTGCACAGGTTCACTCCTCAGATCCTCGAATTGGTCAAACACGTCCATCACACGTTTCCTGCGTTTGACTTGGGACATGACTGGGATGTCGATTTCTCTTTGGTCGAGTCCTCCAAGTCGGCCGGGCCGGTTCCAACCCTTGTTCACTCTGTCTCCCAGGAAGGCGCGGCCACCGACATCTACTCGAGCGTTCAGGAACTATACGGAAAGGGTCGGATTGCCCTTGCCGTCGTGGATATGAAGGCTTGGAGCCGGTACAGCGAACTAGCTTCACAAATCGGTACCTCTGGCCGCTTTCATGTCTCGATAATCTCGGGCCGCTCGGACATTGAAGGCCTTGGGTACCGAAGTCGAGGCGTCGTCGTTGGCGCAGCTGAGTACCTTGCTGGCCTCCAATTTGAGAACGTCCTTGTCGTTGGCCTTCCGGACCTTCAATCCGGGCCGTTGCCGCCGAACGAGAAGACCCGGATGCTTTCCTTGCTCTACCTCGCGATAAGCCGCGCCGAAAGGGAAGTGCGCGTGTTTGTTAACGACGAGGATGGCGGGCCTGCGGAGGTCCTTCGTCAAGCGAGTACTGCAGGAATCATGAGTCTCGTGCGGGGAAGTCAAGTATGAGCGAAACGATTGGGTGACGAGCTCGGGTGACGAGCTCAATGGGAGTGCCGCGATCCGTACGGGAATACCCAAATCCTCCTCGCGTTGAACTTGAGCGTACCCAACTCAAGTTCACGAGGAGAACCAGGTGCCCGAAGACTTCAACGAAGCCGGTGCGAGCTCGTTCGACGAGTTTCTCAGCCGGTATCTCGCGGGTGAGCAGGCCAGGCAGGCGCGGTCGATCGACCTCAGCCGGTTCCTGACGTCGCGTACCCAGAGCATCCTGCAGCGTGCCGGCAAGTTCGCGCTCGAACGCGGGCAGACCGAGCTCGACGCGCTGCACATCCTGCGCGTCATCGTCGAAGACGAGGCGGTCACGCAGGCGATCACCCGCATCGGCGCGAGCCCCGAGCGCATCATCACCGCGACCGAGGCACGCCTGCCGAAGGCGACGCAGACCGCCGACATCAACGCGGCGACCATAACGCCGAGCGCGAGCCGCGCGCTGTTCCACAGCTACCAGGTGGCGCGCTCGAGCGGCGCGACGTACATCGAGCCCGAGCACCTCTTCTTCGCGCTCGTGCTCGGGCAGGATGCCCCGGCCGGCCAGGTGCTCGCCCGCGCCGGGGTCACCGCCGAGGCGCTGACCCAGCAGGTCCGCGAGACGATCCACGCGGGCGAGGCCGGCATCGACGACGCGACCGACCCGGCGGGCAACGCCGACGCCGGAGCATCCGCGACGCCCATGCTCGATAAGTTCGGCATGGACCTGACCGAACTCGCCGCGAACGGCGAGCTCGACCCCGTGATCGGGCGCGTCGACGAGATCGAGCAGACCATCGAGATCCTCAGCCGCCGCACGAAGAACAACCCCGTGCTGATCGGCGAGGCCGGCGTCGGCAAGACCGCGATCGTCGAGGGCCTCGCCCGCGCGATCGTCGAGGAGTCCGTGCCCGAGGCACTGCTGAACAAGCGCGTCATCTCGCTCGATCTGCCCGGCATGCTCGCCGGCACCCGGTACCGCGGCGACTTCGAGGAGCGCCTCACCAAGACCATGGAGGAGATCGCCGCGAACAAGGGCGAGCTCATCGTCTTCATCGACGAGATCCACACGGTGGTCGGCGCGGGCGGATCGGGCGACGGCGGCACCGACGCCGGAAACATCCTGAAGCCCCGCCTCGCGCGCGGCGAGCTGCACCTCGTCGGCGCGACCACGCTCAAGGAGTACCGCACCATCGAGAAGGACCCGGCGCTCGAGCGCCGGTTCCAGCCTGTCAAGGTCGGCGAGCCGTCGATCGAGGACGCGGTGCTGATCCTGCACGGGCTGAAGCCCGCGTACGAGCAGCACCACGGCGTCGAGTACACGGATGCCGCGATCCGCGCCGCCGTCGAGCTCAGCGATCGCTACCTCAGCGACCGCGTACTGCCAGACAAGGCCATCGACCTCATCGACCAGGCCGGCGCGCGCCTGCGCCTGAAGCTCGGCGTGAAGGTCGACGTGAGCGAGCTCATCGAGCGTCTCGCGACCCTCGAGGCCGACAAGAACGCCGCCGTCACCGCCGAGCACTACGAGGAGGCGTCGCGCATCCGCGACGAGATCCAGAAGGTGCAGGACCGGTTGGACGAGGCGAGCGCCAAGGGCCGCGCCGTCGCGCGCAACGCCGGCGGCGAGGCATCCGAGACTCGCATCGACGAAGCCGAGATCGCCGCGGTGATCTCGCGGGCGACCGGCATCCCGGTGAACCGCCTCACCGGGGGTGAGCGCGAGCGTCTCGCGACGCTCGAGAGCGAGCTGCACGCGCGCGTCATCGGACAGGACGACGCGGTCACCGCCGTCGCGAAGGCCGTGCGCCGCAACCGCACCGGCATGGGCGACGCGCGCCGGCCCGTGGGTTCGTTCCTCTTCCTCGGACCGACGGGCGTCGGCAAGACCGAGCTCGCTCGTGCGCTCGCCGACCGGCTGTTCGACGACGAGGGCGCGATCATCCGCTTCGACATGTCGGAGTTCGGCGAGCGCCACACGGTGTCGCGGCTCGTCGGCGCCCCTCCCGGATACGTCGGCTACGACGAGGCCGGCCAGCTCACCGAGCGCGTGCGGCGCAACCCGTACTCGATCGTGCTGTTCGACGAGATCGAGAAGGCGCACCCCGACGTGTTCAACCTGCTGCTGCAGGTGCTCGACGACGGACGCCTGACCGACGGCCAGGGTCGCACGGTCGACTTCCGCAACACGGTGATCGTGATGACCTCGAACCTCGGTTCGGAGTTCCTCGCGTCGCGTTCGGGCGCGCTCGGGTTCGTCGCGTCGACGGATGGCTCGGGCTTCTCGTCGCAGGACGACGTCAAGGCCCGCGTCATGGGCAAGGTGCGCGAGGCGATGCGCCCCGAGTTCCTCAACCGCATCGACGAGATCGTGCTGTTCCAGAAGCTGTCGGAGGCTGAGATCGCGCAGATCGTGCGCCTCATGCTCGGCGCCACGGTCGGTCGCCTCGCCGCTCGCGAGGTCTCCTTCGAGGTGACGGATGCCGCGGTCGAATGGCTCGGGGCCAACGGCTACGAGCCCGAATACGGCGCGCGTCCGCTGCGCCGCCTGATCCAGCGCGAGGTGGATGACCGCATCGCCGACCTCTTCGTTGACGGCTCGCTCGGCGACGGCGAGGGCGTGAAGGTCGACGCCGTCGACGGTGCGCTGGTCGTGGCATCCGTGCCGCGCGCGAGCGTCGAGGTGCCGCTGGCGGCGTAACCCGGAACCGGTGGTCGAGTAGGCGCGCCAGCCTCAGCACCCCGGTGGTCGAGTAGGCGCGCCAGCGCCGTATCGAGACCAGGCCCGGCCCCCTCGCGCTCGAGGAGGCCGGGCCCAACGGCGTACCCGCTTGCGGCCGCTCTGAGGACCTCGCGTCGTCGTCACCGATGCCCGGTCTCAGGGAGGGCCCTGTTCTTCCGCGGTGCGAACGTGACACGATGGACGCAGGAAAAACAAGAGGATGCCTCAGATTTGGCGAGTTGAGAGTGGCCGTGCCCGCGCTGGGCGACAATCACCTCCACGTGGGCTGGTTCGGGGGAGGGTGCCATGAGATCGAGCCGCACCGGACGCGACGCGGTGCCCTCGGGGATCCGAGTGAGAATCAGCTGGTCGCTGTGGGTCCTCTTCGGCCTCGCTCTCGTCGCCGTGGTGCTCGGGTTGTTCCGATCGAGTCCGGAACTGGCCGTCGCGGGTGCCGCCGTCGCGGTCGTCGCGCTGGCGGTCGAGAAGTTGATTCTGCCGATCACCGCAGCGCGTCGAGCGGCGGAGCGTCGGCTGGATGAGTTGGCCGTCACCGCCCGCAACCGCGGGCTGCCGACGCTCCGCGACCTCGACCCGCACGAGCACTTGGGCGTTCACCTCTCGATCGCGAAGCTGCCATACCAGGAGCGCGGTATCGAAGCGTCGATCCGCAGGGCTGTCGGCGACGGACAGCCGGTCGTCGTGGTGGGGCCGCCGCTCGAGGGCGCCTCCAGAACCGCGGTCCAGGCCCTGCTCGACGACGACCTGCTTCGACGGCGGAGAGTGGTGGTGCCGAAGACGCGCGATGCCGTGCGCGAATTGCTCGAGTCCGATTCGCCGTTCGATATCGGCGGCGCGATCATCTTCTTCAGCGATCTCGGTATGGCCCTGAAGTCCGGTTGGCTCGCTCCCGACGTCATGGACCGCCTCGCGAAGAACGGGAACCCGGTCGTCGGCACCCTGAACGTCAAGACGCTCGCTCGCCTGAGCCTCGCCGAGGGCGAGCCCGCGGCGGCCCTGGGCGAGTTCCGCCAGCTCCGCATCCCGAAGGACGACCATGCGCGGATCGCCGAATCGATCCCCGACAAGGAGATCGCCCGGGGCGTCCGTCGATGGGGACCGGGCGCCTACCTCGTCGGCAGCCGGCAGGCCGCGTCACTGCTCAGGAGTTCGCGGGAAACGCATCCATACGCGTACGCGCTCATGCGCGCCGTCGTGGACTGGGAGCGAACGACGATCGGCATCGCCATCCCGGTCGAGACCGCCCACCGCCTCGCGCCCGCGTATGCCGAACGGCTCGGCTTAGATGTCGCGGGCTGTGACGCGGAGCTGGAACTGCAATGGGCCGAGCAGTGGCGGCCGAACGCGAAGCAACGCGTCTTCCGGCTGATTCAGCCCGAGGACGGTAGCGCGGTGACGCCGTTCCCGCTCCTCGAGGCCGCAGTCAGGAACGAGAACCGCACCGACATCCCTGCCGAGGTGTGGGCGGAGATCGTGGAGGCGGCGGTGGACCCGATGCAGGTGGGCCCGGCCGCCGCGCGAGCGCTCGCCGCCGGCCGGGAGGAGACGGCGCTCGCGCTCTACGATCGCGCGGCGGCGGCCGGCTCGATGCGCGCCGAGTACAACGCTTGCATCACGCTCTGGTCGATGGGGCGAACGGATGACGCGCAGGCGCGAGCCCGCGCCGGCGCGGCCGACGCGAAACCGGCCGCGATGGCCGCCCTCGCGCTCATCCTTCGCGGGACGACGGCCGACTCCGGCGAAGCGAGTGCCGACCGGCTGGCGGAGGCCGCCGGTCTGGAGGAGGCCGCGGCGCAGGCGCGGTTCCCTCCGGCGATGCACATGCACGGCCTTGCACTCGTCGACCGCGGCGATCCCGACGCCGGAGAAATCTGGCTGCGTCGTGCGGTCGCCGAAGGAGCAGTCGAGGCGATGCTGACGCTGGCCGCGCTGCTCGACGAACGCGGCAAGGCCGAAGAGGCGGAGCTATTGGTCTCGCAAGCGGCTGAGTCCGGATGGGCGCCCGCACGGTATCGACTCGCGCTCACGCGGGCGCGCCGTGGTGACCTCGATGAGGCAGAACAACTGCTGCGCGATGCCGCGCACGACGGATTCATCCCGGCGACGCTCGGGCTCGCAGAGATGGCCCTGGCGGCCGGCGACGAAGAAACGGCTGAACGAGGTTTCCGAGAAGCGGCCAGGGCTGGCTCACCCGTCGGGATGTTCCGCTTGGGGAAGCTGCTGGCGTTCGTGCCCAATCCGCAGGCCGCGAGGGTTGAGGAGGCTCGTGACTGGTTCGCGAAGGCGGCCGAGTCGTCGCACAGTCCGTCATTCACGGCGCTGGGCGTGCTGTGCGAGCGCGTGGGTGACCGCCCCGGCGCCGAGGGCAATTACCGAGAGGCGATCCGGCTGGGTGACGCCGAGGCGCTCAACAATTTGGCCGGAATCCTGTGGCAGCGCGGCGATCTGGAGGAAGCGGAGGCTCACTTCCGGGCAGCGATCGCTAAGGGCGTGAAGATGGCGCAGGTCAATCTCGGCAACATGCTGAGGGCGCAGGCGGGGGAGCCGCCAGACTACTCGGGAGCCGAGGCCGCTACAGATCCGAACTCCGCCATCTTCTCGCCACACACAGCTGAGCCGCTCCCGAGCGCAGAGGAAAGCCCCTCGCCGAGTTCCATCGCCTGAGCTGATTTCAAGAATCGCTTGAGAGCAGTTCTCGAAACGAAGCCTCCGTGTGCCTTGTTCTGGGGGTGGCGAGTCGTGTGGCCCGATCAGGACGATGGGGCTCAACCCGGGAGCGGAGGGTCGGCATGGGGGAACAGCCGAAGGACCGCGCCCCGGGAGTCCTCTGGGCGGTGGGGCCCGGCGTCCTCGTCATCGGCGGCATCCTCGCACTCGTGCTGTTCGTCGGCTGGTTCATGGCCGTGCCGATCACACCCGACCTGATTCCCGCGCTCATCTGGATCGTCGTCTTCAGCGCCGTCGCCGCGTGCGCGTTGCTCGAGATCGCGAAGCGCGTGCTGTACCTCCGCGGCTACTTCCACGCGCGACAGCTCAAGGCGTGGATGCGCAAGCGGATCGAAGCGACCCTGCCGGTCGGCTCCGACGCAGCGGAGGAGGCCGCGACGGAGAGGGCCTTCGACGACCTCATGGTGCTTGCGCTGGGCACCGCACCACGACGGCGACCGCGGAAGTCTGACCCCGACGGCCACCGTAACACCTTCGGGGTGGCGCAGACGGAGTACCTCGACGCCCCGACCGAGCAGCTCGCGGCCCAGCTGTCGGATCTCGGCGAGCTCGTGCTGGCTTCGCCGGTGGGGCATCCCGATCTCATGGTCGTGTTCACGGGGCGGGATCCCGAAGCTGCGTCGAAGGGCTCGCCCCAGCCCTCGATGCCGACGTCGACGTCGCGGGGCGCGGAACCGCTGCCCGACCCGACCGACGACTGGAACGCCGCCCTGCTGAACGCCGCGCTGCAGCGGGGCATCGAGTCGTTCCAGATCATCGTCTCGCAGCGGTGGCGACGGACGATGCAGCTCAGCGCAGTCGTACTCGCGGGCGTGATCGGGTGGGCGACCGCGATGCTCGTGCCGGGCGCCGCGGTGATGCCGATCACCCTGGCATCGTTCGTGGTGGGCGGTTTCCTGGCGTGGGTGGTGCGCGATCTCAGCGCGGGGGCCGCGAGATGGCGCGACCGCTGACGATCTCGCACGTCGAACTCCGGCAGGGAGGGCGATTCGGCTTCCGGGTCGTCGATGAGGCGCCGGCCCTGCCGTCGGAGGTCTTCCTGCGTGGCACGCTCGTCGTGCTCGTGCACGGCTTCGCGACGAACCGGGGTCGCGCCGAACGCGGCTACGGCGAGTTCGCGACGCACGTGAGCGCCGCGAGTCGTCGAGGCGTGGTGTTCCTCGGCGTCCACTGGCCGGGCGACCACCCGTGGGGGCCGCTCGTCTCGGTGCCGACGTTCTCGCTTCGGGTCGGACCCGCCGAGGAATCGGGACGACGCATCGCGCAGCTGATCGAGCGCACGTACTCGCGCTCGGTCGTGCTCGTGGGCCACTCGCTCGGATGCCGGGTCGTGCTGTCGGCCCTGGCCGAGCTCGGCGCGGAGCATCCTCGCGTCCGGGTGCGGGCGACGTACCTGATGGCGGCCGCGGTGCCCGAAGCCGATTGCCGCGACGGCGCGAGGTACGGCTCGTCGAACCTGCCCCGCACCACGCAGGTCGTGCGGTCGTCGCTGAAGGATCCGGTGCTGAGAGGTCTGTTCCGCCCGGGCATGTTCCTCGCCCGCGGATCCACCCCCGGTGGTGAGCGCGACGGCGGGCGAGCGGTCGGCCGTTCGGCCGGCCCGCCAGGGCGGTGGACCGGCGGCTGGTGGTCGACGAGCACCGAGCTCAAGCACGGCGAGTACTGGGGATCGGAGGACATGGCGCGGCAGCTCGCGCTCGTCACGGGCGTCGCGAAGGCGAACACGCCCGCGCGTCGGCAGGTCCGCTCGCGCGACATCGGCGAACGGCGGGTGCACCGGTTCGAACCGACGAGGTGAGCCGGCGCAGAGCGCATCGGGTCTCGATACGCTGCGCTACTCGACCGGCGGGGATCCTCGGCGTCGCGCCAGCAGCGTCGAGTCGTGCACGTCCATCGTCACGCCGTCGCGCGTCATCGTGCGGGGGCGCTGCTCGACGACGAGCGCCACGAAGTCGTCGGGCAGGGCGGGCAGGAGCTCCTCGGCGAGGAACATCGCCCTCCGGTGTTCGTCCGTCAGGTGCGGGAAGCCTTCTGAGGGTGCGTGCCCCACGACGAGCAGGTGCCCGCCGGGCGCGACGGTCCCGGCCAGCCGACGCGTGACCTCCACCATCCCGCCGTCCGGCGGATGCAGGAAGTGCGTGATGACGAGATCGTACGATCGGCCTCCGGCGTCGAACGTGCGCGCGTCCACCTGCCACCAGTCGGTTCGGGCGGCGAGGCCCGCCTCCTCGGCGTGCCGGGCCGCGCGCGCGAGGCCGTTGGCGGAGAAGTCCGCGCCCGTCACCCGCCAGCCCTGCTGCGCCAGCCAGATGACGTCGCCGCCCTCGCCGCAGCCGACGTCGAGCGCGGTTCCCGGCGTCAGACCGGATGCCTCGGCCACGAGTTGCGCGTTCGGCCTGCCGCTCCACACCGACTGCTCGCCGGAGTAGCGCTCCTCCCAGCTCGGCGCCTCGAACATCGCGCCGGCATCGGGTTCGCCGTGCCGGTGGGTGCCGCCGGGGGAGTGATCGTGCCCGTGTCGAGTCATCCGGTTCCTTCCGCTCGCGTGACGACGATACGGAACCCGTGCTCGATCGGCACGCCCGTTTGCTGAACCGGCAACGGCACGGTAACGGCGGTGGCATCCCCGGGTGATCTCAGGGATGCTCCGGATGTCTCGCGTCATGATCCGGGGCATCCTGCATCTCTCGGGGCAGAAGGGTGTTCGCACCCGCGCGCAACGGAAGGAGCAACGCCATGGCGACCCACCTCGAATACGTGATCGGGCCGCTCGGCGACCTCGCCGTACTGCCGTGCGCGTGCGCCCGCGTGGCCGACCACCCGCGGCCGGGCTCGGCGGCGGTGGTGCCGGCGCGCACCGAGGCGCCGGCCGTGCGTCGCGAAGCCCCGCATGCGACCCGTCGCCGCATCCGTGCGGTCGCGCTCCACCCGCTCACGACGTCCCGCACCGCGCGCGGACGCCACGCCGCCTGACGCCTGAGCTACTGCGAATTCGCAGGACCAGGCGACCTACGAGCCTGTATGCGAGGTCCTGAACCCGCTCATCCTGTGTACTCGGGAGCCAAGCGGGTAGACGCGCCGGCGCTCAGCCGAAGTCGCCCGAAGCCGGCTCGCCCGACGCCGGGTCCTCGTCGGTGATCGCGCCGGTCGGATCGCTGTCGACGACGGTGTGCGCTGCGCCGTGCTCCTCGGCGTACAGCCGTCCCGCATCGACGGCCTCGTCGCGGCTCGCGAAGCTCTGCGAGAGCTCGGGATGCCCCTCCACGCGGTTCTCCCACTGCCCTCGGTTCGAGCGGGTCTCGACATCGCCGTCGGCCATGGTGGCCCTCCTTCGCGGTCGTGCGCGGTCGGTCGTGCGCGGTCGGTTCGGCGCCACGGTACGCCGATCGGATGCGTCCGGTAGCGGGTTGACGGGCCAGTGCGGATCGAGCAGGAATCGAGAAGCGCGCCCCGTTCGACCCCGCGTACCTTCGCAGTCATGGACACCACAGCAACGAAGATCACGACCATCGACTCGATCACGATCGAGACCGCCGAGCCCGAGGCATCCGCTCGCTTCTACCGAGACGCGTTCGGCCTCGAGAACCAGGTGCGCACCGTCGAATCGGATGCCCCGACCAGCGGATTCCGCGGATTCACGCTCTCGCTCGTCGTCGCGCAGCCCGGCAACGTGCAAGCGCTCTTCGACGCGGCGCTCGCCGCGGGCGCGACCCAGCTGAAGCCCGTCGAGAAGTCGATGTGGGGCGTCGGCGGCGTCGTGCAGGCGCCCGACGGCGCGATCTGGAACCTCGCGACCTCGCAGAAGAAGGACACCGCGCCGGCCACGCGCGAGTTCGAGCACCTCGTGCTGCTGCTCGGCGCCGAAGACGTCTCGGCGAGCAAGAAGCTCTACACTGGCCGCGGGCTCGCCGTCGGCAAGAGCTTCGGCAGCTACGTCGACTTCGAGACCGGGCAGAGCCCGATCGGGCTGGGCCTCTACAAGCGGCGTGCGCTCGCGAAGCAGGCCGGTGTCGACGCCGAGGGTTCGGGTTCGCACCGCATCCGCATCAACTCCGACGGCGGCGCGTTCACCGACCCAGACGGATTCGTCTGGGAGCCCGCTGCGTCCTGAACCGCGGGCGCGTAGCCTCGGGGCATGGGCGCAGACGGCGGGGTCGTCGGGGATCGGACGCTCGCGTTCCTCGCGGGCCTGCACCGGCTCGTCATCCGCGTGACCGGCGGCCGGCTCGGCTGGCGGCTCGGGCGGCTCGAGGTCGTCGAACTGCACACCCGGGGCCGACGCAGCGGCGAGCGCCGGTCGGCGATGCTGACCGCGCCGATCGTCGATGACGATCGCATCGTGCTCGTCGCGTCGAAGGGCGGGGCCGACCGGCATCCGGCCTGGTACCTCAACCTCGTCGCCGACCCGCGCGTCGAGCTGACGACGAGGACCGGGCTGCGCCCGATGATCGCGCGCACCGCCGACGCCGACGAGCGGGCCGCGCTGTGGCCGCGCGTCGTCCGCAGCTACGCCGGCTACCGGCGGTACCAGGAGCGCACGGCGCGCGTCATCCCGGTCGTGATCTGCGAACCGGCGACATGAACCGGGCGGGGCGCGGCACCACTCGCGGGCGGGCCGCGCTGCGCGTCGACGCGATCGGCGACCGCATCCACCTCGCGCAGACCGAGCACGTCAACTGGGTCATGCACGTCGGACCCGACGGGGTGACGCTCGTCGATTCCGGGTACGCGGGCCAGCGCCGGTTGCTGGAGGCGTCCCTTCGCGCGGTGGGATGCCGCCCCGAGGACGTGACGGCGGTGCTCGTGACGCACGGCCATGCCGACCACCTCGGCGGTGCCGCCTGGCTCGCCGAGACGTACGGCACGCCGGTGTACGCCCACGTCGACGAACTCGCCAACGTGCGGCGGGAGAGGCTCGAGCAGGCGGGGCCGGCCGATGTGGTCCGCAACCTGTGGCGACCGGGAGTGGCCCGCTGGGTGTCTGGCATGCTGCCGCTGCTGCGCGGCGGAGCGCGCCTCGGGGTGCCGAGCGCCTCGCCGCTGCCGGTGCGCGGCGGCCGGGTGGATGGCCGGGTCGGTGGCCGTGTCGATGGCGGGATCGTGGAGGTGCCCGGGCGGCCACGCGTGCGGCTCGTCGCCGGCCACACCAGCGGGCACGCAGTGTTCGAGTTCGAGGATTCGGGCGTGATCGTCGTCGGCGACGCGCTCATCACGCGTCACCGCATCTCGCCGATCGTGGGTCCACAGCTGCTTCCGGAGATGTTCCATCACGACGCCGAGCTGGCGCGCGCGTCGCTCGCCGTGCTGCGGGATTCGACCGCGCGTGTGATGCTGACGGGCCACGGCGAGCCGTGGATCGGCAGCGCCGCCGCGGCCGTCGAGGTCGCGTTGGCGAACGGGGTGGCCTGGTAGCGCCGCCCGGCGGCCGGCACGGCCGTCGGGTGCGCACCACGTCTGTGAGTTACGGCAGTCGCGACACAACGTGCGGCGTCGGGAACCCGAGTTCGGTCCACTCGGCATAGTTGATGGGGCGCATCGTCGGGTAATACGTCTCGCCCAATGTGAACATGCGCCCGTAGAGGGTCGAGCTGCCGTTCACCCGGTAGAACTGTGCGTTCATCGTGACGGGGGTCGGTGCTCCCATCGCACGCCACTCGTCGAACGTCAGCTTGTGCGCGCCGCACGGCGTAGCCATGAACCGAGACGTATCGGCGAAGATCTCGTGCGACGACGTGCCGTTCTTCCAGATGAACGACGCCTCGCGGCCGAACTGCACGCTCGTCGTGACCGCCGGGTATCCGAGGGCTTTCCACCGATCGGCCGAGACGTAGCTGCGTCCGCCACTGGCGCTGTATTCCCAGACGCACGACTCCCACGGCGCCTTGTACAACCCGTCGGGTAGGGCGGCCGCCTGGGCGACCGAGGGAACTCCCACCACGAGGGCGATGCTCGAGGCAGCAGCTGCGAGGGCGATGCCGATACGTCGACGACGGGTGACGGTGTTCGTGTGCACTGCGACTCCTCCCGGCCGGATGCCCAGCGCCGGCGTCAGGCTAGCAGCGCCCGGGGAACCCTCACGATGGGGAGTTGTACCCGACCCGCGGCGCACTCGTCGACTGGCGCACGACGAGTTCGTGCCCGAGCTCGATGCGTCGCGGCTCGTCGGCCTCGCGGCGAAGGGTCAGCGCGACCGCCTCGCGGCCCATCTCCGCCATCGGGATCCTCGCGGTCGTCAGGGCCGGCGCGATATCGGCGACCACGGTGATGTCGTCGACGCCGGCGACCGACATCTCGTCGGGCACGCGGATGCCCCGTTCGCGCAGCACCCGCAGCGCGCCGAGCGCCATCGCGTCGTTCAGCGCGACGATCGCCGTGACGTCGCGGCCGGCGTCGAGCAGTTCGTTCGTGCCGTCGATGCCGCCCTCGCGCGTGAACGCGTGCGACACGGTGTGCGTCGCGACGCCCGCGCGCGCGAACACCGACCGCAGTCCGTCGAGGCGGTCCTGCACGGTGTTCAGGTCGAGCGGGCCGGCCACGAGGCCGACGCGGCGGTGGCCGAGCCCGACCAGGTGCTGCGCGATCGACCGGCCCGCGCCCACGTTGTCGGGCAGCACGGCGTCGACCGCGAGGTGATGGCGGCCGATGACGGCGACCCGGCCTCCGCGAGCACGGTACCGCGCGAGGGCCTCGTCGAGCGGCGCCTCGAGTGCGGCGTCGGTGTAGCCCGAGCCGGCGATGATGATCGAGCCGACGCGCTGCATCACGAGGGCGCTCACCTGGGCGAGTTCGCTCACAGGGTCGCGGTCGGCGTGCGTGATCTGCACCGACTGCCCGTCGGCGGCGGCGCGATGGATGACTCCGCTCGAGATCTCCGCGAAGTAGGGGTCGCCGATCTCGTGCACGACGAGTCCGATGCTCGCGATGAGTCCGCCCGCGAGCCCGCGCGCGTGCACGTTCGGGATGTAGCCCAGTCGGTCGGCGATGGCGCGGACGTGGCCGGCGAGCTCGTCGGAGACGCCGGAACCGCCCGACATCGCTCGCGAGGCCGTGGCCAGCGAGACGCCGGCCGCGGCCGCCACGTCGACCAACCGAGTCGCCTCCGGCTGCTTCATCGCCCCTCTTCCCGTGTCGGCGCCGGCGGCGGGGCCGGCGGCATCCCGGATCTCGACGGCGGCGAGGCATCCGAATCCTGCCGCACCATTGCGAGGTCCGCTCCCGCTCAATATAGTGACGAAAGCGCTTCCGAAAGCGCTTTCCACTACAACGACGTAGGAGGCACCCCATGCACGTGACCCACAGCAGACGTCGCCGGGCGATGGCGCTGGTCGCACTCGCGGCGACCGCCGGCCTGGCGCTGAGCGCTTGCTCCGCCGGCGACGACGGCGGCTCGGGCGGCGGGGGCGACGACGATCCCATCGTCATCGGCGTCTCACTGCCGCTCACGGGCGACTTCTCGGAGCCGGGCAAGGGCGTCGAGCGCGGCTACGAGGCCTGGGCCGAGATCGTGAACGAGCAGGGTGGACTCCTCGGCCGGCAGGTCGAGCTCAAGATCCTCGACGACCAGTCGAACGCCGACCGCGTCGTCTCCGACTACGAGTCGCTCATCGCCCAAGACGGCGTCGACCTCGTCTTCGGCCCGTTCTCGACCCGCCTCGTGGTGCCCTCGGCCCGCGTCGCGCAGGAGTACGGCATGCTCTTCGTCGAGCCGGCCGGCGCCGCGGCCGAGGTGTTCGAGCAGGGCTTCGAGAACCTGTTCTACGCGGCACCCGCGGTCGCCGACGACCACTACAACTACCTCGCCGACTACCTGCTGTCGCTGCCCGAGGGCGAGCGGCCGAAGACCGCCGCCGTCGCCGCGATGGACGACCCGTTCGCCCAGGGCACGGCCTACGGCCTGCGCGACAAGCTCGAGGAGGGCGGCGTCGAGATCCTCGTCGACGAGGTCTACCCGCCGAACACGACCGACTTCTCGGTCATCGCGGCGAAGATCGCGGAGTCGAACGCCGACGTCGTCATCGGCGGCAGCCAGTACCAAGACGGCGTGAACCTCATCATCGCGCTGCAGCAGCTCGACTACCAGCCGAAGGTCGCCGCCTTCTCGACCGCGCCGACGAACCCCGAGTTCGCCGCGGCCATCGGCAACCAGACCGAGGGCATCCTCTCGCCGACCGGCTGGTCGCCGACCGCGTCGTTCCCGAGCAACGTCGAGTTCGTCGAGAAGTACACCGAGATCTTCGGCAACCCTCCCGCCGAAGACGAGGCGAACGCGTACACGACCGGACAGGTCGTCGCCGCCGCGGTCGAGGCCGTCGGCTGCGCCGAGCAGGGCGAGTGCCAGCAGCAGCTCATCGACTGGCTGCACGAGAACACGGTCGACACGGTCGTGGGCCCGCTCAGCTGGGATGAAGCCGGGCGGCCGTCGGGCGCGCACCTGATCCAGCAGTGGGTCGGCGGCGAGATCAAGATCGTGCTGCCGGAAGACGCGAAGGAAGCCGACTTCATCTACCCCAAGCCGGCGTGGTGACGTAACCCATCGTGTCCGGACCCCTGTTCCTCCAAAGCCTGATCCTCGGCGTGCTGCTGGGAGGGCTCTACGCCCTCCTGGCAGCGGGCCTCACGCTGTACTTCGGGATCATGCGCGTCGTCATGATCGCGCACTCGGCGTTCCTGATCCTCGCCGCCTACCTCGCGTGGTGGTTCAACCGCGAGACGGGCCTCGACCCGATGCTCTCGCTCGTGGTCACCGTGCCCGTGTTCTTCCTCGCGGGGTTCGCGATGCAGCGGCTGCTGGTCTCGCGCCTGAAGCCGCTCACGCTCACGATGATGTCGGTGCTGCTGACCTTCGCGATCGCCCTCATCATCGAGGGTGCGCTCGGGTTCATCTTCACCGGCACGCAGCGGCGCATCCAGTTGCCGTACGCGGGCGACAGCCTCGACGTGTTCGGCGCGCAGGTGCCGGTGGTCAAGCTCGTGGCGTTCGTGCTCGCCGCGTTCGCGCTGCTCAGCCTCTACCTGTTGCTGAAGTACACGCGGTTCGGGCGGGCGCTGCGCGCGACCATCCAGCACCCCGAGGCGGCGCGGCTCGTCGGTATCGACACCGACCGCACGGCGGGCTACGGGTTCGGGCTGGGGCTCGCGACCGCCGCGATCGGCGGCACCGCGCTCTCGCTCGACGCGACGATCTACCCGTCGCTGCACTGGCACTGGATCGGCCCGCTGATGGCGATCATCGTGGTCGGCGGCCTCGGCAGCATCCCCGGCGCGGCGATCGCGGCGATGCTGCTGGGCATCTCGCAGAGCCTGCTGCAGATCCCGCTCGGCGCGACCTGGGCGCAGACCGTCTTCTACGTCGCGCTCTTCGCCACGCTCATGTTCCGCCCACAGGGGTTCTTCGGAGGTCGCCTTGCGCAACGATTCTGAACGGACCGCCTCGGCCGGGCGGACCGCCTCGGCCGACCTCGGGCCGGCCCTCACCGAGACCGTCGTCGTGGCCCCTGATGCACCGCGCCGCCGCCGCCGGTGGTCGAGGGCCGTCAGCCTCGCCCTCCTCGTCGTCGGCGCGGCGCTCGTGCTCTCGTTCCCGTTCATCGCGCCGAACCCGTACATCCTGTCGGCCGGCGTCGTCATCCTGAACTACGCCGTCCTCTCGACGGGCTGGAACTTCATGGGCGGGTTCACCGGCTACATCTCGCTCGGGCACGCGGCGTACTTCGGCCTCGGCGCCTACGGCACGGGGCTCATCGTGAAGTACCTCGAGCTACCGGGGTTCGTCGCCTGGGTGCTCGCGGCACTCGTCGTCGTCGCCATCTCCGTCCCGGTCGGCATCGCCGCCCTGCGCGTTCGCGGTGCGTCGTTCGTGATCGTCTCGATCGCGTTCGTGCTGATCCTCCTGCTCGTGTTCCAGAGCTGGCGGGAGTTCACGGGCGGCTCGGAGGGCCTCATCGTGCCGCGCCCGTTCCCCGACCTGCTGCGGCCCGAGCACCATCGCGCGTTCTTCTACCTCTTCGCGGGCCTGCTCGCGGCGGCGCTCGTCGCGTGGTGGGTCATCGACCGGTCGAAGTTCGGCACGGCGCTGAAGTCCATCCGCGAAGACGAGGACAAGGCGCGCTCGCTCGGCGTGCCGACGACGCGCTACAAGTTGATCGCCTACGTGCTGTCGGCGCTCGTCACGGGTCTCGGCGGCGGGCTGTACGCGCTGTGGTTCGGCGACCTGGACCCGATCTTCCAGTTCTCGATCCTCATCGGCTCGTACATGGTGCTGATGGCGCTGCTCGGCGGCGTGCGGCACCTCTTCGGTCCGCTCCTCGGAGCACTGATCGTCGGCATCGCGCTCGAGTACTTCAAGCTCGAGTTCGGCGACACGCAGTTCCACCTCGTGGCTGCGGGCCTGCTCCTCGGTGTCGTCGTGCTCTTCATGCCCGACGGCGTGATTCCGGCGGTCGGGCAGCTGATCGATCGATTCCGCCCGCAGCAGACGTCGATCCGCGACGTCAGCGCCGCGGAGCTCCTCGAGCAGAACCGGCGATCGGATGCCTCCGCCACGGGCGCCGCGGATGCTCGCGAGGCATCCGGCGAGGCATCCACGCGTGATGCTTCCGACGTTTCCGACGCTTCCGACCCGAAGGAGGTCACCCGATGAACCTCGAGACCGTCGAGCTCACGAAGTCGTTCGGCGGCGTCACCGCGGTCGACCACGCGACGGTGCGATTCGTCGACGGCAAGGTCAACGGGCTCATCGGCCCGAACGGCTCGGGCAAGACGACGTTCTTCAACTGCGTCACGGGCATGATCAAGCCCGACTCGGGGTCCGTCGCGTACCGCGGCAAGGACATCACGAAGCACGCCTCCGACCGGGTCGCACGGGCGGGCATCGGCCGCAGCTTCCAGCTCTGCCGGGTGTTCCCGCGGATGACGGTGATGGAGAACCTCCTCGTGGCCGTGCGGCATCCGAGCGTTCGCACCCTGCTGCGATCGGCCGACGACGAGCACGAGCGCGAACGCGCGCGCCACTGGCTGCGCCGGGTCGGCATCGACCACCTCGAGCACGCAGAGGCCCGCAACCTCAGCTACGGGCAGCAGAAGCTGCTCGAGCTGGCCGGCGTGCTTATGGGCGACCCCGACACGATCATGCTCGACGAGCCGGCGGGCGGCGTGAACCCCGCGCTCATCGGCCGCATCGCAACCCTCGTGCGCGAGCTCAACGAGGAGGGCAAGACGTTCATCATCGTCGAGCACAACATGGAGATGGTCATGAGCCTGTGCGACCACGTCGTCGTCTTCGACCGGGGCCGCCCGATCGCCGAGGGCGAGCCGTCCATGATCCAGCAGGACCCGCGAGTACTGGAGGCCTACCTTGGCGTCTGAACCGATGGCCGCGGCATCCGGTGCCGCTTCGAACGCCGCCGCATCGACGAACCTGCTCGAGCTCAACGACATCGAGGCGGGCTACGGGCGCGCGGCGCTCGTGCTGCGCGGGCTCACCGTGCAGGTGCCGCCCGCGACCGTCGTGTGCCTCGTCGGCCCGAACGGCGCCGGCAAGTCGACGGTGCTGAAGGTCGCGAGCGGCATGCTCGCGCCGCGTTCGGGCTCGATCCTCGTCGACGGCGTGGATGTCACGGGCACGAACTCGCAGCGCATGCTCAAGCACGGCCTCGCGCACGTGCTCCAGGGGCACAGCGTGTTCCGCGAGATGACCGTCGCCGAGAACGTGCTGCTCGGTGCGTTCACCGTCAAAGACCAGAAGGTCATCGACGAGCGCGTCGCGTTCGTGCAGAACCTGTTCCCGATCGTCGGCGAGCGGTGGAAGCAGCTCGCGGGCCTGCTCTCGGGCGGTCAGCAGAAGCAGGTCGAGTTCGCCCGCTCGCTCATGGTGAGCCCGAAGGTCGTGCTGCTCGACGAGCCGTCGATGGGCCTCGACCCGAAGACGACGGCGAAGGTGTTCGAGCAGGTCGCGCGCATGCGCGACGCGGGCACCGCGGTGCTGCTCGTCGAGCAGAACGCCCGCCGCGCGCTCGAGACGGCCGACATCGGGTGCGTGCTCGACCTCGGCCGCGTGCACATCTCGGGGCCCGCCCCCGAGCTGCTCGCGGACCCGACCCTGGGCGAGCTGTACCTCGGCGGGCGCCCGGCGAGCTGACCGCTACCCGACCGTGTCGGCGTGGCGGTGCACGACCCGCCAGCCGTCGGCCTCGCGACGGTACACCTGGGTCGCGCGCAGCGTGATCGTGCGCGGCTCGCCGTCGATCGACGCCGATACGCGCTCGTAGCCGACGGTGTACGCCATGTCGCCGGCCACGTCGAACGAGATCAGGTCGAACGAGTAGTCGGTGCAGTCCGAGAAGCTCGACGCGAGCACCTCGAACGCCTCGACCAGTTCGGCCCGGCTCGCGGCGTTGCGCCAGGCGCCGAGCACGCTGACGGGCTCGGTGCGCGCCCAGATCGCGCGGCGCGGACCGTCGTCGCCGTCGAACATCGCGCGCTCGGCCCGCACGAACTCGCTTTCCACCCACACCAGGAAGTCCTCGCGATCGCTCATGGGTTCAGGATGCTCCGGTCTGCGGCCGGGCACAACGATTCGGCGGACGAACCCATCCGGTCAGCCGACGGACACCCGGTGTTCACCATCGCGCCGACTCCGCGACATCCGCGCGCGGTCGAGTGGCCAGCGGCCCCCGCTGACCCACCCGACTGGAGCGCCCGCATGCCCTTCACCCGCCCCTCCCGACGCGCCGCCGCGATGCTCGCGGCGCTCGCCGTCGCCGCGCCCGGTCTCGCGATCGCGGCGTCGCCGATCGCCGCAACCGCCGCCGACGGCAGCGTCGTCGTCAACGAGATCTGGTACGACGGCACCCCCGAAGACGCGATCGAGCTCTACAACGCGTCATCCGAATCGGTGGATGTCTCGGGCTGGAAGCTGCAGGACGACAAGCGCGACGCCTCGACGAAGGGCACCGCCGTCCTCCCCGAAGGAACGGCGATCGCACCGGGCGGCTTCCTCGTCCTGACGAAGGCCGAGTCCGGCCCGCTCACCTTCCCGTTCGGCCTCGGCAAGGGCGACGCGGTGTTCCTGCTCGACCCCGCCGACGCGGTCGTCGACGAGTACGCGTACGCGGCGGACTCGCCGACCTCCGACTGGTCGCGCTGCGCCGACGGCGGCGCGTGGGCCCACGCGACCGCGGTGACCCTCGGCACGCCCAACACGTGCGACCCGGTCGAGGAGCCCGCGACGCCCGGCAGCGTGCGGCTGAACGAGATCGACTCGGGACCCGCCGACTGGATCGAGCTCGTCAACCCCGGTGACGAGGCCCTCGCCCTGTCGGGCTACGAGCTGCGTGACAACTCCGACGACCACCGGTGGTTCTTCGCGGCGGGCACCACGATCGGCGCGGGCGAGCTGCTCGTCGTCGAGGCGAGCACGCTCGGCGTCGGCATCGACGGCGGGGCGCTGGAGTTCGGCGACCCGATCGGCATCGGCGGCGCCGACGCGATCCGGCTCTACGACGCCGGCGGCACGAAGCTCGACGAGTACTCGTGGGCGGCGCATCCGGCCGTCGACGGCAGCGAGGCCGCAGCCAGCTGGGCGCGCTGCCCCGACGCCACCGGGCCGTGGAGCCTCGCCCGCATCACCAAGGGCGCCGCGAACGACTGCGTGCTGCCGTCGGTCGCGATCAACGAGGTCGAGTCGAACGGCGACGCGACCGACTGGGTCGAGGTCGTCAACACGGGCACGACGCCCGTCGACCTCTCCGGGTGGACGCTCATGGACGGCGACCCGATCGGCCACGCAGCCGACGTGACGCCCGTCGAGTCGGGCACCACGCTCGCACCGGGCGCGTTCTTCGTGTTCGACCAGAACACGCACTTCGACTTCGGCCTCGGCGACGGCGACACGGCGACGATCCGCAACGCGAGCGGCGTCACCATCGCCGAGCACACGTGGGGGCCGCACGCGGCCGTGACCTACGCCCGTTGCCCCGACGGCACCGGCGCGTTCGGCGATGCATCCGCCTCGACCAAGGGCGCCGCGAACGCGTGCGGCACCGGCCCGGTCGACCCGACCGACCCCGAGGCCGCGGCCTGGCCCGGCTCGCCCGACGTGACGGTCATCGATGAGGAGCCCATGTTCCTCGAGGACTCGTCGGGCCTCGACGTCCAGGAGACCGCAGAGGGCGCGTTCCTCTGGGCGGTCGACAACGGCACCGGCACGTTCTGGAAGCTCGAGATCGGCGCCGACGGCAGCGCGACCTTCGCCGACGGCAAGCGCGCGAGGTTCCAGAAGGACGCCGACGACCCCGAGGCCGACGGCCCCGACAGCGAGGGCATCACGGTCGACGGCGACGGAAACGTGTACCTGGCCTCGGAGCGCGACAACTCCGACAAGGGCGTGAACCGGAACGTCGTGCTCGCGGTCGACGCCGACGCGCCCGGCCCCGACGTGGTCGCCGACCAGGAGTGGGACCTCACCTCGTCGCTGCCCGACGTGGCCGCCAACACCGGCATCGAGGCGGTCGAGTGGGTGTCCGACGACGTGCTGGCCGGCCGGCTCCTCGACGCGACGACCGACGCGCCGTACGACCCCGCCGACTATCCCGGCCACGGCGACGGCCTGTTCTTCGTGGCCCTCGAGGACAACGGCCACGTCTACGCCTACGCGCTCGGCACCGACGGCTCGATCGACCAGGTCGCCGAGATCGACCCGGGCCTCGGCGGCGTGATGGCGCTCGACTACGACACCGCGTTCGATCGCCTGTGGGCCGTCTGCGACAACGGCTGCGAGGGTCGCGCGGCGCAGATCGCGTTCACCGGCGGCGAGCCCGAGGTCGTGCTGTTCGAGCGTCCGGCCGGCATGCCCGACCTCAACACTGAAGGCTTCGCCACCGCTCCGGCGTCGCTGGGTACGCCCGTGGCGGCGCCCGCCGCCGACGAGGCTCCGATCGTGCCGTTCGTGCGCGCGGCGACCGTCGGCGCCGAGGCCGTCGAGGCCGAGCTCAGCCGACCGGTGTTCTGGTTCGCCGACGGCGAGCGGCCCGCGGCGCTCCGCGCGGGCACGGTCGTCGGCGCCGTCGAGGGGGCCGGCCCGGGTGCGGGCGGTCCTGGTGCGGGCGGCCCCGGCACGGGTGGAAGCGGCTCGGGCGGGAACGGCTCGACGACCGGCACCGGCACGACCGGCGCCGCCGGCCTCGCCGACACCGGCGTCGACGACGCGCTCGTCGCGATCATCCCGCTGGCCGTGCTCGCGGTGCTCGGCGGCGCGGCGCTCGCGATCATCGGGCGGCGCCGGCGGGAGGCATCCGCGAACTGACGCAGCGTCAAGGGGATGCCCCTCGGCGGCGCGCCGACCTAGCGTCGAGGCATGTGGTTCACGCGCAGCAAGCAGCCCGACGTCGTCGCGACGACCGATCCGGGCGCGGAATCGGGCCCACCCGGCTCCGCGCTCGGGTCGATCTGGAACGATCGGCTCGGTCGATGGGCCACCCGCAGCCTGCAGATCCTGATGGTGCTCGCGCTCGCGGGCCTCGCGATCTGGGGCCTCGTGCAGGTCAAGCTCGTGGTCATCCCGGTGCTCATCGCGATCATCCTCGCGGCCGCCGCGGCACCCCTCGTCATGTGGCTGCGCCGCCACGGCTGGTCGCCGATGCTCGCGACGTGGGTGACGCTGCTCGGCAGCCTCATCGTCTTCGGCGGCGTCATCACCCTCATCGTGTTCGCGGTGCGCAACCAGTGGGGCGCGCTCGTCGAGTCGGCGAGCGAGGGGTTCGACGATCTGGTCGAATGGGTGCAGACGCTGCCGTTCCCGATCGACCAGGAGCAGATCGACCAGGCCCGCGACTGGGTCGTCGACTTCGTCACGAGCGCCCAATTTTCATCGGGTGCGATCGCCGGGATCTCGGCGGCCGCCGAGGTGGTCACCGGCGCGCTGCTCGTCGTCGTGGTCGGCTTCTTCCTGCTGAAGGACGGCGACCGCATCTGGGCGTTCTTCCTCCGGCCCTTCGACGGCGAACGGCTCGCCCGCGGCCGCCGCATCGGCGAGACCAGCGTGAAGGTGCTGGGCGGGTACATCCGCGGCACGGCGATCATCGCGTTCGTCGACGCCGCGGCCATCGGCATCGGCCTCGCGGTCCTGCAAGTGCCGCTCGCGCTGCCGCTCGCCGTCATCGTGTTCCTGGGCGCGTTCATCCCGCTCGTCGGCGCGACCGTCGCGGGCATCCTCGCCGCGCTCGTCGCCCTCGTCGCGAACGGCCCGATCGTCGCGCTCATCGTCATCGCGATCGTCATCGCCGTGAACCAGCTCGAGGGCGACCTGCTCCAGCCCGTCGTGATGGCGCAGTCGCTGAAGCTGCATCCGCTCGTCATCCTGGTCGCCCTGACCGCCGGCACCATCCTCGGCGGCATCATCGGAGCCGTGCTCGCCGTGCCGATCACCGCCGTCGGCTGGGCGATCATCAAGGTCTGGGAGCATCCCGACCCCTCGCTCGACGCGCGCAAGCGCATCGGCCGGCGCCGGCGCGAGCGATCCGGCGCGACCCGCGACCCCGCGGCCGTGCCGGCCGACTCGGCGGGCGGCACGCCGGTCGCGTGACGTCGCTCGCGTGAGCGGCGTCGGTGTCGCGCGGATGGAGTGATCGGCCGCCTCGGGTGAACAGCCGGCGACCGTCAAGGGGTACCGGCGATCCGTCGATTCGGAGACCATGGCGCCATGTCGCACACGCCCGATCCCGTGGACCAGTCCGTGCTCGACGACCTGCGCGAGCGGTTGAGGCGCACGCGGTGGGTGCCGTCGGTCGAGATCGAGGGGCGCAACCTCGGGGTCGACCAGGCGTACCTGCGCGACCTCGTCGACGACTGGGCCGAGCGATACGACTGGCGCACGCACGAGCAGCGCCTGCTGGCCCTGCCCTGGGCGGTCACGGGTGGCGAGCGTCCGTTGCGTTCGATCCACCAGCGAGCAGCCGAGGATGCGCCGGCGGTCGTGCTGCTGCACGGGTGGCCCGACTCCTTCCTCAGGTACGACCGCGTGCTGCCGCGCCTGGGGGACCTCAACGTGGTCGTGCCGTGCCTGCCCGGGTTCCCATACGCCGCGGGCACCGCCGGCGCGGGCGTGCCGGAGATGGCCGACCTGGTCATCGCGGCGATGGCCGAACTCGGCTACGACCGGTACGTCGTGTCAGGCGGCGACATCGGCAGTTCTCTGGCCGAGCTCATCGCGCATCGGCACCCCGACCGGGTCGCTGCCCTCCACCTCACCGACGTGCCGTACACCCACCTGTTCACCGTCGACCGGTCGTCGCTCTCCGACCCCGAACGCCGATACCTCGAAGCGGGCGAGCAGTGGCAGTTCACCGACGGCGCCTACGCGCTCGAGCAGAGCACGCGACCGAACACGCTGGCCGTCGGGCTGGGCGACTCGCCCGCGGGCCTCGCGGCCTGGATCGTCGAGAAGCTGCGGGATTGGAGCGACAGCGACGGCGACGTCGAGACGGTGTTCCCGCGTGAAGATCTGCTGACCTGGCTCACGTTGTCGTGGGTCACGTCCAGCATCGGCACGTCGTTCGCGTCGTACGCCGACGAGGGTGAGCCGGTCGGCGAGTCGATCGCGACCCCGACCGTCGTGACGATCTTCCCGAAGGACCTCGTGACGGCACCGCGCGAGTTCGGCGAGCGGTTCTTCAACCTCGTCGAGTGGACCGAACGGCCGACGGGCGGCCACTTCGGCGCCTGGGAGGACCCTGCCGCATTCGAGGCGGGCGTGCGGGCCGCGGTCGAGGCCGGCGTGAAGGCTCAGAGCAGGTCGTAGACCGCGTACTGCAGGAGGCTCACCACGACGCTCGCGAGCGCGGCCGCGCCGAGGGCGGTACCGGCGCCCGCGAGGGCCCGGGCGGGCTCTCGGCGCACGAGCGCGATGATGCCGCACACGGTGGCGATGAGGGCGAAGACGACGGTCACGACGGTCTGCGCGAGCTGCACGATCCAGAACGACGCATAGCCGTCGCCCGTCAGGATCGCCGGGTAGGCGAGCACCATCAGCATGCCGATCGCACTCGTCACGATGCCGGCGCAGAGCGAGACGATCGCGAGCGGCGACCGACGGGCGGGCTGCGGGATGCCACCCGCGGCGGGCGGCCCGGGCTGCGCGTACGCCGGCGGGGCGTACCCGGGCGGAGGCGCGGACGCGGGCGTGACTGGTGCGGGCGGCTGCTGGGGAGACGTCATGCGCACATCCTGTCAGCGAGGCATCCGTCGCGGCGAGCCCGCACGCGTGAACGCTCGGCGCCTACCGCGACGGCGGACCGCCCAAGCCGCGTTCGTGCGCCCAGATCGCGAGCTCGACCCGGTTGCGCGCGCCGATCTTGGCCATGAGGCTCGCGAGGTGCGTCTTCACGGTGCTGAGCGAGATGTGCAGCTGTTGCCCGATCTCGCCGTTGCCGAGGCCGCGGGCGACGGCGGCCAGCACCTCCTGCTCGCGCTCGGTGAGCGGCACGGCCGGGGGAGCCGGTGCGGTGCGACCCGCTCCGGCGAACGCCTCGATGAGCCGCACGGTCACGTTCGGGTCGATGAGGGCGTCGCCGCGCGCGGCCGCGTGCACCGCCTCGGCGAGCAGCGTCGGGCCGGCGTTCTTCATCAGGAACCCGCGGGCGCCCGCGCGCAGCGCGCCGTACACGTACTCGTCGAGGTCGAAGGTCGTGATCACGACGACCGCGAGCGGGTCGGGGACGTCGGGTCCCGCGAGCCGGCGCGTCGCCTCCAGCCCGTCCATCACGGGCATGCGGATGTCGAGCAGGCACACGTCGGGGCGCAGGCTCCGCGCGAGCGCCACCGCCTCGGCGCCGTCGGCCGCCTCGCCGACGACCTCGATGCCGGGCTGGGCATCGAGGATCATGCGGAGCCCCGCCCGCACGAGCTCCTGGTCGTCGGCGACGAGCACCCGGATCGTCATCTCACCACCCCGTCCGCGGCAGCACCGCCGTGACCGTCCAGCCGCCGCCCGGGCGGGCGCCGGCGGTGCACGTGCCGCCGAGCAGCGCGGCGCGTTCGGCCATGCCCCTGAGCCCGTACCCGGGCGACGCGGATGCCGCTCCCGTGCCGTCGTCGTGCACCTCGAGTCGCACGCCGGCGGGGTCGATGCGCAGGAGCACGTCGACCCGGGTCGCGTTCCGAGCGTGGCGGCGTGCGTTCGTCACGGCCTCCTGCGCGATGCGGAAGACGGCCGCGCCGATCGCCGGAGGAAGGGACTGCGGAGCGTCTCCGCCCTCGATGCGCACCACCACGTCGGGGTCGCCGCCGGCCAGCCCCCGCACCTCGTCGAGGCCCGGCACCGGCATGAGCGACGGCTCGTCGGCGCGCAGCACCCGCACCATCGCGCGCAACTCGTCGAGCGTGCGCGACGCCTCGCCCTCGATCGCGACGAGGGCGCGCGCCGCGGCATCCGGATCGACCGGGGCGACCGCGGTGCCCGCCTGGGCCTGGATTGCGATGGCCGACACGTGGTGCGCGACCGTGTCGTGCAGGTCGCGGGCGAGCTGCTCGCGCTCGAGCAGGCGGATGCGCTCGACCTCGCGCGCCCTCGCGCCGGCCCGCCATCGGAACGCGAGCCCGAGCGTCGCGGTCGTCACGAGCACCGCGAGGCCGCCGACCAGATCGGCACCGGATGCCTCGCCGAACGGCAACGAGGCCAGCGTTCCGGCGACGAGCAGCGCGCCGCCGACGACGGTGGCCCGGCCCGAACCCCAGCGCATGACCGCGTACACGAGGATCAGGAAGTACGCCGTCGAGCCGAGTTCGGGCTCGGCGCCCAGCACGAGGCTCATCAGCGTGCCGGCCGCGAACGCGATCGCGAGCATCGCGAGCGGGTGCGCGCGACGCCACAGCAGCGTGGGCACGAGGGCGATGAGCACGCCCGCCCACAGCCATCGCCACGCGACATCCGTTCGCAGTGACGCCTCGAGCAGCGCGACCGCCGGCACGATCGCGACGAGCACCCAGTCGCGCCACACCCGCCGCGGGGGCGGCGGCGAGGCCGCGGGCGCCGCCCACCACGCGCGCACGGGGCTCGTCATGCCCTCATCGTAGAGGCGCGCCCACGGCGGCCGTCGGGCTCTTCGACGGGGCGCGCCGCTGCGACCCGCGCCGCCGGCCGCGCCGGATGACCACCTCGGCGACGGCGAGGTTGATCGCCCAGCCGGCGGCCATGAGCACCGAGTGCATGGCCGTGTCGGGCCGGCCGAGGAACAGCGTGTACGGCAGGAACGTGAACACCTGCGTGCCCGCGGCGATGCCGATCGCGTAGGCGCGGATCATCCACGCCCGGTGCGTCGCGACGTCGCCGCGGCGGATCGCGAAGAACGCGACGACGATGCCCGCCGCCATCGCCGTGCCGAGGATGAGCCGCATCCACGCGAGCGCCGGCCCCGCCGGCGGCGGGATCACGTACGCGAGCGTCATCCAGATCGCCGACAGCGCCGACGCGAGACCGGCCGGTGCGGCGATGCGGCCGGCGAAGCGGTGCCAGCGGTGGCGTCGCAGCGACGGAGCGAACTGCAGCGCCCCGAGCACCAGGAAGACGCTCGAGCCCACGATGTGCACGATCACCGGGATCGGGGAGTGCACGAAGCGCGCGTTCTCCTCGGTGATGACCGGGCCCGAACCCAGTTCGGCGATGCGGAACGCGCCCGCGGTCATCGGCACGAGGCTCAGCAGGATCAGTGAGGCGGGCACGATCCACTCGGGTACGCGGCGGCGCGGCGCGAGGGCGGCGAGGGTTGCGTCGGTCATGCGTCGATCCTTCGACGGGCGAGCGGATGCCGCATCGGCCTGCGGGCTCGTTCCGCCTCGGCCGATCGGCCGATGGCGCCGGGCGATCGGTCGTGCGGCATCGCCGGCCGGGGGGAGAATGGTCGGGTGACTGCGACGATCGACATCCGCACCGGCGACCTCGACGACGAGCGGGTGCTGCGCCTGCTCAACGACCACCTCGAGGACTGCTTCGCGACCTCCCCCGCCGAGAGCGTGCACGCCCTCGACGTCTCGGGGTTGCAGACCCCCGACGTGACCTTCTGGACGATCGCCGACGCCGGCGAGGTCGTCGGCTGCGTGGCCCTGCGCGAACTCGATCCCGAGCACGGTGAGCTCAAGTCGATGCGGACGGATGCCTCGGTGCGAGGCCGTGGGCTCGGCGCCCGGCTGCTCGAGCACGTGCTCGCCGAGTCGCGCCGCCGCGGCTACCGCCGGGTGAGCCTCGAGACCGGGCCGCAGGAGTTCTTCGCCCCCGCTCGCGCGCTCTACGCGAAGTACGGGTTCGAGCCCACGGGCCCCTTCGGCGCGTACCGGCTCGACCCGCACAGCGTCTTCATGAAGCTCGAGCTGCCGGCCGGCTGACGCCGCGGCAGGCACGGCCGAGGAATCGAGGACGTCATGGACGGGTCGGCCGAGGACCCGGCGCCGGCTCCGGCGCACGTCGTCGTGGATGTCGCCAACGTGATGGGATCCCGCCCCGACGGGTGGTGGAAGGATCGCGCCGGTGCGGCCGAGCGGCTGCTTTCGGGCATGCCCGAGCTCGTCGGCCGCGTCGTCACCGCGCCGGACGACGGCGCGCACGACCGGCCGATGCGCATCCAGCGCGTCGTCGCCGTGCTCGAGGGCCGGGCCAAGGCCGCCGCGACACCCGTAGGCATCGAGGTGGTGCTCGCGCCCGCCGACGGCGACTCGACGATCGCGCAGGTCGCGAACGAGCTCGCCGGCACCGACTCCGGGCCCGCTGCCATCGTCGTCACCGCCGATCGAGGGCTGCGGGCCCGACTGGCTCCCGCCGTGATCGTGGCCGGCCAGGGTTGGCTGAACGCGCTCCTCGGTCGCTGACCGGCACCGGGTTGCACGTAGGGCCCGAACGCCCACCGACGCGCATCATGCGCGGATGCACTCCGACCTGTCAAGCCGGTGCCGGCATCGGGAACGCCGACCTAGCCTGCCAGGACCGCCACCGCCGGCGAGGCGGCCGGCGGTCGACGAACGGAGGACGACCGTGGCCGACGCACGTGACGACGAGATCCGCATCCCGGGGGCGCCGGCCGCTGAGCCGCCGAGCCTCGAGGAACCGACCGAGCCTCGCGAGCCGCTGCCGCCCAAGCCCGACCAGTCGGGACCCGAGACGCGCACGCCGACCGGCGCGGAGACCGGTGCGCCGCAGTCGGCCGTCGCCCAGCAGGGCGCGTACCTCACGACCGCCAACGGCACGCGGCTCGCCGACACCGACCACTCGCTGAAGGCCGGCCCGCGGGGTCCGGTGCTGCTGCAGGACCACCACCTGCGCGAGAAGATCACGCACTTCGACCACGAGCGCATCCCGGAGCGGGTCGTGCACGCGCGCGGTGCGGCCGCGCACGGCGTGTTCGAGGCGAACGGCGCCGCCGAGGGCGTCACGAAGGCGGCCTTCCTCCGTGCGGGCACGCGCACGCGCGTGTTCGTGCGGTTCTCGACCGTGCTGGGTTCGCGCGGCTCTGCCGACACCGTGCGCGACACCCGCGGCTTCGCGACGAAGTTCTACACGCGGGAGGGCGTGTACGACCTCGTCGGCAACAACATCCCGGTGTTCTTCATCCAGGACGCGATCAAGTTCCCCGACATCATCCACGCCGGCAAGCCCCACCCCGACCGCGAGATCCCGCAGGCGCAGTCGGCGCACGACACCTTCTGGGACTTCGTCTCGCTGCACACCGAGGCGCAGCACCACACGATGTGGAACATGTCGGATCGAGGCATCCCGCGCTCGTATCGCATGATGCAGGGATTCGGCGTCCACACGTTCCGGCTCGTGAACGAGGCCGGTGAGACGTCGCTCGTGAAGTTCCACTGGCGGCCGAAGCTCGGCACCCACGGGCTCACGTGGGAGGAGGCGCAGTTGCTGTCGGGCAAGGACCCCGACTTCCATCGCCGCGACCTCGCCGACGCGATCGAGGCGGGCGCCCACCCGCAGTGGACGCTCGCGCTGCAGGTGATGCCCGACACCCCCGAGGAGACGTTCGAGGGCATCGACCTGCTCGACCCGACGAAGATCGTGCCCGAGGAGCTGTGCCCGCTGCAGGAGATCGGCACGATGACGCTCGACGCGAACCCGTCGAACTTCTTCGCCGAGACCGAGCAGGTCGCGTTCCACCCCGGCCACCTCGTGCCCGGCATCGACGTCACCAACGACCCGCTGCTGCAGGGCCGCCTGTTCTCGTACATCGACACGCAGATCACCCGGCTCGGCGGGCCGAACTTCGCCCAGCTGCCGATCAACCGCACGCACGCCGACGTCAACGACATGCTGCGCGACGGCATGCACCAGACCGCCGTGCACGCGGGCGTCGCCCCGTACAAGCCGAACTCCCTCGACGGCGGATGCCCCTTCCACGCGGGTGCCGACGAGGGCGCGTTCATCGAGGTGCCGGCACCGGTGGCCGAGTCGGTGAAGGAGCGCTCGCAGCCCGCGAGCTTCGACGACCACTTCACGCAGGTGCGGCTGTTCTACCGGTCGCTCACGCCGATCGAGCAGCAGCACGTCGCCGACGCCTACGCGTTCGAGCTCGGCAAATGCTACGAGCAGGCGATCAAGGAGCGCCAGCTGCGCGCGCTCGCCGCGATCGACGCCGAGCTGTGCGCGATCGTCGCAGGCTCCCTCGGCCTGCCGGTTCCCGAGCCCGAGGTGGAGGTCGGCGACCCCGAACCCAGCCCGGCGCTGCGCATGGTCGGCGACGCCTGGCCGATCGACGGCCGCATGGTCGGCGTGGTCGCTGACGAGTCGACGGATGCCGCGGTGCTCATGGCGGTGCGCACCGCGATCCACGGCGCCGGCGCGCTACCGGTCGTGATCGCGCCGCACGGAGGGATGCTCGGGCCGGTGCCCGTGCAGCGCAGCTTCCACACGGCGACGAGCGTCGAGCTCGACGGGGTGGTCGTGCTCGCGGCATCCACCGACCGGCGCGCCGTGGAGCTGTTGGGCGAGGCGTTCCGACACGGCAAGGCGATCGGCGTCGTGACCGCGGCGGCGTCGGCGCTCGACGTGCTCGGCCTCGACCCGGCCGCACCCGGCATCGTGACCGGCGATCCCGCGGCGGTGACCGCAGGCGTGCTCGACCTGCTGCCGACGCACCGGGTCTGGGATCGACTGGCCGCGGTGTCGGCCTGATCAGGCCCGCCGACGGCGCTGCGGCCGGCCGGCGAGGCATCCGCCCGTCAGATCACGACGTCGATGTCCTCGGCGACGGGCCGGTCGGCGTACTCGGCGTGCACGAGGATCGGCAGGTGGTCGCTCGACCCCCGCGGCAGCGTCTCGACGCGGCGGATCTCGAGGCCGGCCGAGGTCGCGAGGTCGAAGTGCCCCCGGAAGAACTTGTATCGCGTGTACGTGCGCGCGTCGCTGAGCGTCAGCTCGTACCCGGCCTCGCGCACCTTCTCGGCCAGATTGTCTTTGAAGATCGGGTAGTTGTAGTCGCCGACCATGAGGGTCGGGAGTCCCGGCCCGAGCAGCTGCAGCTCGCCGAGCGCCGAGCGGATCTGGTGCCGGCGCAGCGAGTTCAGCGCGGTCAGCGGCGCCGCGTGGAACGACGCGACGATGACGTCGCGCTGGTGCTCGAGGTCGATCAGGCGAGCACCCAGCAGCCGCTCGTGCGCCGGCCGCAGGAGGCGGTCGTGCAGCGACTTCTTGAGCGCGAACGCGCGGATCGATCGCGGCAGCAGCCGGTCGGGCCGGTAGTAGATCGCGAGCCCGAGCCGGTTGCCGGTGGTCGAGTGCGCCAGCCGCAGCCGGCCGACGTCTTCGGCGAGCCCCGACGTCTCGCACTCCTGCACGCAGATCACGTCGGGTGAGTAGCGCTCGTCGAGCTCCGCGAGTTCGGCGATCGCGCGGTGCTTGCGCAGGTTGTAGCTGATGACCAGCATTGCTTCAGCCTAGGACTCCGACGCGGCGGGGTGGGATGGGTTGCCTTGGAGTTCACCGTATGTGACCGTCGAATATGACGCGTTCACCGGCGGATGCCTCGCCCCGGGAGACCGGGCGGTGGCGGGTGCGCGGCCGCTCGCGGCTGAGCCGCGACGAGCAGCCCGCCTGGACGCGCGCGCTCGCCGAGGGGGACGACGCCGGCTGGTTCGGCCCCGGGAGTGCGGTCTGGGCGGTGAACGGCGCGCTGCCGACGCTCGTGGCGGGCATCCGCGCCCTGCTGCTGCAGACGCTGCACCCCGGCGCGATGGCCGGGGTCGCCGAGTGGTCGACCTACCACGAGGACCCGCTCGGCCGCCTCGACGGCACGATCCGCTGGGTCGCGACGACCACGTTCGGCGACCGCAGGCAGGCGGCCGGGGCATCCGCCCGCGTCTCGCGACTGCACGAACGCGTCACCGGCACCTATACGGATGCCTCGGGCGCACAGCGCCCCTACGCCGCGAACGACCAGCACCTGCTGCGCTGGGTGCACGACGCGTTCACCGAGGCGTTCCTGGGTGCGCACGAGATCTGGGGCGGACGCATCCCCGGCGGACCCGACGCGTACGTGAGCGAGTGGGCGCAGGCCGGCCGGCTCATGGGTGTCGACGACCCGCCCACCACCGCGGCGCAGCTGCACGCCGAGCTGGCGGCGTTCCTCGCCGAGGCGAAGGTCGACGACCGCGTGCGCACGGCGCTGCGGTTCCTGCGGCGGCCCGGCCTGCCGGGGCTCACCGGCCGGCTCTACCCGATCCTGTTCGCCGGCGCGGTCGCGTCGCTCCCGGCCGGGGTGCGCGAGCTGCTCGGCCTGCGGCGCCCGTGGTGGCCCGCGATCACGGCGACCCGGGTGCTGCTCGTCGCCGGGACGCTCGTACTCGGTCGGGTGTCGCCCAGCGAGCGCAACGCGAGGGCGAGGATCGCGCGGCTCGCCGCCGGCGGCCGTGCCGCACCCGCGGAACCCGCGGACGCGCGGTGGTCCGCGCGTCCGCGGGGCCTGTTCAGGCGGCCGCCCGCTCCATCCGCACGCGCCGGCCGCTGAACCGCTCGCGCATGCGGCGGTCGTGCGTGACGAGTACGACGGCGCCGTCGAAGGACTCGAGGGCGTGCTCGAGGTCGTCGACGAGGTCGGGGGAGAGGTGGTTGGTCGGCTCGTCGAGCAGCAGCACGTCGTGCGGGCGGCTCACGAGCAGGGCCAGTTCGAGCCGCCGGCGCTGGCCGTACGACAGGGCGGCCACCGGGACCCCGAGCTCGGGGCCGCGGAACAGCCCGAGCCGCAGCAGCCGGTCGCGCGCCGTGCCGAGGTCGTCGCGGATGCCGGCCGCGAACGCCTCGAGCGCGGTGGTCGCCGCACCGGCGGGCGAGGTCTGCTGGCGCAGGTGCCCGACGCGGCCGCCGACATGCACCGAGCCGGCCTCGAGCGGCGCCGTGCCCTCGATCGCCCGCAGCAGCGAGGTCTTGCCGACACCGTTGGGGCCCGTGACAAGCACGCGGTCGCCGGCCTCGAGCCGCAGGTCGCCGACCTCGACGCCCGCGACGCGCGCGCCGACGAGTTCGAGGAGCGGCGGGGCCGGGGCATCCATCGCCGTCTCGTTCGCCGGATCGGCCGCGGCGCGCGCGAGCGTCGCGGAGAACCGGAGCGGCTCGGGCGGCGGCGCGACCGGCTCGTCGAGGAGGCGTGCGACGCGCTCCTTCGCGTTGCGGATGCGACCCATCGCGCCGTGGTCGCGCCCGCGCAGGCGGAAGGCGCCGTGCCCGAAACCCGCCTTCTCGGCCTTGCGCGGGATCGCGTCGAGCCGGAACGCATTCGCCGCCACGAGCGCGCGGTGCCGCGAGAGCTCCTCGGTCCAGGCCTCGTGCGCGAGCCGCTGGCGCTCGCGCTCGGCGGCCTTCGCACGCAGGAACCCCCGGTACCCGTCGCCGTGCCGGGCGACCCGGCCGCGATCGACCTCCCAGACGACGTCGGTGAACGCGTCGAGGAACGCGCGGTCGTGGGTGACCGCGACGACCGTGCCGCGATGGGCGCGGAGCGCGGCGACCAGCCAGTCCCAGGCGTCGTCGTCGAGGTCGTTCGTCGGCTCGTCGAGCAGCAGCACCTCGGCGTTCGCGGCGACGGTCGCCGCGAGCGCGACGCGGCTGCGCTCGCCGCCCGAGAGCGTCGACCACGGCCGGTCGCGATCGATGCCGCCGACGCCCAGCACCTCGAGCGCCGCGTCGAGCCGGGCGGATGCCCCGTACCCGTCGCGGGCCTCGTACCGGTCGAGCAGCCCGGCGTAGCGCCGGAGCCCCTCGTCGAGGGCAGCGCCCTCGAGGCCGTCGCCACCGGGTCCCGCGAGCGCCGCCTCCGCGGCACGGAGGTCGCGCTCGAGCGCGCGCAGGTCGCGCGAGCAGGCGTCGATCGCGTCGTGCACGGTCGGCGGTCGAGGACCGGACTCGGGCAGCTCGACCACCTGCTCGAGCAGCGCGAGTCCGCCGGGCGCGAAGATCGAGACCTCGCCGGCGTCGGGCTCGATCGCGCCGGCGAGCAGGCGCAACAGGGTCGACTTGCCGGAGCCGTTGTCGCCGATCACGCCGACGTGCTCGCCGGGTCGCGTGGCGAGGTCGACGCGGTCGAGCACGACGCGGTCGGCGAACCGCTTGGTCGCGGCGCGCAGCGAGAGTCGTGCGGAGAGTGCGGATCGGGTCATGGATGCCTCGTTTCCGACCCGTCGAAGGCGGCTGCATGCGCCGGCGTGCTGCGCGGTGCGGAGCGGTCGGCGTGCGGCGCGGCGTGCGGCGCGTGCGCGCCGCGATCGCCGACTGCGGCGGTGGTCGCGGCCTTCGACGGGTGAGGGTCGTGCGTCGCGTGGCGACGCGGATCAGTGGTGGAGGCGCCTCAGCGGGCGCTGGAACGTCGTCGTGGAGCTGGGCTCGACACGGACGCCACTACTGGAAAAGCAGAGTACCCATAGGCGGAAGAACGTAGCACAGACCTACCGGTCACTTCCAGACCGCGTGCGGCGTAGGGTTCCGAGCATGAGCGGAACCGGCGAGAAGTTCGACCTCAAGCGCGCGTATCCCGACCTGTACGCGGCGTCCGCTCGGGCGGCCGAGGACTTCGCGATCGTCGACGTGCCGCCGATGCGGTACCTCGCCGTCGACGGCCACGGCGACCCGAACACGGTGCCCGCCTACCGCGAGGCCGTCGAGGCGCTCTACCCCGTCGCGTACACGGTGAAGTTCGCGAGCAAGCGCGAGTCGGGCCGCGACTTCGTCGTCGGACCGCTCGAGGGGCTCTGGCGCGCCGACGATCCCGAGACCTTCGTCACGCGCGAGAAGGACGCCTGGGACTGGACGATGCTCATCGCGCAGCCCGACTGGATCGACGGGGCATCCGTCGACGCGGCGATCGCGCAGGTGCGCGCGAAGTCGGCGAAGGAGCGATCGGATGCCCCGCCCGCGCTCGACCTCGTGCGGCTGCTGCACCTGCACGAGGGGCGGAGCGCGCAGATCCTGCACGTCGGCCCGTACGACGACGAGGGCCCGACCCTCGCCCGGCTGCACGACGAGTGGATGCCCCGGCACGGGCTGACCTTCAACGGCGACCACCACGAGATCTACCTCGGCGACCCGAGGCGCACCGCGCCCGAGAAGCTGAAGACCATCCTGCGCCAGCCCGTGCGGGCGGTCTGAACGCGCACGATACGATCGGGCCCCGACGCAGAGGAGCAGCACATGAGGATCGCCGTCGCCGGAGGCACCGGAACCGTCGGAAGCCGGGTCGTCGAGGTCGCCCGGGAGTGCGGGCACGACGTCGTGGTGCTGGCGAGGTCGACGGGCGTCGACGTGACGGCCGGCTCGGGCCTCGCCGAGGCGCTGGTCGGCGTCGACGCCGTCATCGACACGCTGAACATCGCGTCGATCGACCGCAAGACCGCCGAGCGGTTCTTCACGACGACCTCGCGGGCGCTGCTCGAGGCCGAGCGGGAGGCCGGCGTCGGGCACCACGTGCTGCTCTCGATCGTCGGGATCGACGCCATCCCGTACGCGTACTACCAGGCGAAGCTCGCGCAGGAGCGCGTGGTCGAACAGGCCGGGGTGCCGTGGACGATCCTGCGGGCGACCCAGTTCCACGAGTTCGCCGGGCAGATGGCCGGGCGGCTGCGTATCGCCGGCATGCAGCTCGCTCCGCGGATGCGAACGCAACCCGTGGCCGCACGAGAGGTCGCCGAACGGCTCGTCGCGCTCGCCGAGGCGCCGGCGGCGGGCCGGTCCGCCGACCTCGCCGGGCCTCGCGAGGAGCAGCTCGCCGACCTGATCCGCCGGCTCGTGCGCGCCCGGGGGTCGCGCGGACCGGTCGTGCCCGTCTCGCTGCCGATCACGGGCATGGCCGAGATGCGGCAGGGCGCGGCACTGCCGGGCCCGGGAGCGACGCTCGGACGGCAGACGTTCGACGAGTGGCTGCGCGCGGCATCCGCGTCGTCGGTCGAGTAGCGCGCGACGAAGGAGCACGCGTATCGAGACCCTGCGCGAGTCGAGGGACCCTCGTCCCCCTCGGGTTCACCTGCCGGCGGATGGCCCGTCACCTCGCGGCCATGCCCGGTCGGTTGGATGTGTGCGAATCCACTCCTGCGCGCACGATCTTCGGGCGTGCGCCGGCGTGCGTTCCGACCGTGTCTCGAGAGGGAGAACATGACCAAGACAGACAGACGATGGGGCCGCGGCGTCGCCGTCGGTGCCGCGCTCACGGGCCTGATCGCCGGCGCGATCGCGCTGCCGCTGCCCGCGACCGCCGCGACCGAGGTGCCCACGGCGCCCGTGGTCGACGGTGACACCACCTGGCGCTACCTCGACGACGGGAGCGACCCCGCCAAGGGCGACGCGAACGTGCGCGTCTGGACCACCACGGGCTACGACGACTCCGCCTGGAAGCAGGCGGCCGGCAGCTTCGGCGCCAAGCGCGGCCTGCTCGCCCCGGTCGGCCCCCGGATGCCCGAGACGCTGCTGAACCAGTACCTCGACGGGCAGGCCGCACCGAACGTGCCGACGTTCTTCTTCCGCACGAGCTTCACGCTCGAGCCCGGTGTCGCGGCCGAGGTCGGCGAGGTCGTCGGCGACCTCGTCTACGACGACGGTGCCGTCGTGTGGATCAACGGCGAGAAGGTCGCGGGCTTCGCCGACGACCGCGTCACCGAGGACACGAACCTGCAGTACGCCGGGTCCGGGGCATCCGACCCCGCCGCCGAGTCGTTCCAGGTCGACGGCGACGTGCTGGTCGACGGCGTGAACACCGTGGCCGTCGCGCTCTATCAGGACCGCGAGACCTCGAGCGACATCTACCTCGACGTCCCGTCGATCCGGCTCGTCGAGGCGACCGACCCGGGCGAGGTCGTCACCACGCCGCCGTCGCGCGTCATCCTGACCCCGACCGAGACCCCCGAGACGAGCCAGTCGTTCTCGTGGCTCGCGGGCGACGAGTCGCACACCTCCGGCCAGGTGCAGATCCGTCCGGCCGCGGGCGGCGACGTGCGCACGGTCGACGCGTACGCGGCGGGCACTGTGAACGGCAACCCGCTGCAGCACTACTCGACGACGGTCGACGGCCTCACCGCCGCGACCGCCTACGCCTACCGCGTGGGCCTCGAGGGCGCGTGGAGCGAGTGGCGCGAGTTCACGACCGCCGACCCGAACGATGACGAGTTCCAGTTCGTGTACTACGGCGATGCGCAGATCGGCCTGGACTCGACGTGGCCGAAGGTCGTGTCGATGGCCGAGGCATCCGCCCCCGACTCGATCGGTTCGGTGCACGCCGGCGACCTCATCGACACCGCCAGCAACGAGACCCAGTGGATCAACTGGTTCAAGGGCATGGAGACGTCGGCGGCGACGACGAACGTCATGGCCGCGCCGGGCAACCACGAGTACTCGGGCGACAAGTTCCTGAAGTCGTGGAAGGCGAACTTCGAGTACCCGCACAACAACCCGACCACGGAGACCATCGGCGCCCTCGCCGACCTCGCCGTCGGCGACACCGACGTGGCGAAGCAGTACGCCGCGTACTTCGAGCACTGGACGCAGTTCGCGACCGAGACGGTGTACTTCACCGACTACCAGGGCGTGCGCTTCATCACGATCAACGCGACGCGCGACACCACGTTCCTCACGCCCGACAACCTGCCGGCGTGCGCGGGAACCGAGTGCCCTTCGACGAAGATCTCGGCGCTGTGGACCCAGTTCCAGGCCGAATGGCTCGACCACGTGCTCACCGAGAGCCCGTCGAAGTGGAACGTCGTGACCTTCCACCAGCCGGTGTATTCGACCTCGGCCGGCCGCAACGAGCCGACCCTGCGCCAGTACTGGGTGCCCGTGTTCCAGAAGCACGACATCGACCTCGTGATGATGGGCCACGACCACACGTACGCGCGCGGCTACAACAACGAGGACGTCACCGAGACCGCCGGCATCACCGACGGCCCGGTCTACATCGTCTCCAACTCGGGTGCGAAGCACTACGAGCTCGAGACCGATGAGAAGAACGTCTGGACCAACAACGGCGCGACGCAGGTGCTGCGCGGCGCGGGCGTCACGACCTACCAGGTCATCGACGTCTCAGACGACCAGCTGCACTATCGCTCGTACCTCGCCGAGAAGACCGCGGCTGCCACGACCGACCTGCCGGTCGGCGCGGTGTACGACGAGTTCACCGTCACCAAGTACGACGACGGCGTGAAGTGGGTCACCGAGGCCGGCGTCGAGCCGCCCGCCGAGGCGCCCGACACGACGCGCCCCGAGGTCTCCCTCGTGTCGCCGGCGGCCGCGGGTCCGTTCCGCGAGCTGTCGGTGCAGGTGGATGCCACGGACGACCGCGGCCTCCAGCGCATCGTGGCGAACATCTACCAGGGCGGCAAGCTCGTCAAGAGCACGCAGTCGAAGGTGGCCGACGGCGTCGCGGCCGGCTCGCACACGGCGACCGTCGCCCTGCCCTCGGGCGAGTACACGGTGAAGTACAACGCGCAGGACCTCGCGGGCAACCTCTCCAAGACGAGCACGTTCTCGGTCACGATCGACGCCACGGCGCCCAAGGTCACCGTCAAGGACGGCGCCTCGTTCACGGCCCGCAGCGGTGACGTCTACAGCCGGGTCAGCTTCAAGCTGTACGACGCGGGCAAGGTCGACAAGGTCGAGATCAACGGCGTGGTGAAGGACCTGTCGAACAACGCGTGGTCCGACGTGAACTTCGTCGGGCCCGGCGTGTTCGGCGCGGTCGCGGGGGCCAACACCCTCGTCGTCCACGACGTCGCCGGCAACACCACGGAGCTCGCCTTCACGCTCGGCTGATCCGGCCGCTCCGAGACCGACGCCCGGCCCCGCGAGGGGCCGGGCGTTCGGCGTTCGGGGCGGTGCCGGTCATCAGCCGGATGGGTCTTGTCGCGTCACGGACGACTCGCTATATTGCCGCCTATACCAATAGGGGGTATTGATATGTCTCGAATGATGACCAGGACCGCGACCACGCCGATGACCACGACGACGGGACCGGCCGCGACCGGCGTTCCCCGTCGGTCGTCCGCCGCGTTCATCGTGGTCGTGCTCGCCATCGGCCTGCTCAGCGGCGCGGCCGCGCTCTTCGCGAGCGGCGCCGGCGGGGTGGCGGCCGAGTTGCCGATGACGGCCGTGGGCATCGCCGTGCTCGGCTACCTCGCCGCCGCGGCGACCGGCATCCGCTGGATGGCCTGGCTGTGGGGAGGCCTCGCCGGCGTCCTCGTGGTGCTGGCCGAACTGGTCGACCTGCAGCGCTGGCTCGTGCTGGCCGCCGGATGCCTCGTCTTCGCCGTGATCGGCCTCGTGCGCCGGCCGGTCGTCACGGTGCCGCAGGCGCTCGCCGCGGTCGGCTACTTCGGCGTCGCCGTGCTCGCCCTGCTGCTCGAGCCGAGAGTCGGCCTCATCGTGGGCGGCCTGGCGCTCGCCTCGCACGCGGTGTGGGACCTCGTGCACTACCGCCGCGACATCGTCGTGAACCGCTCGCTGGCGCTCTGGTGCATGGGGCTCGACCTCGTCGCGGGCCTCGGCTGCGTCGGGCTCGCCATCGTGGGCTGAGCCTGCGCGGCCGGCGTCGGCCTGCGCCGCGGATCGCGCCGAACGGTGCGGCGCGTTCAGGGCCGCCCCTGATCCGCGTCGGCGGGCGGGAGAGCAGGATGCACCCGAATCCCGCATCTTCTCCGCCTCCTCGAACGGGGTGCACCATGGCCGACACCGCAGCGGCGCCGATCGACACCGATGAGCCGCGCGTCCTCGAGATCCGCATCCACGGCATCGCGAACGCGCCGCCCGAGGTGATGCTCGAGGCCGAGCGCGACGAGATCACCCGCCGCACCGGCGACGACCTCGGCTCGTTCTGGAGCCGGAAGGACGACGCGCCCGGCGACGGCATCGCCGCCAGGGAGGCGTACTCGTGGGGCAGCCAGGCCCGCGCGGGCGGTGGCGCGCTCGCGGTGATCAGCCGCGTGTTCGTGCACCTCGGGTGGTTGTTCATCCTGCCCTTCGGCCTCTGCAACATCGCGTACTGGACCCGTCGCATCCCGGTTCCCGAGCGAGCCGATGCGGCGAGCTGGGACGCCGGCCGGGGGGCCGCGATCCTGCGCGTGTTCGCGCTCGTGCTCACCCTCATCTACGTCACCGCGTTCATGTCGGTCGCGGTCGACCTGATCGGCGTGCAGTGCTTCCGCGGCGGGCGCATGTGCGCCGCGCTGCCCGAGTGGCTCTCGGGCCTCGGCGACCTCGACCGCGGCGCTCGAGCCGCGCTGTTCAGCGTCGTGCCGATCGCCGCGATGCTCGTGATCTACCTCGTGTCGCGGTCGGGCCGCGTGCGGTACGAGGCGAACGTCGCCGACTTCTCGCGGAACTTCCTCGAGGGCAAGCCGCAGCGCCGCCCGCTGCTCGCGACGGTCGGCTTCTGGTCGATGGCCCGCATCACCTCCACCAGCGAGCAGTTGCACTTCGCGGGGGCGATCGGGCTCGTGCTCATGCTGCTCGGCTGGGACGCCGCGCTCAGCCACAGCGCGTCCGACTCGTCGCTCGAGTCCGCCCCGGTGGCCACGACGCTCGCGGGATTCGCGGTCGCGAGCCCCTGGGCCATCGCGGCCGTCGTCATCGGCGCCGTCGTGGTCGTCTCGTCGGCGGTGGGGGTACTGCTGGCCACGAGCCCGAAGGACCGAAGCCGCGACCTCGCCGCCACGATCGCCGCGCGCATCGTGCTGGCGGTCGCCGCGACCTCGTACGTCGCCTACGTCGCGGCCGCGCTCATCACCACTTCGAGCCGCGCGGATGAGGCGGCGGCCGATTCGCCCGTGTTCGCGGGGCTCATCACGACGCCGATGGTGCTCATCGTGGTCGCGCTCGGCATCGCGTACTCGGGAGCCGGGTGGGTGCGCGGGGTGTCGCGATGGATCTCGTACCCGCTGCTCGCCGGGGCGCTCGTGCTCCTCGCGATCGCCGAACTCGCGCCCGACGGCGCCGACGGGCGCGCGCCGGCCCACGTGCCGTGGCTCATCGCCGGCGGCGTCGCGTGCGTCGCGGCGTACTTCGCCGTCGTCTGGACCCGGCGCCAGGACCTCCGCACCGTCGGCTGGTCGGGACAAGGGCCGGCCGTCGGCATGCTGCTCGGCCTGCTCACCTCGATGGTGATCTCCAGCCTGCTCGTGATCGGTGTGAGCGCGTGGCTCAGCACGCCCACCTCGGCCGGTACGACCGAGGACATCTGGCGCACGCCGCCCGTGCCCGGCACCGAGGTGCTCGACGCGCCCGACGCGTACGAGCGCTTCAGCGTGGTGCTCGCCGTGCTCGCGCTGACGGTCGCGCTGGCGGCCGGGGCATCCGCCATCGCCGCCCTCAGCCGCTCGCCGCGGCTCACGCTGCCGCCGGTGCGCGGCGGCGAGACCGACCGCAACCTGCTCGGCGCACCCCTGCCCGACCCGCGCTACCCCGGACGGGAGGACCGTGAGCAGCTCACGGGCCACGCCCGCCGTATCGTCGCCGCGCGGCGCTCGGCCACCCTCGTGCACCGCGGGGAGGCGCTGATCGGCCTGGTCGCGCTGCTCACGGCGATCGGGTTCCTGCCCCTCGTCTCGTCCGACCTCTTCGACTGGTTCCGCTCGCTCGCGCCCGACGCGGTGCGCGTCGGCATCCGATCGGCGTCGGCGGCGATCCTCGGCGTCGTCGCGCTCGCGGCGGTCGCCGCCGTCGCCGCCCGCGCGGCCTCGAGCGCCGAGCGGCCGCTCGCGCTGTTCTGGGACATCGTGTGCTTCTTCCCGCGGGCTGGGCATCCGTTCGCGCCGCCCTGCTACGGCGAACGCGCGGTACCCGAACTCGCCGCACGCACCTGCACCTGGCTGCGCGACACGCGCGACGGCCCACGAGGCGTGATCCTCGCGGCCCACTCGATGGGCTCGGTGCTCGCCGCCGCCACCGTGCTCGCGCTGTCGAACGAGGCGGATGTCGCGACCCGCGACGTGGGCCGCGACGGCCGGGCGCGCTGCCGGGTCGAGGACGTCGCGATGCTCACCTACGGCACGCAGCTGCGCGGGTTCTTCAGCCGGTTCTTCCCGTCGGTGCTCGGCCCGCAGGTGCTCGGCGTGCCGGGTTGCGAGGGACCCTCGCTGTGGCAGGCCGACCCGTGGCGGCGGCAGGTGCGCCGCGAGTGGCCCGAGGTGTTCCCGCCCAAGCCGCGACGGGGGCGCCCGAACCCGTTCGACGCCGACGCGACCGACGTGACCGTCGCGCGCGTGCTCGGCATCGACGGCGAGCCGGTGACGCCCATCCGCTGGCGCAGCCTCTGGCGCCGCACTGACTACCTCGGCTTCCCGGCGTTCGGCTACAACTCGGCCGACAACCCCGTCGACCGTGGCGCGAGCGAGCGGTCGCCGGTCAGCTACCTCTGGCAGGTCGCCCAGCACAACGACTACCTGCCGACCGAGCAGTACCGGCGCGCGCGTGCGGAACTGGTCGACGCGCTGCGCGAGGCCCCGGCGGCCGACGCGGCCGAGCCGACGCCCGAGCCGCCGCCGGCGCAGCCGCAGCCGGTCGGCTGACCGGCTGCGGGCG
>NZ_WJIF01000004.1 GCF_009647605.1 Agromyces agglutinans | reverse complement strand
CACCGCGCCGCGCCGCGCCGTCGGCGCCGCGTTCATGGCCGCTCTCGCCGTGACCGTGCTCGCCGCGTGCGGCTCGGCGCCGCCCGCACCGACGCCCCCGGCCGGCGTCGACCTCGAGTCGTTCGACCCCGCGACCGGCAACGGCCTCTGGCTCGCGTCGGGCGACGCCATCGCCGACGAGGTGCTCGCCGCCGTGCGCGCCGCCGGTTCCGTGCACGCGACGGGCGCCTTCACCGAGACGACGCGGCCCGATCCCGAATCCGACCTGGTGCGCGGGCGGGAGCTGCGAGTCGACTTCACCGGCCGGGCCGGTTCCTTCGTCGCCGAGGTCGGCGCCGGTTCCTCGTCGGCGCGGGTCGTGGTCGACGACGGCACGGCGCGGGTGCTCGGCAACGTCGCCTACGCCGAGGCCATCGGCGCGCCGCAGACCGCCGACACGGTCGTCTGCACCCTCGGCGCCGAGCCCGTCCTCGATCAGTGGGCTCCGCTGCTCGACCCGGCCGACCTCGTCTCGACATTGCTCGACGCCGGACCGCTCGCGGTCAGCGAGCCCGTCGGCGACGCCGACGTGCTCGAGATCGTGATCGGCGAGGGATCGGCTGTCGGCGTGCTCACCGTCGACCGGTTCGGCCCGCCGCTCCCCCGCACCTTCACGGCCGCCGACGAGAGCGGCGACGCGACGTTCGCCTTCGCCGATTGGGGCGTCGACGCCGACCTCGCGGCGGCGTCGGCCGAGCTCGCCTGCCCGGCGGGCTGAGGCGAACGGCGCTACGGGTCCGCCGCGCTCAGCGAATCGGCTGCGGACCCGCCGCGAGCTGCCGCTCGTACTCCTCGTCGGCGAGCCGGTTCCGCTCGACGACCGTGCGCCCGCGCGCCGCGATCCAGCCGCCGAGCCAGATCGGGATCTCGCGGGCGATCACCCCCGCGAGCACCGCGAACGGGTCGAGCCACCGCTCGTCGATGAAGTCGACCGCCTGCTCGGGCGTGAGGGTCCAGGCCTCGACCGTGAGCAGCGCCCCGCCGAGGTAGGAGAAGTACACGAACACGCCGACCAGGAGGCCGAAGACCGCGTAGGTCCACCACGGGCCGCGGTTGACGATCGCGGCGAGCAACGCGAAGCCGATGAAGAACGCGACGATCGGCACCCAGTAGATCGGGCGCGAGACGAATTCCACGATCAGTTCGGATGACTCGGCGCCCGACTGGCCGAGGAAGACGAGGTAGGCGGCGCCCGCGTAGAGCAGCGCGAAGATCACCGTGCCGATCAAGGCCACCAGCACGCCGAAGCCGCGGTTGCCCTGCCGCTTGGGCCGTTCGGGCGCCTGCACGTAGATCGTCTGCGGGCCCTGGTAGGCCGCGGGCTCGGGCGTGAGCGTCGCGGCGCCGACCGCGGCGGCCCCGGCCGCCGGCGGAACGTACGTCTCGCGTCGCACCGAGTCGGCGGCGACCGGTTCGGGAAGCGGCTCCGCGTCGGGCGTGAGCGCGGTGACCCCCGCCGTCGCCCCGGATGCCTCGGGCTCGGCCTTCGCACGCTGCACGGCGGCGTCGAGGCGCGCCTGCGCGTCGTCGGACTCGTCGGCGTCGCGGTGGTCGTCGACCGCGCCGGGTGCCTCGGATGCCGGCGGCTCGAGGGGCTCGGTGTGGGTCACGGGCGGGGCCGGCTCGGACGGCGTCGCGGCGTCGGCCGCGCCGACCGGCTCGGCGTCTGCCGGCGCAGCCGGTTCGGGCTCGGCGTCGACGACCGGCTCGGGCTCCGGCTCGCGAGCGACGACCGGCTCGGGCACCGGCTCGGTCGCCGGCTCACCGTCGACGGCCGCAGGCTCGGCGGCCGGGGCATCCGTCGCCGTCGTCTCGTCGACGTCGTCTGCGGGCGCCGCGCCCGTGTTCGCGCGGTCGTCGCGTTCGGCGTCGCGCCCATCCGTGCTCGTCATGATCGCGCTCCTTCCGGGCGCACCTCGCACCCGCGGTCGGTAGGCCGATGCTAGCAACGCAGGGGCGTGCGCCGCGGGAGCCCGCCCGGCGCTTCGTGCAGCCGTGTCGGCGAGGCATCCGGAGACGCCGAAGGGCTCCGCACCCTTCCGGATGCGGAGCCCTTCGAACGGATGCCTCGCGCCTAGCTGTAGTTGCCGGGCGTGAAGTCGTCGCTCGAGAACGCGTCGAAGTCGACGAAGCTGAGGTCGCCCTCGCTGAAGGCGGCGTCGTCGGCGAAGATGCGGTTCGGGTACCGCTCCGCCTTCGCCTCCTCGGTCGCCTCGACCGCGACGTTCCGGTACTTCGCGAGACCGGTGCCGGCGGGGATCAGCTTTCCGATGATCACGTTCTCCTTGAGGCCCAGCAGCGGGTCGGACTTGCCCTCCATGGCGGCCTGCGTGAGCACGCGGGTCGTCTCCTGGAAGGACGCGGCCGACAGCCACGACTCGGTCGCGAGCGAGGCCTTGGTGATGCCCATGACCTCCTGGCGGGCCGAAGCGGTCTTGCGACCCTCGGTGAGCGTGGCGCGGTTGATCTCGTTGTACCGCGAACGGTCGACGAGCTCACCCGGCAGCAGGTCGGTGTCGCCGTGGTCGACGACGGTGACCTTGCGCAGCATCTGGCGCACGATGACCTCGATGTGCTTGTCGTGGATCGGCACGCCCTGCGAGCGGTAGACGTCCTGCACGCCGTTCACCAGGTGCTTCTGCACCTCGCGCACGCCCTTGACCCGGAGGACCTCCTTCGGGTCGACGGTGCCGACGATCAGCTGTTGGCCGAGCTCGACGTGCTGGCCGTCCTCGACGAGCAGCGTCGAGCGCTTGAGCACGTTGTACGCGATCGGCTCGTCGCCGTTGTCGGGCGTGAGGATGACCTTGCGCTGCTTCTCGGTCTCATCGATCGTGATGCGACCGGCGGCCTCGACGATCGGCGACGCACCCTTGGGGGTGCGGGCCTCGAAGAGCTCCTGCACGCGGGGAAGACCCTGCGTGATGTCGTCGGCCGAGGCCGAACCACCGGTGTGGAAGGTACGCATCGTCAGCTGCGTGCCGGGCTCGCCGATCGACTGGGCCGCGATGATGCCGACGGCCTCGCCGAGGTCGACCAGCTTGCCGGTCGCGAGCGAACGGCCGTAGCAGGCCGCGCAGACGCCGACCGCGGACTCGCAGGTGAGCACCGAGCGGACGCGGATCGTCTCGACGCCGGCCGCGACCAGCTTGTCGATCAGCACGTCGCCGACATCGGCACCCGCCTCGGCCACGACCGTGCCCTTGGCGTCGACCGCGTCGGCGGCCAGCGAACGGGCGAACACCGAGTTCTCGACGTTCGGGTCGCGCACGAGCTCGCCCGAGGCGTCGACCGCCGCGATCGGCAGCTCGAGGCCCTTGCCCGTGCCGCAGTCGTCCTCGCGGATGATGACATCCTGCGAGACGTCGACCAGACGACGGGTCAGGTAGCCCGAGTCGGCCGTGCGGAGCGCGGTGTCGGCGAGGCCCTTGCGGGCACCGTGCGTGGCGATGAAGTACTCCGCCACCGACAGGCCCTCGCGGTACGAGGAGATGATCGGGCGAGGGATGATCTCACCCTTCGGGTTGTTCACCAGGCCTCGCATGCCGGCGATGTTGCGCACCTGCAGCCAGTTACCGCGGGCGCCCGAGGTGACCATGCGGTTGATGGTGTTCTCGGGGTTCGCGCCGAACTCCTCCTGCATGGCCTTGGCGACCTCGTCGGTGGCCTTGGTCCAGATCTGGATGAGCTCCTGGCGACGCTCGAGGTCGGTCGTCAGACCCTTCTCGAACTGCGAGGTGACCTTGGCGGCCTGCTTCTCGTACTTCGACACGATCTCGCGCTTCTGCGGCAGCTCGACGATGTCGGAGAGGGCGACCGTGACGCCCGAGCGGGTCGCCCAGCGGAAGCCCGCGTCCTTGATGCGGTCGAGGGTCGCGGCGACCTCGGTCTTCGGGTAGCGCTCGGCCAGGTCGTTGACGATCTGCGAGATCTGGCCCTTGCCGGCCTGCTGGTTGAAGAACGGGTAGTCCACCGGCAGCGCCTCGTTGAAGAGGGCGCGACCGAGGGTCGTCTCCATCAGGTACGGCTTGCCCGACACGAAGCCCTCGGGCTCGGTGCCCTCGGCGAAGTGCAGCCCCTCGAGGCGGATCTTCACCTTGGCGCCGAGGTCGAGCTCGTGCCGTCCCGGACGGTTCTGGTCGAACGCGAGGATCGCCTCGGCGATCGACGAGAACGCGCGGCCCTCGCCGGCGCCGCCGGCCTTCTCGGTCGTCAGGTGGTGCAGGCCGATGATCATGTCCTGCGAGGGCAGGGTCACCGGGCGACCGTCGGACGGCTTCAGGATGTTGTTCGACGCGAGCATCAGCACGCGGGCCTCGGCCTGCGCCTCGACCGACAGCGGCAGGTGCACGGCCATCTGGTCGCCGTCGAAGTCCGCGTTGAACGCGGCGCAGACGAGCGGGTGCAGCTGGATGGCCTTGCCCTCGACCAGCTGGGGCTCGAACGCCTGGATGCCGAGGCGGTGCAGCGTGGGCGCACGGTTCAGCAGCACAGGGCGCTCGCGGATGATCTCCTCGAGCACGTCCCACACCTGCGGGCGCGAACGCTCGACCATGCGCTTGGCGGCCTTGATGTTCTGCGCGTGGCTCAGGTCGATCAGGCGCTTGATCACGAACGGCTTGAACAGCTCGAGCGCCATCTGCTTGGGCAGGCCGCACTGGTGGAGCTTGAGCTGGGGGCCGACGACGATGACCGAACGGCCCGAGTAGTCGACGCGCTTGCCGAGCAGGTTCTGGCGGAACCGGCCCTGCTTGCCCTTGAGCATGTCGCTCAGGGACTTGAGGGCGCGGTTGCCGGTGCCCGTGACCGGGCGGCCGCGGCGGCCGTTGTCGAACAGCGCGTCGACGGCCTCCTGCAGCATCCGCTTCTCGTTGTTCACGATGATCTCGGGCGCACCGAGGTCGAGCAGGCGACGGAGGCGGTTGTTGCGGTTGATGACGCGACGGTAGAGGTCGTTCAGGTCGCTGGTCGCGAAGCGGCCACCGTCGAGCTGCACCATCGGGCGGAGCTCCGGCGGGATGACCGGGACGACGTCGAGCACCATCGCAGCCGGCGAGTTGCCGGTCTGCAGGAAGGAGTTGACGACCTTCAGGCGCTTGATCGCGCGGATCTTCTTCTGGCCCTTGCCCTCGGCGATCTGCAGGTGCAGGTCTTCGGCCTCGGCCGCGAGGTCGAAGCTGAGCAGGCGCTTCTTGATGGCCTCGGCGCCCATGTAGGCCTCGAAGTACATGCCGAAGCGGTCCTGCAGCTCTTGGAAGACGGAGTCTTCGGGCTTCAGGTCGCCGACCTTGAGGGTGCGGAAGTCCTCCCACACGCGCTCGAGGTGCGCGATCTGCTCGTCGGCCGACTTGCGGACGCCGGCCATCTCCTTGTCGGCGGCCGCTTCGGCGCGCTTCTTCTGGTCGGACTTGGCGCCCTCGGCCTCGAGGCCCGCGAGCTCCTCCTCCTTGCGCGCCATCAGCGTCGCGATGCGTGCGTCGCGCTGGTCGCCGATGGTCTTGATCTCGAGCCGGAGCTCGTTCTCGAGGCCGGGCATGTCGGCGTGACGACCCTCGTCGTCGACGTCGATGACCATGTAGGCCGCGAAGTAGATGACCTTCTCCAGGTCTTTCGGCGCCATGTCGAGGAGGTAGCCGAGACGGCTCGGCACGCCCTTGAAGTACCAGATGTGCGTGACGGGCGCGGCGAGCTCGATGTGGCCCATGCGCTCGCGGCGGACGGAGGACTTGGTGACCTCCACGCCGCAGCGCTCGCAGACGATGCCCTTGAAGCGGACCCGCTTGTACTTGCCGCAGGCGCACTCCCAGTCGCGGGAGGGCCCGAAGATCTGCTCGCCGAACAGGCCGTCCTTCTCGGGCTTCAGCGTGCGGTAGTTGATCGTCTCGGGCTTCTTGACCTCACCGTAGGACCACTTGCGGATGTCCTCAGCGGTGGCCAGGCCGATACGAAGCTCGTCAAATGTCGTTGCGTCGAGCAATTTCTCTCCTTGAGAAGTTTCCTGAAGTCGTTCTTCGTGCCTGGCTTAGATCTCGTCGATGTTCGACGACTCGAAGCGCGCGGAGATGTTGATGCCGAGCTCCTCCGCAGCGCGGAAGGCCTCGTCATCGGTGTCGCGGAGGGAGACCGCGGTGCCGTCGGCCGAGAGGACCTCGACGTTCAGGCACAGCGACTGCATCTCCTTCATGAGCACCTTGAAGGACTCGGGGATGCCGGGCTCCTGGATGTTCTCGCCCTTGACGATCGCCTCGTACACCTTGACGCGGCCGAGGATGTCGTCGGACTTGATCGTGAGGAGCTCCTGGAGGGCGTAGGCCGCACCGTATGCCTCGAGCGCCCACACCTCCATCTCACCGAAGCGCTGGCCGCCGAACTGCGCCTTACCACCGAGCGGCTGCTGGGTGATCATCGAGTACGGGCCGGTGGAGCGCGCGTGGATCTTGTCGTCCACGAGGTGGTGCAGCTTCAGGATGTACATGTAGCCGACCGAGACCGGGTACGGGAAGGGCTCGCCCGAGCGACCGTCGAAGAGCTGCGTCTTGCCGGTCGAGTCGATGAGCCGCTCGCCGTCGCGGTTGGGGAGCGTCGAGTCGAGCAGGCCCGCGATCTCCTCCTCGAGGGCGCCGTCGAACACCGGGGTCGCGACCTTGGTGCCGGGGGCGGCCTCGTGCGCGGCCTCGGGCAGGCGCTTGGCCCACGACGGCTTGCCCTCGACCTTCCAGCCCTGCTTGGCGATCCAGCCGAGGTGGGTCTCGAGGACCTGGCCGAAGTTCATTCGGCCGGGGATGCCCAGCGGGTTCAGGATGACGTCGACCGGGGTGCCGTCGGCGAGGAACGGCATGTCCTCGACCGGCAGGATCTTCGAGATGACGCCCTTGTTGCCGTGGCGGCCGGCGAGCTTGTCGCCCTCGGTGATCTTGCGCTTCTGGGCGATGTAGACGACCACGCGCTGGTTGACGCCCGAGCCGAGCTCGTCGTCTCCGTCTTGTGCGTCGAACACCTTGACGCCGATGATCGTGCCCTGCTCGCCGTGGGGCACCTTCAGCGACGTGTCGCGAACCTCGCGGCTCTTCTCGTTGAAGATCGCGCGCAGCAGGCGCTCCTCGGCGCTCAGCTCGGTCTCGCCCTTCGGCGTGACCTTGCCGACGAGGATGTCGCCGGGGCGGACCTCGGCGCCGATGCGGATGATGCCGCGCTCGTCGAGGTCGGCCAGCAGGTCGGGGCTCACGTTCGGGAGGTCGCGGGTGATCTCCTCCTTGCCGAGCTTGGTGTCGCGGGCGTCGACCTCGTACTCCTCGATGTGGATCGAGGAGAGGACGTCGTCCTTCACCAGGTTCTGGCTGAGGATGATCGCGTCCTCGAAGTTGTGGCCCTCCCACGGCATGAACGCCACGAGCAGGTTCTTGCCGAGCGCGAGCTCGCCGTTGTCGGTCGCGGGACCGTCGGCGACGACCTCGCCGGCCTCGATGCGGTCGCCCGCCGAGACGATGACGCGGTTGTTGTAGCTCGTGCCCTGGTTCGAGCGGTCGAACTTGCGCAGGAAGTAGGTCTGCGTGCCGCCCTCGTCGAGCTGCACGGTGACCGAGTCGGCCGAGACCTCGGTGACGACGCCCGGCTTGTCGGCCGTGATCACGTCACCGGCGTCGATGGCCGCGTAGCCCTCCATGCCGGTGCCGACGAACGGCGAGTCGCTGCGCAGCAGCGGCACGGCCTGGCGCTGCATGTTCGCACCCATGAGGGCGCGGTTCGCGTCGTCGTGCTCGAGGAACGGGATGAGCGACGTGCCGACCGACACCATCTGGCGCGGCGAGACGTCCATGTAGCCGATCTCGTCGGCGGGGAACAGGTCGACCTCGCCGCCCTTCTTGCGGGCGAGGACGCGCTCTTCGGCGAAGTGGGCGTCCTTCGTCAGCGGGGCGTTGGCCTGCGCGACGATGTACTCCTCTTCCTCCATGGCGGTGAGGTAGTCGATCTGCTCGGTGACCTTGCCCGCGACGACCTTGCGGTACGGCGTCTCGATGAAGCCGAACGAGTTGATGCGCGCGAACGACGCGAGCGAACCGATCAGGCCGATGTTCGGGCCTTCAGGGGTCTCGATCGGGCACATGCGGCCGTAGTGCGAGGGGTGGACGTCGCGGACCTCGACGCCCGCGCGGTCGCGCGAGAGGCCGCCGGGGCCGAGCGCCGAGAGGCGACGCTTGTGCGTGAGGCCGGCCAGCGGGTTGTTCTGGTCCATGAACTGCGACAGCTGCGACGTGCCGAAGAACTCCTTGATCGCGGCCACGACGGGACGCACGTTGATCAGGGTCTGCGGCGTGATCGCCTCGATGTCCTGCGTCGTCATGCGCTCGCGGACGACGCGCTCCATGCGCGAGAGGCCGGTGCGGACCTGGTTCTGGATCAGCTCGCCCACCGCGCGGATGCGACGGTTGCCGAAGTTGTCGATGTCGTCGACGTCGAGGCGGATGTCGACCGCCTTGCCGCCGCGACGGCCCGGCAGGGTCGCGCGGTCCTCGTGCAGGGCGACGAGGTACTTGATCGTGGCCACGATGTCCTGCACCGTGAGCACCGAGTCCGTCAGCGGGGCCTCGAGGCCGAGCTTCTGGTTGATCTTGTACCGGCCGACCTTGGCGAGGTCGTAGCGCTTCGGGTTGAAGTAGAAGTTGTCGAGGAGCGCACGCGCGGCCTCGGCGGCGACCTGCTCGCCCGGGCGGAGCTTGCGGTAGATGTCCTTGAGCGCCTCCTCCTTCGTGAGGATGTTGTCCTTCTCGAGGGTGAGTGCGATCGACTCGTAGCCGGCGAACTCCTCGAGGATCTCCTCGGAGGTGAGGCCGAGGGCCTTCAGGAAGACCGTGACCGACTGCTTGCGCTTGCGGTCGATGCGGACGCCGACCTGGTCGCGCTTGTCGATCTCGAACTCGAGCCACGCACCGCGGCTCGGGATGACGCGTGCCGAGTAGATGTCTTTATCGGAGGTCTTGTCGGGCGTGCGCTCGAAGTAGACGCCGGGCGAACGCACGAGCTGCGACACGACGACGCGCTCGGTGCCGTTGATGACGAAGGTGCCCTTCGGGGTCATCAGCGGGAAGTCGCCCATGAAGACCGTCTGGGTCTTGATCTCACCGGTGAGGTGGTTCATGAACTCCGCGTTGACGTACAGCGGAGCGGAGTAGGTCTTGCCCTTCTCCTTGCACTCGTCGAGCGTGTACTTCGGCGGCTCGAGCTCGGGGTTGGTGAACGAGAGCTGCATGGTCTCGCCGAGGTCCTCGATCGGGGAGATCTCCTCGAAGATCTCCTCGAGGCCGGTCGCCTCAGGAAGGTCCTGGCGACCCTCCTCGACGGCGGCCTCGACGCGTGCCTTCCACGCTTCGTTGCCGACGAGCCAGTCGAAGCTCTCCGTCTGCAGGGCGAGAAGGTCGGGTACCGTGAGGGTGTCGGTGACCTTCGCGAAGGAGAGGCGGCCTGCGCCTCGTCCGTTCTTGGGGGTGGGCGTGTTCGCGTTGCGCGCAGCAGCCAAGGAAATGACCTCCGTGGGCCCGTAGGGCCGGTTCACTGTCGATGGTGGTGGAGTGGACCCCTCAGACGGATGCATCTCCGGGAGTCGAATGACCCCGGACTCGCATGGAAGCCGACCGCAATATGAAGGCAAATTGGGTCTGGGAGCGCAAACCTCAACTATAAGCGATATGGCACGCCGTGTCCAGTTGGATTCTTGATTTGTTCGTGGAACTCAGGTATAACCCGCGAGCGCGGCACCGAGGCATCCGATCGTCGGCGACCGGAACCCCTGATCAGGGCGGCGCGGATGCCCCGGAGTGGGACGATTCGGGTATGCGCATCGAGTTCGAGGCCGACGTGTTCTCGCCGTCCGGGATCACGCTGCTCGTCGACGGCCAGGCGCAGTCGCACGTCGACCCCGTCGACCCGACCCGGCTGTTCTTCGAGTACACGCGGCGCATCGGGCACGTGATCGACGCGGTGCGCGCGCCCGGCGCACCGATCCGCGCGCTGCACCTCGGCGGCGGCGCGTGCACGCTGGCCCGCTACGTCGAGGCCACGCGGCCGGGTTCGGAGCAGGTCGTCGTCGAGCACGACCCCGCGATCGTCGAGACCGTGCTCGCGCGGCTGCCGCTGCCCCGCGGGGCCGACATCCGGGTCGTGGTCGCCGACGCGGCGGAGGTCGTGTCCGGCGTCCGACATCCCGGAGCCGCCTACGACCTCGTCGTGGTCGACCTCTACACGGGCCTCGAGCCGCCCGCCTTCGTCGCGACCACCGGGTTCGCGGCCGGCGTGCTCGACGCGCTCGCCCCGCGCGGGCTCGCCGTCGTCAACGTCGCGGATGCCGCGGGCCTCGGCCGGCTGCGGACCCAGGCGCTGGCGTTCGCCAGGGCGCGTCCGGCGGCCGAACTGCTCGTGACGGGCGACGCCGACGTCGTCTCGGGCGCCGAGGAGGGCAACGCCGTCCTGGTCGTCGCGCCCGACGGCATCCCCGAGCGGCTCGAGCCGCGCCTGCGGGCGCACGGTCCGCACCCGGCCGAGGTGCTCGCCGGCGTGCGCCTCGACTTCGCCCTCTGGGGAGCCTGCTGACGAGACATCCGGCCGCCTGCGCCGCGCCCGGCACACCCTGCGGCGAACCGGCCGGGTAGCGTGGAGCCGTGCCCGATCCCGAGACGCGACTCGCCCTCAGCGGCCACGTGGCGCGCCTCGAGGAGTCACGCGGCGCGCCGGGCTCGTGGACCCTCGTCGTCGACGGCACGCCGCAGTCGCACGTCGAGCTCGAGCGTCCCGACTGGCTCGGCTTCGAGTACGTGCGCCGCATCGGCCACGCCGCCGACCTCGTGGCGCCGGAGGGCGAGCCGATCACGGCGCTGCACCTCGGCGGCGGCGCGCTGACGCTCCCCCGCTACGTCGCGGCCACGCGCCCGGGTTCGCGCCAGCAGGTCGTCGAGCTCGAGGCCGACCTCGTGGCGTTCGTGCGCGAGCACCTGCCACTGCCGCGCGGAGCGCAGATCCGAGTGCGCACGGGCGACGCCCGCGAGGTGCTCGCGAAGCTCCCCGCGGGCCTCGACGGCGCGGTCGACCTCGCGATCGTCGACATCTTCGCCGGTGCCCGCACCCCCGCGCACGTCACGAGCACGGAGTTCTACGAGCTGATCGTTCCGCGGCTCTCGCCCCGCGGCATCGTCGCGGTCAACGTCGCCGACGGTGCCGGCCTCGCCTTCGCGAGGTCGCAGGCAGCGACCCTCGCGCACGTGTTCGCCCACGTCGCGGTGGCGGCCGACGCGAACATGCTGAAGGGCCGCCGGTTCGGCAACGTCGTCATGTACGCCTCCGCGGCGCCGCTGCCGTTCGAGCGGATGCCGCGCCGGCTCGCGAGCGACCCGGCGCCCGCGAAGCTCGTCGAGGGCGACGAGTTCCGCCGATTCGCCGACGGCGGCCGGGTCGTGACGGATGCCACGGCCGTGCCGAGCCCGCCGCCGGCGCGCTCGGTCTTCCTGAGCCGCTGAGGCGTCGGGCTCCGCGTCCTCGCGCTATCCGTGCCGGAACCGCACCGCCTGGCCGGGCCGCACCTGCGCGAGCAGGTCGAGCGATTCGGGCGCGACGATCGCGACCACGGGGTATCCGCCCGTGACCGGCCGGTCGGCGAGCAGGATCGTCGGCCGCCCCGACGGCGGCAGCTGCATCGAGCCCGCGACCGTCGCCTCGCTGGGCAGCTCCCCCGGACGCCGCGCCAGTTCCGGACCCTCGAGCCGCGCGCCGACGCGGTCGGCCGACGCCGACATCCGCCACTCGGCCTCGTAGAGCGTCGTCGTCGCGCCCTCGCCGAGCCAGTCGGCACGCGGACCGGGCAGCAGCGCCAGCGTGACCGCTCCGGCGGGCGGCGGGTACGCCGCCTCGCGATCGAGCACGGGCACGGATGCCTCGGGCTCCGCGCCGATCGGCAGCACGCGGCCCGCCTCGACCGGCGGCGGCCCGAACCGCGCGAGCGTGTCGTACGCGCGAGCGCCGAGCACGGCCGGTTCGTCGAGCCCGCCGCGCACCGCGAGCACGAACCGGATGCCCCGCTCGGCGAGCCCGATCTCGAGCACGGCGCCGTCCGCGGCGCGAGCCGCGGTGTAGGGGGCGATGCGGCGTCCGTCGAGGCGGACCTCGCCCCACGCGCCGGCGATCGCGAACCAGTGCGTGCCGCGGAACCGGGCCAGGAAGCCGCCCGCGACCAGCTCGAGCCCGGCCGCGCCGTCGGGGTTGCCGACGAGCCGGTTCGCGAGCGCGAGCGCGCCGCGGTCGAGCGCTCCGGATGTCGCGACGCCGAGGTGGGCGAGGCCCGGGCGGCCGAGGTCCTCGACGAGCGCGAGGGCGCCGGGCCGCTCGACGACCAGCGCTCCCGGCGCGGGCGCGGAGTTCACGGGCCGGTGGCCGTTCACGGGCCGACCGCCGCGAATCGCACGCGCGTACCCGGTGCGAGCAGTGCGGGGGGCTGCGCCGAGGCATCCCACAGCGGTGCATCGGTGCGCCCGATCAGTCGCCACCCGCCGGGGCTCTCCCGCGGATACGCGCCGCTGAACCCGCCGGCGAGCCCGACGGCCCCGGCCGGCACCCGGGTGCGCGGCGCGGCGAGCCGGCGCACCTCGAACGGCCAGTCGGTCGGAGACCCGCCGACGAGGTAGGCGAAGCCCGGCGCGAAGCCGATGAATGCGACGCGCCAGCGCGCGGCCGTGTGCCGCGCGACGAGGTCGTCGACGACGAGGCCGAGTTCCGCGGCGACCGCCGCGAGGTCCTCGCCGTCGTAGCGCACGCGCACGACGACGGGTTCGGCCGACGCCGCGGCATCCATGCGGTCGGAGGCGTCCGTCGACGACGAGGACGCCCGCCGGATCCAGCTCGCTGCCGACTCGAGCGGCAATCGGCGCGGATCGACCGCGACGAGCACGGTGCGCGCGGCGGGCACGAGTTCGACGAGCCCGTCGGGCGCCGACGCGTCGAGCGCGTCGTGCAGCGCGAGCACGTCGTCGAGGTCGTCGCACTCGACCAGCAGTGCGGCGCGGCCCGACGGAAGGATGCGCCGGCTCACGCGAACGCCCGGACGTCGACGCCCGCCGCGGCGAGCGCGGCCCGCACCCGACTCGCGAGCTCGACGGCACCGGGGGTGTCGCCGTGCAGGCAGATCGAATCCGCGGCGAGTTCGACGCGGGAGCCGTCGACGGCGGTGACGGCGCCCGTCGTCGCCAGCTCGACCGCACGGTCGGCGACGGCACCGGCATCGGTCTCGACGGCGCCCGGCTCGCCGCGCGGCACGAGCGAGCCGTCGGCGAGGTAGCCGCGGTCGGCGAACGCCTCGCGCGCGAACCGGAGGCCGGCCTCGGCCGCGCGCGCCTCGAGCGCGGTTCCGGGTGCGCCGAGCAGCACGAGCGAGTCGTCGAGCGCCGCGATCGCGTCGACGTAGGCCGCAGCCGCCTCGGGGTCGCGCCCGAGCCGGTGGTACAGCGCGCCGTGCGCCTTGACGTACGCCACACGCGCGCCCGCCGCCCGGGCGATGGCGTCGAGCGCACCGACCTGGGCCAGGAGCTCGGCGGCGATCGTCTCGGGCGGCGTGCCGAGCTCGCGCCGTCCGAAGCCGTCGAGGTCGCGATAGCCGGGGTGGGCGCCGAGCACGACGCCGTTCGCCAGCGCGAGCGCGACGCTCGAGCGCATGACGACCGGGTCGCCCGCGTGGAACCCGCACGCGACGTTCGCGCTCGTGACCAGCGGGAACATCGCCGCGTCGTCGGCGACGAGCCGATCGCCCACGGCCTCGCCGAGGTCGGAGTTCAGGTCGATCGTCGCCACGCTCCCATTCTGGCGCGGGTCGCGTCAGACTGGGGCGGGGAGGCGGCATGCGACGTCGAGGCGTTCGGAGGACCGGCCGGAGCGGCGGCGGGCTCGCGCTCCGCGGGCTCGCGCTCCGCGTCCTCGCGCTCCTCGTCGTCGGGCCGCTCGCCGCGACGCTCGCCGCCTGCACCGGCGGCGCCGCGCCCACGCCGTCGGCCACACCCGCGCCCGACGGCGGCTCGTCCGCCCCGTCGTCGGAGCCGGCCGCACCGACGCCCGAACCGGCACCCCCGGTGCTCGTGCCGTCCGGTCCGGTCGCCGAGATCGCGACGGGCCTCGATGCCCCGTGGTCGGTCGTGCGACTGCCCGAGGGCGGCGTGCTCGTGAGCGAGCGCGACACGGCACGCATCCTCGAGGTCGGCGCCGACGGCGGTCTCCGCGTCGTCGCCGAGGTGCCGGGCGTCGTGCCCGCCGGCGAGGGCGGCCTGCTCGGGCTGGCGTTCCTCCAGGGCAACGGCGAACGACCCGACCTCGTCTACGCGGCGTTCACCGCGGCCGACGACAACCGCGTCGTCCGGATGCCGCTCACGGGCGCGCCCGGTTCCCTCTCGCTCGGCCAGCCCGAGGTCGTGCTCACCGGCATCCCGAAGGCCGGCAACCACAACGGCGGTCGCCTCGCGTTCGGGCCCGACGGCTTCCTCTACGTCACCACGGGCGACGCGGGGCAGCGCGACGCCGCCCAGGATCCGGCATCCCTCGCGGGCAAGATCCTGCGGGTGACCGAGGCCGGCGCGCCCGCACCGGGCAACCCGTTCGGCACGCACGCCTGGTCGATCGGCCACCGCAATCCGCAGGGCCTCGCCTGGGACGCCGACGGCCGCCTCTGGGCCGCCGAGTTCGGGCAGAACACCTGGGACGAGCTGAACCTCGTCACGCGCGGTGCGAACTACGGCTGGCCGATCGTCGAGGGGCAGGCCGGCGATGGGCGGTTCACCGACCCCGTGGCGCAGTGGGCGACCTCCGAGGCGAGTCCGAGCGGCCTCGCGATCGTCGGCGACTCCGCGGTGCTCGCCTCGCTCCGCGGCGAGCGGCTCTGGACCGTCGCGCCGTTGTCGGGCGTGGCGCCCGCGGCCGGGCGGCCCGCGATCGCCCCGACCGCGACGGCGTGGTTCGCGGGCGAGTTCGGCCGACTCCGCGACGTCGTGCCCGGCCCGCCCGGTGAGCTCTGGTTCCTCACCAACAACACCGACGGGCGCGGCTCGCCGTCGGCGGGCGACGACCGGCTGCTGCGCGTCGGCCTCGGCGGGCCCTGACGGCGGCCGCATCGCGCGCCGATGGCGCGCGACCGCGCCAGGGTTGCCCTGACGGCGGCCGGGTCTATCCTGTGGCCATGGCGGATCTCGAGCGGGTGCGACGGTGGGCCGACGCGCTCATCCGCATGCACCTCGACCCCGCCGTCTGGAGCTTCGGCTTCGACCACGCCAAGAAGCGCGCGGGCCTGTGCAACTACACGACCAAGCACATCTCGGTCTCGCGCTACCTCGCGGCCCGCTACGGCGACGACGAGATCCACCAGGTGCTGCTGCACGAGGTCGCGCACGCGATCGCCGGTCCCCGGGCCGGGCACGGCCCGAAGTGGCGGCACGTGGCGGCCTCGATCGGCTACGTCGGCCGCCGCACGCACGACGGCGAGGTCGCCGACGAGCTCGCGCCGTGGGTCGGGCAGTGCCCGGCTGGGCACGTGCACTACCGCTACCGCGAGCCGGCACGTCCCCTGAGTTGCGGGCTCTGCCGGCGCGGCTTCGATCGGGCCAACCTCATCGACTGGAGCCGGCGCGAGATCACGCCCGCGATGCGCCGGCGGGCGGCGAGCGCGGCCGATCACGAGGCTGCCGCGACTGCGGCCCCTGCCCAGTAGTCCGAGCCGGGGCTTCCCCTCCGTCTCGCATGCCGCGCGCGGCATGAGCAGGGGTCGGCAACCCATTAATCTGGTGTCATGACCGTCTCGACCGTCTCGATCCCCGTGGGCCAATGGATCGACGCCGACGACGGCCAGCGCTGGTGGTTCGACTCGGGTTCGTTCGCGCTCGACTTCGCGTACACCGGCCCGTTCGGCCGGACGCACGCCGAAGGCGAGCGACTGCACGGCCCCGACGACCTGACCGCGTGGCTGCGCGAGCGGTTCCCCGTGACGGTCGGCGCGGCGCGTTCGCGCGACCTCTTCGACGCGGTCGCACTGCGCGACTCGATCACGCGGCTCGCGCTCGCCGCCAGCCGTGACGAGCCGCTCGCTGCCTCCGACATCGACGTGGTCAACCTGTACGCGGCGACGCCCGACATCCCGCCCGCGCTCTCCGGCGGCTCACGCCAGGCGGGCCGTTCGGTGCAGACCGTCGGCCAGGCCCTCTCCACGATCGCGCGCGAGGCCGTCGACGTGTTCCAGCCGGCCGGGCTCGAGCGCATCCGCGAGTGCAGTGCGGCCGACTGCGAGATCGTCTACCTCGACACCTCTCGGGCCGCGAGCCGGCGTTGGTGCTCGATGCAGCGCTGCGGCAACCGCGCCAAGGTTCGCGCGCATCGCGCCCGCAAGGACGCCCGAGCGCAGCAGGCCGCCTGACGCCTCGGCGGTTCAGCGAGCGGATGCCTCGCGCAGCACCCGCACGGTCTCGACGCTGCCGAGCGACGCGAGGCGGTGCAGGTCTTGGGGCGGAGCGCCCTCGGCGACGGCTGCGCGCCCTTGGGCGGACGCGGCGGTCAAGTGCCGCACCGCCCGGCGCAGTCCGGTGAACGCGGCGGCCGCGACGGCCGCCTCCGGCGACGTGTCGTCGATGCCGAGTTCCATCAGCGCGTCGACGACCGCGCCGGCCGCGAGCACGTCGGACACGGGCAGCCCCTCGTCGGCCGCCGTCACGATCGCGAGGTAGGCGCGGCGGCCGAGTCGCCCCTGCTCGTCGAGGATCCACCGCGCGACGGCGGCGGCATCCGTCAGGTCGGCGGCGAGCACGGTCGCGTCGCCGGCGCTCGTGTCGCCGGCGATCGCGGCGCGCGCCGCGAACCGCTCGACGACGGATGCCCCGCCGAGCGCGTCGACCCACACCACGATGTCGACGCCCTCGCCGATGCGGGCGAGGCCGGCCTCGCCCTGGTCGAAGCGCACCTGGTACTTGCCCTGCGAGGCGGGCGGGTAGCTCGTCATGCCCTCACGCTAGCGGGGGCGGCGACCGCCGGACGTCAGCCGTGTGATCCGTCGTAACGTGCGAGGGCCTCGGCGTCGGAGGCCCGCGCGGCCGCTCGCCGGGCGGCGTCGAGCGCGGCCACCGGGTCGGGTTCCTGGCGGGCGATCACGAGTTGGCGCTCGGCCTCGGCGAGGCGCGTGCGCGCATCGGCGCCGACATGCGAACGGCCGCGGTCGACGAGTCCGCGCGCGACGAGGATCCGGCTCTCGGCGATCGCCAGCGCTCCGCCGAGCGCCGACCGGGCGCCGTGCAGCCGCGACGACGCGCGACGCGCATCGGCGCGGGCGGCCTCGACGCGGTCGCGCGCGGCCCGCAGTCGGTCTCGCAGGAGGAACGGGTCGGCGAGCGCGGGCGCCGGTTCGGCGAGCAGGGCGGATGCCTGCCGCAGGGCGGCGCCGAGATCGACCGCGGCGGCCGCGACACCGGGTTCGGCGGCGTCCGAGCCGTCGGCCAGCCCGTCGCGTTGGGCGCGCGCCTCGGCCAGCTCGACATCGAGGCGTGCGGCCTCGGCGCGGGCCTCATCGGAGGCCGTCGCGAGGTCGGCCTCGAGGCGCTCGACGGCCTCGAGTCGGCGCTCCGCCTGTTCGGCAGCCGCGCGGGCCCGGCCGAGCAGGTCCGCGGCGGGCTCCTCGGCGGCATCGCCCGCTCCGGCCGTGGCGGCGCGCTGCGCGGCCACCTCGACCGCCACCCCGGCCTCGGCGACGGCGGCCGACGCCCGTCGCCGATCGGCGTCGGCCGCCGCCAGCGTCGAGGAGGCGAAGCGTCGGCCGAGATGCTCGAGCGCGGCATCCGCGGTCGCGAGGCGGCGCTGCAGTTGCGCGATCCGCTCGCGCAGCACCGGCAGCTCGTCGGCGACGTCGCGCTCGGCGGCGCGCGCGGCGGTCAGCTCGGCCGTCGCTGCGTCGACCAGGGCGATCGCGGAGCGGCAGCCGTCGGCGATGCGCGAGCTCCAGGTGCGACGTTCCGCGGCGGTGTCGGGCTCCGCGTCGTCGAGCCGCTGCTGCAGCAGCAGCGCCTCCCGCAGCAGTCCCCCGGCCCGGTCCACCGCCTCGCGCAGCGGGGCCGCGCGGGCCGCGCCGAACTGCGCCTCGGCGAAGGCGACCTCGCGGCGCCCCTCGCGCACGCTCTCGTCGGCGCGCACGATGAGGCCCTTCGCCTCGATCTCGAGCCTCCGCCCGGCATCCAGCTCGACTTGCCCGCGACGGGAGGCGGCACGCCGCACGCCGACCATGACGAGCACGGCACCGACGGCGGCCGCGCCGAACACGACCACCGACGGGAGCCACCACGCAGCCTCGAGCATGCGGGCGAGTCTAGAACGCCGAACCGACCGGGACCCGAACCCCTCTCCGGCTTGGCCGCGTCGGGCGTCGCGCCTACGCTCGGCACATGCGGGTGCTCCTGAAGCTGACGCTCGACGCACCGGTCGACGCCGTCTGGCGCGCGATCCGGTCGCCCGCCGTGCTCCGCGAGGTCATCACCCCGTGGCTCGACTTCGCGTCGCTCGAGGACGGGGGCCTGCCCACCACCTGGCCCGAGGGGCGGCACCGCCTGCGGGCGCTCGCGTTCCGCCGCGTGCCCGCGGGCGAGGAGGTCGTCGACATCTCGTACCCTACGTCGATCCCCTCGGGCGTGCGCATGCTCCGCGACGGCGGCGGCGCGGTCACCGGGCCGCTCGCCGCATTCTCGGAGTGGGACCACCGCATGGCCGTCTCGCCGCTGCCCGGCGGACGGACGCTCTACCGCGACCGGCTCCTCGCCTCGAGCGGCGCGCCGGTGCTCGACGCGGCGCTCTGGTACCCGACCTGGCTGTTCTGGCAGTGGCGCGGTGCGCGATTGCGAGCGCTCGCGCCGACGTGGTCGTTCGACCCGCCGGGTACGGCCGACGCCGTCGACGCGAGCGCCGGCGCCGCCGAGGGTGATGACGCCGGTGCAGGCGCCGACCCCGGAGCATCCGGTGCTGCGCCGACGACGGGCCGCACGGAGACCGCCGCATGACCGCGTCGCTCGGCACGCTCCAGCTCGCCGACTGGCGGCGCCGCGTCGCGGGCCTCTACGCGGGCGTGCGCCAGTTGAGCGCGACCGACCCGGCCGCGGGCCACGAGCTGTGGCGGTCGGGGCGAGACGAGCTGTTCGCGGGGCATCCGCAGTCGCCGCTGCTGCCCGACGACCGCGCGCGGTTCACGGGCCTCACGGTCTCGCGCTACGACCCCGACTGGCGGTTCGAGCTCGAGGTGCGCCGCACCGCCGAGCCCGTGCGCATCGTCGTCGACTCGGCGACCGACGGACCGATCCCGTTCACGCTCGTGGGCACCGTGCGCGTGCCGGCGACCGGCACGCTCGACCTGTGGCGGGTCGCCGGGTACGCGGGCGGCCTGTTCCTGCCCGTGAAGGACGCACTCGCGGGCGCGCCCGGTGGCACCTACGGCGGCGGCCGCTACCTGCTCGACACCATGAAGGGCGCCGACCTCGGCGCGGGTGCGGGCGACGACACGATCGTCGTCGACTTCAACTTCGCCTACAACCCGTCGTGCGCGTACGACCCGTCGTGGTCGTGCCCGCTCGCGCAGGCCGGCAACACGGTGGCCGAGGAGATCCCGGTCGGCGAGCGGATGCCCCGCTGACGCGCCGGCCCGCGATGCTGAGTGCCCTTCGCAGGCCCATGGGCTATGCTCGACCACGGTGTGCGCGTTGCCGCGTCGCCCGCGTCGTAGAACGCTTCCGGGCTTCGGGCCCGATGACTCATTCATACGGCGAACGGATTCGCCGACCGGCGACTTCGCCATGCTCCCACCGTCGGGCCCTGAACCGGCTGCCTCGCAGTCGTTGGACCGACCGTGGCACCCTGCCCGAAAGGCACCACCCCTTGACCGAAACCACGTTCCGCACGCTCGGCGTGCCCGCACCGCTCGTCGCCGTCCTCGAGGCCGACGGCAAGACCACCCCGTTCCCGATCCAGGCCGACACGCTGCCCGACACGCTCGCCGGGCGCGACGTGCTCGGCCGCGGCAAGACCGGATCCGGCAAGACGATCGCGTTCGCGCTGCCCATGGTCGCGCGCCTCGGCACCTCGCTCGCGGGCGGCAAGCGCCGCCCCGGTCGCCCGCTCGGGCTCGTGCTCGCGCCGACTCGCGAGCTCGCGACGCAGATCGATGCGGTGCTCGCGCCGCTCGCCGCCGCGTACGGCATGAAGACCACGACGATCTTCGGCGGCATCAACCAGAAGCGCCAGGTCGAGGCGCTGCGCGCCGGCGTCGACATCGTCGTCGCCTGCCCCGGACGCCTCGAGGACCTCATGAAGCAGGGCTTCGCGAGCCTCGACGCGGTCGAGATCACGGTGCTCGACGAGGCCGACCACATGGCCGACCTCGGCTTCCTGCCCGTCGTCACGCGCATCATGGACAAGACGCCCCAGTCGGGCCAGCGCCTGCTGTTCTCGGCGACCCTCGACAACGGCGTGGACAAGCTCGTCAAGCGCTTCCTCCACAACGAGGTGCTGCACTCGGTCGACGAGGCCACCTCGCACGTCGCCGCGATGACCCACCACGTGTTCCAGGTCGACGACCTGGAAGCGAAGAACGACCTCGTGAAGACGCTCGCGTCGGGTACCGGGCGTCGCATCCTGTTCATGCGCACCAAGCACCAGGCCAAGAAGCTCGCGAAGAAGCTCACCGAGCAGGGCATCCCCGCCGTCGACCTGCACGGCAACCTGTCGCAGCCGCAGCGCGACCGCAACCTGGCCGCGTTCGGCGACGGCTCGGTCAACGTCATGGTGGCGACGGATGTCGCGGCGCGCGGCGTGCACGTCGACGACATCGAGCTGGTCATCCACGTCGACCCGCCCATGGAGCACAAGGCGTACCTGCACCGCTCGGGCCGCACGGCCCGCGCCGGCAGCGAGGGCGACGTCGTGACCATCGCGATCCCGTCGCAGATGGACGACCTGAAGAAGCTGCTCCGCAAGGCCGACATCCGCGTGACGCCCGAGCGCGTGACCCCCGAGTCGCGGAACGTCGTCGCCCTCGTGGGCGACGTCGCCCCGTACGTGAAGCCCGCGCCCCGCGCCGAGACCCAGCACCAGGGCGGCGGCGGTCGATCGCAGGGCGCCAACGCCCAGCGCAAGCGCGCCGCTCGCGACGAGCGCAGCGGCGAAGCGCGGACGGGCGGCGGCCAGGGTCGCGGTCGCGGCCGCGGCGGCAACGGCGGTCAGACGGATGTCGCGAGCGCCCCCCGTCGCGACCGTTCCGGCCGCCCCGCCGAGGCCCGTGCGAACGCCCCGAAGCAGGGCGGCGGCCAGGGCCGCGGCGCCCAGTCGACCGGCGCTCAGCGGAGCACCTCCAACCGCTCCTCCGGCGGCAAGGCGCCCCTGCGCGTCGGCAGCCTCGTGTCGCCCTCGGGCAACTCGCGCAGCAACCGCCGCGCACAGGGCTGATCCAGCCGCACGAGCACCGACGGCCCGTCACCTCGCGGTGGCGGGCCGTCGTCGATTTCGGAGTTCGAGAGGCGTCGCCTACCCTTGGTGGCATGAGCACCGATGTCGTTGCCACCGTCGTCCGCCCCATCCGCGACTCCGATGTCGAGGCCCTCGGTCGCGTCCACGCGACCTGCTGGCACGAGACGTACGACCACCTGATCAGCGCTGCCGCGTTCGAGCACCTCTCGCCGCGCCGCATGGCCGAACTGTGGAACCACTACGCCGAGCGCGGCGAGGAGTACTCGCAGTACGCGGCCCTCGTCGACGGCGAGATCGTGGGCTTCGTCGGCTCGGGCCCCGCTCGCGACGAGAACCCGCCGCGCGAGCGCGAGCTGTACTTCATCTACCTGCTCGACGCGTACCACGGCACGGGCATCGGGCAGCAGCTCTTCGACGCCGCGTGCGGCGAGGACCCCGTGTACCTGTGGGTCGCGTCCGACAACCCGCGCGCGCACCGGTTCTACGCGCGCAACGGGTTCACGCCCGACGGGGCCGAGCAGGTGCAGCCGTTCCTCGGCGAGGAGATCCACGAGGTGCGGCTGGTCCGCTGACGCGGCGGCCGGCGGCCGGCGGTCGAGGAGCTACCCGAGCGCGCCGACCGACGCGAGCGCCTGCCGCACGAGCACGCCGCGGCCGCCCTCGAGCTCGTCGCCGACCGACTGGGCGACGGCCTCCTGCGGCGGCATCCAGGTCACCTCGAGCGCGTCCTGCCGCGGCTCGCACGTGCCGGTCACGGGCACGACGTAGACGAGCGACACCGCGTGCTGGCGCTCGTCGGTGAACGGCGTGATGCCCGGCATGGGGAAGTACTCGGCGACCGCCGCGGGCACCGGGCTCGCGGGCAGCAGCGGGAACGCCATCGGTCCGAGGTCCTTCTCGAGGTGGCGGAAGAGCGCGTCGCGCACGGTCTCGCCGTACATCACGCGCCCGGAGACGAGGGTTCGGGTCATCTCGCCGACCGCGTTGGCGCGCAGCAGCAGCCCGACCTCGGTGACCTGGCCGAGCCCGTCGACGCGCACCGGCACCGCCTCGACGTACAGGAGGGGCAGGCGGCCTCGCACCTCGGCGAGCTCGAGATCGGTGAGCCAGCCGGGGTTCGCCGGGGCTCGGTCGTCGGGCTCGTCGTCGTGCCAATCGGGGTCCGGGGTGCGCACGCTCATGCGTCGATTCTGCCTCACCGGGCGCTCGACGCCGTGGCGTACGCTGCTCTGATGCGCATCGACGACGACGCCGTCCTCTGGTCGGCCTCCCCCGCCGACCGGCAGGGGCGGCCGCTGCTCGTGCTCCTGCACGGGTACAACTCGCACGAGGGCGACCTGTTCGGCCTCGCGCCCTACCTGCCGTTGCAGCCGGTCATCGCGTCGCTGCGCGCCCCGATCGCCGCCGACTTCGGACACGCCTGGTTCGCGCTCCTCGACGAGGGCCGCCAGCGCTCGGTCGATCAGGCGCAGTCGGCCACGACCGCCGTGATCGACTGGCTCGACCGGGTGTGGCCGGGCGAGGCATCCGTGGGCCTGCTCGGATTCTCGCAGGGCGGTGCGATGGCGCTGGAACTGCTGCGTCGCGACCCCGATCGCTTCTCGTACGCCGTCAGCCTGGCGGGCTTCGCCCTCCCGGGCGAGCGCGAGGCCGACGATCGCCTCGCCGAACTCGCACCGCCCGTGTTTTGGGGGCGCGGCACGGCCGACACGGTGATCCCGGGCGATGCCGTCGAACACACGCGCACCTGGCTGCCGGCGCACTCGTCGCTCGACGAGCGCATCTACGAGGGCGTCGCGCACTCGGTCTCCGAGGCCGAGCTCGCCGACGTCACGGCGTTCGTGCGTGCGCAGTACGCCGCCTGACGCGGCGCCGGACCGGCGGGCGGAGCGTCAGACCCCGCCGCCTCCGGAACGACGGGCATCGGATGCCCCGCGCGCGGCGCGCTCCTTGTCGCGCTCGGCGACGCGCACCTTCTCGGCGCGCACGGCCGCCTGCGTCGCGCGCTCGGTCACGAGCCACTCGGGCGGAGCGGCGAGCAGCGCCTTGATCTCGGCGGTGGTCAGCGGGTCGGTGATGCCCGAACGCGCGAGGCCCGAGTTCGAGATGCCGAGCTTCTCGGCGACGACGCGCTTGGGGTGCGGGCCTTCGCGGCGCAGCGTGGCGAGCCACTCGGGCGGGTCGGCCTGCAGTGCGGCGAGCTCGTCGCGGGTCACCGTGCCCTCGCGGAACGACTCGGGCGCGGCCTCCAGCAGGATGCCGAGCTTCTTCGCCGCGTTCTCAGGTTTCATCGACTGGCTCACCCTCATACGGTAGCCGATGCCGCTGGGAGCTGGCCGGTCCGCGGCGGGCCCGCCGAGGCCCGGCCGGCCGGTCGAAGGGACCGGCCGGCCCGCTCCCTCAGTTCAGCGTGAACGTCAGCGTCGTGGCGTTCCCCGCGACGTCGTACACGACGAGGGTGTTCGCGCCGCGCACGGCCCCGAAGACGCCGGGGCGGAGGAAGTTCACGTCGGACCACGCGTGGTCGTTCAGGTCCTTCACGACGCCGTTGATGCTCACGCGGTCGACCTTGCCCGCGTCGTGCAGCTTGTAGCTGACGCGGTCGTAGGTGTCGCCCGTCGGCACGGTGAACGACGGGCCGTCCTTCACCGTCACGGTGGGCGCCGTCGCGTCGACGGTGAATCCGAACGTCCCGGTCTTCGAGATGTTCCCCGCGAGGTCCTGCGAGTTGAACTTCACGGTGTAGGCGCCGTCGGCCAGCGGCACCGTCGCGGTGTGCGTGCCGCTCGTCGCGCCTCCGGCCACGGCCGACTGCGTGCTCTTCACGAGCTTGCCGTCCCGGTACACGTTCGCCACGATGCGCGAGAGACCCTGGTCGTCGGTCGCGTCGACCTGCACCGCGAGCGACTGGAACGGCCCCGCGGTCGACGGCGACACGAGCGTCGCCGTGGGCCGCTCGGTGTCGACCGCGAGCGTCGATGTGCAGCTCGCGCACGTACCGCCCAAGGTCGCGACCGACGCCGTGGCCGTCATCGCCCCGCCCGGCGCGCCCTTCGACACCGTCGCCTCGAACGAGACGGTCACGACGGGTGCGCCGACCGCCGCCTCGGGGACCGTCCACGCGAGCGTGGTGCCGTCGAGCGTCAGGCCGTCGGGCAGCTCGCCGGCGTCGATCGCCGCCCGCTCGAGCACCTCCGCGAGGTCGACGGTGACGACCGAGCTCGCCAGCGGCACCGGCCCGGTGTTCGTCGCGCGCAGCGTGTAGCCGACGACGTCCCCCGCCGCGAGCACGCTCGACGCGGCGTCGGCCACGAGTTCGACGGTGAGCTTCTCGGGCCAGGCCGGCTTGCCCGGCTCGAGGATCCAGTCGGCGTAGAACGCGTCGAGGTCGCGGCCCGACAGCTCCTCGGCGAGCGCCTTCAGGTCGGCGCCCGTCCGACTCGTGCCGGCGTAGCGCGTCTGCCACTGCTCGATCAGCGCGAAGAACGCGTCGTCGCCGATCGCCACGCGCAGCGCGGCCCAGAACTGCGCACCGCGCGTGTAGGTCTGGTAGCCGTACAGCTCGGCCGAGTCGGTCTGCGAGCCCGGCGGGATCGACCAGTTCGGGCTGCTCGCGGCCTGCCCGTTCCACGAGTTGAAGTACGTCGTCTCGCTCGGCGTGGTGCCCGTGCCGAAGCCCTCGGCCGAGTTGTAGTACGAGGGACCCCACGTGGCCATGCCCTCGCCGATCCAGATGTCGGTCCAGGTCGTCGGCGAGACGTTGTCGCCGTACCACTGGTGCACGAGCTCGTGGATCAGCGTGTTGCCGGCCACCGAGTTCGTCGACGGGAAGAACGAGCGGTCCTGCGTCTCGAGCGCGTAGTTGATGCCGCCCGGGACCGTGTCGACCACGACGCCCGTGCTGCCGCCGGGGTACGGGCCGTACAGCGTCTCGAGGTTGCGGATGATCGCCCCGAGCTGCGCGGCACGGTCGCGGATGCGGGTCTTGTTCGCCTCGGACAGCGCCGAGTCCATGAACGACCACGACGGGATGACCCGGCCGTCGGTGAGCTCGAACTGCGCCTCGATCACGTCGTACCGGCCGATCGAGACGATCGCGAGTTCGGATGCCATCGGCCTCGCCTGCTCCCACACCCAGGTGGTGCGGCTGCCGTCGGCCGACGGCGTGCGCGCGACGAGCTCGCCGTTGCCGACAGCGGCGCCCGCACCGGGTGCCGTGCCCGAGACGTCGTTCAGCACGGTCGGGATGTCGAGGGTGAACGTGTACGTCGCCTTGTCGGCCGGCGTGTTGTTGTGCGGATACCCCGCCATCGAGCCGATCGGCTGGCCGAGCATGATCGCGCCGTCGGAGGTGCCGTTCCAGCCCTCTGAGGAGCCGTCGAGGTCGGTGTGGGAGCTCGGCACGCCGTGGTAGTCGACGGTGACCGTGAACTCGCCGCTCACGGGCGTCGCCGGCGTGACGACCAACTTGTACTTGATCGCGTCGGGGTCGGTGTCGCGGACCCAGGCGGCCGGCACGCCGTCGACCCGCACGGCGTCGACCTCGAGCCCCTCGAAGTCGAGCGAGAAGCTCCGCAGCGGTGCGGGCGCCGTCGCGGTCATCGTGGTCGATGCGACGATCGAGCCGGTGATCGTCGTGCCGGTCTGCGCAGCGTCGGGAGTCCAGGCGATGGCGACGTCGTAGTCGAGCGCGTCGTAGCCGCCGTTGCCGACGTTCGGGAACATCGGATCGGTCGAGGTGCGCGCTCCGTCGACGGGCTCGGCGGCACCGGCCGGCGCGACGGGGCCCATGGCGATCAGCCCGGCGACGAGCAGGCCGGGTGCCGCGAGAGCGAGCGAGCGACGGAGGCCGCTGCGGCCCCGTTCGCGGATTCGGGTTGGGGATGTCATCGAGGCTCCTCCGGTTGGGCTACCGCGCCACGCCGACCGGGCGGGCGTTCGAACGGTATCGGCGAGACGTTTCGGCAGTGTGCCGCGCGCGTTGCGATCGTCGTCGATCGGTGCGCCGGCACCTGGCTCGACCATATTCGGTTCGCACGCGCAGGGGAATGGGCGTTCCAGCACCGGCCGGTAGGCTGACCGGATGACCCTGAGGCTCGGCTACGTCGCGGGCGTGAGCCCCGGGCGCTGGCTGCGCACCTGGGCCGATCTCCGCCCCGACCTTCCCCTCGAGGCGACCCGGGTCGAGCAGTCGGCGCAGCTCGACGGCATCGTCGACGGCTCGCACGACGTCGCGTTCGTGCGCCTGCCGGTGCCCACCGAGGGACTGCACGCCATTCCCCTGTGGGAGGAGGTCGCCGTCGCGGTGCTGCCGAAGGAGCATCCGTTCGCCGAGGCCGAGTCGATCGTGCTCGCCGATCTCGAGGGCGAGCCGGCGGCGCCCGTGCAGCACGAGGCCGCGATGACCGTCGAACTCGTCGCCGCCGGCACCGGCTACGCGATCCTGCCGCACGGCGTCGCGCGGCTGCACCACCGTCGCGACGTGGTCGCCGTCACCGTGACGGATGCCCCGCCCACGCGCATCGCGCTCGTATGGCGCGTCGACCGCGACGACGACGACATCCAGGAGCTGGTCGGCGTCATCCGCGGCCGCGGCGCGAAGAGCTCGCGCGGGCAGGCCGGCGACGAGCCGGCGCTCTCGCCGGCGAAGGCCGCGAAGCGCGCGGCCGCCGAGCGACGCGCGGCCGAGGCCGCGAAGGGCGGCAAGGGCAAGAATGGCGCCAAGTCCGCGAAGGGCGGGAAGACCGGCGGGCCGGCCCCGCGCACGGGCCGGGGCGCCAAGCAGCGCAACACCCGGAGGGGTCGATGACCGGTCCGCGGCCGTTCCTGCTGGTGTCGGCGCGGCCAGAAGTCGAGGCGGTCGGGCCCGAGTACGAATCCTTCCGCGGCGCCACCGGGCTCGACGCGGGCCGGCTCGAGCACCTGCGCCTCGACGTCGACCCGCTCGAGACGGTCGACCTCGCCGGATTCGCGGGCGTGATGGTCGGCGGCAGCCCGTTCAACGTGGCCACGCCCGAACACCGCAAGCATCCCGTCCAGGTGCGCGTCGAGGCCGACCTGGCCCGACTCGCCGAGCATGCACTCGAGGCCGACCTGCCCGTGCTGTTCACCTGCTTCGGCATCGGCGTCCTGACGCGCGTGCTGGGCGGCGAAGTGGGGCGGGAGCATCCCGAGCAGGCCGCGGCCGTCGAGCTCCGACTGACCGACGCCGGTCTCGCCGATCCGCTCACCGCGGGCCTGCCGCCCCGGTTCCAGGCACTGGCCGCGCACAACGAATCGACGTCCCGGCTGCCCGACGGCGCGACGCTGCTCGCGTCGTCGGCGGCATGCCCGGTGCAGCTCTACCGCGCCGGCCGCCGGGTCTACGCGACGCAGTTCCACCCCGAGGTGACCCCCGCCGACTTCGCGGCCCGCGCCCAGGTGTACCGTCACCACGGCTACTTCCCGGCGAGCGAGCTCGCCGCGGTGCGCGAGCGCCTGGCCGCGGCATCCATCAGCGAGCCGCAGCGGATGCTGCGCCGCTTCGTCGATCTCGCCGACGCCTGATTCCGGGCACGCCGCAGACCCCGGCCGTCGGGCCGGGGTCTCGGCGTTCGCGGATCGAGTGAGACGGGGTCAGGCGGCCGTGCGGTCGCGGCGGCCGACGATGAGCCCGTAGATGAGCAGCACGATGATCGCGCCGGCGATCGCCAGCAGCCAGGTGCCGAGATCCCAGAACTCGGTGAGCGGCCGGTTGAGGATGAGGCTGCCGAGCCACCCGCCGAGCAGGGCGCCGACGACGCCGAGCAGCAGCGTGATGAACCACCCGCCGCCCTGCTTGCCGGGCAGGATCAGCTTGGCGATGGCCCCGGCGATGAGGCCGAGGAGGAGGAAGCCGAGGAAACTCATGTGAACTCCTTCGATTCGGATGCCTCAGGAAACCACCGGCGCCGGTGCGCGACAACCCCTTGCGTGGTACCCGTCGGGCGCGCTACGGGGCGCGCACAGTCGCCGAGGAGCGGGAAGCCCTCAGGCCCGGGCGAGCGCCTTCACGCGCTGCTTCGCCTTCTTCTCGACGAGCACGGGCACGAAGTCGCGCACCGGGCGCCCGTCGAACGCCTCGTGCTCTTCCGCGACGATGCCCTGGATCAGGGCCGGATCGATGTCGGGGTACTTCTCGCTGAGGCGACCGATGACCTCATCGACGCTTCGCTGTTCGCTGTCTTCCGGTCGGGAGGTTCCGCTGCCCATGGTGCGAGTCTCAGCGCCCGCGCGTTCGTTGTCAATTCAGGATCGGGCGACGGCCCTCTGTGCCCGGGCGCGCCCGCGGAGTACGGTGAGAAGGTCTCGAGACGAACCCCGAGGGGGCGACGATGCCGAAGAAGAAGGTCGTCAAGGCTGCGAAGCGGGCGCTGGCCGAGGCCAGGGCCGCCGTGACCGAAGCCGAACGCGCCGTGGCGAAGCTCGAACGGCAGTCGCGCCGCGAGGCGAGCGACCTGCGTCGCGATCTGGAAGCGGCCGAGAAATCCGCTCGCAAGACCGCGAAGCGCGACGCGCGGAGCGCGGAGCGGCGCGAGCCGGAGCGGCCGAACGCCGCGCCGAAAGACGCGCCGAAGGCCGGGTCGAAGGCCGTGCCGAAGCCGCGGCCCGCCGCCGACGCACCCGACGCACCAGAGGCCGCCGACGCGCCGAGCTTCCGTGAACTGCGAGCCCGGGCAAAGGACAAGGGCGTCCGCGGCTACTCCCGCATGGACAAGGCTGCCCTCGAGGCCGCGCTCCAACAGTCCTGACCGCCCCGACTCCGGCGCCGGATCGGTTCAGGCCGGCCCGCCGCCGAGGTCGCCGAAGAGGAAGCCGGCGCGCTGCTCGCGCGCGCGCCGCTCGACCTCCATCGGGTCGAGTTGGTCTCCGTCGTCGGCCACGACAGCGGCGCGGCCGGAGTCGTCGACCACCGCGACGGGATCGGCCTCCTGCCGCAGCCGCTCGTCGGCCGCATGCTCGACGAGCGCGGGCAGGTATTCGCGGACCGGGTTGCCGGCCAGCCGGGTGACCTCCTCGTCGATCACGGCCCGCACATGCGCACGGCCCAGCGACGGGTAGCGCGCGTCGAGTCGTTCGACGACGTTCTGGATGGCGTGCTGCTCCACCGGATCTCCCATCCGTGCATTGTCGACCGCCGCGCACCGGCCGGGCAAGGCTTCGCAGGCGACGAACGGGTGAACGACGCCGGCCTCGCGGCCCCGTCATGCCGTGGCCTGCGGCGGCACGGGCAGCGGGAAGCGCCGGCGCAGGAGCATCCGTTGCACGAGGGTCCACGCGACGGTGACCATCAGGTAGAGCCCGGCGGCGAGCGGCACGAACGCCGCGATCACCGCCGTCAGGTACGGCAGGAACTGCAGCGCGCCCAGCAGGCCGGGCGGCACGGCGGCCGGCTGGGCCGCAGTCGGCTGCGCGGCGGCGGCCGGCACCGGACGGAACACCCGCCGGGTGACCTCGGCGATGGCCGCGATCACGAGGATGACCGCGCCGAACACCAGGAGGTCGGCGACCGTGAGCGTACCGTGCACGACTTCGCCGACGAGGCTCGAGCCGAGGGGCACGCCCGCGAACGTCTCGGTGAGCAGGTCGTTCGGGTGCCCGTTGACCGTCGGCAGGATGAACAGGGCGTAGATCACGCCGACGACCGGCGCCTGCACGAGCATCGGAAGGCAACCGGCGAGCGGCGACGTGCCCTCATCGGCGTAGAGCTTCATCATCTCTCGCTGCAGCCGTTCGGGGTTGTCACGGTGCTTCTGCTGGATGGCCTGCAGCTTCGGGGCCAGCCGGGCGCGCGCCTGCTCGCCCTTCGACATCGATACGGCGGTCGGGATGAGCGCGGCGCGCACGATCAGCGTGACGAGCACGATCGCGGCGGCGGCGCTGGTGACGCCGATCAGCGGCTCGAGCAGGCCGGCGAGGCCCATGAGCAGGGCGTAGGCGCCGTCGAGGACGGCGGCGATGGGCGGGAAGGCGTAGAGGTCCATGAGCGTGCGCTCCTTGCGGTCGGTCGGATATCGGCATCCGTCTGGCCGCGCGGGCTCGCCGCTGCCACCCCGGCACGGGGTGCGCGAAGGCGGCGACTACGCGGCCGGGATGCCCCGACCGGGCGCCCTGGGGCGCGCGCGTCCGGGCGCGTCGGGGTCGCTCTGCGAGAGGAGGCGCCACGGATCGGCGGTCTGCCGAAGACGCTGCGAGGCCCCGGCGGGATCGGCCGCGACGAGCGCGGGCACGGCGCGCGAGGTGATGATCACCACGGCGAGCGCTGCGGCGCCCACCACGCCGACGAGCATCGCGGTCAGGCCCGAGTCGGAGGCCAGGGCGATCTCAAGGACGGCCTGGTGCGAACGCCAGAGGGCGACGAACGTCTCGATCACGTCGGCTCCCTCCGGGTCTCGCTCGCCGCGCGGAGCGCGGCACGTCGGCCACGCTAACACGCGGGACCGCGTGCGGCCCCGTCGCGGGGCATCCGGACGCGTCGGTGCCGGCTTCGCGCAGCCCGCCGCGCAGCCCGCACCGCCTACGCGTCGACCCGCTCGACGGTGTAGCCGGCCGCCTCGGCCGCTGCGAGGAATCCGTCGAGGTCGGACGCCTCCCGCAGCAGCTCCCCCAACTCGCCCTCGGTCTCGGCGGTGTGGAACGTCGCAGTCGCGAAGGGATGCGTCACCGGACCGGTGCCGGGCCTCGGCGGCGGCGCCGAGACGCTCACGAGGATCCCGGGTTCGCCGCGGATCTCGAGCACGAGCCGGCCGTCGCGGCTCAGCCGGTACTGCTCCGGCACGTGGGATGCTGCGGATGCCTCGGGAGCTTCGGATGCCTCGTTCACGGTGTTCCTCCGGACTGGTAGACCTGCTCGAGCAGCGTGAACATGCCCGCGTCGTTCGTCTCGAGCCACGCCCGCGTGTACTTCGCGACCGTCGCCTCATCGGTACTGTACGGATGTCCGTGGTACGCCGCGACGGAGTTCGCGAAGTACTCCTCCTTGTTCGCGGCCGAGTACCACGCGGGGTCGAGCCAGATGTCGGTCGCGGGGCCCGCGGGCGTCGTCTGGGTGATCGGCCCGCTCGTCGTGAGCCGCGCCGCGTGCAGCGCGGTCAGCTGGGTGACCTGCTCCGGCGTGAGGGCCGAGGCCTGCAGGCCGTGGCCGCCCTCGTGCGCCGCGAGGAATCCCGGCCCGTAGCCCGCGGCGGTGCCCGGTACCGAGACGAGGTCCTCCTCGGCGATCGCGACCCGGCGCACGCCGTTCACCTCGGTCTGGATGCCCCGGACGTCGTCCCAGAGGCGGCCGTCGAACGTCCTCGTCCCCGCGAGGTGGGCGTAGGGCGCGAGTTCGGTGAGCTTCTGGTCGTGCGGGATCACGTCGATCGTGATCGGGTCGGCCTCCATGCGCGTGCGGTTCTCGGCCGCGATGCCGCCGTACAGCTCGATCGCCTGCACGCGCGCCTGCGCGACCGCGGCGTCGGAGGAACCGTGGCCCTCGATCGTGCAGATGCCCTCGAGCGGGTCGGCCTCGGGTTCGGGCTCCGGCTCGGGTTCGGGCTCCGGCTCGGGACCGGGACCGGCGTCGAGCGCGCCCCAGGTGAGCGGGCCGACGATGCCGTCGACGGCGAGCCCCTGCTGCGTCTGAAATGCGCGCACCGCGGCATCCGTCAGCGGGCCGAAGATGCCGTCGACGGCGAGCGGCGGCTGGGCGCCGCGCTCGTTGAGCCTCGTCTGCAGGTCGTTCACCGACGAACCGACCGAACCGCGCCGCAGCATCGGGCGGGCCGGTGCGCCGGTCGCGGCGCCGGCGCCGGCCCCGCCCGCCGTCGTCGGCGCCTGCGGCAGCTGCGCGGGCCCGGCCTCCGTCGGTGCCTGGCCGAGCGATCCCGGGCCCGCGGGCTCCTCCTCGACGGACTGCCGGGAAACGACGACGAGATGGGTCGTCGCGCGGTTGCCCGCGGCGTGCTGGAGCCGTTGCACCATCGGACGGGCGGCCGAAGGCGACACCGATGCCAGGCCGGGGGCCGCGGCGGTCGCGGTCGTCGTCGCGCCCTGCTCCGCGCCGGCCGCGGCCGGCGAGGCATCCGATGCGACGGCGTGCGCCGCATGGTCGAGGTCGTCACGATCGCCCTGGGCGTGGGTTCCGTGCATGCTCCGAGGATGCCCGGCCCGGCCATGGCGCGCAGCAGGGGCCAGTCCGTCGACCGGGCAGCGCCGGGTGCCCCATCGGGCAACGAGGCGGGCGGCCTCCTACTCGCCGCGTTCCGCCATGGGATCGCCCGGCCGCGTCGTGGCGTCGTCGGCGATGTCGATACGCGTGACGCCGTCGTGCTCGGTGACCTCGACCTGCGAGGGGAGGTCTTCGGGGTTCTCGATCTCGCCGACCTTCTCGGATCGATCGCCGGTGCTGCTCGTGGCCTGGCGGCCGTCGGAATCCGACACGGGTGCCCCTCTCGGTTCGCGGTTCGGTTCGAACGTACGCCTGCGGCCCGCCGGCGTCGAGGCGCTTGCCCGCTGGGCGCGGGTGGGATACGGCGATCGCCGCGGAGGCCTACGCTGAGACGGTCGAAGCCCCCTCCTTCCCGCGGAAACACGGGAGGGAAAGGGCTTCGGAGTGGCGGTACCGGTGGGATTTGAACCCACGGTGCGCTTTCACGCACACAACTTTTCGAGAGTTGCACCTTCGGCCGCTCGGACACGGTACCGGGATCGATCTTAGGCGAACGTTCCGAATCAGGCAAAACGAGCGGATGCCCCGCGCCACACCGGCCCGGCCTCGTAGCGCGCGCACGGCGGGCGCTCAGCGGCCGTCCAGCAGCCGGTCGTATCTTCCTGCGCATGAGGGACGAACCGCGGGCCGAGGCATCCGTCATCGAGGCGATCGCGCCCGTCGCGCTCGTCGGCGGCCTCGTCGTCGGCACCGCGCTGGCGGCGCGCGCCGCGTGGCAGGCGTTCCGCGCCAGGCTCACGCGCAACAGCCTGATCCTCAACGAGACGCTGCCCGTGCACTCGAAGTGGTGGCGCGACCACGCGAAGGCGCCGGGCGAGGTGCTCTACGTCGCCCTCGGGGACAGCGCTGCGCAGGGCATCGGCGCGAGCCGGCCCGACCACAGCTACGTGGGCGTGCTCGCCCGCGAGATCCGATCGGTCACCGGGCGCAGCGTCCGCGTCGTGAACCTCGCCGTCTCGGGGGCGACGGTCGAACTCGCGGTGCGCGACCAGCTGCCGAAGCTCGCGAAGTTCCGGCCCGACGTGATGACCGTCGCCATCGGCGCGAACGACATCGCGGTGTGGGACGAAGCGGCGTTCGAACGCGGCATCCGCACGATCCTCGCGGCGGTGCCGCCGCACACGCTCGTGGCCGACCTCCCCTACTTCTACTTCCCGCGCAACGAGCGGCGGGTGGCGGTCGCGAACCGGATCATCCGCGCGGTGGCCGCCGAGCACGGGCTCACCGTCGTGCCGCTGCACGACGAGACGCGCTACCAGGGCGTCCGCCGCATGTTCACGCACTTCGCGATGGACTGGTTCCACCCGAACGACCACGGTTACCGGGTCTGGGCCGACGCCTTCCGGCCGTCGCTGGTCGCGTCGCTCACGGCGCGGTTCCCGGCCGATCCGGCGATCGCGCCGTCTGCGACCGATGCGGCGACGGTGGATGCCTCGGCCGATGCCGTGGCGGATGTCACGGCGGATGTCGCCGCCGGTGTCGGTGGCGCCCGCTAGTCTCGCCGCATGGCCAGACCCCCCGCATCCTCGTTCCGTTGCAGCGAATGCGGGTGGACCACCGTCAAGTGGGCGGGGCGCTGCGGCGAGTGCCAGCAGTGGGGCACGGTCGTCGACGTGGCCGAGCAGACCGGCATCGTGCGAGCGCTGAAGCCGGTCGCGCCATCGGGCGACCGCCGTGCACGCCCGATCGCCGAGGTCGAGGTCGCCGAGACCCCGCACCGGCCGAGCGGCATCGGCGAGTTCGACCGCGTGCTGGGCGGCGGCATCGTCGCGGGCGCCGCGATCCTGCTCTCGGGCGAGCCGGGCGTCGGCAAGTCGACGCTGCTGCTCGAGGTGGCCGCGCGCGCGGCCGCGGGCGGGCGGCGCGTGCTGTACGTGAGCGCCGAGGAGTCGGCGGCGCAGGTGCGCATTCGCGCCGGTCGCACCGGCGCGCTCACGCCCGAGCTGTACCTCGCCGCCGAGACCGACCTGGCGACGATCCTCGGCCAGGTCGACGAGGTCTCCCCCGACCTGCTCGTCGTCGACTCGGTGCAGACCGTCTCGAGCTCGCTCTCCGACGGCCTGCCGGGCCAGCCGAGCCAGGTTCGCGAGGTCGCGTCGACGCTCATCCGCATCGCGAAGGAGCGCCAGCTTCCCGTGCTCATCGTCGGCCACGTCACGAAAGACGGCACGATCGCGGGCCCGCGCCTACTCGAGCACCTGGTCGACGTGGTGTGCCAGTTCGAGGGCGACCGCCAGACCTCGCTGCGATTCGTGCGTGCTCTCAAGAACCGGTTCGGGCCGACCGACGAGGTCGGCTGCTTCGAGATGACCGGCGACGGCATCGCCGAGGTGCCAGACCCTTCCGGGCTCTTCCTCAGCCGGTCGCGGGCCGCGGTGAGCGGCACGTGCGTGACGGTCGCCCTCGAAGGTCGTCGAGCGCTGCCAGTCGAGGTGCAGGCGCTCGTCGTCGAGTCGAAGGCACCGCAGCCCCGCCGGGTCGTGAACGGGGTCGACCCGTCGCGCGTGGCGATGATCCTCGCCGTGCTCGAACGCCGCGCGGGGCTGCGCAGGCTCGCCGAGCACGACGTGTACGTCTCGACCGTCGGCGGGGTCCGCCTCGTGGAGCCCGCCGCCGACCTCGCCATCGCCGTCGCGATCGCGTCGGCCGTACGCGACCGCGCCGTGCCGCACGAGCTCGCCGCGTTCGGCGAGATCAGCCTCGCGGGCGAGGTGCGGCCCGTCACCGCGGCCAAGCAGCGCAGCGCCGAGGCATCCCGGCTCGGCTACTCGGCCATCCTCGACGTCGAGGCCGGCAGCGTTCGCGCGGCCGTCGACCGCGCGATGATGGCGTCGACGAGCCCGCGCGAACGCGAACTCGACGCGGCGTTCTGAGGGCCCGGCGTTCAGCGGGCCCGGCGTCTCCAGGCGGTGCTACACCTCGAGCGCGCGCAGCAGCTCGGCGGGCGGCGCCTGCATCGGGTGCGGCCCGGCGATGTCGAGGAACACCGTGGTGATCGTCGACTCGTAGCGCTTGAGGAACGTCTTCAGCCAGCCCGGGCTCTGCAGGCCGACGGCGGGCGGAAGGTTGGCCGGCTTGTTCGCGGCATCGCTGAACAGCAGGAGTGCCACGTCACCGGTGTTCGGGTCCTTGTAGGTCCACACCTCGCCGCCGTCGAGCGGCTTGTCGCGCGGGCCGGGCTTGATCAGCGGCACGACGGTGTTGCCGTTGCGCAGCGCGAGGGCGACGGCCGCCATGTCCTGCCGTTCGAGCGCCTCGGCGAGTGCCTGCGAGCGGAACTCCACGGGCTCGGCCGGCTTGCCGGACTTCTTGCGCGCCTTGCCTGCCATGCCTTCCAGCCTACCCAGCGAGCCCAAGGCCCGATGCCTCCCCAGCACGCGCTGTGATGTCGCGCAATCTGTCTCCATCCGGCCCGAGTGCGCGCAGTTTGCGCGACATCACGCGGGCGGGCGGGCACACGGCGGGCGGCGGCTGGGCGGGCACGCGGCGGGCGGCGCGCGCGTCAGTAGAGCAGGAACTGCTTGGACTCGGCCGACTCGAACCCGTCGACGGCGACCGAGAGGTGGTACGACGCTCCGCCCGCGGGCACGGCCTCGCGGGCTCCCTCGCAGGTGTCGACGCTCGAACGCGTGCGGTCCCAGATGATCGGCACGCTCGACGAGATCGGGGTGCCCGGCGTGAGCGACACCTCCGCGTCGACGGGGTCGACCTGGCAGTCGGTCGAGGTCCAGTAGACCTCGTCGCCGCTCTTGATGGTGAACACCTGCGCGTTGGTGCCGGCGTTCAGCACGCACGCGTTCTTGCCCGTGTTCGTGATCGTCACCGAGAGGTTCGGCTGCTCGCCGGCCGCGTACTCCGTCTTGTCGGTGACCGCCTCGACGAGCACCTGCGACTCCTTGCAGGCGTCGCCGTCGGCCGCGACCGACTCGGTCGGGATCGTGGTCGGCGGCGGCTCCGTGGCCTCGGTCGACGGGGAGGTCGAGGGCGAGGCATCCTTCTCGTCACCCTGACTGGCACCCGGGCGCACGATGATGAGCACCACGGCGACGATCACCGCGACGAGGCCCAGCAGGACGACGAGACGCCTCCGGCGGTAGACCGCGGGCGAGACCCGCCCGGTCGGGGTGCGGTTCGTCGACATGTGCACAGGGTACGACCGCGGAGGGCGCTCTCCGGGACGCGCGCCCGGCGCGCCACGCGAGGCTCAGAGCAGTTTCAGCATCCGCGTGTTGCCGAGCGTGTTCTGCTTCACGCGCGCGAGGTCGAGGAACTCCGCGACGCCCTCGTCGTGCGAACGCACGAGCTCGGCGTACACCTCGGGGTCGACCGACTCCTGCCCCATGTCCTGGAAGCCGTGCCGCCCGAAGAAGTCGACCTCGAACGTGAGGCAGAACAGGCGGCTGAGCCCGAGCTCGCGCGCATCGTGCTCGAGTGTCTCGAGCAGCGCGTGGCCCACGCCGTGTCCGAGCCACGCATCGTTGACGGCGAGCGTGCGCACCTCGCCGAGGTCCTCCCACATGACGTGCAGGGCGCCGCAGCCGATGACCTCGCCCGCGTCGGTCTCGGCGACGACGAACTCCTGCAGCGACCCGTAGAGGTCGACCCGCTCCTTGCCGAGCAGGATTCGTCGCTGCACCAGCGGCTCCACGAGGTCGACGATCTTCACCACGTCGCTCGTGCGCGCCCGGCGCACCTGGAATCCGGTCATCCGTTCATCGTATTCCCGGCCGGATGCCGCTCCGCCCATGTCGCCCACCCCGACGGCCGACCACGCACGCCGCTCGCGCCAGCCCATTCAGGAGGAATGGCGCGACACGCCGACAGGGGACGCCGCCGAAGCGGCGTGTCGCGAAGAATTCCTGAATCGTCGGGACCGCGCCGGACCGGTACACCGGACGGCAGCGCGGGAACGCCGCGTCCCGGCGTACGACGAAGGGGCGGATGCCGCAGCATCCGCCCCTTCGTGAACCCGTGCCTACTCGCCCGAGGCGGCGGCCAGGTCGGGCGTCGCCGGCCCGGTGCCGAGCGCGGCACCGGCGTTCACGCCGACCCCGACGGGCAGGGCCCGCTGGGTGGTCGTGAACACGAACTCGCCGTCCTGGAAGTCGACGTGCACGTGGTCGCCCGAGTTGAGCTCGCCGTGCAGGATCTTCTCCGACAGCCGGTCTTCGACCTCGTGCTGCACCGCGCGGCGCAGCGGCCGGGCACCGAGGGCCGGATCGAATCCGACCTCGATGAGCCGTTCCTTCGCGGCCTGCGCGAGCTCGATCGTCATGTCGCGGTCGAGCATGCGCTCGCTGAGGCGCTTGATGAACAGGTCGACGATCTGCAGCAGCTCGGGCTTGGTGAGCTGCGGGAACACGATGATCTCGTCGACGCGGTTCAGGAACTCGGGCTTGAAGTGCTTCTTCAGCTCGTCGTTCACCTTCGCGCGCATGAGGTCGTACCCGGTGCGCGTGTCGCCCTCGATCTGGAAGCCGACCGGCCCGCCCGAAATGTCCTTCGTGCCGAGGTTCGTGGTCATGATGATCACGGTGTTCTTGAAGTCGACGACGCGGCCCTGGCCGTCGGTGAGGCGGCCCTCCTCGAGGATCTGCAGCAGCGAGTTGAAGATGTCGGGGTGCGCCTTCTCGATCTCGTCGAAGAGCACGACGCTGAAGGGCTTGCGCCGCACCTTCTCGGTGAGCTGGCCACCCTCCTCGAAGCCGACAAACCCGGGAGGGGCGCCGAACAGCCGCGAGACGGTGTGCTTCTCGCCGTACTCCGACATGTCGAGCGAGATCATCGCGGCCTCGTCGTCGAAGAGGAACTCCGCGAGCGCCTTGGCGAGCTCGGTCTTGCCGACGCCCGTGGGGCCGGCGAAGATGAACGACCCCGACGGGCGCTTCGGGTCCTTCAGACCCGCACGCGTGCGGCGGATCGTCTTGGAGAGGGCGGCGATCGCCTCCTCCTGGCCGATGACGCGCTCGTGCAGCGCCTTCTCCATGAAGACCAGGCGCGAGCTCTCCTCTTCGGTGAGCTTGAACACGGGGATGCCGGTCGCCTGGGCGAGCACCTCGGCGATCAGGCCCTCGTCGACGACCGCGGTCGTCTTGACGTCGCCCGACTTCCACTGCTTCTCGAGGCGCAGCCGCTCACCGAGCAGGTTCTTCTCCTCGTCGCGCAGCGACGCGGCCTTCTCGAAGTCCTGCTCCTCGATCGCGGTCTCCTTGGCGGCGCGAACGACGGCGATCTTCTCGTCGAACTCGCGCAGCTCGGGCGGCGACGAGAGGATCGAGAGGCGCAGGCGTGCACCGGCCTCGTCGATCAGGTCGATCGCCTTGTCGGGCAGGAACCGGTCGCTGATGTAGCGGTCGGCGAGGTTCGCGGCGGCGACGATCGCGCCGTCGGTGATCGAGACCTTGTGGTGCGCCTCGTAGCGGTCGCGCAGGCCCTTCAGGATGTTGATCGCGTGGGGCAGGCTCGGCTCCGCGACCTGGATCGGCTGGAACCGGCGCTCGAGCGCGGCGTCCTTCTCGAAGTGCTTGCGGTACTCATCGAGCGTCGTGGCGCCGATGGTCTGCAGCTCGCCGCGCGCGAGCAGCGGCTTGAGGATCGAGGCCGCGTCGATCGCGCCCTCGGCGGCGCCGGCACCCACGAGGGTGTGGATCTCGTCGATGAAGACGATGATGTCGCCGCGCGTGCGGATCTCCTTCGTGACCTTCTTCAGGCGCTCCTCGAAGTCGCCGCGGTAGCGGCTGCCGGCGATGAGCGAGCCGAGGTCGAGCGAGTAGAGCTGCTTGTCTTTGAGCGTCTCGGGGACCTCGTTCTTGACGATCGCCTGCGCGAGGCCCTCGACGACGGCGGTCTTGCCGACGCCGGGCTCGCCGATCAGCACGGGGTTGTTCTTGGACCGGCGGGAGAGGATCTGCATGACCCGCTCGATCTCCTTCTCGCGCCCGATCACCGGGTCGAGCTTGGACTCGCGAGCGGCCTGCGTGAGGTTGCGGCCGAACTGGTCGAGGATCTGCGACCCGCCCTGCGGCTGCACCTGGTCGTTGGCGCCGACCTGCACCTGCTCCTTGCCCTGGTAGCCCGAGAGCAGCTGGATGACCTGCTGGCGCACGCGGTTGAGGTCGGCGCCGAGCTTGACCAGCACCTGGGCCGCGACGCCCTCGCCCTCGCGGATGAGGCCGAGCAGGATGTGCTCGGTGCCGATGTAGTTGTGGCCGAGCTGCAGCGCCTCGCGCAGCGACAGCTCGAGCACCTTCTTGGCGCGCGGCGTGAACGGGATGTGCCCGGTCGGCGGCTGCTGGCCCTGGCCGATGATGTCTTGAACCTGCTCGCGCACCGCGTCGAGCGAGATGTTCAGCGACTCGAGCGCCTTGGCGGCCACGCCCTCACCCTCGTGGATGAGGCCGAGCAGGATGTGCTCGGTGCCGATGTAGTTGTGGTTCAGCATCTTGGCCTCTTCTTGGGCCAGGACGACGACACGACGGGCTCGGTCGGTGAATCTCTCGAACATGCTCAACTCCTCACGACCCCGGGTGCGGACGGGGCGCCGTTAGAACGAGCGTAAACAGATCGGATGCCGCGTGGGCCGGTGTTCGCCGTAGGCGCAGCGATGCTTGACCCTTCGGGACATCCGGCCTACCATATCGATATTCGTTGTTATCGACTTTCGATATGGAGATCCCGGATGTCCCTGACCAGCGCCACCACCCGCCTGAGCGCCGGCGATCGCGTCGGCATGTACCTGACGGTCGTGCTCGCGGCGATCGGCGTCGCCGTCACCGCCTGGGCGGTGGGCGCCCGCCTGGTCGAAGTGCTGCCCGGTACGGATGTCCCGGTGCTCGTGCCGTTCGTCGGCGAGCAGGCGACGCTGCCGATCGGACCCGACGGCGCGCCGGTCGAGGTCGACGTCGACCGGGCGGTCGTCACCGTCCCGCAGCCGGCCGCCGCGACGCAGTTCGCCCTCGTCGCCCAGCCGATCGTGACCGGCGCCGCGACCATCGCCGCGATCGCGATGCTCGCGCTGTTCGCCTGGAACGTCGCGCGCGGCCGCGCCTTCGCCCGCGCCAACGTGCGCATCGTGATCGCCGCGACGTTCACCCTGCTCGCCGGCTGGGTCTTCGGCAGCCTCTTCACCACGATGGGCGTGAACGGCGCCCTCTCGGCGGTCAGCGAGTACACCTACGACGGAGTCCTCTTCTCGACGGACTGGACGGCGTTCTGGGGCATCCTCGCGCTCGGCGCGCTCGGCGCCGCGTTCCAGATCGGCGAGCGCCTGCAGCGCGAGACCGAGGGCCTGGTCTGATGACCCCGGCCGAACCCGACGACTCGGGCGACATCCACTGCCGGCTCGACGAGCTGCTCGCCGATCGCGGCCTGACGCTCGCCCGGCTCAGCGAACTCGTCGGCGTCAGCGTCGTGAACCTCAGCGTGCTGAAGAACGACCGGGCCCGGGCCATCCGCTTCACGACGCTGCAGGCGATCTGCGAGGCGCTGGACTGCGAGGTCGGCGACCTGCTGGTGAGACGACGAGAGGGCCGGCACGGGCCGACCCTCTCGGAAGCTGCGGACGAACCGGCTACTTGACCGGGACCTCGATCTCGGTGCCGTCGATGTGCACGGTGAAGACCTCGGTCGGCGCGATGTTCATCGGGGTCCAGAACACCGAGGTGTAGGGCACCAGGTCCATGGTGCAGACCTGGTCGTCGGGGTACTGCTTGGTGATGATCTCGACGGCGTTGCCCTGGCCGGCGGGCTCGAGCACGCGCAGGTCGGTGCCGACCACCGGGCAGGTCGACGAGCCCCACGTGGTCACCGCGAACTGGCCGCCCTGGCCGAGCCAGACCGCGCTGGTCTCGCCCTCGACGGCGTGCTCCTCGCTCTCCTCGGCGGCCTCCTCGTCTTCTTCGACGGCGTGCTCGATGACCGGCTCGCCGGGGAAGGTCTCGGCGACCGACTTCGGCGGCGCGCACGCGGCGAGGACGAAGACGGAGGCGAGCGCGACGCTCGCGAGCACGGCGCGACGGATCGAGGTTGAGGCCATGCCCGCAATCGTACCGGTTCGCGACCCCTCGGACCGAGCGCCGGGGGTCGCGTCGGCGACGCCGCGTCGTCGCATCGCGCGCGTAGGATTCCGCCCATGAGCAACCTCGAACGCGAGCCCGTCGAACTGCTCTGCCCGCCGGAGCCCGCGCGGTCGCCGTCGATCGAGGTACTGGCCCCTCGCGACGTGCCGCTCGGCGGTCCCCGCGCGATGCAGGTGCGGCGCACCCTCCCCCAGCGCGGCCGCACGACGATCGGCGCCTGGTGCTTCGCCGACCACTACGGTCCCGACGACGTCGCGGCCACCGGCGGCATGGTCGTGCCGCCGCACCCGCACACCGGCCTGCAGACCGTGAGCTGGCTCTTCGAGGGCGAGATCGAGCACCGCGACTCGACCGGCAGCGTCGAGCTCGTGCGGCCCGGCGCGGTCAACCTGATGACCGCCGGACGCGGCATCTCGCACTCCGAGGTGTCGCTCGCGACGACGTCGACGCTCCACGGCGTGCAGCTCTGGGTAGCGCTGCCGGATGCCTCGCGCCACGGCGTGCCGTTCTTCGAGCACGCCGACACCGAGGAGGAGCGGGTCGACGACGCCCGCGTGCGCGTGTTCGCCGGGGCGCTGCCGGGGCTCGGGCGCGGGGCATCCGTCACCGTGTTCTCGCCGCTCGTGGGCGCGCAGGTCGAGCTGCCGGCGGGCGGCGAGGCGTGGATCGACCTCGATCCGGCGTTCGAGCACGGCGTGCTCGTCGACCGCGGCCCGGTGCGCGTGACGATCGCCGCGCTCGACGACGAGCCCGACGACCGGCCCGACGACGCCGATCCGCTGACCGAGACCGGTCATTCGTCGCTCGTCGAGTGGAGCGAGCTCGCGTACCTTCCGACGGGTCACGAGGGCGTCCGGCTGACGGCGACGGATGCCCCGGTTCGCGTCGTGCTCATCGGCGGCGTGCCGTTCGGCGAGGAGCTCGTGATGTGGTGGAACTTCATCGGTCGCAGCCACGACGAGGTCGCGGACTCGCGACGGCAGTGGCAGGCCGAGGTCATCGACCACGGGGACCCCGCGGGGCGGTTCGGCACGGTCGGCGGCTACGACGGCTCGCCGCTGCCGGCGCCCGAGCTGCCGACCGTGCGACTGAAGCCGCGGGCCTGAGCCGAAGGGCCGGAGCGACCGCATGCGCTCGATCCCGATCGCGCCGGCCCTCCTGCTCGCGCTGCTCGCCACGGTGCGTGCCGCCAGGCTCGGTCCTTCGCGCGACGAGCTCGCGACGCAGGCGTTCGCCGCGCTCGACCTCGACGCCCTGTGGCGCGCGGTCTCGCACGTCGACCTCGTGCTGGCGCCGTACTACGTCGTGGCGCACACGGCGTCGCGGATGGTGCCGGGCGACCTCGGCCTGCGCATCCCGTCGATCGCTGCGGCCGCCGTGGCGATCGGGGCCATCACCTGGCTCGCCCGCCGCTGGTGGGGCGCCGGCGCCGCGCTCGTCGCGGGCTTCGCCGCGGCATCGAACCCGCTGGTCGTCGAGCTCGCCTCGACCGCACGGCCGTACGCGCTCGCGATCGCGTTCGTGGCCCTGGCCGCCCTCGCGGCCGACCGCGCGGGCTCGACTCGGCAGTGGGCGCTCGTCGCCGCGCTGCTCGTCGGAGCGGGAGCCATGCACCTGTTCTCGCTGCTCGCGGCGGTGCCGCTGCTGCTCGTTCCGGCCTTCGGGCGCGGGCCCCGCGCCGTGCGCGGCGCGCTCGCGGCGGGGGGCGCCGCGGCGGTCGTGCTGGCGCCCTTCGCGGTCGCGGCGGCATCCCAGCGCCGGCAGATCGACTGGATGACCGCACCCGACCCGCCCACCGCGCTCGCCGTGCTCGCCAACCTCGTGAGCTCGCCCGACCGCCTCGCGCCCGACGCGCTCGACCTCGCCGCCTGGGTCGTCGTCGCGGGGCTCGTGGCAGCGGCGGGGGTGCTGCACGTCCTGGGCCGCCCTGCCGACGGTGACACCGATGCCGCCCGGCTCGCCGACCGATCGCGGTGGATGGGCGCGTTCGTCGCCACGCTCGGACCGTGGGCGGTGCTCCTCGCGGTCAGCGCGCTCGGGTCGCCGTCACTGCGGACCGCCTACATCGCACCGTCGGCCGTGGGACTCGCGCTGCTGCTCGCGGGGTCGCTGCACCGCATCGTCGGCGCGATCGGCCGTCGACGCGCGAGCGTGCGGCCCGTCGCCGCACGCGCGTCCGCCGCACCCGCGTTCGCCGCACCCGCGTTCGCCGCCGTCGCGGCGACGGTCGGCCTGATCGCGGCGGTGGGCCTGAGCGCGGCGGCGGACCCGCGCGAGGCCAGGCAGGACGACTTCGCGGGCGTCGCCGAGTCGCTGACCCGCTCAGCTGAGCCGGGCGACCTGCTCATCGTCGCGCAGCGCCACCACGAGACCGGCCTGGCCGCGGGGCTCGCGCGATTCACCGACGACCGTCGCTTCGCCCGCGACGTCGCCGCGCGCCTGCCGGGCGGTTCCCAGCCGGCCGTCGAGGTGCGGGTCGTGGTGTCGACCGAGCCGCTGCGGACGGTTCGTGTCGACGGCTCCCTCGACGCGACACCCGACACGCGACCGACCGGCACGGCCTGGATCGTCACGTCGGGGATCCCGCTCGCCGCCGCCGACTGCGCCGAACTTCCCCAGCGGCCGGCCGGATGCGCCGGGCCCGCCGAACGCAGCGAGCGCCACGGCGGCCTGCATCTGGCCGTCGTGGCGGCTTCGACTCAGTCCTGACGGCGACGGCGCGAGCCGACGATCGCGAGGGCGCGAACCGATGCCGGGACCGCCTCGACTACTGCAGCGCGCTCGTCAGCCGTGCGAGGTTGTCGAGCACGGTCGAGCGCAGGGGCTGGTTCATCCACTCGTGGAGCACCAGTTCGCGGCTGTCGCGACGGTACTCGGCCTCGACCTCGCGCATCTCGCGCACGAACGAGGCCCCGCGCACCAGCAGGGACACTTCCATGTTCAGCTCGAACGAGCGGATGTCCATGTTGCTCGAGCCGATCACCGCGACGTCGTCGTCGATCGTGAAGTGCTTCGCGTGCAGGATGTACGGCGCCTGATACATGAAGATGCGCACGCCCGCGCGCAGCAGCGCCTCGTAGTAGGAGCGCTGCGCGTGGTACACGAGCGCCTGGTCGCCGATCTCCGAGACGAAGAGCTCGACGTGGATGCCCCGCTGCGTCGCGCCGCTGATCGCGCGAAGCATCGCCTCGTCGGGCACGAAGTACGGCGACGTGATGATGATGCGCTCCTTCGCCGCGTACAGCAGCGCGAGGAACAGCTTCAGGTTGTTCTCGTTCGTGAACCCGGGGCCGCTCGGCACGACCTGGCAGTCGAGGTTCTGCGCCTCGCCGGGCTGGTCGAACCCGACGATCTCGTCGCGCGTGAGCGCGTCACCGGTCTCGAGGTACCAGTCGGTCGCGAAGATCGCGTCGAGGCCCGTGACGATCGGGCCCTCGAGCCGCGCCACGAGTTCCTTCCACATCAGCCCGCGGCGGAGGTTGCTGCGCTTGTTGTAGCTGCGGTCGATGATGTTCTGCGAGCCGAGGAATCCGACGGCGCCGTCGACCACGAGGATCTTGCGGTGGTTGCGCAGGTCGGGTCGCTGGTACCGGCCCTTCCACGGCTGCACCGGCAGCATCAGCTGCCAGTCGACGCCCATGGCCTTCAGCCGCCTGATCGTGCGCCGGTACCCCTTCGCGCGAACGGATGCCACGTGGTCGAGCAGCACCCGCACCTCGACGCCGCGCGTCACCGCGTCGCCGAGCGCGTCGAAGAACGGCTCGGTCGTTCGGTCGAGGGCGAGGATATAGAACTCGACGTGCACGTACCGCTCGGCCGAGCGGATCGCGGCCGTCATCGCGTCGAGCGAGCCCTGGTAACTGCCGATGAGCCGGGCACTGTTCGAGCCGATGAGCGGCATCGCGCCGAGGTTGCGGTTCAGCCGCACGATGCCCTCGAACCAGCTCGGCCATGCGGCGCTGTCGCTGACGCGCTCGGTGCCGTGCGTGGACTCGCGGATGAACCGGTCGACCTCGGCCTGCTTCTCACGCCGCCGCTTGGGCAGCTTCGGGTTGCCGATCAGGAGGTAGAACAGCACCCCGACGAAGGGGATGAAGAAGATCGCGAGCAGCCACGCCATCGCGGCGGTCGGCCGACGGTTGCGCGGCACGACGATGATCGCGACGATGCGGATGGCGAGGTCGATCAGCAGCAGCGCAGCCGCGAGGATCAGTCCCCACGGCGCGCCGGAATCCCCCATGCCCGGTCAGCCGACCGGGCGCTCGCGACCGAGCTTCGCGCGCTCCTCGGCCTCGATCTTCGCGTAGACGTCGCGCTCGGTGCGGTCGGCGCGCATGATCGCGCGCATGATGAACCAGAAGAGCAGGCCGATGAGCACGGTCGGCGCCAGCGACCAGATCGCGTTCGCCCAGAAGTCGTCCATAGTCCCCCAAGGATACGCCGGTGAATCTCCGAATCCGCCCGTGGCCGGGCCGCGACCCGCTCAGCCGGCGGTGACGATGCCCCAGATGCCCGACCCGAGCAGGTACAGGCCGATCGCGCCGACGATGATCCAGATCGCGAGACGCGTGGGCGAGGGCTTGCGCGGGTCGCGTTCGGGTTCGAGTTCCTTCTTCGGCAGGTAGTCGTTCATGCGAGCAATCCGTTCAGTCGAGGCATCCGGTCGATTCGAGGCATCCGGTCACTTGACCAGCGGGAAGAGGATCGTCTCGCGGATGCCGAGCCCGGTGATCGCCATCAGCAGCCGGTCGATGCCCATGCCCATGCCGCCCGACGGCGGCATGCCGAACTCGAGCGCGCGCAGGAACTCCTCGTCGAGGCGCATGGCCTCTGGGTCGCCGCCGGCGGCGAGCTTCGCCTGCTCGACGAAGCGGTCGCGCTGCACGACGGGGTCGACGAGCTCGGAATAGCCGGTCGCGAGCTCGAAGCCGCGGATGTAGAGGTCCCACTTCTCGACGACGCCGGGGATCGACCGGTGCCAGCGCACGAGCGGGGAGGTGTCGAGCGGGAAGTCCATGACGAAGGTCGGCCGCACGAGGCCGCCCTTGACGTGGTGCTCCCAGAGCTCTTCGACGTACTTGCCGGGCAGCGGGTGGTCGACCTCGATGCCCTCGGCGTCGGCGAGCTCGCGCAGCCGCGACATCGGCGTCTCGGGGGTGATCTGCTCGCCGACCGCGTCGGAGAGCGAGCCGTACATCGAGATGCGGTCCCAGTCGCCGCCGAGGTCGTACTCGGTGCCGTCGGCCCAGGTCACGACGTGCGAGCCCGAGACGGCGAGCGCCGCGTCCTGCACGAGGGACTGGGTCAGCTCGGCCATGCCGTGGTAATCGCTGTACGCCTGGTACGCCTCGAGCATCGCGAACTCGGGCGAGTGCGTCGAGTCGGCGCCCTCGTTGCGGAAGTTGCGGTTGATCTCGAACACGCGCTCGATGCCGCCGACGACGGCGCGCTTGAGGTACAGCTCGGGCGCGATGCGCAGGTACAGCTCGGTGTCGAACGCGTTCGAGTGCGTCACGAACGGGCGCGCGGATGCCCCGCCGTGCATGACCTGCAGCATCGGGGTCTCGACCTCGACATAGCCGCGGCCGGCGAACGTCTGGCGCAGGCTCTGGTTGACCTTGGCGCGATCGACCACGTTCTTGCGCGCCTGCTCGCGGGCGATCAGGTCGAGGTAGCGGCTGCGCACGCGCGTCTCCTCGGAGAGCTCGGTGTGCAGGTTCGGCAGCGGCAGCACGGCCTTCGCGGCGATGCGCCACTCCTTCGCCATGATCGACAGCTCGCCACGACGGCTCGTGATGACCTCACCCGCCACGAAGACGTGGTCGCCGAGGTCGACGAGCTCCTTCCACGCGGCGAGGCCCTCCTCGCCCACCTCGGCGAGCGAGATCATCGCCTGGATGCGGCTGCCGTCGCCGGCCTGGAGCGCCGCGAAGCACAGCTTGCCGGTGTTGCGCAGGTGCACGACGCGGCCGGCGACGCCGACCTGCTCGCCGCTCGCCTCGTCGACGCCGAGGCCCACGAACCGGTCGCGCACCTCGGCGATGCTCGCCGTCACGGGCAGGCTCACCGGGTAGGCGCCGCCGCCGAGGTCGGCGCCCGAGTTCAGCCGGTCGCGCTTGGCCAGGCGCACCGCCTTCTGCTCCGAGATCTCCTCGGCGGTCGGCTCGGGTGCGGCATCCGTGGGATTCTCGGCCATCGTTCTCTCTCGTCGCGCGGAAACGTGCAGGGACCAGCCTACTTGCGCCCGTCGTCGCCGCCGGTCGACGCGGTCACCCCAGCCGAATGCGCGCGTTGTCGATCAACCGCGTACTGCCGACGCGGGCCGCGACCAGCACGACCGCCTCGCCAGTCGCACCGGGCTCGACCGGCAGGAACGTCGCCGGGTCGACCACCACGAGGTAGTCGGGCTGCACGGCCTCGTGCGCGCCGAAGGCGGCGTCGGCCTCGGCGAGCACCTCTTCGACGCCCTGCGGGCCGGCGGCCTCCGCGGCTCGGAGCGCCTCGGAGAGCGCGAGCGCTGCGCGTCGGTCGTCGGCCGAGAGGAACCGGTTGCGGCTCGAGAGCGCGAGCCCGTCGGCCTCGCGAACGGTCGGCACGACCTCGATCGCGAGCGGGAAGTCGAGGTCGCGCACCATGCGGTTCACGAGGAACACCTGCTGCGCGTCCTTCTGCCCGAAGCACGCGACGTCGGGGCGCACGATGTGGAAGAGTTTCGCGACGACCGTCAGCATGCCGTCGAAGTGCCCGGGACGCGATGCGCCCTCGTAGAGCGAGCCGACCTCGCCCGCGACGACGCGGGTCGAGGCCGCGCCGCCGGGATACATCTCGGCGACGGTCGGGGCGAACACCGCCGCGACGCCGAGGCCGTCGAGCGCCGCGAGGTCAGCGTCGAGCGTGCGCGGGTAGCGGTCGAGATCTTCGCCGGGGCCGAACTGCAGCGGGTTCACGAAGATCGAGACGATGACGACGTCGGCGAGCTCCCTCGCGCGCGCGACGAGCGCGAGGTGGCCCTCGTGCAGTGCGCCCATCGTCGGCACGAGGGCGACGGATGCCCCGCCGGCGCGCCGCTCGTCGACGACCGCGCGGAGTTCGGCGATGGTGCCGGCGACGCGGGTGCGCGGAACGGCTGCGGTCACACGGCACCTCCTGGCGGCCCGACGATTCCGGCCCCGTCGATCGTACCCGTGCCGTCGAGGCCGGGCCCGGCGTCGTGGCGCGCGAGCGCGTTCTCGACGGCGCTGCGCACGAGCGGGGCGAGCACGGCGCCTGGCCGCGCGACGCCGATGCCGTCGAGCTGGTCGCTGGCCTGGTCGACGATCGCGGTCGAGAACGACACGGCGGTGTCGATGGCCTCCGCGTACGCGGTGCGGTCGGCTTCGGCGACGACGAACGGCTCGCCGCCCATCTCGACGACGAGCGCCTGCGCGATCGGCAGCACGGGCGCCGGAGCGGTCACGGCGAACCAGGTTCCGGCGAGCCGTGCCAGGTCGATCGAGGTGCCCGTGAAGCTCATCACCGGGTGCACCGCGAGCGGGATGCCTCCCGCGCGGAGCGCGGGCTCGAGCACGCCCGTGCCGTACCGCGCGGCCGTGTGCAGGACCAGCTGTCCGGGTTGCCACACGCCCGCCGTCGCGAGGCCGGCCACGAGCGCCTCGAGTTCGTCGGCGGGCACCGCGAGGAGCACGAGCTCGCTGCGCTCGACGATCTCGGGCACGGTCAGCACGGGCACGTTGGGCAGCATGACGTCGGCGCGGCTCCGGCTCGCCTCCGACACGGCGGCCACACCGGTCAGCGCGTGCCCGGCGCCGCCGAGGGCGGAGGCGAGCACGGCGCCGACGCGTCCGGCGCCGATGACCCCGACGCCGAGACGGCCGGCGCGCTGGTCGGGCCGGTCAGGCATGCGCCGCCCCCCAGTGATCGCTCGTGTCGAGCGCCGCGCGCTCGACGGCCTCGCGCGCCACCGACTCGAAGGCCTGCTCGGCGTCGATGGCGTCGACGGCCGGGAGCGTGGCGGTCACGGGGCCGGTCACGGTGTGCAGCCGCAGCGACGCGAGGCGGAGCATCCGGCGCACCGGCCCGCGCTGGATCGCGACCGACTGCAGGCGCGCGAGCGGCACGACCACGAGCCCTCGCAGCAGCACGCCGCGACGGATGGCGGCGATGCCGTCCTGCTCGATCCAGCCGATGCGCCGCCACGAGAGGGGATGCAGCCACGCCGAACGTCGCGGCGCGGGGCGGAATCCGCCGTCGGTGCCGCGGCCGGTCAGGCCCGCGCCGATGACGTCGGCGAGAGCGATCGCGCTGCCGGGCACGAGGAGGTCGAGCACGCGGCGCACGTCGTCGGCGGTGCCGACCGGCAGCACGAGCGTGCGCTGCGCCGCGTCGCTGCCCGCCGAGATCGACTGGCCGGCGACGTTGACCCGCACGGTCCACCAGCCGAACGGGCGCCACAGCAGCCACTGGGTCGCCTCGATCGCGTGCACGCGCCCCGGCGGGATGGTCTGGTTGCCCGTCGAGAGCAGGCCGTGGCCGATGCGCACGCCGTCGGGCGTGCCCGCGATGGAGTACCGCAGCGACTTCGTGATGCGCGACCAGGCGTAGCTGACGAGGCCGATCAGCGCGGGGACGAAGCTGAACAGCACCCACCACTGCTGGGTGAAGATGCCGGCGGCCAGCACGCCGACGAGGATGACCGTCCAGATCATCGCGCCGCCGAGCAGCGTCGAGCCGATCACGCGCCCGAGCGGGATGTGCACGACCGACTCCGGTGGCGCGAGCTCGGGATCGAGTTCGGGCGCCATGAACTCGCCGACGCGCCGGCCCACCAGCTCGGAGACGCGCCCCTTGCCCGCTGCGGATGCCTCGTCGAGCGCGTGACCCGGAACCCCGTCGGCCACGGGTTCGCCCGCCGCCGCGGCATCCGCGATCGCCGCGACATCCGCCGCCGAGTCGGGACGCACGCCGGCGGCCTTCGCGGCGCGCGCGCCCGACGCGAGGCGCAGGATGTCCGCGCGCAGACTGTCGGCCAGCGTCGAACCGAGGTACGAGAGCTGCACGTCACCCGACTGCCCGGCGACCGAGAGCTCGAGCTTGGCCGCGCCGAAGAGGCGCGCGAACAGCGGGCGCTGCACGTTGATGCCCTGGATGCGGTCGAGACGGGCGCTGCGGTGCGACCGGAAGAGGATGCCGCTTCGCACCTCGACGGCCTCGCCGGTGATGCGGAAGCTGTGCATGCGCCACGACAGCCAGAACCCGCCGACGATGCCGGCGAGCACGAGCACGACCGCGAGCAGCGCCCAGCCGACGAGGCCGTTCAGCACGATACCGCCGATCGGGTCGTTCGCCCAGTCGCCCTGCCAGTCGGAGAACTCCCGGTCGACCTCGCCGCCCAGGTCGGGCGCGAACACCGGCAGGAACATCTCGACCAGGCGCTCGCGCAGGTTCGCGATCACGAAGCCGATGATCGCGATGAGCGCGAGCCCGCCTCGCAGCAGCGGACTCGCGGGGTGCAGCCGGTGCCACTCGCCGTCGGCGAGATCGGTCGCCCGGCGGGCGGCCGCGGGCGCCGCAGCGCCGCGATCGCGGTCGGACTCGCTCACAGCCCCGCCCGGCGGGTCTCGGCGAGGGCGACGAGCTCGTCGCGGAGGCGGTCGGCCTCTTCGGCGGGAAGCCCGGGCACGGTGACGGCGGTCGCGGCGGCCGCGGTCACGAACTTGAGGTCGGCCAGGCCCATCGCGCGCGCGAGCGGACCGCGGGTGATGTCGACCAGCTGCATGCGCCCGTACGGCACGGCGACCTGGCGCTGATACATGATGCCGCGCCGGAAGACGAGGTCGTCTTCACGCAGGCGGTACGCGATGGAGCGCACGCGTCGCGGTTCGAACGCGATCGAGACGATGCCGAGGACGGCGGCGGCGATCGCGACCCAGAGCGCCCACTGCTGGCCGAAGACGAAGTGCACGACGAGCATCGCGCCCACGAGTATCGCCTCGCCGATGATCGACCCGATGACCTCGACGACGACGTACTTCGGCGACACGCGCCGCCAGTCGGCGTCGACGTGCGAACCGGCGGATGCCTCGGGCGCGGCGGCCTCGGGCGTCCCCGCCTCGGGCGTCCCCGGCTCGGTCGGCACCGCCTCTGGCGGCACCGGGACCTCGGCCTCGTCGTACGGGACCTCAGGCATGCGCGTGCTCCTTCTCGTCGGCCTCGGGGTCGTCGGGCGGCAGGGTGCAGAACCATTCGGCGACGAGTCCGCCGGCCAGCAGCACGGCCGCGCCGATCGAGGTCGCGAGGGCGAGCCACAGCGTACCCGGGTTCGGCAGGACGGCGCGGGTCGCGAGGAACAGCGCGATGCCGAGTCCGAGGCCGACCATGAGCGCGCCCGAGAGGCTCGACGCCTTCGCGAGCACGGCCACGCGCATCGCGCGGAACGGGTCGACCCGCTGCTTCGACGCGCCGGTCACGGCGCGCCGGATCGGCCACGCCAGGATGAGCACGATCGCCGCGACGCCCGCGAGCGTGATCGGCAGCGACAGGGGCGGCACGATGACGTTCGCGCCCGACGTGACGAGCAGCAGCTCGCCGAGATATCCGATCACGGCGCCGATGGCGGCGGCGGCGATCAACGACGTCGCGTGCGTGCGCTTCATCGCCTCGTCACCTCGTCGGATGCCTCCGCGCGCAGGCGCGCGACGGGGCCGCGGCCGGCGATCACGGCATCGGGGTCGACGTCGAGCCACGGCGCGAGCACGAAGGCGCGCTGCCAGGCCCGCGGGTGGGGCAGCACGAGCCGGTCGTCGTCGATGCGGCAGCCGTCGACGTCGATGAGGTCGAGGTCGAGCGTGCGGTCGCCCCAGTGCTCGGTGCGCACGCGGCCGTGCACGGCCTCGATGGCGAGCAGGCGGTCGAGCAGGTCGTGCGGCTCGAGCGCGGTCTCGACGGCGACGACGCCGTTGAGGTACCCGGGCGCCTCGTGGTCGACGCCCGCGTCTTTGATCGCCGCCGACTCGTACACCGGCGACACCTGCAGCAGGTCGACGCCCTCGGTCTCGGCGAGCTCGCGGATCGCGGCGGCGATGGTCGCCTCGCGGTCGCCGAGGTTCGCACCGAACGCGATGATCGCCCGGCTCACGGCCGGCCTCGCACGATGGTGACGGCGACATCGCCGAAGGGCACGGCGATCGGGGCATCCGGCTTGTGCACCGTGACCTCGACCTCGATGACCGGCCCGAACCCGAGCGCCACCGCGGCGACCCGCTCGGCGACCGTCTCGATGAGGTCGACCGGATCGCGCTCGACGGCGGCGACGACCGCCTCGGCCAGGTCGCCGTAGTGCACCGTCTGCGCGAGGTCGTCGCCCGCGGCCGCGGGCGCGAGGTCGACCCAGGCGGTCAGGTCGACGACGAACGGCTGGCCGGCCTCGCGCTCGAAGTCGAAGACGCCGTGATGGGCGTGGACGCGAAGGCCGGTCAGGGTGATGCGATCTCGCCGGTCAGCCACGTCGTCCACTCTGCCATGCACCCACCACGTCGAGCGCACGCCGGGTCGCGGTCACGTCGTGCACGCGAACGGCCCACGCGCCGGCCTCGGCCGACAGGGCGCTGATGACGGCCGTCGGCAGGTCGCGCTCCTCGACCGGCGCGCCCTCGGGCAGCAGGGCCCCGAGGAACCGCTTGCGCGACGCGCCGACGAGCACCGGGAAGCCGAGCGCCTGCAGTTCGCCCAGCCGCGCCAGCATCTCCCAGTTGTGCGCCGCGCGCTTCGAGAAGCCCAACCCGGGATCGAGGATCAGCCGGTCGGGCGCGATGCCGGCGGCCACGAGCGCGTCGACCCGCGCCGCGAGCTCGTCGCGCACCTCGTGCGCGACATCCGCGTACTCGGCCTGGCTGTCGTCGACGTCGAGGTGGCCGCGCCAGTGCATCGCGACGTACCGGGCGCCGGTCTCGGCGGCGATCGCCGCCATCGCCTCGTCGGCGAGCCCGGCCGACACGTCGTTGATGATCTCGGCCCCGGCCTCGACCGCGGCCGCTGCGGTCGCCGCGTGCATCGTGTCGACGCTCACCCGGATGCCCCGACCCGCGAGTTCGCGGATCACGGGCACGACGCGCCGCAGCTCTTCAGCCGGCTCGACCCGGGCCGCACCCGGACGCGTCGACTCGCCGCCGACGTCGACGATGTCGGCACCCTGCGCGACGAGGTCGAGCCCGTGGGCGATCGCCGCGTCGGCGTCGAACCAGCGGCCGCCGTCGCTGAACGAATCGGGTGTCACGTTGACGACGCCCATGACGAGCGGGAGCACCGGCTCAGGCATCCTCGCCGCCCGGCATGCCGATCAGCGCGATGATCTCGGCCCGGGCCGCGGGCTCGGCGAGCTCGCCGCGACTCGCGATCGTGATGGTCGAGCTGCGCTCCTGGCGCGCGCCGCGCGTCGTGACGCAGCGGTGCTGCGCGTCGAGCACCACGAGCACGCCGCGCGGCTCGAGGCCCGCCACGAGCGTGTCGGCGATCTCTTCAGTCAGGCGCTCCTGCAGCTGCGGGCGTCGCGCGAGGGTGTCGACGACCGCGGGGATGCGGCCGAGGCCGACGACGTGGTCGCCCGGCAGGTACGCGATGTGCGCGGTGCCGACGAAGGGCAGCAGGTGGTGCTCGCACACCGAGCGGAAGGACAGGTCGCGAAGCACCACGGCGTCGCCCGTCGCCGGCAGGTCTCGCTCGGCGCCTCCCCCCGCACGGCGCAGCGCCGACTCGACCGCGACCGGATCGCCCAGGTGGCTGAGCGGGTCGACCGCCAGCCCGCCGAAGAAGTCGGCGTACGCCTCGGCCACGCGCTGGGGCGTGCGCGCGAGCCCTGGGCGCTCGGGGTCTTCACCGATCGCCAGCAGGATCTCGCGCACCGCCCGCTCGATGCGTGCAGCGTCGACCTCGACCATGCAGCCCTCCGTGGGGTGGGTTCGGGTGGTTCTACGCCGTCGCGGGCCGCGGGTTCGACCGCGGCTGGCGCGGCGCGACGGGCTCGCCGACCGGCGTCTCGTCGGAGTCGACCCCGCCGTCGACCATGCCCTCGTCGATCGGGAGCTTGTCGTCGGGGAACGTGATCGGCGGGAGGTCGGACACCGGACGCTTGTCGCTCGAGAGCCACAGCGGGCGCTCGGGCAGCTTGCGCACGTCCTTGAAGATCTCGGCGATCTGGTGGTGGTCGAGCGTCTCGTTCTCGAGCAGCTCGGCGGCCAGCTTGTCGAGGATGTCGCGGTTGTCGTTCAGCACCTGCCACGCCTCGTCGTGGGCCTGCTCGATGAGGGTGCGCACCTCGAGGTCGACCTTCTCGGCGATCTCCTCCGAGTAGTCGCGCTGGTGGCCCATGTCGCGGCCGAGGAAGACCTCGCCCTGCGACTGGCCGAGCTTCACGGCGCCGACGTTCGCCGACATGCCGTACTCGGTGACCATCTTGCGGGCCGTGGAGGTCGCCTTCTCGATGTCGTTCGAGGCGCCCGTCGACGGGTCGTGGAACACGATCTCTTCGGCGACGCGCCCGCCCATCGCGTAGGTGAGCTGGTCGAGCAGCTCGTTGCGCGTGACCGAGTACTTGTCTTCGAGCGGCAGCACCATCGTGTAGCCGAGGGCCCGGCCGCGCGGCAGGATCGTGATCTTTGTGACGGGGTCGGTGTAGTTCATCGCCGCCGCGGCGAGGGCGTGGCCGCCCTCGTGGTACGCGGTGATGAGCTTCTCCTTGTCTTTCATCACGCGGCTGCGGCGCTGCGGGCCCGCGATCACGCGGTCGACCGCCTCGTCGAGGGCGCGGTTGTCGATGAGCTGGGCGTTCGAACGGGCCGTGAGCAGCGCGGCCTCGTTCAGCACGTTCGCGAGGTCGGCGCCCGTGAAGCCCGGCGTCTTGCGAGCCAGCACCTCGAGGTCGACGCCGTTGGCGAGCGGCTTGCCCTTCGAGTGCACCTCGAGGATCTTCTGGCGGCCCTTGAGGTCGGGCGCGTCGACGCCGATCTGGCGGTCGAAGCGGCCCGGGCGCAGCAGCGCCGGGTCGAGGATGTCGGGGCGGTTGGTCGCCGCGATCAGGATGACGTTGGTCTTCGGGTCGAAGCCGTCCATCTCGACGAGGAGCTGGTTCAGCGTCTGCTCGCGCTCGTCGTGACCGCCGCCGAGGCCCGCGCCGCGGTGGCGGCCGACCGCGTCGATCTCGTCGACGAAGATGATGGCCGGCGCGTTCTGCTTGGCCTGCTCGAACAGGTCGCGCACGCGGCTCGCGCCGACGCCGACGAACATCTCGACGAAGTCGGAACCCGAGATCGAGTAGAACGGCACGCCCGCCTCACCGGCGACCGCGCGGGCGAGCAGCGTCTTGCCCGTGCCGGGAGGGCCGTACAGCAGCACGCCCTTCGGGATGCGCGCGCCGACGGCCTGGAACTTCGCCGGCTCCTTCAGGAACTCCTTGATCTCGTGGAGTTCTTCGATGGCCTCGTCGCTGCCCGCGACGTCGTCGAACGTGACCTTCGGGCTCTCCTTGGAGACGAGCTTCGCCTTCGACTTGCCGAACTGCATGACCCGGTTGCCGCCGCCCTGCATGCCCGAGAGCATGATCCAGAAGAAGAGGCCGATGAGCACGAGCGGCAGCAGGATGCCGAGCATCGAGAGGAACCAGTTCGGTTGCGGCACCTCGTCGTTGTAGCCGTCGGACGGGTCCGCCGCGTCGACCGCCTCGACCACGTCGGGGCCGCGGGGCGTCACGTAGTAGAACTGCACCTGCTTGCCGTACTCGTCGTCGGCCTTCTCGAGCGTGAGGTCGACGCGGTTCTCACCGTCGACGATCTTCACCGCGGCGACCTTGCCGTCGGCGAGGAAGTCGAGGCCCTCTTGGGTCGAGACCTGGCGGAAGCCGGACGCGGTGATCAGGCTGGAGCCGATCCACACCGCGACGATCGCGAGCAGGATGTAGATGATCGGCCCGCGCAGGATCTTCTTCATGTTCATGGTCCTGCAAGGCTACCGTCGCGCTGCTGAGCGTCGTCTAGATGTTCGCTGTGGGCGGCACGCCCAGCCGGAGCGCAGCGCGCGCCCGGCGCCGGCGGTTCAGCTGTAGACGTGCGGCGCGAGGATCGCGACGTCGCGGAGGTTGCGGTACCGCTCGGCGAAGTCGAGGCCGTAGCCGACGACGAACTGGTTCGGGATGTCGAATCCGACGTACTTGACGTCGACCTCGACCTTGGCGGCGTCGGGCTTGCGGAACAGCGCGCAGATCTCGACCGACGCGGCGCCGCGCGACTCGAGGTTCTCACGCAGCCACGACAGGGTGAGGCCCGAGTCGATGATGTCCTCCGCGATGAGCACGTCGCGGCCCGTGAGGTCGGTGTCGAGGTCCTTCAGGATCTTGACGACGCCCGACGACTTCGTGCCGGCGCCGTAGCTGGACACCGCCATCCAGTCCATGTTGATGTGGTTGCGCAGCTCGCGCGCGAGGTCGGCCATCACCATGACCGCGCCCTTCAGCACACCGACGAGCAGCAGGTCGCGGCCGTCGTAGTCGGCCTCGATGCGTCGGGCGAGCTCGGCGAGCTTCGCGTGGATCTCGGCCTCGGTGACGAGGACCTCGGTCAGGTCGGCCTCGATCTCGCGCGCGTACATGGGTGCTCCTGTCGTGCTCGGCGAACGGATGCCACGAGCCTACGCGAGCGGCGCCGCCGGGTGTGGTCAGTGGTCGTGCGGGAGCACCTCGGTCGAACCCGTCGTCGAGAACACGAGGTGCCGCCCGGCGCGCGTCGCGCGCACACCCGCGGGCAGGTCGACGGGGCCCTGCCCGTGCCAGTCGGTGACGAGCCGCGCGACCTCGAGCGTCTGCACGCGGCTCAGCGACACCCCGAACTCGCTCGCGACCACATGGCGGATGACCCGTTGCCGTAGCGCCGCCGGGTTCGCGGCGAGCCATCCGGTGGAGATCGCGATGCCGGCCTCCGCGGGCTCGCAGACCTCCTCGATGAACTCCTCGATCTGGGCGTCGAACGCCTGCTCGTCTTCGCGCAGCTGTTCGGCGGTGCGCGCGAGCGCCTCGGCGATGCCGGGGCCGAGCTCGGCCTCGAGCACGGGCAGCACGTGGTCGCGCACGCGGACCCTGGCATAGGAGGCATCCGCGTTGTGGGGGTCGTCCCACGGTTCGAGCCCGGCGTCGAGGCAGGCCTGCCGGGTCGTCGCCCTGCGGATGCCGAGCAGCGGCCGCAGGTACCTGCCCGTGCGCGCCGCCATGCCCGAGAGGCTGCCGCCGCCCGATCCGCGCGCGAGCCCGAGCAGCACCGTCTCGGCCTGGTCGTCGAGCGTGTGGCCGAGCAGCACGGCGGCGGCCCCCGTCTCGGCGGCGGCCGCGTCGAGTGCCGCGTAGCGGGCCGAGCGAGCGGATGCCTCGGGCCCGCCCTCCCCATCGACCACGACCCGGCGCACGAGCACGGGATCGAGGCCGAGCGCCCGCGCCTGCCCCGCCGCTCGCGCGGCGACCTCGTCCGAGGCATCCTGCAGCCCGTGGTCGACGATCACGGCGCCCGCACGAAGGCCTGCGCGCGGAGCCTCGAACGCGGTCGCCGCGGCGAGCGCGAGCGAGTCGGCGCCGCCCGACAGCGCGACGAGCACGAGCGTGTCGTCGGCGAACCCCTCGGCGAGGGCGCCGCGCACGGCCCGGCGCACGTCGGCGATCGGCGGCGTGAGGCGCGGGCGGCGGGCGCCCGAGGCATCCACTCGCGGTTCGGAGGGCTCGTCTGAGGGCATCAAGTAACCTTATTCCGCCGTTCGCGCGCCCTGACCGGGGCGGCCGGCGAGACTTCAGCTGACAGGAGTGCCACATGGGCGAGTACAACGCCGTCATCGAGATCCCGAAGGGGAGCCGCAACAAGTACGAGGTCGACCACGAGACGGGCCGGGTGTTCCTCGACCGCGTGCTCTACACCGGCTTCGTCTACCCGACCGACTACGGGTTCTTCGAGAATACGCTGGGCGACGACGGCGACCCGCTGGACGTGCTCGTGCTGCTCGAGTACCCGCTGTTCCCGGGCGTCGGCGTCAAGGTTCGGCCCGTCGGCGTGTTCCACATGACCGACGACGGCGGCGGCGACGCGAAGGTCATCGCGGTGCCCGCGGGCGACCCGCGCTGGGACCACATCCAGGACGTCGACTCGATCCCCGAGTTCACGCGCAAGGAGATCGAGCACTTCTTCGAGCACTACAAGGACCTCGAGCCCGGCAAGTGGGTCAAGACCGAGGGCTGGGCGAACGCCGCCGAGGCCGACGCGCTGATCCAGAAGGCGATCGAGGCCTACCCGGGTCACTGATCGGCGCTACGCCGAAACGCTTGCGACGAGCGGATGTCCCGGACGGGGCATCCGCTCGTTCGCGTTGCGGCTCGCTCAGCCCGCGGGGCGAGCCGCCGCGGCGGGCGAGCCCCAGATGAAGTACTCGCGCACCGGCACACCTTCACGCGGCGCCTCGAGGATGCGTCCGCCGCCGAGGTAGATCGCGACGTGGTAGTAGTCGCCACCGCCGCCCCAGAACAGCAGGTCGCCGCGTTGGATCTGCGAGAGCGGCACCGCCTTGCCCTGCCCCGCGAGGGTGCGGTACTGGTTGGTCGCCGAGTGCGTGCCGATCGAGATGCCGGCCTGGGCGTACGAGACCTTCGTGAGGCCCGAGCAGTCCCAGACGTTCGGCCCTGCGCCGCCCAGCACGTACGGCTCGCCGAGCTGCTGGCTCGCGAACCAGATCGCCGTCTCGACGGCGCTGGCGTTCGGCGGTCCGGGCACCGATCCCCCGCCGCCGGATGACCCGCCCGGGGTTCCCCCGCCGCCACCACCGGAACCGCCCGGCGCGGGCGGCGGCGGCCGGTTCGCGGCCTGCTCCGCGGCTGCCGCCGCGGCCGCGGCCGCCGCTGCCGCCGCTGCGGCGCGCTCCTGCTCGACGCCCTCGGCGCGTTCGCGCTCGAGTTCCGCCGTCGTGTCCTTGAGCACCGCGAGCTGGGCGTAGAGCTCGCCCGAGCGCTGCTCGGCTTCGGCGACGGCGGCGTTCGCGGCATCAGCGGCCTCGCGAGCCTCGACCGCCTGCTGCTCGGCGCGCAGCGCGAGCCGCTCGCGCTCGGCGGCGGCCGTCGAGGCCTGGTCGCGCAGCGATGCCGCGCTGTTGCGGTCGGCGAGCGCCTGCTCGTACACGGTCTGCGAGCGCTGCCCGAGCTGCGAGGCCATGCCGAGCTGGTCGAGCAGTCCGTCGGGGTCGCCCGAGAACGCGAGCTCGGACGACAGGTCGCCGCCCGCGGTCTTCGCGAGGTGCGCCGCGAGCAGCCCGGCCCGCATGCGCGAGATCTCGGCGACCGCCTCGGCCGCGTCCGCCTCGGCCCCGAGCGTGCGTTCGCGCTCGGCTGCGGCATCCCGTTTCACGACGGTGTTGCGGTACGCCTCGTCGGCGACCATTGACGCCTGGATCGCGGCATCCGCTGCGGTTCGCAGGCCGGCAAGCAGTTCGCCGAGCCGGTTGATCTCGGCCTGCTTGGTCTGCTCGTTCTGTTTGGCCTGCTCGATGTCGGCCCACGACGGGTAGTCGGGCGCCGCCTGGGCGGGTCCGCCGGCGGCGACCGCCGAGGCGGTGACCGCGCCGATCGCGACGGCCGAGAAGACGGTCGCCGGCTTCACCCGCGAGATCGGGCGCGTGCGGTGCTCAGCCAAGGCCCACGCCCCGATCGGCCATGAACGGGCCCGGGTTGATGCGGGCGCCGCCGTGCCAGACCTCGAAGTGGAGGTGGCATCCGGTCGACGCACCCGTCGTGCCGCTGCGTGCGATCAACTGGCCGGCCTCGACCCACTGGCCGCCGCCGACGAGCGTGCCGCCGTCGCGGATGTGCGCGTAGCCGGTCGAGATGTCGCCGCCGTGGTTGATCTTGACGTAGTTGCCGTAGCTGCCGCTCCAGCCGGCGATCGTGACGACCCCGGCGTTGGCCGCGTAGATGGGCGCGTCGCATCCGGTGCCGAGGTCGTAGGCGTAGTGGAACGAGCCCGAGCAGTAACCGCCGCCGCACAGCGAGCTGCGGGGGCCGTAGCCGCTGGTGATTCCGCCGGATGCGGGCCTTGCCCAGCCCGAGCTCGAGACCGTACCGGCGGCACCTGCGCGCAGGGCCGCCTCGAGCGCCTCACGGCGCTTGCGCTCCTCCTCCTTGCGGATGCGCTCGCCCTCCTCGTACGCGGCCGTGGTCTTCGCCTCGACGTCGCGGAGGAACGCGAGTTGCGCCTCGAGCTCGAGCTTCTTCGCCTGCGACTCGGCGAGCGCGGCCTCGGCGGCCGCCTGCGCCTCTTGCGCTGCGACGAGCGCTTCCTCGGCCGCGATGCGCAGCCGTTCGCGCTCGCCCTGCGCGACCTTCGCCTGGTCGCCGAGCGACCGCGCGGTGTTCGCCTGCTCCTGCGCCCGCTCGTAGACCGCCGACGTGCGCTCGACCATCTTGTCCATGCTGCCGAGCTTGGCCAGCAGCGCGTCGGTCGTCGCCGCGTCGCCCGAGTCGAACATGAGGTTCACGCCGAGATCGCTCGATCCCGTGCGGAACAGCTGCGCCGCGACCTGCCCGGCGTTGCGCTTCGCGGTGTCGGCCTCGGCGGCCGAGGCATCCGCCTGCGCCTGGATCTCGTCGGCGCGCCGCACCGCGTCGTCGTAGCGGTCTTGAGCCTCGAGCATCGCGACCATGCGACGCTCGGCCTCGGCACGGGTGGCCTCGACATTCGCCTCGAGCTCCGCGATCAGTCCGATGATCTGCTGCACCGCCGCCGCGCCCGCTGCCGTGTTCGCCTTGGCGGCCTGCAGTTCGTCCCATGACGGGTAGGTCGCCGCGGATGCCGGTGACGCCGGTGCGCCCGGCGCGAGCGGCAGGGTGATCGCGAGGGCGATCGCGGTGAGGCCCGAGAGGGTGCGGCGCAGGGTCGTGCGACGCGCGTTCTGTCCTCGTCGGCGCGTCGTATCGGGCCGGTGTGCAGTGGTTCGGTCCATGGTTCCCCGTCCACGCAGGGTCGGGCTCCCCGCGCCGTATGCAAGCAGGCGGTCAGAGTCACCCTAGGCACGGCCGCGCGGGGATTCCGGGATTCCGGCTCCGCGTGGCGGGAACGGGGCGGGATGCCGCGTCGGGTGGTTCGGCGCCGGTTCGCGGCCTCTATTCCGCGTGCCGCGACGGGCGACGCGCCCGGCTCGCAGCCCCTCGCGGCCTCGTTTTGGAATCTTCTCGAGCCTCGCGTATGCTTTCCTCTCGGTGGTTGTGCCAGACACAAACCTCCGGCCCCATCGTTTAGCGGCCTAGGACACCGCCCTTTCACGGCGGCAGCACGGGTTCGAATCCCGTTGGGGTCACGCCTAACGGCGGGTATAATTTCACAAGCATGGCCCTGTAGCGCAGTTGGTTAGCGTGCCGCCCTGTCACGGCGGAGGTCGCGGGTTCAAGTCCCGTCAGGGTCGCTCAAGGCGACAGCCCTTTCGCAAGAAGGGGCTTTCTCCTTATATCGCGGCAGTCGTTCCACACGGATGCCACGAGGCTCTGTAGCTCAGTTGGTAGAGCGTTCGACTGAAAATCGAAAGGTCACCGGATCGATGCCGGTCGGAGCCACCATCAAAACCCCCGGGTAACCGGGGGTTTTCTTGTTTCAGCGGGCGATCGTGTCGGGCCTGCTCTGAGGGCGGGCCATTGTTGGGCCATTAAGGTCGGCACGGGTCGCCCGGCGGGCCATTTCGGCGGTCTTGCGCTTCGAGCTCTTCGGCGCCGACGCGTCGCCGGCCTTCCCCGTGTCCGCCTCGCCGAGCATCTGATCGAGAGCGGCACCGGCCCGGAGCGCAACGCCTTCGCGAGCGCGTGAGTACCGCTCGGTGACCTGCAGGCTCGAGTGGCCGAGCGTCGCCTGCACGTCGGGAGCGCTGGCGCCGGCATCGAACAGGATCGTCGCGAACGTGTGTCTGAGGTCGTGGACGCGCAAGTCGGGCCGGCCGATCGCCTTTCGCAGCGCCTCCCAGTCGACCCCGCGGCGAGCGTTGTGGTTCGTGAGGCGTCCGCCGTCGGGCCCAGAAAAGAGCAGATCGCTCGGCTGCTTGCCGCGCGCGGCCCGCTCGGCGTACGGGCGCAGCGCGTCGATCAGCGGAACCTCGCGCGACTTGTGGCTCTTCGGCGACTGCTCGATCAGTTCGCCGCGCTGCCCCGGGCTCAGCGACCGACTGACCCGGATGATGCCGCGTTCGAAGTCGACGTCGCCGACGCGCAGCGCCGTCGCTTCGCCCGCCCGCCCGCATGCCGGTGTAGACGAGCGCGGCGACGTAGTTGCGATAGGCGCCCTCGGGTACGAGCTCGAGGAGGGTGCGGACCTGCTCGAGCGTGAGTGCCCGCGAGATCGGCGAGACCGATTCGCGCATGCTCGGTCGCTTCACCTCGCGAGCCGGGTTGTAGTCGATGAACCGCGAGCGCCGCGCGCCATCGAGCAGACGGGACAGCACGGCGAGCGCGTCGTTCTTCGCGGATGCTCCGGCCGACCAGGCGACCATGGCCGACTCGATCATCGGCGACGTGATGTCCTCGAGCCGCTGCCGGCCGAGGCTCGGCTTCACGCGCAGACGCCAGGCCACGCCGTAGCCGCGAGCGGTCGCCGGGCGAACGGATGACTCGATCGCCGGCCAGTACTTCTCGTGCCACTGTTCGAGGGTCATCGAGCCATTCGGGTTGCGACCGGCGACCATCTTCGCGAGCTCGCGCTTGGCCTCGGCGAGCGTCAGGAACATGCGCGAGCGCTCGGCCGCTCCCCCGTCAACGCTCGGGCCAACAACGCGGACCTGATACCGCTGTCTATCGGTACGCCAGGGGATACCCTCGGGCAGCGGCCGACCGGTGCGCGGATCGATCCGCGACGGGGTGTCTTTCGTCGGCCGCCCGGCCATCAGTGTTCCGTTCCACCGCGGGCGAGCAGCTCGTCGATCGTGTCGGCGCTCCAGAGCAGGTGCTTGCCCATCCGGGCGTCGGGCTCGGGGATGAGCCCGTCGTGACGCAGCTTGTCGAAGCTCGAGACCGGGATGCGACATCGCTCGGCCGCCTCGACTCGGCTCAGATACTCGACCCTCAGTGCGGTGTCGACCATGACGCTCCCCCTCGACTCATCGGTCGCCGGCTGGCATCTCGTGCCCGCCGACCCTCGCGCGGCTATTTGCAAGTACCTGAGATTATGCTCTATGTCGCGGGTTTCGGCAAGTACCTGAGTTGTGTGGCAGACTCGTCGCATGTCGGACTCCTCGCACCGCCGAGGCGACCAGTCGCACGACGGCCTGCTGCTCGCCGAAGACCTGCCCGACGGCTGGTACCTGCCCAGCCGGTTTCCCGGCGAGCGGGACGACGACGCGAGCGCGCAGATCGATGCGGTGCTCGGGTACGACGACAGCGCCACGACCGAGTCACAACTGGATGGCGAGCGGACCTCTGGAGAGAACGAGACGATCGACGGACGCTGGCGCTACCTCGAGCACGAGGCCACGCATACCCGCGTGATGATCCGCCTGCAGCGCCAACTCTTCGCCGTACCCGAAGAGATCCGCATCACCGGCGTGATCTACCTCCCCTGGCGCCCGGGCGACCCGATCACGAGCCAGCTCCTGCGCGAGCTGCCGACCGCGCGCATCGAGGCTGCGATCAACAAGCGCCTCTTCGCGATGAAGCGCACCGAGACGATCACCGGCGGCAAGATCGCGCTGCCCTCAGGTCACAAGATCAGCGAGCGCGACCTGCTCAACCCGCTCGGTGACCCAAAGAAGACACCCGACTTCTACGAGCTGGTCGCCCTGCAGCACGGCCACCTCTCCCGGAAGGGCGACAAGAACCCGAGCGCGACCATGGCAGAGATCAATAGCGTCGCCCTCTCCACCGCGCAGGGCTGGGTCACCAGAGCGCGAGAGCGCGGGTTATTGCCGCCTGGAAGGCGCGGTCGCGCCGGCTAACACTACACGTGAGAATGAGAGCTGAGGCACTACGTTTGGTAGCTGCTCTGAAGCCGCCGGCTACAGCTCCGACCGATCAGAGGCACCGGCTTTCGAAACACCAAGCCGCCACTTACCGGCAACAGAAGGCCGCTATCTAACGGCGAAAGTCACAGCGCCCAGTGACTTTCAACGAAGCGTGGATCGCGTCGCTGCAGGCTCGATCGGGAAGCGCGGAGGAGGTCCGCGGAGATGAATGGAGCGTGGGGACCGGAGCTGTCGCCTCGGGCCCGCGTTGTCGGCTCATCGCGGCCCCGAGGCGGGGATGGAAGGCAGCGGCCACCCTCCTTGGGAGAGATGTCTTTGAAGCGCTCGTACGGCGACAAGGCGAACGATAACAGCCGCTTGGAGTTGCACTCCACAAGTAACCGCGCGAGGTTCGCGATGTTACGGTGATCGTTTTGCGAGACAGCTAGACCGCGCACACGCACGCCGACGTTCGCGTGCTACAAGCACTCGATGAGGACAACCGAACTTCCGGTCGTTTCAGAAGAGCCGTTGTCCGGTTTCTCTCGGACATCTTCGAGAAGGAGAGACCGAATCTCACTGAGCGGCGAACCTCACACTCCGACGTCATCGTTGCCGCACTAAATTGGCCAATACCGGATCACGACGCCTAGTTCGCCCCGGGGGCAACGATCAGTCGAGTTCTCATCCCGAAGTAGAGCTGGAGATCTTCATGGCGCGTGCCACAACGGCCTTCTACCGCGGGCGTGTGAACGTCCGACCTTGGCGTGTCGGTCTGCTCGTCGACACATCTGACGACGCGGAAGTGCGTGAAGCGATCAGAGCACTATGCCGTGTCTGGGGTGGAATCCATCTTCCAATCCTTGATCGCAACACACCGGTCGCCGCATTGCGCGAGCAAGCACGCCTGTTCAATCTGGACAGCCTCTACGCCGATCACGCCGACGGTGAGCTCGCCGAACTGCTGCGTGTCCCTGGCTACGCGTGGAGAGGGCGAGGAGAGTGGGGACCATTCTCGACGGGCGAATTCGGGCTCGTGAAGGGGCTCTTGCCGGCCGCGGTCCTCCAGCAGACCAAGCTCTACAACCCTTGGTCAGGACCAATGGTGCCTCGCCTCACCGTCGAGGCGCTCATGGGACTCGCGCAACCTGACTCGCACGGTATGAATGCGCCTGTTCAGGAATCGGGTCGATTGCTTCGCCTTGAGAAGTCATACGTCGATCCCTTGCCGCGGGGGCTCTGCGTGGTGCGCAATGACGATCCCAAAGACGTGGCCTGGTTCTGGAACTGTCGTTCGGTTAGTGGGGAGACGTATCCACTGGCCTCCGGGGCGGTGGATTTCAACCGCGCCGTTTTGACGATGATGATGGATCGGGGGGTGCCCCAACGCGATTCTCCATCGGAAGGCGCGGAGCAAGCAAAAGACGTACACATATGGGGTCTCGAGGATCTGGGAGCACGCGAACGCGAGCACTTAGAACTGTGGGCGCGAGAAGCTGGTGTCAGCGTTCATGACCACCCGAGAGACTCGGCGCTTTCGGGTGCATGGTTTCCGGGTCACGCTCCAATTGCCTCATCGCCATTCCGCGTTGAGGAAAACGCATCCTCCCGCACCATCCACATCCCAATCCCCACCGTTCCGCTCGCCGATCCCAGCGGCCCTTTCCAGGGCGTAGTCGCCGCGGAGGTCGATTTCCATGATGCCTCGGGTATTGACCCACGTCTCACTGTGGCTATCCCACCGCATCGCCGGCATGCTCGTCTGATCGAAGGTGCCTTGGCGCGAGGAGCAGACCACGTTCGTGTATCTGCTGTCGGCCCAGTGGTTGCGATCCAAGCCACTGCAGGAGAAGTAGCCATTCCGAGCGCATACAACTTGGAAGTTATGCGACTCCTGTTCGACGATGACCGGGTCGTTGTTGACCAGTCGGATGAGGGAAAGTTTCAGACGCGCGCGGCCGAACTATTCGGAGGACCAGAAAGCGGCGCGCTCGCTCAGCCGGGCCTCCGGGAGGTGATTCAGACAGCCGCAGCTCGGACCGGGGGGATGACACTTCAAGAGATCGAGCAGACGCTACTGGCGCACCGCGGCGACTGGCCCGATCGACTCATGGCGCACAACACCGAGCCGATCGACTACGTACGCACCGAGGTGAGAAGACTGCTCAACTCGGGCCTCCTCGTCCCCGTACTCGAACTGCAATGCCCCCAATGCCGCGTTCGCACCCGCTCGTCGGCCGAGAACATCGCAACCGTGTTTCAATGCGAGTTCTGCGGTGAGAACATCAGGCTGGCGCTTGCGCTGGCGCTCACGAAGCCCGTTTGGAAGTTTCGGTTAGCTGCTCACCTTTCGCCCGAGAAGGTTCGTGCTTTCCTCCCGGCGATGGCGACGCGCGCTGTTCTTGCGGGGTTGCGTCACGTCGAGGGTCCTCCCCAGAGCACGGTCTTCGGTCTCGAGGTGAAGCTACCGGAACGGCGACCTATCGAAGTCGACCTGGCCACGATACTTCCTGAGGACTCGTGGACAGTCGTGATCGGCGAGGTCAAGAATCGAAACGCAATCGACGCCAACGACGTCGAGAACCTCTTCGCTATCCAGCGTGCACTGACTGTCAAGGACATGTCCTCCATCGTGCTGTTCGCGACCCTCAAGGAATCGCTTTCACAGGCCGAGACCACCACGATTCGTTCGGCAGTCGAAGAGTATGGCGGTTGGATTTCGCTGCACCGTCGCAAGATCCCTTTGATGCCATTGATCCTCACCAATCGAGACCTCTCGTTGCCGCCGTACCACGACGACCATCCATGGAGATGGGGACAACCGGGAAGCGGCCTCGGTGTCTTTGGCACCGCAATCGAGTCGTGTCGCCGGAATCTCGGGCTGCGCGAGTACAGAGCATCCTCCGACTCGGGCGGCCCGGAATTCAGTTGGGCGAATTGAAAGGGCTCACCCCACCGAGACGCGGAGACAGGGCACGCGCTCATTCCGGGCTGAGCGAAAGGTTGACGCTTGAAGCGTCGTATCCGTTGGAGGCCCCGCCAGATCGCGCACGCGCAAAGGTGGTCGATCGCCTGCGAGGGGAGGCGAACAGCCTTCGGTGCCATTGAATGTGCCGTACAGACCGCTCGCCTCCGGCTTCTGGTCAGAAGTCGCGCAAGGCCATCCCATCTGGGCTCGGCACGCAGCCGCCAGCGAGTGCGCGCCGCGCCAGCCTGTGCACCACACGTGCCAGGACGTGGTCGGAGGGGACATGGCTGTAGAACCGCGCGAGCACGAGGTCGCCACGAGTCCCGGTTGCCCGCTCATCGAACCGATTTCCAAGCCATGAGCGAAGTTCTTCTCGGCGCGGGCATCGCGCTGGCCGGCGGGCTCCTTGGCGTGCTCCTCATCGAGTTCTTCCAATCCCGCCGAGCACGAGAAGCCCGCGCTGAGGCTGGTCGCACTCGGGATGAGGACCGAAGGGCCGAACTTTGGAATCTCTCACGGCCGGCGGCGGCGCGCATCCAGGACCAGCTGATGACCGTTCTACACATGGCGCAGCCGCCGATCCCGAACAATCGGCCCCACGACTCTGAGCTGCCGTTTGACGAGGGTTTCCCCGATTGGTGGAACGACCGGGACCGGCTACTTGAGCGCGAGATCGCGCTGCTGCCCTCGTCGGAGTTTCGTGGAGCTGTGACGGACGTCCGTCGCAGCATCGGTGAGGCCTGGGCTCTCCCGAGCAGTGGTTGCGGACGCAACCACGAGGACGCCGTGCGCCGCGTCACCGAGCTCGGGCTCGAGGCGATCGCAGCTTGGCTGCGGGATGAACGGACGCTGTCCAGAGACGTCGCTGACGCTTTGGCCGAGCTCGGGCAGCACAGCAGTGCGGTCGAGGAGTGGTGGGCGCAGCAAGACGAGGATAGACGGGCATACGAAGCCTTGAGGAAGGCAGCAAGGGACGAGTCGTCCGCGCCCTAGAGAGGCTCGGATCATCCGACGTCACCGAGTCGACGAAGCAACTCGACCCCGACCTGACGCGAAAGCGTCGCGGCATCGTCGAGCCCGAATCTCTACCACTCCGACGACAACTCCACCCCGATGCGAGCACCGGCCGCCTCCGGATTTCAGTCGGACGAAGCTGCACGCGTCCCAATCCACATCATTGAGTCGGTCGATGAACTCGACAATCGGGTGTAGGCCAGAGGACTATCGCGACGATTCCCACCGTTTCAATTCACACGCGGGCACCCGAATGGACGTATGCTACCGTGGGTAGTTGCAAGAACCTGAGCTGGCTCGGAGGAACGCAATGCGTGGTGGAGTGATCCTGTACCGAGGTTCCGGGGCCGACGCGCGCCGATACCTCGAGTCCGATCGCTCCCGCGCCGACGACTACTATCTCGAGGGCGGCACGGCGCTGGCCGAGTTCTCGGTCGTCGACGGCAAAGGTGATCTGATCGGCGAGGGCGCGCTCGCTCCCGACCAGTACGCGCAGTGGGTCGACTGGATCAACCCGCTCACCGGCGAGTCGATGGGCACGCCCCGCCAGGCTGGAGACTCACGCCACGGATCGCCGCGGTTCGCTGAGATGGTCGTGAACGCGCCGAAGTCGCTGTCAATCGCCGCGGCGCTGCACCCCGAGGTATCCGATGCCCTCGATGCGGCGCAGCGCGAAGCGGTCGCCGAGATTCGCGTCTGGCTCGGGCAGCACTCGGTGACGCGTGCCGGCCCGCGCGGGGCACAGCGAGTAGTGCCGGTCGAGCAGCTCGAGACGGTCGCGGTCTCGCACAAGACCTCGCGGGCCGGCGACCCGCACCGGCACATCCACTTCCAGATCGGCACACGAGTGTGGGCGGATGCCGCGTGGCGAGGTCTCGATACGGCCGCGTTGTTCCGGCAGCAAGGTGCCATCCGCGCGCTCGGCACCGCCGTGATCGCGGCGCACCCGCAGCTCGCGGCCACGCTCGATGCACATGGCCTCACGCTCGATCCGGTGACAGCCCAGGTCACCGAGCTGCAGCCGTTCAACGCGGCGATGAGCAAACGCGCCGAGCAGGTTGCACGGAACCTGGCGCAGTTCGAGAAGGGCTGGCGTGCGACGCATCCGGACCAGGAACCCGGGCCAGCCGCGATGTCGCGGCTGACCGCGATGGCTTGGGATCACGAGCGGCCGCACAAGAAGCCGTCCCAACTCGGCAGCGAGTATGCGTGGCGACGGGAGCTCGAGGCATCCGGCTATCGACCTGATCTCGAGCGCGTGCCGACGCAACGGGCCCTCGCGCTCGATGAGCTGAGCGTGCAGGAAGTCGCGTCCCGCGCGCTCGATCGTTGCGCGGCCGCCGCGTCGACGTGGACGGTGCACGACATCCAGGAGCGCGTTTCGCACCTCGTGACCGAGGGCGGCGTGCAGGCCGACCCGACGCCGCTGCGCGAGTTCATCACGCTCGCCACCGAGCTCGCCAAGGAGAATTGCCTGTCAGTGCTTCCGCCCGATGGGCCGCGTCCTGAGCACGTAGCGCACCTGACGAGCGTGCACGTGATTGCCGTCGAGACCCGGCTGCGCGATCTGCTCACGGCCCGTGCCGCGCGGCCGCGGCAACGCACGCCGGACTTGTCGCGCATCGCTCAGCGACTCGGACTCGACCCGGCACAGACGCGCGCAGCTGCGGCCGTGGCATCCACTCAATCGCTCGTCGTCGTGGAAGGCGCGGCCGGCGCGGGCAAGACGACGATGCTCGCCGCTGCGATCAAGGCGGCGGCGATACAGGGTCGCAAGACCCGCGTGGTCACGCCGACGAAGAAGGCGGCCGACGTTGCGCGCCAGGAACTCGGGGTTGCGGCCGACAGCATCGCCAAGCTCGTGCACGAGCACGGGTGGCGGTGGAATCGCGACGGCGTGTGGACCCGGCTTGCCGTCGGCGACCACGACCCCGAAACGGATGCCGCATACGCTGGCCCCGCGGCATCCGCTCGACTCACGCTCGGCGAGCGAATCGTCGTGGACGAGTCAGGCATGCTCGACCAGGACACCGCGCTCGCGCTGCTGACCCTCGCCGCCGAGGCGGGTGCCAGCGTGGCGCTGGTCGGCGACCGTGCGCAGCTCGCCGCCGTCGGGAGGGGTGGCGTGCTCGACATGGCCGCACAGCTGCTCCCCCGCGTCCATCGCATGATGGCCGTGCACCGATTCGCTGACCCGGAGTACGCAGCGGTGACCGTGCAGATGCGGCGCGGGGATCATCCGGAGGCGGTCTTCGATCGGTTGTGCGCGCTCGGGCTCGTTGCGATTCACGAGAGCCCGGATGCGCAGCTCGAGGCGCTTGCGCGCGAATGGCGCGAAGGTTGCACGATCACCGTTGCGACGAACGACGCGGCGCGCGAACTGAATGCGCGGATACGCGAGGAGCGAGTGCGGGCCGGGGATGTCGATGACGGGCGCACGGTAATGGGGCGCGATGCGCTAAGCATCGGGCGCGGCGATGTGGTTCAGACTCGGCGGAACGACTCTGGCTTGCGGGTGGCGAATCGGCAGGTGTGGGTTGTTCAGAGCGTGGGCGAGGATGGCGCGGTGTGGGTGACCGAGCGTGCCGGTGGGCATCGGCCGCGATCGATCCGGCTTCCAGCTGAGTACGTCGCGAAGTACGCGCATCTCGCGTATGCCTCGACGGCCCACGGGGTTCAGGGCATGACGGTGAACGAGTCGCACACGGTAGTCGGTGATGCGATAGGTGCGACGGGTGTATACGTGGGGGTGACGCGTGGGCGGAAATTGAACCGCGTGCATGTCGTCGCAGCTGACGTGGATGATGCCCGCGAGCAGTTCGTCCTCGCTTCGGGAAGAGACCGAACCGATCGCGGGCTCACGAAAGCCACTGCGGCTGCGCGGGAGGCCGTGGGTGGGCTCGCTTCCGACTCAGAGAAGCAACGCCCTAGACCGAGCTCAGTAGGCGAGACCAGGTTCACTCAAGGCTCCGCACGGAGGAAGCCGGAAGTAGCTCTGGGTCGATGAGCAATGCGTCAACGCCGGATGGAACGTCATTGCCGAGTGGGATCAGATACGGCAGATGGACTACTGGGCGACGCCGTGGTCGATTCGATCGGATCGGCTCGGTGTTGGCCATAGGGTGGGCGCGTGAACGTTCCTGAGTCCCTGCCGCAGATCGCCGCGTTCGTGCTAATGCTCGTTCCGGGACTGACTTGGGCGGTCGTGAAGACCTGGTTGGTCGGAATTCGTGACCCTGACTATGGCGCTGGCGCGCGCGTACTGGACGCGCTTTTCATTAGCGCCGTATTCATAGTCGTTTACGGCGCGAGCGCCCTGGTGATCTTCGTGTTCAACTACTCACTCGAGGTCGCCCAGGGCGTTCTCGAGCGTGCTTACTCGACGTGGCCATCCTGGGCGGTGGCCTCGGCGCTGCTGGGCCTCCTGGTGGTGATCCCCGGCGTGGCCTCGTACTTCGTGAACCGTCGGCGCGTTGATTACGAAGTCACCTCCAAGAGGAGTGACGGATCGGTCGTCACAAAGACGAAGACGAAGCTGATCAACAAACCTGAGTCATTCCCGACCGCATGGGACATGGCCGCCTACGAGGGGATCACAGTTCGATGGGTTCGGGTCCGCCTCGACAAAGAGGTGTATTTCGGTGGGCTCTTCGGGCAGCGGTCGTACGTAAGCACGTATCCGCACGGTCGAGACATATTTATCGAAGAGCAGTGGGAACTTGATAAGGACGGCAGATTTCTTCGCGAGGTAGACCGCTCCCTTGGAGTTTGGTTGGCTGTACCGGAGAGTGCAGTAGTGGAGTGGCTCGATGGCGAGCCGACCGACTAGGAGATGGAGACGCATGGGTGAGAACGAGAAGCGACGTCCCAGCGCGATTACCGGTGGCGCTGGTCCGCGACAGGTTGAAGAGGGCGCTCGGCCCGCACAGCGACCTGAACGGCCGATCAAGCCACCGACCGGCCCTTCCGGCGGTTCGGATGCGGCGTCGAAGCAGCGGTAACCCCATCGGGGCAAGCCGCGGAGCACGCGCCTCCTGCCACGCATGACACCCTCTGGCCTGCATCCCGCATCCTGAAACGAATGACTCCCACTGCACCTCTCCGGGTGGTTTCGTATCCGCCTGGGCTCGCGCCCAACCTCTGGTCTCCCGATCCCGCGGTTATCGGGCATCGGTTCATCCTGGGTCAGATCAACAGATCAGCGCCCAATTCACGCCCGCTGGTCCTGCTCGGAATGAATCCATCGCACGCCAACGAGAACACCTCCGATACAACTGTGAATCGAGCAGCAGAGGCGAGCGTTACGCTCGGGCACTCCGGCTGGGTGATGCTAAACCTGTACCCAGAACGAGCAACCAAGCCCAAGAATCTGCGGTCGTTTGATCAGAAGATCAGCGACCAGAACTGCTTGGCAATCGGGGCCTTCCTGAAGGCCAACGGCATCAGTGAGATCTTCGGTGCTTGGGGCAACCCGCCGAATTCGACCATCCGCCAGGCCAGATCGGCAGTTCTTGGCACGGTAATGAGTCTGGGGATCCGCATCTTCTACTTCGGTGATCTCACGACGAAGCGCGAGCCTCGTCATCTGACTCCTCGGCGAGGCCAGCTGGATCTGTCTGCGGCGAAACACTATCTGTGACTGCGTTGTTGGGTGTGCACGGGCCGCAGCCACTCCCCCGTAGGGCGCGGCTTCGGTCCTGCCGACTAGTCCAACGGCGACTACGGAGCTGTGCCGCGGTCTAGAGCTGGCGAGTTCCTAGCGTCCGGGGTACCGTCGGCGGGCCTCGACGCGACTCCGCCACCGTAAGCACGGATACGTCAGCGGTCGGGTCCCAACCCGAGGGACGCCAGGGGTTCCTGCGGTGGGTCGGGTCGCGTCTTTCATGTCCTCTATCTGGAGCGTACGACGCTACTTCTAGGATCGAATCTGACGGTGTCGACCCAACACACTGGGACCAACAAAAGTGGGCGAGGCGGGTAACGCATGAATGAATGGAAGCCGCTGTCACTCTCGTCGTCGCTGTATGCCCCCGCGTCGGCCTCAACGCCGGCGCCGGTTATCGGGAAGCTGGACGAACTCCCGTTCACTTCCCTGTCGTGGGAGAACTTCGAGCGACTCCAGCTGCGAATGATGCGAGACGTAGAGGGACTCCGCGACGCCCAGCTCTACGGTGAGCGCGGCCAGGCTCAGCTCGGCCTCGACATCGTTGCGCTGGCACCAGATGGCGCAGGCGTTGCACTCCAGAGCAAGAACTACAACCGGTTCTACGCATCACAGCTGAGGGCTGCGGTGAAGAAGTTTCGTGACACAAAGCGACCGTTCGAGGTTCAGAGACTGATCATCGGCGTCGCCTGTGCAGTCAAGAGCACTGGAGCGATCGACGAACTGGCAACCCAGCGCAAGGCACTCCACCCGATCGTCATAGACCTCTGGGATGCCCAGGAACTTTCAACACTCCTGCGGGGTCGTCCCGAGATCGTCATCGAGTACTTCGGTATGCCCACGGCGGAGGCATTCTGCCTGCCGTTCAAGATCGACGTTGCGCACGTCCCCTCGGCAGACGCGGCGGCCGTGAGAGAGGCGATCGCGCGCACCCCGGAAGTCTCTACGGGGGCCCAGGAACTCTTCGACAAGGCCGCCATCACAACCGAGGCAACACAGGCACTCATCCTGATCGAGGAAGGACAGGCCGCTCTTCGGAAGGCGGGTTTCGGGCCTCACGCCGCTTCTCACGACAAGGAGCGCGTTCGCCTGCTGGCGCGCACTGGACAGGAAGTTGAGGCGGCACGACAGGTCCTAGACGATTTCTGGGCGGCGCTCGACCAGGGCCTCTCAGCAACAGCTCAGCTGACGCAATCTCGTATCGACGAGTTGTCGAATCTGGCCGCTGGCAATGAAACAGTTGACCGCTATCGGAAAGTGATCGAGACGGCGATCAGTCTGTACATAAACCCACTCGGCTACCTTCCGGACATCGATAGCCTGCGGAACGGCGATCCCGCTGACCAGGCCCGTCTGATCCTGCTCGCGGGCGAAACTGCTCTTGCCGGCGATGAGTCAGATTGGCTCAATCGAGCCGCCCCTGTCTTTGCCGAGTTCTCGCGACTTCCCGCTCTCGATGAGGTACTAGTTACGAGGCTCCGACTCCTTGTTGCCGAGTCCACCCACGATTGGACGGAGCTTCTCACTGATGCCCGAAAACTGACCCTCGGCTATGGCATCTCCGGTCTTGTAACCGCTCGCCACGCGCGCAGCCTTGCGCGGCACCAGAAGTTCGTGGAGGCGGACCTCGCATGGGATGAAGCTTCCGGCTTCGCTTCTCTCGCCTCCCAGTGGGGCGAGGCGTCGACGTGGATCTTCAGCAGACGCGCCTACCGCTCACGCTGGAACCCATTCACCAGCAATGAACTCCTGCCTCTGCAGACCGCAATCCGGGAGATGGGAAGCTCCAAGCCCCTCGTGCCAACGTCTGAGAGCGCTTATGTGGATTCGTTGTCGGCCTTGGCTGAGGGGAACCTTCGCTCTGGAGCCATCTCGGCTCAACGGGCTCTACGTGATGCAATCACAACGAGCGACTGGGTGGGCGAGGAACGCGCGCGACGGGTGCTCGCGTCGATCCTTATCGAGTCGGATGAACCTGCACTGGCGGCCCACCACCTCGCTCAGGTCGGCGCCACCAAACAGATCGAGACGCTCGGCAAGTCTCTGTCCCTCGAGTTCCTCGACATCACCGCTGATCTAGATGCACCGAACTACTGGACCGTCGGCGCAACATACCGCCTCCTTTCGGCACAAGCAGATCTCGTCCCGGACGCCTTGGTGAGCTCCATCGCGGAACACATCACCGATGAGTTGGATGCGGCGGAGAAGGGGACCCGCCCCGACCTGCGCGCGTTCGCGCCCTCCCGATACAACAACGCGATAAGGGCACTGGCGGGCATCGCCGGCCGCATCGATCTCGCCTCCGCAACCGCCGCGCTGAGTCATTTTGAGCGTCAACCAGTCGTGGAGGAGAACCACTACCGCTACCACGACGACGACGAGGCCCTGGCCGTGGCGAGGATCGCAGTCCGCCATCCGAGTCTGGCTCCCCGCGCCATGGCACACCTCGTACCCCTCCTCGGACGCGCGCAGGGAGCCCGAACCCATACCACCCGAGACGTAATCGAGAAGTACAACGCGCTCGCTCACGACGGGCTCACCGCGCTCGCCGCAGCAGGGAACCACTGGGCACAAGAAACCCTCGCTCTGGGTGATCCGTCAGACATCGACCCAGACGTTGCGTCCGCCGCACTGGCGCGGCTCACCTCGCCCTTGACCCACGCGGCCGGCGTCTACAGCGCGGGTACGAACGCAGTTGGAGACTCACTGCTAGTTACCCATCTCGCCCCCGAGTTGATCAATACCGCTACCGCAGCGCTACTTGTTCGCGCCGACGATCCGCACATCAACTCCGGTGACCGCGGTGAGTATCTGATCGCTGCAAGCAACCTGGGGCGCCACCTCACCGAGGCGCAGCGGACTACACACTTCGAAACCGCGATGAGGCTCGCCACCTCCCCGACGCCGTCCGATCACGACGCCCTCAACGAGCAGTACACCCACAAGCTCGGCGGCTTTCGCATAGACGGGATGCCGCGCAGCAGCCGTGGACAGGCACTGGCATTGGCGGCCACCCTGGCCTCAACTGAGATCCAACGCAAAGAAGTTAGGCGTGTCGTCTACTCGCTGCTCGGCGAGAAGGAGGACTACTGGCCGACAATGGCGCTTCAGCGCCTTGGTGACACAGTAAAGGATGACCTAGCCTTCCTCGCGACACAGGGATGGGCGATCCGGAGCCTGGTCGCAGGATTATGGGCGACACATGGCGAACCAGAACATCTCGGGGAACGCTTAGCAAGAGATCCCGACGTTCGAGTTCGGCGAGCTCTGGCCCGGGCTTTGGTTCAGCAAACCGATCGGAAGTACCCAGGCGTTCTCGACGCCCTAGCTGCTGATCCAGCCCATAGCGTTCGCACGGTGCTCACGGAGGGCGGCACATAACCGGACCCACGAGAGCTACGTCGAGCGTCGGACGCGTACGCCACGATGGAGTCGTGAGTGAGGAACCGATGAACGGCTGGACAGACGAGGACGATGCGTTGGTCGCCTACGAGTCTCTCCCAGACTGGCATCCCGCGCTCTTCGTGGATGTCTTTCGCACAGGGCTTGAGATGGAACACCCGGATAAACGCAGTCTGCTCGCCGGGGCGTTCATCACTCCGGAGTCGCTCGAGTTCTGGGGGGATTTCTCGCGGGCACGCGCGGTGTTCGCAACCCGGCTAAAGATCAGCATGACCGCGATGTACGGAGTCGGCGCGCCCGACGTGGCATATGTGCGCCTCGTGGAGACCGACGAGCACATCAACCACGACCTCTACTCCGTTATTGCTTCGATGCACGTCACGCTCGTGTGGCGCCCGGAGATCGCCATTCTGCCCAACAGTGCCTGGCGCATCCATCACCTGGGCGAAGCTATTGAACCCACGCTCGTGCCGCGCACGCAGCCGGGGTTTGACCCACGAACTCAACCTTGAGTCGGTCAATCTGTCTGGGCCCGATGACGGTCCGACGGCTCAATCTTGTGCCATTAATGTGCCATTAAATGCGCGAAAACCATCTGAAACCAACTGTGACCGTTTCGAAGAATCCCTGGTCAGCGCGATATCATGTCCATAGAAACTGAGCGAAAACCGCCCAGGCTCACTGAAAATCGAAAGGTCACGGATCGGTGCCGGTCGGAGCCGCACAAACCCCCCGGCTTCACCGGGGGTTTCTCGTGTTAGAGGACATTCCTCGTGGCGCTCGTGAGGCTTTCCGGGAATCCGCCGTCTGGTTCGTTTCGACGGTTCGCCGCCCGCGTTCTTGAGTGCGTCGTTCAGAGCCGCACCGGCTTGAATCCTGCGCTGCGCGCTCAGGAGGCGGTGAGGCCGGTGCGGAAGCCCTCCCGCCAGCTCGCGTACTTGGGCGTCCAGCCGAGCTCGGCCTTCGCCTTCGCGTTCGAGGAGCCGCGGGCGGTCGTCATCCACGCGACGCCGAAGTCTCCGATGAGGAGGCGCGCGACCCAGGCCGGCACGCGCATCGGGCGCTTCGCCCCCACCGCGTTCGCGAGCGCGGGCAGCCACTCGGTGACCGGGGCGGGCTCGTCGTCGACGATGTTGTAGACGCCTGCGTCACCCTGAGTGATCGCCGCCACCGTCGCCGCGACGGCGTCGTCGATGTGACAGAACGACCAGACTCCGGCGCCCGAGCCGACGATCGGCACCTTGCCCTTCCGCACCGACTCGAGCATCTCCCCTCCCTCTCCGAGCGACTGCCCGGGCCCGTAGAAGTTGCCGAACCGCAGCGCGAGCCCGCCCGCGGCCACCGCCGCACGCTCGGCGTGGGCGATCGCGGCCAGCGTGTTGCGCGCCGCAGGCACGGGGTTCGGGTCGATGGGGTCGGCCTCGGTCTTCACGGCCGCCCCGGCGTGCTCGTTGGTCCACCCGGTGTAGCCCTGGACCACTATGCGGCCGGTCCCGGCCTCCTTCGCGGCCGCGATCAGCGCGTCGGTGCCGAGCGTGCGCATCCGGTTGGTGACGGCGAAGGTCTCGTCGAACCGCTTGAAGTCGAAGCTGCCCGACAGCGCGGTGAGCTGGTGCACGAGCACGTCGGGCTTCGCTTCGAGCACCGTGAGGCGGATGGATGCCGGGTCGGTGCCGTCCATGATCACCCCACGGCCGCCCGCAGCGGCGATCCGCGCCGCGCCCGCCTCACTCCGCGCCGTCCCGGTGACCTCGTGCCCGGCCGCGACCAGCAACGGCACGAGCCTCGAGCCGACGGCTCCCGAACCACCTGCGATGAAGATCCTCATGATGTGTCCTCTCTCTTCACCCCCTCCGACGAACGACCGTGCCGTGGTGTGACAGCCGACGCGAAAGTCGTGTGACAAGCTGTGCGGATGGTCGATCTCGTCGTCGAGGCCGCCCGGCTCCGACCGCTCATGTTCTCCATCGCGTACCGCATGCTCGGCAGCGTGAGCGAGGCGGAGGACGTCGTGCAGACGGGACTCCTGCGGATGCACGAGCGCGTGCAGGGCGGCGACCCGATCGATCGCGCCGACGCCTTCGCGTCGACCGTCGCGACGCGGCTCTCGATCGATGTGCTCCGATCGGCCCGTCACACCCGCGAGCTGTACGTCGGCCCCTGGCTGCCCGAGCCGTTGCTCGTCGACGACGCCGACCCGGCCCACCGCATCGAGCACGACGAGACGATGTCGTTCGCCGTGCTCACGATGCTCGAGCGGCTCGGCCCAGTCGAGCGGGCCGTGTTCGTGCTGCACGAGGCCCTCGGGTACGACTACCGCGAGATCGCCGAGATGGTCGATCGCGACCCGGCGGCGTGCCGTCAGATCATGCATCGCGCGAAGCAGCGGCTGGCTACGGGCGGCGCGCGGTTCGAGGTGGATGCCTCGGAGGCCGCTCGGATCGCGGGCGAGTTCCTCGAGGCGCTCCGCGATGGCGACGTCGACGGAGTCATGCGGCTCCTCGCCGCCGACGTGGTGATGACGGCCGACGGCGGCGGCAACGCGCCCGCGATCCAGCAGCCCGTGTCGGGCGACCTCGCGGTGGCCAGGTTCCTCGTCGGCCTCATGCGGCGCGGCGAGGCGCTCGGCGTTCAGGTCGAGCCGACGGTCGCGAACGGGGAGCAGACGCTGCTCTTCCGCGGCCGTGACGGAGCCCTGCTCTCGGTGCTCGCCCTGCACGTCGAGGATGGCGTGGTGCGCTCGTTCGCGAACCAGCTGAACCCCGACAAGCTCGGGCACCTCGGCCCGGTCGGAGACCTCTTCGCCCTGCTGCGCGACGGTGTCGCGGGCGTGCGCTGACGCGAGACTCAGCGCGTCGAGTCGAGGATCGCCACGAGCTGCTCGTCGGGAGTCGAGCTGGAATTGATCGACCTGGCGGGGTTCGACCGTCCGGTCCTGAGCGAGCGGCTTCGCGCTGACCGCCTCCCCGCGGGTGACCCGCGCAGTCCGGGCCGGGTCAGACGAACCGCACCCAGTTCGCGCCGTTGCCCGTCTCGGCCTGCTGCCGCAGCTCGAGTCGGTCGCCGTCGACCGCGTAGAGCGACACGGTGGTCGACCTCTCGCCTGCCGCGACCAGGAACTTCCCGTCGGGGCTGATCGCGAAGCCGCGGGGCTGCGTCTCGGTCACCGTGAAGCTCGTCGCGGCCGAGGGCGAGGCATCCGTTGCGATCGGAAGCGCGCCGAGCGTGCTCTCGGTGCGCTCCGACGCCCACAAGAACCGGTCGCCCGAGCCGAAGTGCAGGTCGGCGCCCCAGATGTAATGGTTCGCGAGCGGGTCGGCGCCGAACTCGCTGTGTCCGAGGTTCTTCGACGGGTCGACCGCCGACGCGGCATCGTGGAAGGTCAGCACGCCCGACTCGGCATCGCGCGAGTAGTGGAGCACCTCGCCCGAGAACTCGGTCAGCACGTAGACGGCATCGCCGCCCGCGTTCAGCACGAGGTGGCGAGGGCCGCTGCCGTCGGGGGCGGCGACCGTCGCCGGATCGAGGGGCGTCAGCGAAGCATCCGATGACAGCGCGTACTGCGCGAGCAGGTCGGCCCCGAGGGAGACGAAGTACGCGAACCGGCCGTCGGCGCTCGGGAGCACGGCGTGCAGGTTGGGGAACTCGATGCGCGACGTCGGCTCGGACACGACACCGTCGACGACCGTCGAACTGATCCCATAGCCACCGCCGTACGAGGCGCCGAGCAGCACGCTGCCGCCGCGCGCGAGGGCGAGGTAGTTCATGCCGCCGTCGGGAAGGTCGAGACGCGATTGCGGGGTGAGGCGTCCGGTCGCGCGGTCGAGCGCGAGCGTGACGATGCCGGGAACGTCGCCCTTCACGCCCGCGTAGACGAGGTCACGGTCGGCATCGACCACGAACGTCGAGGTGCCCGTGAGCCCTTCGGTGACGGCGATGCGCTCGAGCGCGCCATCCTGCAGGTGGAACGTCGAGATGGAGTCGTCGCCGGAGTTCGCCACGAGCACGAGGGAGGAGGTCATGCCTCGATCGTATGACCGACGTCGCGGGTCGCCGACGGGGTTGCCTTTCGAGTCAGCGAGATACCACCGGGTCACTTCGCCCGCTCTCACCGGTGCGTCAGCATGCGGTCGAGCAGCCGATCGAGCAGCTCTCCCGCCTGCGGCGCGAGCTCGCGGTCCGCGAGCATGGCCTGGGCGAGACCGGATGCCGCCGCGACGATGAGCCGAGCGTCGATTTCAGCGGTGCGGCGGTCGGTTCCGGTCAGCACGATCCGATCGCGCACAAGGGTCTCGAGATAGTTCGCGGCACCTGCGGCATCGCGCGAGGGCGCGTCGGAGGCGCCGCCGGTGATCTCGTCGAAGAAGAAGGCGTTCAGCACCATCGAGTCGTCGCGGCGCGCGGCGTCGACGGGGAGAACCTCGAGCAGGATCGCCCGGATGACCTCGCGAGGGTCTGCCGCGTCCGCGTCCGCAGCCTCGGAGACGGCGGACGCGATGTGGAGGGCGGCGTCGGCGGCCACAGCCTGCCTCGTCGCCCGCAGCACGTCGTCCTTCGTTCCGAAGTAGTACTGCACGAGCCGGACCGAGAGGTCGGCTTCTGCGGCGATGGATTGGAACGTCGCGGCCGGCAGGCCGCCACGCGCGACCACGCGACGCGCGGCATCCGTGATCTGTCGGCGGCGGTGATCGTGGTCGGCCAGACGGGGCATCCCTTCATGGTACGGTCATATCAGCATAGTGATACGTTCGTATCACAAAGGAGGCGGAGAAGGATGACCCGATCATCGAAGGTTGGAACGTTCGCGAGCGCGCCCGCTCGCGAGACGTATCTCCGCGCGTACGACTCCATGGAAGCGCTGTGGCCGATGGCCGCCGAGAAGATCGACGTCGAGACGTCGTTCGGGACGACGCGGGTGCTGCGCTCAGGGAATGATCGACGGACGCCGCTCATCCTCTTCCACGGGTTGAACGGTTCGGGACTGTCGTGGCACTTCGCGATCGAGGATCTCGCACGCGATCGTGAGGTGCTCGCGGTGGACATCCTCGGTACGGCGGGCCGCAGCATCCAGACCCGGCCGTACGCCACCGAGGCCGACGTCGGGGCCTGGTTCGACGAGTTGATGTCAGGACTCGAGCTGGACGAGGCCCATCTCCTCGGCGAATCGCACGGTGCATGGATCGCGGCGATCGTGGCGATGCACGCGCGCCGAAGCCCGGCATCGCTCACGCTCATCGAGCCCAACGGGTTCATCGTGCGCCCGCGGACCACGGCGCTGCTGCGATTCGCGGCACTGTCGGCCCGCCCGACCGAGTCCGGCTGGCGCCGGCTGTCGGAATGGCTGACGCCCGGCGTGTCGTTGACCGACGAAGAGAAGGCGGTCGCGCGTGCGGCGATGCGCTACCGCCCCGGGCTCGGCTGGGCACGAGTGCTGCACGCTGACGAACTGGCGCGCATCACCGCGCCGACCCTCGCGGTCTTCGGCGGCGAATCCGTGCTCAGCAGGCCCGAGGCTGCGACATCCCGGCTCCGTGGGATGCTGCGGGAGGTCACCACAGTGACGGTTCCCGGCGGCGGGCACGCCGTCCACGCCCAGCTTCCGGAACTGGTGCGGCCGGTCGTCCTCGATTTCCTGGCCGCGCATGACCGCACCGCTACTGGAAGTAGATAGCCGCCTGACCTACCAGATGACGCCGCCGCCGACGGAGATGCCGCCCCACGTGAGGGCGATGAAGATCGCGGCGAAGACGACGGGCGCGATGCCCTTGCCGCTGCGCGAGAGCCCCTTCAGGAGGGCGATCACGGCGAGCACGGCGGCGATGACGGAGAGTCCGCCACCGACGATCAGCCCGATGAACAGCGGGATGGGCATGAGCACGAGGCCGGCCAGCGCGACCCAGAACGCGGCCCAGGCAGTCGGATTGGAGCTTCGCTCGACAGAGGAGGACATGCTTCATTATCGCGTGTCCGTGCTCGCAACCCGGATGCCCAGATTCCACAGGATGTCCCCAGGGCCGCTGCCGGCCTGTGCGGATCACTAGAGTGGCACGCGGTCCAACGATGAGCCGTCCGGATCGCACGCGCTGTCGAAGCCAGAATCCGGAGGAAACCGACCGATGACCATCGCCCCGACGCCGCCAACCGAAGGCGCGCCCGCTGCACGCGCCGGATCATCGACGAGGACTCCCGCCGCCCCCGCCAAGCTCGCCTTCGCCACGCAATTGCTCCTGATCGTCTGCGGCGTCATGTCCATCCTCACCATCGGCATCGAGCTGTTCGGGGTGAGCGCGGCGACGAGCTACCTCGGCGGTTCCGAGTCGGCCATCGTCATGATCGACCTGTACGACCAGAGCGGCTTCCTGGTCGCCATCCTGTCGTCGGCAGTCCTCATCGCGACCGGCGTGCTCTGGGTCATCTGGCAGTATCGGGCAGCCAAGCAGGTCGATGATCGGATGCGGCGCGCGCCGGGTTGGCACGTCGGGTCCTGGTTCGTTCCGGTCATCAGCTTCTGGTTCCCGTACCAGAACATCTCCGATCTCTGGCGAGCGGCCGGGCGCGCTCGGCCCTCGTGGCAGATCGCGTGGTGGCTGCTGTGGCTCGGCGGCAGCGTCGTCATCCAGCTGTCGACCCGCACGTCACTCGCCGCGCAGGACCTCGAACAGTTCCGTACCGCGATGTGGCTGAGCATCCTCGGCGAGATCCTCGTCCTGGCCGCCGCACCGTTGGCGTGGCTGACCGTCCGCGGAATCACGCAGGGGCTGCTCCAGCGCTCCGCGCTCCCGGTGCCGTCGCACGCAAGCTGACGACCGTTCGGATGCCTCGGCGCCTCGGTGGCACGAGCGGATGCTCCTCAGTCGATCGGTTCGAACTCGTTGAGCCGCCAGGTCTGGTCGAACCAGGCCTCGAGCGGACCGTAGATGCGGAAGAGCTGGAACCACGCCTTGCCGGGGATCGTCTCGACCCAGTTCGATTCCTTGCCCTCGGGAGGGGTCGGCCCGAAGTAGAGGTCGTACGAGCCGTCGTCGTTGGCCTGGACCTTGCCGTCGTTGCTGGCGACCGCGGGGTACGGCGTTGACGGCACGACGAGCAGCGACCGGGTCTGGGTGTCATAGACGTCGACGGCCCAGAAGTTCTTCGCCGGCGGGTTCGCGTCGACGTGCAGGCGGTAGGTGCGGGCGCCGTCGAGCAGGTCGCCGTTCGCATCGTGCACCGTGTAGGCGTACGCCGAACCGGCCCCGACCTGGGCGTGCGCCATCGCCGGCGTGATCACCGTGGCGAGGTAGTGGAACTGGGTACGGGCATCGAGCAGGCGCGCACCGTTCCTGAGGAACTCGTAGCTGCCGCCGACGAAGCCGTTGCGCCAGGAGCCGTACAGCACCGCATCGGGATCGCGCGGCGCGTACGCGATCACGCGCGCGATGCCGGCGGCGATCGGGGCCGCCTGCTCGAGGATGCCCCTGAGTCGGGCATCCGGGGCGAAGGGTTGTCCCTGCACGATGCCGATGCCGGCGAGCTGTCCGGCACGTTCGGCGTCGAGCGCCTCGACCGGCTCCTCCTGCACGAGCGCGGCGACCTCCTCGTAGAACGAGAAGTCGTTGGCGTGCACCGTGTTGAACGGGGCTTCCGCGAGATTGACGAACTCGTTCGCCTCGGGGTTGTCGGCCTCGGCCAACGGGTAGATCCGCGTCTGCTTCATGGCCGGCACGCCGCCGAGGGCCCGCAGCACGACGAAGTTCGTGTACGTGGGCGTGCGGTACGCGAAGTACCCGTCGGGCACCTCGCCGTCGTAGCCCGGCGGGAGGAACAGGTATTTCCCGCCCGCCCCGCGATCGGGGCCGGCGATGCCCATGTCGGCCACGTACCGGAACCAGAAGTCGTCGACGACGCAGAGCGACTGCGGTGGCGCCTCGATGACTGTGGGGCCCCAGGCTTTCAGGTCGAGCATCGTGACGCCGTACGTCGTCTCCGTGTTCGGCGTCAGGAAGAGCGCCTTCGACGTCGCCCGCGGTTCGGTGATGCCGATCTGGCGGGGCGTGCCGATACCGGCCGCCCGAAGTCCGTTGCGGAACGCCACCAGCGAGGCGCCGGGCACCGCGTTCAGGAACACCTCGATCGCCCGCATCAGGTCGAGCGCATCGTACGCGGTCGAGACCGTCTCGGGCAGCGGCAGCCCGTCGAAGAAGCGAAGATCACCGAACGGTGATGGAACGGTGTCGGGCGAACTCAGCGAGGCCACCGCCCGCGCCATATCGTCGGTACTGAGCCCAGTGCGCTGCTGATCGGACATGCATCTCCCCCAATGATGTTCGTGGCCTCACTCTCGCAGCGGGCGTGCCCGACGGCAAGCGCGGCTCAGCCGCCGGGCGCCTCCTGCCCACTCAGCGCCCGTTCGAGTTGTTGCAACTCCATCGCGAGCCGGTCCGGCCCATGGCGGTCGAATCGGTCGAGGGACATCATGTAGACGCCCCGCGCATCGGCCGGCGAGCAGCCGAGCAACTCGGCGATCCGGTCGATCGACGCTCCGCGGTCGGGCGAGGGCTCGAGCAGCAATTCGACGATCTGGGGCAGCTGCGCGCGTGCCGCGACCATCGCACGCAGCATGGCGAGGCGGGACTCGAGATGTGCACGTTCATCGGGTGGAGGTCGACGCGGTGCCGCCTCGGCGCGACGACGCGCGATCCACTCAGGCGTGAGCTGCACGCGGAGCGGCTCGCTCGTGCGAATCGAGAGGTCCATCAGCCACGCATGCACCTCGTATTCCGCGGGCTCGAGGTCGTCGAGCCCGCTCATCGCGAGACGTGCCCTCACGCGCCCGTGCTCGCCCGGGTCGAGGGGAACGGCGCTCTCGCCCTCGCGTCCCGCGACGAACGCGAAGGAGCCGCCATCCCGACCCGGACCGACGAGCGTTGCTGTGACGTAGAACCCATCACCGTTCGGGATCCACCGCTCGTCGCCCGTGTTCACGACATCGATCCAGAGGTGGTCGAGATCCGGATCGGACCTGGTCACCTCGGGCCACCGCAACTCGAGCCCCCGGCCTCGATTCCGTCGGCTCGGGCGGAGCGCGTGCTGGTCGGGATAGACGTGCAGGCGACCTCCTGCGAGCGCATCCGACGACACATCGAGCCGCGCGACCCGCCAACGCGCGCCATCGCCATCGGCCGGCGCCCCGAGCACGAACCCGTGGCGATCGTCGAGCACGCGCCATCCATCGCTCGGCACCGGCTCCGTGTCATCCGGCCCATTGTCGACCGGATTCGGCGCCGGCGCACCGAGCCGGGCGAGCAGCACGTCGAGCGGTTCGCCCTTCGCCGCGATCACGTCGGGTTCGACGTCGATCGGGCCGATCTGCGGCATGTCCATGAAGTCCACACCCCGAGCCTCCCACGCGATGCGCGACCTCACCACCGCGCTGGGCGGGCCGCGCTGCTAGCGTTCCGCCATGGGTCTCTCAACGCGGACGGTCATCCTCGTCGTCGCGATCACCATCGCCGTAATCGCGCTCATCCTCGCGGTGGTCTTCGGGCGGCCGATCTACCTGCTGATGGCCGCGATTCCGGTAGCTTCCGCGGTGATCATCGTCGCGCGGGGCGGCCGCCGCGCACGCACGGCCGAACCCCGGAATGACGAATAGCGGGTGAGACGAATTGAGCAGGATGATGTGCCCATGAACCGTTCTCGCGCCGCCACCGCCGCCTGGGTCGCCGCCGGCGCCCTGACCATCGCGGGCGCCGTCATGACGACCTGGGCGGTCGTGGCCACCCCGAGCGCAACGTTCGGATGGTTCGCCTACCAGCCGCTCGCGAGCAGCGTGCTGTTCCCGCCGGGGTTCGTCATGCTGTCGCACGCTGCCGTCTTCGGAACGTTCGTCACGATCGTCGGCCTGCTCACGCTGAGCTTCCTGCTCGGGCGGCACCTCGGGCGCGCGCATACGCGGCACGAGCAGCCGACCGACAGCTGACGACACGGACCCGAACCCCCGCAGACGACGAACGCCGGCCCGAGGGCCGGCGTTCGCGTTGCGCGGCCGGGGCGACGGATGCCGCCGCCCGGCCGGACAAGCTCAGGGCAGGACGGTGATGTTCGCGGCCTGCGCACCCTTGGGGCTCTGCTCGACGTCGAATTCGACGCGCTGGTTCTCTTCGAGCGTGCGGAAGCCTCCGGACGCGATCGCGCTGAAGTGCGCGAACACATCGCTCGAGCCGTCGTCCGGCGTGATGAAGCCGAAGCCCTTTTCGGCGTTGAACCACTTGACGGTTCCGGTGGTCATGTTGTTTTCCTTCGTGTTCTTCGGTCCGCTGGATGCTGGACCGTCGCACGCATCCCGAGGGGTGCGCACGGCTTTCCCCCGACGGAAGTCCGCCGAGGAGGTGTGTTCATCCCGACCGCGCGCATCGAACCGAGTGCCGCAGACGGGCGCTCGAGGGTCCGGTTGCTCCGGGGGCTGTGGGGATGGGGGATGTTCGTTTCCGGACGGTCTTCGACTTCCCAGCCGGCTTCGCGCGGGTGAGCACCCGCTGTGGATGGGGGACAGCCTACCCCGCGGCACCCTTCGTGCGACAGGGATGTCTCCGCGAAACGCGACTCAGTTCAGCTCGACGACGGTCATGCCCGACCCGCCGCCGCCCGCGCCCATCGCGGCGAGGGCCGCGGGCACGTCGTCGAGGCGGATCGTGCGCCCGACGAGCTCGATGGGTCGGAACGCGCCCGTGACGACCGCACCGAGCATCTCGGGGTACTCGCGCACGGTCATGCCGTGGCTGCCGAGCAGCTCGAGCTCCCCCGCGATCACCGCATCCATGGGCATCGCGGCGAGCGCGGCATCACCGGTCATCAGCCCGATCTGCACGTGCCGGCCGCGCTTGCGGAGGCTGCGCACCGACGCGAGCGACGTCTCGATGCTGCCGAACGCGTCGACCGAGACCTCGACGCCGCCCTCGCTCACCTCGCGCACGCGCTCGGCGGCGCCCTCGCCGCCCCGCACGGGGATCGCGCCGAGCTTCTCGACCGCTTCGAGCGCGGCGTCCGAGACATCCACGCCGTAGGTCTCGACGCCGGCGGCGACGGCGATCATGATCGCCGAGAGTCCGACCCCGCCGCATCCGTGCACCGCGATGCGCTCGCCGGGCTGGAGCCGGCCGCGCGTGATCACCGCGCGGTAGGCGGTCGCGAACCGGCAGCCGAGGGATGCCGCCTCGACGAAGCCGAGCGCGTCGGGGAGCTTCACGAGGTTCAGCTCGGCCTCGTGCACGATGACCTCTTCGGCGAACGAGCCCCAGTACGTGAACCCCGGCTGCTGCTGCGCGTCGCACACCTGCTCGTTGCCGGACCGGCACTGCGCGCACCTGCCGCAGGCACTGATGAACGGCGCGGTCACGCGGTCGCCGACCTGCCAGCCGCTGTCGGCCGGGATCTCGGAGCCGAGCTCGAGCACCTCGCCGGCGAACTCGTGCCCCGGAACGTGCGGCAGGCTGACCGTGTCGTCGTGGCCCATCCACGCGTGCCAGTCGCTGCGGCAGAGGCCGCTCGCGCGCACCCGCACGATCGCCCCGCGCGGCGGACAGTTGGGGCGATCGACGTCGACGACCTCGGGTTCAGCACCGAACCCGGCGTAGCGCACCGCGCGCATGCTCCTCCTCGTACCGGCCCCCGGAAATCGGCCCCACGAAAGTATGCCGCCCGACCCGCCCCGGTTCGCAATCCGGCGCGTGGTGCGGGTAGACGGATGCGCCAGAATCGTGGGATGCGCTTCGTCGTCGCCGTCCTGCTCGCGGCCGTCTGCTTCGGCACGACGGGCACCGCGCAGGCCCTCGGCCCCGACGCCGACCCGCTGTCGGTCGGCGCGGCGCGACTCGTCATCGGCGGCGGCGCGCTCGCAGTGGTCGCGGGCCTGCAGTTCGTGCTCGCGAGACGACGCGACGGCGATCGGGATGCCTCGGGCCGGAGCATCCGTTCGCGTGACGCCGCTCGCCGGCTGCCCGCCTGGCTGCTCGTCCTGATCGGCGCCGCCGGCGTCGTGGCCTACCAGCCCGCGTTCTTCGCGGGCACGGCGGCCAACGGCGTCGCCGTCGGCACGGTCGTCGCGCTCGGATCGGCGCCTGTGCTCACGGGAGCCCTCGACTGGGCGGTGTCGCGGCGGTTCCCGGGCCCGCGCTGGGTCGTCGCGACGGCGATCGCGACGGCCGGCGTCGTGATCCTCGCGCTGGCCACCGACGGGTCGGACGCGGCCGCCGACCCGCTCGGCCTCGCCGCCTCGCTCGGCGCCGGCGCCTCGTACGCGGTGTACACGATCGCCGCGAAGGCGCTCATCGAACGCGGCTGGAGCTCGACCGGCAGCATGGGCGCCCTGTTCGGCGCGGCTGCGGTCGTGAGTGTGCCGCTGCTCCTGTCGACGGATGCCTCGTGGCTCGCGACGCCCGCCGGCATCGCGATGGCGCTCTGGCTCGGGCTCGTGACCACGACGCTCGCGTACGTGCTCTTCGGCGCGGGCCTTCGCGGGCTCGCGCCCGCGACGGTCTCGACGCTCACGCTCGCCGAGCCGCTGACCGCGGGGCTGCTGGGCGTGCTGCTGCTCGGCGAGCACCTCGCGCCGGCGGCGTGGCTCGGCCTCGCCGTGCTCGCGGCGGGCATCGTGGTGCTCGCCACCGGGGCGGTCGGCCGCGGTCGACGCGCGGGCGGCGGCGGCAGTGGTGGCGGCAGCGGTGGCGGTGGCGGCAGCGGCGATCGACCCCTCGCCGATGTCGGCGGTCGGGGCTAGCTTCAATCCATGGACGTCATCCTCATCCCCGGTTTCTGGCTCGACGCATCCTCGTGGCGGCAGGTGATGCCCGTGCTCGAAGAGACCGGGCACCGACTGCACCCGGTCACGCTGCCGGGCCTCGAGTCGGTCGACGCCGACCGGTCGGGCATCGGCCTGGCCGACCACATCGCCGCCGTGGTCGCGCTCGTCGATCACCTCGACGGCCCCGTCGTGCTCGTCGGCCACTCGGGCGGCGGGGCGGTCGCGCACGGCGTGGTCGACGCGCGGCCCGATCGCATCGCGAAGGTGATCTACGTCGACGCCGGCCCGCTCGGCGACGGGCAGTCGATCAACGACGAACTGCCGGTGGTCGACGGCGAGGTGCCGCTGCCCGACTGGTCGGTCTTCGAAGAGGCCGACCTGGTCGACCTCGACGACGACCTGCGCGCGGCGTTCCGCGCCCGCGCGATCCCCGAGCCTGCCGCGGTCACGAGCGACCCGATCCGGCTGACCGACGAGCGCCGCTACGACGTGCCGATCACGGTCATCGCATGCGAGTTCCCGAGCTCGCTGCTGGTCGAGTCGATCGCCGCGGGCGCCCCCTGGGTCGCCGAGCTCGCGCGGGTGAAGCAGGTCGACTACGTCGACCTGCCGACCGGTCACTGGCCGCAGTTCACGAAGCCCGTGCAGCTCGGCCAGGCGATCGCGGCGGCGCTGCCGGTCGCCTGAGCTGATCGCAGCGGGCGGTGCCGAACCGCCGCACTCGGCGGATCGACTCGGCGCGCCGGCTGCACCATTCCGTCGAGCCATCGACCTCGCCGGGTACCCCCAAGAGGGTGCCACCCGTTTTGGGAGAAGAACCGGGCCGCTCGCGGGGCATAGCGTCAACGTGTCCCGTTACCAGATCTTCAGCAACCGTTCAGTGAATCGTGATCCCCGGCGCATTCGGGGATCTGCCCGCGATTCCCGCTCCCAGCGTGTATCGCCCCGTTACCCAGAGAACCCGAACGTGGAAACCCGATGGCTCTTCGCATGACACAGAGCGCCCGCTCGATCGTGAAGCTTCCGCCCGGGGTTACCGCAGCTGCCTCCCATGAGCTCGGTCCCGACGCCTGCTGATCCGGGCGACAACGCGCGCCTCGCGCCACCCGCGCGAGGTCGAGACGCCGCGGCCGCATCCCGCAGCACGCAGCTTCGCGGTACCACTGGTTCCAAGGCGCTTCAGCGCTACCGCGATCGCCTTCGATTCACCGACACAGTGCTCGTTGCCGCATCCGTGCTCGCCAGCGTGTGGATCCGCCTCCTCGTCGAGGGACCGGCGGTCGCCGAGGAACCGGCGCTCCAATACATCGGCGTGCCCGTGCTCATCGCGGCGATCTGGTCGATCGCCCTGACCGTATTCCGCACCCGCGATCCGCACGCGGCCGGCGCCGGAGCGACCGAGTACAAGCGGGTCGCGAATGCGACGGCGGCCGCCTTCGGCGTCCTCGCATTCCTCCTCCTTCTCATTGGCGCAGACTCCCCCCGCTGGTACTTCATCGTCGCCCTCCCCGCGGGCGGGGGCGCGCTCCTCCTGGCCCGTTGGCTCTGGCGCAAGTGGCTGCTGCACCAGCGAGTGCGCGGGCACTACCTCTCGCGCGCCATCGTGATCGGTACGCTCGCCGACGTTGGCTACGTCGTCCGCCAAGTCGAACGCAACACCGCGGCGGGCTTTCACGTCATCGGCGTCGTGTCCGATGACGCCCCGACCACCACGCTCGAACTCGGCGGTGCCGAGTTGCCTGTGCTCGCGAGCGTCGCCGACGCCGCGGGTGCCGCCACCGAGGCCCGCGCTGACGCGGTGATCGTCACCGGCGACCTCGGCTCCGACGGCGATCGGCTGCGACGCCTGGGATGGGATCTCGAGGGGACCAACACCGAGCTCGTCCTGTCATCGCGGCTCACTGACGTCGCGGGCCCGCGCATCCACTTCCGGCCCGTCGAGGGGCTACCTCTACTGCACGTCGAGATCCCCGTGTTCGACGGGGTTCGGCATGTGGCGAAGCGCGCGTTCGACGTGGTCTTCGCAGGCCTCGCACTGCTGCTGGTCGCACCGGTGATGCTCGTGGTCGCTATGGTGATCCGTCTCGACGACGGCGGCCCGATCTTCTTCCGCCAGACCCGATGCGGGCGCGACGGCCAGACGTTCGAGATGCTGAAGTTCCGGTCGATGTGCCTCGACGCAGAGGAGCGTCTCAGCGAACTCCGCGATCGCAATGAGGGCAACGGCCTGCTCTTCAAGGTGCGGGATGACCCTCGAGTGACCCGCATCGGCCGCATCCTTCGAGCGCACTCGCTCGACGAGCTTCCCCAGTTCTGGAACATCTTGATCGGTGAGATGAGCGTGGTGGGCCCACGCCCCCCGCTCGTCGCCGAGGCAGACGCATACGATGGCGTGGTCTCTCGCCGGCTCATGATCAAGCCCGGCCTCACCGGTCTCTGGCAGATCAGCGGACGCAGCGATCTGGATTGGGAGGAGAGCGTCCGGCTGGACCTCTACTACGTGGAGAACTGGTCGCTCACCGGTGATCTCATGATCATCTGGCGTACGGTGCGCAGTGTGCTCAAGCGCGACGGGGCGTACTGAGCGCATCGGCCGCGGGAAGCGACGCCGCTCGGATCGTACGCACGCTGCGCTCCCACGAGTACTCGCTCGCGACGCCGGCCACGCCCGCGGTCCCCCGCCGCGGGAGCCGCCGGATGCCGTCCGCGATCGCGACCGGGTCGCGCGGATCGACGAAGACCGCTCCCGCATCGCCGAGGATTTCGCGAAACACCGGGATGTCGCTGGCGAGCAGCGGTGCACCGAACGCCCTTGCCTCGAGGGTCGGCAGACCGAACCCCTCGTCGAGGCTCAGGAAGAGCAAACCGTCCGTGTGTGCGTAGAGCCACGCGAGCTCCCCGTCGTCGACGCGCCCGAGGAACCGGACCGCCCCCCGCCGGACGGCCTCTGCGACCCCCGAGGGAAGCTTCGCCGAGCGCCCGCCCGGTTCGCCGACGATCACGAGCGGTGACCGCGCGTCGACGACTCCGGAGGCCATCGAACCGAGTATCGCGTTGCCGAGGTTCTTGCGGGCGTTCAGCCGCCCGACCGCGAGGTGGAAGCCGACCACATCGTCGATGCCGTTGGGCCGGGTCAGCCGCGCATCGAGCAGACCGCTTCCCACGGCCAGCCCGACCGGCACGACGGGGCGAGCTCCCACGAAGCCGGCGATGCGCCGAGCTTCCGTGGCGGACGACGTGAAGATGATGCGGCTGAGACGCACGGTGGCCGGCATGAGTGCGAAGTAGCAGCGTTCCCGAAGCGTGAACCACTCGGGCGAGGTGAGGAACATGAAATCGTGGATGAACACGGCCGAACGCCCGAACCAGGGCGTGAAGTTGTGGGTCAGCGTGAGGTCGGCACCGACTCGGCGTGCCAGGAAGGGAAGTTCGAGGATCGCGCTGATCCCTTGCGGGGCGAACCTCGTGGTGACGACTGCCACACGGTCGGGAAGTTCTTCGCGAGCGAACGCCGCGTGCCTGCGCCGCACGGCCACGACCAGCTCGTCCTGCGGGAACACGGCTGCCCAGGCCAGGATGAACTCGCGCATCACCTGGCGATTCGAGACCGGGCCGACTCCCCACCAGAACCCGTCGAAGAGGACGCGCATACCCGACCTACACTGCGTGCTCTCGGACGAGGGCGACCGTCTCGGCGATGTGCCGCTTGGACGAAGCGCCGAAGACGATGGACTCGATGTTCGGCTGGGCGAAGATCCACTCGATCGCCTCGCCCGCCGGGATGGCGCCCGAGGCGAAAACAGACATGGCGACCGCGCGGAACGGCCGCTGCTCCAGCGCGTCGCGGTAGCTGTCCATGCCGCCGGACATCCGAAATCCGATCTTGTTGATGTTCGCGCACACGAGCGGGTTCGCGACACCCGCGCGATCGAGCGCGGGCAACAGCATCGGAAGGTTCATCGTGATGAAGCCGGGCTCAGCGTGGTATCGGCTCCGGGCGTGTTCGGCGAACATCGCGAAGGCGTCGACGAATCCGAGACCGAGGAGGAGGTCGGTCACGACATTCTGCAGCCAGATGACCGGCGTGCGCGTCCCGCGGAACATCGCCATCTCAGCGTCGATGAGGAGCGTGACGAGACCCTCGATGTCCTTGGTGGCGAGCGAGCGACCGCCTCGGACCATGGCGTTCATCGCGCCTTCCTCGGGGAGGAAGCGGCGGAGCGCACCGAGCATGCCGTGCTCGGTGACGGCGTCGGCGTACTTGTGCGCGTACGGCATGCACGGAAGGAAGGTGAAGTGGGCGTACCGATCGGGCTGTGCTCGCACGCGGTCCGTGATCTCGGCGATCCGATCGTGCGTTGTGCACATGAACGTGGTCACCCCGGAGTCGACCGCGTCATCGAGAACCGCCATGATCGCGTCCGCGTCCTGGAATCGCATCGCCTGCGCGCGAGCCCGTTCCTCCGACATGTGGTTCACACCGAAGAACTGATTGTCTCCGAAGATCACTCGGTCGAGCCGGTTCGCCGTAGTCGTGCCTGGGTGCTCGATGGTCATGCCCGCCTCCTGAGCAGCTGTCGTCGGCGCTTCGCCGGCACCGCTGGCGCAGGCGCGAAGGCGCCGGACGTGACCGAGGGCCCGGCCGCGGCATCCGCCGTCATCATCTCGATGATCCGGTCGGTCAGCATCGCGCTCGCGAAATCGTTCGCCGCCTCGACGTCGGGCTCGTAGATGCGCCTGATGAAATGGTCGAGTTGCGCGCTGTACTCCTCACCGCGGAGGTAGTACCACACCGGTTCGGTCAGCTCGGTCGTGTAGCGGACGTTCCAGCCGGTGTCATAACCGTCGATCGGCGGCGCGGTCGCGCGAAGGTACGTCTGCACCTCCTGCCGATCGGCTTGGATGCGGCCGGCGGTACCGATGACCGTGATCCTCGTCGTCATCTTCCGGAACGACTCGTCGGACCAGTTGACGGACACCTGTGCGGAGACCGCATCCTCGAAGAAGAGCGTGCTGAACACCTCGTCCTCGGTGTCGGCCGAGAAGACGCTGCCGAGCACGGTGCCGCCGACCCCGACGGGCGCGCCGGCATACCAGGTGAGCAGGTCGATCGGGTGGGCGGCATAGTCGTACAGCGCCCCTCCACCCTCGGTGCGCTGGGTACGCCAGGTCGAACCCTTGGGCCGCAGCACGACCGGCCCGTACGCCTCTGCGTGCAAGTGCGTGACCCGGCCGACCGCACCGAGGTCGAGCAATCGGCGCACCTCGCGGAAGGCGCCCACGAACCGGTTGTGATAGCCGACCTGCGTGACGAGCCCTCGCTCCGTTGCCAGACTCGCGAGTTCGGCGGACTCGGCCGAGGTCAAACACAGCGGCTTCTCGCAGAACACATGCAGTCCGCGCTCGAGCGCGGTGCGCACCATGGGTCCGTGGAACCGGGTCGGCGTGGCGATCAGCACGGCGTCGAGTTCGACGGCTTCGAGCATCCGCTCGTAGTCGCCGAACGTCACCAATCCCGTGTACTTCCCCAGCACGTCGAGGATGTAGCCGGTCGAGTCGACGACCGCTTCGACCGATACCTCGGGATGCGCGTTGATCATCGCGAGATGAGACAGCCCCATCTTCCCGAGCCCGACGACTCCGACCCTGATCATGCGCTGCCCTCCGTGATCGTCGACGGTGTGGGGATCGCCGATGCTGTGCCGGCGATCTCGCGCAGCAACACCTCGTACTGTCCGGCCACGCGCTCCCAGGTGAACTCCTCGGCGTGGCGGGCACGCGCCCGCACGCTGAGCGAGTTCCGCGTCGACGGGGAGGCGAGCAGTTCGTCGAGCCGATCGGCGGCCTCGTCCGGCGAGCCGAAGTAGAGCGCGCCGTCTCCGGCGACCCATCTGTTGTACGGGTTGTCGTGGGCGAGGACTGGGTTGCCGGCCGCCATCGCCTCCACGAGCGAGGGATTGGTGCCGCCGACGGTGTGCCCGTGCAGGTAGGCGACCGAGTGGAATCGGATCGCGGCGAGGGCGTCGGGGTCGTAGACCGGCCCGGGGAAGACGACCTCCGGGCCTGCGGCCGCCCTGACCTCGCGGTGGAAGGGATCGGCATCGGTGTACGTGCCGAGCACGGCCAGCCGGAACCCGCGGGGTCGCCGCGAGAAGGCGGTGACGAGCTCCAGGATCGAGTTCTCGGGGATCGGCCTGCAGACGATGGTCGCATACCCGCCGGGTTCGAGGCCGAGGGCGGTCACCGGGTCGGTCGGGGCGTCCGCGACCGCGTTCGCACCATAGGTGATCGTGTGCAGCTTGCTGCGCCGGGCCTTGCGGGCGAGGTATTCCTCGATGACCGGGTGGTCGGCGATGAGCGCGTCGCCCACCCAGCAGGCGATCCGCTCGTTCACGTAGAGGATGGCCTGTCGCGGCCACCCCCATCGCGCACGCGACCACTCGATGCCGTCCATGTTGATGACGTTTCGGATGCCCAGCACGCGTTGCACGACGTTGAACACCGCGGTGTTGTACCCGAAGGTGAGGCAGACGTCGCGATGGCGGGCGGCGTGCCCGATCGACCGGAGGTCGAAGAGGGATGTTCCCAGCCATCCATCGCGCGCGACGGGAATGGTCACCCGCTCGATGCCGTTCCACACGTCCTCGACGATCGCGCCATCGCCGTTGGCCTGGCAGTAGACCACCGGACGCCAACCGGCGTCGCGCAGATGGAGCGCGACGTTCTCGGCCGCCGTCTCGAACCCGCCGTAGCCCGCAGGGATTCCGTGCGTTCCGAGGATGCGCACGATCGGGCGACGATCGGCGGCATCGAGTCGGGCGTGCATCGGGATCTCCATCGTCCGAAGCGTCGGCAGGGTCACGGGCGTCCGGGGACCACCTTCGGAAGGTGCCGAAAGTCTGACATGACGCCCGCGCGCCCCACGCCCCCCAAACCGAGGGGTGCAGGGGCGGGCACCGTGGGACCGCGTCACCCCCCTGACTGGGGACTGTGACGCACGGACGGCGGCTCCTACAGTCGAGGGATCATCCCGGTGTGATGTCGTCGCGTATTCCGAAGACCCGAATCAGGAGACGTTCGCATGACCACCAGAGTCGGTTACGCCGCCGGGGCGTTCGACCTCTTCCACGTCGGACACCTCAATATCCTCAAGCACGCCAAAAGCCGCTGCGACTACCTGATCGCAGGCGTCGTCAGCGACGAGATGCTGGAACTCACGAAGCAGCGTCGACCCGTCGTGCCGCTTGCCGAGCGCATGGAGATCGTCCGTCACATCTCCTTCGTCGACGACGTGCACGCCGAGGTGGTGCCCGACAAGCTCGAGACGTGGCGAAAGCTCGGATTCGACCTCTTCTTCAAGGGCGACGACTGGCGCGACACCGAGCGCGGGCGCCACCTCGAGCGGGAGTTCGCCGCAGTCGGCGTCGAGGTCGTCTACTTCCCGTACACGGTCCACACCTCGAGCACCGCTCTGCGTCGAGCGCTGGATCTCCTCACCGCGGAGACATCGCTCGCCGTCCCCGCTCGCGAGCAGTCCGAGTGAGTTCCGTCGATCTCGACGGGTCAACCGGATACCGAAGCGCCGCCGAGGAAATTCGCCACTTGGGCGTGGAATGCGAGTACGTCCTGACGAACGGACCGCAGCATCGACCGGTGGGCGGCGTCGCGGCGGCCGTGCCGGTCGGGCGTGTCCCACGGATCCGACCCACGGCTCCAGCCGTACCGCGACCGCGGAACGGCCAGGAGGCCGCGCTGCGCGTGGAGCAGTGCCGCGTAGTGAGCGAGGTCGGCTCCCGCCGGCTCCGCCCCCCTGCGTGCCGCTTCACCCAGGGCGATCGCCTCGCGCAGCATGAACGTGCGCGCCCTCGCGTCGGGCGCGGTCTTCGCCACGATCCCGCGCTCTTGGCCGGTTGCGACGATGATGAGCCCCTGGCCCGAGAGATCGATCCGGTCGAGCGGCGTCGACCGGTGCGAGGCCGCGGCCTCGGCACCGCCGTCGACCTCCTGCATCATCTCCCGAGCAACGACGCAGATCTCGCGACCCGGGCTCACGGCAACGCCGCTGCTCGAGATCGACCACTCCCCGCCGACGCCGGCAGCACGTGCGGCCTTCCCGAATACGAAGGCCATATAGGGCGAACGACAGACGTTCGCCTCGCAGACGAACACGAGGCTGTGGTTCACTCGGTCTCGTCCTTTCTCGACGGTTCGGCGATGATGGGGGAATCGTGCCCACGCCCGACCGGCCGGGATGAGAGCGGATCATGACGCTTCACGACTACATCACCGCCCTTCGCAAGCACTGGATCGCGATCGTCCTGCTGGCCCTGGTCGGGGCGGGCGCCGCGTACGGATACTCCCGAGTGCTCCCGGAACAATATCGCGCGGAAGCGTCGGTCATGGTCATCCCGGTTCGCGGCGACAACACGAGCGAGCTCGTCCAGGGTGCGAACTACGTGCAGAACCTCGTGCAGACGTACACGATCCTCGCCACCTCGCCGCGCGTGCTGCAGGCGGTGATCGACGACGTCGGACTCGACGAGACCGCGAACCGGCTCGCCCGGCGCGTCAGCGCCGAGGCGCCGCTGAACACCGTGGTGATCGACCTCAGCGCGACCGACACCAGCCCCGAGGGTGCACAGCGGACGGCCGACGCCATGGCCGAGCAACTCGCGGTCGCGGTGGCCGACCTGTCGCCCGAGGGGGCCGACAGCCGGCCCGCGGTGCGTGTGGAGACGATCGCACCCGCCCGAGTGCCCACTGTGCCGGTCGCCCCCAACACGCGCCTCAACGTGATACTCGGGTTCGTCGCAGGCGCGGCGCTGGGCGTGGCGTACGCGCTCATCCGAACGAAGTTCGGCACGAGGCTCGCCTCGGTCGACGACATCGCCGATGTGACGGACCTCCCCGTGATCGGCTCAGTTGCAGGCACCGGCGACCAGCGCCCGATCGCGGCCCACCTGCGCTCGAACCCTGCCGGTCGCGTCGCGGAGTCCCTGCGCCACGTGACGGCCGGGTTCAAGTTCGTCGACCTCGACCATTCCCACCGCGTCATCCTGGTGACCTCCGGCTCGTCGGCTGAGGGGAAGACGTCGCTCGCCCTCGGCCTCGCGCTCTCCCTTGCAGAAATCGGGCACCGCACGTTGTACGTCGAGGCCGACCTTCGGCGGCCCAGTGCCTCCCAGTACACCGGCCTCGACAGCCAGGTCGGCCTCACCACGGTGACGATCGGCTCAACGACCCTCGATGAGGCCGTACAGGGATGGGCACACGCCGATCTCGACCTACTGCTCAGCGGCGAGCTTCCGCCGAACACCGTGCAACTGCTTTCCAGCGATCGGCTGCAACAGGTCCTCGTCACCGCCCGCGAGGCGTACGACTACGTGATCGTCGATTCGGCGCCGGTGCTCACCGTCAGCGACGCGCTCTGGGTCGCCCCGGCGACCGACGGCGTGTTGTTCGTCGTCAGGGCGAATCGCACGCGTCGCAGCGAGCTCGAGCGGTCGCTCCGTGCCCTCGAGAGCACCCACATCCCCGTTCTCGGCCTCGTCCTGAACGACGTCCGCCTCCCGGCCCGCAGCCCGTATTACTCGACCGAGCCGGCCGAGCGCAAGGCGAGCCGGCTCCGCCCGCGGCGTCTGACGAGCCCGTCCGCGACCGACGGCTAGGCCACACCGTGAACTCGCTGCTGGCCCTGGGCGCGAAGGCCGCGACCATGTGCGTGGCGCTCATCTGCGGCATCCTCACCACCCGCCTCATCCTCGGCGACGCCGGCGTCGAGGCGTACGCGTTGTTCACCCTGCTGGCGTCGCTCCCGTCGCTCCTGGCGTTCACCGACCTCGGCGCGGGAGCCGTGGTCGTCAACAGCGTGGCGACGAGCGACGACATCCGCACCGATCGCACGGTGCTCGCGCAGCTCACCACCGTCGGCCGGATCCTGTTGGGATTCGCGGGGGCGACGATGGCGGTGAACCTCACCATGCTCCTCACCGGCGCGTGGTCGCTGGTCCTCGGCTCGGCCGGAGACCTGCCGCAGGCGAGTCTCGCGGCGTTCTTCTGCGTCATGGTGTTCGCGTTCGGCGTGCCGGTCGGCATCTGGGTGCGCATCATGCTCGGCCTACGACGCAATCACATCACCATCCTCCTGCAGGGACTCCTGTCTCCGCTCACGCTCCTGGGCGTGTGGCTGATCCTCCAGAGCGACGCGGAGGCTGCCGACTCGTTCATCGCGATCGCATCATTCACGGCATCCTTGTTCGTCAGCGTCATCGGTCTGCTCATCACCGCGCGCCTCACGAGGCCGCTCGTAAACCGTGCGGCCTCGCGCGTGCTTCTCCCCGGGAGGTTCCCGGGGTCGCGTGTCATGGACGTGGGCTGGCCGATGCTCGCCCAGTTGATCACGTACCCGATCGCCGTCTCATCCCACAGATTCGTCCTCGCGCAGTGGGGCACCCCGGCGGAGGTCGCCGAGTACGGCGTGGCCGGGCAGGTGTTCTTCGCACTCAACGGCCTCGTGATGGCAGCCGGGGTGGCCCTCTGGCCACTCTTCGCGAATCGCCGCCACAAGGGTGAACTCAAGCGGGGCCCATTCGCGCTCTCAGCGGTGTTCGCGACGTGCGTCGGCGTAGCCACGGGCGTCCTGTGGATGGCGGGCCCGTGGATCTTCGGATTCATCACCGACGGCGAGCTCGACGTCGCGCGGGCCACGATCGCCGCATTCGGGGCGATGATCGGCCTGATCGCCGCGGTGTACCCGCTCGGCATGTTCATCATGGACAAGCCAGGGATCCGCTTCCAGGTGATTCCGACCCTGACGATGGCGATCTGCAGCCTCGGACTGGGGATCCTGCTCGCGGGCCCCCTCGGTACAGCGGGTCCTCCGCTCGGCACCGCGGTCGCCGTGGCCGTGTGCCAGGTGGTGCCGTTCTCGATCTATATCGTGCGCCACCGCGACCGTCTTCTCGGCCGCGAAGCCGCAACAGCCGATGCACCGGATGAGCGTCATGGTGCGAGCGTCTGAGGCCCTCATGGACCGCGCACCGGTCGTGGTTCCCCTCATCGCCGCTGCCGGGATGGCGGTGCGGTACCAGGTGGCCGGCGGTGTGAGCGTCTGCCTGCTGATCGCGATCGTCCTCGCGCCCGTGTGGATCGGATCGCTGCGGGCGTATCGCGGGATGCGGGTGTTCGTGCTTCTGGGCGTCGGCGCGGCGATCTGGGGCACTCTGGGCAGCCTCCTCGATCCGGTGCGGACCTTCAGCGCGTCGCTGTTCGTCGTCGAGACATCCACGTTCCTCGCGATGGTGGGAGCGGTGGGCACACTGCTCTGGGCACGGCAGTGCGTCGGCAGCAGTTGGATGGTGATCGCTTTCGCGATCGGGGGGTTGGTGAACGTCGCCCTCACCGGCGGCAATCCCGTCAACCTCTGGAAGTACTCCCTCTCCATCCCGATCACGCTTCTCGTCGTCGCGCTCGCCGAGCACTTCGGGGGTCGGATCGCCGAGATCGCGGCCGTGGCGGCGATCGCGGTCATCTCCGGCCTCAACGACTCGCGTTCGTTCACCGCCTTCCTCCTGCTGGCCCTCATGATCGCGGTGTGGCAGCTCACAGGGCGGCGGGAAGGAGCCGCAGCGAAGCCGTTGCGGGTGCTCATCGGCGCCGGACTGTTGGGGCTCGCCGTGTTCAACCTGATCCAGGCGCTGCTCCTCGAGGGCGTCCTCGGATCGGCGAGTCAACAACGCAGCCAGGCGCAGATGGATGCGACCGGCTCGCTCATCACGGGGGGCCGGCCCGAGATGGGGGCATCGTTCGCACTGCTCGTGCGACAGCCGTGGGGCTATGGCGCCGGTTCGCTCCCCACGTCGACGGATGTCTGGGTGGCCAAGTCCGGGATGAGCGAGCTGAACTACGATCCGAACAACGGGTACGTCGAGGTGTTCATGTTCGGCGGCCGGTTCGAAGTGCACTCCGTGCTCGGCGACCTCTGGCTCAGGTTCGGCCCGCTCGGAGCGGCGGTCGCGATCTTCATCTGCGTCTACGCCGTGATGGCGGTCGCGAAGCACGTCTCACTGAGGTCGGCGAGCGCGGTCCTGGTGCTGCTGACCGTGCTGACGCTCTGGGACACCCTGTTCTCGCCGTTCCTGAGCTCGTACCGCACGATGGCCTTGGTGCTCGCGTTGGCGGCGGCACCCGTGCTCGATCGCCTTCCGATCGCGGATACCGCGTCGCCGAGTCCCCGGTTTCTCGCACGGTTGACGGGAGGCCCGCCGTCCGTCTGAGTCACGTCACCCGGTGAGCGGGCGAGCGGAGAGGCTCTGGAACTCGCTCGCATCGGGTGGTACCCGTCCGCCGAGCAGCAGCCAGTCGGTGATCAGGCAGTATCGCGCGACGTAGTCCTGTTGCGTCAGCCCCCGCTCGATGAGGCCAGCGGGATCCGCCGGCTGGAAACCCTGCTCTACACCGGCGTGGATGGCCTCGGCGAGCGCTGTCGGGTCCCCGGGTTCGACGTAGCGGGCGTCGCGACCGCCGTACTCCTCGATGCCGCCGGCGCGCGTGGTGATGATGCGTCGACCTGCAGCGATCGCCTCGATGAGACTCGTCGCTCCGGAGGCGTGCGCATTCGGGCGCAGCGGGAGCACCACGACGGATGCGCGCGAGTAGAGCAACTCGAGCTCCGCGCGCCCGGCCGCTGGTCGGACCTCGACGTTCTCCGGCCACGCCACGCGGGCAGCAGCGGCCGCGCTGGTGGCGACCCGGAAGGAAAGGTGCGGCAGGCGGCGTGCCGCGTCGGCCAGGGTCGCCCAATCGCGGTGCCGGTCGTTGCCGACCGCGAGCACGAGATCGCCATCCGCGGCCGTCGGTTCGAACGGGTTCGCCGAACCGAACGGAACGAGCACGACCGGGCGCCCGGAAACGGTTCGCGCGACCGCGAGGTTCACCCGGCTGTGCACGGCCTCGATGTCGTTGGTCCGGAGCAACCATGCGGTGAATCTCCGCCGACTCCGTGAAAGCTCGGGCCACGCGTCCCAGAGCCAGATCGTCTGCGCGATCACTTTCGCGCGCCGGCGCCGGGAACGCATTCGGTGCATTGCCGCGACCGCGAGATGCTCGCGCTCGGTGTGCGTCCAGATCACGTCAGCGGCAGCGAGCATCCGGCGGTTCCGCCAGGCGTGCACGACATCGAATCCGAGCCGAGCCGCGAGGCTGCGGCGGATCCGGCGGGCACGTGCGCCCTCTGCATGCGACTGAGACCAGGCGAGTTCGAACCGCGAAGCAGCGAGGTCGTAGCCGTACGGCGTGCGATCGAGCACCTCGCCCCGCTCGAACCGCTCGATCCAGCGACTCGCGTCCTGCTCGTACGCGAGCAGGACGGCGATGCGAGGTCGCCCGGTCGGCTCCGACGTCACTGCGGGATGACCACCCGCAGGTTGTCGTACGACAGGCGCGTGGTCGGCACCGTCGACACCGAACTCAGTGCCGACTTGATCCCGATCGTTCCAGCGGCCTGCAGGCCCGCTGTCGAGTCGCTGCCCTGAAGCTGCCAGGCCGGTTCGGGTGAGCCGTTGCGCCACACCTTTCCCTTGACGGTCGTCGGATTGGTCCCGGAGACCTCGACACGGACGTTGAGGATTTCGCCGGGAACGTACGCACCGGGAAGCACGTAACTGCCGCCGCCGAGCGCAACCTCGTCACGCAAGATGTACAGGCGGATGATGCCGTTGGGCTCCAGCCGCACACGTCCCGAATAGGTGGCCGTGCCGACCTGCCGGCCGATGACGGTCGCACTCGCCGTGCCGCCCACGGACGCGACGTCCGAGGAGAACTGCACATCGATGGTGGCGGCTGCCTGCGAGACGCCCGAGAGCCGTCCCTCCCGCGTATGGGAGGGTATGAGCGACACGATCCCGGAGCCGTTCGCGACGGAGAACGCCGCAGCCCCCCCGAGCGCCGTCCACGCGCCGCCCGTGTCGGCCGAACCCCATCCTCCGGAGACGGTCCTGCCGAACGCATCCTGTGCGAGCACGGTCGGGGGCGGCACGTCGGTCACGGTCACGTCGATCGCGACGGAGTCGGTCGCCCCGTCGTCATCCGTGACGGTGAGCTCGACGTCGTAGGTTCCAGCGGCGGCGTACTCGTGAGTCGGCGCAGCGCCGGCGCCGGTCGAACCGTCGCCGAAGTCCCAGGCGTAGCCGACGACCGAGCCGTCGGGGTCGCTCGAGGTGGCGCCGTCGAACGCGACCATGCGACCCGACGCGAGCTGCGTGAAGGCCGCGGTCGGGGCCTCGTTGGGCGGCGGCGGCGCGGTCACCGTCACATCGACGGACTTGGCCGCGGTCGCGCCGTCATCGTCGGTCACCGTCAGCGTGACGGCGTACGTGCCCGCCGCGCCATAGGTGTGCGAAGCCGAGGCGCCCGACGCGGTCGCGCCGTCGCCGAAGGTCCAAGCGTGGTCGACCACGCTCCCGTCCCCGTCGCTCGCAACCGACGTGAAGGCCGCGTCGAGGTGTTCGGTGGTGACCGTGAAGTCGGCGGTCGGCGGCTGGTTCGGGGTCACGCCGATGCCGAGGTCCCGGTGCTGCGCGACCTGCACCGCGCTGAGCGGTGCCGGGTACACGGCGACCTCGTCGACCGTCCCCTTGAACCAGGGATCGCCGTCCCAGCCGTTGTCGCCGCCGACCCGCCAGAAGCCCGTGTAGTCCTGCGCCACGGTGTTCGGATGGGTCCCGGCCAACACGCCGTCGACGTAGAGCTCCATCCCGTTCGGGGACATCTGCGCGACGATGTGGTGCCATTGGTTGTCGTTGTACGACTGCGGAGTCTGGATCACCTGAGCCGCACCCGTCCAGACACCGAAGTTCAAGCGCCCATCGGGGTTCATGTAGACGTGCCGGTCGTAGCTCTCGCTGAGCCCGGTACGCGACGACCCGAATCCGACGATCTTGCCGCCCGTGGTCGTGCTCGTCTTGACCCAGGTCTCGATCGCGAACGTCGTCGGGTTCGCATACGAGCGGGAGCTCGCGACCAGGGCGGTGGTCCAGGTGCCGAAGATGTTCTTCGACGGGTTGAACCGTGCCGCAGCGTTGGACACGCCGGCGAGCGCACCAGCCTGGTTCTTGACGACCTGACCCGCGTACGTCGCGGACGACCCGTCAGGCCCCGTGTCGGCGGCGGTGGAGCCCGACGTCTCGCCGAGTCGCCAGTACAGCGAGGGTCCGAGGTCGAACACCGCTTTGCCGTAGGCATCGGCGGGCGCGGCCGGAAGCGTCGAGGTGCGGCCGGACGCGACCCAATGGGCGTCGACCTCTGCCCGCTTGAGTGGAACCTGGTAGACGGCCACGTTGCCGATCGTGCCGTTCAGGTACTGGTTGCCGACGTTCGGCCACCCGCCGAGGTTGTCGCCGCCGATGCGCCAGTATCCCGAATAGGCCTGCCCGGAGGTGGTGTCCGCGCGGGCGCCGACACGGCGGCCATCGACGTAGAGCTCCTGGCCGCCGGGGCTCAGGGTGCCCACGACCTGATGCCAGTCGCCGTCGTTGTAACCGGTGTCGCTCTGCACGACGCGCACCGCTCCCGGATGGACACCGAACGAGATGCGGCCGCTTCCATCGATGTAGATGTGCCGGTCGTAATTGCCGGACGTCCCGCTGTTGCGGTCGCCGAAGCCGACGATCTTGCCGCCCGAGCTGCTCGTCGTCCGGAACCACGCCTCAACCGAGAACGTGTTCGGTCCGACCTCGCTCACCCGCGTCGCCGCGAAGCTGTCGGAGCCGGTGAACCGGGTCGCATTGCCACCCGTGATCGGACCCGCCTGCCCCCTGGTCGCGTTGGCGGTGGTGACGACGTCATTGCCGGTCGCCCAGTCGTAGCCTGCGGTTCCGCTCGCCTCGTTGAGCGGCCAGTAGTAGGTCGGTTCGTCGCCGAGGATGGCGTCGTCGAGCGGCGTGCTGCTGCCCTCGTTCGCCACCGTCACGGCGGTCCAGTCGCTCACGGTCGAATTCCCGGATGGATCGGTCGCGCGTACCCGGTACTCGTAGGTTTGGCCGGGCGTGACATCGGTATCGGTGTGACTCATGAGCTCGCGGACCCAGTAGGTCGACGAGACCTCCTTCGTCACGAGCGGCGCGGAGACGTTCCGCTTGAACAGCTCGTATTTCAGGACGGCGTTGTCCGCGTCGTGGTTCGCGCGCCAGGAGATGCGCGCCGCACCGGCTCGGAACGAGGTGGTCGTGACCTCCCACTGCCCACCTTGGATCGTGGGTCCGGTCTTGTTGGTCGCGACGTCCTTCTTCGCGAATCGCACGAGACCCTGTTGACGGATGCCGTTGATGCCGGTGAACTCGCCTCCGTAGAAGACGTACCGCGAGTTCGCGGTGACATCCCAGCCGGCCTGCCCGATGCCGGTCGCCGAACCGGTGAACCACGTCGGGTACCAGTGCAGCAGCTTGCCCGCGGTGTTGCCGGTGAAGCTGCGATAGCCCCAGATGTCGGGGGTGATCGCGCGGGTCGAGGGCTCCTTGGCGAAGGCCAGCGCGTGGTTCAGGTACCACGGGTCGAGCTGCGGGAACTCGCCGATGTTGCCGCAATAGTGGCTGTGCCCGGCCTTGTACACCACGTCGCCCTGCGGGAAGACCGAGTACGTGTCGCCGTGGCAGTCCTCCATCCAGACCATCGAGCCATCGGACCAGCTCGCACGGAACGAGCCTTCGAAGTCGTCTTCCGTCTTGCTACCGCCGAAGTCGTAACCGCTGCCGTACACGCTGTCGCCGTCGGAAGCGAGCGAGTAGATGGCCGCGTTGTTGCCGCCGTTGCGGATGACGCTGTTGATCGCCCAGGGAAGCGATGCGCCCGTGGCCGCGTCGAGTGCGGCGAGGCCGCGTCCTGGGTTCGTGGAGCCGTTCGTCGACGTGAAGGAGCCGCCGATGACGACTTTCGCCTGATCAGGCGAGACGACCACCGCGCGTGCGCCGTAGCCGCCCGCGAGCACCGGGTTGAACGGCAGCAGCGCGCCGGTCGAGGCGCTGACCGCGGCCACTCGCGTGCGGGCGACGTTGTTGACGTTCGTGAACTCGCCGACGAGGTACACGGTCGAAGCGGTCGCCACGATGTCGTTCACCAGGGCATTGGTTCCCGGGCGCCAGTTGGCGACGAGGGTGCCCGTCGCCGTATCGAACGCCGCGAGACGGTAGCGGGTCTCGCCCGCGATCGAGGTGAACGTACCGGCGACGTAGAGCCGGCTGCCGTCGGGCGACAGGGCCGTGCCGAGCACGCGCCCGTTGGGGCTCGGATTCCAGCCGGTGAGGGCGCCGGTTTCCGCGTTGTACGCGAGGAGATTGTTCCGCGCAGTCTCGTTCGTTCCGGCCGCAGCACCGGCGGGCCGGGCCTTCGTGAACTGGCCGCCGGCGTAGACGGTGGTCGCGCTGGCCGTCTGGGTCCAGACGACGCCGTCGATCTGCGCCGTGGGCAGCGGATCGGCGCTCACGGTCTCGGGCCCCTGGCCCACAGGCGGCGCGGTGTCGGCCTGCGCCGGCGCAGCCGCGACTGCCGTGCTGAAGAGGCCCGCGAGCACGACCGCTACGGCGGCGACGAAGACGCGCCGGCCTCGACGGGAGCCGGATGCCGGTTCGATGGGTTCCTGCTGCGTTGCCACGGTTGCCCCCGCGTCGTCGGCCGAGGCATCGCACATGGGCGTGAGTGCCTCGGGATTGTACTCACTGCGTCACAGGGTAGGACTCGCTGCTCCCGGCGGCACCCCCCACATCAAGGGGCATCCGAAGGCACCGAGCGGGTCAGGTGGTCATCCGACCGCGCCGCTGAAGACCACGGTCGGTACGGATGCCCCGTAGTCGACGGTGATCGTCACGTCGCCGCGTTCGTCGATCGGGATGGTGAAGATCCGGACGCCGGTGCCCGTCTCACCCGGCTGCAGGACCCCCTCGAACGGCACCGACCCCGGGAGGGTGACCGTGCCGGCAGGAATCCGGTCCGGACCCGCGTAGGCATTCGCCACCGTGAAGCCGAGATCCAGTGGCTGGTCGGAGCCATTGGTCACTGCGATGGTCACACGGATCGCCGGACCCGAGAGCTCGCCGGCACTGACCGCTTCACCCTCGACCGATTCGATGCGTTCCAGCTTCACACGGACGCCGTCCTCCCCGACGGCCTCCTCGTCGGGCGGGATCGGGTCGAGCTCCTCGGGCACCGGGACGTCCGCTGGCGGCGGCTCCTCCGTCGCGCCGGGAGTCGCACCCCCCGCGGTACCCGGTGATGGTGAGGGAATGGCGACCGTGGCACTCGCGCTCGGGCCCGCCGCCTCGCCGCCGCCGCCCGCGATTGCGGCCCAGATGATGCCGCCGGCGACGAGCAGGACGACGACGCCGGCCACCGCAGCGACGATCGGCCAGGTGCGTGGCCGCGGCCGTGTGGTGTCTTCCTCGTCGCTCACGTCGTCGCCTTTCGATGTGTCGTGGACGGAGTGTACTGCCCTGCGCGCAACGGTGACCCCGCGAGGGCCGCATCGGCGATCCGTCGACCGTCCCGCAGGCCCCGCCAGGCCGCACGAATCGGCGCGACCGGACGCAGGAACTGCCGGCGCCCGCCGCGCAGGAGCACGGCCCGAGCGGCCCGCACCGAAGAGCGCTGCCACGACCGGACGGCGGCGGCATCGAGGTGCCGGGCCGCGTAGAGCATCCGATTCCGGATATTGAAGTAGTAGTAGAGCTCGGACTTCGCCTGAGACCGGTGCTCACCGTCGCGCTGCGTTCCGCCCTCATCGTGGATCGCGACGGCGTCATGGACGACGCGGAGGCGTCCACCGGCATCGGTCACGCGCCGCGAGAAATCGACGTCTTCCCAGTACAGGAAGTACTCATCATCGAAGCCGCCACTGGCCTTCCAGACCTCGGCCGTCACCAGCAGGCACGCACCGCTCAGCCACTCCACTACGTGGTCGTCAGGAAACTCGGCGCGACGCCGCGGAGATCGGATCGTGCCGTCGGCGACCACGAGGTCGAGCCCGGCGAACCAGGTCTTTCCATCCGGATCGACGACCCGCGGCGACACGAGCGACATGCGATCGTCGGTGACCGCGCGGCGCAGGGCGCGAACCGCCTCCGCGTCGATCCGAGCGTCGGGGTTCAGCACGAGAATCTCGGCTGCCCCGCTGTCGAACGCGCGGGCCGCACCGAGATTGACCCCGCCTCCGAAACCGAGGTTCGACGGCGCGTCCACGATGTCCCAGCCGTGCCGGGCCGCGAGGGCGTGCACGCGCTCACGTTCGGCCCGCGTCGTCGGGTTGTCGACGACGATCACCGGGCCCGATCCGGCCATGTCCGCGAGGTTCGCCTCGAGCAAACGCGACGACCCGTAATTGACCACGACGGTCGCCATAGATTCCGAGCGCTGCATCCCTGCCTCCGACGCGAGGCTAGCCGCTCGCATCGACGCTGGGAACCGAAACCCCCGCGAACGTGGGGTACGCACGCCCTTCGAAGCAGCGATCGCGATCATTAGGATGGCTCACAACTTCGCGAGGTGAGCCCATGACCCTACCGCCCCGACGCGACTCGACAGTCCGTTCCGACACCGACCCACCGACCCGTGGGCTCGTCGTGATGCAGTCGTTCCGGGCGCCCCGGCGCACCACCAACCCGTACATCACGATGCTCGACGCGGCCCTGTCGGAGACGCCGGGACTGGTCCACGCGCGCTTCGACTGGAAGCGGGCGATCCTCGGTCGCTACGACGTCTTCCACTGGCATTGGCCCGAGGGCAAGCTGCACGGGACGACCTGGTGGAAGACCGTCGGCAAGCACGCCCTGATGCTCGCGCTGTTGGCGCGGCACCGCTTCACCCGCGTGGTCGTCGTGCGCACGGTGCACAATCTGGAGCTGCCGGAGGTCCATCCGATCACGCGGCGGCTGCTCGAGATCGTGGAGACCACCACCGACTACCGGATCACGCTGAACGTCACGACGCCGGTGCCCGCCGGCGCCCCGTCGTCGCTCATCCGGCACGGGCACTACCGCGATTGGTATGCGCCGTATCCGCGGGCGCAGCGCATCCCCGGTCGCCTCGGCTACTTCGGCGGCATCCGACGGTACAAGAGCGTTGGCGCCCTGGTCGAGGCGTACGCCGACGCCATCCGCGAGGACCCGACCCTGAGCCTCCGGATCGCGGGCCGCCCGTCGAACACGGAGCTGGCACGGGTGTTGGCCGAACGCGTCGACGCGCTGCCGAGTGCCGTGCTCGACCTCGGATTCGTGGAGGATCCCGAGCTCGTCGACCTCGCAACATCATCGCAACTCGTCGTCCTCGCGTATCGGTTCATGCACAACTCGGGCAGCGTGCTCGCCGCGCTCTCGCTCGACCGGCCGGTGCTCGTGCCCCGCAATGAGGCGAACGAAGCGCTGGCGCGCGAGGTCGGTGCGGAGTGGGTCTGCATGTACGACGGCGAACTCGGCGCCCCCGCTCTCCACGCCGCGATCGCCGCGACGGCTTCCATCCCGGCGTCCGCGCAGCCCGACCTGGGACTGCGCGGATGGGCCCGGGCAGGCGAGGAGCACCTCGAGGCGTACCGCCGCGCGCTCGCATCGAGCCGTCGCCGAGCGAACGCTCTCGTGCGCGTCGCTGAGCCGGAGACGGTCGCGTGATCCGGCGTCTGGCGTTCCAGGCGAAGCTCGCGACCGTCGGCCGGTCGAGCAGGGCGATGCTCGATCGCTTCCGCGAGAACGACCGCATGGACCCCGACGCTCTCGCTCTCGCGACCGCTCGACGCGCAGTCGACCATGCCAGGTTCGCGATGACGCACAGTGCCTTCTACCGCGACCTCTACTCGTCCGCCGGATTCTCGGCGACGGATCTCGAGGATCCGGCGGCCTTCGGCAGCCTGCCGATCATCGAGAAGTCGGCGCTCCGCGAGCACTTCGACGACATCCGGACCGACGAAGCCGACGAGCGCACCAGCGCCGTGTCGAAGACCGGCGGCAGCACTGGCCTCCCGCTGCACATCCTGCGCGACGAGCGGTTCCCGGCTCGCGCTCTGGAGTGGCGGCTCTTCGATTGGTGGAGGGTCGACCCGTGGGACGATCGCGGCGTCATCACCCGCCACATGCTCGGCGGCGCTGCGAAGCTCCGCCACGACCTCCAGTGGCTTCCCTCTCGTCGGGTCGAGCTCGACGCCTTCCGGATCACCGACGACGCGGTCACCGAGTTCGTCCGTCGGTGGAACAGGTTGCGGCCCCGTTTCCTCCTCGGCTACGGCGGCGGCGTCCTCGATCTGGCTCGTCGACTCGAGCGTCTCGGGCTCGATTTCGCAGCGCCCGACGCGATCGCGGTGACCGCAGCTCCGCTGACTCCGGGGGTACGGGCTGAGATCGAATCCCGGCTCGGGGCCCCGTGTCACGATCACTACCGGTCCGCCGAGGTCCCCTGGATCGCCGGCGAATGCACGGCCCATGCCGGCATGCACGTCTTCTCCGATGTGCGCCGCGTCGAGATCGTCGATGCCGACGACCGCCCGGTTCCCGCCGACGTCGAGGGCGAGGTCGTCGTCAGCGATCTCACCAACCGCGTGTTCCCGATCATCCGGTACCGGCTCGGTGACGTGAGCGCCCTGCGGTCGGGCGCATGCGAGTGCGGGCGACCCCACCCGAGGCTCGGCGCGATCTCGGGTCGCGCGAGCGACGCCGTCCGCCTTCCCGACGGCACGACCATCGCGGGCGCCCTCGGGCACATTTTCGACAGCGCTCCGCTCTCGGTGCGCCAGTTCGAAATCGTCCAGGACGCCGATTACTCGGTGACGCTCCGGTGCATCCCGGGTGACCTGTCCGAGGCGAGCGTCGCCGATGGCATCCGCGCGGGGGAGACGCTGCTCCGACACGCGACGCGCGGGCTCGTCCCGGTGACCGTCGAGCGGGTCGACGAGATCCCGCAGGTCGGCGGCAAGATGCGCTTCATCCGCAGCGCGGTGCCCGTGCCCGCCAGTTCGGTTCCGGACGGTGGTGCGGTGTGAAGACCGCGCTGGTCATCGGGATCCCGACCTATCGTCGACCCGAGAGGCTCGATGCGTTGCTCGCCGCGCTCCCATCGTGCATCTCCGAGGTCGCGGATCTGGTCGACGTGCGGGTCGTCGTGGTCGACAACGACCCGGGCTCGTCGGCTGCGGGCACCGTTGCCACCCACGGCGACTTGGTCGATCGCTATGTGGTCGAGCCCGTCCCAGGCATCGCAGCAGTGCGGAACCGCATCCTTGCCGAGGCCGGGGATGCGCGGCTGCTCGCCTTCATCGACGATGACGAGCGGCCCCGCCCCGGATGGCTTCGCGAGCTCGTCCGGGTCTGGGAACCGACCCGCCCGGCGGCCGTGATGGGTCGCGTGATTTCCGTGTTCGAAGACGGAGCCGAGGAGTGGGTGCTCGCGACCGGGGTGTTCCGTCGGCGGCCGCGGCCCACCGGAATCGAGATCGAGGTGGCCGCGACCGGGAACCTGCTGCTGGATCTCGATCAGGTGCGCGAGGCCGGCCTCTCCTTCGACGAGTCCCTCGGCCTCGGTGGCGGCGAGGACACGTTGTTCTCGCGACGACTACGCGCTGCCGGCGGCCGCATCCTCTGGTGCAATGAGTCCGAGACCGAGGATTTCGTTCCGAGCGAACGCGTCACCAGGCAATGGGCCATGCGGCGGGCGTTCAACGGCGGCAATGCGACGGTGCACGTGAACCTGCGCCTGGCCCGCGGCGCGGCCGAACGCGTGCTGGTGCGCACTTCCGGGCTGATCGGCGGAGTCGCCCGCATGCTCGGCGGCGGGGTGCGTCATCTCGTGGGCCGCGTCACGTCCGACGTCGCGGTCGACGCGCGCGGCGCCCGTACGGCGGTGAAGGGCTGGGGCATGGTCCGTGGCTCGCTCGGTCACCAGCATGAGGAGTACGCGCGGGCCGAGCGCGCGGCGCACGGCCTGCACGCGAGGTCGCATCCGTCCTGACGAGGCGACCGAGGCCGGACTCCGAACCGCCGTCGTCCGGCCCACGGGCGGCTGCCGAGGGCACAGATCAGGCGCCGGGAGCAGATCGGGCGGACGGGGCGGGAGCCCGCGGCCTCAGCGGTAGCGCGAAGACTCCGCGAGCCGACAACTCGTCGAGGATGCGGTGGGCGACGCCCGGTTCGGCGACCTGCCCGATCTCCTCGGCGACTTCGCGGCGCCGTGCGCCCGACGCAACTCCGCCGGCGAGCACGTCCTCAGCGAAGGCGCGCGCGTCTGCCTCGTCGACGATCTTCGGCCCCGGAAGCCAGTCGAGGGCGTCCGACGGGTCGAAGCCTCGGCCGGAGGCGTAGCCCGCCTCGTCGGGGACCACGAACGCGATCGGACGGTCGAGGGCGAGGTAATCGATCCAAACGCTCGAGTAGTCGGTCAGAAGACCTGCCGCCGCGCCGACGAGTTCATAGAGTTGGATGCCGGACTCCCGCAGCCGTTCGTTGGTCACGATCAGGGCTCCGGGTATCGACCGGCTCTCGGCATCCTGCGGGTGCGGCTTGACCACGACGGCGAGGCCGTACTCGCGGGCGAGCAGTTCGACGCACGCTGCCATGGCCGCGTTGACATCCGCCGGCGCGTCGCCGGCGACGTCCGACCACCCAGCGGTGAGGCCACGCCCCTTGTTCTTGCGGAACGTCGGCATCCACAGAACGAACGGACGTTCGCGATCGATGCCGAGTCGCTCGAGTCCGGCGGTGCTGGACCTGGCGAACTGGTCGATCCGGGGGTTGCCGGTCACGAGGAGACCGCCGGCCGGAAGTCGGCATTCGCGCGCCCGCGCCTCGCCGAACTTCCGGGTCGCGGCAACGAGGAAGTCGGACGAGATCGTCGGCCGCCCGCGTTCATCGCTCATGATGTGGCCCTTGAACCCGCCGCCATGCCACAGGTTGACCATCGTCTTGCGCGGCACCCTGCCGGGGTTGCCGAACAGGCCGTGCGTGAACATCGACACCTCCGCGGTCACGAACCAGCGGAGGCCCACGATGGATCGGTGGGGCACGATGACCACGCGGCCGTCGGGATCGGCACCGCACGAATCGAGCACGCGGCGTGCCTCGCCGATCTCGGGCACGAGCCAGCAAACGGTGCCGGGGTAGCGTTCGGCGCTCGCACGCACCATCTCAACCGCATTGCCCTCGTCGACGGGGAAGCCGTTGATGACGAGGTGCCGACGCGTCGGCGTCGCCGCCATGACCACTCGGACCGCGGCGCGCTGGATGCGGCGAGCGAGTTTCGACAGGCGTGCGTTCACCCGGCACCCTCCACAGTGGCCACTCGCCTGGCGGTCGACTCGCCGGGCGCACTCGCTCGCGAGGGGGTGTGGCTCATAGTGACATCTTCCCTGCCCGCCGGCCTTCGCACCTCCCCTCCTCCGGGGGACGCGGGCGTTCGCCGTCCGTACGGGCGGGGTCGCGGCCGCCCCTACAGCTCCCCTCCACTCGCCCCGAACGTGTCGCAGGCCGCCGCGCCCTGCTCGTACCCGACCGTGAACCACTTCTGGCGCTGCTCGCTGGTGCCGTGCGTGAACGTGTGCGGCGTGACCTGACCCTGGGTCGACTCCTGGATGCGGTCGTCGCCGACCGCGGCCGCGGCGCTCAGGGCCTGGCCGACCTCCTCGGCGGTCGGCGTGACCAGGAAGGGCACGCCCTGGTCGTCGCGCGTCTCGGAGGCGTTGGCCACCCACGCGCCCGCGAAGCAGTCGGCCTGCAGCTCGACGCGCACGGCGTTCGAGGTCGGGCCCGTCTGGCCGTCTCGCGAGGCCTCGAGGGTGCCGGCGACCTGCTGCACGTGGTGGCCCCACTCGTGCGCGACGACGTACATCTCGGCGAGCGGGCCGCCTTCCGCGCCGAAGCGGCTCTCGAGCTGGTCGAAGAACGTGACGTCGAGGTAGATCGCCTCGTCGGGCGGGCAGTAGAACGGGCCGGTCGCGCTCGTCGCGCCGCCGCAGGCGGTGCTCACCGACTGGTCGAACAGGATCAGGTCCTGCGGGGTGCGGTACTGGAGGCCGAGCTCATTCGGCGCGGCATCCACCCAGTAGTCCTCGAGCGACGCCGACGCACCCTGCATGCGGCAGTCGATGCGCTCGTTCGCGTCTTGGCCGGTCAGGCACTGCTCGAGCGCGCTGTCGGGCGCGGCTTCGCCTCCGGCGCCGCCACCGAGGAATCCGGTGAGGTCGACGCCGAGCAGCTGCGAGATGACGACCAGGGCGACCGCGCCGAGCCCGCCGCCCACGGCGATGCCGGTGGTGCGACCGCGTCTGCTCGCCTTGCCACCACTGATGTCGGAGTTCGGGTTGAACGTCATGTCCCGAAGCTACCCATCAGTCGTCGTCGCGGACGACCCCTTGCGCAGGCTCGTCGGAACCGTCCGTCGCCTCGGGATCGTCGGCGGTATCGGCGTCCTCCACATCGCCCTCGCCCGCTTCACCGACGTCCGCTTCGTCGCGGTCATCCGCGTCGTCCGGCGACCCCTCCGACGAGGCATCCGCCCCGCTCGTCGCCGCCTCGGTCGCCCCACCCGCCTCGGCGAACCGGTCGGTCGCCTCGATCAGCGCGTCGAGGATGCCCGGCTCGTCGTATGCGTGACCGGCGTCGCCGATGATCTGCAGGTCGGCCTCGGGCCAGGCGAGGTGGAGATCCCACGCCGTCATCACGGGCGTGCACACGTCGTAGCGGCCTTGAACGATGACGGCCGGGATGTCGCGCAGGCGCGAGGCATCCCGGATCAGCTGTCCGTCGTCGAACCAGCCGCCGTGCCGGAAGTAGTGGTTCTCGATGCGCGCGAACGCGGTCGCGTACTCGGGCGCGGTGAACTTGGCGATGTTCTCGACCTCGGGCAGCAGCGTGATGGTCGCCGCCTCCCATCGGGCCCACGCGATCGCGGCGGACTGGTGCACGTCGGGGTTCGGGTCGGACAGCAGGCGCGCATAGGCCTCGATCAGGTGCCCGCGTTCGAGCACGGGCACGGGGGCGAGGAAGTCCTCCCACAGGTCCGGGAAGATCGCGGCGGCACCGCCCTCGTAGAACCAGTCGAGCTCCGAGCGGCGCAGCGTGAAGATGCCGCGCAGCACCAGTTCGGTCACGCGCTCGGGATGGGTCTCGGCGTAGGCGAGGGCGAGTCCGCTGCCCCACGATCCGCCGAACACCTGCCAGCGGTCGATGCCGAGGTGCGCGCGCAGGCGCTCGAGATCGGCCACGAGGTGCCAGGTCGTGTTCGTCGAGAGGTCGGCGTCCGGCTCCGACGCGTGCGGGATCGACAGCCCGCATCCGCGCTGGTCGAAGAGCACGATGCGGTAGCGCGCGGGATCGAACAGGCGCCGGTGCGCCGGCGACGTGGCACCCCCCGGGCCGCCGTGCAGGAAGACGACGGGCTTGCCCTCCCGATTGCCCGACACCTCCCAGTAGATGTGCTGTCCGTCCCCCACGTCGAGCATGCCGGTCTCCAGCGGCTCGATCTCCGGATACAGGTCCCTCATGCGGCAACGGTAGAGGTCGCCGTCAGGGCCCCGGCGTAGGCTCGCGGTATGAGCGACGCACCGGTCACCATCACCATCACGGGCGCCGGCGGGCAGATCGGCTACGCGCTCCTGTTCCGCATCGCGTCGGGCGCGATGCTCGGCGCCGACGTGCCCGTGCGGCTTCGGTTGCTCGAGATCCCGCAGGGGCTGCGCGCCGCCGAGGGCGCGGCCCTCGAACTGCAGGACGCGGCGTTCGCGACGCTGGCCGGCGTCGACGTGACGGATGACGCGGCGACCGCCTTCGACGGAGCGAACCTGGCGCTGCTCGTGGGCGCGCGGCCGCGCGGACCCGGCATGGAGCGCGGCGACCTGCTCGCTGCCAACGGCGGCATCTTCGGACCGCAGGGCCGGGCGATCAACGACCACGCGGCCGACGACGTGCGGGTCGTCGTCGTCGGCAATCCGGCGAACACGAATGCGCTGATCGCGCGGGCGAGCGCACCGGATGTCCCGGCCGAGCGATTCACGGCGCTGACCCGCCTCGACCACAGCCGGGCGCTGGGCCAGCTCGCGGCGACGCTCGCCGTCCCCGTCGGAGACCTCCGCGACCTCACGATCTGGGGCAACCACTCGGCGACCCAGTTCCCCGACGTCTCGCACGCGACAGCGGCCGGACGACCCGTGCCCGAACTGCTGGCCGAGCGACTCGGCGGCGTCGACGCGGCGCAGCGGCACCTCGAAGACGAGTTCATCCCGCGCGTGGCCCGGCGCGGGGCCGAGATCATCGAGGTGCGCGGCTCGTCGTCGGTGGCGTCGGCGGCGAGTGCGACGATCGACCACGTGCACGACTGGATGCTCGGCACCGGCGACCGCGGCTGGACCAGCGCCGCGGTCGTGTCCGACGGCTCCTACGGCGTTCCCGAGGGGCTGGTCTCGTCGTTCCCGGTCACGAGCGAGGGCGGCGGCGACTGGCGCATCGTGCCCGGGCTCGAGCTCGACGCGTTCGCGCGGGGCCGGCTCGGGGCATCCGTCGCCGAACTGGTCGACGAGCGCGACGCGGTGCGCGCGCTCGGGCTGATCTGAGCGCCGCGGGGCGAAGGCTCCGCCGGGCGGCGCCGCGCGCTCAGGCGGCGCCGCGCGCTCGGGCGGCGCCGGGCGCGCGTAGGCTGATCGGCATGGCCGAACCGATGACTCCCGAACGCCGCAAGCAGATCATCGTGGGCATCGTGGTCGGGCTGATCATCGGCGTGGTCGTCAGCCTCTGGACCGGCTTCTGGCTCTGGCTCGCCGCGGGCGCGGCCGTCGGCCTGGCGACCGGCGCGATCATGAGGCCGCCGTCGTCGTAGTCGGCGACCCTGCGGCGTTGGCCGCGACGTAGCCCTCGATGCCGTCGATCACGAGGTCGAGGCCGAACGCGAACGCGCCGAGCGGGTCGGCCGGGGCCTGGTAGGCCTCGCCGGCCGCCTGACCGACACGGCCCGAGACGGGGTAGCGCGTCGGGTCCATGATCTGCTCGAGCACCGGCGCATTGCGCTCCCACCACTCGACGTCGGACTCGGCGGTGGACCGACGCAGCCGCTCGGCGTCGAGGTGAGCGCGCGCGGGACCGCCGACGAACCCGAGCAGCAGGGTGATGATGCGGTCCATGTCGAGGTCGGTGAGGCCGATTCCGTCGACGGCGCGCAGGCACCACTCCCAGTGGTCGGAGACGTTCGGGCCGAGCGGCGGGCGGCTGGTGTCGATCGCGAGCAGCCACGGGTGGCGCAGGTAGCTCTCCCACTGCAGCCGGGCGATCGTGGTCAGCCGCTCCCGCAGGCTGCCCTCGAGCGCTGGCCGCGGGGCCTCGCCCGCCGCCCGATCGACCATCAGGTCGATGAGCTCGGCCTTGCCCGGCACGTACGTGTAGACCGACATGGGCTTGAGGCCCAGGCGATCGGCGACGCGCCGCATCGAGAGCGCCTCGATGCCCTCTTCATCCGCGATCTGGATCGCCGCGTCGACGACCTCGTCGACGCTCGAGCGCTGCTTCGGGCCACGCGAGCCGAGCGGGTCGCCGAGCCGCTCGCGCCACAGCAGGCGCAGGGTGCGATCGGGTTCGCCCCGCCCGGTGGATTCGGTCGACATGGCGCTAGCCTACATTCTCCGTATGGTGTACGGTTTGAAGAAAACAAATCCGTACAGCGTACGTTGAAGGATGCCATGACCCTCGCGAACCCACCCGGCTCAACCGGATCCACCGCCCTCCGAGCGAGCGGCCTGCGCAAGCGCTACGGCGCCGCGTACGCCCTCGACGGCTTCGACCTCGAGATCGAGCGGGGTGCCGTGCACGGCCTCCTCGGCCCGAACGGCGCCGGCAAGACCACCGCGGTGCGCTGCCTGACCACCCTCACCGAGTACGACGAGGGCACCGCGCACATCGACGGCATCGACGTCGGGCAGCGCCCCGCCGACGTTCGCCGTCGCATCGGCCTCGTCGGCCAGTTCCACGCCGTCGACGAGGCCCTCACCGCGCGGCAGAACCTCATGCTCTTCGCGCGCCTCAGCGGGCTGTCGAAGACGCGAGCGAGCGACCGCGCCGATCAGCTGCTCACCGCCTTCGAACTGGCGGATGCCTCGAACCGCGCCGTCTCGGGATTCTCGGGCGGCATGCGGCGCCGGCTCGACATCGCCGCGAGCCTCGTGCTCACGCCCGCCATCCTCTTCCTCGACGAGCCGACCACGGGCCTCGACCCGCGCGGCCGCGCGACGGTCTGGCAGGCCGTACGCGAGATCGCGGCAGCCGGCACGACGGTGCTGCTGACCACGCAGTACCTCGACGAGGCCGACCAGCTCGCCGACCGCATCTCGGTCATGGACCACGGCCGGGTCGTCGCCGAGGGCACGCCGTCGGAGCTCAAACGCCGGCTGGGCGGCGATCGCGTCGCCGTCGTGGTGGGCGACGCCGGCCGGCTCGCCGAGGCGGCCGAGCTCGCAGGTCGAGCCGTCGGCGCCGAGGCATCCGTCGACGCCGACACGCGAACCGTCACCATCGAGGTCGCCGACGGCCAGCGGGCGCTCGCGCCGATCGTGCGCGCGCTCGATGCCGCAGGGCTCGAGGTCGACGACCTGGCCCTGCGCCGCCCGACGCTCGACGAGGTGTTCCTGCACCTCACCGGGCCGGATGCGGCCGGGCACGACGCCGCATCGCACGAGGCAGCACCGGACGACGCCGCTATGCCCCCGGCATCCGCCGCACCGCACGACGCCGAGGAGGCACGATGACCACCCTTCCCGCTCCCCCGCCCAACGGCATCGTCGGATCGGCGATGGATGCCGACCGACGCTCGAACGCCGCCAGGGAGGGCTGGCTGATCGCCGGCCGCGACATCCTGCACTGGGTCCGCGAGCCGTGGGGCCTCGTCTTCGGGCTGGCGTTCAACATCATGCTCATCCTGATGTTCGCGTTCCTGTTCGGCGGCGCGATCGACCTGCCCGGCGGCGGCGACTACATCTCGTTCCTGCTGCCCGGAATGTTCGCCCTGACGATGCTCTTCGGGCTGGAGTCGACCATGACCGCGATGGCGGAAGACGCCAAGCGCGGCATCACCGACCGGTTCCGCTCGCTGCCGATCTCGAGCGCCTCGGTGGCGCTCGGCCGGGCGATCGCCGACCTGCTCTCGTCGGCGCTGAGCCTCGCCGTGTTGATGCTCGGCGGCCTCCTGATCGGGTGGCGACCGACGACCGGGCCCGCCGAGATCGCGCTGGGCGTCGTGCTGCTGCTGTGGCTCCGCTTCGCGCTGCTTTGGCTCGGCGTCTACCTCGGCCTTCGATTCCGCGGCGCGGGCGCCACGACCGCGGTGCAGGTGCTCGTCTGGCCGATCGGGTTCGTCTCGACCGTGTTCGTCTCCGCAGAGACGATGCCGGGATGGCTCGGCACGGTGGCAGCCTGGAACCCGGTCTCCGCGACCGCGGCCGCGACGCGCGAACTGTTCGGCAACCCGACGGGCACGACGACCGGATGGCTCGCCGAGAACGCCGTGCTCGGGGCATCCCTGTGGCCGCTCGTGATCACGGCGATCTTCCTGCCGCTCGCCGCCGGGGCGTACCGGCGCCTGCGGCGCTGACCCGGCACGGTGCGTGCGCCGCGTTCGCGGGCGATCAGCCCGTGAACGCGGCGACCGCTTCGGCGATCTCGCGCCGCACGTCGGCGTCGTCGCGCGTCGACTCGCCGTCGCCCGGCTGCACGCCGTAGTCGCCGAAGTCGGCGTGGTTGGCTCCCTGGAGCTCGACGAACGAGGCATCCGCCGGCAGCAGGTGGCGCGCGCCCTCGATCTTCGCGGGCGTCGAGAGCCCGTCGTGCTCACCCGAGATGCTGAGCACCTCGAGGCCCGAGTCGACGAGGTCGTTCGCGCAGTACGACCCGAACAGCATGAGGCCGACCGGCTCGATCGGGTCGGACCCCGCGAGCTGGCACGCGCGCACCCCGCCCAGCGAGTGCCCGCCCACGTACCAGCGCTCGACGTCGGGCGCGAGCGAGGTGAACGCCTCGAGCGGCCGGGTGTCGAAGAAGGCCAGGTTCAACGTCGGCTTCGTGATGACGACGGTGAGACCGGATGCCTCGGCCACGCCCGAGAGCTTGTAGAGGTAGGCGTACGGGTCGACCTTGGCGCCCGGGATGAACACGAGGCCCTCGCGGGCAGTGCTCCCACCGTCGGCCCCGATCGGCGTGATCACGATCCCCGCCTCGTCGGACGCGATGGTCACGGCGTCATCGGTCCACGCGCGGATCGCGGCCGGCCGGTCGCCCTGCATCACGGTGTGCGCGTAGACGAGGAAGACGACCACGGCGAGGGCGAGCACGCCGACGACGGCGACGAGGATGCGGATGAGGCGCGGCACCGCATCAGTCTGCCGTACCGCGCCTCGCTCGCCCGTCGGTTGCCGTTACCGCTTCTTGGACTTCGACTTCTCGGGGACGGGCAGGGTGCCGGCGCGGCGCTGCTCGGCGTAGTACGCACGAGCCTCGTCCTGACGTTCCTGCTCGGCACCCGACGCGATCTTCGCGCGCAGGTGGGCGTCGGTGTAGCCGAACGCGTTCACGAGGTCGAGCGCGTGCGGGCGCAGCCGCCCGAGCAGCCGGTCGATGTACGCCGTCACGGCCTGCGCGCGCTTCGGCGAGAGCCGCCCGTTCACGAGGTACCACGCGAGGTGCTGCTCGATGAGCCCGAGGCCGAAGAGGTCGCGCACCCACGTGAGCACCTGCTTCGTGGCCGGGTCGGTGGTCTTCGCGAGGCCGCGCGTGAACGCCTCCCACTGCAGCAGCTCCGCGTGCGCGCGGGCGGCCTCGATCAGCTCGTTCTGGTTGCGGTTGAACACCGCGGCCGCCTCGGCCTTCGGCAGCTTCCGCGCCTCGCGGAGCCGGCCGGCGATCTCGCCGATCATGGCCTCGACGCGGCCGGCGAGCAGCTCGTGCTGGGTCTCCTCGTCGCGCAGCTCGGTGACCGAACGCGCGGTCGAGCCGAGGTCGGTGAGGTTCTGGCCGAGGCGGCGCAGGCCCGACCCGTGCAGCGCACGATCGGCCGCCTGGCCCACGGCGTAGCGGGCGAGCACGCCGAAGCCGGCGCCCTTGAACTGCTTCGAGTAGTCGGTGAGCAGGCGCTTGGCGACCAGCTGCAGCAGCACGTTGTTGTCGCCCTCGAAGGTGACGTAGATGTCGAGGTCCTGCCGGAGCCCGACGAGGCGGTTCTCGGCGAGGAACCCCGCGCCGCCGCACGCCTCACGCGCCTCCTGCAGCGTCTCGAGCGCGTGCCACGTCGACAGGGGCTTCAGTGCCGCGGCGACCGTCTCGAGGTCCTCGCGGTCCTCGTCGCTCGCGGCCTTGCCCGAGAACACCGCGTCGAACTTCACGAGGAACTCGTCGTGCGCGAAGGTCTGCGCGTACGCGGTCGCGAGCTTGGGCAGCAGGCGCCGCTGGTGGCGCTGGTAGTCGAGCAGCACCTCCTCGTCGGTCTCGCTCGCGCCGTTGAACTGGCGACGCTGCGTGCCGTAGGTGATCGCGATGGTGAGCGCCATCGCCGCGGCGGCCGTCGCGGCGCCGTCGAGCGACACGCGGCCCTGCACGAGCGTGCCGAGCATCGTGAAGAAGCGACGACCCGGGCTCTGGGTCGGGCTCGAGTAGGTGCCGTCGGCGGCGACGTCGCCGTACCGGTTCAGCAGGTAGTCGCGCGGCACGCGCACCTCGGTGAAGTGCAGGCGACCGTTGTCGATGCCGTTGAGTCCGCCCTTCAGGCCGTCGTCCTCGCCGCCGATACCCGGCAGGAAGTCGCCGTTCTCGTCGCGCAGGTGCACGTAGAACGCGTGCACGCCGTGGTTCACGCCCTTGGTGATCAGCTGCGCGAACACGACCGCGTCCTGGCCGTGCACCGCCGCGTTGCCGAGGTAGTCCTTCCACGCCCCGCGGAACGGCGTGTGGATCACGAATTCCTCGGTCGCCTCGTCGTACGTCGCGGTCGTGCCGATCGCCGCGACGTCCGAACCGTGACCGGTCTCGGTCATCGCGAACGCACCGGGCACCTCGAGCGACATGATCGCGGGCAGGAAGCGCTCGTGGTGGCTCTGCGTGCCGAGGTGCAGCACCGCGGCGCCGAACAGGCCCCACTGCACGCCCGACTTGATCTGCAGGCTCGGGTCGGCGATCACGAGTTCCTCGAACGCGGCGATGTTGCCGCCGTGGTCGTCCTGGCCGCCGAGCGACTTCGGGAACGCCTTCTGCACGGCGCCGTGCTCGACGAGGATCTTCAGCTGCTCGAACACGCGCTGGCGGTGCTCGGGCATCGACTGGCCCTCGATGCGCTGCAGGTCGGGATGCGCCGCGCGCTCGCGCGCCTCGAGCCGGATGTCGGCCCAGGTGCCGAGCAGCTGCCGACCCAGGGCCTCGACGTCGACCTTCGGCGCGTCGGGGCGAGCCGGTGCCGCGGGGACCGGGATCGGCGCGCTCGCGGCCTTGCCGGGAACCGGGGCGACGCGCGCCTCCGATGCGGGGTTTCCCTGCGTCGCGGGAGTCTCGGTACGGGATGCCGTGTCAACCATCGGATGTCCTCCATGAGCGTTCGTGGCCGTCTTCCAACGTATGCCGGTCGGCGCGGGAGTCGGCAAACCTCGGTCAGGGCCCTACAAACGGCGCGCGAGGGTCGACGGAGCGCGCTGTGGAGGGTCTACAAATGCACTCTCGCGGGTCGATGGAGATTCCACAAGCGGATGCCACGGGCTCACGCCCGTGGCATCCGTGGCGCCCGTGCGCACGCCGCCTCAGCTGCGGCGACTGCGTCAGCTGCTGAAGAAGGCGCTCGCCCGCTTCGACCAGAGCAGCAGCAGCACGACGATCGACACGAGGATGCCGAGCCACTCGGTCCACGCCGTCGGCGACTCGCGATACGCGATCGCGAGGAAGAGCGACCCGAGCAGCGACAGCACCTGCAGCACCGTGACGATGAGGCGGGCCACCGGATTGCCGGCGAGCAGGCCGCCCGCCACGACCACCGTGATCAGGCCGACGATGATCGAGCCGATGGCCGCCCCGATCAGCTGCCCGGTGCCGCCGTACTCGTTCACCACCTCGGTGACCGGAAGCATGAACAGCATGATGATGCCGGCCACCATGTCGAGCGCGCCCGAGATCCACGCGATGACGGCGACGACCGTCACCCCGACCGGGCGCAGCGTGCGATCAGCCATGGGTTTCCTCCCCCGCGTCGCGCCGTGCGACGCCCCCTGGGCCGATGCTAGCGGGAAGCATGGATGCCCCGCGCGCGGCAGGCGGGTCGAGTGGGGTCCCGGCGGGTACGTCGGGAGGGCCCGCCGGTCACGCCGTGGCGCCTACGCCTTCGCGCCGACCACCCGGATCAGCGCCTCGCCGTACGCGTCGCGCTTCTTGGCACCGATGCCCGTGATGCCGTCGAGCTCGTGCAGGCTCGACGGCTTCGCCACGGCGACCGCGCGCAGGGTCGCGTCACCGAACACGATGTACGCCGGCACGCCCTGCTGCTTGGCCTCGGCGGCGCGCCAGGCGCGAAGCGCCTCGAACCGCTCGGCCTGCGCGGGCTCCAGGTCGACGGCGGGCGTCGCCGAACGACGGCTGGAGGATCGGACGGGGCGGTCGGGCTCCTTGCGGAGGGCGACCGTGCGCTCGCCCGAGAGCACCTCGGCCGAGGCATCCGTCAGCGTCAGCACGCCGTACTCGCCGACCGACTGGAGCAGTCCCTGGGCGAGGAGTTGGCGCACCACGCCGCGCCACTCGGCATCGCTCAGGTCTTGGCCGATGCCGAAGGTCGCGAGCCGGTCGTGGCCGTGCTGCTCGACCCGCGGCGTCTGCTTGCCGCGGAGGATGTCGACGAGCTGGCCCGCACCGAATCGCTGGTTGCGCTCGCGCTGGAGGCGCACGATCGTCGACATGAGCTTCTGGCTCGCGACCGTTCCGTCCCACGACGCGGGCGGCACGAGGCACGTGTCGCAGTTGCCGCACGGCTCGCTCGGCTGGCCGAAGTAGCCGAGGAGATTCTGCCGGCGGCACGAGACCGTCTCGCAGAGCGCGAGCATCGCGTCGAGGTGGGCCGACAGGCGCCGGCGGAAGGCCAGGTCGCCGGGGCTCTCGTCGATCATGCGCCGCTGCTGCACGACGTCTTGGAGGCCGTATGCGAGCCAGGTGGTCGCGGGCAGGCCGTCGCGGCCGGCGCGGCCGGTCTCCTGGTAGTAGCCCTCGACCGACTTCGGCAGGTCGATGTGCGCGACGAAGCGCACGTCGGGCTTGTCGATGCCCATGCCGAACGCGATCGTCGCGACCACGACCACGCCGTCTTCGCGGAGGAACCGCTCCTGCGCACGCCGGCGCACGTCGGCGTCGAGGCCGGCGTGGTACGCCACCGCGTCGACGCCGTTCTGGCGGAGGAAGTCGGCGAAGCGCTCGGTGCTCGCGCGCGACAGCGCGTACACGATGCCCGAGACCGGCCGGCCGTCGGCGTCGCGGCCCTCGGTGCGGATGAAGTCGAGCAGCTGCTTGCGCACCTCGGACTTCGGCGCGATGCGGTACTGGATGTTCGGCCGGTCGAAGCTCGCGACGAAGTGCCGCGCGCCGCCCAGCGAGAGCCGCTCGGTCAACTCGCGGTGCGTCGCGTCGGTGGCCGTCGCCGTCAGCGCGATGCGCGGCACGTCGGGCCAGCGCTCAGCGAGGCCCGAGAGCGCGAGGTAGTCGGGGCGGAAGTCGTGACCCCACTGCGACACGCAGTGCGCCTCGTCGATGGCGAAGAGGGCGATGCGGCCGCGGCCGATGAGCTGCAGGGTGCTCTCGGTGTTGAGCCGCTCGGGGGCGACGTAGAGCAGGTCGAGCTCGCCCGCGAGGTAGCGACGCTCGACGTCGGCCCGCTCGGCGGGGGCCTGGCTCGAGTTCAGGTACGCCGCGCGCACGCCGTTGCGCACGAGCGCGTCGACCTGGTCGTGCATGAGCGCGATGAGCGGCGACACGACGATGCCCGTGCCCTCGCGCAGCAGCGCGGGGATCTGGTAGCAGAGGCTCTTGCCGCCACCGGTCGGCATCAGCACGACGGCGTCGCCGCCGCCCGCCACGTGGTCGATGATCTCGGCCTGCTCGCCGCGGAACGCGTCGTAGCCGAAGACGGTGCGCAGCGCCTCGAGTGCGGAGTCGAAGCGCGCGGGCGCGACGGCGGTGACGGATGCCACGCCCGCGGGTGACCCGGATCGCGAGCCGGCGGCGCCGCCGGCGGCGAGCGCATCGCGGCCCACGGCGCGCGCCGCGGGCGCACCGTACCCCTCCGACTCGGGCGGCGGCGCCCACGCGTCGGCGTCGTCGGGCGGGACGAGGTCGTCGGGGTCCCAGGGGATCTCGTCGACCCGGTCGAAGTCGGGGCCGGGAGTCATCCGTTCGAGTGTAACGACGTCCGCCGACGCAGGCGGGGCCGGTGCCGTTACGGCACCGGCCCCGTCATGGGTCGCTCCTGTGGAGGATCAGACGGCGCCGATCAGAACACGAGCACCGGGAAGGGGAGGCTCCGGGTGTCGTCATAGCCCGACGCACCGGTGAACTCGGCGCGCAGCAGGTGCAGCCCGCGGCTCAGCGTGCCGAGGTCGGCCGAGAAGCGGCCGTTCGACGCCGCCGTGAGCTCGACCGTCGCGAGCACGCGGCCGCGGTCGGTGATCTCGACCGTGCCGACCGGCGCCGTGCCGTTCGCCGACCAGACGATGCCCGAGTACGACACGGGCTTCTTCGAGGTCGTGAGCAGCGCGCTCGCGATGCCGATGGCCGACGTGTCGACCGGCTCGGCGTTCAGCTCGACGGTGAGGGCGACCTCGGTGCCGGTCGACGGCACCGAGACGACGAGCTCCTGCGGGCCGTAGAGGCCCTCGGGGATCTCGGTCGCGATGCTCGCGCGGCCGAACTCGTCGGTCAGCTGCACGAGCGACGTGTCGATCGCGCTGCGGCCCAGCTCGACGCCGCCGAGCGTGACGACGACCTCGCCGCCCGTGCCGCCGCTCGAGAAGTCGAGCGAAGACAGGTCGATCGTGAGCGCGTCGCCCGCGTCGTAGCCGTCGGCGTCTGGCGCCGAGAGGTGCACGCCCACCGAGCGCTGCACCGGGTCGGCGGCAGCCGTGCCGAACTCCTCGAACCACTCCACCATCGACGACAGGTCGATGATGCCGCTGTCGGCGCGGCCGGTGCCCTTGCCGAGCGTGAAGAAGTTGTCGCCACCCGCGGCGAGGAACGAGTTCGCCACGACGCGGTACTCGGCCGCCGGGTCGAGGGGCACGCCGTGCAGCGTGACGCTCGTGATGCGCGAGCCGACCGGCAGCGACGCGTCGAACGTGTACTCGAGCCCCTGGTTGACGCCGAGCTTGAGGAACGGACGGCTCGAACCCGCGGGCTGCCACTGCTCTTCCAGCACCTGCTTCACCTGGGCGCCCGTGAGGGTCTGGGTGAACAGCGAGTTCGCGAAGGGCTGCACGTTCGCGGCCTCGCGGTAGGTCACCTCGCCCGCGTCGATGTTCGCGCGCAGTCCGCCGGGGTTCATGAACGCGATGTCGACCTGGCCGTCCTGGTTGGCCTTCCAGTACTGCACGTCGGCGACGAAGTTGCCGAGCGTCGACTCGGCGCCGCGCAGTTCGGCCGTCGTGCCGGGCAGCGGGTTGCCGTTGGCGTCGACCGCGAGCTGCACGCCGCGCGTGAGCGGCGTGGTCGCCGTGCCGAGCGGCTGCGCGCCGAGCACGTCCGCCTCGGCCAGGTACGGCGCGAGCAGGTCGGTCACCACGGGGTCGGGAGCGGCGTAGTACGTGTACTGCGTCGGGTTGGTGTTCGGGACCGGCGTCGACGTGTTCACCGTGACGTTCTGCATCGACACGATGGCGTCGGTGTCCTTGTCGAACACGATCGTCATGTTCGAGAACTTCTCGCCGTACTGGCCGCTCGAGATGACGGGTCGTCCGTCGATCACGTGGTTGTACGCGAGGTGCGTGTGGCCCGACACGATGGCGTCGACGTCGGCGTCGACGCCGCCGACGATACGGCCGAACGCGGTGTTCGGGTCGGTCGCGGAAGCGATCGAGGTGGTCGCCGCCCCCTCGTGCACGAGCAGCACGACGACGTCGGCGCCGTTCGCCGTCAGCCGGTCGGCCGCGGCGTTCACGGAGTCGACGATGCCGCGCACCTCGAGCTCGGCGATGCCGCTGGGGCTCACGAGCGAGGGGAGCTCCTCGGTCACCGCACCGACGAAGCCGACGGTGACGCCGTCGACGTCCTTCGTCCACGACTCGGCGAGCGCGGTGTCGTCGGTGCCGCGGTGGAACACGTTCGCCGCGATGTACTCCCAGTCGGCGAGGCCCTGCACCCGGCCCTCGAGGTCGGCCCAGCCCTGGTCGAACTCGTGGTTGCCCGCGGCGCTCACCTCGAGGCCCGCCTCGTTCAGCGCCTCGATCGTGGGCTCGTCGTCGAGGATGAACGACTCGAACGTCGACGCGCCGATGAGGTCGCCCGCGGCCGCGAAGATCGTGTTCGGGTTCGCCGTGCGGATGTCCTCGACCGCGGTCGACAGGCGTGCGGCCCCGGCCGCGGTGCCGTCCTGCTTGATGCGGCCGTGGAAGTCGTTGACGGTGACGAGGTTGATGGTGACCTCGTCGGCCGCGAAGGCCGGCGTGGGCGCGAACAGCCCGATGGCGAGCGCACCGGCCGTGGCCGCGGCCACTCCGGTCAGGCGCCCAGCGGTGCGACGATGCATGACTCTCCTCCGTACGCCCCGCAACCGTCGGATGGCGGCGCGAGGGGCGAGCCGCGAACGGGGGGCAGTGCGGTCAGCATAGGCGGCGGCGTTGAACCCGGGAAGAGCCTCGGTGAACGCCCGCTGAAATCTGCTCATCTGAGCAGTGCCGGGCGGTTCGTTCGGCGCTGCAGCGAGGCATCCGGTGCTGGCTAGGCTGGCCGTCGATGCTCACGGCCGTCCTCTCGCTCTCCGGCGCGCTCGTCTTCGGCGCCGCCGACTTCCTCGGCGGGCTCGCCGCGAAGCGCATCGGAGCGATCCTCGCGACCGCCGTCGCCGCGCTCACCGGATGCCTCGCGCTGCTCGCCGCCCTGCCGCTCATCGGCGGCGAATGGCGGCCCGACGACGTCGCCTGGGGCGCGCTCTCGGGCGTCGTGAACGCCGCGGCGATCGGTCTGCTCTACGCCGCACTCGCGATCGGGCCGATGAGCATCCTCTCGCCGCTCACCGCCGTCGTCTCGGCGATCGTGCCGATGGCCTGGGGACTCGCGAGCGGCGAGACGCTCGGCCCGCTCGGCGGCTGGGGGCTCGCGGTCGCCCTCGTCGCGGTCGTGCTCGTGGGCTTCGTGCCCGAGCGCGGCGCGGTGCGGCCCTCGGCGAAGGGGCTCGCGCTCGCGCTCGGCTCGGGCGTCGCGGTCGGCGCGTTCTTCGTCATCATGGACCAGACCTCGGATGCCTCGGGCGCCGTGCCGCTCGTCATGAACCGGTCCGCCGACGCGGCGGTCATGTTCGCCATCGCCGGCGCCGTCGCGCTCGTCGGCCGGCGGCGGCGCGCGGGTGCGGGTCGGTCGGCGGCGGCGCCGGCGAGAGCGCCGTCATCGCCTTCGCGGGTGGATGCCTCGCGCCGGGCCCGCTCGGTCGGGCTCCGGCTCGCCGTCGCCTGCGGCCTCGTCGACGTGACCGCGAACCTGCTGCTGCTCGGCGGCCTGCGCTCCGGCGACCTCACGGTCGCGGCCGTGCTGGGCGCGATGTACCCGGCGGGCACGATCCTGTTGGCGGCCATCGTGCTTCGGGAGCGCATCGCGCCCGTGCAGTGGGCCGGGCTCGTGCTCGCCCTCGCGGCCGCGGGCATGCTCGCGCTCGCCTGAGCGGCCGGAGTCAGAGGCGGACGAGCTCGGTGACGTGCAGCACGGCGGCACCCTCCTCGGCCGACGCCTCGAGGTCGACCTCGGCGCGGAGGCGCCAATCGTGGTCGCCGGCCGGGTCGTCGAGCACCTGCTCGACCCGCCAACGCCCGGACGGGGCATCCGTCTCGTCGATCTCGACCAGCCGCGGCGAGCGCGCCGCCGCGTCGACGCCGATCGAATCGTGCTCGGCGTAGTAGCGGTCGAGCGCGTCGGGCCAGCCGACGTCGGGATCGAGCTCGGCGAGCTCGTCGTCGCGCTCGAGCGCGGCCAGCTGCACCCGGCGGAACAGCTCGTTGCGCACGAGCACCGTGAATGCGCGCCGATTGGTCACGACCGACGGCGGCGGTGGCGGCACGACCGCGTCCTCGGCGGCCTCGTCGTGCAGCGTGGGGTCGACGAGCTCGGCCCACTCGTCGACGAGGCTCGAGTCGACCTGGCGCACGAGTTCGCCGAGCCACTCGACGAGGTCGTGCAGCTCCTCATCCTTCGCCTCGTCGGGCACGGTCTGCCGGATCGCGCGGAACGCATCGGAGAGGTAGCGCAGCACGAGCCCCTCGCTTCGGGCGAGCTGGTACTGCGACACGTACTCGCCGAACGACATCGCCCGCTCGAACATGTCGCGCACGACCGACTTGGGGCGCAGCTCGAAGTCGCGCACCCACGGCTGGCTCGACGCGAAGGTCTCGAACGCGTGCGCGAGCAGCTCATCGAGCGGCTTGGGATAGGTGACCTCCTCGAGCCGGGCCATCCGCTCGTCGTACTCGATGCCGTCCTGCTTCATCGCGTTGACCGCCTCGCCGCGCGCGCGGAACTCCTGCTGGGACAGGATCGGCCGCGGGTCGTCGAGCGTCGACTCGATGATGGACACGACGTCGAGCGCGTAGTGACCGGTGCCCTGCTCGCTCGTCTCGGGATCGAGCAGTTCGATGGCCGCGAGCGCGAACGGCGACAGCGGCTGGTTGAGGGCGAAGTTCGGCTGCAGGTCGACGGTGAGCGAGAGCCGCACGCCGAGCCCCGGTCTCGATACGCGTCCTCCTTCGTCGGGCGCTACTCGACCAGCGGCGGCATCCGGCTCGAGCACGACGACGCCGGCGTCGCGGAGCGTGCGCAGGATCTCGAGCGCGCGTCGCGCGAGCGCGAAGCGCCGGGCGCGCGGCTCGTGGTTGTCGAACACGAGCGAGCGGATGTCTCCGACGACGTCGCCGCCCCGCGCGATGACGTTGATCAGCATCGCCGCGCTGAGCTTCAACTGCGGCACGAGCGGTTCGGGTTCGGCCGCGACCAGCCGCTCGAACGAGCCCTCGCCCCACGTGACGAATCCGGCCGGAGGCTTCTTGCGCACGACCTTCTTCAGCTTCTTCGGGTCATCGCCCGCCTTGCGCACGGCCTGCTCGTTCTCGATCTCGTGCTCGGGTGCGAGCACGACGACCGTGCCGGCGGTGTCGTACCCCGCGCGACCCGCGCGTCCGGCGATCTGGTGGAACTCGCGCGCCGAGATCTGGCGCATCCGCTGCCCGTCGTACTTGGCGAGCGCGGTGATGAGCACCGAGCGGATCGGCACGTTGATGCCGACGCCGAGCGTGTCGGTGCCGCAGATGACCCGCAGCAGGCCGCGCTGGGCGAGGGTCTCGACCAGCCGGCGGTAGCGGGGCAGCATGCCCGCGTGGTGCACGCCGATGCCCGCGCGCACGAGCCGCGAGAGGGTCTTGCCGAACGCCGTCGTGAAACGGAAGCCTCCGATCGCCTCGGCGATCTCGTCGCGCTGCTCGCGCGTGACGACGCGGATCGACGAGAGCGCCTGCGCGCGCTCCATCGCCGCGGCCTGCGAGAAGTGCACGATGTACACGGGCGCCTGGCGGGTCTCGAGCAGTTCCTCGACGGTCTCCTGCACGGGCGTCTTCGCGTACGAGAAGCTGAGCGGCACCGGGCGCTCGACCCCGGTCACCTGCGCCGTCTCACGGCCCGTGCGGCGTTCGAGGTCTTCGGCGATCGCCTCGACGTCGCCGAGGGTCGCCGACATCAGCACGAACTGCGCGCGGTGCAGCACGAGCAGTGGCACCTGCCAGGCCCAGCCGCGGTCGGGGTCGCCGTAGTAGTGGAACTCGTCCATGACGACCTGGTCGATGCGGGCATCCGGCCCCTGCCGCAGCGCGAGGTTGGCGAGGATCTCGGCCGTGCAGCAGATGATCGGCGCGTCGGCGTTCACCGAGCTGTCACCCGTCACCATGCCGACGTTCGCCGCGCCGAAGATCTCGACGAGCTGGAAGAACTTCTCGCTCACGAGTGCCTTGATCGGAGCCGTGTAATAGGTGCGGCCGCCGCGCGCGACGGCGACGGCGTGCGCGGCCACGGCGACGAGCGACTTACCGGTGCCGGTCGGCGTCGACAGGATCACGTTCGCGCCCGAGACGAGTTCGATGACCGCCTCGTCCTGCGCGGGATAGAGCGCGAGGCCCCGCTCCTCGGCCCAGCCGACGAATCCCTCGTACAGCGCGTCGGCATCGGCGTCGCGGCCCTGCGGCAGGCGGCTGAGGAGGGGTTCGGTCACCCGTCGAGTCTGCACCATGCGCGTGAGGGCGCCGGCGACGGGCGACGCCGGGGAAAGGGGGAGCCGGCCTCCGCCAATCGTTCGGGGTCATGGCGGGGCCGGCTCTCGATGATCACGGCTTCCGCAGACAGTTCCCCCTGCAGCGCGGCGACCGGATCGTGATCGAATCTACGCGGGGCGCGCTGCGCGGCACATCAGGGATAACCCTGAGCTTCGACTCGGACCGGTCGCCGGCGCGGTTACCCGTCGCCGGGCGAGCGTTGGCCGGGTGCCGGGTCGCCGGGTTCGCGTGCCGCGACGGTCGGCCGCACGACCGCCGCCGGATCGCCGCCGGTCAGGACCTCGGCGATGGCCTCGACCACGCGGAACACCACGAGCGGCGCGAGATGCACGACCACGAGCGGTGCGATCAACGCCCCGGACACCGTGAGCAGCAGCTGGAGCCCGGCGAGCCGCCCCCACGGGAGCGCCGCGAGCACGGCGACGGCGGCGAGGGCGAGCCAGGCCGGATGCCACCACGCGAGCACGAGGCCGGCGAGCAGGGCGATCGCGCCGAGCACCGCCTGCGCCACGAAAACGGCCCCGCGCGCCCCTCCGTAGGTGCGCTCGCGATCGGCCGACACCCACGCCCACATCACCCACGCCCGCACGAGCGGCACGCGCTGCTCCCGCAACGCCGTGCGGAACACGCGGTCGTCTTCGACCCGTTGCGCCAGCGCGGCATCCGCCCCGTCGCGTTCGGCGACCTGCTCGGCGACGGCGGACCGATGATCGTGGAGCACTGCCGGTGCGGACTGCCGGCCGTAGCTCGCGACGAAGCTCCAGAGCGGGTGCGGCACCGAGGCGAGGTCGGTCGAACGCGCATCCGGCTCGCCCGGCCCGCCCGGCTCGCCCGCCGCGGGCACCCGGTACGTCGCGCCCGACACCGGGTCGACGTACCGGAACGAGGCGAGCAGGTCGAACCGGTCGCCGTCGGCCGGGCGCTGAGCGAGCCGCAGTTCGTCGAGCGGCGCACCGTCGTCTCGTCGGAACGGCATCGGTCCTCCTGGTCGTCTCGGGGGCGGGCGGCGGGGGCGGGCGCCCGGCGCCCGGCGTCCGTCGCGCCTCAGCCGCCCAGCAGCAGGGCCACGACGACGAGCACGGGCAGCGACCCCGCGGTCGTGAGGAAGACCGTATCGCGAGCCAGCGTCTCGGCGGTCTCGTAGCGCTGCGCGAACACGAATACGTTCTGCGCGGCCGGCAGCGCCGCGAGCACCGTGACGGCGTAGAGGTCGTGTCCGTCGAGGCCGAAGGCGAACGACCCCACGGCCCACGCGACCAGCGGCATGGCGATCAACTGCAGGCAGGTCGCGAGCAGCACGTCGCGGCGATCGGTGCCCGGCTCGAGCAGCCGCTTGCCGTGCAGCGACATGCCGAACGCGATGAGCATGAGCGGCACGGCCGCGTGGCCGATGAGGTCGACCGGCTCCTGCACGTACGGCGGCAGCTCCACGCCCGACACGGCGACCGCGACGCCGAGCAGCGACCCCAGGATGATGGGGTTCAGCAGCGTGCCGCGGACGATCTGCCGCACCGACGTGCGACCCTCGACCGTCGCGCCGAGGATCGCCAGCCCGACCGGCGCGAACAACAGCAGCTGCAGCAGCACGATGGGTGCCGCGTACGCGGCGTCGCCGAGCATGTACACCGCGATCGGGATGCCGAAGTTGTTGCCGTTCACGTACCCCGAGGCGAGCGCCCCCACGGTCGTGTGGGCGACGCTGCGCCGCCAGACGAGCAACGACACGAGCGAGAACAGCAGCATCATCGCGACCGCGGCGGCGGCCGACACCGGCAGCAGTGCCGAGAACAGCGAGCCGACGTCGGCCGTCGAGAGCACCGAGAAGAGCAGGAACGGCCCGAGCACGCTGAAGTTCAGCCGTGCCAGCACCTGACGCGCCTCGGGCGGCAGCACGCCGGCGCGCGCGACGATCCAGCCGACCAGCACGGCGAGGCCGATGACCGCGAATCCGGTCAGGATGTCGGTCACCGGCGCGACCCCGTCGGGCGGGCGGTGGGCGACGGATGCATCGTCGCCAGCCTAGCCGCGCCCGACGGGCCGGCCGTCAGGGGCGGCAGCCCCAGCGCCAGGTGCCTTCGTGGAACACCGGGATCATCTCCTGCCCGACGCACGGACCGCAGTCCTCGTCGCGCGGGCTCGCGGGCAGGCCGGGATACGCCGAGGCGTCGAAGGTCGCAGCTGCGGCCGGCTCGGCTGGGGCGGCATCCGGTGCGGCGCCCGTCGCGGCATCCGCCGTCGAATCGTCGACCGACGCATCGACGGAGTCACCGGCGGCCTCCTCGGCGGCGATGCGCGCGGCCTCGGCAGCAGCGGCCTGGGCTGCCGCCTCGGCCGCGAGGCGCGCCTGCTCAGCCGCACGGAACTGCGCGAGTGCGTCGGCGACACGCGCGTGCTCGGCGAGCACCGCGCCGCGCGCGGTGAGGATCGGCGCCGGCACGGCCGATGTCGCCGCGGCACCGACCAGGTCGGCGCGTGCGGCGAGGAGCGCGGCGACCCGGTCGCCGCCGAGCGCGGCCGACGCCTCGTCGATGAGCGCCGACGCGGCAGCGGATGCCCCGCCCGCGAGTCCGGTCGCGGCGCTCAGCCGCGTCGCCGCGAGGTCGAGGCCGGCCGCCCCCGTGCCGATGCCGGCCGTTGCGACGGCGGGCGCCGCACTGCGCGCGGTTGCCGGCTCGACCGCATTCGCCGGTGCGGCCAGGCCCGCGGCGAGGCCCCCGGCGAGCGCGATCAGGCCGACGACGCCGGCCCCGGCGAGGCGCCCGGCGAAACCGGCCCGACCGCCACGTGCCGACGGCACCGCGGTGCCACGTGTTTCGATGTCCATACGTTCTCCCCCGAATCGAACGTGCGATCGCATCGCATGCGCCGTCGGCCCCCCGGCCGAACTCGCACGGTGTCAATCTAGCGGGACGATCGGCCCGGAAGGGCGGAACCGCGCGGATCCCGCGTCGGCGACGTGCTACCAGCGGGGGTGGATCGCGGCCCGCAGCTCACGGTCGTACAGCTCGCGGACGCCCGCGAAGAACGACTCGGGCAGGTCGAACGAGCCCGCCGCCGCGTTGGCTCGCGCCTGCTCCGGGTTGCGCGCCCCCGGGATCACCGTGCTCACGCCGGGCTGAGCGGCCACCCACGCGAGCGCGACCTGCGCCGGCGTGGCATCGGGCAGCACCTGCTTCGCGAGCTGCGCGAACTCGCCCGCCGCACGCACGCCGGTCGCGTAGTCGACGCCGGAGAACGTCTCGCCCACGTCGAACGCCTCGCCGTGGCGGTTGAACGTGCGGTGGTCGTTCTCGGCGAACGAGGTCTCGAGGGTATAGCGACCCGAGAGGAGCCCGCTCGCGAGCGGCACGCGCGCGATGATGCCGACGCCGGCGGCCTGCGCGGCCGGCAGCACCTCGTCGAGCGGCTTCAGCCGGAACGCGTTCAGGATGATCTGCACGCTCGCGACGTTCGGGCGCGCGATCGCCGCGAGTGCCTCGTCGACCTGCTCGACGCTGACCCCGTAGGCGGCGATGGCGCCCTCGTCGACCAGCGTGTCGAGCGCGTCGAAGACCCGGTCGTCGGCGTACAGCGCGGTCGGCGGGCAGTGCAGCTGCACGAGGTCGAGCGTGTCGACGCCGAGGTTCGCGCGCGACCGGTCGGTCCACGCGCGGAAGTTCTCGAGCGTGTAGTGCTCGACCAGCTGCGGCACGCGCCGGCCCATCTTCGTGGCGACCGTCACGCCGGCGCCGGGATGCTCGCGCAGCCAGCGGCCGATCAGCGATTCGCTGCGGCCGTCGCCGTACACGTCGGCGGTGTCGAACACGGTGACGCCGGCGTCGTGCGCCGCGTCGAGCACGGCGAGCGCGTCGGCTTCGTCGACCTGGCCCCAGTCGGCGCCGAGCTGCCAGGTGCCGAGGCCGATGACGGAGACGGTGCGGCCCGTACGGCCGAGAACGCGGGTCTGCATGCTGCCGACACTACCTCGCGCAGGCGAAGGTTCGAGGCGAGGGGACGACCGCGGCACGTGCCGTCGATCGGCGGTTCAGGCCAGCCGGGGCGGCACCGCTCGCACGGCCTGCCAGCCGTCGGCCACGGCGCAGGAGCCGATCGTGGTGAAGCCCGCGTCGCGCAGGGCGTCGCGCACCGACGCCTCTCCGGCCTCACCGGCGAGGGCGGCCCCGTGCACCACCCAGGTCGGGGCGACCACGCCGCACTCGACGAGCCACACGGGCAGGCCGTCGAGCTGGTCGGGCGTGCCGACGACGGTGACGACGACCTCGGCGTCCCACGGCAGCACGCGGCCGACATCGGCCAGCGCCTCGGCGAGCTCGGGTACCGGCACCTCACCGCGGACGGCCACCGCGGAGTCGGCGGTGAGCCCGAGGCGCTCGGCGAGGAGCGGCTCGCGCGACGCGACCCCGGCACGGCTGTACGCCTTCGATTCCCCCATCAGATCCCCCCGAGTCATCTTCCACGCACTTCCTCCCGCTCGCAATGGTCGATCGGCGAACGGCGACGGGCGTGACGGCATGCGACGGAGGCCTGCCGGAAGAACCGCCGGTCAGGCGGGGATCGGCACCGCGGTACCGCTCACGACGATGCCGCCGACCTCGGGAATGCGCACGTCGAGCACACTCGGACGGCCCACGTGACGGCCCTGGCGGATGCGCACGTGCGCGGGCGGCTGCACCAGTGCGAGCTCGCGCAGGTACCCGCCGAAGGATGCCGCCGCCGAACCGGTCGCCGGATCCTCGACGATGCGCCCGACCGGGAAGAGGTTGCGCGCCTCCCACTCGCCGTCGCGGGCCGCGCCGTCGCCGTCGCCCGCGCCGTCGCGGGCCGCGCCGTCGCCGGCGCCGTCGCCCAGCGGGTGCAGCACGCTGACCGTGCCCGCCCAGCCCTCGGCATCCATGAGCTCGCGTACGGCCACCGGATCGAACGTGAACGCATCGAAGACGGATGCCTCGGCGACCACGAGCACGGGGTGCCGATTGCCGGCGTACGCGATGCGCGGCGGATACCGGTGGTCGAGGTCGGCCGCCCCCAGGCCGAGCAGGTCGAGCAGGCGTGCGAGCACGTCGTCGGCGATCGGCTCGACGCGCGGTTCGACGCTCGTGAATGATGCGAGGATGCCGGACGTCGAGGCATCCGTCATCGCGACGGTGTCGATGACGACCTCGCCGACGCCGGTCGCGAAGCGGAACCGGCCCGCACCCTCGCGCTCGGCGAGCACGACGGCGGTCGCGATCGTCGCGTGCCCGCAGAAGGGCACCTCGGCGATCGGCGAGAAGTAGCGGATGCCCCGTGCGCCGCCCGCACCCCCGCCGGTGAGGAACGCCGTCTCGGCGTAGTCGACCTCGGCCGCGATGCGCTGCATGGCCGCATCGTCGAGCCCCGAGGCGTCGAGCACGACGCCCGCCGGGTTGCCGCCGTCGGGGTCTCGCGTGAACGCGGCGTAGTGCAGGATCTCGGGTTCGGCCATGCGGCGATCCTCGCACGAGGGGGCCCGACCCTGGTTCGGGATCGGGCCCGTCGTGCAGGGCCGGCGCGGCGGCTACCCGGCGGCCGCCGGCTCGGCGCTCTCCGGCTCGGCGCTCTCCTGCTCGGCACCGAAGCGGCGCCGGGCGTCGTGCGGGATGAGCGGGTGCACCGCACGGTCGCGGATCTGCTGCACGGCCCACGTGTTGCCGTCGGGATCGGCGAACCCGAAGAACGTGCCGCCGTCGCGCGGGTCGATGACCTGGATCTCGCCGCACTCCACGCCGCGGCCGACGAGTTCGGCGCGAGCCGCCTCGGCGTCGGCGACGACCAACTGCACGCCCTTCAGCGAACCCGGCGCCATCTCGTTCTGCGACGGCAGGGTGCCGATGACGATCGAGCACCCCGAGCCCACCGGGGTCAGCTGTGCGAACCGCTGGTCGCCCGCGTGCGTGTCATGGTCGAGCACGAACCCGAGCCGGTCGCGGTAGAACTCGATCGCGCGGTCGAAGTCGGCGACGGGCACGATGACGACCTCGAGGGTCCAGTCCATCAGGCGTCTCCTCCGTCGTCGGCGAGCAGCGCGTCGAGCCGCTCGAAGCCCTCGGTGAGCCCGGTCTCCATGCCGGACTCGACCATGCCGTCGCGCGCCTCGACGCTCGGGTAGGTCGAGTGGCCGGTGAGGCGGGTGCGACCGCCGCCGAGGTCCTCGAAGGTCATCGTCTCGATGGCGACCACGTCGGGCATGCCCTCGAACTCGAAGGTCTGCACGGCGAACTCGTTCTCGCGCACGGAGTGGAAGGTGCCGTTGAACCCCCACTCGCCGCCGTCGGGGTCGCGGTGGATGTAGCGGTAGCCGCCCTGGGTCGTGAAGTCCCAGCGCTCGATCTGCATGTCGTAGCCGTTCGGGCCGAGCCAGCGCTTGACGAGCTCGGGCTCGCGGTGGGCGCGGAAGACCGCCTCCACGGGTGCGTCGAACTCGCGGACGATCTCGATGAACGGCAGGCCCTCGGGGGCCTCGATGGTGACGGGGTTCGTCATTGCTCCTGCTCCTTCTCGGTGGCGTCGGCGCTGCCCGCGTCGGCGTCTGCGGTGGTGGTGGTGGCGAGCAGCTCGTCCAGCGCGCGGAAGCGCTGCTCGTGGATCAGCCGGTATCGGTCGATCCAGGCGGTGAGCGACTCGAGGGTCGCGGCGTTCAGGTGCACGGGCCGGCGCTGCGCGTCACGCGTTCGCGTGACGAGCCGGGCCTGCTCGAGCACCTGGATGTGCTTGGACACCGCCTGCTTGGTGATGGCGAACGGTTCGGCGAGTTCGTTGACCGTGGCCGGGCCGCGGCTCAGCCGAGCCACGATGCGCCGGCGCACGGGGTCGGCCAGGGCCATGAAGGCCCGGTCGAGCCGGTCGTCGGCACTCGGGTCCACGATCATCAACCTCTCCTTTGATCAACCGTTTGATTGATTAGAAGCTACGCCGGGGCTGCCTCACTGTCAAGAGCCCGTCGAACTGATACCGGGGGCGGCGACGCCGGGTGCTGGATTCCACCGCGCAGGGCTCGCGGCGAGGCATCCGAACGAGGAGAATCGGCGGGTACGCCACGACTGGAGGAATCGTCATGTCTGTCCTGCTCAACCCGTACCTCAGCTTCACCGACAACGCGCGCGAAGCGCTCGAGTTCTACCACTCCGTCTTCGGCGGCCGGCTCGACATCAGCACGTTCGGCGAATCCGGTCAGGGCGACGACCCGGCCGACGCGAACAAGGTGATGCACGGCCAGCTCACGACCGAGAACGGCTTCACGCTCATGGCGTCGGACACCCCGCCCGGCATGGACCACGAGGACCCGGCCGGCATCTCGATCTCGCTCTCGGGCGACGAGGAATCGACGCTTCGCGGCTACTGGGAGGCGCTCAGCGAGGGCGGCACGCCGGTGCTGCCGCTCGAGGTCGCGCCCTGGGGCGACGCGTTCGGCATGCTCGTCGACCGCTTCGGCGTGAGCTGGATGGTCAACATCACGGGCGCACAGCCGGCCTGACCCGCTCGCGTCGGCCTGTCCCACCCATCCCCGCCACGGTCCCGACCTGTGGTTCACCCGTGAGTCTCCGGGAATTCATAGGCGAGGCGAGGAAGCTGGAGGCATGCCCCGCCGCGTCGCGTTGCCCCTGCTGACCGCGGCGTACCTCGCGCTCGTGGCGTGGGCGACGCTCGGACCGGTGTCGTGGCATGCCATCGGCTACGAGGCGACCTACGGCGTGCTCACGCCGTCGATCTGGCTCGACCGCTCGACGTGGACGACCGGTTCGATGTTCGAGTTCGTCGCCAACGTCGCGATGTTCCTGCCCGTCGGCGTGCTCTTCGCGATGCTCGCGGGGCCGCGCCGCTGGGTGTGGGCGCTCGTCGGAGCCGGCGCGCTCAGCCTCGTCATCGAGCTCGCGCAGATCCCGATCGGCGACCGCATCTCGGATCCGCGCGACCTGCTCGCGAACGCGACGGGCGCCCTCGTCGGCGTGCTGCTCGCGGCGATCGGCTGGGTCTGCTCGCTCGCCTGGCGCGCGCTCACGCGGCAGCCGGCCGCAGCGGCGGCTGCTGCCCCGGTCGAGCCGGTGGACGTCGAGCCGGCTGCCGTCCAGCGGGCCGCGCCGCAGACGACGACGCGGCCTCAGGCCGAGCTCAGTCGAACAGCTCGCTGAGCCAGTTGTCCTTCTTCTTCTTTCGGTAGTGGCCCTGGTTGTACCCGTTGCCGTACCCGTCGTCGTAGCGGCGGTCGTCGGGGCGGCGGTCACCGGTCATCTGCCGCAGCAGGTCGAGCGGGTTCTGCGACTGCTGCTGCGGGTATCCCTGCGGCTGGCCCTGCGGAGGGTAGGGCGGCTGGGCCTGCGACGGGTACGGCGCGGCCGGCTGCTGCGGGGCCGGCGGCTGGGGCGCGGCGGCCGGCCCGGCCTGCGGCGTGAACTCGTTGCCGGCGCGCTCGATGATCTTGTCGAGTTCGCCGCGATCGAGCCAGACGCCTCGGCACTGCGGGCAGTAGTCGATCTCGATACCGCTGCGCTCGCTCATCACGAGCACGGCTCCGTCATTCGGGCACTGCATGGGAGGCTCCTTCGTCGGGGTCTGCCGGGACCTCCGAGCCTAGGCATCGAAACTGGGGGGATGCTCCGCGACCTCGGCCGCGACGGCGAGGTCGGCGACGAGCGCGTCGAACGCCGCCGCGCGGTCGGCGTCGTCGCGCACGCGCAGGATCGCCGACGGATGCTGTGTCAGCACGATCGGCGCCGGCACTCCGTCGGGCGGCGGCAGCACGCGGCCGCGCAGGTCGCCGATGCGAGCCGGTGACCCGAGCAGCGACCGGGCGGCGGTCGCGCCGAGCCCGACGACGACCGACGGATGCACCGCTCCGAGTTCGGCGCTCAGCCACGGTCGGCACGCGACCAGGTGGCCGACGGCGGGCTTCTCGTGGATGCGCCGCTTGCCGCGCAGTTCGAACCGGAAGTGCTTGACCGCGTTGGTCAGGTACGCATCGGCACGCGGGATGCCCGCCGCCGCGAGCGCCTCGTCGAGCACGCGCCCGGCCGGGCCGACGAACGGCTCGCCCTCGCGGTCTTCGCGGTCGCCCGGCTGCTCGCCCACGAGCATCACGGCCGCGTCCGGCGATCCCGAGGAGAACACCGCCTGCGTGGCATCCCGCCAGAGCTCGCACCCGCGGCAGTCGGGCACGGCGGCGCGCAGCGCCGCGACATCCGCGTCGGGCGGCACCCACCGTTCCGCACCCGGTCGCTCGACCTCGGCCATGCGGCCAGCGTAGGCGCGAGGCATCCGCTCGCCGAGGGGTTGACCGGTGGTTGACTGGCCGCATGCGCATCATCGTCACCGGCGGCTCGGGCAAGCTCGGCCGCACCGTCGTCCGCACGCTTCGCGACGAGGGGCACCACGTCGTCAACCTCGACCGGGCGGGCCAGCGCGGTGAGGTCGTCGTCGTCGACCTGACCGACGCCGGTCAGGTGCTCGACGCGGTCGCGGGCATCGACGAGCACCACTCGGGCGTCGACGCCGTCGTGCACCTCGCCGCGGTGCCGGCCCCCGGCCTCATGAGCGACGTCGCGACGTTCCACAACAACATGCTCTCGACGTTCAACGTGCTGCAGGCCGCTCGGCGGGCCGGCGTCACGCGCATCGTGACGGCCTCGAGCGAGACCGTGCTCGGCCTGCCGTTCGAGACGCCGCCGCCCTACCTCCCCGTCGACGAGGACGTGACGAGCCCCGAGTCGACGTACTCGCTCGTCAAGCACCTCGAGGAGCAGCTCGCCATCCAGCTCGTGCGCCGAGACCCCGAGCTGTCGATCACGGCGCTGCGGTTCTCGAACGTCATGGACCCCGAGGACTACGCGATGTTCCCGTCGTTCGACGCCGACGCGACGCTGCGCAAGTGGAACCTCTGGGGCTACGTCGACGCGCGCGACGGCGCGCAGGCCGTGAGCCTCGCGCTCGCGAAGGCGCGGCCCGGCTTCGAGCGCTACATCGTCGCCGCGGCCGACACCGTGATGACCCGCCCGAACGAAGAGCTCGTGGCCGAGGTGTTCCCGGGCGTCGAGCTGCGCGGCGACCTCGGCGTCAACGACACCCTGCTCTCGATCGACAAGGCACGGCGCGAGCTCGGCTACGTGCCCGCGCACTCGTGGCGCGACGAGGTCGGCGGCGACCGGTAGCGTCCCGTCCGAGGGCAGCCGAAGGGAAGGGAACGCATGCGCTTCCGGTTCACCGCGCCGCTGTGGGAGTGGCAGGCCCAGGCCAACTGGTACTTCGTGACCGTGCCTGAAGAGATCTCCGAGGACATCCGCGAGGTGCCGCGCATGCCGCGCGGGTTCGGCTCGGTGCGCGTGCGCGTGCAGGTCGGCGGGTCCGACTGGTCGACGTCGATCTTCCCCGACTCGGCGCAGGGGGCGTACGTGCTCCCCGTCAAGAAGGCCGTGCGCGTGGCCGAGGGGCTCGCCGAGGGCGAACCGGTCGAGGTCGCGCTCGAGGTGCTCGACCTCTAGCCGTTCTCGCCTAACCGTGCTCGCCGCCGGGCGACAGGTCGGGCGCGCGGCGGATGCCGAACTCGTGGCGCAGCGCGCTGCGCGCGGCGTGCCAGCCGGCGAGCCCGTGCACGCCCGGCCCCGGCGGCGTCGACGCCCCGCACAGGTAGACGCCCTTCGCGGGCGTGCGCCACGGATCGGTCGAGAGCACCGGACGGCTGACCAGCTGCCAGAGGTTCGGCTCGCCCGAGGCGATGTCGCCGAGCACGTAGTTCGGGTTGTGCGCCTCGACGTCGACGGCCGTGCTCGACGCGACCTGCAGGATCGTGTCGCGGAATCCGGGCGCGAAGCGCTCGACCTGCGCGATGACGGCCTCGGCGCGATCGACGTTCGAGCCCCTGGGCACGTGTGTGTACGCCCACAGCACGTGTCGGCCCTTCGGCGCGCGCGTCGCGTCGAAGACCGAGGGCTGCGAGATCAGCACGTACGGGGCATCCGGATGCCGCCCGCGCGTGACCGCGTTCTCGGCGGCGGCGATCTCGGCGCGCGTGCCGCCGAGGTGCAGCGTGCCCGCCTCGCGCAGGGCCGGGTTCGACCACGGCACGGGCTCCGACAGCGCGAGGTCGACCTTCGCCACCGCATTGCCGTATCGGAAGCGAGCGAGGTCGTCGAGGTAGCGCCGGGGCAGCCGGTGGCCGGCGATCGACTCGAGCGCCCGCGGCGTCACGTCGAGGAGCACCGCCCGCGACGGCGGCAGCTCGTCGAGGCTCCTCACCTCGTGCCCGGTGATGACCTCGCCGCCGTGGGCCTCGAGGTCGGCGACGAGCGCGTCGATGATCGCCTGGCTGCCGCCGACCGGCACCGGCCAGCCGACCGCGTGCGCATACGTGCCGAGCGTGAGCGCCGCGCCCGCGGCTGCCGTGCTCGGCAGCGGCAGGATCGAGTGCGCGGCCACGCCCGTGAGCAGCGCCGGCGCCGACTCCTCGGCGAACCGCGCGTTCCACCACGGCGAGCCCTGCTCGAGCGCGCGGAGGCCGAAGCGCACGGCCGTGATCGGGTCGGCCGGCACCCGCAGCAGCTGCGAGCCGGTGAAGTCGGCCAGCGAGCGGGCATGGCTGACGATCGGCCCCATGAGCCGGCGCCAGGCCTCGCCGTCGGCGCCCAGCCCATCGACCGTTCGGTCGAGGTCGCGCCAGGCCAGCGCGGCGCGTCCGCCGTCGAGCGGATGCCCGTACGAGAGCTCGGGCACGACGAGCCCGATGCGGCGCGAGAGCCCGAACTCGCGGAAGAAGCGCGATGCGAGGGCGAGCGGGTGCACCGCCGAGCAGACGTCGTGGCGGAAGCCCGGCAGCGTGAGCTCGGCCGTGCGGGCGCCGCCGCCCGGGGTCGGAGCCCGCTCGAACACCCGCACCGAAAGGCCCGCGCGGGCGAGTGTCACCGCCGCGGCCAGCCCGTTCGGCCCGGCGCCGACGACGACCGCATCGAGCTCGGCGGGAGGCATCCGCCCGCTCATCGCCGACGCGCCCCGGAAACCGGTCGCGAGGCTCGCGCGTTCCGCGCCACGTGGGCCCTCCTCCACTCGACCTGTCTCCGACCCTAGGCCCGGCCGCGCCGGTCGCGCACGGGGTTGACGGCGATCCCTCGTTGGGCGGGCGCCCGCATCCGTTCGAACCGCCCGCGGCGGCTTATGATCGACCCATCCCCGCACCGACCGACAGGAGCACCCCTCGACGTGACCGATCGCGACCTCGACGCCAGCCGCCCACTCGCCTTCTCGCACCCGGAGCCCGCGCCGTCGCCGAGCTTCGAGATCACCGATGCGCCCGAACTCGTGCTCGTCCGCGGCACCCGGCGCTTCGACCGCGACGACGTGGTGGTGCGCAAGGGCGAGTACGCGCTGCGCAACGGCCACACGACGCCGCGGCAGTCCATGGTCGAGGATCTCCTCGCGATCCGCCGCGTGCTCGAGCAGGCCGGCATCCGGCACCTGCTCGTGCGCGGCGACGGCGACCGGCCGGTCATCGCGGTCGACCGGGCCGAACGGCGCGAGCTCGCGCGCGCGTTCGCCGAGGCGTTCGCCGACGAGCCCTTCTACTCGGTGCCCGTCGCGCCGAAGAAGGCGGCCGGCACGACGCCCGTGCTGCTCGCCGACGGGCACCTCTCGGCGCACCGCAAGGCGAGCGCGCTGCGGCTGTACCGGCCGCGCATCGAACCCCTCGGCCGGCTCCGCTACGGGGCCGACACGGCACCGCAGCTCGAGCTCTGGCGTTTCGGCGACGAGACCATCGAGGCGCCGCTGCCCAACGCCCTCATGCGCACGACGCTGCCCCGCGGCGAGGCCGTCGAGGCGACGGTCGAGCGCTACGGCGTCACGTGGTCGACGATCGAGCACATGTGGCAGCCGCTCGCGAGCGACGTGGACTTCGACATCGACATCGTGTTCTCGTGGGTCGACGGGTCGAGCGACGAGTTCCTGCGCGAGCGCGCCAAGCGCATGCAGAGCTACGTCGTCGGCGACGGCGACGACTCCGAGGCGCGCTACCGGCAGATCGACGAGCTGAAGTACGCGCTGCGCAGCGTCGAGCTGTTCGCGCCGTGGATCCGGCGCATCTTCATCGCGACCGACTCGCCGGCGCCCGCGTGGCTCGCCGAGCACCCCAAGGTGCAGATCGTGCGCAGCGAGGAGTTCTTCCCCGACCTCTCGGTGCTGCCGACCCACAACTCGCACGCGGTCGAGAGCCAGCTGCACCGCATCGAGGGCCTCGCCGAGCACTTCCTCTACTCGAACGACGACATGTTCTTCGGGCGTCCCGTCTCCCCCGACCTGTTCTTCTCTCCGGGCGGCATCACGAAGTTCGTCGAGGCGGGCACGCGCATCGGGCTCGGCGAGTCCAACCCGCAGCGCAGCGGCTTCGAGAACGCCGCGCGCGTCAACCGGGCGCTGCTGGCGGGCAGGTTCGGCAAGGTCACGACGCGCCACCTCGAGCACTGCGCGGCGCCGCTCCGCAAGTCGGTGATGGCCGAGCTCGAGCAGGCGTTCCCCGAGGAGTTCCGCCGCACGGCCGCGAGCCGGTTCCGCTCGGCGACCGACATCTCGGTCACGAACTCGCTCTACCACTACTACGCGCTGATGGCGGGCAAGGCCGTCACCCAGACGCAGGCGCGGGTGCAGTACATCGAGACGACGCTGCGCCGCGCGCTGCCGGCCATGGACCGGCTGCTCAAGCGCCGCGATCAGGACATGTTCTGCCTCAACGACGGCTCCAAGCCCGAGATCCCGGTCGACGTGCGCACCACGGCGGTCATCGACTTCCTCGAGCGGTACTTCCCATTCCCGGCGCCGTGGGAGAAGCCGACGGCCGAGGTCGCGGCATCCGATTCGGCGAACGCGGGCGCGAACGCGCACGCAGCGAGCGGCGGTGCCGGCACCGGCGCTACGGCAGCAGGATCGGCTCGGTGAACGGGCCGTCGGCGAGCGCGCGCTCGAGCTCCTCGTCGACCGAGTAGCCCGGGTACGCCGCGAGGCCGCTCGCGGCGGCCGGTGCGAACCGGATGCCTCCGGCTGCGAGCCGGCGGGCGCTCTCGTCGGCGTCGATCCAGTCGAGCGCCGCGTGTTCGCCGAGCGGCACGACCGAGTGGAGCACGGTCGAGGGGTACACGTGCACGAGGTTGAACGCGCGGGCGCCGTCGCGGCCGCGCGTGCCGCCGACGGGCACGTTGAGGTCCTGCGTGTAGCAGGTCGCCGACGCGACCGACACGGGGATGCCGGCGAACGTGGCCGTCGTCGAGTAGTGCAGGTGGCCGCCGAGGATCGAGCGGATGTCGCTGCCCGCGATCACCTCGGCGAGGCTCGCCTGGTCGCGCAGTTCGACCGATGCCGCGAGGTCGAGCACGCTCGGCACGGGCGGGTGGTGCAGCGCGAGGATCGAGCCGTACGGGGCATCCGTCGCGAGCTCCTCGGCCAGCCAGTCGAGCTGCTCGCCCGTGACCTCGCCGTGGTGGTGACCCGGCACCGTGGTGTCGAGCGTGATCACGCGCAGGCCGTGCACGTCGGTGACCCGGTCGACGGGTCGGGTGCTGCCGGCCGACTGGCCGAACAGCTCGCGGCGGAACGCCGCCCGGTCGTCGTGGTTGCCCATGACCCAGATGACCTCTGCGCCCAGCCGCTCGGCCGCGGGCTCGACGATGCGGCGCAGCCGCGCGTACGCGTCGGGCTCGCCCTTGTCGGCCAGGTCGCCCGTGAACACGAGCGCGTCGGGCCGGCCGTTCGAGGCCTCGAACTCCTCGAAGAGGCGGCGGAGGTGGTCTTCGCTCGGCACGCGGTCGTACAGGCGGCCGCCTCCGGCGAGGAGGTGCGTGTCGGAGATGTGGAGCAGGAAGTGGCTCGGTCGGGGGTGCTCGGCCGTTCGGCTCGTCACGGGGTTCCCATTCGTTCGACTGGTGCGCGCTGCTTCGGGCGTCTGCGCGTCAAGCTAGCCCAACATCCGAGTCTGAACGTGCGGTGAATACGGCGTGTGCGGTTTCGTGACGGCTTCGTGACGGCGAACCTCCCGTGATGTCGCGCAAAGTGTCTCCATCCCCGCGAATTCACAGCACATTGCGCGACATCACCGCCCGAGACCGGTTGCGGAATCGAGGGAACCTCTCGTATGGTGGCGCGGGTCAGAAGGAAGTCCCGCGGGGAGGGGTTCCCGCGGCCGATGAGCACGACGGATCGACGCGCCGGCGGGTGTGCGGTCCGGGGGGAACGCATGAGTGGCACTGATCCGTCGACGACCGATCTCAGGGACCCGGAACAGCTGCTCGGCCGTCGAGGATGGCGCGGCGGCGTGCGCGCCCTGTTCGCCGCGGCGGCGGTCGTCGCCCTCGCCGCCACGGGCGGCACCGGCTTCCTCGCGCAGACGACCGCCCTCGAGCAGCAGCGGGCGATCGAGACGACCACTGCGCTCACCGAAGCCGCTGACCTCGAGCCCGACCAGCTGACCGTCGGCGACGACATCCTGCGCTCACGCGTGGCCGGTGCCGCCGACGACGCGCTCGGCGACGCGAGAGCGGTCGCCGTCTCAGCGGCCGGCAAGGCCGACGCCGCCGACCTGCAGGCCACGCTCGCGCAACTCGAGGCGCACGCCCTGATCGAGCCGACCCGCGTCTACGACCTCATGAAGGTCGCGAAGGACCAGTCGGCCGAGGTCGCCGCGGCGGTCGCCGAGTTCGACCGGCTGGAGGCCGAGCGCCTCGCCGCCGAGCAGGCCGCCCGCGAGGCCGCCGCACGCCTCGCCGCCGAGCAGGCCACGGCCGAGCGCGCCGCCGCCGAGCGCGACGCGCCCTCCTCGCCGCGGGCGCCGGCGGGCACGCCCGCGCCGCCCGGGAATCCCAGCGAAGCCCAGGCGATCGCGCGCGACATGATCGCCGCTCGCTACGGCTGGGGCGAGGACCAGTTCGGATGCCTCGTCGCGGTGTGGAGCTACGAGTCGGGGTGGCGCGTGAACGCGTCCAACCCGAGCGGGGCGTACGGCATCCCGCAGGCCCTGCCCGGCTCGAAGATGTCCTCGCACGGCGCCGACTGGCAGACGAACGCGGCCACGCAGATCTCCTGGGGCATCGACTACATCGCCGGCCGGTACGGCAACCCGTGCGGGGCGTGGGCGCACATCCAGTCGGTCGGGTGGTACTGAACCGGGCAGCCGGGGCGACTACGGCACGCGGTCGGTCTCGACGCGCGGCACGCCGCCGACCCAGGTGAGCGGGAGCGTGTAGACCTGCCGCGCGAGGAAGTCCGGATCCCACGCGTGGAACACGAACACGTCATCGCCCGAGGCATCCGTCACGACGTCTTGGCCGCCGGGGCCGACGAGCGCGCCGTCGGTGGCTTCGGTCGAGAGAAGGGGCTCGGGGTCCTTCGTCCAGGGCCCCATGAGCGCGGCGGCCGTCGCGTGGCCGACGGCGTACGTCTCGTCGCCGTAGGAGTTCGCCGAGTAGAAGAGGTGGTACGCGCCGTCGCGCTTCACAACGGTCGGCGCCTCGATGAGATCGCCCTCCCACGCGAGGTCCTGCTTCAGCAGCCGCACCGGCGGGCCGGTGAGACTCAGCCCGTCGGCGCTCAGCGGCGCCGTCTGCAGCCAGGTGTCGAGCCCGCAGCAGTTGCCGTCGTTCTTCCAGAGCAGGTGCAGGGAGCCGTCGTCGTCGCGGAAGGTCGCGGCGTCGATCGCGCCGCCCTCCTCCTCGGGGCAGACGAGCATGCCGTCGCCCTGCACGGTGAACGGCCCCTCGGGCGAGTCGGCCGTCGCGACCGCGAGGCACTGCAGCGTGGGCGAGAAGTTCGTGGTCGTCGCGTACATCACGAACTCGCCGGGTGCGACCTCCGTGACCTCGGGCGCCCAGGTCTTGCCCGGGATCACCCAGTCGGGCAGCTCCGGCAGGGCATCGTCGTCGAGCACCTCCCACTCGACGAGGTCGGCCGAACGCGCGACCTGCACGTTCCGGGTCGAGTCGTTCGTCGCGTAGAGGAAGTACCCGTCGTCGGTCGCGAGCACGTCGGGGTCGGGGAAGTCCCGGTCGATCACGGGCGTGAACGAGGACGCGGATGCCGCGCCGGACGAGGCATCCGTCGCCGCGCCGGTCGCGTCATCCGTCGCACCGCCCGAGCAGGCGACCAGGGCCATCGCGGCGGCCAGCGCGAAGCCGGCCGCCGCGACGCCCCGACGGCGACGGATCATCCCTTGAGTCCCGAACGCGACACGCCCGCGATGATGAACCGCTGCAGGAACACGAACAGCAGCAGCACCGGCACGCTCGCGATCACCGCGCCCGCCATCAACAGGTCGTACCGCACGGCGTTCGCCGACTGCAGCGTGCTGAGGCCGGCGGGCAGCGTCTGCACGTCGGCGCTGAAGAGCACGTAGACCGGCCACAGGAAGTCGTTCCAGTTGGTCAGGAACGCGAGCAGCGCGAGCGTCGCCATGGCCGGCTTCGACAGCGGCAGGATGATCTTCAGGAAGATCTCCCACCGGTTGGCCCCGTCGATGATCGCCGCCTCCTCGAGCTCCGCGGGCAGGCTCAGGAAGAACTGCCGCATGAAGAACACGCCGAAGGCGCCGGCGGCGGTCGGGATGATGATCGCCACCAGCGAGTTCAGCCACCCGAGGTTCCCCACGATGAGGTAGTTCGGGATGATCAGGATCACCGGCGGGATCAGCAGCGTGGCCACGATGACGGAGAACACGATCCCCCGGCCGCGGAACGTCATCCGCGCGAGCGGGTAGGCCGCCAGCGACGCGGTGACGACCACGAGCACGGCGTGCAGCACGGCCGCGATGAGGCTGTTCGAGAACCAGAGCAGCACCGGGGTGCCGCTCGCGGTGAGGATCGCCTCGTACGCCTGGGTGGTGAAGGGGTCGGGGATCCAGTTCGGCGGGATGCCGGCGGCGTCCGCACGCGTCTTGAACGAGGTCACGAGCATGAAGATGATCGGGCTCAGGTAGATGAGCGCGAGCACGCCGAGCAGCACGTAGCGCACGACGACGACCCACACGCGAGTGCGCCCGCGGGGAGCGTCGGCCCGGGTTTCCGAGGTCGGGACGGCCACCGGCGCTGCGGCCTGTTCGAGGGCGGTCATCGGATGCCTCCGCTCTGCGCCGTCGCCGATTCGTCGGCGACCGGCTTCTCCTTCTTCTCGCGGAACAGCCAGAAGACGACGACGCTGATGATCATCAGGAAGAAGGTGAGCACGTAGCTCATCGCCGCGGCATCCCCCATCTGGAAGTTGCGGAGGCCTGTCTCGGCGATCTGGTAGATCGCCGTCCTCGTCTCGCGGCCGGGAGCGCCCTGCGTGATGATGTACGACTGCCCGAACATGTTCGCCGAGGCGATCAGCGTGTTGATCGTCACGAAGGTGAGGATCGGCCGCAGGCCCGGCAGGGTGACGTTACGGAACTTCTGCCAGGCGTTGGCACCGTCGACGGATGCCGCCTCGTACAGCTCGCCCGGGATGTCCTGCAGCGCGGCGAGGTAGATCACGGCGTTGAAGCCGAGGGTCCACCACACGGTGACCCCGACGAGCGCCACCCACGCGGCCGGCACGGACGTGGTCCATGCCGTGTCGTCGGGCAGGCCGAAGAGGCCGAGGTAGTAGTTGACGAGGCCGATGTTGTTGTCGAGCAGGTAGCGCCACAGCAGGCCGACCACCGCGACACCGAGCACGTACGGCGCGAAGTACACGGCGCGGAAGAAGTTCCGCCCAGGGAAGGACTTGTTCATCAACAGGGCGACGAGCAGCGGCAGCACGAGCAGCAGCGGCACGCTGAAGAGCGTGAAGATGCCGGTCGCGCGCATCGAGGTCCAGAACGAGCCGGAGTTGACCGAGTTCGGATCGAACAGCTCGGCGTAGTTCTCGCCGCCGACGAACGGCTTGTTCGGCAGCGTGTAGTCCCACTCGTGCAGGCTGATCCACAGGCCGAACACCGAGGGCACGATCACGAAGACCGTGAACAGCGCGAGGTAGGGCAGCAGGAACAGCCAGGGTGTGAAGGGCTTCGGGCGGGTGGGCGACACCCCGGCGCGGCGGGGTGCCGAGCCGTCGGGTGCCGCGGTGGGCGCCTCCGTGACGGAGGCGCCCACGCGCGTCGGGGTGCTCATGCTCAGCCGCCGAACTTCTCGAGGTTCTCTTCCATGAGCTTCGTGGCGCGGTCGGCCTCGCGGGTGAGCGCCTCTTCAGGGCTCGCCTTGCCGAGCACGCCGTCGGCGACCGCGACCTCGAGCGTCTCCGCCTGAACCGGGCCCAGGCCCGGCACCGCGGGCAGGAACCGCATGGTGTCGATCTGGTCGGCGATCGGCTGCTGCACCGTGCCTTCGAGCGCCGCGTCGCGCACCGACTCGCGCGCCGGGATCATGCCGGCACCGGCCCACTCGGCCGAGTTCTCGCTCATCCAGGCGATGAAGACCTTCGCGGCGTTGGCCTTGTTCGCGTCGGCCTGCGCCTGGCGCGGCAGGAAGAAGTTGTGCGAGTTCGCCCACACCGCCGCTTCACCGCCGATCGCGGGAACCGGCGCGGCCGCGAACGGCAACCCCGACTCGGTGAGGTCGTTGATCTGCCAGATGCCGTCCCAGGTGATCGACGTCTCGCCGTTCTTGAAGGCGATGTACTGGGCGTCGATCGCGACGTCGGAGGGGCTGTAGCCCTCGTCGACCATCGAGCGCATCCAGGTCAGGCCCGCCACGCCCTCCTCCGAGTCGAACGTCGCCTCGGAGCCGTCCTCCGAGTACGGCTCGCCGCCGCCCTGCCAGATGAGGGAGAGCTCCATGAGGTGCCCGGGCCAGAGCGCCGGCATCCAGAACGGCGTCTGGAATCCGGCTGCCGTCAGCTTGTCGAGCGCCTCCTGGAACGATGCCTCGTCGGTCGGCGGCTCGGTGATGCCCGCCGCCGCGAAGTGGTCGGTGTTGTAGTACATCGCGAGCGAGTGCACGTCGAGCGGGATGCCGTAGCGGGCGTCCTGGTAGACACCCGCGTCCCAGACCTCCTCCGTGAAGTCGTCGGCGCTGAGGTCGAGTTCCTCGGCAAGGTCGTCGACCGGGACGATGACGTTGCGTGCCGCCATGGTCGAGAGCTGGTCGAGGTGCATGACGCCGACGTCGGGGCCTTCGCCCGCGGTCACGGCCGCGGGGAGCTTCTGGTAGAAGTCCGCCCAGTCCTGGGTCGTCGACTCGATCTTGATGTTGTCGTGCTCGGCCATGAAGTCGTCGACCATCTGTTGCATGAACGGGCCGTCACCACCGGTGAATCCGTTCCAGTACTGCAGCGTGACCTCGGGACCGTCGTACTCGCCCGTGAACTCGCCGCCGGCGCTCTCGGCGCCGCCCTGGCCGCTGCAGCCGGCCAGCGCCAGCGCACCGACGGCGGCGATAGCCGCACCCTGCATGAACCTCGTGAACCTCAGCCTCTTGCCCACCGGTCGTCCTCCTCGTTGAAAACGGTCTCGCGCAGTCGCGCGCACCCGCCGTCGACACCGACGGCACACCACAATGTACAGCGCTGTAAAGTCATCTGTCGAGTGGGTTGATTTCGGCCGGCGGCTCCCGGGCACGGGCGGTGCCGCCCGCCTAGACTCGTCTCGACCTGAGGAGGTGCGATGGCACGGGTGAGGCTCATCGACGTCGCCGAGCGCGCGCAGGTGTCGATGAAGACGGTGTCGAACGTCGTCAATGGCTACGCCCATGTGCAGCCCGCGATGCGCGCGCGGGTGCAGGCGGCGATCGACGAGCTCGGCTATCGGCCGAACCTCACCGCCCGCCGGCTGGCCACGGGGCGCACCGGCATGATCGCGCTCGCGATGCCCGAGATCGACCACCCGTACTTCGGCGAGATGGCGAGCCACCTGGCCGACATCGCCCTCGAACGGGGCTACCGGGTGATCATCGAGCAGACGCTGAGCGACCCCGAGGCCGAGAAGGCCGTGCTCCAGGACCGCGAGGCCGGACTCGTCGACGGGGTGATCTTCCAGCCCACCCGCATGGCGACGCTCGACATCGCCCGCCTGCACGACGACCTGCCGCTCGTGCTGCTGGGCGAGGTCGACGCGCCCGTCACCACCGACCACGTGATGATCGACAACGTCGCCGCGGCGCATGACGCCGTGGCCCACCTGCTCGCCTCGGGTCGGCAGCGCGTCGCCTTCCTCGGGCTCGTCGACGGCGACATCACCATGACGAACCGCCGCCGACTGCTCGGCTACCAGGAGGCGCTGGTCGCGGCGGGCGTGCGCCTCGATCCCGAGCTGGTGCTGCACGCGCACGGCTTCGACTCGCACGATGCCGAGGCGGCCGTCGAGGCCGCTGTCGAGCGCGGGCTCGAGTTCGACGCGATCCTGTCGCGCGACGACCGCTTCGCGGCCGGCGCCCTCACGGCCCTCCGGCGCCGCGGCCGCTCCGTCCCCGACGCCGTCGCGGTCGTGGGCTGGGACGACAGCGCCATCGCGGGGTACACGAGCCCGACGCTCACCTCGGTCGCGCCCGACAAGCGGGCGCTGGCGACCCGGGCGTTCGACCTGCTGCACGAGCGCATGCACGGGCATCACGGCGCGGGCCGGCACGTCGTGGTGCCGCACGCCATCGCGGTCCGCGCGAGCGCGCCGGCCGGCTGACGCGCGGCGAGCCTCCCGGGGTAGACGACCTCATCGGGATGCGCGACCTCACCCCGTCACACGTGCATGAACTTTACAGCGCTGTAGAGATGCGTCATGATTCGATGCATGCGCGACTCCTCGACGATGCGGGCCTCCGAACAAGACGGCACCTACCCCCGACCCCAGCTCATGCGCCGCTCCTGGGCCGACCTGGGCGGCGAGTGGGAGTTCGCGTTCGACGACGATGACGCCGGCGTGGCATCCGGCTGGCATCTGGGGACCACCCGCTTCGCCGACCGCATCGTCGTCCCGTTCCCGGCCGAGTCGCCGGCCTCCGGCATCGGCGACACCTCCTTCCACCGGGTGGTCTGGTACCGGCGGGTGGTGGGACCCGACGACGTCCGCGCCGCGGGGCTCGGCGCCGCGGCGCCCGTGCTCGTGCTGCACTTCGGCGCGGTCGACTACCGCGCCTCGGTCTGGGCGAACGGCCGATTCCTCGGCGAGCACGAGGGCGGCCAGACGCCGTTCTCATTCGAGCTCGACGGCGACCTGCTCGACGGCGCCTTCACGCTCGTCGTCCGCGCGGAGGACGACCCCGCCGACGTGTCGCAGCCCCGCGGCAAGCAGGACTGGCTCGAGGAGCCGCACGTCATCTGGTACCACCGCACGACCGGCATCTGGCAGCCCGTCTGGCTCGAGGCCGCGCCGCCCTCGCCCGAGCGCGTGACCCGGGTGAACTGGACGCCCGACCTGCCCGGCGCCGCCGTGACACTGCAGCTGCGACTCGGCGCTCGGCCCACCCGGCCGCTGTGGCTCGAGATCGAGATCGACCACGACGGCACCGAGCTGGCATCGCTGCGCACGCGGCTCTCCGAGCCCGAGCACCGCATCGTCGTGTCGCTGCCCCTCCAGTCGAACGGCCAGGGCTACGAGCGACTCCTCTGGTCTCCGGAGCATCCGACGCTCCTCGATGCGCGTCTGCGCCTCGTCGACGACGAGGGCACCGTCGTCGACGACGTCGCGTCGTACCTCGGGCTGCGCAGCGTCGGCCACCACGGCGGACGCTTCCTGCTCAACGATCGCCCCTACCTGCTGCGCTCGGTGCTCGAGCAGGGGTACTGGCCCGAATCGCACCTCGCCGCGCCGAGCGCCGAGGCGCTGCGCCGTGAGGCCCAGCTCATCAAGGACCTCGGCTTCAACGCCGTACGGCTGCACGAGAAGGCCGAGGATCCGCGGCTGCTCTTCTGGACCGACCGCCTCGGCCTGCTCGTCTGGGGCGAGATCGGCAGCGCCTTCGAGTTCTCGCCGCGGGCGATCGAGCGCACGGTGCGCGAATGGACGGAGATCGTCGCCCGCGACGCGGCGCACCCGTCGATCGTCACGTGGGTGCCGGTCAACGAGAGCTGGGGCGTGCAGCACGTGTCGCACGACCCGGCCCAACGGCACTTCGTCCAGGCGCTGTTCCACCTCACCAAGGCGCTCGATCCGTCGCGGCTCGTCGTCTCGAACGACGGCTGGGAGCACGGCGAGTCCGACCTGCTCACGATCCACGACTACGCGTCCAGCGGTGCGGCGCTGCGGGACACCTACGCGGATGCCGCCGCCATCGGCGGCCTGCTCGACGGCGTCGGCCCCGCCGGGCGCCGGCTCGCCGCCGGCTCGTCGGATGCGTCCGCGCTGCGCGGGAAGCCCGTCATGGTGACGGAGTTCGGCGGGATCACCTATGCGCCCGGCTCCGACCTCGAGACCTGGGGCTACTCCGTCGCGACCTCGGCCGAGGCGTTCGAGCGGCATCTCGACGAGCTCGTCTCCGCCGTGCGCGACTCGCCGGCGCTCGCCGGCTTCTGCTACACGCAGCTGACCGACACCCGCCAGGAGGCGAACGGGCTCGTCGACGAGCACCGGGTCCCCAAGCTGCCGGTCGAGACGATCCGGGCGATCGTCACGGGCGACGGCCGGGAGTAGTCGAGCCGTCGATTCCCGATCCGACCCGGAGTTTCGCCCTCGGTGAACGTGCGTGTCGGTGGTCCGTTCTAGCTTGAATCCCGACCGCTGAAGTGTGAGGCTTGATCGCCGCGCTGGCGCACGGGGGTGCGTCGCAGCGCGGTCCCGGGTCGCCGAGTCGCGCGTACGAACACGCCGCCGAGGCATCCCTGCCTTCGAATCTCGCACCCCCGACATGGAGAACTGATGCTCGCGCGCCTCCTCGTCCGTTACCTCAAACCCTACAAATGGTTGCTGCTCGGAGTGCTGGTGTTCCAGTTCCTCTCGGCGATGGCCAGCCTCTACCTGCCCAGCCTGAACGCCCGCATCATCGACGAGGGCGTCTCGAAGGGCGACACGGCCTACATCTGGTCCACGGGCGTGTTCATGCTGACGATCTCCCTCGGGCAGATCACGGCGTCGATCATCGCGACGTACTTCGCGGCGAAGGCCGCGATGCAGGCGGGTCGGGACATCCGCAACGACGTGTTCGAGCGGGTGTCGACGTTCTCCGAGCGCGAGGTCTCCGCGTTCGGCCCCGGCTCGCTGATCACCCGCAACACGAACGACGTGCAGCAGGTGCAGATGCTCGCGATGATGGCGGCGACGTTCCTCGTGACCGCGCCGCTGCTCGCGATCGGCGGCATCATCTTCGCCCTCCAGCAGGATGTCGGCCTCAGCTGGATCATCGCCGTCTCGGTGCCGACGCTCCTCGTGATCGCCGGCCTCATCATCGGGCGCATGGTGCCGCTGTTCCGCGCGTTCCAGCACAAGCTCGACGGCGTCAACCGCATCATGCGCGAGCAGCTCACGGGCATCCGCGTCGTGCGCGCCTTCGTGCGCGAGCCCATCGAAGAGGAGCGCTTCCGCGAGGCCAACACCGACATCATGATCGTCGGCCGCAAGGTCGGCTCGCTGTTCGTGCTGCTGTTCCCGCTCGTCATGCTCGTGCTGAACGTCACCGTGATCGCCGTGCTCTGGTTCGGCGCGATCGAGGTCGACCGGGGCGAGGTGCAGATCGGCACGCTGTTCGCGTTCATGCAGTACGTCATGACCATCCTCAGCGGCGTGCTCATGGCGAGCTTCATGACGATGATGATCCCCCGCGCCGCGGTGTCGGCCGGCCGCATCAGCGAGGTGCTCGACGCCGACACGTCGCTCGCCCGCTCCGACTCGGCGGTCTCGACGTTCCCGGTGCCGGGCGCCGTGTCGTTCCGCGGGGCGACGTTCAGCTATCCGGGCGCCGAGCACCCCGTGCTCACCGACATCACGTTCGACGCCGCGCCGGGCGAGACCGTCGCCGTCGTGGGCTCGACCGGTGCCGGCAAGACGACGCTGATCTCGCTGATCCCTCGGCTGTTCGACGTCACCGGCGGCGAGGTGCTGGTCAACGGCGTCGACGTGCGCGAGGCCGACCTCGAGTCGCTGTGGACGACCATCGGCCTCGTGCCCCAGCGGCCGTTCCTCTTCAGCGGCACCGTCGCCTCGAACCTCCGGTTCGGACGGGAGGAGGCCACCGACGAGGAGCTCTGGCACGCGCTCGAGATCGCCCAGGGCCGCGACTTCGTGGAGAACATGGAGGGCAGGCTCGACGCGCGCATCTCGCAGGGCGGCACCAACGTGTCGGGCGGCCAGCGGCAGCGCCTGGCGATCGCCCGCGCGATCGTGCACCGGCCCGGCATCCTCGTCTTCGACGACTCGTTCTCGGCCCTCGACCTGACGACCGACGCGAGACTCCGGCAGGCGCTCTGGCGCGAACTGCCCGAGGTCACGAAGATCGTCGTCGCGCAGCGCGTCTCGACCATCACCGATGCCGACCGCATCGTCGTGCTCGACGACGGGCGCATGGTCGGCATCGGCACGCACGAGCAGCTGCTCGAGACGAGCGAGACCTACCGCGAGATCGTCGAATCCCAGCTCGGAGTGGAGGCGCAGCGATGAGCAACCCGACGCAGAGCACCCCCACGCAGAGCAACCCGACGCAGAGCGCCTCGACCCAGAAGACGGAGCCCACCCTGTCCGAAGAAGAGCAGCTCGAACTCGAACTCGCCGAGCAGGCCCGCATCTCGGCCGACGACTGGAGCGGCGCCGTCGCCCCGGGCAAGGCCAAGAACTTCCGCCAGAGCTTCGGGCGGCTCCTCGGCCTCCTGAAGCCGCACGCCCTCGCGTTCGCGTTCGTGTCGCTGCTGGGCGCCATCGGCGTCGTGCTGACGGTGCTCGCGCCGAAGGTGCTCGGCGAGGCGACCAACATCATCTTCGCGGGGGTCATCGGCCAGCAGTTGCCGGCCGGCACCACGACCGAGCAGGCCGTCGAGGGGCTGCGCGCGGCCGGCCAGGCCGAGCTCGCGAACGTCGTCGAGGCGGCCGGGGTCACGGCCGGCGAGGGCGTCGACTTCGTGCGCCTGAGCCAGGTGCTCATGCTCGTGCTCGCGCTGTACTTCGCCGGCTCGATCCTCACCTGGCTGCAGGGCTACGTGATCAACGTCATCATGGTGCGCACCATGTGGCGCCTGCGCGAGTCCGTCGAGGCGAAGATCAACCGCCTGCCGCTGCGCTACTTCGACAAGGTGCAGCGCGGCGAGCTCATCTCGCGCGTGACGAACGACATCGACAACATCACCCAGACCATGCAGCAGTCGCTGTCGGGAGCGCTCACCGCGGTGCTGACCGTGGTCGGCGTGCTGGTCATGATGTTCACGATCTCGTGGCAGCTCTCGCTCGTCGCACTCGTGTCGCTGCCCCTCATGGGCGTGATCTTCGGCGTCATCGGCCCGAAGTCGCAGAAGGCGTTCGGCATCCAGTGGCGCAAGGTCGGCCGGCTGAACGCGCGCGTCGAGGAGTCGTTCTCGGGCCACGCGCTCGTGAAGGTCTTCGGCCGCGAGGAGGCCAGCCGCGAGGCATTCCAGGCTGAGAACCAGGAGCTGTACGAGGCGTCGTTCAAGGCACAGTTCCTGTCGAACATCATGATGCCCGCGATGATGTTCATCGGGAACCTGATGTACGTCGGCATCGCCGTGCTCGGCGGGCTCATGGTGGCGACCGGCCAGCTGCGCCTCGGCGACGTGCAGGCCTTCATCCAGTACTCGCAGCAGTTCACGCAGCCGCTCTCGGAGCTCGGCGGCATGGCCGCGGTCGTGCAGTCGGGCACCGCGTCGGCCGAGCGCGTGTTCGAACTGCTCGATGAAGACGAGCAGGAGCCCGACGCGGTCGACGCGCCCGCCCCGGTCGACGGCGACGGCACGATCGAGTTCGAGCACGTGTCGTTCTCGTACGACCCCGCGCACCCGCTGATCCGCGACCTGTCGTTCCGGGTCGAGCCCGGGCAGACGGTCGCGATCGTCGGGCCGACGGGTGCCGGCAAGACGACGCTCGTGAACCTCATCATGCGGTTCTACGAGCTCGACGGCGGCCGCATCCTGCTCAACGGCCAGGACATCGCCGACCTCACGCGGCACGACATCCGGGCCAAGACGGGCATGGTGCTCCAAGACCCGTGGCTGTTCGCCGGCTCCATCCGCGAGAACATCCGGTACGGTCGAGCGGATGCCACGGACGCCGAGATCCTCGAGGCCGCCAAGGCGACCTACGTCGACCGGTTCGTGCACTCGCTGCCCGAGGGCTATGACACGGTGCTCGACGAGGAGGCCTCGAACGTCTCGGCGGGCGAGAAGCAGCTCATCACGATCGCCCGCGCGTTCGTGGCGCAGCCGAGCGTGCTGATCCTCGACGAGGCGACGAGCTCGGTCGACACCCGCACCGAGCTGCTGCTGCAGCACGCGATGGCGGCGCTCCGCGAGGGCCGCACGTCCTTCGTGATCGCGCACCGCCTCTCGACGATCCGCGACGCCGACCTCATCCTCGTGATGGAGCACGGCGACATCGTCGAGCAGGGCACGCACGACGAGCTGATCGCGGCGAAGAGCGCGTACTACCGCCTCTACAACTCGCAGTTCGAGCAGGCGGCGACCGACCTCGACGCCGAGCTGGCGGCCGAACAGGGCACCGTGGTGACGGGCGAGGCGGAGGCGGACGCCGCCGAGCTCACCGCTGCGGGGGCCGCCGTCGGCGCAGCCGAGGGCGTCCCCGGGGCGAACCTCGTGGGCGCCGGCGCTGCCGCTGCCGACGCGGCGGTCGAGCCCGACGCCGACGCCTCGCACGAGGCCGGGGCGGAGCAGGCCGAACGCGGCGAGCGCGCCGAGCGCGCGTAGAACGCGCGTAGGACGCGCGAACTGAACGGACGGGCGGGTACCGAGAACTCGGTACCCGCCCGTTCGGCGTTCCCCGTTGGCGCTGTGCCCTTCCAGAACTCGGGAGAAGAGTATCCGGCGGATACTCGGATACCGCGTTCGGAGGAGGATCTCCTCTCAGGGAACCCCGGAACCCGGAATCGCGAGACCGCTGCGGCGCAGCGCGCAGCGCGCAGCGCGCAGCGCGCGGCCTCAGTCCCGGTCGATAGCGCCGGCGTCGTCCTCGCCGGTCGCGGCGCGTTCGTCCGCTTCGGGGGAATCCTCCGGCACCTCGTGCAGGTCGTACTCGGGTTCCTCCACCGGGGGAACGCCGTGGTCGAGATCCAGCGGTTCCTCCAGCGGGTCGACGAAATCGGTCATATCGGCCTCCTCTCCCCCTCGACGCTAGGCGCTCACCCGACGCAGAGGAAGGCATACGTACCCGATACCGCTCGCGATACACTGACCGGACGGTCGGGGGGCTCGCATCATGATCGGCTGGATCGCGCGTCCCTCGAAGGTACGCACACGTCCACGTCGCCTCCGCGACCCGAGTCGGCGCAGGCCGCCGGCATCCGATCGGAGACCCCCCGATGCAGGCAGCCTTCTCCTTCACGCCCGGTACGACGACCGCGCGCTCGATCGGCACGACGACCACATCTCGTTCGCGTCCCCGCCGACTTCGCTCGCTGATCGGCACCCTCGCGGCCGCATCGCTCGCGCTGTCGGGCGGATTCGCCCTCGCGATCGTCGCTCCGGCGGCACCCGCCTCGGCCGCGGTGCCCGCACCCTTCTGCCCTCCCGACGGCGGCATGCCCGACATCGGCCCGCTGCCGACGTACACCGACGCGAACGTCGCGGTCTTCGCGGGTGACGGGCTCTTCGTGGTCGAGCAGCGCGCCGAGATCGAGGGGCTCGTGCTCGTGACCGGCGATGCCGACATCGACAAGGATCCCGATGGCCTGCTGAACGTCGGATCGGTCGGGGCCGGCTCTGGCATCGTCCCGCCACCCGGCGACCCGATGTTCCAGGTCGGCGGCGACCTCGTCGTGCAGCCGGGCAACCGCATCGAGGTCGGCGCCGGCATCGACGGCGGCGGTGCGGTGCTCGCGGGTGGATCCATCGGCGGCGAGATCGCGACGAACGGGGCGCCGGCCACTGGCGGCCTCGGCCAGACCGCGGCGATGGCGCCGAACCAGGGATTCCAGTCGGTGATCGATGCCGCATCTGCAGAACTCGCCTCGGAGCCGTCGACGGGCAGCACCGCAGTCACGGGCAACACCGTCTCGTTCACCGGCACGGGAACGACCGATCTCGAGGTCTTCAGCATCTCGGCCGCCGAGCTGGCCGCGGCGACGACGGTGGACTTCGCCGGGCTCTCCCCCGAGGGCCCGCTCGTCGTCAACGTGTTCGGCGCCGGTGCGGTCTCGTGGGCGCCGAACTACTTCGCCATCGATGGCGTTCGAGTCGATGGACCGTCGGGCCCCGGTTTCGGCAACGCGGCCGCGCGCATCCTCTGGAATTTCGCCGACACGACCGACCTCGACCTGCTCGGCACGAGCCAGGTGATGGGCTCGATCCTCGCGCCGGGTGCCGACGCCTTCGTCACCGCGAGCACGAACGGGCGCCTGCACGTGGGCGGCGACCTCACGCTCGGCGGCGCGGGCGCCGGCGCAGAGCACCACAACTACCCGTGGAACGGCGGGGGCGGGCTCGGCTGCGGCGGCTTCTCGGCACAGAAGGTCGTGACCGGCGACGGGGCGACGCTCGTGCCGGCCGACACGGAGTTCACCCTGCACTACTCGTATTCGGACGCCGAAGGACAGCCGGTCGAGGGCACGTTGACGCTGCTCGCCGACGGCACCGTGGCTCACGGCCCCCGTGGCATTCCCGACGGCACCGAGGTCACGTTCGCCGAGATCGATCTTCCCGAGGTACCCGGGGTCACGTGGGGGGTGCCGGTCATCGAACCGTCCACGATCGTCATCGGCGACGGCGCGACCGCCCGGGTCACCGTCACGAACACCGCCGAGACCGCCGGCGAGGTCGGCGGCTTCGCGATACGCAAGGAGGTCACCGGCGCGGCCGCCACGCTCGTCCCCACGAACACCTCGTTCTCCGTCGGGTTCTCCTACGAGCAGGGCGGCGAGACGGTCACCGGGTCGCTCGACGTGCCGGCCGACGGCTCGCTCGTCGCCGGTCCTCAGGACCTTCCCGCGGGCACGGTGGTCAGCTTCACCGAGGCCGCGCTTCCGCCCATCGCGGGCGTCGTTTGGGGTGAACCGACGATCGACCCCGCGACGTTGACCGTGGCCGCCGACCAGGTCGTCACCGTGACCGTCACCAACACTGCGAGCGTCGCACCGCCGACCCCGACGCCGTCTCCGACACCGCCCGCGCCTCCGACGCCCCCGTCGCCGTCGGCACCGGACGAGATCGCCGAGACGGGCGCGTCCGGCGTCGGAGCGCTGTTCGCTGCCGCGGTGTTCACGTTCGCGGCCGGAGCCGTCGCAACCGCATTCGCGCGTCGTCGTCGGATCCGCGTCTCGGACTGAGCACAGCGGCTCGAGCGCGCTCAGGCGCCCGCTCAGCCCCCACTCAGACGCCCGCTCAGGCGCTGAGTGACCGGTACGCCTCCGTCACATAGGCCGTCGACCGTTCGGAGCCGATGATGCCGGGCGACATCCGGTTCATCACGTACGCGACGGTCATCCGGCGGTCGGCGTCGGCGACCACGATGGAGCCGCCCCAACCGCCCCAGAAGCCCACCCGACCCTCGGGCACGTGCGGCGTGCTCGCGGGGTTCGACACCGCCCAGCCGAGGCCGAACCGCAGCGGGATCCCGAGCACCAGGTCGATGTTGTCGGTGTGCTCGGCGAACACGCGCTCGACGGTCTTCGGCGCGAGGATGCGCACGCCGTCGAGCTCGCCGCCGCCTGCGATGAGGGCGTTGAGGCGCGCGACCGCGCGCGCGTTGCCGTGGCCGCCGGCGCCGCCCACTCCGGCCTCGCGCCAGGCGCGGGTCCACGTCGTCTCGGCACCGAGGACCGGCCCGGTGAAGGTGCGGAACGCGGGAGAGTCGGGCGGGATCGCCCCGAGGTCGAGCCGGCCCTCGGGCGGAACCACGTTGCTCACGCGGTGGTCCTCCTGCTCGGGGAGGCCGAGGTGGAAGTCGGCGCCGAGCCGTTCGGCGAGTTCCTCGCGCACGAACGCGCCCAGCGAGCGCCCGTCGATGCGGCGCACGAGTTCGCCCACGAGGTGGCCGTAGTCGAGCAGGTGGTAGCCGGATGCCGCGCCGGGCGGCCACCACGGCGCCTGCTCGGCCAGGCGGGCCGCGGCGCGGTCGACGTCGAGGATGTCGGCGGCCTCGATGGGCTGGGCCCAGCCGGAGACGCCCGACGTGTGCATGAGCACGTGCTTGACGAGCACGCCCTCCTTGCCCGCGGCGGCGAACTCGGGCCAGTACCGGGCGACCGGCGCCTCGGGATCGAGGAGCCCGCGATCGACGAGCACGAGCGCGGCGAGCGCGGTCACCGTCTTCGAGATCGACCAGACGTTCGTGATCGTGTCGCTCCGCCATGGCGACGTGCGCGCCGCGTCGGCCCAGCCGCCCCAGAGGTCCACCACGGTCTCCCCGTCGAGGATCACCGCGAGCGAGGCGCCGAGTTCGTCGCCCGAGGCGAGCCGAGCGGCGAACTCGTCGCGGAGCCCGGCGAACCGCGGGTCGGCGTGGCCGCCGAGCGGGGGGCCGGCGGTTTCGGAAGCGGACGAGGGTTCGGTGGTCGGGTCGGCGGAAGCCACCGGTTCGGTGCTGGTCGCTGGGTCGGTCGTGGTCATCGGGGGCTCCTCTGGCGTCGTCGGCAGGCTGCCCGAGCAGCATACCGCGCGGTCGGTTTGTGACGCGTCCTCTCGAGGAGGACGCATCTCCTCGAGGAGAATGTGGCGCAACGACCGGCGGCGTCCGCCTACACCTCCATGCCCCGCCAGGCCACCTCGATCGCGGACTGGCACCGCGCCCGGGTCGCGGGATCGTCGAACCGCGCGCCGCGGACGACCACTTGGTAGTAGAAGACCCCCGCGAGCAGGTCGAAGCACGCCGCGACATCGAGGTCGGTCCGCAGCAGCCCCAGCCGGATGCCCTCGGCGAGCGCCGTCTCGAGCGAGGCGCGCCGCCGCGAGACGTGCGAGCGCCAGTACGCCTGCTGCAGCTCGCGGTCGGCCATGGCCAGCCGGATCCGCTGCCGGAACCGCTGCTCGGGGAAGCCCGACGCCTGCGCGCCGTCGGGTGCGCCCAGGAGCGACGCGACGACGCGGTCGCGCAGGTCCGCGCCGATCACCACCGGCGCCGGGTCTTCGCGGCCGACGTCGAGGGCCGCCGCGACCAGCGTCGTCAGCGACGGCCAGCGCCGGTAGAGCGTCGCCCGGCTCACCCCGCTGCGGGCGACGACCCGTGCCACCGTCACGGGTTCGTCGGCATCGATCAGCTCGAGCGCCGCGGTCAGGATGACGCCGTCGAGCTCGTCGTCGCGCGGCCGGCCGGGGCCGCGGCGGACCGCGACCCCGGCCTCGTCAGGCGCACCGTCCGGTGCGGAGGCATCCGCAGCCCGCGCCCGACTCGCGACCCTCGTCGGCACGCTCATGCGGCCAGCGCTCGGGCGCGCAGCCGCGCGATCAGCGACTCGTCGAGACCCGCTGCGCGCAGCGGCGCGAGGGCATCGCCGTCGTGACGCTCGCGCAGGCGCGCGAGCATGGTGCGCATCGAGACGTCCATCGGGTCATCCGAATCGGTGAGCCCGCTCAGCTGCTCGAGGTCGAAGCCGAGCCGCGACATGAGCACGCCCATGATCGCCCGCGTGCGCTGGTGGATCGCCGACATGTTCGGCCCGGTCCTCGCGTAGTCGGCCACGATCGCGTCGTCGTCGGCGCCGAGCGCGAGCAGCAGCGCGGCGGCGAGCACGCCGGTGCGGTCGCGCCCGGCCGAGCAGTGGAAGGCGGTCGTACCGGGCGACAGCGCGATCACGGCGAGCGCGCCGACCAGGTGCGGGGCGGCCCGCTCGACCATGGCCGCGTACATCTCGCCCATCGACACGTGGTCGAACGCGGGGAGCTCGCCGCGAGGCATCCCGGCGCCGATGCTCGCCATCAGCGGGAGGTGGTGGTACGCGACCGGCAGCGCGGCGAGCGGGCCCCGCCCGGTCATCGCGGCCTCGTCGCCGGTGCGCAGGTCGATGACGGCCGTGAGTCCGCCAGCGACCAGGGCCGCGGCATCCGCCTCGGTGACGAGCGCGAGGTCGTCGGCGCGGATGGCGAGCCCAGACCGCAGCACGCCGCCGTCGATCGGGATGCCGCCGAGGTCGCGCAGGTTGGCGGGCGCACTCAGCTCGATCGCGGCCGGCGTCGCGTCGTCGATGGCGATGGTCATGTGATTCTCCTTCGGATCAGGGCGCTGCCCTGGTCGATCGCGGTGACGAGGACGATGATGCAGATGATGATCGCGCTCAGGTGGCCGTAGTCGTACATGCGCATGGCGGTGGTCAGCTCGAGGCCGATGCCGCCCGCGCCGACGAGGCCGAGGATGGTGGCGCCGCGCACGTTGCCCTCGAAGAGCAGCAGCGTGTACGACACGAGGAGGGGTGCGGCCTGCGGCAGCACGCCGTACTGGATGACCTGTCGCTTCGAGGCGCCGACGGCCTGCATGGCGACGAGCGGTCCGCGATCGACCGACTCCATCGCCTCGGCGAAGATCTTCCCGATCGAGCCGAGCGAGCCGAGCGTCATCGCGAGGATGCCGGCGAATGGCCCGAGGCCGACGGCCGACACGAACATCAGCGCGAAGACCAGGTCGGGAACCGACCGGATGATGTTCATGATCCAGCGGGCCGGGTAGTACACCCACTTCGGCGCGATGTTGGATGCCGCGGCGAACGCCACGAGCAACGACAGCACGGCGCCGAGCACGGTGCCGACGATCGCCATCTGCAGGGTCTCGACGAGCAGCGCCACGATCGTGCCGAAGTCGGAGAAGTCGGGCGGGAAGAGCCGGCCCAGGAAGTCGGCCATGTTCACCGCACCGTCGGCGAGCTTCGTGAAGTTGAACTCGGCGCCGACGAACGACCAGCCGAGCACGATGACCGCGACCGGGATGCCGAGCAGGAACCGTGCGCGCGGCACCGAGAAGGCGCGTTCGAGGCGGTGGCGTTCGGCGGGGTCGAGGGGCGGCGCGACGGTCGTGCCGTTCGGGCCGGTCGTGCCGTTCGGGCCGGTCGGGCCGGTCGCCGCCTTCGATCGCGTGCGCGCGGCCTCAGTGCTCGTCATCGCCGGTTCCCTCCTCGTCGTAGAGCGTCGAGAGCCGGTCGGCGTCGAGTTCGGCGGTCGGCGCCGAGACGACCGCCTCGCCGTGACGCAGTCCGACGATGCGGTCGCTGTGCGCGAGCGCGAGCGGCAGCACGTGCAGGCTCACGAGCACGGGGATGCCGTCTTCGGTCGCGATCTCGCGGAGGAGACCGAGCACGGAGTCGGCGAGCCTCGGATCGAGCGAGGCGACCGGTTCGTCGGCCAGGATCAGCCTCGGTTGCTGCATCAGGGCTCGGGCGATCGCGACCCGCTGCTGCTGGCCGCCGCTCAGGGAGCGGGCCGGCTCCATCGCCTTGTGCGCGATGCCCACCCGGTCGAGGTAGTGCAGCGCGAGCTTGCGGTGCTCGCTGCCGAATCCGCCGACCAGGTTGATGGCGCCGGCCCGGTGCAGCGCCCCGGTCAGCACGTTGGTCAGCACGCTGAGCCGCGGGATGAGGTTGAACTGCTGGAAGACCTGGCCGACCTCAGAGCGCAGGCCGCGCAGTTCGCCGCGTCGCAGGTTGCGCACGTCGTGCCCGGCGACCCGCACCGTGCCGCCGCTCACGGGCGCGAAGCCCGTGAGTGCGCGCATCAGGGTCGACTTGCCCGAGCCCGAGGCGCCGAGCAGGGCCACCATCTCGCCCGGGTACAGGTCGAGGTCGACGCCGTCGAGCACGGGTGCGTCGCCGTACGCGACGCGGATGCCCCGGACGGTCACGAGCGGCAGCGCCTGGCGGANGACGCGGATGCCCCGGACGGTCACGAGCGGCAGCGCCTGGCGGAGCTCGCCGGTCGTCGGCTCGCCGGTCGTCGGCTCGCCGGTCGTCGGCTCGCCGGTCGTCGGCTCGCCGGCGGACGGGCCGGCCCCGGCCGCCGCCTGGGCGACGGCGGCCGTCGCCGAGGCGGCTGCTGGGGCGTGCATCAGCCGAGGTCCTTGAGTTCGACGCCCGCGACGGCTGCGATGTCGACGAAGCCGTCGAACAGTTCGGGATCGGGGTCGATGATCTCGTCGAGCCCGATGAAGCCCTCGCCGAGTGCGCCGAGCGCTTCGGCGTTGGCCTCCGAGAAGACCTTGGGCAGGGCCTCCTGCAGCAGTTCGCGGGTCTCGTCGTCGAGGGACTGGCGGGCGAGCACGCTGCCGGCGACCGGCATCGACGGGCTCTCGCCGACCGCCCGCCACTCGCCGTCGGCGAACGGGAACATCGGCTGGCCGAGCTTCGTGAGCATGACGGCGGTGCACGCGGCATCCACCTGGCCCTGCTGCAGTGCGACGAAGCTGCCCTCGTGACCGCCGGCGAAGATCGCCTCGTAGTCCTCGCCCTGCTCGAGGCCGGCCTCGTGCAGCATGTAGACGGGCATGAAGTAGCCCGAGCTCGAGGCCTGGTCGGCGAACGCGACGGTCGCGCCGGCGAGGTCCTCGACGGTCTGCACGGGGGAGTCGGCGAGCACGACGCAGGTCGAGACCGGGTCCTCGCTGCCGGCCCAGGCGAGCAGCGAGTCGACCTCGCCGGTGTTCACGGCGAGGGCCGACGGGAATCCGCTCATGATGCCGATGTCGACGTGGTCGGCGCGGATCGCCTCGACGACGCTGAGGTAGTCGGGCACGTCGGTGACCTCCACCTCGCGCCCGGTCTCGGCGGCGAGGAGCTCGGCGAACGCGTCGATCGGGTTCTCCTGGGTCGGGTCGTCGCCGAGCGGGAGCGTGGCGATGGTGATCGGCGCATCCGCGGCGGCGGCCGAGTCGGTGGGCGTGGCCTGGCAGCCGGTGAGCGCGAGGGCGCCCACGCCGAGCAGGCCGATCGCGGGCACGAGGTGGCGGCGCATGGGGGTCCTTCCGGAGGGGTCGTGGTTCGAGGTGGTTTCGAGAACACCGGTATGCAATCTCCGGAAGGTGTCCCGGAATTACGAGACTGCCGGACTGCGAATGGAACGGGACGTGAACAGTCAGTGCGAACATACCGCGCGGTCGGTATGCTGGGCGGGTGGCCGGTGACGAGCGCCGGGCGCGAGACGAGGAGGTCGCCATGCGCATCACCGGTGCGGTGCTCGAACGATCGGGCGCCTCGGCGCCGTTCGCGCAGTCGAGGCCGTTCACGGTCGGTGCGCTCGAGCTCGATCCCCCCGGCCCCGGCGAACTCCTCGTGCGCATCGAGGCCGCCGGCATCTGCCACTCCGACCTCAGCGTCGTCGACGGCAACCGCGTGCGCCCCACGCCGATGCTGCTCGGGCACGAGGCATCCGGCATCGTCGAGCAGGTCGGCGACGGCGTCGACGACCTGCCGATCGGCACGCGCGTCGTCATGACGTTCCTGCCGCGCTGCGGCGCGTGCGCCGGATGCCGCACCGACGGGCGGCTGCCCTGCGAGGTCGGCTCGGCGGCCAACGGCGCGGGCACGCTCGTCGGCGGCGGCATCCGGTTGCACCGCGTCAGCACCGCGACCGGCTCACCCGCCGCGACCGCCGGCGAACCCGTGCACCACCACCTCGGCGTCAGCGGCTTCGCGACGCACGCGGTCGTCAGCCGCATCTCGGTCGTGCCCGTCGACGCCGGCGTGCCGGCCGAGATCGCGGCCCTGCTCGGCTGTGCCGTGCTCACGGGCGGCGGCGCCGTGATCAACGCCGGATGCCCCGCACCGGGCGACCGGGTCATCGTCGTCGGCCTCGGCGGGGTGGGCATGGCGGCCCTGCTCGTCGCCGTCGCGCTCGGCCACGAGGTCGTCGGCGTCGATGCGGTCGACTCGAAGCTCGCGACGGCGCGCGAGCTCGGGGCATCCGTCGCCCTCTCCCCCGCCGACGCGGCCGAGGCCGGCCTCACCGCGCCCGTCGTGATCGAGGCGGCCGGCTCGGCCAGGGCGTTCGAGACGGCCTTCGCGCTCACCGCCCCGGGCGGCACGACCGTCACCGTCGGCCTTCCCGCGCCCGACGCGCGCGCGCGGATCTCGCCGCTCACGCTCACCGCCGAGGCGCGCACCGTCATCGGCAGCTACCTCGGCTCGGCCGTGCCCGCACGCGACATCCCGCGCTACGTCGAACTGTGGCGCGCCGGCCGCCTGCCGCTCGAGCGACTCGTGTCGTCGCGCATCCGGCTCGACGAGATCGACGCCGCCATGGACCGGCTCGCCGGCGGCGGCGAACTCCGCCAGCTCATCACGTTCGACGACCCGTCGTGACCCCATCCACCACCACCGAGAGGACCCCCGCATGACCCGCACCGCCATCGTGACCGGAGGCGCCCGCGGCATCGGCGCCGCGACCGCGCGCCGACTCGCCGCCGACGGGCACGCCGTCGCCGTCGTCGACCTGCTCGAGGAGCACGCGGCCGAGACCGTCGCCTCCATCACCGACGAGGGCGGCCGTGCCCTCGCGATCGGGGCGGATGTCTCCGACGCCGACGTCGTCGCCGCGGCCGTCGCCCGCGTGGCCGACGAACTCGGCGCGCCGACGATCCTCGTGAACAACGCGGGCATCCTGCGCGACAACCTGCTGTTCAAGATGAGCGACGGCGACTGGGACGCCGTCATGCAGGTGCACCTGCGCGGCGCGTTCCTGATGACCCGCGCCGTGCAGGCGCACCAGGTCGAGGCGAAGTGGGGCCGTATCGTGAACCTCTCGAGCACGTCGGCGCTCGGCAACCGCGGCCAGGCGAACTACGCCGCGGCCAAGGCCGGGCTGCAGGGCTTCACCAAGACCCTCGCGATCGAGCTCGGGCGGTACGGCATCACGGCGAACGCGGTCGCACCCGGGTTCATCGCGACCGACATGCTGCGCCAGACGGCCGAGCGCATGAGTATCACGTTCGAGCAGCTGCTCGAGGGCGCGGCGAAGGAGATCCCGGTCGGCCGGGTCGGCCAGCCCGAGGATGTCGCGGCGGCCGTCGCGTACTTCTGCTCCGAGGCGGCGTCGTTCGTCTCGGGCCAGGTGCTCTACGTCGCCGGAGGGCCGAAGGCATGAGCGCGGGCAACCGCACCGCCCTCGCCTTCGCGTCGCCCGACGAGCTCGTCGACGCGGTCGGCACCCCGATCGGCCCGGGCGACTGGTTCACGATCGACCAGACCCGCATCGACGCGTTCGCGGCGGCGACCGACGACCACCAGTGGATCCACGTCGACGTCGAGCGGGCGGCGGCCGGGCCGTTCGGTGCGCCGATCGCGCACGGGTTCCTGACGCTGTCGCTGCTCACGGCCCTCGCGACGCCGCTGCTGGACGTCGGCGGGCTCGCCATGGGCGTGAACTACGGGTTCGAGAAGGTGCGGTTCCTCCAGCCGGTCACGGCCGGGTCGCGCGTGCGCGCGGTCGGCACGATCGCGGGCGCGGAGCGCACCGGCACGGGCGTGCGGGTCACCCAGGAGCTCACGGTCGAGATCGAGGGCTCCGAGCGTCCGGCGCTCGTCGCCCAGTGGGTGACGCTGCTCGTTCCCGCCTGAGCGCGCAGCGGGTGTTTCGAGCTGGGCCGAAATGACTCCGGGTCGATGCCGGGCCCCGCCATCGTGGATTCGCGGCCGGGAGCACCCGGCTCGCACCACGTCTCCGGAAGGACTTCGCCCGTGGCCGCCACTACGCCGTCTCGAGCGAGGTCGCCGAGAGCGGGCTCGTGCACGTGACCTTCCGCCGGTGATCCACCGCCCCTCCCGAGCACCCCGGATCCGCAATTCAGTTTGGCACCGGCGTGTCGCGGGCCGCCCTCGGCGAGGACGACCCGCGACACACCTCCCGACCTGAATTGCGAACGGTCGGGAAGGGAAGCGAGGCAGGCGGCGGGCGGGCGCGGCTAGACGCGCTCGAGCACCATCGCCATGCCCTGGCCGCCGCCGACGCACATCGTCTCGAGGCCGTAGCGGCCGCCGGTCGCCTCGAGGCCGTTGATCAGCGTCGACGTGATGCGCGCGCCGGTCATGCCGAACGGATGCCCCACCGCGATGGCCCCGCCGTGCACGTTGAGCTTCTCCGGGTCGATGCCGAGCTCGCGGGCCGACGGGATCACCTGGGCCGCGAAGGCCTCGTTGAGCTCTACGAGGTCGACGTCGTCGATGCCGAGGCCGGCACGCGCGAGCGCCTGGCGCGAGGCCTCGACCGGGCCGAGTCCCATGATCTCGGGCGACAGCCCCGAGACGCCGGTCGAGACGATGCGCGCCAGCGGCTGCAGGCCGAGCTCGTCGACGATGCGCTCGGAGACCACGATCACCGCCGCCGCGCCGTCGTTGAGGGGACAGCAGTTGCCCGCGGTGACCGTGCCGTCGGGGCGGAAGACCGGGTCGAGCGCCGCGAGCCCCTCGACCGTGACGCCGGGGCGGGGTCCGTCATCGGCGTCGACGACGCGGCCGTCGGGCAGCGTCACGGGGGTGATGTCGCGTGCCCAGAATCCATCGGCGATGGCCTGCTCGGCGCGCTGCTGGCTGCGGGCGGCGAAGGCGTCCTGCTCGGCACGCGACACCCCCATGAGGTCGGCGACGTTCTCGGCGGTCTGGCCCATCGCGATATAGGCGTCGGGCAGCAGGCCGTCTTCGCGGGGGTCGTGCCAGCGGCCGAGCCCGGCGACGCCGGCCGCGGCCCGCTCGTCGGTGCGCGCGAGGGCCTCGGCGAACCGCGGGTTGCGCACGTCTTCGCCGGGGATGTAGTCGGCCGTGCCGCGTGCGGAGTGCGTGACCGACTCGACGCCGGCCGAGACGAACACGTCGCCCTCGCCGGCCTTGATGGCGTGGAAGGCCATGCGCGTGGTCTGCAGGCTCGACGAGCAGTAGCGGTTGACGGTCGTGCCCGGCACGCCGTCGAGCCCGAGCAGCACCGCGACGATGCGACCCAGGTTCATGCCCTGCTCGCCGCCCGGCTGCCCGCAGCCGAGCAGGAGGTCCTCCACCCGCGCGGGGTCGAGCCCCGGCACGCGGTCGAGCGCGGCCTGCACCATCTGCGCGGCGAGGTCGTCGGGGCGGATATCGACCAGCGAGCCCTTGCGGGCGCGGCCGATCGGGGAGCGGGCGGTGGCGACGATGAAGGCTTCAGGCATCCGTGGCATCCTCTCGTTCTGCGCGCCGGTTAGTGGAACGCCGCGATGCCGGTGATCGCGCGCCCGACGATGAGGGTGTTCATGTCGAACGTGCCCTCGAAGGTGTACACGGCCTCGGCGTCGGCGAAGTAGCGCGCGACGCCGTGGTCGAGCTGGATGCCGTTGCCGCCCAGGATCTCGCGGCACCACGCCACCACCTCGCGCATGCGCGCGGTGACGAACGCCTTCGCCATGGCCGAGTGGTGGTCGCGCTGCTCCCCCTCGTCCTGCATGGCCGAGACGCGCATGCACAGCGCGATCGATGCGGTGATGTTCGACAGCGAGTTCGAGAGCTTCTCCTGCACCAGCTGGTACGACGCGATCGGCTTGCCGAACTGCACCCGCTCCTTCGCGTACGCGAGCGCGGCCTCGTAGGCGCCGACCGCGACGCCGATGCCCTGCCAGGCCACCTCGGCGCGGGTCAGGCGCAGCACGACGGCGACGTCGCGGAAGCCGCCGATGCGCTGGAGCCGGTCGCGCTCGGGCACGATCACGTCCTCGAGCACGATGTCGGCGTTCTCGACCCCGCGCAGCGACTGCTTGCGCTCGATCTTCGTGGCCGTGAACCCGACCGCGGGCGTGCGCACGAGGAATCCCTTCACCTGGTCGTCGGCGGTGTCGCGCGCCCAGATGACGACCACGTCGGCGAAGGTCGCGTTGCCGATCCAGCGCTTCGAGCCGTTCAGCACCCACTCGTCGGTGCCGTCGGCCGCGGTGCGCCGCGTGGCCGTCGTCTCGAGGCCGCGCGCGGTGTCGGAGCCGTGTCCGGGCTCGGTGAGCCCGAACGCGCCGATGAGCTCGCCGCGCGCCATGCGCGGCAGCCACTCGGCCTGCTGCTCGTCGGATCCGCCGACGTGGATCGCGTTCATCGCGAGCCCCGAGTGCACACCGATGAAGGTCGCGGTCGAGGGGTCGACGCGCGCGATCTCGAGCGCGATCCACCCGCGGTAGACGCAGCTGTTCTCGAACTGCCGGTAGCCGGGGAACCCGGCGCTGAAGAGGCCGAGCTCGGCCATCCGCGGGATGAGGTGGCGCGGGCTCTTGGCCTGCTCCCAGAGGTCGTCGGCATGCGGGCCGACCTCGGCCTCGAGGAAGGCGCGGATGCGGGCCACGGCGGCCTGCTCCTCGGCGGTGAGCTGCTGCTGGAACGCGTAGAAGTCGGCGTCGAGCAGGTCGGCGGGGGCGCCGGCAGGCGCGTCGGTCGCGCCGGGCGGGGTCATGGTGAGCGTCATGGCTTCTCCGATCGTCGGTGATCGAGACGTATCGTCGCTGATCGGTACGAGTATGCAACATTTTCGGGAATGTTGCACGCGGCCGCTTCGGGCCGGGGTAGCATTCCCGCATGTCCTCCTCAGCCGTCGCCGCATCCGGTCCGCCCGCCGCCGGGGCACCCGCCGGCGACGATGCGGCATCCGCCGGCGACGACGCGGCGATCGCCGCGGTCGGTCTCCAGGCCGCGCCGTCCTGGCTCTCCGAGCGCCTGCGCACCCATACCGACGCCGAGCGCGCGTTCCAGTTGGCGCGCGAGTCGTTCATCGCCGGCCGCCGCATCGACATGGGCGCGCTCGCGACCTCGCTCGGCGTCGACCGCACGTCGCTGTTCCGCTGGGTCGGCAACCGCGACGCCCTGCTCTCCGAGGTGCTGTGGTCGCTGGCCGTGCCGACGCTCGTGCAGGCCGAGCACGCCGCCGAGCACCTCGACGGCGCCGAGCACGTCGCCGCCGTGCTCACCCACTTCGTCGACGACCTGATCTCGGCCGACTACTTCCGCCAGTTCCTGCGCCGCGAACCCGCTCGCGCGCTGCGCCTGCTCACGACGAAGGAGAGCGAGATCCAGCGCCGGTACGTAGCGACCGCCGAGTGGCTGGTTCGCCGCGACCTCGGCGATCGCCCGCTCGGCGGCGCGATCGAGCCCGACTCGCTCGCGTACCTGCTCGTGCGGGTGTCGGAGTCGTTCACCTACGCCGACCTCATCTCGGGCGACACCCCGAGCACCGAGCGCGCGCGCACCGCGTTCCGCGTGCTGCTCCGGGCGGACTGAACCGTGACCGAACCGCAGACGCCGACGTACGCCGTGCGCCAGCCCTTCCCGACGCGCTGGAACGACAACGACCAGTACGGACACGTCAACAACACCGTCTACTACGAGGCGATGGACACCGCCGTCAACACGTGGATGATCCGCAACGCCGGGCTCGACCCGGCCGGCGACGGCCCGATCGCCCTCGTCGTGGCATCCAACTGCCGCTATCTCGCGCCGGCGACCTTTCCCGAGCCGCTCGAGGTCGGCATCGCGGTCGGGCGGCTCGGCACGACGAGCGTCACCTGGTCGCTCGGCATCCTGCGCGCGGGCGAGGGCGAGCCGATCGCGACGGGCGAGTTCGTGCACGTGTTCGTGGATGCCACGAGCCGGCGTCCGACCCCCATGCCCGAGGCCGTGCGCACCGCGCTCGTCGAGCAGCTCGGCGCGACGGGCTGAGCGGGCGTTCAGCCGCGTCGGCTGATCGCTCCGCGACCCGAGCTCAGCCGAACACGGGCGACAGGAATCGCCGCTCGTACCGTCGGATGCACTGCGTGCGAGCGGCGAACTCGTATGCCTCGACGCACTCGGGGTCCGTGGCTGCGCCGATGCGGTACTGCTCGTAATCGGCGAGCGACGGGAACGTGAAGAGCGCGAACGCCTCGTCGCTGTCGCCCTCGCTCGGCAGGAAGTACCCGTGGTGCGTGCCGCCGAACTTCGCCACCAGGCGGATCCAGCGCTCGCCGTACTCGCGGAACTCGGCGAGCTTGTCGGCGTCGATCTCGTAGCGGAGGTGCACGGTGATCATGGTTCGTTCCTTCCGGCGCCGGGCTCGTACGCGCGCCGCGTCCGAGCGTAGGCCCATCTCGGCGAACCGCGTGTACCCAACAAACCGACTGGGCGGTATGCTGATCGGAGCGGTGTCGCCCCGGCACCGCCAGTACGGTCCGCGACGACGCGGGGAAGGCGGTCGAGGATGACCCAGGCACCGGCGCACGACGTCGACGACACGGCGGCCCCGCCCGGTGTCGACCCCGCGGGTCTCGCCGAATGGCTCGCGGCGGAGCATCCGGAGCTCATCGACGGCGGCACCGGCGCAGGCGACGCCGCGGTGTCGCCGGCCGCCGCGTCCTCCCCCGCACCGCTGCGCGTCACGCTCATCGCCGGCGGCCGCTCCAACCTGACCTACCGCGTCGACGGCGCGGCGATCCCGCTCGTGCTCCGCCGCCCGCCGCTCGGTCACGTGCTCTCGAGCGCGCACGACATGTTCCGCGAGCACCGCGTGATCTCGGCCCTCGCGGCGAGCACGGTGCCCGTTCCGCGCGCCATCGACGTCGTCGACGACACCGTCGACGCCCGCGTCACGGGCACCCCGTTCTTCCTCATGGAGCGGGTCGAGGGGCGGGTGCTCGGCGACACCCGGCAGAACGCCGAGTTCACCGCGGCCGGCCTGCACGCCCTCAGCCTCGAGCTCGCGGTCGTGCTCGCCGACCTCCACGCGGTCGACCCCGAGCGGGTCGGCCTCGCCGACTTCGGCCGGGGCGGCGGCTACCTCGAGCGGCAGCTCGCGACCTGGCGCCGACAGCTCGACGCGTCGCGCTCGCGCGCGGTGCCGCTGCTCGACGAACTCCAGGAGCGCCTCGCGGGCGGCGTGCCCGAGACCGCGCGCACCACGATCGTGCACGGCGACTACCGCCTCGACAACGCGCTCGTCGCGGGCACGGGCGAGGCGCCGCGCATCTCCGCGATCCTCGACTGGGAGATGGCGACGCTCGGCGACCCGCTCGTGGACCTCGGCCTGCTGGGCCTGTACTGGCACATCGGCGAGGTCTCGGGCGACGCGGGCGCCGTCGCGCACAGCTCCGTCGACCTCGCCGCCGGGTACGCGAGCTTCGACGAGCTCGCCGACGCGTACGCCGAGCGCGCGGGCATCGCCGTGCCCGACCTCTCCTGGTACCGCGCCTTCGCGGCGTTCAAGCTCGCGGTGATCCTCGAGGGCATCCACTTCCGCTTCCGTGCCGGCGAGACGGTCGGCGACGGCTTCGACCGCATCGGCGACCTCGTCGAACCCCTCGCGGCCGACGGACTCTCGCGGGCGACCGCAGGAAGGCGCTGAACCATGGACTTCGCCCACGACGACCGCACGACCGACCTGCTCGCGAGGGCACGCGCCTTCATCGACGACCGCGTGATCCCCGCCGAGACCGTGCTCGACGAACAGCTCGCGGCGACGCCCGGCGTGTGGAGCTTCCGCCCCGTCGTCGACGAACTCCGCGCGGCCGCGCGCGGGGACGGGCTCTGGAACCTCTTCCTCCCCGGCGAGCGCGGTGCCGGCCTCACGAACCAGCAGTACGCGCCCATCGCCGAGGCGACCGGGTGGAGTCCGCGGCTCGCGCCGGTCGCGTTCAACTGCGCCGCGCCCGACACGGGCAACGCCGAACTCCTCGCCCACTTCGGCACGCCCGACCAGCAGGCCGAGTGGCTCGACCCGCTGCTCGACGCGCGCGTGCGATCGGCGTTCTGCATGACCGAGCCCGACGTCGCGTCCTCGGATGCCACGAACATCGGCACCCGCATCCGCCGCGACGGCGACGCGTACGTGGTCACGGGTCGCAAGTGGTGGTCGACGGGCGCGATGAGTCCCGATGCCCGCCTGCTGATCGTGATGGGCAAGACCGATCCGGATGCCCCGCGCCACGCCCAGCAGTCGATGGTGCTCGTGCCGCGCGACACCCCCGGCGTCGAGATCGTGCGTCCGCTCACGGTGTTCGGCTACGACGACCGCGACCACGGCGGCCACGCCGAGATCGTCTTCCACGACGCGCGCGTTCCTGCGGCGAACCTGCTCGGCGGCGAGGGCGAGGGGTTCGCGATGGCGCAGGCCCGGCTCGGGCCGGGACGCATCCACCACTGCATGCGCGCCCTCGGCATGGCCGAGCGGGCGCTGTCGCTCGTGCGCGAGCGGGCGCGGACGCGCACGGCCTTCGGGCGCACGCTCGCGGAGCAGGGCGTCGTCCGCGAGTGGGTCGCCGAGGCGCGCATCGAGCTCGAGAGCCTGCGCCTGCTCGTGCTGAAGACCGCGTGGCTCATGGACACCGTCGGCAACCGGCGGGCGATGACCGAGATCCAGTCGATCAAGATCGCCGTGCCGCGCGCGGTGCAGCGCATCCTCGACCGCGCGATCCAGGTGTTCGGCGCGGCCGGGCTCGGCCCCGACCAGCCGCTCGCCGAACTGTTCGCCGGCGCGCGCGCCCTGCGCATCGCCGACGGCCCCGACGAGGTGCACCTGAACGCCCTCGGCAAGGCCGAGTTCGCCCGCTGACCAGCCCCATCGACGACGATGAAAGGAACCCCGAACATGACCCACCTGCCCGACCCCGCGATCGACGGACCCGGCTTCGGTACGATCTCGCTCGCGAGCTGCCTCGCCGAGACCGCCACGAGGCATCCCGATCGCCGCGCCCTGATCTTCATGGGCACGACGACGACCTACGGCGAGCTCTGGGCGCAGACCCGCGCGTACGCGGGTGCGCTGCGCGCGCGCGGCATCGGCCGCGGCTCGCGCGTCGCGCTCATCGTGCCGAACGTGCCGGACTTCGCACGCGTCTTCTACGCCGTGATCTCGCTCGGCGCGATCGCGGTGCCGATCCACCTCCTCTTCAAGGCCGAGGAGATCGAGTACGTGCTGCGCGACGCGGGCGCCGACCTCGTCGTGGTCGCCGCCCCGATGCTCGGCGAGGCCGCGCCGGCCGCCGCGGCCGCGGGCGTGCCGCTGGTCACCGTGCTCCTGCCGAACGACCCGGGCATGCCAGACCTGCCGCGGCTGGAGGCCGAGGCATCCGTCGCCGAACCGATCGAGCGCCACGTCGCCGTGCACCCGACCGACGCGGCGACCATCCTCTACACGAGCGGCACGACCGGGTTCCCCAAGGGCGCGGTCGGCAGCCACCTCGCCGCCGTCGAGCAGGTGCACTGCTCGCTCATCGACTCGTTCGACCTGCGCGCCGACGACGTGGTGTTCGGCGGGCTGCCGCTGTTCCACGCGTTCGGGCAGATGGCGGTCATGAACATGGCGTTCCGCGTGGGCGCGGCCATCATCCTGCTGCCGAAGTTCGACCCGCAGCAGGCGCTCGACCTCCTGCTCGAGTACGAGGCGACGGCGTTCACGGCCGTGCCGACGATGTTCGTCGGCATGATCGAGGCCGCATCGCACACCGACCGCCGGCCGCCGCTGCGGTTCGCGGTCTCGGGCGGCGCGGCGCTGCCCGTCGCCGTGCTCGAGGCCTTCAAGGCGACGTTCGGCGCCGACGTGCACGAGGGGTACGGCCTCACCGAGACCGCCCCGACCGTGTCGTCGAACACGCTGCACGAGCCGATCCGGCCCGGAACCGTCGGCCGATCGCTCTGGGGCGTCGACGTCGCGATCGCCGACCCAGAGGTCGAGGGACGCATCGAGCTCCTCGCCGAGCCCGGGGCGCTCGGCGAGGTCGTCGTGCGCGGGCACAACCTGTTCAAGGGATACCTCGGGCGCCCCGAGGCATCCGAGGCGGCCGTGGTCGACGGCTGGTTCCGAACCGGCGATCTCGGCACGCTCGTCGACGGGGTCATCACGATCGTCGACCGCAAGAAGGACATGATCGTGCGCAACGGCTACAACGTGTACCCGTCGGAGGTCGAAGCGGTGCTCGCGAGGCATCCGAAGGTCGCGATCTCGGCCGTCTTCGGGCTCGCCGACGACGTGCACGGCCAGGAGGTGCACGCCGCCGTCATCGCAAAAGAGGGCCAGGACCTCGACGCCGACGAGCTCGTCGCGTTCGCGAAGGAGCGCATCGCGGCGTACAAGTACCCGCGCGTCGTGCACGTCGTCGACCAGCTGCCGATCGGCGCGAGCGGCAAGGTGCTCAAGCGCACGCTGGTCGAGCAGTTCACGGCCGTGCGCGGCTGAGCGCGCGCCCAGGCGGACGCCGCGCAGGAAAATGGGCCCCATCCCCGCTGTCAGGGCGGGATGGGGCCCATTTTCCTGCGCTGTGCTCTGCCCGCCACACTGGGGAGGGGGCGGGAGAGGGATCGACCGGGGACGGGCGGAGGCAGACGGATGCCCCGGGCCGAGGCCCGGGGCATCCGTCTGGAACTCGACGCGGCGCCCCCGCTACTCCGCGCCCGGGATGCCCTCGCCCTCGAGCGGCACGGGCTCCGCCTCGACCGTGGCGACCTCGTCGCCCTCGAGCGCATAGGTCGTGCCGACGAAGTCCTGCACGCCCTGGTCGACGGTCGTGATGCCGACGCCGAGGTACGCGGCGTGGCTGTCGCTGCCGAACGAGAGCGGCAGGATGCCGTTGCCGACCAGGTCGCCCGACGAGATCGCGTCGACGAGGCCCTGTCGCGTGGGGTCGTCACCGGCGGCCGCGAGGGCCTCGGCGAAGAGGTATCCGACGCTCATGCCGTAGACGGTGTTGCCGTCGAAGGGCGCGCCGTCGTTGTACTCGTCGTTGATCTGGCGGAACAACGCCGTCCACTCGCCGTCGGGGCTGAACGGCAGGTAGTTCGTCGACGTGAAGCCCTGCAGCAGCTTCGGCGCGAGGTCCTCGCCGAGGAAGCCGACGAGGGTCGGGTAGTCGCCGCCCGACGACGACGAGAACCACTTCGGGAAGTAGCCGAGCTTCGCCGCCGTGCCCACCGCGAGCGCGGTGAAGCCGTTCACCGTCGCGAGCAGGTTCACCTCGCATCCGGCCGCCTGCATCGCGCCGATCTGGGCGGTCACATCCTGGTTGGAGACCGAGTAGCGCTGCACCTCGGCGAGGCCGCCTTCGCCGAGCACGAGCTCGGCGCCCTCGACGACCTCGTCGCCGAAGTCGTCGTCCTGGCCGAGCAGGCACACCACGGCGTCGGGGCTCTCATCGACGGCGTACTGCGCGAGAGCCGCGCCCTCGACGACGTAGTCGGCGTTGAACGCGAACGTGAACGGGTACTTGTCGGGCTGGTTCCAGCTCGTCGAACCGGATGCGACGAACAGGTCGGGCACCTCGTTCTGGTTGAGGTAGTCGAGCACCGACGTGTGCGTCGGCGTGCCGAGGCCGTTGAGGATCGCGAAGACCTCGTCCTCCTGCACGAGCTCGCGCACCACGGTCTGGGTGGTCGCCGGGTTGTACCCGTCGTCCTTCACGAGGTACTCGATCGCGCGGCCGTTGATGCCGCCGTTCTCGTTGACGTAGTCGAAGTAGGCCTGCGTCGCGGCCGAGATCGACGAGTAGCCGGCCGCGGCCGGGCCGGTCAGCGGCTGGTGCGTGCCGATCGTCACGGTGTCATCCGTGACGCCGGGCGCGGCCTCGGCCGGGTCGGTGCCGGTGCTCGGCGTGCTGCACGCGGTGAAGGCGAGCAGCGCTGCGGCGGCGGCCGCCGTTGCCGCGACGGTGCGGCGATGCGTTGCGGTGTGCTGTGACATGGGTCACCTCTCTGGTTCGGTGGAGATGGGGTGGGAAGCAGGGGATGCGGGAATGGCCGGTTCGGCGGGTCGGCTGTCTCGGGGCTCGGCGGGAGGCATCTGATCGGCGCGGAGCATCCGGTTCTCGCGTCGTCGCCGTCGGCGGAGGGCTCCGGCGAGTCCTCCGGGCCAGACGGCCGTGACGACGATGAGCAGGGCGCCGAACACGAGCACGCCGAGGTTGCCCGACAGGCGCTGCTCGAGTTCGGTGGGCAGATCGAACGCGCCGATCGCGGTGCCGATGAGCCACGGCAGCAGTACGACGACGACCGCACCCACCGCGGCGCCGCCGATGCTGCCGAGCCCGCCGACGACGACCGCGACGACCAGCAGCAGCGAGAACGCCAGCGTGTACGCGCCCGGGCTGACCGACTGGGTGACGAAGCAGAGGATCGCCCCGCCCGCTCCCGCCGACACCGCGCTCGCGGTGAACGCGGCGACCTTGACGCGGCCGGCGGGCACCCCGTTCAGGCGGGCGGATGTCTCGTCGCCGTGCACCGCTCGCATGCGCAGGCCGAGCCGGCCGCGCCGGATCACGGCGAGCCCGGTCACGACGATCGCGGTCACGAGGATCGCGACCCACGCCTGCCACTGCTCGACCGCGATGATGAGCCGCAGCGCCTCGGGCACGCCGTCGTACGCGATCTGCACGCCCTGGTCGCCGCGGAAGACGCCGCTGAACACGCTCGTGATCGCGGGGAGGGCGATCACGAGCGCGAGCGTGACGCCCGCCAGGTAGGGGCCGGAGAGCCTGGCCCCGGCGAGCCCGAGCAGGAGCCCGAGCAGGCCCGCGGCGACGACCGCGACGACGAGGGAGACGAGGAAGCGGGGCACGCCGTCGATGCCTGACTCGGTGAGCGCGTTCGCCGTCAGCGCGTACCCGTAGCCGCCTGCGGCCATGAGCGCCGCATGGCCGAGCGAGAGCTGCCCGCTCAGGCCGATCAGCAGGGTCAGTCCGGCCGTCGCGCAGAAGTACGCCGCGACGAGCGCGAGCTGGTAGTTGCGGTACGGGTCGAGCAGGAAGGTGCCGCCGATCGCAAGCACCGTGAGGGCGGCTGCGGTGACGAGGAGCCGGGGCGTGCCGGTGAGGCCCGGGAGGATTCTGGGGCTCATGCCTGTCGCACCTGCCTCGCCGAGAAGATGCCGCCGGGTCGCACGAGCAGCACGACGACGAGCAGTACGAGCACCGCGATCGGCGCGACCGTGGCGCCGAGGTAACCCGTGACGAGGCTCATCAGGACCCCGACGACGAGTCCCCCGAGGAGCGCCCCCGGTGGCGAGTCGAGCCCGCCGACGACCGCGACGGTGAACGCGTAGACGAAGAGCACGTCGGTCGAGTGCGGGCTGAGGCCCAGCTCGGTCGGCACGAGCAGCAGCGCCGCGAGGGCCGCGACCGCGGCGGAGAGCATCCAGCCGATGGTGAGCATGCGCGAGACGCGCACGCCGAGCAGCCGCGACACCTCGGGTGCGAACGCCGAGGCCCGCAGCTGCAGGCCGAGCGAGGTGCGCGTGAACAGCACGCCGAGCGCGGCCATCACCGCGACCGCGACGACGAGCACGAACAGATCGTACGGCGAGAGCACCGGCACGCCCGCGATCACGATGGGCCGCTCGTCGAACGGCACCTCCATCGGGCGCACGGTCGCCCCGAACAGGATGCCGAGCGCCGACTGCAGCACCATGACGAGCCCGATCGCGATGATCACGCCCGAAAGCGGCGAGTCGTGGGGGGCGAACCGCATGACGCCGCGTTCGACGGCGAAGCCGATCGCGGCACCGGCGACGATCGCGCTCGCGAACCCCGCCCAGTAGGAGCCCGTCAGGCCCGTGACCGCGAACGCGACGTACACGGCGACGACCGCCATCGCGCCCTGCGCGAAGTTCACGATGCGCGCGGCCCGCCAGATGAGCACGAGCGACAGCGCGAACAGCGCGAAGATCGCGCCGCGCGCGAGCCCGGTCGCGAGGAGGAAGAGGAGGCGGTCCATTCAGAATCCCAGGTAGGCGTGGCGGAGGGCGGTGTCGGCGGCGAGCTGCGCCGCGGGCGCGTCGGCGACGACCCGGCCGAGGGCGAGCACGATGCCGCGGTCGGCGATCGAGAGGGCGCTCGTCACGTTCTGCTCGGCGAGGAGCACCGTGAGTCCGCGGCTCGCGGCCGTCTCGCGGAGCACGCCCATCAGCTGGGCGACCACGATCGGCGCGAGCCCGAGCGACGGCTCGTCGAGCATGAGCACGCGCGGCTCGGCGACGAGCGCGCGGCCGAGGGCGAGCATCTGCCGCTCGCCGCCCGAGAGCTGGTGGCCGGCGCTCGTGCGGCGGCGCGCGAGCGGCTCGAACAGCTCGTAGACGCTCGCCACGGCGGCGTCGCGAGCGCGGCCGCGGTGGCGCTGCAGGGCGCCGAGTCGCAGGTTCTCGTCGACCGTGAGCTCGGCGACGACGCTGCGGCCCTCGGGCACCTGGGCGAGGCCGCGGCGGGCGCGGTCCTCCACGCGGACGCCGGCGAGGTCGCCGCCGTCGAGCAGCACGCGACCGGATGCCACGGGCACGAGCCCCGCGACCGTGCGCAGAAGGGTGGTCTTGCCGGCGCCGTTGGCGCCGAGGACGGCGACGACCTCGCCCGGCGCGAGCGCGAACGACACGTCGTGCAGCACGGGCTCGCCGCCGTATCCGGCCCGGAGGGCCTCGACGGCGATGGTGCCGCCCGCGGTCGAGGCATCCGATGCCGGTGACACGGCGGCGATGCCGTCGGTCGTCGTCGCGCCGCTCACGATGCCGCCTTCACGCCGAGGTAGGCCTCTTCGACACGCGGGTCGGCCTGCACCTCGGCCGGCGTGCCGGTCGCGATGACGCGGCCGAAGTCGAGCACGACGATGCGGTCGGCCAGCCCCATGACGAAGTCGACGTGGTGCTCGACCAGCAGCACGGAGCATCCCTCGCCGGCGACGCGGCGAACGGTCGCGTCGAGCCGCGCGATGTCGTCGGCGCCGAGGCCTCCGGCCGGTTCGTCGAGGAGCAGCAGGCTCGGGCGGGTCACGAGCGCCCGGGCGAGCGCCACGCGCTTGCGGTCGGGATAGGGCAGCGCCCCGACCGGCGTGGACGCGAAGGCCGCGAGGTCGTGCGCTTCGAGCTCGGCGAGTGCGATGGCGACGGGGTCGGCGGTGCCCGTGCGTGCATCGATGTCGGCACCGGCGCCGGCACCGGCGCCGATGGCTCCTCGACGCGCCGCGGTCAGCGGCACGAGCAGGTGCTCGAGCACGGTCATGCCGCCGACGAGCCCGAGCGCCTGGAGCGTTCGCGCGACCCCGCGACCGAGCAGCTTCGTCGGCGAGGCCGGCGCCGGGCGCCCGTCGATGCGGATGCTGCCGGCCTGCGGCCGCACGAGTCCGCACACGGCGTTGAACACAGTCGTCTTGCCGGCGCCGTTCGGGCCGATGAGCGCGACCGTCTCGCCGGCGCCGACGTGGAAGTCGACGCCGTCGATGGCAGTGAGTCCGCCGAAGGCGACGGTGAGGCCGGAGAGGTCGAGGCGGGGCTCGGTCTCAGGGGGTGTGGCAGGCGATGGCATCGGCACCTCTTCGTGTCGGGTGACGCCATGCTACCCGAGAAACCGACCAGACGGTATGTCAATGTTGCAGAACTGAGATTTCCGTGCTTCGACCCACCCGGCGACGTCTTCGGAGGACGCGGGCCCGCCCATCCCGGAAAGCGGTCGCTGCTCCGGGACGGGGGAGAAAAGTATCCGGCGGATACTCGGATACCGAGTGCTCACGCCGACTCCCCGCTGCGGCGGCGACCCGACGCGGCCAGGGCCACGCGGTGCGTGACCCACGCCGGCGTGCGCGTTCCAAGGCGGCAGGCAGGCTCCGAGCGCGCGCGGTCCGAGCGCGCGGCCCGAGCGCGCGCGGCCGTCAGCGGTGCGCGATCGCGGTCGTCATGCCGCCGTCGACGACGAACTCGGCGCCGGTCGTGTACGCCGACTCGTCGCTCGCGAGGAACACGACCGTGCCCGCGACATCCTCCGGCAGGGCGGGCCGCCCGAGGGGGATCGACAGCGCGTCGGGGTCGATGCGCGTCGTCATGTCGGTCAGGATGAGCCCCGGATGCACCGAGTTCACGCGGATGCCGCTCGGCCCGAGCTCGACCGCGAGCGATTTCGTGAGCCCGCGCACGCCGAACTTCGAGGCCGTGTATCCGTGCAGCCGCTCGCTGCCACGCAGGCCCTCGACCGAGGACACGTTGACGATCGACCCGCGGCCGGCGGCCTTCATCGGCGGCACCACCGCGCGACAACCGAGGAACGTGCCGGTGAGGTTGACCGCGATCACGGCGTCCCACTTGGCGAGCGTGAAGTGCTCGATGGGCGCGGCGTTCGCGATGCCGGCGTTGTTGATGAGCACGTCGACCGACCCGAAGGCCTCGAGCGTGCGCGCGACGATGTCGGTCCAGCCCCGCTCGTCGGTCACGTCGAGCTGCTCGAACCTGGCGCGGTCGGCGCCGAGCTCCGCCGCGAGCGCAGCGCCCGCGTCGTCGAGCAGGTCGGCGATCACCACGCGCGCACCCTCGGCGTGCAGCGCACGCACGTACGCCTCGCCGAGGCCGCGCGCGCCGCCGGTGACGATGGCCGTGCGGCCGTCGAGTCGAGTCATCCGTTCAGTCCTTCCAGTCGGCCACGCTCTCAGTCGGCGGCGCGTGCGAGACGCGCCGTTCGGAAACGCAGCGGGTCGGCGACGCGTCAGTCCGCGACACGCACCACGAGCCGGCCGGTCGTCGTCCCGCCGGCGAGCCGCTGCACGGCGGCGGGTGCGTCGGCGAACGGCACGACGGCTTCGACGACGGGCGCGATCGCACCGGATGCCGCGAGCCTCGCCAGCTCGTCGTGCGCCTCGCGCACGAGGTCGGGGCGGCGCTGCTGGTACAGCGCCCAGTGCAGGCCGAGCACCGAGTAGTTCTTGACGAGCGCGTGATTGGCGCGCACCTGCTGCATGGTTCCGCCGGCGAAGCCGACGACGACGATGCGCCCCTCGAAGGCGATGCACTTGGTGGATGCCTCGAACGCCTCCCCGCCGACCGGGTCGAACACGACGTCGGCGCCGTGGCCTCCGGTGGCGGCCTTCACGCCCTCGACGAGGTCGTCTCGGCCGCGCACGAGCACCAGCTCTGCACCGGCCTCGCGGGCGACGGCCGCCTTCGCCTCGCTGCCGACGACGCCGATGACCCGCGCACCCGCGGCCACGCCGAGCTGCACCGCCGCCGAACCGACCCCGCCTGCGGCGGCGTGCACGAGCAGCCACTCGCCCGCGGCGAGCGCCGCGCGCCGGTGCAGGCCGAACCAGGCGGTCTGGTACGCGATCGTGAGGGCCGCCGACGCCTCGTCTGAGAGCGCCTCGGGCGCCGGCCGCACCGCGACGGCGGGCAGCACCGCGTACTCCGAGAGCACGCCGATCGCCGAGCCGACGACCCGCTCGCCCACGGCGAGCGCGGGGGCGGCGGGCGCTGCGCCGGAGGCATCCGTGATCGCCGAGGCATCCGCACCGATCTCGACGACGTCGCCCGACAATTCGATGCCTGGCGTGAAGGGCGGCTCGGGTCGCACCTGGTACTCGCCGCGCGCGAGCAGCACGTCGGGGAAGTTCACGGCTACCGCGCGCGTGCGCACGAGCACCTCGCCGGGACCGGGCACGGGCACGGGCACTTCGCGGAGCTCGAGCACCTCCTCGGGCTCGCCGTTGCGCGTCACCTGCCACGCGCGCATCGTCGCGGGGCGGCTCATCGCGCACCCCCGCCTACGGCGGCGGCGCTCGCGCCGTCGTCGCTCGCGCTCACTCCGCCGGCCGTCGCACGGATGCCGCTCAGGAACAGGTCGGTCAGCTGCTCGGCGACGAGCCCCCGACCTTCGGGCCCCTCGGGCGAGTACCAGTGCGAGAGGTAGTGCACGTCGCTGAAGAAGTTGGCGATCAGCACCGAGCGCGGGATGTCGGTGCGGTACCGGCCCTCCTGCTGGCCGCGCTCGATGAGCGCGGCGAACTCGTCGTGGTACTCGCGGCGGCGGCGCGTCACCTCCTGCTGGCGGGGCGCGGTGAGCATGTGCATGCTGCGGAAGAACACGGTGCCCTCCGGCAGGAAGTCGATCGACGTCTCGATCACGTCGACGCACACGTCGTGCAGCACCTGCTCGGTCGGCCCGCCGCGCGCGATGATCTCGTCGAGGTGCGCCTTCTGCAGCGACAGCATGCGGTCGTAGATCGCGAAGAGCAGGTCGTCCTTCGACTCGAAGTAGTGGTACATCGCGCCCTTGGTGACTCCGGCGGCCTCCACGATCTGCTGCACGCTCGTGTTGGCGTAGCCCTGCGCGGCGAACAGCTCGACGGCGGCCCTGGTGACTTCGTCGGCGACGTTGACGTCCTTCATGCATCCATCCTTCACCCGACGGGGCGGATCGAGCCGCCGCCGTCGATCACGAGGGTCTGGCCGGTGATCCACGCGGCGTCCTCGGAGAGCAGGAACGCGACCGGGCCGGCCACGTCCTCGGGCACGCCCAGCCGGGCGAGCGGGTATTCGGCGGCGACCTCGGCCTCGCGGCCCTCGTAGAGCGCGGTCGCGAACGCGGTCTTGATGACGGCGGGCGCGACGGCGTTGACGCGGATGCCGGGCGCGAGCTCGTGCGCGAGCTGCAGCGTGAGGTTCACGAGGGCCGCCTTCGAGATGCCGTAGAACGCGATGCCGGGGCTGGCAGCGAGCGCCGAGATCGACGCGAGGTTCACGACCGAGCGGCTGAGACCGGATGCCACGGCGTCGCGGGTCCACTCGAGCGTCGCGATCACGTTGACCTCGAGGATCTTGCGCGCCGCCGCGACGTCGACCTCGCGCAGCGGGCCGTAGACGGGGTTGATGCCGGCGTTGTTGACGAGGTGGTCGAGCCGGCCGTGGCGTTCGGCGACGTGCGCGAAGACCGCGGCGCGGTGCTCGGCGTCGTCGGCCTTGCCGGCGACGGCGCACGCCCGGGTCGCGCCGAGCTCGGCGACGGCCGCGTCGAGCGAGTCCTGCTTGCGTCCGGTGATGACGACGGATGCCCCTTCGTCGACGAGCCGTCTCGCGACGGCGAAGCCGATGCCGCGGCTGCCGCCGGTGATCAGGGCGACACTGCCCTCGAATCGCTGCACTGGGATCCCCTCGGTGTCATCGGTGCATACCGTCTGGTCGGTATGACCGTATCACGTCGCATTTCGTTTCGACGCCAGGCCCGGTACGCCGGTCATCGCCGGCAGGGACATCCCTACACCCCGCGGTCTTCTTGTGGACTTGTAACGGGTCGAAAAGGCGACAAGTCAACCAAGCAACAAATCGACACGGTGGACAAGGCGACGATGGACAAATCGGCAAGGCTACAAATCGACGAATCCACACAGCGACAGAGTGCGAAGTGAACGGGGAGGCGTCCGGCTGCGCCGGAAAGCGAGGGATCGAGCGGGGCCACACGTCGACGAATCGATACGTCGACAAATCGACCGGTTACAAGTCCACAAGAAGACCGCGGGCCATGAGCGCGTGCCCCGGCGACCGCTCCCCAACAGGGCCGCCGCTGCGAGCGACATCCTCAACGAGGCGGAGGGCGGCGGCGCCGCACTGCACCGCCTCTAGGGTCTTGGGCATGAGAATGACCCATCCGACTCGCGTGATACGAATCGACTACGAGACCGACCGCATGGTGGGTGTCGTCGCCCGTCTGCTGCGGCGCACGAAGAAGGACCTCGTCGATGCTGCCGTCAGCGCCTACGTCGCCGCCCACCGCGAACGCATCGAGGTCGCCCTCGCCCATGCGAGCGAGCGCATCGACGAGGTGCGTGACCCCGACATCCGCGACCCGCGCACGGGGCTCACGCGCGCCGAGGCGGCCGACCTCTTTCCGTGGAACCGCGACTGATCCGGCCACTCCGCCACGGCGAGGGGCGGGCGTAGGGTGGAAAGACCGTGACCACGCTGCCCTTCGCCCCAGCCCGCCCATGGCGGATGTGGCTCGTGTGGTCGGTCGGCGTCGTCGGCTACATGCTCTCGGTCACGAACCGCACGTCGCTGTCGGCCGTCGGCGTCGACGCCGCCGTGCGATTCGATGCGGATGCCTCGGCCCTGTCGATGTTCGCCGTCATCCAGCTCGCCGTGTACGGCGGCATGCAGATCCCCGTGGGCCTGCTGCTTGACCGGTTCGGCGCGCGGCCGATCATCACCGCGGGCATGCTGCTCATGGTCGCCGGCCAGGTCGTCATGGCGTTCGCGTCCGACGTGGGCATCGGCATCCTCGCGCGCGTGCTCATCGGTGCGGGCGACGCCGCGGTCTTCCCGAGCGTGCTGCGGCTGATCGCGACCTGGTTCCCCGATCGCCGGGCGCCGATCATGGTGCAGATGACGGGCATCCTCGGCCAGGCCGGGCAGATCGTCTCGATCATCCCGCTCGCGGCGCTGCTGCACGCCACGAGCTGGAGCGTCGCCTTCGGCAGCCTCGCCGGGCTCGGCCTGCTCTTCGCCGTGCTCACCTTCGCGATCGTGCGCAACCGCCCGCCCGGCCGCACGCAGGACGTCTCCGTCGACACCGAGACGGGCGCCATCCGGGTGGTCACGAGCGCCGCCGACCTGCGCGAGGGCTTCGTGCAGTCGTGGGGGCATCCTGCGACCCGCCTCGCATTCTGGTCGCACTTCACGACGCCGTTCGCGGGAACCGCGTTCGTCATGCTCTGGGGTTTCCCGTTCCTGACCGCGGGCGAGGGCCTGTCGCCCGCGACCGCGTCGCTCGTGGTCACCGCGTTCGTCGTCTTCGGCATGGTCGCGGGCCCGGTGATCGGCGCGCTGTCGAGCCGGCATCCGATGCGCCGATCGATGATGCTCGTGCTGCCCACCGTCGCGTTCCAGGCGCTCGCGTGGCTCACCGTCATCCTGTGGCCCGGGCCCGCCCCCATCTGGCTGCTGTTCGTCCTCGCATTCGCGCTCAGCACCGGCGGCCCCGCTTCGATGATCGCGTTCGACCACGCGCGCACGTACAACCCGAGCCACCGGCTCAGCACGGCGACGGGCATCGTGAACGGCGGCGGCTTCGTGGCGGGCCTGCTCGCGATCCTCTTCATCGGCGTCGCGATGGACCTGCAGGGCGCGGGCTCGCCCGCGACCTACTCGCTCGAGGCGTTCCGCATCGCATTCCTCACCCAGTTCCCGCTGTGGGCGATCGGCTCGGCGTTCATCCTCTACGAACGACACCGCACCCGCGTGCACATCGGCCTCACGGAGCCGCGCGCTCCGCGCGGCAAGCGCCCGTCGGTCGAGTAGCGACGACGGAGCGTATCGAGACCACCCGCCGCGGCCCGCCACCGCGCCGATCCGGGGGCCAGCCGGATGCCACGCCACCCGGCCCCGCCCATAGCGTCGAGGCCATGACCTCCTCCGCCGCCTTCGCCCGTACCTGGCTCGCGACGCTGATCGGCTGCGTGCCGCTGCTCGTGCTCCTGCTCATCCCCCAGCTCATGCGCAGCCGCGCCGGTTCCGAGCAGGGGCTCATCCTCGGGGTCGGCCTGCTCCTCGCCCTGCTCGTCGCGGCGTATGTCTTCGCGCCGGCGATGAGCGCCTGGCTGGCGCCGACCGCCGGCTGGGCCCCGCGACGGGCGATGGGCGCCGCGCGCCGCGCGTGGGCCGCGGCTCCCGGCTCTGCCGCGCTCGCCCTCGCGGCGAGCTTCGTCGTCTATGTGGCGGGCCAGGTCATCGGCTACGCCCTCGCCGAAGCCGTCCCCTACGTGTCGGCGAACCCGGCGTACGTCGAGGGCGGTGCGGCCTCGCCGTGGGTCATCGACTACCCCGCGTACGTGCTGCAGGCACTCGTGCTCTACGCGTTCACGACCCTCGCGGTCGCACTGTGGGCCTGGCGGATGCGCGGGCTGCACCTCGCCGCACGCCGCACGACGGCGTTCACGCCGGTGGCCGGGGCGCGGCAGCAGCTCAGAGCGGATACCCGTACTCGCTGAGGAACAGCCCCGCGGACACGGCGGCGTAGAGCAGGAACGTGCCTGCGACCCACGGGCACGCCCACCGGCTCGTCGCGTACTCGGCGCGGCGGAGCGCGGGGAGCATCGCGATGAGGCCCGCGACCTGGACGAGGCTGAGCAGCAGGTAGGACCAGTCCTCGAAGATCCAGGCGAGCGGGATGAAGTGCAGGGCGACGCAGAGTCCGATCCACCAGCCGTACCAGCGCGTCTGCTTCCTTCGCGCCAGCAGGAGGCAGCCTCCGCCGATGAGCACGGCCTCGGCGAGCACGATGACACCGAACACCCAGTAGCGCCCGTCCAGCGCCGTCGGCGTCGCCCAGTTGCGCCAGACCACGACCCCGAACGCGCCCGCCAGGAGGAACCCGAGCACCGATCCCGCGCCCCACACCGGTCGCAGGCGGGGCTTCGGGTCCTCCTGCGACCAGCCGAACCACCCGGCGGCCATCAGCGCCAGCCAGGCGATCGCGAACGCCTGGTCGCGGAGGTAGTCGGTCAGCATCGTCTCTCCCTCTGGCTTCGGCCTCGGCGCCGCCGCCGCCCGAGTATCCCACCCCGCCGGCAATCCGGAGGACGGCGATGTCTTTCGCCGTCATCACGCCAGTCGCGGGGACGGAACCGCTACGCCGACTCGCGCACCACGAGCTCGGTCGGCATCGTCATCCGGGCCGCCGGCTGCCCGTCGATGACGTCGAGCAGCAGCCGCACCATCTCGCGCGCGATGCGGTCGAACGGCTGGCGCATGGTCGTGAGGGCGGGTTCGACGCGGGTCGCGATGGGCGCGTCGTCGAAGCCGGCGACCGCGACGTCCTCGGGCACGCGCAGGCCGGCCTCGCGCAGCACGTCGAGCGCGCCGGCGGCCATCGCGTCGTTCGCGGCGAACACCGCGTCGAACTCGACGCCGCGGCGCAGCAGTTCGCGCATGCCTCGCTCGCCGCTCGCGCGCGAGTAGTCGCCCTCGACCACGAGCCGTTCGTCGTACTCGTCGCCGAGTTCCAGCCGGTAGGCCTCGAGCCGCTGCGTGCCGCCCGAGGTATCGGACGGGCCGGTGATCGTCGCGATCCGGCGCCGGCCGTGATCGCGCAGGTAGGCGACCAGGTCGCGCGCGCCCTCGAGGTCGTCGGCCGCGACGTACCCGACGCGCCGCTCGTAGCCGAGCGGCACGCCGCACGCGACGATCGGCACCTCGGCCGCGACGAGGTCGGCGAGGAACCCCTCGCGCCCACGGTGAGACGACACCAGCAGTGCGCCGTCGACGTGGCCGCCCATGATGAACTCGGTCGCACGGCGCTGCTCGGCGTCGGAGCCGGCCATGAGCAGCACGAGCGGCAGGTCGTGCTCGGCGAGCGCCGCGGCGGCGCTGCGCATGAGCGCCGAGAAGTTCGGGTCCTCGAAGAGGCGCTCATGCGACTCGGTCAGCAGGAACGCGATCGAGTTCGCGCGCGCCGTCGCGAGGTTCCTGGCGTGGGGGTTGATGCGGTAGCCGGTCTTCTTGATCGCCGCCTCGACGGCGCTGCGCGCCTCGGGGCTGACCCAATGGCCGCCGTTCAGCACCCGGGAGACCGTGCCGCGGGAGACGCCGGACTCGCGCGCGACATCCTCGATCGTCGGCCGCTTCCGCGGCGCCTGCTCTCCCACCCTCGTCAGTGTAGGGCGGCGGCTCACGCCTTGACCGCGCCCGCCGCGAGGTCGACGCGCCAGTACCGCTGCAGCACGAGGAACAGCGCGACGAGCGGCACGATCGACACCAGCGCGCCCGTGATCACGAGGGTGTACATCGCGGGCACGGTCGCGCCCTGGTTCAGCAGGCCCGAGAGCCCGACCGTGATCGGGAACAGCCGGTCGTCGCCGAGCATGATGTACGGGAGCATGAAGTTGTTCCACACCGCGACGAACTGGAACAGGAAGATCGTCACGAGCCCGGGCGCGAGCATCGGCAGCGCGATGCGGTGGAAGATCGACAGCTCGCCCGCTCCCTCGGTGCGCGCGGACTCGATGACCTCGGTCGGCACGGCGGCCGCCGAGTAGATGCGCGCGAGGTAGATGCCGTAGGGGCTGATGATCTGCGGCAGCAGCACCGACCAGTACGTGTTCGTGAGGCCGACCTGCGCGAGCAGCAGGTACTGCGGGATGGCGAGGATGACGCCCGGCACGAGCACGCCCATGAGCAGCACCTTGAACACGACGCCCTTGCCCGGGAACGTGTACTTCGCGAGCGCGTAGCCCGACAGTGCCGAGATATAGGTCGAGACGATCGCGCCGACGCCCGCGTAGAGCGCGGTGTTCAGCATCCACCGCCAGTACAGGCCGTCGCGGTAGGCGCTCAGCTCGACGAGGTTGTCCCACAGGTGGGTCGACGGCGCGAACGTGAACGTCGAGAACAGCTCCGAGGCATCCTTCGTCGACGCGATGAGCACCCACGCGACCGGCATCAGGCAGTAGACGGCGCCGATCAGCAGCACCGCGGTCGAGCCGACCGACACGGGCACGCGATGCCGCGTGACGGCGCGCCGGTCGCGGCCCTCGCGACGGCGGGCGGATGCCTCGCGCTGCACGATCGCGGACGTCGAGGTGGAATCGAGGGTGGTCGACATGGCTCAGTCCTCCTGGCCGAAGGCGCGGCGCTGCACGACGCGCAGGAAGAAGAAGGAGATCGCGAAGGTGGCGATCGCGATGATGATCGAGGTCGCGGCGGCCGAGTAGATGTCGTCGCGCGTGAAGGCGTCGCGGTAGACGAGCATGAGCGGCGACCAGCTCGTCGAGAGGCTGTTGGTGAGCGGGCGGAGCGTCGTGGGCTCCGCGAACACCTGGAGCGTCGCGATCATCGAGAACAGCGCGGTCATGACGAGGGCCGGCGCGATGATCGGGATCTTGATGCGCCACGCGATCTGCCACTCGCTCGCGCCGTCGATGGTCGCCGCCTCGTAGATCTCCTGCGGCACCGCCTTCAGCGACGTGTACATCACGATCATGTTGAAGCCGACGCCGCCCCAGAGGCCGATGTTCGCGATCGCGAAGACGACGAGTCCCGGCGAGAGCAGCGACGGCACCTCCCAGCCGAGCTGTTCGAACACCCAGTAGAACGGGCTCACGGCGGGCAGGTAGAGGAAGCCCCAGAGCAGCGACGAGATCACCGCGGGCACCGCGTACGGCAGGAAGATCGAGACGCGGCTGAAGCCCTTGGCTCCCGTGCGGCGCGCATCGAGCAACAGGGCGAACAGCAGCGCGAGGCCGAGCATCGTGGGCACGAGGATGAGGCCGTACACGAGCACGCGGCCGACGCTGGCCGCGAACTCGGGATCGGTGAACGCCGAGACGTAGTTCTCGAGCCCCGCGAACTGCAACGACTTGCCGCCGGAGCCGAGGCCGAGGCCCTTCACGACCTCCTTCTGGAAGGAGAGCACGAGCGTGTAGACGATGGGCGCCGCCATGAACAGCGCGAACAGCACGATGCCGGGGGCGAGCATCGCGTAGGGCACGAGGGCGGCACGTCGCCGGGTCGAGGCGCTCATGCGGGGTCCTTTCCTGAAGATCGGCGGTCGAGTAGCGACGAAGGTGCGTATCGAGACCAGGGGATGGGGTCTCGATACGCGCTTCGCGCTACTCGACCGACGGCGGGTGTTATTCGGCGACCGTGAAGCCGCTCGACTCGAGGTCGTCGACCGTGACCTGCTGCATCGCGGTGACCGCCGCGAGGAACGCGTCGACCGTCTTCGCCTCGGCGGCCTTGGCGAACTCGTCGTTGTAGGCGCTGAAGGCCACGTTGACGTTGGGTCCGTAGGCGAACGGCGCGACCGCGTCGGCGGCCTGCGCGGCGACCTCGTAGAAGTCGGGCTGGTTGCTGAAGAACTCGGGCGCTTCGGTGAGCACGGATGCCGCGGCCGCGGTCGCGGCCGGGTAGATGCCAGCCTCGTCGACGAGCGCCTGGACGGCCTCGGGGTCGGTGTTCAGCCAAGTGGCGAACTCGACGGCGGCTTCGGCGTGCTTCGACTGCGTGGTCACCGCGGTCGAGGATCCGCCCCAGTTGCCGTTGGCGACGTCGCCGTCCCAGGTGGGCAGCGGTGCGGCCTTCCAGAGCCCGGCCGTGTCGGCGGCGTTGCCCGAGAGCACGCCGGGGCCCCAGACGGCGCCGAGCCATCCGGCCTGCGAACCGTCGTTCAGTCCGGCGTTCCACTCGGGGGTGTACATCGGCTTGTTGTCGATGACGCCCTCCTGCACGAGGCCGCCCCAGTACTCGGCGACCTGCTGGGTGGGCTCCTCGTCGATGCCGACGCCCCAGGCCTCGCCATCGATCGACCACCACTGCGCGTGCGCCTGCTGCGCGAGGCCCGCGAACCAGCCGGCGTCGTTCGCGGAGAACGTGCCGAGGTACTTCGACGGGTCGGCCGCGTGCAGGGCGCGAGCGGTCTCGGCGTACTCGTCCCACGTGGTCGGCACCGAGAGGCCGTACTGCGCGAAGAGGTCCTCGCGGTAGAAGAACATCATGGGGCCGGTGTCCTGCGGCACGGCGTAGACGGCGTCGCCGCCGAGCGTGACCGAGTCCCAGACGCCGTCGGGGAACTCATCGGCGATGTCGGATCCACCCGCACCCGAGATGTCGGCGATGGCGTCGGACGCCACGAGGGTCGGGATCTTCTGGTACTCGGCCTGGATCAGGTCGGGCGCGCCGCTGCCGGCCTTGATGGCCGTGAGCAGCTTGGTGATCGCGGGGTCGCCGCCGTCCTGCTTGTTGACGGTGACCTGGATCTCGGGGTGCTCGGCGTTCCAGATGTCGGCGACCTTGTCCATGTTGGGCGCCCAGGTCCAGTAGGTGAGCTCGATGGGGTCGTCGGCCGACCCCTCGGACCCGCTGTCGGCTGCGCAGCCGGTCATGATCAGTGCGGCTGCGGCGACGGCGACCACGGCGCCGGTGCGGAATGAAGCTCGCATTCGTCCTCCTTGTCGAAAGCTGTGATTGCGGATGGCCCGTGGCCCGCGCGACCGGAAGGACGCCAGCGTGCCTGTGAGCGATCCCAGTAATACACAGCCGCGCTGCGCTGTCAACTTCGCGAAGTTGGAATATCACTGCGGTGAACTGCTGTGCTAGAACTGTGAGCGCACACAGAATTCAAGGGAGAACGCCATGCCTTCGCAGCCCGCGATCCGGCCCGCGCTGCTCGAGGTCGTCCACGAACCCTGGGCCGAGCCGCTGACCCGACCGGCCATGGCCCGGGCCGTCGACCGCCACGCGCGCATCGCGCTCACCAACCGCTACGTCGAGGTCGCCGGCCGCCCCGCGATCCCCGTGTCGGGCGAGCTGCACTACAGCCGCATCCCCCGCGCCGAGTGGGCCGAGCGGCTGCGCCTCATGCGCTCGGGCGGCGTCACCGTCGTCGCCGCCTACGTCCTCTGGAACCACCACGAACCCGAGCAGGGCCGCCCGACCTTCGAGGGCGGGCTCGATGTCGCGGCCTTCGTGCGCACGGCTGCCGAGGCCGGCCTCGACGTGGTGCTGCGCATCGGCCCGTGGTGCCACGGCGAGGTGCGCAACGGCGGATTCCCCGACTGGGTGCAGGAGGCGCCCGTCGAGCATCGCACCGACGACCCGGCCTACCTCGCCCTCGTCGACCCGTGGTTCGCCGCCCTCGGCGCGCAGGTCGCGTCGCTCTGCGGGCCCGAGAGCAACGTCATCGGCATCCAGCTCGAGAATGAGCTCTACGACCAGCCCGGCCACCTGGTCACGCTGAAGCGGATGGCCCGGCGCCACGGGCTCGTGGCGCCGATCTACACGGCGACCGCGTGGGGCGGCGCCGACCTGCCCGTCGGCGAGGTGCTCCCCCTCTACGGCGGATACGGCGACGGCTTCTGGGTCGACGCCGACCACGACTGGGACACCACCTTCCGCGAGCACTTCTTCTTCTCGCACACGTGGGACGACCCGGGCATCGGCGCCGACCTGCGCGCGCACCCCGGCATCGGCCGGCGCCCGGAGACGCCGCGCCTTCCGTCGGCGTCGTTCCCCGCGGCGACCTGCGAGCTGGGCGGCGGCATGGCCACCGCCTACCATCGCCGGCCCCTGGTCGGCGGGGCGGATGTCGCCGCCGTCGCGCACAACAAGATCGGCAACGGGTCGGGCTGGCAGGGCTACTACATGTACGCGGGCGGCACGAACCCGCGTCCCGCGCTCCAGGAGTCGCACGCGACCGGCTACCCGAACGACCTGCCGGAGTTCGACTACGACTTCCACGCCCCGATCGGCGCGGCGGGCCGGCTCTCCGACGGGCATGCGGCCCTGCGCCGCCAGCACGCCTTCCTCGCCGCCTTCGGCGACCGGCTCGCCCCGATGCCCTCCACGCTCCCGTCCAACCACCCGACGAGCGTCGACGACACCGAGACCCTGCGCTGGGCCATCCGCAGCGACGGGGCATCCGGCTGGCTGTTCATCACCTGGCAGCAGCCGCACGTGCCGCTGCCGACGATCCGCGACGCGCAGTTCGCGGTGACGCTCGACGACGGCGAGCGGATGCTTCCGCACCGGCCCGTCGACGTCGCCCCCGGCACGATCGCGCACTGGCCGCTGAACCTCGAGGTCGGCGGCGTGCGCCTCGACTGGGCGACCGCGTCGCCGCTCACGGTGCTCGACGGCGGCGAAGCCCGTGTCGGTGCCGACGGCGCGGTGCCGACGCTCGTGCTCGTCGCCGAGGCCGGTATCCCGGTCGAGCTCGCGACGATCGCGACGGTGCTGTCCGCGTCCGACGCGTCGGCGGATGCCCCGCGCGACGCGCCGTCACCGGCCTTCGTGACCTACCCCGCACCCGATGTGATCGTGGTCGACGCCGAGCAGCCGCGGCTGCTCGAACTCCGCCAGGGTCAGGGGCGGCTGCGCGTGCTCGTCCTGCCCGCGGCCTCCGCCGATCAGGTGTGGGTGCTCGACGCGAGCGGTCGCCGCCGGCTCGTGCTGTGCGCCGACCCGGTCTTCGAGGACGAGCGGGGGCGCCTGGCGGTTCGCGCGTCAGCGGCGCCCGACGTGCTCGAGTACTCCACGGGCATCGGATGCCTCGAGCCCGTGGCCGTGGCGATCGAGTCGGCCGACTCCTCGAAACCGGTCGGGCGCGTGGCATCCGTCGCGGTCGGCGAGCCCACGCCCGGCACGCCGCCGCCGGCGAGCTACGGCGAGCGCCACGGTCGCGCGTCGGCGCCCTCGCGCGACGAGGTGGCGCGCCACGGGACCTCCTGGACGTTCGCGCTGCCCGCGTCGAGCGGTGCGCGCCGCACGCTCGAGGTCGACTGGGCCGGCGACGTCGCGCGACTCGAGGTCGACGGGGTCGTCGTCGCCGACCGCTTCTGGGACGGCACGCCGTGGACGATCGGCCTCGACGCGCTCGACCTCGCCGACGACGCTCAGCTCACGCTGCGCATCGTGCCGCTGCACCCTGACGCGGCCGTGCACCTGCCCGAGGTCGCCGCCGCACGGCGCGCCCTCGTCGACGACCCGCTCCTCGCCCTCGACGGCGTGACCGTCGTCGAGGCGCCGCTCTGGACGGAGCTGCCGCCGGTCGAGTAGCGACGATCCGCCGGCTTCCCGCCGGCACACCACCGCAGCGTCGCGGTCGGTCCGCCTCCGGGCGGCACGTCCTCGCCGTTGCCGAACGAGAGGAAGTGGAACCGTGCACCGACGAAACCTGAGGACCGCGGCGATGGCGATGGCCGCCACCGCCGCGGTCGCCGCCTCCGCCATCGCGGCGCCCGCCGCCTGGGCGGACGAGACGGATGCCCCGGTCGAGGCCGGCATCTTCGTGCCGAAGGTCGAGGGCCTGGCCGACGACTTCGCGATGGGCGTCGACGTGTCGACCGTGCTGTCGCTCGAGGAGAGCGGCGTCGTCTTCCGCGACGCGACGGGACAACCGGCCGACCTGTTCGACGTGCTCGCCGACTCCGGCGTCAACTCCGTGCGCGTGCGGGTCTGGAACGACCCGTTCGACGCATCCGGCCGAGGCTACGGCGGCGGCAACGTCGACGTCGACCGGGCCGTCGAGATCGGCGAGCGGGCGACCGCGGCCGGCCTCGACGTGCTCGTCGACTTCCACTATTCCGACTTCTGGGCCGACCCGGCGCGCCAGCTCGCGCCGAAGGCGTGGGCGGGCCTGACCGACGAGCAGACCGTGACGGCCCTGCACGACTTCACGACCGGGGCGCTCCAGGAGTTCGAGGATGCCGGCGTCGACGTGCGCATGGTGCAGATCGGCAACGAGACGAACAACGGCATCGCCGGCCACACGCGCCCCGGGCGCGAGATCGACGCGCAGTTCGCGGCGCTCGTGCAGGCCGGCAGCTCGGCGGTGCGCGAGGTGCTGCCAGACGCCCTCGTCGCCGTGCACTTCACCAATCCCGAGACCGCGGGCCGCTACGCGACGTACGCCGCAGGGCTCGAGGCATTCGGGGTGGACTACGACGTGTTCGCGAGCTCCTACTATCCCTACTGGCACGGCACGGTCGAGAATTTGACCTCGGTGCTGACCGGCATCGCGACCACGTACGGCAAGCAGGTCATCGTCGCCGAGACCTCGTGGGCGCACACCCTCGAGGACGCCGACGGCTACGGCAACGTCATCGGCGAGAGCGGCATCACGGGCCAGTACCCCGTGAGCGTGCAGGGCCAGGCGAGCGAGCTGCGCGACGTCATCGCTGCCGTCGCCGCGGTCGGCGACGCCGGCGTCGGCGTGTACTACTGGGAGCCCGCGTGGCTGCCGGTCGGCCCGGCCGCCGAGGTCGAGGCGAACCGGGTGCTGTGGGAGCAGTACGGCTCCGGCTGGGCGACGAGCGCCGCGAGCGACTACGACCCCGTGCACGTCGGCGAGTCCTTCGGCGGCTCGGCGTGGGACAACCAGGCGCTGTTCGCAGCCGACGGCACCGCGCTCGAATCGCTGCGGACGTTCGCGTACGTGCGCACGGGCGCCGTCGCGCCGCGCGCGATCGTGTCGGTCGAGGAGCCGTCGCTGATCGTGGTCGACGTATCGCCGGTCGAACTGCCGACGACCATCGAGGTCGCCTACAACGACGGCACGACCGAGCATCCCGCGGTGACGTGGAGCCGTGCCGTCGACTGGATCCGCGGCCCCGGCGAGTACTCGATCCCCGGCACGACCGAGACCGGGCTCGACGTGACGGCGACCGTCACGGTCGAGGCCGAGAACTTCGTGGTGAACCCGGGCTTCGAGAGCGATGACCTGAGCGCGTGGACGATGACCGAACCGGCCGCTCGCACGGAGACCGCGGATGCCGCCGCAGGCGATTTCGCCGTCACCTTCTGGAACGGCTGGGACTACCGGACGTCGGTCTCGCAGCGGATCGAAGGCGTCCCGGCCGGCACCTACGTGCTGTCGGCGACGACGCAGGGCACGAACAGCCCCGACACCGACGTGCGCACGCTGACGGCGACGACGTCGGCGGGTTCGTGGTCGGGTGCGCTCGGCTTCACGGCGTGGAACGAGTTCCACACGACCGAACTGCCCGAGGTGATCGTCGGCGACGACGGCGTCGTGGAGGTCTCGGCCTCGTTCGACCTGTCGGCCGGTGCCTGGGGCGTGCTCGACGAGGTGCGCCTCGTCGACGCCGCGTCGGTCGGCGGCGGATCGGAGGTCGACACCGCATCGCTCGAGCGCGCGCTCGCACAGGCTGCCGCCGTCGATCGCGACCGGTACACGGATGCCTCGCTGGCGAAGCTCGATGACGCCGTCGCGGTCGGGCAGGTCGTGCTCGCCGCATCGAAGGCCACCGAGCGCGACGTGAAGGACGCGACGAAGATCGTCGAGAAGGCGGTGAAACAGCTCAAGGAGCCGAAGCCCCGCCAGTAGCCGTCCCCGGCGGTCGAGTAGGCGCGCCAGCGCCGTATCGAGCCCCACCAGGTCTCGATACGCTCCTTCGTCGCTACTCGACCGCCGACCCCTCGGCCGCCGGCACCTCGGCCGCCGGCCCCTCGGCCGCCGGCGCGCCGAGCAATCCCCTGAGGTCGTCGGCCGTGAGCGCGGGCACCCCGGCGCCACCCTCGCCACCCTCGGCGCCCGCGTCCAGCACCGACGCGACGAGCTCGCCCTTGCGGCGCTTGAGCGCCATCACCTTCTCTTCGATGGTGTCGGCCGCGACGAGGCGGTACACCATGACCCGCTTGCGCTGCCCGATGCGGTGGGCGCGGTCGATCGCCTGCTGCTCGCTCGCGGGGTTCCACCACGGGTCGAGCAGGAACACGTAGTCGGCCTCGGTGAGGTTCAGCCCGAAGCCGCCGGCCTTCAGGCTGATGCAGAACACGGATGCCTCGCCCGAGCGGAACCGTTCGATCTCGGCGTCGCGGCGCTTCAGCGGGGTCGACCCGTCGAGCCACGCGTACGACACGCCGTCGGCGTCGAGCCGATCGCGCACCCGGCCGAGGAAGCTCGTGAACTGGCTGAACACGAGCGCCCGGTGGCCCTCGGCGAGCACGTCCTCGAGCTGCTCGAACAGGGCGTCGAGCTTCGCCGAGGCCATGCCCTCGTGCGCGGGATCGACGAGGCTCGCGTCGAGCGCGAGCATGCGCAGCAGCGTCAGGGACCGGTACACGATGTGCCGCTGCCGGTCGAGGTCGTCGACGAGGCCGAGCAGCTTCGTGCGCTCGCGCTGGAGGGTCGCATCGTAGAGCCGGCGGTGGCGCGGTGCGAGCGCGACGGTGAGCACCTGCTCCTGGCGCGGCGGCAGCTCGGGGGCGACCTCCTCCTTCGTGCGCCGCAGCAGCAGCGGACGCACGCGCCGCCTCAGCCGCTCGATGCGCTCGCGACTGCCGGCCTCGATCGGCCGGCGGTACCGCTCGTCGAAGGCGCGCCGCGAGGGCAGCAGGCCGGGCGCGACGATGCGCAGGATCGCCCAGAGCTCACCGGTGTGGTTCTCGATCGGCGTGCCCGTGAGCGCGAGCCGGAACGCCGCGCGGATCGCCCGCGCCGCCTCGTGCACGTTGGTCGAGGCATTCTTCACGAACTGCGCCTCGTCGAGCACGAGCCCCGCCCATTCGAGCGCGGCGAACCGGTCGGCGTCGAGTCGCAGCACCGCGTACGTCGTCACGACGACGTCGGCATCGGCGACCGCTGCCGCGAGCGCGCCCGGTTTCGCGGCATCCGTCGCGGTGACGGATGCCACGCGCAGCCCCGGCGTGAACCGGGACGCCTCGGCCACCCAGTTCGACGCCACCGAGCTCGGCGCCACGACGAGGAACGGCGCGCCGGCGCCCTGCTCCCGCACCCAGGCCATCAGGGCGAGCGCCTGCACGGTCTTGCCGAGGCCCATGTCGTCGGCGAGGATGCCGCCGAGCCGACTGCGGTGCAGCAGCGCGAGCCAGCGGAATCCGGCGAGCTGGTACGGCCGCAATGCGACCGCGAGCCCCACGGGCGGCTCGAGCTCGGCGACCCCCGACTCGGCTCCCCCGGCGAGCGCGGCCACGGTGTCGCGCCACTCGACCGCGGGCGCCGACTCGTCGGCGAGGTCCTCGAAGTCGGCCCAGAGCCCCACCTGGCTCCGGTGGATGCGCACGCCCGTCTCCCACTCGCGGAGCGTTCCCGCCTCCTCGATGAGGTCGCGCAGCGGTTCGAACAGCGGCTGCTTCAGGTCGAGGTACGTCTTGTCGACGAGCAGCAGCCGGCGCTGCCCCTTCGCGAGCGCCCGGAAGAGCGGCATGAACGGCACCTTGCGCCCGTCGACCGTGACGATGACGCCGAGGTCGAACCAGTCGGTCTTCGGCGACTCGACAGCGGTCACGGCGAGCGCCGGCGTGCCCGCCTCGCGGTAGTCGGGCGGGTCTCCGGAGACGTCGACGCGCACGCGGTCGAGCCGTTCGAGCCGGCGGATGACCCGGTCGGCGAACCACGCGACGTCGCCGCCGCGCAGCGTGATCGGCGTCATGGGCATGCCGCCGAGCTCGTCGCGTGCGAGCTCGACGACGTCGGGATCGAGGTCGGGGTCGGCGGCTCCGGTCGCCGCCCCGCCGGTCGCGGCGGCTCCGGTCGCCGCCCCGCCGGTCGCCCCGGCGCCGGGCGGCTCGGCATCGACCGCGCTGATCCGGCCGTCGGCGTGCTCCCACCGCCACGCCAGCCGCAGCACGTCGCCGGGTTCGAACCGCGCGTCGAGCACGAGCGTCGCGGGCACGGGCGGCGGCGGTTCGAAGCTGCCGTCGCTGCTCACGATCGCGACCGACCGCACGAGCCGCGGGTACGCGGTGCGCAGGAACTCGACGGTCTCGCCGGCGGGAACGCGGATGCCCCGCGGGCGGTCGAGCAGCGCGAGCCGCGGCCGGGCCGCACCATCGACAGCGCCGAGTCCGCCGGCGACCGGTCCGAGCCGGATCTCGCCGCGCGAATCGCCGCGCGCGAACGCGAACCGGTAGACGCCGTGGTCGCCGACCGGCCGCGCGTCGCCGACCGGATGCGGTTCGCCGTCGAGCACCACGACGGGCTCGAGCACGAGGTCGCCCGCCGCATGCCCGGCACCCGAAGCGCCCCGGGCAGCGCCCGCGCTCGCGGGCCGGCCGCGGCTCGAGGCATCCGTCACCCGAGCGTCGTAGCCGATCTCGACGGATGCAGCCAGCGCGACGCTCGGCGTCGCGGCGCCGCCGACGAGCGCGATGCCGCGCCGCTCGGCGTCGGCGAGCAGCGCCCACAGCAGCGGGCTCTCGTACTCGTCGAGCGTGATCCACTCCGAGCCGTAGGTCGTGAACACGCTGGGGCTTCGCCCCTTCAGCAGCGCGAACTGCGCGAACCAGCGCGCCTGCTCGGGGTCGAACCCCTGCGACGACCCCTGGAACGCGATGTTCTGCCAGGTCAGCCCGGCCTTCACCCACGCGCCGCGCGCGCCCTGCGCGACGGGCCGCACCGCGAGGCGGTCGACCGTCTCGGCCCGCTTCGCGGGCTCGTCGCGCGGACCCTGCCACTCGCCGCTGCGGCGCTCGCGCCGGTGCCGCAGTTCGAACTGCAACGCCAGCGACCGGATGCCCCGCCCGAGGTCGCGACCGGATGCCTCGCCCGGGCCGTGCGGCGGGCCCTCGGGATGCGCAGGCCGGCCGGGGGCGAGCCCGAGCGCGTCGAGTTCTGCCCGCCAGTCGGCTGGGCGGGACTCGGCGGGCATGTCCTCATGCTGTCACGCGCGGCCGACATGCCCGGCTCGCGGCGAGTTCGGCTGACGCGCGGCGAGGTCGGCGAACGACCGGCGATGTCAATCCCCGTGACGGCGAGCGGGCGCGATGCGACGCTCGGAGCATGGACGAGCACACGACACCAGACGAGAGCACCCGCGACGAGAACGGCCGGGAGGGCGGCCTCGGCGGCGACGGCACCATCCCCGACGACCCGGGCGGCGTGGGCGTCGGCGCGGGCGAGCCGACGACCTTCGAGCCCGAGGAGGATCCGGAGGCCGCCGGCAACCGCGACGGCGATGTCGCGCGCGACGCCGCGCGACCGGGGGCGGAGGCGCAGCACCAGGTGGGCGACCTCGACCTCGGGCTCTCCGACAACGAGCCGCTGCGCACCCCCGACGACGGCACCCGCGACGCGGCCGTCGACCCCGACGGCGACGCACCGGAGTCCACCGAGTGAACGACTCGGGGCGCCCGTGCGTCGGCGTCCCCGGCCCCCTTGACGGCCGCTCCGAAGCGGGAGCAGGATAGGCCCGTTCGCCGTAGAACGAGGGGGCCTCATGTTTCGTCAGCTCGCCATCGCCACTGCCTCGGCCCTGGTCCTCACCGGACTGGCCGCCACGCCGAGCATGGCGAGCCCACCGCCTCCGGGCGGCGAGGGCACCGGTCCATCGGTCTACACCGGCACCGTCGACGCGAGCGGGCTCGAGCGCATCGTCGACCTCGGCGTCGACCGGCACGACATGGTCGTCGAGCCGAGCGCCGAGGCGGGGCTCGTCGACGTGCAGGTGATCCTGAACGAGATCCAGGCCGACGAGCTGGCCGACGAGGGCACCGCCCTCGAGGCGAAGGAGCCCGCCGCGCAGCGCCGGTCGCTGCAGGCGACCGACGGCGTCTTCCGCATGTACGGGGGCGAGGGCGGGATCCTCGAGGAGCTCATGGACCAGGCGGCGGAGCATCCGAAGATCGCCCAGTTCAAGGTCATCGGCCAGACCCACCAGGGCCAGGACATCGGCGCGGTGCGCGTGACCGGCCGCATCGACAAGCAGCGCAAGGAGGGCAAGCGGCCGACCACCGTCTACGTCGGCGCGCAGCACGCACGCGAGTGGATCACGCCCGAGATGGTTCGGCGCCTGCTCGACCTCTACCTCGACTCCTACGGCACCGACGAGCGCATCACCGACATCGTCGACTCGACCGAGGTCTGGTTCGTGCCGGTCGCGAACCCCGACGGCTACGACCACTCGTTCGGCGAGGGCAACCGGCTCTGGCGCAAGAACCTGCGCGACAACAACGGCGACGGCCAGATCACCGGCGCCGACGGCGTCGACCTGAACCGCAACTCGGTGACGCGCTGGGGCTACGACAACGAGGGCTCCTCGCCGAACCCGGCGAGCGACACGTACCGCGGGCCCTCGCCCGGGTCGGAGCCCGAGACGCAGGCCCTCGACGAGCTGTTCGGCGACATTACGCCCGAGTTCCTGATCAATTACCACTCGGCCGCCGAGCTGCTGCTGTACGGCATCGGCTGGCAGGTCGCGACGCCGTCGCCCGACGACGTGATCTACGAGGCGATGGCCGGCGACGACGCGAATCCCGCGGTGCCGGGCTACGACCCCGACCTCTCGGCCGAGCTGTACACGACGAACGGCGACCTCGACACGCACATGCAGGCGGCGCACGGCGCGCTCGGGTTCACGCCCGAGATGTCGACCTGCGAGGCGGCGGCCGACTCGGTGCCAGATGACGAGTGGGTCGCAGAGGAGGACTGCGTGGCCCTGGGCTTCGACTTCCCCGACGACGAGGCGCTCATCCAGGCCGAGTTCGAGAAGAACGTGCCGTTCGCGCTCGCGGTCGCCGAGTCGGCGCTCGACCCGAACGACCCGGTCTCGGTCGTGGGGCGCGACGCGCCCGACTTCCAGGTCGACACGTTCTCGGTGTCGTACGGCGACCCGCAGACGGTCGCGGTGTGGGCCAAGCGCGACCTGTTCGCGAAGTTCATGACCTACCGCATCAACGGCGGGCCGCCGCGCATCTCGCTCGTGCAGGAGTGGGACGGCGGTGAGCGCTACGGCGACGAGAACACCGACTACTACGCCGAGTACCGCGGCACGGTGCGCGGTGCGAGTCCGGGCGACACCGTCGAGGTGCGGTTCTCGGCGCTGCCGAGCCTGCGCGACATCTTCCGCACGTGGAACGCCAGGCTCGTGCAGAGCGAACCGTTCACGTACGAGGTGGCGCAGGACACGGGCAACGACGTGCTCGTCATCGCGAACGAGGACTACACGGGCTTCAACCCCGAACCGGCTCCTCGCAACGATGGGCCGAAGTACCTCGACGAGCACCTCGCCGCGCTCGCCGCGAACGGCGTCGACGCCGACGTGTGGGACGTCGACGCGCAGGGCGTGCCGCACGACCTGGGCGTGCTCGGGCACTACGACTCGATCCTCTGGTACCTGGGCGACAACCGGCTGACGCAGGACGCCGACGACGTGCTCACCGAGACGTTCCTGTTCGGGGATGTCACCGACCTGTCGGTCGCCGAGCGCCAGCAGTACCTGACGATCGCGGTGCGCGACTTCCTCAACGAGGGCGGCAAGCTCGCGCTCGCGGGCGAGACGACCGCCTACTACGGCCAGCTCGCCGGCGCGGTCGGCGGCATCTACTACGGCCTCGACGGTGCCCCCGAGCAGGAATGCCAGGTGACGGAGGACTTCTTCTCCGACTGCCTGATCCTCGCCGACGACTTCACGCAGTACTGGCTGGGCGCGTACGACCGCACCCCGGTCGGTGCTGAGGGCGTCGCCGGTACGGATGTCCCGTTGACGGGCGTCGGGGCGCTGTTCGGCGGCCCGGCGACGGTCGACAACCCGATCGACGAGGCGGGCGAGTTCACGCCGACGAGCGACGTGCTGCCGATCGACGAGTTCCCGCAGTTCGAGAGCTGGGCGGCGGCCGAGTACACCGGGCCGTCGGGACCGTTCCTGCCGATCGAGGGGGCCTGGGCCGCGTTCGCGGCGCATGTCGACGAGGGCTACCAGCGGCTGGGTCGCACGTTCTCGGTGCCCGAGCTCGCCGACGGCGAGACGGCGACGTTCGATGCGCAGTTCTCGTTCATCACGGAGTTGCAGTACGACCACGTGATCGTCGAGGTGCGCCCGGTCGGCACGGAGGACTGGACGACGCTGCCCGACCTGAACGACGGCACGAGCACGGCACCGCCCGCCGAGTGCGAGGCCGGGTTCTTCGTCGACCAGCATCCGCAGCTGGCGAACTACCTGACCGTCGGCAACCCGTGCACCTCGACGGGCGCGACCGGCGAATGGAACTCGTTCACCGGATCGTCGGGCGGCTGGACGGATGTCTCGTTCGACCTCAGCGCCTACGAGGGCCAGGAGATCGAGCTCGTGATCAGCTACGTGACCGACCCGTTCACGGGCGAGGTCGGGCTGATCGTCGACGACACCCGATTCACGGTGGCCGGCGTCGAGACCGAGGCCGAGGGCTTCGAGACCGGGCTCGGCGACTGGACGGTGCTCGGCGCCCCGGCCTCGAGCCCCGGCAACGTCGGCGACTGGGAGCGCATCACCATCGAGGGTCCGTTCTACGCGGCCACCGCGACGGTCGATTCGCTGCTGTTCGGCTTCGGGCTCGAGCAGCTCGAATCGGATGCCGCCCGAGCGGAGGTGGTGGGCCGCATCCTCGCCCACTTCGCGGGGTGATCTGCAGGAAATCGGGCCCTATCCCCAGCCGCTGGCGGGGATAGGGCCCGATTTCCGGCACGGCGCGTTCGATGGCACCTCGTTTCCGCGGCCGGGAATGCCCCGGATGCGGCATCCCGTTGCTGTTCGTGGAGCCCGACGCTCCCCCATCGCTCGGAAGGAACCACATGACCGTCCTCGTCACCGCCGCCTCCGGCCACCTCGGCCGCCTCGTCGTCGAAGCCCTGCTCGCACGCGGCACGGCGCGCGCCGAGATCCTCGCGACCGCGCGCGACATCGCGAAGCTCGCCGACCTGGCCGACCGCGGCGTGCACACCGCGACGCTCGACTACGACCGCCCCGACACCATCGCCGCCGCGCTCGAGGGCGTCGACGCGGTGCTGCTCGTCTCGGGGTCCGTGCCGGGCGCCCGAGTCGAGGGCCACCGCAACGTGGTCGAGGCCGCCGCGGCGGCGGGCGTCGCGAAGCTCGTCTACACGAGCGCGCCGCACGCGACCACCGCCGACTTCGCGCTCGCGGCCGACCACCGCGCGACCGAGGAGCTCATCGCCGCCTCGGGTGTTCCCGCGGTGATCGTGCGCAACAACTGGTACACCGAGAACTACGTGCAGGATGTCGCGGACGCCGCCGAGTCCGGCGTGATCGCGAAGGCCGCCGGCGACGGTCGCGTCGCGAGCGCCACGCGCGCCGACCTGGCCGAGGGCGCCGCGGTCGTGCTGCTCGAAGACGGCCACCTCGGCTCGGTGTACGAGTTCACCGGTGAAACGGCCTGGGACTTCGACGAGCTCGCGGCTGTGGCATCCGAGCTCACCGGACGCGACGTCGCCTACCGCCGGCTCACGGTCGACGAGCTCGCGGCCTCGCTCGAGTCCGCCGGGCTCGACGCCGGCACGGCCGGGTTCGTCGCCGGCATCGACGAGGCGATCGGCCGCGGCGTGCTCGCCGACGCGCAGCCGACGCTCGCACGCCTCATCGGCCGCCCGACGACCTCGCTCGTCGACGGGGTGCGGGCGGCGCTCGCGGCGCGATAGGCGGCGGTCGGCGGCGCTCACGGCGGGATGGCCGACGGCGGGGCCGGGGACCGCCCGCCTCGCATGTCGGCGGCCGGTCGTAGCCTGCCGACCATGACGACGGTGCGACCCTTCGAGATCGCGGTGCCCGACGAGGTGCTGTCCGACCTGCACGACCGGCTGCGCCGCACGCGGCTCCTGCCCGACTCGCCCCGCAAGCCGCCGTCGGGCCTGTCGGCCGACTACCTGCGGCAGCTCGTCGACTCGTGGATCGCGTTCGACTGGCGCGAACGCGAGGCGTGGCTGAACGGGCATCCGCAGTTCCTCGCCGAGATCGACGACACGACGCTGCATTTCGTGCACCGGCGCAGCGAGCGAGCGGATGCCCCGGCCCTGCTCGTGATGCACGGCTGGCCGCACACCTACGCGCTCCAGCTCGAACTCGCCGATGCGCTGCCCGACCTGCACGTCGTGGTCGCGAGCCTGCCGGGCTTCGCGTTCTCGACGCCGTACGCCGACGGCGAGATGAGCGAGACGCGCCTGGCCGACACGATGCACCGGCTGATGACCGAGGTGCTCGGGTACGAGCGGTACCTGACCTACGGCGAGGATGTCACGGCCAACGTCAGCGACCTCATCGCCGCGCAGCACCCCGAGCAGGTCGCGGGCATCCTCGCGACGCACTCGCACTTCCCGAACCAGCAGGAGCGCGAGCAGGCGACCGACCCCGAGGAGATCGCGTTCTTCGAGGGGCTCGCGGCGTTCCACGGCGCGAACGGCGCGTACGGGCACGTCCAGGGCACGCGGCCCGACACCCTCGCGGCCGCGCTGAACGACTCGCCGGCCGGGCTGCTGGCCTGGCTGGCCGAGAAGCTCGTCGAGTGGAGCGACACCCCGCCGGGCGACCCCTCGGCCGTCGAACGCCGCATCTCGCGCGATCGCATCCTCACCGAGGCGACGATCTACTGGGTCACGCAGTCGATCCAGTCCTCGTTCCGCCCGTACTACGAGGGCGCCGACCAGCCGGGCACGATCCCGCCGACCGACGTGCCCGCGGTCATCGCGATCCAGCGCCACGAGTCGACGTATCCCGAGTCGCTCGCGCGCCGGCACTACCGCGACCTGCGGTCGTTCGAGCGCCTCAAGGCGGGCGGGCACTTCGCCGCGGCAGAAGTGCCCGACGTGATCGCGGGGCTCGTGCGCCGGCTCGCCGCCGAGGCGTGGTGAGGCGGCGCGGTGAGGCGAGCGGCGCGGTGAGGCGAGCGGTGAGGCGAGGCCGCAGCGCGGTCAGGCCGACCGCTCGGCGAGCCACACGTACGGCGAATGGGTGCGCACAGCGCCCGTGACCGCACGTTCGGCGAGCAGCAGCGCGCCGTCGAGGGGGTCGCCGGCAGGGTCGACCAGGTCGACATCGGGCCGTTCGGCGGCCACGGTGTCGCGGAAGGCGGATACAAGTCGCCCACCGGCAGCGAGCAGCCCGCCCGTGGCCGCGAGGCGTGGCGGCAACGACGGATGCAGCGCGGCGAGCCCGGTGCGCGCCGCCTCCGTACCCGCGCGGGCCAGGATGTCGCCGGCGGCCGAGTCCCCCGAGGCGGCGGCCTCCGCGACGTCGGGCGCGAAGCTCGCGAGCACGCCGGCCCGGTCGTCACGCGTATAGAGCTGCGCCGGCCAGGTCTCGGGCGCGCCGAACCGGGCCTTCGCCGCGTCGAGCAGCGCCGCGCCGGCCGTATCGAGGCCGTCGTACGTGCGGAGAGCGGCCTCGAGGCCACGCTGCCCGATCCACGCTCCACCGCCCCGGTCGCCGAGGAGATGGCCCCAGCCGTCGACGCGCCGCCAGACGCCGTCGCCGTCGGTGCCGAAGCCGATCACGCCCGTGCCGAGCGCGACGATCGCGCCCGGGCGGCCGGCGAGCGCACCGAGGTGGGCGGTGACGGCGTCGATCGCGATGGCGACGCGCGGTCGTGGCTGCGGGTGTCGGTGCGGCTCCGGCGGCGGGCCCGGCTGCTCGTTCGGCCGCGGCGCCGGGGCATCCACGACGGCCTGCGCGAGCGCCGACGCGAACGCGGCCGGATCGCGGACCAGGGTGCCGAGGCCGGTCGCTCCGAGGCCGATGCCCGCGATCGCGTCGGTCTCGTCGGGCCAGGCCTGCCGCGCCGCACGCACGAGGGCGAGCGCCGTCTCGGGCACCGAGCTGCCGCCGGCCGTCACGCCGGCCCGCTCACCCGTCAGCTCGAGGCGCGTGCCAGCGCCACCAGCGCCACCAGCGCCGCCCACGACGAGCGCGCCGCCAGCGCCGCGCGCGCCGCGCGCGCCGCCAGCACCGCCAGCGCCACCAGCGCCACCAGCGCCGCCCACGACGAGCGCGACCCGGCTGCCGGAGCCGCCGATGTCGATGCCCAGCAGGTTCACTTGCTCATGCCCGCGGTGAGGCCCGACACGATCTGCTTGGTGGCCAGCAGGAAGAGCACGACGAGCGGGATCGTCGCGAGCGTGAGCCCGGCGAACAGCGTCGCCCAGTCGGTCTGGTACTCGCCGAAGAACCGCGTGATGCCGACCGGCAGCGTGTACGACGACTGGTCGCGGATGAGGATCAGCGGGTAGAAGAAGTCGTTCCACACGGGCACGAACCGGAAGACAACCACGGTCGCGATCGCCGGTCGTACCAGCGGCAGGTGCACGCGCCAGAACGTCTGGAACGGTCCGGCGCCGTCGAGTCGCGCCGCCTCGTCGAGCTCCAACGGCAGCTGCCGGAAGAAACTCGCGAGCACGAACGTCGAGAACGGGATGCCGAGCGCCGCGTAGACGAGGATCAGGCTCCACAGGTTCGACACCATGCCGAGCGAGTCGAGCAGGAAGAACAGGGGCAGGATCGCGAGGTAGACCGGCAGCATGAGCCCCGAGAGGAAGAGCCCCTCGAGGGCGGTGAACCACTTCGATCTCGTGCGGGCGAACGCGTACGCCGCGAGCAGCGAGACCGCCGTCGAGAGCACGACGGATGCCACGGTCACGAAGATCGAGTTGACGAAGTAGGTCTCGAACGACGCCGTGACCCACGCCTTCTGGTAGCTCGTGAAGTTCGGCGGCAGGGGCAGGCCCAGCGGCTGCTGCGCCATGTCCTGCGTGGTGCGCAGCGAGTTCGACACCATGAGCAGCAGCGGTGCGATCGAGATGGCCGCATAGATCCAGAGGAAGGTGCTCGAGGCGAAGCCGCCGAGCGTCGGGCGGCGGCGCGTGCGACCCTGGCGGTCCGGGTTCGAGGGGGTTCCGCTGTCGCCGCCATGCGTGGGGGCGTCGCGGGATTCCGGCGTGATCGTCGCGGTCATCAGAAGAGCTTCCGTTCGGCTCGGCGCATGATCGCGGTGATGAGGATCGCGATGCCGAAGATGAAGAGGAACAGCAGGGTCGCGATGGCCGAGCTCGTGCCGATCGCGTTGGACGAGCCCGACTCGAACGCCGTCCGGTAGAAGAGCAGGCTCAGCACGTCGGTCGCGCCGGCGGGATTGCCCTGCGAGCCGCCCAGCGCGTACGGGATGGGGAACGCCTCCATCGCGCCGATGAAGGTGAGCACGCTCACCGTGCCGATCGCCGGGACGAGCATCGGCAGCGTGACCGAACGGAACCGCTGCCACGCGTTCGCGCCGTCGAGCGAGGCGGCTTCGTCGACCTCCTCGGGGATGCCGCCGAGGGCCGCGCCGTACAGGAGCACGGGGAACCCGATCCACTGCCAGGCGGTCACGATGACCACGACCCAGATCGCGGTCTGCGGGTTGCCCAGCCACGGCTGCGCCAGTTCGCCGAGCCCGATCGCGCGCAGCACCGCGTTCACCGGCCCGAACAGCGGCGACAGCATCAGCGACCAGAGGTATCCGATGACGAGGGGCGAAACCAGGTACGGCAGCGTGTACATCGTCTGGAAGAACCGCTTGAACCGGCGCGTGCGGTGCAGCAGCGTCGCGAGGCCGAGCCCGACCGTGTTCTGGAAGACCATCGCCCCGAAGAACAGCAGGAGGTTGTGCACGAAGGCGTTCGGGATGTCCTCGCTGTACGGCAGCGTCGTGAACAGCCGGACGTAGTTCTCGAGGCCGGTGAAGTCACCGCGGAGGATGCCGGTCCAGTCGAAGAACGAGTAGCTGAGCGCGGTCAGCAGGGGGTAGGCGATGAACACCGCGAACAGGATGAGGGCGGGGAGGACGAAGACCAGGCCCGCCCGGCGGGACAGGGCCACGCCGGTGGACGGACGCCGGCGGCGCACCTTCGGCACGGTGATGGCGGACATGGTCTTCGTCGCTCCTTATCGAGGGGTGGTGGCGGGCGTCACTCGCCGGGCGTCACTCGCCGGGCGTCACTCGCCGGGCGTGAACCACTGAGAGATGCCCTGCTGCAGCGTGCTCGCCGCGCCCGCGGCATCCTGCTGGCCGAGGAACATCTTCTGGACCTCGGCGCCGAGCACCGCGGTGCCGAGCGGCTCGCCGTAGCGGAAGTCGACGAGCAGCAGGTACGGCGCCTGGCCGCTCTCGTAATTCGCCCATGCCTCCTTCATGACCTCGTCGGAGTACTCGACGCCGGGGATCGCCGAGAACTGGTTCAGCTCGTCGGCGACGAGCTGGCCGAACTCGGGCGTCGCGAGCCAGTTGAGCAGCTCGAACGCGGCCTCCTTGTGCTCGGACTTCGAGTTCACGGCGAAGTTGCCGTCAGCGTACGCGGGCGAGACCGGGGCGTCGAGCACGGCCCCCTCGGGCAGCGGCACCTGGTACGAGCCGAACTCGAGGTCGGGCGCCTGGTTGCGGAACGTGGCGATCTCGAACGATCCACCGGGGAACTGCGCCGCCTGGCCCGAGGTGAACTGGATCTGGCTGTCGGTGTAGCTGACGCCGACCACGTCGGGCGTGAGGAACTTCTGCAGGTCGGTGATCAGCTGCAGCGAGGCGACGTAGTCGGGGTCGGTGAAGTCCTTCTCACCCGACAGCACCTGCGCTTCGAACTCCGACCCGCCGTAGCGGGCGCTGCCGATGATGTCGGCGAAGATCGGCAGGATCCAGTCGTCCTTCGCGCCGAGCGCCATGGGCGTGACGCCCGCGGCGAGGAGCTTCTCGTTGACCTCGATGAACTCGTCCCAGGTGGTGGGGACCTCGAGCCCCTGCTCCTCGAAGATCTGCTTGTTGTAGAACATCTGCAGCGTCTGCGTCGCGAGCGGCACGGCGTAGGTCTTGCCGTCGGCCTTGCCCTTCGCGCCGGCGATGACGCTCGGCGCGATGTCGTCGAGCCCGTCGACCTCGCCGTCGATCGGCTCGAGCTGGCCGGCCTCGATGTTCGGCTGCAGCTGGCCGTAGGCACGCACCATGGGCACGTCGGGGCCGTCGCTGCCGGCGAGGCCGGTGGTCAGGATCTGGTTGTACTCGGTGTTCTGGAACGCCTCGAACTCGACGGTGATGCCGGGGTGCTCCTCCTCGAAGACGTCGAAGATCGTGTTGTACGCCTCGACGTCTTCGGTGCGCCAGGACCAGACCTTGAGCGTGACCTCGTCGCCGGTCGCCTGGTCGCCGCCGCTCGAGGCGCTCGGCGCACACGCACTGAGCGCGAGCGCGGAGCCGGCCAGGAGGGCCGCGGTGGTGAGGATGCGTCGCCTCATCGTTTTCTCCTTCTGTGTGGGTGGTGCTGCAGTGGTGGTGCGCCGGTGGTGCGGTGGCTGTGCCGGTGCGGCGCGGCGAACGCGGCGCGGTGGTGCGATCAGGGGGCGGATGCCGCGGCGAGTGCGTCGCGGACGGAGCCGGCGTGCGCGGCGAGCAGGTCGCGCGCCTCGCCGACGGACACGGCCGACAGCGCCGTGACGATGGCGGTCTTGAGCTCGCCGTCGGCCTCGGCGAGGAGGGTCCGTGCGGTGGCCTCGTCGACGCCGGCGGCGTCTCGGAGGATGCGGACCGTGCGGTGCCGCAGCTTCTCGTTGGTCGCGACGACCGAGACCATGAGGTTCGACCACGTGCGGCCGACGGCGACCATCAGGGCCGTCGAGAAGCCGTTGAGCACGAGCTTCTCGGCCGTCGCCGCCTTGAGCCGGGTGGACCCGGTGAGCACCTCGGCTCCGGTGTCGAGGACGATGTCGGTGTCGGCGTGCTCGGCGACGCGGGCGCGCGGGTTGCTCGAGACGAGCACGGTGTGGGCGCCCGCCTCACGGGCGGCGGCGAGGGCACCCCCGACGTACGGCGTGTTGCCGCTCGCGGCGAGGCCGATGGCGACGTCGTCGGGGCCGAGTCGCGCGGCGGCGAGCCGGCCTTCGGCCTCGGAATCCTCGGCATCCTCGACCGCGTTCACGAGCGCGGCCTGCCCCCCGGCGATATGGGCGACGACGCGCCCGGCCTCGAGGTTGAACGTCGGCAGGAGTTCGGCCGCGTCGAGCACGCCCAGCCGGCCCGAGGTACCCGCGCCGAAGTAGTGCACGACGCCGCCGCGGCGGAAGCGCTCGGCCGCGAGGTCGACGAGGTCGGCGAGTTGCGGGAGCACCGCGGCCACGGCGTCGACCGCGACGCGATCCTGGTCGTTCATCAGCCGCAGCACCTCGACGCTCGGCAGGGCGTCGAGTCCGGTCGAGGCCTCGAGGCGCTGCTCGGTGGGCGACGAGAGCTGGTCGTCGTCGGAGGAGCGATCGATCGTCTGGTGCGGGGTGGGCATCGTGCCGGCAGTCCTTCGCGTCTTCGGGCTGGGTGCGAACCCCAGTATGTACAAAAGTGTCACGTGAGGGAAGTTCTTGGGTTATTTTTTTCACATGCAGGAAACATCCGCCTCCGACGCGGCCGTGATCCGCCTCATCGACGAGGCTTCGAGACGTGGCGCGTTCACCGCGGCGAGCGCGATCGTCGCCGTCGACGGCGCCGTCGTGCTCGAGCACCACGTCGGCACGACACGTGCCTGGGACGCTCCCGGCGTGCCCGCGCGACGCCCGGGACCGGCCGTCACCGCGTCGACGCGGTTCGACCTCGCGTCGATCACCAAGCCCCTCGTCGCCGCGGCGCTGCTGGCCGAACTCCATGCCCGGTCGCTCGACGTCGACCTGCCCGTCGCCCAGGTGCTCCCCGAGTTCGCCGACGACGCCGGGTCGCGGCATCGCGACCTCACCCTCGGGCGGCTGCTCGATCACACCGCCGGGTTCCCGGCCGAATGGCTCGATCGCGCGCCCGATCCGGGTGGGATCCGGTTCCGCCGCGACGCGAGACCGGATGCCCCGCCCGGCAGCCTGCACCGCTACTCGTGCGTCGGCTACATCTGGGCCGGATTCGCCCTCGAGGCGATCGCGCAGGCTCCGCTCGCCGAGGTCGTCCGGGCGCGAGTGCTCGACCCGCTCGGCATGGCGGACACTGGATACCGCCCCGGCGCCGGGCTCCGGACGTCGATCGCCGCGACCGAGTCCCAGCCCGGGCGCGGAATGGTGCAGGGCGAGGTGCACGATGAGACCGCGTGGGCACTCGGCGGAGTGAGCGGCAACGCCGGGCTGTTCGGCACCGCTCGCGACCTGCTGCGGTTCGCCGAGGCGCTGCGCACGGGCGGTCTCCTCGGCGGCGAACGCGTCCTGCCCGAGCCGGTCGTCGCGGCGCTCACCTCACCACGCCCACTGCCCGGCTCGAGTGAGGGCGACGGTGAACCCGAGGAGCCCGCCTACCGGCAGGCGCTCGGGCCGCGACTCGATGACGAGTGGATGCGCGGACTCGGACGCACGACCGCCGGTCACTCGGGCTTCACCGGCACCGCGTTCGTCACCGAGCCGGGCGGCCGACGCTCGATAGTATTCCTCACGAACCGCGTCCACCCGACCCGGTCGTCGACTGAGCTGCTCGCGTTGCGCGGCCGCGTGATCGATGCCGCAGCACGTCTCGGAGAGCAGCCATGACCGATGTGTTCGTCGCCCTCCGCCAGCGCCTGCCTTCGCTCAGCAAGGCCGAGCGGCGCATCGCCGAGGCGATCATCGAGCACCCCTCGCTCGTGGTGACGTCGACCATCACCCAGCTCGCCGAGGCCTGCGACACGTCGCCGGCGAGCGTCGCGCGCATGTGCCGGGCGGCGGGATTCGCCGGATACAAGGAGTTCCGCATCGCGGTGGCCGCCGCGAACAGCCGCGAGGCGGCCCAGCGCGAGCTCTTCCGCGTCGACGACGCCGAGATCTCGCCGGCCGACTCCGCACTCGACGTCGTCACCAAGGTCGCGTATCAAGAGGCGCGGGCCATCGAGGAGACGGCGCGCGGCATCGACCTGGTCGCACTCGACGCCGTGGTCGATGCCATCCGATCGGCGCCGCGCATCGACATCTTCGGTGCGGGTTCGAGCGGACTCACCGCGCAAGACCTGCAGTTGAAACTGCACCGCATCGGCATCCCGGGCTTCTGCTGGTCGGACGCGCACCTCGCGCTGACGTCGGTCGCGATCACGACGCCGGGCAGCGTGGCCATCGGCATCTCCCACAGCGGGCAGACCCTCGAGACCGACCAGCTGCTGGCGCTCGCGCGCGACCGCGGAGCCGTCACCGTCGCCATCACGAACCACCCCGACTCCCCCGTCGGCCGGATCGCCGACCACGTGCTCACGACCTCGGCGCGCGAGTCGGGCATCCGCACCGGCGCGATGTCGAGCCGCCTGGCGCAGATGGCCATCGTCGACTTCATCCTCGTGCGCCTCGTGCAGCAGGGGTTCGCCGACGCGGGCGACCTGTTGCTGCGCACCTACGCCGCGGTGCAGGACCACCGCATCGGCCCGTCGAGCTGACCCGGCACGGGCTTCCGGCACCGGCACTCGGCAACGGCACCGACTCCGGTCCGTTGCCGGCGCCGATGTCGGCTCCGGCTCCGGCTCCGGCTCCGGCTTCGGCACCGACTCCGATCAGAACAACCGCGCCTGCGCCACGGCCGCCGCGCCCTCGAGCTCGAGCAGCGTGCGCTTGCGGTCGAGGCCGCCGGCGTAGCCGGTGAGCGAACCACCCGCGCCGAGCACGCGGTGGCAGGGCACGACGATGCTGAGCGGGTTGCGCCCGACGGCGTTGCCGACGCGGCGGGCCAGGTTCGGGTCGCCGAGCCGGGCCGCGAGCGCGCCGTAGGTCGTGGTCTCGCCGAACGGGATCTCGCGGAGCATCCCCCACACCGCGTGCTGGAACTCGTCGCCGACCGCCGCGGTCGGCAGGTCGAACGCCGTTCGCGAGCCGGCCAGGTAGTCGCGGAGCTGCGCGGCCGCGGCGACGAAGAGCTCGTCGGCGCGCGGGTCGACCTCGACGCCGGTCGTTCCGGCGGCGGGCGGATGCCAGTGGCCGGGGAAGTAGATGCCCGTGAGCGCGGGGCCGTCGGCGACGACGAGCAGGTCGCCGATCGTCGTCGTCACCGTGGTGTGGCGGGTGGGCATGACTCCATCATCGCGCGCTCGCGGCGGTGTCGGGCCCCGAGCGGTGGCGGGAATCGGACCTCGATGCGAGCAGCAGTCTCACTGGTCGGAAATCCGCCTCGTGTCCCCCTTTCGGCGGACGCCGTCGAGTCGTAGGCTCCGACCCATGCTCCTGCCCCCACTCGAGTTCCTGAACGAGGACCCCGACGCCCCGGTCGAGGAGGTCCTCCGCACGGGTGGTAGCCGCACGGCGGTGCGCAGTGCGAACGGCATCACCCACGTGACCATCCTGGAGATCGCCGCCTTCGACCCCGACCCCGTGTACGAGGTGACGCACAGCTCGTTCGTCGAGCGCCGCCCGGGCGAGCGCCGACCGCTGTGCAATGCCACGACCCGCCACCACCTCCTGCCCGAGGCGCTCGCCACGATGCAGCAGGTGCACTTCGACCCACCGTTCGACGCGACCGACCAGATCGAGTGACTCGGGCCTGACGCGCGCCGCGCGCCCGACCCGGGTACCGCCGCTACTGCGGCGGGGCTCCCCACTGCGCCTGCGGGTTCTGCTCGGGCGCGGCCTGCGCGGGCGCCGCCTGCGCGGGAGCGGCGTCGGGCACCCACTGCCCGTTCTCCAGGTGATCCCCCGGGTACGGCGACGGCGCAGCCGCAACCGCCTGCTCAGCCACCGGCGCGGCATCCGGCACCCACTGCCCGTTCTCCAGGTGATCCCCCGGGTACGGCGACGGCTCAGCCGCAACCGCCTGCTCAGCCACCGGAGCGGCATCGGGCACCCACTGCCCGTTCTCCAGGTGATACCCCGGATACGGCGCCGGCTCAGCCGCAACCGCCGGCCCAGCCACCGGCGCGGCACCCGCCACCCACTGCCCGTTCTGCAGGTGATACCCCGGATACGGCGCCGGCTCAGCCGCAACCGCCGGCCCAGCCACCGGCGCGGCACCCGCCACCCACTGCCCGTTCTGCAGGTGATACCCCGGATACGGCGCCGGCTCAGCCGCAACCGCCGGCCCAGCCACCGGCGCGGCACCCGCCACCCACTGCCCGTTCTGCAGGTGATACCCCGGATACGGCGCCGGCTCAGCCGCAACCGCCTGCCCAGCCACCGGCGCGGCATCCGCCACCCACTGCCCGTTCTCCAGGTGATACCCCGGATACGGCGACGGAACCGGCACTGCGGCGTAGCCCGCGGCGCCCGGGTAGGCGCCGGTTCCGGCATACCCGCCGCCGACCGGAGCGTACGGGCTCGGCGCGACGTAGGGCTGCCACGGCGCGGTGCGTCCGTAGCCGAGCAACGCCATCCACACCAACGGAAGGAAGATGTAGAGCGCGACCCATCCGCCGCTCTTGCCGAAGCCCTTGCCGATGCGGAAGGTCGCGATGATCAGCATCACCAGCGAGACGATGTTGGCGACGGGCACGAAGGCGAGGAGTGCGATCCATCCGGGCTGGCCGCCGAGTTCGAGCAGGCGCCAGTTGTTGTAGACGGGCACCCAGGCCGGCCAGCCTTCAGCGCCGGTCTTCTGCAGGATCTTCGAGAGGAAGAGCCCCGTCAGCACGTAGGCCGCGATGACGTAGAGGAAGACGAAGCCCCACAGCGCGATGGACAGGCCGATGATCGGCGTCGGATCGTAGTTCTGCATCAGAGTGTCCTTCAGTAGAGCGCGATGGAGAGCAGGTCGGGGATCTCGTTGAGCGTGGACTCGAGCGCGGCCGGGTCGGGGCACGACACGGCCACGAGCACGCCTTGGCCGAGACCCGTGAACGCACGGGTGCTCATCACGCTGTACACGCCGTCGGAAACGCTGCCCGTGATGACGGCGTCGGCCGTGCCCTGCTCGACCCAGTCGTCGGTCGTGTACTGGAAGTCGTCGACGACGGTCGGGTCGATCGCCGTGCCCGTGAGGTACTCGATGAGCGAGATGCTCGCCTGGCGGTCGCCGGCCGAGACGTCGACCGTGGAGTCGAGGGGGCCGTAGTCGTACCAGACGGTGCAGCCGTCGGCCGGGTTGTCGTAGCCGAGATAGCTCGGCCCCTCCTTGGTCGTGATCGTCCATCCGGCGTCGTCGAAGGTCTGCTCGACGAAGAGCTCGGCACCGGAGAGCTCGACGTCGAACGGCAGCTCGACGGGCAGCGCAGTCGAGGCGCCGCCGTCCGTGCCCGTGTCCGTGTCGGTGCCCGTGGTGCCCTCGTCGCTCGCCGCGAACTCGTCGTCGATCGCGTCGATCGCGGCCTGCGTCTGCGCGATGCTCGCGACGATCATCGCCACGTACAGCGGCGGGATCACGAGGATCGGCAGGGCGGAGACGACGATCGCGACCGGGAGCGCCCAGCGTGCGCGCTTCTCGGTTCCAGCGGGCTGCTGCGCACCGGGCTGCTCGTAGCCGGACTGTTCGTAGCCGGGCTGCGCGTACCCGGGCTGCGCGTACCCGGGCTGCGCGTACCCGGGCTGTGCGTGCCCTGCCGCGGGGTCGGTCACCGGCGCTGCCGGCTGCTGGGGTGGGTCATAGGAGGACACGAGGCTCCGATCAGGATGGTCCGCGGGCATGCGGAACGCGGACCGCGAAGCGGCCTGCCAAGGGAAGCGGTGGATGGTCGTCGTACACAGCGGCGGCGTCGACACCGAGTCCCGATGCTATCGGCCCGCAGACCCCTGCGACCGCCACGAGCCGGATGCTGTGGAGAGTCGATGCAGAGTCGTGCAGAGTCGACGCCCTGTCGACGCTCTGTCGATTTCGGCGATTCCCGTTCGACGCATGAGTGAGGGCAGCCGAACGGCCGCCCCGTCACGAAAGGATCGAACCGATGCCGCAGTACTTCCTCACCGTGCCCCACGACTCCGCCGACGAGCCCACCATGGCGTCGATGCAGGAGGCCGACCCTGCCGACTTCGAGGCCGTGATCGCCGCGGTCGACGCGTTCAACACCGCACTCAAGGACGCGGGCTCGTTCGTCTTCGCCGGCGGCCTCTATCCGCCGTCGACCGCGAAGACGGTGGATGCCTCGTCGGGCGAGCCGAAGGTGCTCGACGAGCCGTTCGTCGAGGCTCCGTCGTACGTCGGCGGCTTCTGGGTGATCGAGGCGTCGGGCGAAGACGAGGCGGTCGAGTGGGCCGCCCGCGCCTCAGCCGCGCTGCAGGGTCGCATCGAGGTGCGCGCCCTCCAGGAGGCTCCGCCCGAGGCGTGATCTCGCGCGGCGCCCCGCTCGCCTCACGCCGCGGGCGCCCCGCGAGCGCGCGCCGCCTCGCGTTCCCGCCGATCGGCCAACCGCGTCGGCGACTTCGTGGACGGCCGCCAGCCGCCGCCGGGGTCGAGCCAAGCGGGCGGGCGCACGTGCGGCACGCCCCGTATCATGCGGATGCCCCACCCCGACGTGTCGATGCTGCGGTGGTGGAACCAGCACAGCAGCACCCCGTTGTCGGGGTGGGTCGCGCCGCCCGCCGCGTCGGGCACGACGTGGTGGATCTCGCACCACGCGGCAGGCACCGAACAGCCCGGGATGATGCATCCGCCATCGCGAACGGTGATCGCGCGACGCTGATGCGGCGTGAAGCACCGCTCGGGCGAGCCGAGCGCGATCAGTCGGCCCGCGTCGTCGAACACGACCGACTGCGTGCCGCCCGTGCAGATCATGCGGCGCACCGCGCGCAGCGAGATGGGCGCATCCACGCCTTCGGCATACGCGACGCCGCGGCCGCCGACCCCGTCACGCCCGCCATGCCGGTCGTCGCCGCCACGAAGGTCGCCGCCGCCCCCACGCCCGCCGCCCTCGTCGCGCTCGCCACGCCCGTCGTCGCCGCCGCCCCCACGCCCGCCGCCCTCGTCGCGCTCGCCACGCCCGTCGCCGCCCCCGCCACGCCCACCCCCGCCGCGAAGATCTGCGGCGCGCACGCTCACCAGCACCGTCGGCGGGGCTCCGCCGATCGACGGATGCTCGCCCGACCGGGCCGCACTGTCGAGCGCCGCGGCGAGCACGTCGTGCCGCTGCTGGTCGGCCGTGCGCTGCTCCCCGGCGCCCGCGCCGCGCCCAGCCGACTCAGCCCGCTCTTCCGCCGTCTGAAACCCGAGCCCCGATCGCGGTGAGAGGTACGCGTCGAAGAGCCGCCGCAGTTGCGCCGCGACCTCGGGCATGAGCTCGCCCGCGAGCGGCACGAGTCCGCCACGCGCACGCCCGAGTCGCAGCCCCCGGCGGCGCATCGCGCGTTCGTCGTCGGGTTCGCGACCGTCTTGGTCGAGCAACGTCGACCACGCCTGCGCCTGCACCCGCAGCTCGTCGGCCGTGCACCGCACCGGGCTCTCGCCGGCAGCGATCGCCTCGTCGACGAGCGCGCGCTCGGCGGCCGCGAACGCCGACGGATCGGCCACCGGTCGCGCAGGCTCGAGTTCGCGAATCACGGATGCCGCGGCATCGACCCCCAGGTCACCCGTCGCGAGGGCGGCCGCGATCGCCGGATACCGCGCCGGCGCGGGGTCGCCGCGCAGCCCGGTTCGAGCTCGGGTTGCTTCGCCGAGCGCGATGCGGCGCCGGGCCTCGCTCCCTGAGACTTGGGTGACCCGTTCGATCAGTTCGGCCGCCGATCGGCACCCGCGCCGCCGAGAAAGCCGTGCATCGCCGAGCTCGACCCGAGAGCGCTCGGCGACCTCGCCGGCGTACGCAGACCGATGCGCATCGACGAGCCGGCCCACCGCCTCGAGCGTCCCCAGCTCGGCGAGCAGTTCGTCATCGGTGCATCGTGCCGGCCGGTCGAACTCCAGCTCGCGCGCGAGCATCGAGCGGAGCTGCTCGAGGGCGTCACGCGTGCTGGGCATGACTTCATGCTGCCAGCACCCACCGACATTCGATCGACGCGAAAATCGCTGGTCAGGCTGTGAATAACTTGCAGAATGAGCCGCCTGTGGAGGAGGAGATGAGCGGCGGCTGCGCGGACAAGTCCACTCGTCGACGACTCGACAAGTCGACAAGTCGACAAGTCGACAAGTCGACAAGTCGACAAGTCGACAAGTCCACAAGCAGACCGACACACCTGCATGCGTCCCCCCGTCGCCCGATCGCGCGCACCGGCCCCGGGCACCCGTCCGCGGCGCCAACGACAGGCACCGGCCGCAACCACAGGCACCGACCGCCAACTCCGGTGCAGCCAGCCCCTCACCCCCGCGCCCGCGCCAGCACTCCCCCGACGAACCCCGCGACCGCCCCGACCCACACGAGCACCAGCCCGAAGCCGAGCGGCGGCACCACCGCCACGATCGCCAGGAACACCAGCCATCCCACCGTCAGCAGCACGATGAGGATCGCGGCGAACCGCGTCAGCCGTCCCGACCGGCCGATCATGCCGAGCAGCATGAGCGCGGCGAAGAGCAGCACGAGCGTGCGCGTCGCGGGCTCGGTGAGCGCGAGGTCGGCGAGGTTCACCTGGCCGCGCGCGATGGCGCCGATGAGCTCGATCGACGGCAGGAACGGCGTGAACCCGGCGAACCACTCGGCGAGCGCGCCGATGATCACGAGGATGCCGCCGAGGATGACGAGCACGCGGCCGATGATCGGCCGGCGGTCGGCGGTGGCCTGGGTGAGGGCTGCGGGCGCCTCGATCGAGCGGAGCCCGTCGGTCGCGATGACGCGCATGCGCCGGGTCGCCGATTCCGACGGCTCGGGCCGCGGCGCCTCGACGATGAGTCGGGCACCCGCGACGCCGCCGGGCGGCACGACGAGCTGCGCGGGCTCGAACCGCATGCGCGCCGTGCCGTCCTCCGACTCCCCCTCGAGCCGCACCTCGAGCGCTTCGAAGCCGCGTCGGTTGTCGACCGTGACCTGGAACGTCGCGTGCCGCTCGTTGACGACCAGCTGCGACGCGGGCTCGACGTCGATGACAGCCGTCAGGATCGGCTCCGGCGGCGACGAGAGTTCGACGAGACCGGATGCCTCGGCATCCTGCATGCCGTCGGACACGACGACGGTGAACGGATGCTGCGCCGTCTCGCCGCGCGGCGGCAGCGGCGCGCTGAGGCGCCCGCGCACGCGCTGCACGGCGCCGGGTTCAAGCACGACCTGCTCCGAGCTGAACGCGAACCCGATCGCGCGCCCCGGGTCGCGCCCCGACACCGTCACGGTCCGCTCAGCGTGGCCGCCGCGGTGGTCGATGAGCACGTCGAAGTCGGCGAGGTTGCCGCGCTCGATGCGCAGCGTCTGCGGCTCGACGCGCACTCGGAGCGGCGCGTCGACCGGGGCCGCCGCCGTGCGCTGCACGAGCGTGACGGGCACGGCGGTGCGTCCGGCGTCGTTGCCGGCCTCGACGGTCAGCTGCCGGCTGAGCTCGCGGCCGGGCTCGGGTTCGGGCGCCGTGAACGCGACGACGACCTCGACCGCCTGCCCGGCCGGCACGGTGACGACGGCGGGCGCGAACGCGAAGCGCACGACCTCCTCGGTGTCGGAAGCCGCCAGCCGCACCGTCTGCGGGAAGTTCGCGGCCCGGTTGTCGAGCCGCACCGTGAACTCGCCCGCGGCCTGGTCGTCGAGCCGGATGAGGCTCGGCCGCACCTCGAGCGACGCGTTCGGTCCGAGCGGCGGCACGGTCAGGTGCAGGGCGACCTCGGTCGAGCGCGTCGGATCGGCGAGCGAGGATGCGCGAACGGTCAGCGCGACCCGCTGCGCGAGCACGAGCATGCCCTCGCGCAGGGTTAACTCGAGCGGCACGGCGAGCTCCTGCGTCGGCATGAGGTGCGCGTCGCCGTGCGCGAAGCCGAGCCACGGCGGCGGGTCGACGAGCTCGATGCGATACCCGTCGACGATGGACGACGGGTTGGTCAGTCGCAGCACCACGGATGCCGGCGCGCCCGGCGCGACCGTCGCCTCCGCGCTGTCGAGCACCGCCTCGGGCGCCTCGATCCGGCCGGCGGGCGGCCCCGACGCCGGGGCAGTGGATGCCTCGGCGGGCGCCGATTCCGTCGACACGGATGCCTCGGGCGCGGCGCCCTCCGCGGGCGCGGGCGGTTCGCCGACGACGGATGCCTCAGCCGAGGCTGCTCCGGACGCGGTTGCCGAGTGCTCCATGACCGGCACCGCCGACGTCTCGACCGCTTCCACGACCGTCGGCACCTCGCCCGCGAGGGGTTCGCCGTCGAGCGTCGCGGCGCCGGAGTCCCAGCCGAGGTACGCGTCGCAGACCCGGCAGAAGCGCGCGGCGGGGTCGTTGGCCTCTCCGCACACCTCGCACCGGCGTTCCGGCATCACGTCCTCCCGCGCTCACGGTGACCGTAACGCCGAGGCATCCGCGCCGAAAGGGCCTTGCCCGAACAGGAATCGAGGTCTGCCCGCGCTCCGCGCTCAGATCCAGCCCTGTTCCCACGCCTTCTCGGCCGCCTCGTGGCGCGACGCCGCGTCGAGCTTCGTCATGGCCGACGAGAGGTAGTTGCGCACGGTTCCCGGCGCGAGGTGCAGCCGCTCGGCGATCTGCTGCACGCTCATGGTCGACCGGCTGTGCCGCAGGGCGTCGAGTTCGCGGTCGGTGAGCGGGCAGCGTTCGGCGGTGAGCGCGGTCGCGGCGATCTCGGGGTCGACGTAGCGACGCCCGGCGGCGACGTCGCGGATGACATGCGCCAGCTCCTCGGCCGGCGTCGACTTGGGCACGAAGCCCGACACCTTCGTCGCGAGCGCCCGCCGCAGCACGCCGGGCCGGGCATGGCGCGTCACGATGACGACCCGCGTCGGCACCGCCTGCAGGATGCGCGTGGCCGCCTCGATGCCGTCGGCCTCGGGCATCTCGAGGTCGAGCAGGCACACGTCGGGCCGCGTCTCGATCGCCTGCTCGACGGCGACGAGGCCGTTCTCGGCGGTCGCGACGACCTCGATGTCGGGTTCGAGGTTCAGCAGCGCGACGAGCGCGCCGCGAATGAGATGCTCGTCATCGGCGACGAGCAGGCGGATGCTCCGTCCCCCGCCGTTCCCGTCGCCCACGCCGGCTGCACCCACGGCGGCTCCGCCCACGCCGCTCACGCCGTCACCTCCGCCGCGATCGGCACCGATGCTCGGAGCAGGAACCGGCCCGGGGCATCCGTCGTCGTCTCGAGCGAGCCGCCCACGGCGGCGAGCCGCTCGCGCAGCCCCGCCAGTCCGGAGCCGGCTGCGGGACTCGAACCCGCAGCCCCGTCGGCGCCCGACCCCGCGGCCGCGTCGCGACCTCGGTCCGGAGCATCCGCCACGCCGTCGTTCGCGATCTCGAGCCGCTGCCACCCGCCGTCGGCCGAGAGCGTGATCGACACGCGCGTCGCCTCGCTGTGCCGCAGGATGTTCGTCGTCGCCTCGCGCACGACCGACGCGAGCACGCTTCGCGCCGAGGCATCCGCCGGCGAGTCGCCGAGCCGCAGTTCGCCCAGCCGCAGGTCGCATTGCGCGCCCGCCGCGGTGAGCACCTCGCGCGCGTTCTCGAGCTCGTCGTCGAGGGCGACCTTGCGGTATCCGGCGACGAGCGAGCGGGTCTCTTCGAGCGCCTGCTTGGCGATGAGGCGCACCTCGTGGATGTGGTCGCGCGCGGCGTCGGGGTCGATCGCGAGCAGGCGCTCGGCGAGCTCGGACTTCAGCGAGATGACCTGCAGGTGGTGGCCCTGGATGTCGTGCAGGTCGGACGCGAACCGCAGCCGCTCCTGCGTGACCGCGAGCTCGGCGGCCGCGCGCCGGTGGCGATCGAGCTCGACCACGATCTGCCACCACCAGATGCTCGTGAGCAGCATCACCGGCAGCAGGGCGCCGTAGATGAGCGTCGGCCACGCGCCGATGTCGGCCGCGAACGCGAACGGCTCGCCGGTGACGCGCGCCGCGATCATCGGGTGCGCAAGGAACAGCAGGGCGGATGCCCCGAGCACGAGCCATCCGGTGCGCCGCGGCACGAGGCACGCGACGAGGCTTCCGGCGGCCCAGAGCGCGGCCCCCGCGAGGAACCCGCCGCCCGGCACGAACAGCCCGAGCACCCAGACGGCGGCGGCGGGCGCGATGAGGGCGAGCGTCCAGAACGGGGCGGGCAGGCCGCCCGCGCGGCCGGCGCGCAGGAACCAGCAGTACCGCACCTGCACGGCACCCGCGACGAGTTGCAGCACGATGACGGCCAACGTCATCGGCCGGGGCTCGACCGAGTACCCCTCGAGCAGCAGCAACGTGACGAACACCGCGAAGAATCCGATGAAGAACACGATGCCGCTGAGGGTGTACAGCCACGTGCTCTGCACGCTGCGCGAGGAGGGTTCGACCGGCATGCCACCGAGCGTAGAGCAGTGACATTTGTCACCGTCCGAGGTGCGAAAACTTCCGCGAACGGATGATTCCGCGGCACTGCCGCGAGCCGGGCCGCACTCGAAGGATGGACTCATCGCCGCAATCGCATCCGCAGCCGGCGCACCGACTCCCGAAAGGACCGCATCATGATCGACGCCCTGCAGGACTTCACCGCCGGCTTCCCCGAGTGGCTCCAGTGGCTCGGGGTGATGATCATCTCGGCGATTCCGTTCGTGGAATCGGAACTCGGCTCGATCGTCGGAGTCTTCATCGGCCTGCCGACCGTCGTCGCCGTCGGCGCCGCGGTGATCGGCAACGTCATCTCGATGGTGATCTTCGTCTACACCGCGCACGGCGTGCGCTCGAAGGCGGTCGCGAGCCGTGATCGCCGGCGGGCGCTGGTCGGGGCCGGCGGTGCGGGGGGTGCTGATGCCGATCTCGGCGAGGCATCCGCCGCACCGATCGCGACCGCGGTGTCGCCGCGCCAGGAGAAGGTGCGTCGCGCGTTCGACCGCTACGGCGTCGCCGGGGTGAGCCTGCTCGGCCCGTTCATCCTGCCCAGCCAGATCACGTCGGCCGCGATGGTCTCGTTCGGCGCGAACCGCAAGCTCGTCATCATCTGGCAGGTCATCGCGATCACGCTGTGGGGCACGGTGTTCGGCGTCTTCGCGACGCTGGGGGTGTCACTCGCACGCTGACCGGTCTTCTTGTGGACTTGTAACAGGTCGACTCGTCGACTTGTCGACTTGTAGCGGGTCGATTTGTCCACAAGTAGACACGATGGGCTGAGTCACTGGCCGCCGCGCGAACCTCGCGCGGCGGCCATCGGCGTGAACGGTGCCGTAAGCGATGCGGCGAGCGACGTGTGGCAGGGTGATCGGGTGACCGATGGACCCGCGACCCGCTACGCCCGCGCCGCCCGCACCTGGGCGCCGATCGACTGGTGGAAGCTCGAGGCTCGCGCGGTGTACGAGCGGCCCGAACTCCGTCGCGCGCTCGCCCCCTTCGCGCCCGTCGAGGCGTGGCGCGATCTCGCGAAGGACGTCGCGACGGCCTGGGGAATCCTGCTGACGCTGTCGCACATCGCGGCGCTGACGCTGCCGGTGCTCGCGGGCGGGATGCTGCTCGGCTGGCTGTTCCAGCGCGACGACCTCGCGCCGGTCGGCCTCACGGGCCTGCTCGCCGGCATCGGCGCGGTGCTCGCCGGCATCGGGCTCGTGACCGAGGCGCGCGAGCCGACCGGGACCGACCCCAGGATCGGGCGTCTGATCGGTGGCCTGCACCTCGTGCCCTCGACGCTGGGGCTGCTCGTCGCGACGCTCGCGATCTCACTCGGCAGCGCGGACGCGCCGCTCGGCGTCGTCGCCTTCATCGTCGACGTGGGCGTCGGCATCGCGTACTTCGTGCTGAACCGCGGGCCCGCCGACTCGGGCTCCGACCGTGGGCGACGCAACCTGGCGCGGCTCGAGCGCGCGCTCGGCGAGCTTCCGCCGACCGACCGCGCCCGCATGGAGGCCGACGCGCGCGAGGCCATCGACGTGCTCGAGCTGCGCGACCTGGTCGGCGCCGACGATGCCGCGCGAGCGCGTGAGCAGCGCCTCGGCCTGCTCGCGATGGAGATGGCACCGCGCACGGATCTGGCGACCCAGCGGCGGTAGAGCCGCTCGCGATCAGCGGTCGTTCGGTGAACCGGCGGGGCGGTCGGCGTTCGCCGCCGTGCGGCGCCGGCCGAGCTTCGGCTGCGGCCGTGGCATCCAGTCGCTCGTGCGCTGCTCGATGATGTAGGCGCCGGGCGCCGAATCGGGTGCGGTGTCCTCCGCGGCGTTGCCCTCGGCGTGCAGGGTCTCGATCGCGATGGTGCGCGCGCGACGCAGCAGCTCGCAGTCGTCTCGGTCGGCGAACTCCGCCGCGAGTTCGGCCTTCAGCCGTTCACGTTCGCGCGGGATGCCCGATGCCGCTTCGGCGCGGGCGTCGTCGAGCGCCGCATCGATGGCTGCCGTGGCCGCAGGGTCGCGCAGGCGACCGACCCAGAAGATGACGACCGTGAGCACGAGCGCGGCGATGCCGACGATGAGGCGGACCCGGACGGCCGGGTCATCCGTCACGAAGACCCACACCGTCGCGAACCCGCCGAGCACGACGCACACCACCTGCGATTGGAAGAACGTCGGGCGCGGCACCGGGCGGCCGATGGTGACGAGCGCCGCGACGAACATGGCACCGCCGATGATCGCGGTCCAGAACGCTCCGGCTTCGGGGCGCGGTTCGAGCGAGTGCCCGCGATAGCCGATGCCGAGGAGCACGAGCGGCGCGGTCATGCCGATCGTGAGGAGGAGGACCACGATCGGGATGAGTCCACCCCGCGGGCTGCGCACACCGTAGCGCGCCCGTGCGATCCGGCCGACCTGCCGGCCCGCGGCATCCGAGACGCCGCGCGCGGAGTGCCAGATGCGGTCGGCCTCAGCACCGAGGCCGCGTGCTCGGAAGAGGGTGAACTCGATGTCCGACGCCGTCGGCCTCGGCGACCTGCCCTGGCTCCGGTGCCACCGGAACGGATCGATGACGTGGGCGGCGAGCGCGCGTGCCTCGGCGTCGAGGTCAGGGTCGGGCGCGGCGTCGGTCACCCAGCGAGCATATTGGCGACTCGGGTGCGACGATCGGGTCGGAGCCTGATCAGGCGGCGGGGCTGACCTGCACGGGTACGTCGGCCGGTCGGCGCCGCGGCCACCCGGCGACGAAGACGGTCAGCGCGACGAGCGCACCCGAGACCAGCGCGGGCCACAGCTCGAACTCGTCATGGCCGACGCCGAAGAACAGCAGCGTCGGCGCCAGGAGGAGTGCGGCGGTGAGGAGGCCTGCCGCGACCGCGCTCAGCAGTCGGGGGCTGACGCGTTGGTCGATGAGCAGCACGACCGCGACGGCCCACGCCGCCGTCACGAAGGCCGGCGCGAATCCGAGCAGGGCGCTCAGCAGCACGGTGTCGGGTGCCGCCCATCCGAGCAGGTCGTAGGCCGACACGGCCGAGGCGATGGTCGTCGGGAGTGCCGCCGCGATGGCCGCGAGCAGCACCGTGGCGCCCGTGCCGATGAGCGGCGAAGCCGGTGCGGGCGCGTCGAGCGTGGCATCCGTCTCTCGTGCGTTGCGCGCTTCGCGTGCCTCGCGCGCCTCGCGGATCGCGCGGAAGCGGCGCCGAAGCGCGACCGCGACCCACAGCGGGACGAAGACCACGGGAACCGCGATCAGCGCTCGAACGCCGTTGGTCGGAGCCCACACGGAGACGAGCGCGGCGATGATCGCGGCCGTGATCGCCGCGAGCAGCCAGTGCGGCACGCGCAACGCGCCCGCGCCGTACACGGCGACCGCGACCGGCGCGGCGACGAGGAAGGCCACGGAGCCGACGATCTGCGCACCCATGTAGACGTACTCGCCGCCCGTGTGGTGTCCGGCGCCGAGGAGCTGCGGCGCGATGAGCACGGCGACCGTCGCGCCACCGGTGACGAGGGCGGCGAGCAGGATCTCCGCCCAGTCGCGCCGGCGACGGACGTTGGCGGTCGGAGCGTCGGCGACGACGGCGTGCCCTTCGGTCATCCCCCGAGCGTGGTGGTCAGGCGGCGTTCCGCGCAAGAGGCATCCCGTGTTCACCCCCGTCGATCGAGGAGCGCCGGAGCGCAGCGACGCCGCGTCCCGAGATCACCCGGGCGTAGGCTGACCGCATGGCCGCCGCCGAGGTCCGCGATCCGGTTCGTTCCGCGCTCGAATCCGTGCTCGACGAGGTGCGCCCGCGCACGGGCGGCGAGGTCGCGTCGTACATCCCCGAGCTGGCGCGCGTCGATCCCGATCCGCTCGGCGTCGCGCTCGTGAGCGTGCGCGGCGTGGTGCACGAGGCGGGCGACACCGAGACGCACTTCACGATCCAGTCGGTGTCGAAGCCGTTCGTGTTCGCCCTTGCGCTCGACGCGCTCGGCCTCGACGAGGTGATGCGGCACGTCGGCATCGAGCCGAGCGGCGAACCGTTCAACGCGATCAGCCTCGAGCTCGCGACCGGGCGGCCGCTGAACCCGATGATCAACGCCGGCGCGATCGTGATGTCGTCGCTCATGCCGGGCGACACCGCCGACGAGAAGTTCGATGCGATCCACCGGGGCATCCAGCGCTTCGCCGGACGCGAGCTCGCCGTCGACGAGGCCGTCTTCTCGTCGGAGCACGCGACCGGCGATCGCAACCGCGCGCTCGCCTACCTCACGCTGTCGGCCGGCACGCTCGGTTCGCCGGTGGAGGTCGCGACGACCGCGTACTTCCGCCAGTGCTCGATCTCGGTGACCGCCCGCGACCTCGCCACGATGGCCGCGACGCTCGCGACCGGCGGGGTGAACCCGATCACGCGCGAACGGGTGATCAGCGAGGATGCCGCGCGCTGGACCTCCGCCGTCATGTCGAGCTGCGGCATGTACGACGAGTCGGGCGACTGGCTGCTCCGCGTGGGGCTGCCGGCGAAGAGTGGGGTGGGCGGCGGCATCTCGGCGGTGCTTCCGGGGCAGTTCGGCATCGGCACGTTCAGCCCGCGCCTCGACGCGAAGGGCAACAGCGTGCGCGGCGTCGCGATGCTCGAGGCGATGTCGGCGCGGTTCGAGCTGCACCTGCTGCAGCACCGCGGCGACCCGCTCTCGCCGATCGCGTCGCTCTCGCGCGACGGCGCCGAGACCGTCGCCGCCCTCCGCGGCGAACTCTTCTTCGCCGGCGCCGAGGAGGTGCTCGCGCGGCTGAGTCCACTGCTGAGCGACGAGGGATGCCTCGTGCTCGACTTCACCGATGTCACGCGCGTCGGCGACACCGCGGCCCGGCTGTTCCAGTCGGCACCGGGCGTTGCGGGCGACCGGGCCGACGGCGGCGGTCCGAAGGTGGTCGTGCGGGACCCCGAGGGTGTGCTCGCCCGGTGAGGCAGGCGCCCGTCACTCCCGCGGCGTGCGGTGCCCGCCGCCCGTGTCGAGGTCGTCACCGGCCTCGAGGTCGGGGCCGTCGCTCTCGGTGATGTTCGCGCCCTCCCAGAACGGGTCGACGCCGAGCTCGCGGTCGTGTTCGTCTTTCAGGCGCGCCTGCTCGGACGCGGAGTCGGCGTGGTCGCGGTCGTCGGGCAGGTCCTGGTCGTCGCGTCCGGTGGCGTCGTTCATGGTCGTCCTCCTCGGTCGGTGGGGCGGTCCTTCGGTTCACGCTACGCCGCGAGACATCCGATCGCCGGGGGCTTGCGCCGCGGCATCCGGTCATCGCGACAACGGCGGCGACCCTTCCACGTGCGCATCCTCCGCCATCCCGTCGAGCAACTCCCGCAGCGCCGACGTCGAGCTCCGCCGCGGCTCCCACCCCAGCACCGACCGCGCCCGCTCGGTCGACATCACGGGTACGGTCGTCGCGATGTCGAGCCATCCGGTGTCGGATGCCTGGAGCCGCAGTTTCCACGTCGCCCACATGATCGCGCGCAGCACCGCGCGCCGCATCGGGATGACCGTGCGCGCCCCCAGCACCGCGCCCAGTTCGGATGGCCCGAGCACCGGCTCGCCCGCGACGTTGAACGCGCCGGGCGCCCGCAGCTCGACGATGCGCGCGAACGCGTCGGCGAGGTCGTCGGCGTGCACCGCCTGTGACACCACTTGAACCGGTACGGGCAGCACCGGCAGCCGCACCCGCCCGAGCCACCTCGTCGGAAGGTTGCGGCCGATGAACAGCCCCGCGATCTCGCGCGCCGCGTCGTGCTGGAACACGAGTCCGGGCCGCACCCGGCTCACCACGATGCCGGGATGCTCCGCCTCGAACTCGTCGAGCATCCGCTCGTTCACGGCCTTGTGCCGGGCGTAGTGCGAGGTGTGCACTCCGCCGGTCGGCCAGCTCTCGTCGACGCGCCGGTGCTTAGGACCCGGACTGTACGCGCCCACCGACGACGACACGATCACGTGCGGCACACCGGCGGATGCCACGGCGTCGAGCAGGTGCCGCTGCCCGCGCACGTTCGTCGCCCACATCGTGCACTCCTCGTGGTTCGGTTGGATGAGCCACGCGAGGTGGATGACGGTGTCGGCGCCGGTGAGGATCTTCGCTAGGCGATCGGTTGCATCGGGGGTTGAGACGTCGAGTCGGTGCCAGTCGACGTGTGCGTAGGGGGCGGATGCCTCGTCGGGGAGGCGGCGGGCGATGCCTACTAGCTCGTGGGTCTGCGGTGGGCCGGCTTGGTGGAGGCGACGCAGGATCGCCGTGCCGATGTTGCCGGTCGCTCCGATGATGACGATGCGCATGAGAGGCCTCCCCGTCACAACGGACGGTACCCGACTTGGAGGGACGTGAAGCAGGGTTGACGCGAGCACAGATAAGGGCAACCTGCGCACAGCGCGCCGCACCGAGCCGCGACGACAGAGCCCCCTCCCCGCTCGCGATCACGGCGGTCCAGCGTCGTACCGTCGCTGAACACACGCTCGCCGACAATCGGATCGTGCCGCCCGTCGCGCGCGCCGCCGCCATCGTCGCAAGGTCGCGGAAGGTCACCCGGCTCGAACACTGGCGGAAGTGCGCCGTTATCGCGATGCCCACCCGGAAGCCGAGTGTCCTCCGCCGACAGCGTGAGGTAGCCGAGCGTGCGGTTCGAGTACCGGTCCCCAGCTCTTACAGAGATGAGCTCAGATAGCGTCGAGATCCCCGCCGTGCCCGCGGCGAGCTTTACTTCGCGCGAGTCATTGTCGTCATTGCCTCAGCGCTCCCCGTTGGCTGCGCGCTCTTGCGAATCGAGCGGAGCACCAAGCAATCGGATGGCCTCAGAACGCACCGCCCGCTCAAGGATGTTGGCCACGATGGCGAGGTGCTGTGGTTCGAATGACCCCGAACCGTGTGACAGGGTGTTCCGGGCTCTCGTGAGTGCGGTCTGAAGCGGGAGCGTGCCCTTGCCGGTGTCTGCTTTGCGAACAGCCCTGATCAGTTCGGTCTTCGTGAGTTCCTCAGAGACCTCGTCCGGCAGTCGCTTCAGCAGATCCGCGAGCGCCGAGTCAAGGCCCTGCTGAGCCTCCCGACGAAGGTTCTTGTAGATGAATGTGAAGTCGGCCTTCTCGAGAAGCTGCTGGGCACGCGCCAGTAGGCCCTCCCGCTTGACGCCGTACGCTTCTTTGTCCGCCGCATGCTTGGCGCGGTTCTCGGAGCCGTACGATCCCTCCAGTGCCTGCAGCAGAAGCAGGAACCTCGAGCGGGGATGCTGGTCGGTAGCCGTTGCCATTGCACCGTAGGTCTCAAAGAGGGGGTGCCTGGCGGCGATCTGTCGCTGCCAGGCATGCAGTAGGTCGAGCAAGCTCAGATCGTCGCTCGCAAGGTTGACCGCCGAACGAATCTCCTCGACCGCAGCGCGGGTTGAGTTGACGGGCAGGTGGGTGATGTCCCAGCCGAACACCTGGTCGCGGTGCGAGCGCGGCGCGGCCTCGTCGACCACCGCGAGAAGGTACCGAACCTCGCGGGGAGCACCCGTCAGGAGCGAGATGAGCTGACGGAGAGGCCGTACCCACTCAAGCCACCAATCGACAACCGTCAGTGGCTCTTCTGAGGTGAGGCGCAGGACGGGGCCGAAGGCCATCCTGAACTCGTAGCCGTCGAGCGCCCGCACGCTGTAGTCGTAGCTGAAAGTCATCGACTGGCCGCCGACGCTCCAGGTGAACTTGGCGTCCTTGTCGACGGTGGCTTCCCAGACTGGCTCGTCGCCGGCCTTCATAGGCATCTTAACGCGCGAGATTGGGGCGACCCCCGCGACCGATTCCAGCCCCTCGATCTGGAGTTCGATGGAGGCGTACTTCCGGTGTCCCGACGTGTCGAATGCGTCAAGCGACAGTGCTGCGAAGGCTCCCACGGCTCGGCCGTTTCCTGGGAAGCTGTAGCTGAGTTCGCCGTTCATCAGGGCCACGTACGCCCCGCTTGAGAGTCGGCCCGTGAGGACGTCGAAGGTGTGCCGCTGCGGGAACGAGGCGACTCCGGTCGCCCCTTCGGACACCCACTCGATCGGTAGATCGCCGTACAGAACCCCGGTCGGGTAGTTCCCCTGCTCGACGGTCAGGAGTCCCGGGACCGGCAGATGGCCGCCCCTATGATCGGGCACCCGCCACGTGATGAGGTACTCGCCGGTCTCAAACGGGAGCTTGACTGCCGAGGTCTCCTTGGCTGGCTTCATCGCGGCGCTCCGTTCGCACGCGCGAAGGTGATCATCCGTCGGACAGCGGCAGGGAGAAGGTCTTCAACATTCGTCTCGCCCACAAGGCGGGCGAGGTTCGTCCAGAGCCGCCGGCGGACATCTTGGGCGCCGATGCCGTACTCCCTCGCCAGCGCCTGTTCGACGCCGCCGACGGACCCTGGCTGTCGCGGCAAGGTGGATGTGCGATCACCCGACGGATGGTCGGTCTCGGTAAGAATCCGATCGAGCGGGATCAGCGAGACGTCGGCCGAGTACTTCATACCTGCGGCGTTGATCGAGAACCAGCAGCCGAGTTGGATCGCCCGCAACGTCTCGGCCTCGGTGCCGCGCCACCAGTGGAGTACTGCGCCCTTGATCGGCGTGCGCTCCAGTGCGTCGAGGACGCGGCCCGACGCACCTGAACTGTGGATCGAAGCGATGCGGGGAGTCCTCTGAAGCGCGCTAAGTGCTGAGGCGAACACCTGCTCCTGATCCACAAGGGGCACCTTTGAGCGCCCGTCCAGCCCGATCTCACTCACAAAAGCTGTCGACGTGAGTAGCGAGGTGAACCTCTCGGTATCGAAGTCCTGCTGCGCCTGCGCTACGCCTGGATGGCAACCAACGCCCCAGATCGTGACCTGATCGCGGCGAGCTCTGACGGTCTCGTACTCATCCAACGACCGGGTCGCCGCGAATACGACCGCGCCGAGCCGCTCGAGGTCGGCGGGGCGCGTCTTCGGGTTGACATGCGCATGCAGATCGAGCGGGGGAAGCTGGGGTGCCATCAAAGGAGTCCCCGCAGTTCGTCAACTCCGCGCTGGGACAGCGCAAACGCGTCTTGCGCGGCGTAGCCCTCCGGCAGCGACATCGCCATCACATCGCGCGGGCGGATACCCCGGTCGACGAAGTCACGGAGGGGCTCAACGATCGTCTTCTGCCGGACGAACGCGCTGTACCTGCCACCCGACTCTTCGGAGAGATAGGTCGTGGCATCTGGAATCCCGGCGGCGGTGAATGCTGCTCGACGGACGAGGCAGCCGAAGCAGACGCCGCAGGAAGAACCGGCTGGCGCGCCGCTGTAGCGCCCATCGGTGTGTGAACAGGAGTTTGTGCTGCTGAGGTACGTCGAGGCGGCGTCGATGCCAACGGCATCTGACACACGGCGGAACATCTCGCCCTTCGTGAGCGTCTCGAAGGGGTTCTCGATAAGGCCATGACCACCCATGCTCTGCATAAGCGCAGTCAGTTCGCGTAGGAAGCGCGGATGGGTGGTGTGCGTCGACAGGCTGCCTCGGCGATCGGGGCCGAGCGGCGGGTTGAGCGATGCGAAGCCGTTCTCGGCGATCCAGAGCGTCGACTCAGCACGCTCAGCGACAGCAAGCCCGAGCGCAAGAAAAAGCAGTGAGCGCGTCCGCGTCGATGTCTCGCTGCGGAACGATGAACCGTCAAGGCGTTTCGATCCACGATGGAGGCGGAACTGATGATGCACCTGCCGGATGCCGGGTACCAGTTCGGTGATCGCGCTGACGATGCCCTGCTGCACCGGGGAGATCGCGGTGGAGCTGTAATGAGACACCAGCGACTGGGAATGGTTCTCGCCCAGCTCGATTGCGGACAACAGTGCGCCAGCGGCCGAGTCAGCGCCCCCGCTCAGAAGCACCGTCCGGTCGTGGTGCTGCTCCTCGATCGGCAGTCCGGTCGCCTCAGCCGAAGGAGCCTGAGTGAAGCTGAATGCCCAGCTGTCACCCGAGAGGAACCCGACCGTACGGGACAGCTGCTCGGCATGCTGCGCCCAGGTTCCAGGATCGGTCACCTCAACGGTGAGGTCAAAGTCCCGGGCGTTCCAGCTCGAGCCTCCGGCCTCACGGTGCACTGATCGATCAGCGGCAAGAACACCGAGCGCAATCCGGACGAGGTCGACGTTGCGTGGGTTCACCACGCCAAGGCCAGTCAGGTGGGGATCGACACCGCCAGTGAAGGTGGTGCGGCCGTTGCGCGTCCAAAGGAAGACCTCATCGAAGCCGCCTTCCTCGAGGGCGGCATCAGCAGCTGCCTCGGAGAGCGTGAGCAGTAGTCGGGTCATGACCTGACTCCGAAGATCTGCCCGATGTCGCGGATGCCGTTCTCGATGGCCTGCGCCATCTGCTGCTCGGTCGCGCCTGCCGGGCTCAGGATTGCCTGGGTCGCGTACTCCGCTGCCACATCACGGATCTGTCGTTCCAGGCTGCGGCGCTTCTCGAAGCTGGCGTCCTTGGCGTAGATGGTTGCTGACACCTCGGTCAGCGCGGTCTCCGCGATCGTTGTCTCGATCGACTTCCTAACGACATCCTCCGGTGTGGGCGGATGATCCGCAGGCTGCTCCAGGATCCACTCGACGACGGTCGCGACGATGTCGCGTTCCTCGGCATCCGCAAGTGTGCTATCGGCCTGGGACTCGAAGGCGGTCTCGATGATCTTGAGCCCGATAGCGACAGGGTCACCAAGCGACTGCAGTTCGTCATAGTTGAGGCCAGCTTCGCGCAGGGCCTCCCGGTTTCCAGACGAGTAGGCAAGCGCAAGCCGCCCAGCTCGCCCAGCTGCCCGAGATAACCGACCGACGGAGCGGGTGGCGCCACCTGATGAGCGGCCACCGCCTCCACCTCGGGAACCGCCACCGCCGCCACCCGGGCCGTCGCTACGGCCACCGCGTCCGCGCGAGTTGAGCAGTACGCGAAGCGCCGGCCCGAGGTCTACGCGCGGCTGCCCCGGCGTTCTGGGACGCGGCTGATCAGAAGGGTGGTCAGCTCCGTCCGCGCCGCTCGCGTCAACGCCATCGGCGCCGCCTGGCCCACCTGCGGCGTCAAGCCAGGCCGCAATGTTGTCGCGGAGGTCACCTGCGTCCTTGCCGCCGCTGCCGCCGAATGAGCCGCTAGTTCCCATTGCTGCTCCACGCCGTCTCGACGATCCCCACAGATTGCTGGAGTTGCTGGTCGTCTGACCCAGCCCGCCAGGTCTCAAGCACCGGCCGATAGATCGTCTGATCCAGCGGTCGAAGCTTGATGATCGTCGCCGGTTCGACGTGGACGGCAGGAAGACTCCTCAGCGCCGCCACAACATTCGGCTGGGTGGTGGGCTGCTGCGCAGCCAGGCGAAGCAGACTCTCGACGGTGAACTTTTGCAGCCCCGGCTGATCGCGAGTGCGACGTCCGAGATGGCCGACCAGGATCTGGGCGTCACCCTCCGGTAGCAGCTTTATGGTTTCGTCGGTGACGCCTGCGCGGTCGAGCTTGAGGCTTGACGTCAGGGCGACCGCGAGGTCGCGGAGACGCTCGGGTAGCCCTGTGTCGATGACCTCGATCTTGGCAAATGAGGCGGCGAGGTAGAGGTACCCGGAGATAGCGGATGCATCAAGCATGGGCGGGAGTTTCGCCCAGCGCCGGAGGGTGTCACTGAAGTCATCATCACGAGCGGGCTCTGGCTCCGGCTCGGTATCGACGGGCTTCTTCTTGACGCCGCGCTCCTTCGGCGCCTCATCCTCTGAGGCCTCAGACGATGGTTCCTCGGTCGTCTCTACGCGACCGTTCGCAGCAACGTCGAGCGCGTCAAGTTTGTCGCGTAGCTGGTTCGACGCGAGCCAGCCGAGCACGGTTTCAAAGTCATCGGTGAGAATGCGCTCCAGCACCATGAGCTTGGCAACCTCATCCGGTTCCAGCTCAAATCCACGACGCCGGGCAACGGCCTGGCGTACGTTCAGGTCGTTGAGGAACCGCTTGATACGGCGCGGATTGCCGTGGAACTTCTCATAGAGGATTGGCGTCAGGCGTGTGGCGGTGACAAGGTGCTCCGCCAGCACACTGCCATCCTCGACCTCCAGGTCATCCAGGCTGCCGCCACCTATGCGCAGCTCGTCGCACTTCGTGACGAAGGACGCATACGCCGCCTCGTATTCGCTCAGCTCGGCCTTCGCAAGAAGGAGGAAAAGATAGGCCTCGGTGTCGAATCGGCTTAGCGAGGGAAGAGGGATGGTCGTCTGGACGATCTTGTGCAGGTAGAGCTTGGCCGGATCCTCATCCTCGTTTTTCGGAGCCGCAGTCTTGAGCTTCTGCTGGATCGCCTCGGCGACGCGATCCTCATCGGCCGCGATGACGAAGGACATGCCCTTGGCCGAAAGGAACAGCCGGATCGCCTCAAGGGTCTCAACCACAGTGTCCGGCAGGCAGCGGTCGAGGTCATCGACGAGCACCACCACACGCGACAGGTGGGCCAGCGCAGGATCGGCCAACAACGTCTCGAACTCTTCGCGGAAGGCGGCCATGCCTTTCTCGCTGTCGAGGCTGTCGGGCTCGTCGCTCACCAGCCCAAAAACGTCGTCGATGTTCGGCAGCTGCATTGTGATGGCGGTTTTCGCGGCCATCTTGACCGCTTTCGACCAGTTCACCTTGCGAACGAGCTTCTTGAAGGCTTCGAGGCCAGCCTTGCCAACCGGATCTGACTCTTTGAACTCCCTACTGAGTGCGCCGAGCACCTCAGCGATGAGGCTCTCCTTCGGGCCAACCGCCGGGTCGTAGAGCCACGGCTGCGTCGGGATGACCAGCACCTCACGCTCGCTACCCGAGGAACGCTCCTTGATCTCGGACTTGATCAGCTCGAGGACGCTCGTCTTGCCGCTCCCCCAAGCACCGGAGAGACCGATCGCCACGGGATCGAGTCCGTCATCGAAGATCGCATCCGCAGCCGTCTCTGCGACCGCACGAAAGGCCAGCAGATCCTGGGTTGCAGGCTCATCTGACCAGAGCGGGTAGGAGGAGGTCATAGTTTCCACGCTCCCGGTACTGCTCGTGCGTAGTCATCAATGCCGATGGCTTCGAAGTGGCGCTTGGCGGACCTGATCTTGGCGAGCTCGGTGGGGCGGAGCTTCGAGTCGTCGAGGGTGCTCTTCGTCTCGCGGATCATGTAGATCCGGTCCTCACCGTCCTCCTGCTTGATGATCGCCCAGTCGGGGTTGTACGGCCCGACCGGAGTGTCGATCTTGAACTTGGCAGGCAGTTTCATGAACAGCTTGATGTCCTCGCGCGAGTCGAGCAGTCCGGCGAACTGGCGCTCGACGTCGGAGTCGAACACGACGTAGTCGAAGTCGGTCTTCTGGATGTGCTGCACCTTGTACATCTGGTCGAGGAAGCGCTCCTTCTCCTCCTCGCCGTCTCGCTGCAACTCGCGCAGTTCGTAGACCGAGCCTGCGATCCGCTCGTACTGGATGCCGTCGACCACGATCTTCGCCAGCTCGCTCTGGAGGCGCGCTTGGTCATCGCGATGAAGTCGTTCGGGTTGCCGATGAACTCGCCCAGCCGGCCACTGCCGATCAGGATGTCGACAATGGTCTTGCGGGTAAGGGAAGTGGCTTCCTGCAGCTCCGTGATGATGTCGGGCAGGTCGTAGCTGCCCTTGAGATCCGCCGAGCGGGTGCCGAGCTCCTCGCCCTTGGCACCGCCTCGCAGCACCTTGACTCCAGCGCGGGTCACCTGGATGCGCAGCGCGTCGATCTGCGGCGCTTCCCGGATCGCGCGGACGGCGTTCTCGATCAATTGGTCGCGGCCGACCCGGACGCGGTAGGTGGTCTTCTGGCTGATGGCTTCCCAGAACTCCTCAAACTCCGGGTTCGAGTAGAGCTGCTTGTTGAGCACTCGCGGCTGACGCTTGCTGACCGGCTTGACGTACTTGCCGATGTTCGCGCGCTCGACCAGCTCGATGATGATCGACTCAGCCCATGCGAAGTCGATCGGCAGGCCGAGGTCGAAGCCGAGCTGGTTCGGCTGGAACTTCGAGGTGACCGCGCCGTCCTTGTCGATGAAGCCTTTGTCCTTGAGGTGCTCCCACACGAGGACAGAGCGCTGGTAACCGAACTGGTCGTCGATGAGCGCACCGTTCTCGTCCTGCAGCGGGATCTTCGAGAACTCAGCCCTACGCACTCGGCCGATCTCGACGCCGGCCTCCTTATACTCACGCTGGAGCGCATCCGCGAACTTCGTGTATGACTCGTTCGCGACGACCGTCAACGTCGCGATGCCACGGTCAGCGACGCGGGCGTAGCCATCGTCGGTCTTTGCGACGGGGAGGCGCAATCCGCGGCCGAGGGTCTGGCGGCGCTCGGTCTCGGCACCCATCTCGCGCAGGGTGCAGATCTGGAAGACGTTCGGGTTGTCCCAACCCTCGCGCAGGGCAGAGTGGCTGAAGATGAACCGCACGGGCTCGTTCTCGTCGAGCAGTCGTTCCTTCTGCTGCATGATCAGTTCGTAGGCATCGTCATCGGCTTTCGTCGTGCCGGACGAGTCCTGGTAGGTGGTCGTCTTGCCGCGCTTGATCTGGGAGAAGTAGGCCCGGCGAAGCTCGCTCGGCGCCTGCGACAGCAACTCCTGGTAGCGCGCAGACTTCGCACGCTCCTCGACGAAGACCTCGTCGAACCACTGCACAAAGTCACCGTTCGCGTCGTCGTTGTTCGTGCCGTCGCCCAGGTAGCTGGCTACCTTGTCGACGAAGAACAGGCTGAGCACCTTGATGCCCTTGGCGCGGAGCATCGATTCCTTGCGCAGGTGCTCGCGAACGGTCTCTCGGATCATCTCCTTGTAGATCGCACCGGCCGAGGCACCGATACTCTCGCCCTCATAGAGGAAACCGTGCGACGTGAGATCGACGTAGGCGGGCTCGATGCTCAGCTCGTTGATGCGCCAGCCCTCGTAGATCGGGTTGTTCGTCAGGCGCGCATCCGACAGCTCCTGGTGCTGCTTCACGTTCACGACGCGGCGCTCGAGCGAACCGTCGGCCTTGCGGCAGGACAGCTCCAGCCGGGCCGACCAGGACGGCTCCCGCCGCACCTCGACCAGCTTGATGTACGGCGTCGCGTCTGCGCCCTGCTGGGCCACCTCGGCCACAACGATCTGCTTCACCAACCCGAGATCGTGCGCGTCGACCGGGTCGAGGCGGTACACCACGTTGCGCTGCTTCTTGTGGGTCGCGCTGTAGCGCAGCGTGAACACCGGATCGAGTTCACCAACCGCCGACTGCGACAGTTGCGACTCCATGTTCTGCGGCTCGTCCATGATCACGACCGGATGGGTCGCCTTCAGGTAGTCGATCGGGCGCAGACCGTTCAGCTTGTCGCGCGTCTGGTGGATGATCCGGGTGTTCGCGTTGCCACGGATCGAGTCGATCGTCATGATCAGGATCTGCACGTTGGTCGAAGTCGCGAACGACTGCACCTCCTCAGCGCTCTTACCGCTATAGATCGAGGCATCGAAGGTGATGTCCTGCGGCTTGTAGAGGTTCTCAAAGTGCTCGCGCATGAGCCGGATACTCGTGCTGACACCCTCACGAATCGCCACGCTGGGCACAAGGATCACGAACTTCGTGAAGTTGTACCGGACAGCCAGATCGAAGATCGTGCGCAGGTAGACATACGTCTTGCCGGTGCCAGTCTCCATCTCGATATCGAAGTCGAGCGCGTCACCCGCAAGCGACGGCGCAACCTCAAGGCCATTCCGGTCCTGCACGCGCTGCGCGTTCGCAAGAATCAGGTCGCGGTCAAGCACGAGGCTGTTACCGACCGCACCGACCTCCTGCGTGAGGTCAATATCGAGCGCCGCCTGATCGGACTCAGCAAGCACCGCTGCACCGCGCAGCGTCGTGACCAGCTTCTCTGCGTCCTTCGGCTGCCCGTCGAACAGGTCGACCACGGACGCGATCGCATCCAGCTGATACGGCTGGCTGGCGTCGAACTGAAACCCTGAACCACTCATCACGCCGTCCAGAGCTCAATACCCTTGCTCTGCGCGAGCTGGGACAGGTTGGTCTTGAGTTCGTCATCGCCCTGGAAGGCATCCTCGAGCACGATAATCCGCGTCTGCGCCTCATCGACAAGCGCGCGGAGCTGCTCAAGCGTCGGCTTGACATGCTCGTTCAGGTACGCCAACACGGCAACGTCGCCATCACGGTCACGAACAAGCCGGACGTCGAGGCCACCGACCTCAGCAGGCGAGACGGCCTCGGTCAGCGAATAGCCCTGCTTGAGCAGGATCTCGGTAAGCAGCTCATCGGGAGTCGCATCATCAGTCGCGCTGTCACGAAGGCTGAGCAGGTGCTGCTGCAACGAGTCCTCGTCAACATCACTGGACAACCGCCACTTGGAGAAGTTCGTGTCGGAGAGCTTGTAGGAGCGGAAGCCGACGTCGAGGGGTGCGGAACCGGTCTCGAGTTGTCCTGCCGCACTCGACGCGATCTTGTTGCCTGCGAGGTCCATGCGCGCACGCGCGACACCTGCGATCGTCTCGTAGTTGGCCCTGCGAGCTGCCGAATCTTTCGGAGTCGGCTCGGGAAGCTGCACCTGGATGTGTCGTCGCGTCCCGCCATCCTCCGCGTTGAGCTGCATTACCGCGTGTGCCGTCGTGGCCGATCCAGAGAAGAAGTCAAGGACGATCGAGTCGCGATCGGTTGCAATGTGCAGGATCTTCTTGATGAGGCCGACGGGCTTCGGGTTATCGAAGATGTTGGCGCCGAGAAGATCCTTGACGGTCAGGCTCGCCTTCTTGTTGCCCTCGATGTCATCCCAGTAGTTGGAAACTTGCTTTGTTCGCCCCTCCAGGTAGTACTTAATGTACGGCTTGAAGTTCCCATCCGCGTCCTTCTTCCAATCAACCATTCCATCGGCGACCCAAGAGTCGTACTGCTCGCGTGCAGTACGCCAACGGCTTTCATATCCGCCGGGTCCGATCGGAAAGACTTCGGAGCCGTCTGGAGCTGTGAGCGGGTAGTACAGGTTCGGGCGATCCTCACGTCGGTCGTTCGATCCAGTCTTTCTGAACTGCAAGGTGCTGTAACGTCCGCGCTCGTCCTGCTGGTTGAACCGAGCCATGTCTCCCTCGCTGAGAGGAAGCCCGTTTGGGACGTAGTTTGTCTTGCTGCGGGCGTAGACAAGCAGGAAGTCGATGCTGCTGCCAATGTCGCTGGCATCCTGACCAGTCGTCGTACCTTTCGACACGGCGATCTGGCCGATGTAATTGGACTCACCGAAAACTTCATTGAGAAGCTTCCGGAGATTGTCGACCTCATGGTCGCTGATGCTGACGAAGATCGTTCCATCGTCGGCGAGCAGGTTCCGCGCCAGCTTGAGGCGCGGGTACATCATGTTGAGCCAGTTGGAGTGGTAGCGGCCCTCGGTTTCGGCGTTGGTCGTGACCTTCTTGCCCTCCTCGTTGACCTGGCGCGTCCACTCGAGGTAGGTGTCGAGACCCTCCTTGTAGTTGTCCGGGTAGACGAAGTCCTTGCCCGTGTTGTAGGGAGGGTCGATGTAGATCAGCTTGATCTTGGCGTGGTAATGCTTCTGCAGGATCTTGAGCACTTCGAGGTTGTCGCCCTCGATGAAGACGTTCTGCGTCGTTTCCCAGTCCTTCGAGTTGTCGAAGTCGGGCTTCAGCGTTGCCGTGGTCGGCTCCTGCGCCGCGCGAAGGGCACGCTTCTTGCCAGGCCAGAACAGTCCGAACCGCTCACTGCCGTCGGCTGCGTCGCTCTCGAGCAGTTCCTTGAGCTTCTCGACATCCACCTTGCCGTCGGCGATGGCCTCGGGAATCAGATCGGCAAGCTGCGCTGCCAGCTCGGTCTGGAAGTTCGGAGTAGTGGATGGTGTTTCGTAGGTATTGTCAGTCATTCGGGTGAATCTCTTTCATGATTTTAACAATTTGTGTCGGGTTTGTGAATGCCCCGGTGGTCTATATGGCGATCCGCCAGCGAATCGTGAACAGATGCTCTGCCTCCTGGGTTCCCCGGAGCGACTGCTCGATCAGGTCGAGGTATTTGTCCGCCTCCGCCCGGAGCTTCTTGCGTGTCTCGCGGAAGTCCTCGTCGGCTTCCTCGGCACGCTGCTCCCACCTGCGGGCTTCCTTCTTCAGCCGCAGCTGCTCCATCGGGTCGTCGGCCTGCCGCGCCAGCTTGCGTGCTTCCTTCTCCTTGGCGCGGTAGTCACGGATCGCACCCTCGTGCTCAGCCTTGCGATCCTGTTGGTTGCGGTAGAGCAGTTCCTCCTGCTGGTCGTAGTAGCGGGAGTTGCGGCCCTGGACTTCCCTCTCCAGCTCAGCCCGTCGAGTGTCGAGATGCGGCATGAAGCGGCCCTCGTCGATCGCCACCGGCCGTGTCCCGACGTCGATGCAGGCGAGGTCAAGGATGTCTGCGACGTACTCCTCATCGAGCCGCCGGCCGTCATCGGTCAGGGCACCGGCGAGCATGTAGGACTCGGAGACGTCCTCGTCGCGCGCCCTCATACGGAAGGTCGCAACGCTGACGGTGAGTTCGCCGCTGGTGCCCTCCAGCGTGCGAATCGCGCTGCTGACGCGCTCCGACTGGCTCAGCGAAAACGTCAGCTCGCGTGCCGGGGTGTCGTGGGTCTTCGAGGTTTCGACGATGTGCTGGGCCAACGGGCTCGCGTAGCGGTACTGGTGGGCGTTCTCCAGCGGCTGGGACTTGAAGAAGTAGCGGCCGGTCGGCGCGTCCTTCACCGGCGACTGGTTCAGCACGAAGGTGCGCCCGTCGCCCTCGAAGGTAGCGTGCTCGTCCAGCTCGTGCCGGGTCACCGCGAGCAGCAGGCGCTCGAACTTGTTGAGCACCTCACCGGACTGCGTGTCGTAGGCCTTGAGGCGATCCTGGACGTGGGGGTCGAGGTTATCGAAGACCTTCGCCTTGGCGCTGGCCATCTCGCGCGAGATCTCACTCGCGTACTGCTGCTCCAGCTCCCTGAACGCGGAGTCCAGCTCGTCGGCGGTTCTGCAGCGGGTGAGAATGTCGCTGATGGTCTTCTCGAAGTCCAGGCCGTCCTCGATGGCGCCGAGCACCTCGTCGCTTGCGCCGAAGACGCTGGAGAACAGTTGGAACTTGTTCGTCAGCAGCTCCAGGATGCGCTGCTCGGCGATGTTGCCTTTGTTCGAGAAGTTCACGACGACGACGTTGTGCTTCTGCCCGAAGCGGTGCACACGGCCGATGCGCTGCCCAACCCGCTGCGGGTTCCAGGGCAGGTCGTAGTTGACGAGCATCGCGCAGAACTGCAGGTTGATGCCCTCTGCCGCGGCCTCGGTCGCGATCATGATCGCGCCCTCAGTGCGGAAGTAGTCCACGAGCGCCTTCCGCCGATCCACAGCGGCAATGCCGGTGATCAGGTCGCCGTCCCGGTTCTCCTCCAGCCATGCCTGGTAAATCGCGGTCTGCTCCGGCCCGCTGTTCGAGCCGTTGAACAGAACGAGTCTCTCGCCGCGACCGGCCTCACGCAGTGAGCGGGCGATGTACTCCTGCGTCTTGGTCGAGTCCGTGAAGATGATGGCCTTCTCAGGAGCGCTCAACTCGCGCAGGCGCTCGAAGCCAAGGTCAAGCGCCTCACCGAGCTTGACCGCCTTCTGGTTCTCGGTGATCGAACGGGCCAGCGCGGCGTACTCGCGCAGCTCCGCAACCTCGGCACGCATCGCCTCCAGCAGCGACTCGTCCAGCGGCATCGACGCGCGAGCACTCGTGTCCGCGCCGTCGATCTCCTCGGCCTCCTCCAGCTCCTCGCTGGTGATCTCGTCGTCGACGGCGAAGTCTGCGGCGACCAGACCGCCACGACCGTCGCGACGCTGCCCGGCAGCAACCTCATCGGCCAGGCGGTTGGCGATGTTCTCCAACGTGCTCGCGACAGCGTAGGTCGACGAGCCGAGGCGCTTGCGGATGATCAGGGCGGAGAGGTGGCGTTGGCTTCCCGCGAAGGCGAACAGCTCGTCGCGCTGCAGGTAGTCGTTCACCAGGTCGTAGAGCCGCGCCTCGTCCGGCGACGGAGTGAACTCAACTGTCAGCGGCAGGCGCTTGGTGAAGTGGATGTACTTGTCCGCGTCACGCCGCAGTGTGCGCTTCGAGACCGTCGCGACACGCTCCACCAGGTCGTCGTCACCGCCAAGGTCTCGGTTCTTGACGTACCGCTCCCGGAAGGCATCGAGCGAATAAAAGTAGCCCGGGTCGAAGATCGACACCAGCCCATACAGCTCCTCGAGCTTGTTCTGCAGCGGCGTCGCCGTCAGCAGCACCGTCTTGTGCGCACCCGACACGATGTGCGCCACCGCCTCGGCGGCCTTCGTCTTGCCCGTCCAGAAGTTCCGCAGCCGGTGCGCCTCGTCCGCGACCACGAGATCCCACGCCTTGAGCAGTGAGGTCTCGTGCCGGAACACGAACTCATAGGAGCAGATCAACACCTGCGCCGAGCGACCACCCGCTGCAGCAAGCAGCGAGTCCATCGACTTCGGATCGAGGATCGCGGAGGGGATCAGGAACTTCTCGTACAGCTCCTGCTGCCACTGCTGCCGCAGGCTCGACGGGGCAACGATCAGGATGCTGCGGCGACGCTCCGCCCAGTACTGCGAGATGACGATGCCCGCCTCGATCGTCTTGCCGAGGCCCACCTCGTCAGCGAGGATCACACCCGAGAGGAACGGAGTCTGCAACGCGAACAGCGCCGCATCGATCTGATGCGGCTTAGGCTCCACCTGGGCGTCGAACAGCAGACCAGCGAGCTTTCCCACGTGATCGTTCGCGTAGCTGCGCTGCAGCTCGTGCGCATAATACTTCGCCTGGTAGTCGGTGAGCGGCACGAGCTCCCGGCCGTTGCTTAGGTCGCTCAACTAAAGGAGTGCCCTGCTTGAGCGAGAGACAGTGAACCTCGCAGGCGGCTTGGATGTCCGCAATGCTGCGAGCGATTGACCATGTCTCGAGCATAAGTAAAGGAAGCATCGGGAACATCGGAACTGGCCCGGACTATTTGACCCCACTTCGGGGGCTCTCAGCGCTCGAAGCATCCTCTTGTTGCATACGAAACCATACAGTCGGCATCGCCACCCTTACCCGCGAACTTCATCGTCAACGTGCTCGACGCGGGCAACCAGCCGACCGGCGACCTGCTCGTGAACACGATCGGCGCGTACAACGGCACGTCGGCGTACGGATTCCTCGGGCTCGCCAAGGCATCCACGCTCGAGGTGAAGGCCGATGGCAACTGGTCGATCACCATCGCGCCCGTCTCCGCGGCGCCGGTGTTCACCGGTGCGGGCGCGGGCGACGCGGTCATGCTCTACGACGGCCCGGCCGGCGCCCTCACCGCGACCCACGACGGCGATGCCAACTTCATGGTCTCCGAAGAGACCGCAGCCGCGTTCAGCGTCGGCCTGCTCGTCAACGAGATCGGCCCCTACTCGGGCACCGTCCCGCTCACGGCCGGTCCCTCGGTGATCGAGGTCGGCGCCAACGGCAACTGGACGCTGACGGTCGGCTGAGCGCCGAGGCATCCGTCGAAAGGACATCACCCCATGGAAACCTCCCCCATCCTCGCCTGGACGCTCCGAAATGAGATCCCCGTGCCCGCCGACGTGCAGCCGCTGCTCGTCGAGGGCGAGCAGGCCGTCGCGTCCTTCAAGACGTTCCGCGATTCGGCCACGTTCACGACGAAGCGACTGATCGTGCGCGACGCGCAGGGCATCACCGGCAAGAAGGTCGAGATCACGTCGCTGCCATACAGCTCGATCCACATGTGGTCGAGCGAGAACGCCGGCGGACTGCTCGACCGCGACGCCGAGCTCGAACTCTGGACGAAGGCCGGCCACATCAAGGTGAGGCTCTCGAAGGGCGCCGACATCCGTCGCATCGACAGCCTGCTCGCCTGGGCGGTGCTGCAGCACTGACGCATCGTGGCGGGACGAGGGCCGGTCACCGACCGTGGCCGGCCTTCGGCATGCCCGGCTCATCGCACGTTGGAACCACGTTTCTACCGACGAACCCGTCCAGGGCTCGGTTCGGTGACCGAAGCCTGGTTCACGTGGGCTGGCGCGTACGTCGCTCCCATCGGTCTCGGGACAAATTGAGATAGCTCGTCAGGCATCGATCGCCATCGCAATTCGGCGGAGGCCGTCGGCAGCGCCATCCACGCTCGCGATGATTCCCGGATGCTGTTCCGCCTTCGCCAGCATCCGCCGAAGACGCTGTCGATCCTTCGGGGTCGGCCCGATGAGGTCGGCACGGGCGACGAGTGGTGCGAGGTTGCAGAAGTCGATGATGTGTCGTTGTCCGCGCACGCCGTCGGCGATTTCGAGCGCCGCCGCCTTGGCGACGAGCGCGCCGAGCATGGTCGGGCGATCGATACGGCCGACGCGACTGCCGTGCTGCACGCGCACTGGCTGCGCCCGGCCGAGCGCCTGCGTGGTGCCGGGTGCCTGCAGGGTGGTTGCGCCACCGATGCCCGTGGCGCTCGCCGCCCGCTCTCCGATTCCGTCAGGGATCAGGACATCGATCTTCGCCCGTCCCCTCATCCACCGGTGCTGGTGACCGTCCGCCGTGATTCCGTCTGCTGCGAAGCCGACGCTCACGAGCGCGGCAGTGAGTTCGCGGAGCATCGTAGGCCGTGCGCGCAGGTCGACGACGGCGTCTCCGTCGTCGGTCGGACGCGTGGGAGCGGCGCCGCGTTCGATGCAATGCAGCAAGACCATGAAACCGCCGATCAGACACCAGCCCTCAGGCACAGCGTCGGAGAGGTCGAGCAGCCCGCTCCACGACTCGCCGGCACCCTCGCCGAGCGGCGGAAGGATGACGAGCGGGGCGTGATCCGTCATCGCGAAAACTCGGCGAGCAGATGCGCGGCCTGGCCGATCTCGCGGGGGCCGGCGTGGTCGAGCAGGTCGGCGATGACGAAGCCGATCGGCACCGCACCCGATTCCTCGCGCGGAATGTCGGCAACATGGAGCCAGACATTCGGTCGGTCACTCTCGACGAGCAGATACTCCCTCGCCAGCGCGTCGGCGACAGCCGGCGACACGTAGCCTTCGACAACGCCGGATGCCGCGATCCCCGCTCGTGGGTCGGAGAGTCCCGATCGCGCCAGGCGCGCATCTTGGAGGAGATCGGGGAGGTCGGCGGCACTGGCGCTCAGCGCGAGCCTCGGCGACCGCGCGCGAACCCAGCTCCACAGGAGGCGCGCGTCGACCGAACCGTCGCGAACGCGCGCGATCTTCTCGGCGATGCGACGGCGTGCCACCGCGTCTGGCACTTCAGCCTCGAGGCCGGACAGCGACACGAGGAACCTGATGGCATTCTCGGGCGACAACGGCCGAGACGAGGGAAGCGGCAGGCCGATCGCTTCCGGCGGGACGACCCATTGCGACCCCGCTCGATACGCGCCGATGCGGCCGCTTCGCACACGCTTGTACGCGGCGGCGCGGGACACGCCGAGCTTGTCCGCGTACTCGCGCACTCCGTAAGCCATGACACTAGGGTAACAGTTCAGACACCCTTGTGTCAGAATCCGTCGGCCGGGTCACCCCGCCGCGTACACCCACGCCTCCCCGCCCGAGGCGAGCTGCGCGCGCATGCGGCGGTAGTCGTCGACCTCGTAGTCGTCGGCCGCCGCGAGCTGCGCCTCGGAGAGCTCGAGCACGGCGCCGTCGACGCGGTCGGCCGGGTCGCCGGTGCGTTCGAGAATGGGATGCTCCGCCTCGCCGCTCAGGGCGACGACCTCGGCGTCGGCGATGCGGAGCATCCGCAGCCGCCATCCCACGAGCGCGTCGGCCGTCGTCGGCAGTTCGGTGCCGAAGAGTCGGCGCTGCACCTGCGGAAGACGGAGCGTGCCGTAGCTGAAGAGGCGTTCGATCGCGGGCATGGATCGAGGGTACGGGGCTGGGCCGCTTGGGTGGGCTCGGCCTGGGCGGCGCACCCGTTCGCCGGCGCGCTCAGTCGCCGAGGCGCTCGACGGGGAGCGGCTCGCGGAGGTCGCGCCGCGCCAACTCCGCGGCCTCGTTCGCGAGACCGGCGACGCGCTGCGCCAGCGCCAGCACCCGCTCGCGGTGATCGGGCTCCACCACCACGATGGTCGCCGCGCGCCCGTCGACGTCGCCGTCGAGCGGCTGGCCGAGGCTGTGGGCGAGAACCCGGCGGAGGTGCTCGGACTCGGCCAGACAGGCGAGGGCCGCCGGGCCGACCCGGCCGGGATGCGCCGCGACGGCATCGCGAGCGATGTCGAGCCGTCGATCGGCGGCCTCGATCATCTGGTGCAGGTGCACGTGGATGTGCACGACGCTGGGGAGCGGCATCCGGTGCGGCGAGTTCGTGTGTGCCGCGTGAGGCGAGGCATCCGTCTCGACCTGCTCGTCGTCGAGCACGGGCCAATACGCCTCGTTGGCGAACGGATCGGCGGCGACCGGCGCGTCCGGCGGAGCACCGCGGCGAACGCGTGCGACCTGATCGGCGAGTGCGGATGCCTCGTGGTCGAGGATCTCCTCGATCCACTCGCACGCCCGGACGATGCGCGCGTTGCGGGCGCGTACGAGGTCGGGGGCGGTCGGCTGCGCATCGAGGTTCAGCCGGTTCAGCCGGAACGCGTCGCGCAGCACGCGGCGCGCCGCGGCGAGCGCGTGGGTCAGGCGAGCGGTCGCTTCGGGGCCGAGCTCCGCCTCGGCGAATCCGAGGTCGTCGGTGGCGAGGCGAATGTGCTCGTCGGCTGCGAGCAGGGCCGACGCCGCCCGCCGCGCCACATCGGCGTCGTGGACTTCGTGTTGCGGCGCACCCCGCCTGCGCCCGGCCAAGAACCCGGCCATGGGTTCATCCTAGGATCGCGCGGCGGTGGTCGCCATGGGCTCGACTCGAGGTGGTGGCGGCGGGCGCTCGTTACCGCTCCCGGGCGAGTGTCCACTTGTGGCGAGTGCAGACGCTCCGAACTAGCCGCAACTGGACACCCGATCGGGGTTGTGCAGAACCGGGTGGGTGGGCGCGCGGGTTCGTTTACGGTGGACCGCATGCCCGGCAGGTCCCGACGAGTCCCCCTCCCCCCGGTTCTCGGGGTCGCCGTGCTGCTCGTGCTCGGACTCGCCGCCTGCGGCGGCGGGTCCGAGCCTGAGCCCAGTCCCGACGTGTCAGCGAGTGCCTCGGCGGAACCCGAGGTCGAGCCCATCTTCGCGTCGGACGAGGAGGCGCTCTCGGCCGCGGTGAGCGCGGTGAAGTCGTATGCGGTCGTGTCTGACGCCATCACCAACGAAGGTGGCACCGGCAGTGACCGTATCCGAGAGGTAGTCACTGAGGAATACGCGGCAGAGTTGATCGCCGAGTTCGATGCCTTCGCAAAGGAAGGTGTGCGAACCGAGGGCTCTAGCTCGATCGACACGACCAGCCTGGTGTCCAATGATGATTCGGGTAGCACAGCGATTGTCTCCATCTATGCATGCATTGACGTGAGCAACTCAACACTCATCGGGCCAGGCGGCGCCGACGTAACTCCGAGCGATCGCCCGCTCCGCAACCCGGTCGTTGTCCAACTTGAGGCGGTGCCCAACTCAAAGGTGCTGTTGGTTGACGGGATTGACCCATGGTCCGGCGACGATTTCTGCTAACCGCTGGCGTGGTCGCAGGAGTGCTCGGCGCGCTCATAGTCGCGCAACCGGCCTCCGCGTGTTCGATCGCTCTGTTCCATGCCGGACTGTGCTCCCCGACTTCGGGCGAAGTGAATGATGACGCCGTTGACCTGATCGGTGAACTCGTGGGCGACACGGGTTCGTCGACTGGAGCGCCGGATGGGGCCAGCGGCGGGGACGAGGAGCCGGGTTCAGGCGGCGGAGCAGTGGCGCCGCCGGCCCCACCCATCGACGACTTCTGCCTGGTTCGCGACCCGAACAACCCGTGCGTGCGCGACCCAGCCGTTCCGGTGCCGCCGGTTGAAGGTGAGCCGACCGTGACCCTTCGGGATATCGCGTCGTTCCGGCCGGCGATCCCGGCCGATGTCATGGAGCCCGATGGGTGGGCGGTGGTCGGGCTTCCGGCGAACTTCGTGTCGGGTGCCACGGCGCAGACGCTTGCGGGTAGCCTGCTCGGCCGTCCGGCCGAGGTGCGGTTCACGCCGGTGGGCTACGCGTGGGCGTCGAGTGATGGCGGCAGCGTGGCATCCGGATCACCAGGCGCGACGTGGGCGCAGCTCGGCGCACGCGAGTTCTCGGCGACCGACACGAGTCTCGTCTTCGACGAGCGGGGCACGTTCCAGGTGCAGCCGACGGTCACGTTCACCGCGGAGTACCGGTTCAACGGGTCGGTGTGGCGCACGATCGATGGCACGCTCGACGTTCCGGCGCCGGTGCGGAGCGTGCTGGTGGGCGAGTTCGACACGGTGCTCGTCGCGGGCGACTGCAACGAGCGGCCGACTGGGCCGGGCTGCTGATGCTCCGCGCGGCGGTCGAGTAGCGAGCGACGAAGGAGCACGCGTATCGAGACCGGGTCACCAGGTCTCGATACGGCGCTGGCGCGCCTACTCGACCGACGAGATGGGCGGCGCTGGCGCGCCTCCTCGACCGCCGGGGTGGTGCGAAGGCTCAGTCGAAGATGCCGTCCAGCACGCTGCCGATGACGAGGCCGCCGAGGATGCCGCCCATCATGTCGCCACCGCCGCCGCGACGACCGCCGCCCCAGCCAGGGCCGCCGCCCCAGTTGCCGCCTCCGCCGTACGGGTCCTGCGGGCGCGACGAGTCGATGTCGCGCTGCGCGAGCTGCAGCGCCTCGCCCGCGAGGTACGCGACCCGCCGGGCCATGGCCATCGCCTGCTCGCGGTGGTCCTCGTCGATGACGGTGATGGTCGCCGCCGGCGCGCCGAGGAAGCGGTCGAGGTCGAGGCGGATGCGCTCCGACTCCGCGAGCCGGGTGCGGGCGTCGGCGCCGATCCAGCCGCGGTGCCCGGCGATCACGTTGCTCGCAACCGCGAGCTGCCGGTCGGCGTCGTCGATCGCGTGCTGCACGTGCTCGAGCGGGGGAATCGGGCGCGCAGCGCGCTCGCGGGCGGCGGCGATTGCGGCATCCAGACCGGCATTCGCCTCGCGCAGGCGGTTGAGCTGCGTGAACGGGTCGACGTTGACGCCCGCCGCCGGAAGGGCGGCGAGCGCACCCTGCAGTTGCGTGATCGCGGCCGTGACGCCGGCGTTGTACGGCTCGTTGAGCGCGACCGCGATGTCGCCCCGGGAGTCCTCGACGATCGCCGCGAGCGTCGACTCGGCGCGCAGCGCCTCGACCTCGAACGTCTCGACCGCGTCGAGCAGGGCCGCCGCGCGACGCACGGACTCGGTGGATGCCTCGAGCGCGAGGTTGGCCTGCTCGCGCTGACCGGCTTCGCGCCGGCGCTCGGCCACGCCCGAGCTGTGCTCGGCGAATCCGAGCAGCTGCTCGGCCTCGGCCGGGTTGGACTCGACCTGCGCGAGCGCCTCGTGCGAGTACCGCGCGGCGAGCCGCTCGATCGTCTCGCGGGCGTGAGGGATGCGCGAACGCAGGCGCGAGGCATCCGCCCGCACGCCGGCGATGATCTCGGGAGCCCGGCGCGCCCGCGCGATCTTCTCCGCGAGCGCGGAGGTGCGCTCGTCGAGCAGGTCTTCCGCCCAGTCGCACAGCTGAGCGATGCGGGCATTGCGCGAACGCAGCTCTTCGGCGGTGTCGGGGATCTCGTCGTGGTTCAGCTGGTTCAGCCGGAACGCCTCGCCCAGGTGCTCGCGCACCGACGCGAGCGCGGTGCGCAGGTCGGCGGTCGCCTCGGACCCGAGCTCGGCCTCGGCGAAGACGAGCTCGTCGGCGGTGACGCGCACCCGCTCGTCGGCCGCGACCAGGGCGCTCTTCGCGCGCTGCGCGAGGTCGGCGTCTTGGGCTTGGAGCTCCTGCTCCTCGCGCTTCCTCTTGCCCCAGAATCCGGCCATGACCTCGATCCTAGGGGCGCCGCTGGGAGCGCGCTGAGGGCTGGGAGTTCCTGCGCCGAAACCTCCCGTTCTGGGGCCAGCGAGGCCGACCATCCGATCAGTATGGTGATCGCCGCAGACGGACTCATGCGCCTGCGTCACGTGCCGTCAGTCGGGCGTTCGTAGCGGGACCAGCGGAAGGAGGAGCGCGGTGATTCAGCACTCGAAGTCGTCCCTCATTGCGAACCTCGTCGCCGCCGGAGCCCTGCTCGTCAGCGTCGTCGCACTCATCGTGTCGTTCGTGCAGACCCAGCGTGCGCTCGAGATCAGTCAGGCATCGCTCGATCTGAGCCGCTCGCAGCAGCCGAGCTTGGATGCCGACACGGAGGTGTACAACGGCTGGATCGAGGACGCCACCCCACCCGACTCCGCAACGCTCCGCGTGAGCTACGCCTTGCACAACACTGGCGAAGAGCAGCTGCGCGGATGCCTGACGAAATGGGGGTACACCACGCTGGACGGTGCACCGATCATGTACTACGCCACCATCGTCGAACCCGGTGGCGAGGTCTGGGCGCTCGACCCGGGCCACAACCATGAATCTCAGGTTGCCGTGACGATCCGGCCTGAATACGAGATCACCAGCATCGCCTACGTGACGGTGTGGTTCGAATGCCGAGCGCCTGAGATCACGACCTCGCGAACGCTGTTCGGCGTCGACCTCGCCGCCGGCGCGCTGATCGACGAAGCTGCGTACGGACTGTCAAAGCTTCCCGCGATGAGTTCCGTCGAGCGTGGAGTCGCGCTCGACGAGCGATACGGGCGGGCTTCTCCGTGGGCCGAATACACCATCCCGCCCTTCGTCGAGGATGCGGAATAGCGCACCCCACAACACGTCCGACACCCTCACCCACCCCCGCGCACCTGCGCCGCCGACCGCCGCAGCACCTCGCCGAGCGAGACCGCCCCGATTCGGTCGGCCTCGCGCACGGTCAACCGCTTGCCCGCTCGCTCGAGGCCGCCCACCTGCGTGGCCAACTCCGTGACGAGCAGGCGCCGCTGCGCCTGACCGAGACTGCGCCACTCGGGATCGACGGGCACCGGGCCCTTCCCCGGCACCCAGATCACGCCCGGAGCATCGTTCAGCAGGCCGAACAGGATGTAGACCCACAGCGAGTACTTGTCGGGATCGATGTCGAACCGGTCGTCTTCGACGAACGCCTCGATGATCGCGCGCAGGTTCGGCATCACGCCGATGCGGTCGGTCGACGGGTTCGCACTGGGCGTATTGATCGATGACGACAGCCAGGTGCGCACATCGTCCGGGCTCATCGCCCAGCCCTCGCGATCGCGGTGCCAGCTCTGCAGCAGCACCGCCGCACCCGAGACGATCGGGCTCGCGCCCGACGTGCCGCCGAAGAACGCCGTGTACTCCGTCGTCGAGGTGCCCGTCCACCCGTCGCCGGTGGTCGTGATGCCCTGCCCCCAGCCGTAGCAGTCGATTCGGCTGCCGAAGTTCGAGAAGCCGAGCCGGCTGTGCGGTGCCGACGACGACGCAGCGCCCACCATGATCGCGCCCGAGTCGCGGAAGTCGGCGTCGCCGCGCTTCAGCACGTGCTTGCCGGCCGCATCCGTGAACGCGTCGAGGTCGGTGGAGCCGTTGCCGGCCGCCTCGACCACGACGATGCCGGCATCCGTCGCGTCGCGGATCGCGTCGAAGACGGCCGACTCGACCTCGACCGGCAGGTAGTCCGAATCCCCGACGATGGTCTGCGCCTCGAGCAGCAGCACGTCGCCCGGCGACATCGCGTCGGCCGCCGAGATGATCGCCGCCGACGTGCTGTACGTCGTCGATGTGCGGAACTGCGACACCACGCGAGCGGATGCCCCCGGCGCGATGCCGATGACCCCGAGCGCGTTGTCGACGCCGACGACCTCGCCGAGCACCGCGGTGCCGTGCCCGTGGTACGCCATGCTCACGCCCGAGATGATCGTGATGCCGGCCGCCGCGAGGTCCTCGTGGTTACGCGTCCATCCCTGCTCGAGGTCGACGAATCCGATGCCCGATCCGTCGCTGAGATCCCACGCCCATCGCGCATCGATGCCGGCGGGTGCCGCGTCGAGGTACGACTGGTCGCCGCTCAGCGGGTCATCGGTGGCATCCACGGGCGGCGGCGTCGGACCGCCCTCGACGTACGCCGTCTCGATGTCGGGTCGTGCGTCGAGGTCGGCCGCGAGCTCGCGAGCGGATGCCTCATCGTGCAGTGTGATCGCCGCATACGCGGCGAACCGCGCCCGCCGGCCGGCGCCGCCCACCGCTCGCTCGGGCGCGAGCGACTCGAGGTGCGCCTCGGCGGCGATCGCGTCCTGCCGGGCGGCGAGCAGGTCGCCGACGTACGCGACCGCATCGAGGAGGCTCACCCCGGGGTCGGATGCCTCGGGCTCGAGCTCCTCGTCACGCGGGCGCTCAGCCCGCTCCTGTTCGGCTCGCCGCCGGGTGAACTCGGCACGTGCGTCGTCTCGCACCTTGACGATGACGCGCGGCTCGAGCTGCGGCGTGTCCGCCGCGGGAAGTTCCTTGCCGTCGATCCTGCCCATGGTCGTGCTCGCTCTCCCGAGTCGGAGGTCGGTCGTGCACGTGCGTGCGCCGCGTGGGCGGCCGGCCGGATGGATGTCTCGGCACGAGCCTGCGCCTCATCGGCCGCCGAGGCATCCGGGTACGCACCGAGTGCGAAGCGGGCATGCACCGGATCGAGCACTCCATCGCCCGCCCGTCCGAAGGCGCCTCCCCGCCCGACGCCCCTCAGGCGGGCTGCAGCTCCGAGACGAGGGATGCCGCACCGAGCAGCGGGGCGTCGTCGCCGAGGGCTGCCGGGCGTACGACGACGTCGATCGAGGCGAGCGGCGACTCGTCGCGGATCGTTCGATCGATGATGCCGAACAGGTCGGGGGTCACCTTCGCGAAGCCGCCGCCGATGGCGACCACCTCGAGGTCGACGAGCGCAGCCGCCGACAGCACGGCACGCCCGATCGCGGTTCCGCAGCGCTCGACGGCGGCCACGGCGATCGGATGCCTCGCCCGGTAGGCCGCGGCCAGCTCTTCGCCGTCGCGACCGGCCCATCCGCGCCCGTTCGCCCAGGCGACGATCGCGGGGCCCGATGCGATCTCCTCGAGTGTCGCCAGGGCGCCCGTCTCCGGGTCGCCGAGCAGGGTCTGCCCGATGTGTCCGGCATTGCCCGAGGCCCCCGGGGCGAACCCGCCGTCGATGACGAGTCCCCCTCCGATGCCCGTCGAGACGACCATGCCCATGGCCGTGCGGGCGCCGCGGAGTGCGCCGAGGCGCTGCTCGGCCAGCACGATGCACTGGCCGTCCAGCCGGAGCACGACGGCATCCGTGTCGACGCCGGCGCCGATGGCGACGAGGTGCGCGAGCGGATACCCCCGCCAGGCGGGGAGGTTGATCGGCGACACGCGTCCTCCGGCGAGGTCGACCGGACCGGCCGAGCCGACCCCTGCCGCGATCACCCGGCCGTCGGGCGGCATGCTCGCGCGAGCCGCCGTGACGGCGCCGATCACGGCCGCCTCGAGATCGGTCGACGACGAGCTCCGTCCGGTCGCTCGGCGAGCCCGCGAACCCGGCACGAGCGCTCCGGCTCCGTCGACCAGCGCCGCCTCGACCTTCGTGCCGCCGAGATCCACGGCGAGTGCGTAGTCCGTCATCGTCCCCATCCCTCCGATCCGTCGTCTGCGGACCCCCTCATGCGGGCCCCGGCGGGGCAGGGCGCTTGCGCGCCCCGCCCCACCGCGAGTGCTGCCTACCCCTCGGCGAATGCGGCATCCATGCGCTGGAGCAGCTCATCGACGGTGATGCTGTCGTTGAAGAGCTCCTGGATGCCGGCGAGGTGTTCCTGCTGCACCTTCGTGTTCGGCCAGAACACGTCGGGGAACGGCCGCGCGCGGCCCTCGGCCTGGTACTCGGTGATCGCGGCGAGCACAGGGCCCGCCTCGAAGTCGCTCGAGGCGAGCGCGGGAGCCGCGCCGGCCGCGGTCGCGTAGACGGCCTGGCCTTCGCTGGACGCGAGGAAGTCGATGAACTTCTTCGCGAGTTCGGGGTTCTTCGCCTTGGCGTTGGCGCCGTAGACGATGCCGACGGACACGGGGAGGTTCGTCTCGCCGGGGTCGTCCGTCGCGGGGAACGGCGTCATCGAGAACGTCGTGCCCTCGGCGGCGTACTGCTCGGCGTTCGCGCCCGCCGACGTGATGTGCACCGCGCCGAGCGCGTCGCCCTGGCCCAGCATCGTCATCTGCTCGTCGTAGCCGATGCCGTTCGGGTTCTCGTTGAAGCAGCCCGCGTCGCGCAGTTCGAGGTACTGCGACTGGGCGTCCTGCCAGGCCGAGTCGGCGAAGGTCGTGTCGCCGGCCAGTTGCTGGTCGGTGAAATCGGGGTCGGGGCCGTAGACCGAGGTGGCCGTCAGGGCGTAGGGCACGAGCTGCGTGACCCACGCCGACTTCAGGCCGAGCGCGAACGCGACCTTGCCCGCCGCCTTCGCGTCGGCGCAGAACTGCAGCACGTCGCTCCAGGTCTCGGGAGTGGTCAGGCCGGCCGCCTCGACGGCCTGGTCGTTCCAGATCGCGCCGATGCCGACCATCGTCACCGGGACGCCGACGAGTTCGCCGTCCGCGTCCTCGACGACCGGTCGCACCGAGTCGTCGACATCGCCCGCCCACGACTGCTCGCCGAGGGGCATGAGCAGCCCGTCGTCGCTGAGCGGCGTGATCGAGGTGGCGTTGCCGTTGCCGGGCCACACGCGGAAGACGTCGGGCGCGGTGCCCGCCGACAGCTGCGTGCGCAGGGTCTGCTGGTACGACTCGTCGTCGTTGGCGAAGGTGGCCTCGACGGTGACGCCGGGGTTGGCCGCCTCGAACGCGTCGATCGCCGCCTGGGCGGGTGCCTCGCCGGCCGCGGTGAACGTGAGCACGTTCTCGTCGCCCGATTCGCCGCCGCCGCCGTTGGTCGAGCAGCCCGCCAGGACGAGGGCGGCGACGGCGGCGAGGCCGATCGTCGCACCCGTGCGGCGTGTGGTGTTGAGCTTCACTATTCCTCCTTGAATGTGGGCTGGATGCCCCTGGTGCTGGGTGATTGCGCGCCGCAGGGAAAGTGCTGCTATCCCTTGAGTCCTCCCGCGAAGCCCTTGATGACGTACTTCTGCAGCGAGAAGTAGACAACGAGGATCGGGATGACGCTGATGACCAGTCCGGCGAAGACGAGCGGCCAGACGGTGACGTATTGGCTGACGAAGCTGTAGATCGCGACGGGAGCGGTCGCATTGCCGCTGCCCGAGAGGTACAGCAGCGGCGTGAAGAACTCGTTCCAGATGCCGACGAGGTTCAGGATGATCACGGTGCCCGTCGCGGGCCTCACGAGCGGGAACACGACGTTCAGGAAGGAGCGCACGGGGCCGCACCCGTCGAGCAGGGCGGCCTCCTCGTACTCGAGCGGCAGGTCGCGCACGAAGGTCGTGTACAGGAAGATCGAGAACGGCATCGCCGTGCCGACGTTGATCAGGATGACCGCCCACAGGGAGCCGAGCAGCCCCACGTCGCGCATCGTCGCGTACAGCGGCAGCAGGGCGAGCTGCGCGGGGATCAGCAGGCCGCCGAGCACGCCGTAGAAGGTCCACCGCGACCAGGCGCGCGTGACCCGGGCCAGCGGATACGACGCGAGGGCCGAGATCGCGACGATGAGCACGATGCTGACGACCGCGACGATCGTGCTGTTCATGAGCGCCGCTCCGAGGCTCGCCTGCTCCCACGCGGTGCCGTAGTTCTCGAACGTCGGCGGCCACGTCGGCGTGAGCGCGTTGGTCTGGCTGTTCGCGGGCTTCAGCGAGACGTTCACGAGGGCGATCAGCGGGATGGCCCAGACCGCGGCGATCGCGATCAGGACGATCTCGCGGATGAGGGTTCGGCCGGTGTAGCGCGTGTGCATCAGCTGGCCTTCCGGAGCGTGAGTCGGTACTGCACCGCGGAGAGTCCCGCGATGAGGATCGTCATGACCACGGCGAGCGCGACCGAGAACGGGTACTCGCCGAGCAGGAACGCGTTCTTGTAGATGAGTGTCGAGATGGTCTCGCTCGCCGTGCCGGGCCCGCCGCCGGTCATCGCGACGACCTGGTCGAACTGCTTCAGGCCGCCGATGAGGCTGAGCATGACGTTGATCACGACCGCACCGTTCAGCAGCGGGAACGTGACGCTCCAGAACCGGCGCCACGGGCCGGCCCCGTCGATCGTCGCTGCCTCGAGGATCTCCTCGGGCACCGCCTGCAGGCCGGCGAGGAAGATCACCATCGAGTAGCCCGCGAACTGCCACACGACCGCGGCCACGACGGCATAGAGGGCGAAGTCGGGGTCGCCCAGCCAGTCCTGCGCGAGGCCGCCGAGGCCGACGCCGCGCAGCAGTTCGTTCACCGTGCCGTTCGGCGAGAGCAGGTAGCTCCAGACGTAGCCCGACACGAGCGGCGTGAGCACCACCGGGGCGAAGAACACCACGCGAAGCAGGTAGCGGGACTTGACCATCGAGTGCAGGCCGACGGCGAGCGCGAGGCCGATCGCGTTCTGGATGACGGTGACGAGCACCGCGAGCACCAGGGTGTTCCAGAGCGCGGCCTGCGCGGCGCGGTCGGTGAACACGTCGGCGAAGTTCTCGAGGCCGACCCACGACCAGTCGGCGCCGAGGCCGTTCCAGTCGGTGAACGAGAAGAACGCTCCGCGCAGGCTCGGCACGACGACGATGAACACGTAGACGGCGATCGCCGGGGCGACGAACCACCACGGGGCGAGGATGCCGGCGCGGCGCGACCGGCGCCTCGGCCGCGGGGCGGCGGGCATCGGGGCGCCGGGCGCGGCGTCGGCCACGTCGCGGTCCTCGAGCAGGGTGCTAGCCACGGTGTTCACTCCTTCGTGATCGTGAATCGATTCACAGCACGGCTACTTTACGAGCGCGGGCTGCGGGTTGTCAACGTCCGGCGCGAGTCGCCATTCGGTCGGCGCCGACGGGGCGGTCGCCGCGCGGAACACGACGCCCTCGGGCAGCACGAGCCGGCGCACCCACCACTGCGCCACGTGCGTGCGCTCGGGGGCGTCGTCGGCATCGGCGTAGTTGCGGGCGCCCTGCATCTGCGCCGGACTCACCACCGGGGGGTCGCCGAGGTAGTGGTGGTGCGGGCCGTACCGGTTGAAGCTGCTCGGCACGAGACGCAGGCGGAGGAGCTTCGGACCGGCGCCCTCGACGGGCACCGTCCACCCCGCCTCGTCGCCCGACCAGCGCCAGACCGCCTGGGCCTCGCCCAGCCGGATGCCCGCGGCGTCGGCGACTCCGCCCGTCACCGCCAGCGCGCCGGTACCGGGCGGTACGTCGACCTCCGCGATGAGGTCGAGGGGTTCGAAGAGGAAGGGGAATCCGGCCTCGACGAGTTCCCGGTCGAGTCCGCCGGCGCCGGCGTCCGCTCCGGAGTCCGGCGCCGCGAGCCGGAACGGGCCGTCGAAAGCGGACACCGACCGTTCTCGGCCGCGCAGCCGGCCCCGCACCAGGAAATCGCCGGCCGCCCACGCCCTGGGCACCGTCGCGGGCGGCAGGGCCGCGCGAGGCCGGAACCGCACCTGCGTGCGAGCACCCCGCTCGATCCACGCCTCGCCGACCCACCCACGACCCGACCGGCGGACCTCGACCGGCGCATCGCCCCAGGCCGCGTCGACCGGCTCGTCGGCCCAGCGGATCTCGATCGGGCCCTCGTAGTCGGCCGCCTCGACGACCGCCGCCCACGCGCCGTCCGACGGCACGGGCTCGAGGACGAGCTCATTGACGGGGCGATGCTCGATCCGCCAGCGCAGCGGAGTGACCGCCGGAGCGGGCGGGGGCGGCGGCGCGGGCGAACCGGCTGCGCCCGCGCCCGCGCCCGTTCCCGCATCCACGTCCGGCGCCACCGGGCCCGCCGCAGCGGGCGCGAGCCCCGCCGCCGCGACCACAAGCGGGCGCAACGCCTGCGCCATCGCGGCATCCAGCACCGCGGCCGCCGGCACGACGACCTCCGGGTACCGGGAATGCCCGAGCTCGAGGCATCCGTCGACCACCCGACCCTCGCGCTCGAGCGTTCGTTCGTCGGCGAACTCGTACGCGACCTGCCGTTCGCGGAGCGCTTCGACGAGCCGCAGGAATTCCGCGTTGATCGCACCGGCGGGCGTATCGGGGAAGTCGTGGGCGTCGTGCACGTTGGTCGCGACGAACTCCCACGGCTCGAACGCTCGGGCGAGGGCGCGCTGCGGCACGACGACGAGCACGTCGGCGGTCGGGCGCGGCTCGGCCTCGATGGCGGCGCGCACGCTCGCCAGCACGTCGGCGTAGGCCGCCGACCAGCTGACGTGGCGGGGATGCGACGGCGGCCAGTCCTCGATCGCCGCGGAATCGAGCCGGTACTGGCTCAGGTGCAGCACGAAGTCGGTCACGCCGTGGCCGGCGAGCCACCGCAAGTACGCCTCCAAGTCGGCGGGCGTCGCTCCCCACCCCGCGCCGCCGAACGCCTCGGCCATCGTGCGGCCGTCGCCGAACTGGCGGGCGATGCCCGACACCTGGCGCGGATAGAAGTCGTTTACGGCATGACGGCCGAGCGCATCGATGCCTGGCAGGCCCACGGCGCGCACCACCGGTCCGAGCGAGCCGACGGTGGGCAACTGGAACAGCGGATGCTCCTCGCCCTTCACGTGGGCGGTGAAGCGCACGCCACGGCTGCGGCACCAGGCGTCGATCGCGGTGAGGTAGCGCTCGGCGAACAGGTCGGTCACGAGTTCCCAGAACCGCTCGCGTACCCGGCCGGAGCGCGCCTCGCCGACGAACACGGCCGGAAGGTCGTCCAGGAGGTCGCCGCCGTGACGTTCGGCATAGCGCTCGGGGAGGTCGGGCGTCCACGGGATCGCGCCGTGCGGCGAGAGCTCGTGGTGCGAATGCCCGAGGCCGAACTCGGGCTCGTCCGAGAAGAAGCCCGCGACCCGCGCGAACGCGTCGGCCGTGAGGCCCTCGGCGTAGCGGGCGTAGCAGAGCTCGAGGAAGCGCCCGGCGAGTCCGGGGGCGAGGTAGTCGACCCCCTGGCCGAACCGCTCGACGAGCGCCCAGCCCGCCCCGTCGCGGCCGAAGCGGCGCAGCGCCGGCTGGCCCGCGTCGGGCTGGAGCTCGACCCAGCGCTGGCGCAGTTCGGGATGGCGCTCGAGCATGCGACCGCCGACGCTGCCGCTCGGCCAGCCGTTCTCGTCGTAGATCCAGAAGGCGAGTCCTCGCTCGCTCGCGTCGACGATGAGCGTGGAGACGAGGGCGAGGTACTCGTCGCCGAGGTACGCCGGCTCGTCGGGGTAGAACCGCGGATGGAACACGACCCCGTCGAGGCCGGCCTCGACGAAGTCGTCGAGCTGGACGCGCAGCTCGTCGAGGTCGAGCGGACCGTTGACGGCCCACAACGTCGAGAACGTCGGATTGATCGACACACCTGCTCCCTTGCTTCGTGAATCGATTCACGATTTCCGCTACGCTAGCGTACGGTCCGACCGCGAGACAAGCAGCTGCAAAGGAGCACCATGCCGAGTGCGCATCGCCCAGCACCAGCGACGATCAAGGACGTCGCCGCCCGAGCGGGCGTCTCGCGAGCGACGGCCTCCTACACGTTCACGCAGCCCTCGCGGGTCTCCGACGAGCTGCGCACGCGCGTGCTCGCGGCCGCCGACGAGCTCGGCTACGTCGGCAACGATGCGGCCCGGCGGCTCCGCATGGGGCACAGCCTGGCGTTCGGGCTGCTCATCTCGAACACCGCGAACCCGGTCTACGCCGAGGTCGCCGCAGGTGCCGAACGCGAGGCCGCGGCCAACGGGCGGTTCATCATCGTCGTCAACAGCGACGACGATCCGCAGCGCGAGCGCGCCTACCTGAACTTCTTCGAGTCGCAGCAGGTCTCGGGCATCATCGCGGCGCCCGTCGGCGGCGTTCCGCCCGAACTGCTCGCGCTGCGCGATCAGGGCACCCCGTTCGTGCTCGTCGGCCTCGCCGAGGGCTCGCACGACTTCCCGGCGATCTCCGGCGACAACGAGCAGGGCGGCTACCTGGCCATGCAGCACCTGCTCGACCAGGGCCGGCGGCGCCCGCTCTTCGTCGGCGGCCCGCACCCCCACGTCGATGCGCGTCTCGCCGGCGCGCGGCGCGCGCTTCGCGAATCGGCTGCGGATGCCCCGCTCGAGGTCATCCGCACGAGCGCGCAGAACGCCCGCATCGGCGAGGAGGTCGCCGAGCGCCTCGCCGAGCGCTCCCCCTCCGAGCGCCCCGACGCGATCTTCGCCGGCAACGACCTGCTCGCCCTCGGCCTCCTGCACGGCCTGATCGGCGCGGGCGCGACCGTGCCCGACGACCTCTCGCTGGTCGGCTACGACGACATCGAGTTCGCCGACTTCGCCATCGTGCCCCTCACCACCATCCGCCACCCCTCCGCGGCGCTGGGCGCCGCGGCCGTACGGCTCCTGCTCGGGCTCGAGGAGGAGTCGAACCTCGAGGGCCGCTTCGCCCCCGAGATCGTCGTGCGCGCCACGTCGCTGCCAACCACGCCGTCCGCTCCGCGGGCGTGACGACGCCGCCCGCGGTGGCGTTGCCCTGCTATGCGGGCGTGACCGCCCGGCCGTTCAGTCGTTCCACCCCGCGCAGCAGCGCCGTGTGGTCGAGTGCGCCGTCGCCGTTCGCGACCGCCGACTCGAGCAGCTGGCCGAGCATCGCCCCGGCGGGCGACACCACGCCCGCCTCGCGGGCCGAAGCGAGGTAGATGCCGAGGTCCTTGCGGTGCAGTTCGATGCGGAAGCCGGGCTCGAACCGGCGCTCGAGCATGCCGGCGGCCTTCCGGTCGAGGATCCGGTTGCCGGCGAGCCCTCCCGCGAGCACGCGGACCGCCGCCTCGGCGTCGGCGCCGTGCTGCTCGAGGAACACCAGCGCCTCGGCCACGAGCTGGATCGTGCCGGCCACGATCAGCTGGTTCGCGGCCTTCACGGTCTGCCCCGCTCCGACATCGCCGACGTGCACGATCGTCGAGCCGATGGCCTCGAGGAGCGGCCGCACGGCGGCCAGGTCGTCGTCGGCACCACCGACCATGATCGAGAGCGTGCCGTCGATCGCGCCCTGCTCGCCGCCGCTGACCGGGCAGTCGAGGTAGTGCACGCCCCGCTCGGCGCAGGCTCGCGCGACGCGGCGCGAGCTCGCGGGCGCGATCGTGCTGAGGTCGACGATGCGGGTGCCGGCCGTCGCCGCGGCGAGAACGCCCCCGTCTCCGTCCTCGCCGCCCAGCACGACCCGCTCCACGTCGGGCGAGTCGGGCAGCATCAGCATTACGGTGGTAGACGTCGCGACGGCTTCGCGCAGCCCGGCCGTGCGGCCGCCGCCGGCCACGAACCTCGCGACCGGGGCATCCGATCGGTTGATGCCGATGACGTCGTGCCCGGCCGCGAGCAGGTTGCGCGCGATGGGCGCGCCCATGATTCCGAGGCCGATGAACGTGATGGTCATGGGGGTCCTTCCGGTCAGGTGGCGGGGTCGCCGGCGTCGACGGCGGCGAGCGACGCCCGGGTGCGGGCGCCGAGGTCGGCGAGGTCGCCGCCGAGCAGCGCATCGTGGAGCAGGAGCCCACTGACGCCGACGAACGCGGCGCCCGCGTCGAAGTAGGCGCCGAGCTCGGCGGGTCGCACGCCGCCGGTCGGGAAGAGCGGGACGTCGGGCAGCGGCCCCACGAGTTCGCGCAGGTAGCCGGTCCCGCCGACCGGGCCGATCGGCGAGACCTTGACGAGCTCGGCCTCGCTCGCGGCGCGGACGATCTCGCCGGGGGTCAGCGCACCCGGCACGTAGGGGATGCCGGCCGCGCGCGCCGCCGCGGTCAGCACGGGATCGAAGTACTGGCTCACGACGAAGTCCGCACCGGCCCCCTTCGCGCGCGTGATGTCGTCGGCGGTGCGTGCGGTTCCGCAGCCCACCTCGACGTGCGGAAGCGTGCGCTTGGCTGCCTCGATCGCGTCGAGCGCACCGGCGGTCGTCAACGTGAACTCCAGCCTCGTGATCCCCGCGTCGGCGAGGATGCCGGCGACGGCCGCGAACCGCGTCGCATCGGGCGCGCGCAGCACCGCGACGATCCGTTCGCGGCGCGTCGCCGATGCCCTCACCGGATGCCTCGCGCGGTATCGGCTTCGCCCTCGTCATCCCAGGGGATGCGGCGGAACGTCGCCTCCATCAGAACCTCGGGAGCGTCGGGTCGTAGCCGGGGTCGACCGTGCGGGCGTACGCCGTGTCGTCGCGGACCGTGCGTCCGGATTCGAGGTACGCGCGGTGGAGGCGGTCGACCACGTCGCGGCGGACGTCGACGCCGAGGCCGGGGCCCTCGGGGACCGCGACCGCGCCGTCGACGATCGCGATCGAACCCGGGACGACGATGTCGGAGTCGGCGTTCCACGGATAGTGGGTGTCGCAGGCGTGGTCGAGCTCGGGGGTCGCCGCGGCGGCATGCACCATCGCGGCGAGGGTGACGCCCAGGTGCGAGTTCGAGTGCATCGAGAGGCCCAGGCCGTACTCGGCGCACTCGCGGCCGAGCGATCGAGTCGCCGCGAGGCCGCCCCAGTAGTGGTGGTCGGCGAGCACGATGTCGACCGCTCCGGCCTCGACCGCCGGGCCGAGGGTCTCGGGCGAGACGACCGCCATGTTCGTCGCCAGCGGGAGCCGGGTCGCCGCGCGAACCGCGGCCATGCCGTCGAGCCCGAGCGTCGGATCCTCGAGGTACTCGGCGACCCCCTCGAGCCGGCTCGCGACCTCGATCGCCGTGTCGACGCGCCACGCGCCGTTCGGGTCGATCCGCAGCGGCACGCCCGGCTGCGCCTTCGCGAGCGCGTGCATCGCCGCAACCTCCCGGTCGGGAGGGTACACACCCGCCTTGAGCTTGAGCGACCGGAACCCGTACGCGTCGACCAGCCGACCGGCGAGCCTCGCGAGGGCCTCGGCGTCCTCGGCGGCGCCCCACCCATCGGGCACGCCGCCGGGATGCCCGGCCCACTTGAAGAAGAGGTATCCCGCGAAGTCGATCCGATCGCGCACCCGGCCCCCGAGCAGGTCGCTCACCGGCACGCCCTCGAGCCGGCCGAGGGCGTCGAGGGCGGCCACCTCGAACGGCGCGTACGTCTTGCGCCGCTCGACCGGGCTCACGTCTGGCCCGAGGCCGTCGTGCACCGCCTCCTCGATCGAGCGCGGGTCGTCGACGCGACGACCGACGACCCGAGCGGCGGCGGCCTGCAGGCGGCCGAGCAACGGCTGCTCCCCGCTCGTCTCGCCGTAGCCGACGGTGCCGTCATCCAGTGTGAGGATCGTGAGCGTGCGCAACGCCAGCGGTTCGTGCACGCCCCAGCTGTTGAGCAGCGGCGGGTCGGGGAATGCCATCGGGACCACCTCGACCGTGCGGATTCGACTCATCGACCTGTTCCTGCAAGCTCCGCGCGGCGGGTCGGCGGCGCTCGACCCGCCACGCAGAGGGCTTCTGCACAGCGATTCGCGTGATCGGATACGTCGACCCGCTACCATCTGTGAATGGATTCACAAGACTAGGGAAGAGGACATGACGTTGTCAATCGAAGAGACCGTGGTCGTCACCGGGGCGGCCGGGCGGATCGGCCGCGCCGTCACTCCCCTCCTCCGCCGCCCGGGCCGCCGACTGCGGCTGGTCGACACCGTGCCCGACCCCTCCACCGCCGGCGACGACGTCTCGTGGCACGACGTCTCCATCCAGGACGGGCCGGCGATGGCCCGGATCCTCGACGGCGCCACGTCCCTCGTGCACCTCGCGGGCCTGTCGTCCGAGCGCCCGTGGGCCGACCTGCTCCGAGTCAACATCGACGGGACCCACACCGTCCTCGAGGCGGCGCGCACCGCCGGCGTTCGGCGGGTGCTGCTGGCCAGCTCGATCCACGCGGTCGGGTGCAGCCCGGTCGCCGACGCCGCCGATGCCCAACCGCTGCGGCCCCGCCCCGACACCTACTACGGGGTCAGCAAGGCCGCCATGGAGGCGCTCGGCAGCCTCTACGCCGACCGCTTCGGCATCTCCGTCGTGAGCGCCCGCATCTGCACGTTCCAGGAGGCGCCGGGCGACGGCCGCGCGATCGCGCAGTGGCTCTCCCCCGGTGACATGGCGCGACTCGTCGAGGCGGCGATCGCGCTCGACGACGGCAGGCACCACCTCGTCTGGGGCGTCTCGGCGAACCACCCCGGCTGGTTCTCGCTCGAAGCCGGGTACGCGATCGGCTATCGCCCGCAGGACGACGCGCTCACCGCGTCGCTCGCCCGCGACGGCGTCACGCCGCCCGAGCCCGACGGCTGCGGCGCACCGCTCGGCGGCGCGTTCACCGACGACCGGCATCCCGTCGGCGGCACCTGGTGAGCTGAGCCGAGCACGGGAACCGAGACGATGGGCTCATCTACCCCACCCCCGAGACCACCTCGACCTGCACCCCAGCGCGTCTCGCCTGCTCGACGAGCACGCTGCTCGCCGCGTCGTCGGTGATGAGCCGTGACACGTGCGACGTCGACACCGTGGTGATGAGCGACTCGGCGCCGATCTTCGTGTGGTCGACGAGGGCGACGACCTCGGCCGCCGCGGCGGCCATCGCCCGGTCGATCTCGGCGACGCGCGCGTTCGGCGTCGTGAGCCCGCGCTCGACGGTGAACCCGTTGCCCGAGAGGAAGGCGAGCGGCGCCCGCAGGCCGTTGAAGAACCGTTCCGCGCGCGATCCCACGAGCGACCGGGTGGCCCCGCGCACCTCGCCGCCCGCCAGGTGCACGTCGACGGTCGCGGCGTCGGCGAGCGCGTCGGCGACGAGGATGGAGTTCGTCCACACCTGGATGTGCCGGCCGACGAGCTGCGTCGCGAACTCGAGCGTCGTGGTGCCGGGGCCGATGATGACGGCGTCGCCGTCCATCACGAGCTCGGCGGCCGCCCGGCCGATCAGCGCCTTCTCCGTCATCGCCACGAGCGACTTCTCGTGGAAGCTCGGCTCGAGCGTGTGCCGGGTGCGAGCGCGGGCGACGCCGCGCACGTACGAGATGCGTCCACGGGCGGCGAGCTCGCGCAGGTCGCGCCGCAGCGTGACGGCGGATGCCCCGGCATCGGCCTCGAGGTCGGCGAGACGCGCTTCACCGCGCTGTTGCACGATCGCGACGATCCGCTGCTGTCGCTCCGCCTTGTCCACCTGCCACCGCTCCCTCGCCGCCTCCAACTCTTCCACGTCGAGCGGACGACCGTCGAAGGCACCGGCGGCGACGCCGGGTGACGACGGATGCCCCGGGCGCGAGCCCGGGGCATCCATTCGCATTCAGCGCACCCGCACGCGCACGGGCACCACCTTGGAGGCGGTCTCGCCGTTCGCGTTGACGAGTACGGCGACGAGCGAGTGCTCGCCCGGCGGGACATCCGTCACCGTGACCGTCGCCCGCTGCGCACCCGGCGTCGCGGCCGCCAGCTCACCCGAGCCGATCACCTCGCCGTCGAGCTCGAACCGGTACGACGTCGCGTTCGTGCCCCACCACAGGTTGGCCGTCGCGGTGAAGTCGCCGTCCCCGTCCCAGTTGTCGGTCGACACGACCGGCATGCCGGGGGCCGCGTGCACGACCTTCACCGTCGTCGACGTCGTCGCGGTGGTGCCCTTCGTGTTCACGAGCTCGGCCGTGTACTCGTAGGTGCCGTTCGGCTTGCCGGTGAAGCTCACCGACGTCTCCTGCGAGGTCCCGGTCACGTCGCCGAGCTCCTTCGTCACGACGAGCTGCCCGTTCTCGTAGAGCCGGAACACGCTGCCCGGCGTGCCGTGCCAGAGGTTCATGACCACGTCGTACGTGCCGTCGTGCAGGCCGTACGCCCAGCCGCTCGTGTCCGAGAGCGTGCCGCGACCCGGTGCGGCCGTGGCGCCATCGGGCGGGATGACCTCGTCGAGCTCGTCGGCCGGGGCATCCGACACCCAGAACTCGCCGTTCTGGACCGCCCAGAGCGACAGCACCGACCAGGCGGCGTGCATCGCGACCCACTCCTCGCGACCGTTGTACGTGTCGTCGTCGGACGCGAGGTAGGTGCGACCGTCGGTCGAGCGCGCCTGCATGGCGAGCGCGTCGGCGCCGTGCAGGTCGAGCCAGTAGCGGCCGTCGCGACTGGCCTGCTGGTCGACGGCGAAGGCCGCCGAGATGGCGTCGACTGCGACGAACTGCAGGCGACGGGACTTGCCCCAGTCGGTGCCCTCGGGGTAGTAGACCGAGCCCTCGCCCTCGCGGTAGATGGTGCCGCCGGGCGCGACGTAGGGCGGCGACGCGTAGTCGTGGTCGACGAAGTTGCCGTACAGCAGCTCCATGTTGTGCAGTGCCGCGACGGGCGTCGGCCGGCCCGCGAGGGTCGAGGTCGTGCCCGCGTACAGCTGCTGCACCATGGTCGCCATGTAGTCGGGGTGGAGCAGGTCGTGGTTGTACGCGCGCCCGTCCTCCTCGACGTTCCAGCCCGCGACCCACTCGTTGAGCGGCCGACCGTTGACGGGCGTCGCGTCCTGCACGTCGCTCGGCTTGGCGTGCGCCGAGAGCAGCAGCTCCACGTTCTTCGTCATCCACGCGTCGTGTCGCGGGTGGTCGGGGAACATCGCGGTCGCGACCTGCAGCAGCATCGAGTTCCAGGAGTTCTCCTCGGCCTTCGTGTCGCCCGGCGAGAGCACGGTGCCGTCCGCCGCGGTCCAGTAGGGGACCTTGTAGTCGATGAACCGGTCTGCCTCGGTCTCGACCATGATGCCGACGAGCCGCTGGTCCTCCTCGCCGAGGTCGTCCCACAGCAGCCAGGCGGCCTGGCCGGCCAGCGCCGCCCAGAGCGCGCCCTGCCACGAGGTGCTGCCGCCCCAGCCGCCGCGCGCGTTCGAGTAGTGCGCCTTGGCGAGCGAACCGACGAGGCGAACCGTCTTCGCGCGCGCCTCCTCCTCGGAGACGCCGGTCACGGCCGCGTCGTACGTGCCGGTGACGAGCGCCGTCGCGAGCGCGGTCGCCTCCGCGGCGACCGGCCGGATCTGGTGCTCGCCCGTGCCGCCGAAGGTCAGGTACCCGGATGCCTGCGAGCCGAACTTGTTCTTCCACCAGGTCGTCAGCGCGTACTCGTTCGAGTTGCGCAGCACATCTGCGGGCACGGCGTCGACGCCCGCGAGCGGTGCGTCGCCGAGGTCGGTCCAGTCGATCGGGGCGACGGATGCCTCGGGCTGCGGCGGTGCCGGCGGCGGGGTGCCGTCGTGCAGGAGGGTGAAGTGCTCGAACCGCGCGGGGATCGCGGGAGCACCGTTCGTGCCGGCCATCGAGACCAGGCCGACCTTCAGGAACTGGCCCGCGGCGACGGGCGTGCCGACCTGCGTCCAGGTGATGTCGTCGGTCGAGTAGTGCGCCGTGACCTGCTCGCCGTCGCTCACGAGCTTCAGCGAGTAGTGCGTCGGCCACTGCGCGATCGGCCGGTCGACCGGCGAGGGCACCGACGACGTGCCGCCCACCTCGCGGAGGAAGAACAGCCGCCCGAGCCCGTTCGCGCGGCCCGAGAAGGCGAGCGAGGCGTAGTTCGAGTCGTCGGTGTAGAGGATGAGTCCCGCCTGCTGGCAGCATGCCGACGGCGCGAAGTCGATCGTCGTCGAGGCCTCCCAGCGACCCCAGCCCGGGGCATCCTGCAGCACCAGGTTCTTCGCCGTGTTGGTGCCGCCGTAGAGGTCGCCGGCCTGCGCGGTGATCGTGAGCGCGCCGTCGGCGACCTTCAGCGCCGAGTCGTCGGCGCGCACGCGCTGCCACTTGGCGGCGTCGAGCGCCGTGCCGTCGAAGGCGTCGCTGCCCGGCAGCTGCACGAGCGGCGGCGGCTCCTCCTCCGCGGACGCGGGCGCGAGCCCGGTACCCAGCAGCGCCGCGGTGGCGATCACCGCCATCGTTCCCCAGACGGCCGAGCGGCCGCCCCGTGTTCTCGTCATCGAGTCACTCCCGTCACGTCATCGTGGATCGAGCGCGATGCTATCGATCACCGAGCCGGCGAGGTCGGCGGTGATCACGGCCGGGTTTCGGGTGATCACTCGATCGGGCGACCGCGCTGCCGTTTGGTCACGATCGGCCGCCGACCGGCGCCCCGGCCTACGCTCGGACCATGACGGCTTCCGCGTTCGCCGACCTGCTCGGCATCGACCGCCCCATCGTGCTCGGCCCCTTCGGCGGCCTGTCGTCGATCGAGCTGACGGCGACCGTCAGCGAGCTCGGCGGACTCGGCTCCTACGGCCTCTACGGATACGACGCCGCCCGCATCGCCGAGACCGGTGACGCGCTGCGGACCGCGACCGATCGTCCGTTCGCGCTGAACGTCTGGCTGCCGATTCCCGGCGAGAACAAGGAGCCCGACGAGACCGGCGAGACCGTCGCGGCGCACCAGACGGGCGCGGCGCGCGAGACATCCGCCATCAACGGCACGGATGCCTCGGCCGACGCGTCGTTCGATCGCGCCGCCGGCGCGCTCCGGCCGTTCTTCGACGAGCTCGGCGTGCCCGTGCCGACGCCGCCCGAGCGGTACCTCCCGCCGATCGGCGAGCAGTGGCAGGCGGTGCTCGACGTGCGGCCTGCGGCGGTCAGCGTCGTGTTCGGGGTGCCGACGCCGGCGATGGTCGATGAGGCCCGCGGGCGTGGCATCCGGCTCATCGGTACGGCCACGACGGTCGACGAGGCCGTCGCGCTCGAGGCATCCGGCGTCGACGCGATCGTCGCGACCGGACTCGAGGCCGCCGGCCATCGCGTGTCGTTCCTGCGCCCGGCCGAGGAGTCGCTCGTCGGATCGATGGCGCTGATCCCGCAGGTCGTCGACGCGGTCGACGTGCCGGTCGTCGCCGCGGGCGGCATCGCCGACCGTCGCGGGGTCGCGGCGGCGTTCGCGCTCGGCGCGAGCGGCGTGCAGGTCGGCACCGCGTTCCTGCGCACGCGGCAGTCGGCCGCGAACGCGGCGCACCGGCGGGCGATCGCCCGGACCTCCGCCCACGAGACCGTGCTGACGCGCGCGATGAGCGGGCGCCTGTCGCGCGGCGCCCGCAACCGTGCGGTGCGCGAGATCGAGGCGCGCGGAGACATCGCGCCGTTCCCGATCCAGAACTGGCTCACGGGGCGCTTCCGCGCCGAGGCCGGCCGCCGCGGCATCGGCGACCTGCAGTCGCTGTGGCTCGGCCAGTCGGCTCGCCTCGCGGTCCACGATGACGCGGCCGACGTGTTCGCAGAGCTCTCGGCGGGCCTGCCGGAGGCGTCAAGGTTCTCTTGACAGCGGTTGACACGTCAACCTACGGTTGACGTATGTCTCCCGCCGTGAAACGTCTCCGCACCGCCGCTTGGACGGCGGCCGTCTGCCTGACCCTGTTCGGCATCGCCTCGATGCTCACCGGAGCCTTCATCGACGGGTTCGGCGGCGGCATGCTGCAGGGCGCCGGGTTGACGTTCACCGTCATCGGCGTCGTGTCGATGACGGCGCGCGCCGGCTGGCTGCGCCGCTCCGCCGACGGCGGTCGCGACGACCGCGGCTGGTGGCTTCCCAGCCGCGACGACCGATGACCGGCATCGGCGATGCCGTTCGGCTCGCGATCCTCGAGGCGGCTGTGGCCGACGGCGCGGTCGGCTCGGTCGACGCCCTCGACGCTTCCGCCACCGGCGACCCCGCTACGCAACTCGACCGCGACGGCCACCTCGCCCTGATCCGGGCGAGCGCCGACGCCGAGAGCGAGGCCCGGAGCATCCTTCGCCAGGCCGTCGAATCGGCGCGCTCGGGCGGCGTGAGCTGGTCGGCGATCGGCGCGGAGCTCGGCATGACCCGCCAGGCGGCGCAGCAGCGGTTCGGCGACGCGTGGCGAGCGGATGCCTCGCCCGGTGTCGACCCCGGCGGCGAACCGGGCGATGGGGCCGGCGACGGCGCGGAGTACCGATGGCTCGGCCCGGTCACCGCGTTCGACGAGATGGCCGAACTCGCCCTCGCCGGGCGAGCCGGCTGGCGCACCGTCGAGGCCGGCATGCTGCGCCATCGCATGGTGCGCACCGACACCCAGTGGGAGCACCGGCGCCTGTTCGGGCGCGGTATCTCGCGCCGCGAGGAGTCCGACGGCTGGGTCGTCGGCTGCCAGATGTTCCCCTGGACCTACCTCGTGCGCGACCTCGGCACTCCGGCGGAGTAGTCGCGGACCGGCTACCGCTCCCCGCGCACCACCGGCACGAGTTCGACCTCGCGCAACGCGCCGTCGTCGACGACGGCCGTCATCATCGTGCAGACGGGTTGGCGGCGCCGATCGGTCGGCGAACCGGGGTTCAGCAGGCGGATGCCCCGCGGCGTGACGGTGTCCCACGGGATGTGGCTGTGGCCGAACACGAGCACGTCGAGGTCGGGGTGGGCGGCATCCATCCTGGTCTCGCGGCCGGTCGCCGCGCCCGTCTCGTGCACGACGCCGAACCGCAGCCCCTCGAGGTCGAAGCGGGCGACCTCGCCGAGTCGCGCGTGCAGCTCGGGTCCGTCGTTGTTGCCGGCGACGCCGACGAGCCGCGCGGCGCCGGCCTCGATGGCGTCGAGCGTGACGACATCCACCCAGTCGCCGGCGTGCACGACGAGGTCGGCGTCGTCGATCGCCCGCCGGACCTGGTCGGGCAGTCGGCGTGCCCGCGCGGGCACGTGCGTGTCGGAGATGAGCAGCAGTCGCGTCGCCACCCGCCCATCTTCGCGCAGGTGCCAGTAGGGTGAGCCGCATGTCGGACGCCGTCACGACCGACCGATCCGCTCTGTCCGGCTCGCTGAGTCCCGGTGGGCCGGCCGCGGCCGCCCCGCCGCCCGCACCGCTCGCACCGCCCGCCCGCTTCGCGCCCTTCGCCCGTGGACCCGTGCTCGCCGCGATGGCCGCACTCGGGGTGCTCCTCGCGGCGACGAGCAACGGCTACGGGTTCCATCGCGACGAGCTCTACTTCCGCATGCTCGAACCGGCGTGGGGATACGTCGACCAGCCGCCCCTCACGCCGCTCATCGCCCGCACGATCACCTCGCTCGTCGACGAGCCGTGGGCGCTGCGCATCCCCGCGATCCTCGCCGCCGGCGCGACGGTGCTGGTGCTCGCCCTCATCGCCCGCGAGGCCGGCGGCGGCCGGCTCGCACAGTCGCTCGCGGCGTGGGGCGGGGCATCCGCGGCGAGCCCGATGGTGTTCGGGCACGTCTTCCTCACGGCATCGATCGACCTGGTCGTCTGGCCGCTCGTCGCCCTGTTCACGATGCGGGCGCTGCTGCGCGGCGACGGCCGCTGGTGGCTCGCGGCGGGACTCGTCACCGGACTCGCCACGTACAACAAGTGGCTCGTGGTGATGCTCGTCGTCGGCATCGGCATCGGCCTCCTCGCGCTCGGTCCGTGGCGGGCGCTCCGCTCACCGTGGCTGTGGGCCGGGGTCGGTCTCGCGATCGTGCTGGCGCTGCCGAACCTGGCGTACCAGGTGGCGAACGAACTCCCGCAGCTTCGCATGGGCGCCGCGCTCGCGGAGGACACCGACGGCGAGGGACGCATCCTGACGGTGCCGTTCCTCTTCCTGCACGTGGGCCCGCTGCTCGCGCCGATCTGGATCACCGGTCTCGTCGCCCTCTTCCGCCGGCCGCCGTGGCGCGACATCCGGCTGTTCGCGATCGCGTTCGCGTTCGTCGTCGTCGCGACGATCGCCGGCGGCGCGCAGCCCTTCTACCCGCTCGGCATCGTCGAGATCCTGTTCGCGCTCGGCGCGGTGCCGGCGGCCGAATGGATGCGCACGCGGGTCCGCCGCGTGCTCGTCTGGACCGCGGTCGCGCTGAATGCCGTCGTCGCGGCGCTCATCGCCCTGCCGCTGCTGCCGGTCGCGCTCGTGGATGCGACGCCGTGGGCGGGCGCGAACCCCGCCACCGGCGACACGATCGGCTGGCCGGCGTACGTCGAGCAGATCGCCGGCGTGGTGAACGGGTCGGATGCCTCGCGCCCGCCGATCATCGTCGCGTCGAACTACGGCGAGGCCGGCGCGCTCGACCGGTACGGACCGGAGTTCGGCATCGACCCGGAGACCGTGTTCAGCGGCCACAACGCACTCTGGTTCCAGTCGCAACCGCCCGACTCGGCGGTCGACGTCGTGTTCGTCGGCGAGATCTCACCGCGACTCGCGAGCGAGTTCGAGTCGTGCCGCACCGAGGCGCGGCTCGACCACGGCGCGGACGTCGACAACGAGGAGCAGGGCCTTCCCGTCATCCGGTGCACCGGGCTCACGGCGGGGTGGGACGACCTCTGGCCGCGGCTCGCGCACCTGAGCTGAGGGTCGCGCGTCGGTCGGACCGTACGCTGAAACCCGGCGGAGCCGCCGTAGCGAAGGGAGACCACGGATGCCCCATCCCGACGACGCGCCACAGGTGGTGGCGATCACCGGCGCGTCCGGTCGCATCGGCCGACTCGTGGTGCCGCTGCTCGAGCGCCCGGGCCGCACGCTTCAGCTCGTCGACACCGACCTCCCCGACCGCGTCGATGACGGGCCGTGGGGCGAGTGGTCGGACCCCGCCCGCGTCGAGCTGCACCGCGCGTCCATCGAGGACGAGGACGCCATCCGCTCGGCGCTCGACGGCGCCGACGCGGTCGTGCACCTCGCGGCCCTCGCGTCCGAGCGCCCGTGGGTCGACCTCGTCCGCGTGAACATCGACGGAACGCAGAAGGTGCTCGAGGCGGCTCGCCTCGGCGGCGCGCGCCGGGTGCTGCTCGCGAGCAGCATCCACGCCATCGGATTCGCCGATGCGACGGATGCCGCGACGACCCGCGTGCTCGTGCCGCGCCCCGACACGTACTACGGCGTGAGCAAGGCGACCCTCGAGGCGCTCGGCAGCGTGTACGCCGATCGGTTCGGCATGAGCGTCGTGTCGGCGCGCATCTGCGCCTTCGGCGCCGAACCCGGGCGGGGCCGTGGCCTCGTGCAATGGCTCTCGCCCGCCGACGCCGCCCGGTTGTTCGAAGCCGCGATCGCCCTCGACGACGGGAGGCACCACATCGTGTGGGGCGTGTCCGCCAGCGGTGCCGGCAGTTTCGACCTGTCAGCCGGCCGCGCGATCGGGTTCGAGCCGCAGGACGACGCCATCGCGCACACGACCGAGCGCGATGGGGTCGCACCCGAGGTGCCGCGGGCCGCCGGGCCGGTCGGAGGTTCCTTCACCGACGACGACCATCCGCTCGGCGGCAGCTGGTAGCTCAGTCGCCGGTCGCGCGTGCGATGCCGCGCAGCTCGTGCTGCTCGTACGCCCCGATGGCGACCGGCTCGCGCAACGACACGGCGGTGTAGTAGTGCTCGAGCCGCCCCTCCCACGTGATCACGGCCGGCTTGTGGGTGTGCAGCGAGTCGATCGACCCGGCAGGCCCGACGTCGAGCAGCACCGCATCGGACTTGGTCCAGTGCCGCAGGTCGGTGCTCGTCGCGAACCCCTCGCGCGCGTGGCCGTCGGCCGCGAGGCCGAAGTAGAACATCACCCAGGTGTCGCCGTCGCGCAGCACGCACGGGTCGGAGGCGAAGCGCTCGTCGAACGCGCCCGGCGCTCCGGCGCCCAGCACCGGGTTGCCCGAGTACCGCTCCCACGTGACGAGGTCGCGCGAGACCGCGAGCCCCGTCTGCTCGATCCACGGCGGCGGCACGACCACCGACCCGTAGTCGTCGACGTCCTTCGCGTTGTAGAAGACGTAGAACAGGCCGTCGTGCTCCATCAGCCACGACTTGTAGAGGCCTCCGCGCTCCCACTCACCGGCGTCCGCATCGGTCGGCGAGAGCACGCCGCCGATCCGCTCCCACGTGCGCAGGTCGCGGCTGCGAGCGAACCCGACGGATGCCGGCCCGGTCTCGTACCCGGCGCCCGGGTAGGCGTGGAACGTGCCGTAGTACCATCCGTCGATCCGGCGAAGCTCGCCGGGCGACCCGAGGTCGTTGTCGCGCACGATCGAGGTGAGCGCGGCGTTGTACCGCCGCAGCGGATCGCCGGCATCGCGCGAGAAGACCACCTCGCCCGGCGTCCACGTGCCGCCGTCGTTCCAGGCCAGCGCGGTCTGGTAGCCCGTGCCGTCCCAGCCGACGTACGTCATGCCCTGCCGCCCGCCGACCGAGAAGACGAACGGGCAGTCGACCGCGTGGCTGTCGAACGCCCCCTCGACGAACGAGGGGCGGATGACGAGCCGGCCATCGCGGACGGGCGTGGCGACGCGGTCGGCCGGGTAGGTCGGCTGTGCGGTGATGAGGTCGGTCATGTTCACTTCCCGGTGCCGGCGACGAGGCCCGACACGTAATAGCGCTGGAGGAGGATGAAGAGGATCACGCAGGGCAGCATCGTCACGGTGATGCCGGCCTGCAGCGCGCCCCAGTCGATGGTGTTGAGCGGGCCGTTCTGCGCGTTGACGAGTGCGATCGGCAGGGTGAACGACGGGTTGTCGTTCAGCAGCACGAGGGCGGCGAGGAACTCGTTCCACGCGGCGAGGAACGCGAACAGCGCGACCGTCACGACCCCGGGCGCGACGAGCGGCAGGATGACCCGCGGGAGTGCCGAGAACTTCGTGCAGCCGTCGAGCTCGGCCGCCTCGATGAGTTCATCGGGCACGCTCTCGAAGGAGTTGCGCATCATGTAGATCGCGAACGGCATCTGGAACGTCGAGTAGATCAGCGCGAGGCCGAACAGCGAGTTCGTGAGGCCGAACCACACCATGACGGTGAAGAGCGAGACCAGCAGCGCCGGGTACGGCACGAGGAGCATGCCGATCGTGACGCCGAAGAACGCGTTCTGGCCGCGGAACCGGTAACGCGCGAGCGCGTACCCGGCGAGCACAGCGGCGACCGTCGTGATCAGCACGGTCATCGTCGTGACGGCGACGGAGTTCAGCACGTAGACGAGGAGCGACGAGCCGGTGCCGTCGAGCTTCGCGAAGTTCTCGAGCGTCAGGGTCGACGGCCACCACACGGGCGGCGACGCGTTGGCCTCGGTCGGCGACTTGAACGCGCCGATCGTGGTCCACACGATCGGGAAGGCGAACAGCGCCGCCAGCACGATCGCGACGATGATGCGGATCGGGTTGCGCGAGTGATCCTGTGCCTGGATGCGCGAGCGACGGATGCCCCGCGCCTGCCTCGCGTGCAGTGCCTGGGTGGTCATGCCTCGGCCTTCCTTCCGCGTTGCAGTCGCACCTGGGCGATCGAGATGATCGCCATGATCAGGACGACGACGACGGCGACCGCCGCCGCGTAGCCGCGGTCGAGCGAGACGAACGCCGCGTTGTAGAGGTAGTAGACGACCGTGACGGTCGACCCGTCGGGCCCGCCCTTGGTCATCGTGAAGAACTGGTCGAACGAGAGGAACGTCGTCGTGACGGTGAGCAGGATCACCAGCGAGAGCGGCTTCACGATGAGCGGCAGCGTGATGCGGGTGAGGGTCGTCCAGGCGTTCGCGCCGTCGAGCTTCGCAGCCTCGTAGATCTCTCCGGGGATCGAGTCCATGCCGGTGAGCAGCACGAGCATCGCGAGGCCCGCGGTCTTCCAGACGGTCATGACCACGACCAGCGCGAGGGTCGTCGTCGGCTCGGCGAACCAGTCGACGCCCGCCGGGGCGAGCCCGAGCTTCGCGAAGAGGTCGGGGAGCACGCCGGTGCGGGCGTTGCTCATCGCGAGCCACAGCAGGCCCGCCGGGGCGAACCCGATCGTGACCGGGGCGAACAGCAGCGCGCGCACCGCCGTGCGGCCCGGGAACCGGGGCCGCACCAGCAGGGCGAGACCGAGCGAGAGCAGGATGCCGATCACCGAGGTGACCAACGTGTAACCCACCGTGAAGAGCACCGCCTCGCCGAACTTCGGGTCGGAGGCGAGGTCGGCGTAGTTCTCGAAGCCGATCGGGGTCGGCGTGCCGAACGTCGGCCAGTCGAAGAACGACATCCACACCGTCAGGCCGAACGGCAGGACGAAGAAGAGGGCGATGAGCACCGCGGCGGGCGCGGTGAGCGCCCAGCCCTGGAGCTGCTCGCCGCGGCGGCGACGCGGCGAGCGCGTCCGTGGGCCCCGGGGGGCGTCGGGCGCCGCCGCGGCCCGCGTCGGCGGGTCGAGGAGTGCGGAGTGCGACATGTGGCTTCCGTTCGGAGGGCCGGGGTTCCGGCGCCCGCCGGAGTGGCGGGCGCTGCGGCGCGCGTCGTGGCCGGCGCCGGAACCGCGGTGACTACTACTCGGTGATGGCGTCGGAGGCTTCCTGCGCCTGCTTCGTCGCCTCGGCGGGGTCGGCGCCGTTGAAGACGACGGACTGGAACATCTCGAGGAAGGGCCCCTGGGCGCTGGCGACGACCTCGTTGTAGAACGGCGAGACATAGGTCTGCCCCTCCTTGACGAGTTCGGCCGGGACGGCGAACTGCTCGCCGAGCGACGCGGGCAGCGTGACATCCGTCCGCGGCGGCAGCGCGGGCAGGTTCGCGTACACGTCCTCGGATGCCTCGGCAGAGGTGAGCCACTGGATGAAGTCCCACGCTTCAGCGGGGTGCTTGGTCGTGTTCGTGATCGCCGCGACATCGCCGCCCGAGAAGGTCGCGAACTGGCCGTCCTCCGGTCCGGGGATCGGCGCGAGGCCGAACTCGAAGACCGGGTCGGTGCCGAGCGTCGCCGTGTTGACGCCGTTGCCGCCGGCGAAGGCGATGCCGATCTTGCCCGAGGCGAACACCGAGAAGAACCCATCACCGGTGTCGGTCTTCGACGTGTCGGGGATGTCGCCGTTCTCGTACATCGCCTGCATGAAGGCGAGCGCGTCCTGCGTGGCCTGATTGTCCCAATCGAACGAGCCGTCCTCGTTCACGACCTCGGTGCCCTGCGCCCAGATGGTGGGCGTGAAGTCGTAGGCGAGACTGCCCGGCGCGCCGCCGCTGAGGTAGAAGCCGTGGTTGCCGTCGCCGAGCGCGGTGACCTTCGCAGCGGCCTCCTGGATGCCGGCCCAGGTCGTCGGCGGGTTCTCGGGATCGAGCCCGGCCTGACGGAAGAGGTCCTTGTTGTAGACGTAGAGCGAGGTGTCGGCGACGTAGGGCACGCCGTAGACGTGGCCGTCCTTGGTCGAGGCCTGGATGTGCGCGGGCGAGAGGTTGCCCGCCGCTCCGGACTCCTCGAGCAGCTCGGTGAGGTCCATGGCCGCACCCGTCTCGACGATCTGCGGCATGAAGACGAGGTCGGCCGCGAGGATGTCGGGCAGCGAACCCGACTGCGCGGCGGCCGCGAACTTCGTCACGTACTGGTCGGCGGGCACGTGCGTGATCGCGACCTGGTTCTCGTGGGTGTCGTTGTAGGCCTCGACGACGGCGTCGGTGACGGCCTCGTTGCCCGGGCGCACCCACAGCGTCAGTTCGGCGCCCGAGTCGGCGGCCTCGAGGTCGCCCGATGCGGCGGCGGTGCCCGACCCGCCGCCGGCGCAGCCGGAGAGCAGGAGCGAGGAGATGGCGGCGGCGGCCGTCAGCGCGACCGCCGTCGACCGGTTCGGTCGTTTCATGGGGAACTCCGTTGTCTGTGATGAACGAGCCCGCAATGCGGAAGCCGGGAAAGTAACTGATCGTTTTCCGCAAAGGGTTGCGGTTTCAGACCATAACGTTTCCGACGCGGTTCCGCAAACCCCCGCCGATCCGGCGCAGTCACCGCATATCGAGATGGAAAAGTTTCTGTAAAGCCCGGTACAGTGCTCGTGTGACCAGCCACGACACCAACCATCGCCGCCGTGTGACCGCCGGAGACGTCGCCGCTCGCGCGGGCGTCTCGATCTCAACGGTGTCCAAAGCCCTCTCTGGCAAGGGCGCCGTGCGCTACGAGACCAGGCAGCGCATCCTCGCGGCGGCCGAGGAGCTCGGCTTCCAGACCAACCAGGTCGCGGCGAGCCTGTTCACCGGCAAGACGAACACGATCGGCGTCATCACGAGCGACCGCTTCGGCCGGCTGACGGTGCCCGTGCTGCTCGGGGCGATCGAGACGCTCGCCGAGCACGAGATCGCGCTCGTGCTGTGCGACGGCCGGGGCGACCCGATCCGCGAGCAGTACTTCGTCGACTCGTTCCTGCGGCGCCGGGTCGACGGCATCCTGGTCACCGGCGCGGGCGAGTTCGCGCGCGACGGCCTGCGCGCCGACCTCCCGGTGCCCGTGGTCTACGCGATGGCGTGGTCGCGCAACGAACGCGACACCTCGGTCGTGCCCGACGACGCCGAGGGCGCCCGCATGGCCACGCGGCACCTGCTGTCGACGGGCCGCGAGAAGCTGGTCTACATCGCCGGGCCCCAGCGCGACGACGCCTCCCGCGTGCGGCTGACGGCCACGCGCGAGGTGCTCGCCGAGCGAGGCCTCGACCTCGTGCACGAGCCGCTGTTCGGCGAGTGGACGGAGCGCTGGGGCCGCCAGGCGATCAAGCAGGTGCTGCTGTCGGGCGTCGACTTCGACGGCGTGGTGTGCGCGAGCGACCAGGTGGCCCGCGGCGTGACGGAGGCCCTCCGCGAGGCCGACGTCGACGTGCCGGGGCGCGTCGGCGTGATCGGATTCGACAACTGGGACGTCATGGTCGAGGCGAGCCGACCGCCGCTGTCGACCATCGACATGAGCCTGCACGAGGTCGGCTCGACCGCCGCCGAGGCGCTCCTCGCCGCGATCGACACCGGCCGGCTCGAGCCCGGCATCCGGCGCATCGACTGCCAGCTCATCCCCCGGGAGTCGACCGCGGTCGAGTGAACCGGGCAGCCGAGCGCCGAAGCGGAGACGGGTCGCCCGCTCACGGAAAACTTATGGAAAAGTTTGACAGGAACGGCAAAGGGTTGCCATAGTCACCGGGTACCTGATCGCCCCGCCCGATGACGCGCATGAGGCACGTCGTCGGGCCGGCCACCGAAGGAGCATGGCCCATGACGACCCTGTCCCGACCACCACGACCCGGGCGCCGCCGACGCCGGCTGGTCACCGCGACGCTCGCGACCCTCGCGGCCGGTGCGACCCTCGCATCGGGCCTCGCGCCCGCCGCCGCCCAGCCGATCGCGCACGCCGCCGGCGAGGCATCCGTCACGGCGGATGCCTCCGCGAGCGCGACGAAGGCCGCTGCCTCGAAGCGCGAGATCTCGCACGACGAGGCGGCGAAGACCGTCACGCTCGTCGACGGCGACCTGCGGATGGTGATCGCCTACGGCGGCCAGGCCGCCGTCGCGTCGTTCACGCTGGCCGGCACCGAGCTGCTCGCCGACGGCATGGCCAGCACGCTCGTGGTCGACGCAACCGGCACGGAGCTCGACAGCCGGCAGCTCGGCGCCGACCCGGTGGTGAAGGTGCACGGCAAGGCCGTCGACCTCAACTTCTCGATGGCGTCCGCCGAGGTGCGCATCGACGAGACCTGGTCGTTCGACCTCGACAAGGCCGCGATCGGGCTCCGTGTCGACCGCAGCTACGACTGGGCCGACGGCGTCGACCCGGTCATCCGGCACAACGGCCAGCTCGAGATCGGCTGGGCGCGCGTCTGGGACAACATCCGCCGTCCCGCGGACGGCGGCAACCTGCCGATCGGCAACGCCTACACCGGTCACGACGGGTTCTTCCTGAGCGAGCCGAACGACCGCTACGGCGTCGAGCAGGGGCAGTTCGTCTTCCTCGCGAACGCGGGCGAGCAGGCGCTCGCGGTCGACACCCGGAGCGACCGCCGCATCGCGACGGAGTTCACCTACGGCGAGGGTCGCCTCGGCCAGGAGACCCAGGTCAGCGGCGAGGACGAGTGGGGGTACCTCCTCGGCACCAAGGAGAGCGGCTTCGTCTACAGCGGCCACACCGGCAACGGCGTCGACACGCTCATCTACGAGCCGGTCACCGGCGCCGACGGCCAGCGCGACGTCGTCGACTTCTCGTTCGCACCGGCCGACTACGACGCGTACTACGACCTCGGCGAGGTCAACGGCGTCGCCGACCCGGCCGCGCTGACCTCGCTGCTGAACGACTTCGGCCGTTCGGGCGTCGTCGACACGGGCTACGGCATGTCGACCGTGGGCCTGCGATACCTCGGCACGGGCCCGTACGACCTCGCCCTCTCGAACCCGACCGTGTTCGGGTACTTCGACCCGGCGATGACGCAGTCGCAGCTGAACCTGCTCGAGTACTTCCGCGAGTACGCGCAGGGCGAGGACGGCCACATGTACGGCCGCACCTATCGCCGGACGAACCCCTGGGGCGACAACAACCTCGCCGACGCCGACCCGGCGTACGCGGCGGCCGTCGCCGAGCTCTACGAGTACACCGGTGACGACGAGTGGCTCGCCTCGATGCGGGACTCGGTGCGCCGGGCGATGGACTACATGCTCCAGCAGCGCTACGACGACCCGTCGGGCCTGTTCAAGAACGACATCGAGACCTGCCACTCGAAGAAGTCGCTGCGCGAATGGAACGACGCCTTCTACGTTCACGGCCGTAGCGGCTACGTGAACGAGTTGATGTATCGCGCGCTCACGCTCTGGGGCGAGCTCGAGCGCGACGTCTTCGGCGACACGGGGCGCGCCGACTCGTACGCGGCGACGGCCGCCCGGCTCAAGGAGCAGTTCAACAAGGACACCGCCGACGGCGGGCTCTGGGACCCCGAGAAGGGCATGTTCGCGTACTGGCTCTGCCCCGACGGCACCCCGCAGGCCTCGGTCAAGCACACCCAGCTGAACCTGCAGGCCGTCGCCTTCGGCATGGTCGATGTCGAGCGCGGGCGCGCGATCCTCAACGAGCTCGATGTCGAGATGCAGAAGAACCGCCTGGGCATGATCCCGCAGAACTTCTACCCGATCCTCCCCGACACCGAGGAGTGGGCCGGTGACCACTTCCAGTCGGGCCTCGAGGACGGGCCGATCTACCCGTTCATGACCGAGATGTACATGCGGGCGGCGAACGTCGTCGGTGAGCGCGAGCGGTCGCTGACCTACCTCGACAACACGCTCGCGCGGTACACCGAGGACGGATTCCACGGCTGGAGCTTCCTCGACTGGTCGCTGAAGCCGCGGCTCGGCGAGGCCTGGTTCCCGACCAACGCGAATGCCGCAGGCGGCGTCTTCTCGTCGATGCTCGGCATCCGGCCGACCGCCGATGGCGTCACCATCGCTCCGAACTTCCCCGAGGCGATGAACGGCAGTGAGGTGACCAAGACGATCCACGAGTCCGACGAGCTCACGGTCACCTACCACTCGGTGCTCGACCAGACCGTCGACTACCGCACCAAGGATCGCGACCAGCGCGTGACCATGCAGTGGTCGGGGCAGGAACCCGGCGCGTCGTATACCGTTCGCGACGGCAAGCGCGAGCACGAGGTGCAGGCCGACGACCAGGGCGTCGTGAGCTACGTGCTCGACGGCACCGGCGAGCGCCGGGTCGCCCTCGTCGACGGCGACGCCGACGGGTTCGTGCTCGACTCCGAGGTGCCGGTCGACCTCGCGCTCGGCGCGGCGGTGACGGCGAGCAGCAGCCAGGAGTTCGACCGCTTCTCCGCCGCGTTCGCGACCGACGGCGCGCGCTTCAGCACCGACCCGTCGATCGGGTGGTCGAGCGAGGCGCAGGTGGGCGAGAACCACACGGAGTGGATCAGCCTCGACCTCGGGCAGGCGCACTCCGTCGGCCGCGTCGACCTGCTGCCGCGCAACTACGACGGACGCGACATCGGCCGCGGGTTCCCGGCGGCGTTCACGATCGAGACGTCGGTCGACGGCGTGACGTGGACTCCGGCGGTCGCCGAGACCGACTACGCGCAGCCGACCACCTTCGCAGTGCCGTCGTTCTCGTTCGACGCTCGCGACGCGCGGTACGTTCGCGTGACCGGCACGTCGCTGCGCACGGTCGAGGACGACGAGTACCGGATGCAGCTGGCCGAGATCGAGGTGTTCGCACCGGCCTCGTAGGCCGACGGCGAGACCGGGAGCGGGTCGGCGGCGTCAGCCGCCGGCCCGCTCTGGCGTGGGCGTCAACCCCCTGCCGTTCGGCGCGCGACCGCGAGAGGCTCGAGTATCGACGACCTCTCCGCGATCCATCACCGTACGAAGGAGCATCCGATGACCGATTCGACCCGACCCGACGGCTCGACGCCCGACCGCGACGCCGACGGCGAGCGCGAGCCCGACGACCAGGAGCTTCGCGACCTCGACCGCTCGAACGACCGGCCCGCCGGCGGCGACACCGCCGAGGGAGAAGGCCCGGGCGCGCCGGGCAACGCCGAGCCCATGACCGAGTCGACCGACGGCGGCCTCTCGGGCGGCGACCCGGGCGTCGAGGAGTAGTACCGGAACGCAATGAGAGGGCGGATGCCGCGGCATCCGCCCTCTCGCTCTGTTCCGCCTCGTCTCTGTTCCGCGTCGTCGCGCCGTCGGCTCAGCTCTCGCTCGCGGCGACCTGCTTCGGCGCCTCGGCGGTCGCCTGGCGCACCTCGACCTTGCGCGGCTTCGCGCGCTCGGACACCGGGATGATGACGCTCAGCACGCCGTTGTCGTAGTGCGCGCTGATGCTCGCGGTGTCGATGCCGTCGCCGACCGTGAGCTGGCGCAGGAACGAGCCGCTCGGCCGCTCGTGCGCGAGCCACTGCACGCCCTCGCTGTCGCGCAGGGTGCGCTCGGCGCGGATCGTCAGCAACTGGCCGTCGACGTCGATGTCGATCGATCCGGGGTCGACGCCCGGCAGGTCGGCGCTCAGCACGTAGTGGTCGCCGTCGCGATGCAGGTCGATCGGCATCATCCGCGGGCCCTGCCTCGAGTCGAGCATGCTCGCGGCGAGGCGGTCGAGGTCGCGGAACGGGTCCCAGGTGACTGGCATGATCTCCTCCTGTGTGTGCGTCTCGCTCGATCGCGGGACACCCGCAACCGAGGGTTCCAATGGTTGAGTCACCTCGACTCAACTACCGTTAAATTAGCACTCTCGGGTCGAGAGTGCCAAGTCCTGAATCGGGCCGGAACTCGCGTCAGTCCGCGGCTCGCCGCCGCACCGGCAGGATCGTCTCGGGATCGCGCGGCCCCCGCAGGAACTCCCCGATGACGGATGCCACGAGCTCCAGGTGCTCGAAGACGAGGATGTGCGACGCACCGGGCAGCACGCAGAGCCGCCCGTGCGGCAGCGCCTCGTAGAGGGCGACCGTGTGCTCGAGCTTCACGAGGTCGTCGTCGCCGACGAGCACGAGCGTCGGGTGGTCGATCCGCGCGACGTCGTCGACGGTGAGCGTGGGTTCGGTCGTGATCATCTCGATCCACTTGGCGATCGCGACGGGGTAGCGCTCGGGCCCGTCGGGCGAGCGCTCGGCGAACCCGGCGTAGAGCGGGCTCTCCTCGCCGCCATCGCCCAGCGGCAGGTCATGGATGCCGTCGAAGTGGAAGTTCGCGCCGATCAGCACGAGGCGATCCACGAGGTCGGGCCGGCGCAGTGCGACGAGCAGCGCCACGATGCCGCCGTCGCTCCAGCCGACGAGGTCGAACACCGGCGCCGCTCCACCGGTGGCGCCGCCGCCGGCGAGGCGCTCGAGCACGGCGATGGCGTGCGTCGCCATGTCGTCGTAGTGCCACGCCCCCTCGGCGTCGGCCGTGCGCCCGTGGCCCACCCGGTCGAATGCCGCGACGCGGAACTCCCCCTCGAGGTCGCGCCCGATCGAGTCGAGCAGGTCGTCGCTGTTGCCCATGCCGCCGTGCAGCAGCACCACGGTGCGCTCCCCCGCCCCCCGGACATCGACCCAGGTGTCGACGCCGCCGACGTCCACGTACTCCGCCATGTCGCTCACCGCACCACGTCGTAGATCAGCTTCACGATGCCGTTCGAGTAGGCCTCGTGCTCGACGAGCTTCAGCGAGCCCGGCTCGCGTCCGTTGAACAGCCGCTTGCCCTCGCCGAGCACGACGGGGAACTGCAGCAGGTGGTACCGGTCGACGAGCTCGGCCTCGGCGAGGCCCTGTGCGAGCGTGGGGCTCGCGTGCACGAGGATGTCTCCGCCCTCACCGCGCTTGAGCTCGGCGACCTCGTCGAGTGAGCGCAGCACGGTCGTGTTGTTCCATTCGGGATCCGTCAGCGTCGACGACACCACATACTTCGGCATGGCGTTGTACTCGGCGAACTCGTCCATCGACGGCCAGACCGGTGCGAACTCGTCGTAGCTCACCCGCCCGAGCAGCAGCGCTCCGGCCGTCTCCTGCTCGCGACCCTTGAGCTCGTAGGCCTCCTCGACGAACGGACCTCGGTGAACGTCCACCCCGCGCGCGGGTGCTCGCCCCCGCCGGGCGAGTCGACGACGCCGTCGAGGGTGATGAACTCCGTGACGATCAGGTTGCGCATGGTGCTTCCTTCCCATTCCGTGACGACGGGGCATCCGTCTCATGATGACGTCGATCAGGCGGCGCGTCGATCGACATCGTCGCCGGAATCGGGCACCTTCACCCGCCTCCACCGCCGTCACCCCCGCCTCCACCGCCGTCGAAGCCGCCGAAGCCGCCGCCCCCGCCGCCTCCGTCGTAGCCGCCACCGCCGCCACCGCCGTCGCCACCGAAACCGCCCATTCCCCCGCCGTCGGCGCCGCTACCGCCGGCGAGGTATCCGCCGCCCCAGCCCTTGTGGTCGTCGATGAGGGGCACGCCGAAGCGCGAGTCCTCGCGGCGTGCGAGGAGCCCGCCGCCGACGCCGATCGGCTGCGCGAGCGCGCTGCCGACGAGGGCGAGGCACGACACCAGCCGCTCGGCGGAGAATTCACCGGTCGTCCGGTACCACGAGGGCGGGCGACCGCATGCCTCCGCCGCGGCGGCGAACCCGCGCACGACGGCCTGGTCGTCGAAGAGCATCGCCCACGGCAGCACGAGCGCCGCGGCCTGCTCGTCGTGCACGGGCATGCCGACGACCAGCTCGCGCAGGTCATGCGTTCGCGCACGCAGCAGGAGCCCGTCGGCGTTCAGCGGGATCCAGCGCGGCAGCAGCGGGCGGAACGCCAGTGCGACCGCGCCGATGCCGATCGCGCTCCACGAGATCGACATGGATGCCTCGTCCTGCAGCCCGAGCGAGAGGAGTCCCAGCGCGACGCCGACGACGCCGCCCACCGTGATCGCGCGGAAGCGGGCAGCCGGGCGCGGTTCACGGTACTGCGCGGCCGCCCGCGCGAACGCGGCCCGGGTCACCTCCAGCAGTTCGATGTTGCGGCCGACCACCTGATCGAGCGCCACGCTGGTGTTCGGAGCGAACCGGAAGCTGTCGCCGGTACGCCCCGGTGCGACGACCGCCCGCGCGATGCCGTCTTCGACCCGCTGCGACTCATCGGTTTCGAGCGCCGCGACCGACGGCCGAGCTCGCGCCGGATCCACGAGCAGGAGGAGCCGAACGTCTCGCGCCGCCCGCTCGTCGGTGACATCCGTCGCCCGCTCATCGCGGATCGCGAGCACGCCGGCGGCGGCGAGCCGCATGACCGCGGCCGGAAGCCAGCGGGCCGACGCCGAACCCGACACGAAGGCGACGGGCAGCAGGCCCGCGACCATGGGGTCGGTGGGCGCGAACCGCACGCCGTCGGCGGGTCTCTGCAGCCAGACGACCAGCAGGGAAGCGACGACGACCGCCGCGACCAGCGAGCCGGCGAGGGCGAGCAGCGGCAGCACGGCGGTCGCGAGGCCGCTGCCCGCTCCGGAGCTCGCGGTCGCGGCGTCGACGGCGGCGTCGAGGGTTCCCATGGCCGGAGAGTACCGCCGATCGGCATCGGCGCACCATGCGCGCGGTGCGTCAGCTCCGCGGCCACCACCCGGGCATGAGGGCGAGCACGCGAGCAGAGGCATCCATCGCGTCTGCGTCGTCGCCGAGCGCCCAGACCTCGATCACCCCGACGAGGCCGCCCGCGATGAACGCCGCGGCCTGCTCGACCGCGGCATCCGTCATCGGCGCGCCGGGCACGCGCTGCGCCCGCCACACCTCGAGGGCGATCCGCGCGCGTCGGCGCTGCTGGTCTTCGAGGGCCATGCGGAACACGCCGCGGGTCGCCGGGCCGAACAGGGTGCGGTACCCGGAACGCTCCTCGGCGATGTGGGCGAGGATGGCGCGCAGGGAAGCGAGGTAGCGCTCGGCGACCTCTGCCGACGACTCATCGGCCGGATCGACGTCGACCGCGGCGATGCGGTCGATGCCCTGGCTGAACTCGGCGAGCGCGAACTCGGCCACGCCGTCGAAGTGCCCGTAGAACGTGGTGCGGTGCACGCCGGCTTCGCGGCACAGCTCGGCGACCGAGATCTCGTCGAGCGGGACGCGCTCGAGCAGCCGCACGAGCGCCTCGGCGAGCGCCCGCCGCGTGCGCAGCTGGCGCGGGTCGAGCTGGTGCTGATCGGGTCGTCCCGAAACGGGTTGCATGGCCATCACCTTCTCATGACCATCACTCCGCGATCCGATGAGCGGATGCCTCGGCCGAGGCATCCGCTCATCGGGACCGGTGGCGTCGTCGACGCCGCCGCGCGATCAGGACTCGTAGTGCGCGAGCCCCGCGGTCTCGCCGCCGTCGGCGACGAACTCGGCGCCGGTCGAGAAGCTCGACTCGTCGCTCGCGAGGAACAGGATCAGGTTCGACAGCTCGATCGGCTCGCCGACGCGGTGCAGCGCGACGTGGTTCTGGTTGACGTCGAGGCCCTCGGTCATGGGCGTGCGGATGTTGCCGGGGTGCACCGAGTTGACCCGGATGTTGTACCGACCGAGGTCGAGGGCCGCGTTCTTGGTGAGGCCGCGCACGCCGAACTTCGCGGCGTTGTAGCCGGGCAGCGCCTCGAAGCCCTGCAGGCCGGCCGTCGAGGAGATGTTCACGATGGATCCGGCGCCCGACTCCTTCAGCGCGGGGATCGCGGCCTTGATGCCGTAGAAGACGCCAGTGAGGTTGATCGCGATGATCTTGTCCCACGCCTCGATGGTGTATTCCTCGATGGGCCCGAAGTTCGCGATGCCGGCGTTGTTCACGAGGATGTCGAGGCGACCGAACTCGCCCACGGCAAGCTCCACGGCGTTCTGCCACTGCGCGAAGTCGGTGACGTCGAGGTGGACGTAGCGGACGCTCTCGCCGAGTTCGGCGGCGAGCGCCTCGCCCTCGGCGTCGAGCAGGTCGCCGATAACGACCTTCGCGCCCTCCTCGACGAGGCGGCGGGCGTGCGATGCGCCCATTCCCCGGGCTCCACCGCTGATGAGGGCGACCTTGCCGTTGACGCGTGCCATGGTGTGCGACCTTTCTGTCGTTCGTGCCCGGAACGTTCCTTCCGGGCAGTCGGGTCGGCATCGATGGCGCGGCGCGCGGCCGTGCAGGGGTGTCGACCCCGTTGTCTGATTCGCCACAATTCTACACCTGTCGATTAGGTTGACGGCCGATCGGCGGCACTTCCTCGGCCGCGCTCAGCGCGTCATCCGAATCGCAGCCGCTCGCGTCGACCGGGAACGCCATCGGCCACCGGATGCCACGCACCGTCGCGCTCGACCTCGTACGCGCGGAACGCGCACGGGATGCCCTCCGCCCGCATCAGGTCGGGGGAGTCCATGAGCTGGAAGTGCAGGTGCGGCGACGTCGAGTTGCCCGTGTGGCCGACGCGACCGAGCACGTCGCCGGTCGCGACGCGATCGCCGACCGACACCGCGACACTGCCGGGAACGAGGTGCGCGAAACCCGCGTAGACGTCACCGGTTGCCCCGCCGGGTGCCCCGCCCGACGAAGCGGATGCCGCGCCGCGGCGCAGGCCCGGGGCATCCGTCGCCTGGAGGATCACGTGATTGCCGAGCACCTCGCCGATCCGTTCGGGCGTGAACGTGATCGCCGTGCGCGCCGCACGGAAGAATTCGCGGAACGGGTTGACCCACTCGCGTTCGGCGAGGCCGTCGGATGCCGCGACGACGACGCCGTCGAACGGCGCATGGATGGGCTCGCCCCAGGCGTAGCCGTCGCGTGCGCGTCCACCGACGGTCTCGGTCTGCCACGCGCTCGCTGGATGCACGTGCACGCCGCGGCGACGGTCGACCTTCACGAAGTCGAACGCGAACCGCTGGCCCAGCAGGTCGGTGCCGTGGCTCGGCACGCGGTGGGCGGGCGTGGTGACGGCCATCCACCCCTCGCCGCGCAGCGGGAAGTCGACGATGATGCTCACCTTCGGGACCCTACCGGCCCCGGCCCGCACCCACCCACGCTAGGCTCGCCTGCAGTGACACGGGGTGCCGCCCCGCTTCGCGCGAGCGTCGAACGACGCTCGGGAGCATCCGCGGCTGAGATCACACCCGTCGAACCTGATCTAGTTCGGACTAGCGAAGGGATGTCGCGAATGCGCGCGCACCTGAACGACCCTGCCCACCTGACGGAACACCAGACGGAGGCCGCGCACGACGCGGCGGAGGCGAGCGCACGACTGCTCGCGCGGCTCCGCGAGACCACTCCCCTCACGCACTGCATCACCAACAGCGTCGTGACGAACGTCACCGCCAACGCGTTGCTCGCGCTCGGCGCGGCGCCCGCGATGGTCGACATCACCGGCGAGGCCGGGCCGTTCGCCGCCATCGCGAGCGCACTGCTCGTGAACCTCGGCACCCCGAACCCCGAGCAGCGGGATGCCGCCCGCGAGGCGGTCGAGGCCGCCTCGCGCGCGGGCACGCCCTGGGTGATCGACCCCGTCGCGATCGGCGCGCTGCCGGTGCGCACCGCGCTCGCGCACGAGCTGCTCGCCGCGTGGCCCACGGCGATCCGGGGCAACGCGTCGGAGATCCTCGCGCTGGCCGGCGCCGGCGCGGGCGGGCGCGGCGTCGATGCCGCCGACACGACGGATGCCGCGGCCGATGCGGCGCGCCGGCTCGCGGCCGACTCGGGCGCGGTCGTCGCGGTCTCGGGGCCGGTCGACCTCATCACCGACGGCGTGCGCATCGCGCGCATCGCGAACGGCGACGCGCTGCTCACGCGAGTCACGGGCGGCGGCTGCGCGCTCGGCGCGGTCACCGCGGCGTTCCTCGGCGCGGCGCGCAGCGGGTCGGAAGCGGCCGGCGCCGTCGACGCGCCCGACACGTCCGACGCGTTCGACGCCGTCGTGGCGGCGACGCTCGTGTACACGGTCGCGGCCGAGCTCGCAGCAGGGCCGGGCATCGGCCCCGGCACGTTCGCGGTGCGGTTCCTCGACGCGCTCGCGGCCGTCGACGCGGCCGACCTGCGCGAACGGGCGCACGTGACGGTCACCGCCGGCGAGCCGGCCGGGAGTCTCGCGTGAGCGCCCGCGCCGAGCTCGACCTCGGCGTCTACCTCGTGACCGACCCCGTGCTCTGCGGCGACCGGGGCGTGGCGGCGGTCGTCGCCGAGGCCGTCGCCGGCGGGGTCGGCGTCGTGCAGCTGCGCGACAAGCACGCGAGCGACGCCGAGATCGTCGAACAACTCGCGGAGCTCGCGGACGTGATCGACGGACGGGCGACCCTGCTCGTCAACGACCGGCTCGAGGCGGCCGTCGAGGCGCGACGCCGTGGCATCCGTGTCGACGGCGTGCACCTCGGACAGGGCGACCCCGCCGTCGAGCGCGCCCGCGGCCTCCTCGGAGCCGACGCGGTCGTCGGCCTCACGGCCAACACGGCGGCGCACCTCGCGGCGCTCGCGCGGCTGCCGCGCGGCATCGTCGACTACCTCGGCGTCGGGGCGATCCGGCCGACCACGACGAAGGCCGACCATCCCCCCGCCGTCGGCATCGCCGGGTTCGCGCGGTTCGCGGCGCACGCGGAGCTCCCGTGCGTCGCGATCGGCGGCATCCGGGTGACGGATGTCGCCGCGCTGCGCGACACCGGGGCCGCCGGCGTCGCGGTCGTCTCCGCGATCTGCGCGGCGGCCGACCCGCGCGCGGCCGCCGCCGAGTTCGTGCGGGCCTTCGCGGGTCGAGGAGCGACGACTCCCGTCGGTCGAGGAGCGACGAAGGAGCGTATCGAGACCACCTCACCCGGTCTCGATACGGCGCCGGGGCGCCACGACCCGCGCGAGGGCGGCATCCCGCGAGTGCTGTCGATCGCGGGGAGCGACCCGTCGGGCGGTGCGGGCATCCAGGCCGACCTGAAATCGATCTCCGCCGTCGGCGGCTACGGCATGGCCGCGATCACCGCGCTCACCGCGCAGAACACGCGCGGCGTCCGCGACGTGCACGTGCCGCCCGCGGCCTTCCTCACCGCGCAGCTCGACGCCCTCGCCGACGACCTCGCGATCGACGCCGTCAAGCTCGGCATGCTCGCGAACGCCGACGTGATCCGCGCCGTCGGCGACTGGCTGCGCCGCACACGCCCGCCCGTCGTCGTGCTCGACCCCGTCATGGTGTCGACGAGCGGGCACCGGCTGCTCGACGCCGATGCCGAACAGGCGCTCCGCGAGCTGCTGCCGCTGGCCGATCTCGTGACTCCGAACCTCGCCGAACTCGCGGTGCTCGCGGGCGAGTCCCCCGCAACCGACTGGGCCGGTGTCGTCGCGCAGGCCGAAACCGTCTCGGCGGGTTTCGGCGTGCGCGTGCTCGCGAAGGGCGGGCACCTCGGCGGCGACACGGCTCCCGATGCACTCGTCGACGCGGCATCCGCGACGATCGTCGAGTTCGGCGGCGACCGCATCGCGACGACGTCGACGCACGGCACGGGCTGCTCGCTCTCGTCGGCGATCGCGACCCTGCGTGTGTCTCGCGGCGACTGGGAGCCCGCCGTCGCGCAGGCGCGGCGGTGGCTGCGCGAGTCGATCCGCCACGGCGGCGATCTCGCCGTCGGCGGCGGGCACGGGCCGGTGCACCATTTCGCCGGGCTCTGGTCGCGCGGCGGCCTGGTCACCGCACCGACCCCGGCCGAGGTCGAGGCCGAGTGGTGGGCCGCCATCGCCGACGTGCGGGCCGCGATCGACGGACTGCCGTTCATCCGCGCGCTCGCCGACGGCTCGCTCGCCGCCGAGCCGTTCCGCCGCTACATCGAGCAGGACGCCCTGTACCTCCGCGACTACGCGCGGGTGCTCGCCGAGGCCGCGCGGCTCGCCCCCGATTCGGCGGCTCAGGGCTTCTGGGCCGACAGCGCGCACGGCTGCATCGTCGGCGAGCTCGAGCTGCACGAGCTGCGGCTCGCCGAGGCATCCGCGTCGCCGGCCGGGTCAGCGCCGAGCGGGTCGTCGCCGAGGCATCCGGATGCCACCACGACCGCGTACCTCGACCACCTGCTCGCGGCCGGCGCGCGCGGCGAGTACGCCGTGCTCGTCGCCGCGGTGCTGCCGTGCTTCTGGCTGTACACCGACCTCGGCGAGCGCCTCGCCGAGGGCGCATTCGGCGAGTTCGCGCGGGATCCGGGGCATCCGTACGCGTCGTGGCTCGCGACCTACGCCGACCCGGCGTTCGCCATCGCGACGCGACGCGCGATCGAGATCGTCACCGAGGCCGCCGCAGCCGCGTCCGCGGACGTGCGCGAGCGGATGCTGCGCGCGTTCCGCCGCTCGGCCGAGCACGAGCTCGCCTTCTTCGGGGCCCCGCTCGGCGCGCAGGTTCCCGCGGGCGGTGCGCCGAACGCGGCCCGTACGGTCGAGGGCGCGATGACCGCGTAAGTCCGCGTGAGACCGCGTAAGTCCGCGTGAGTCCGCTTGCGGCGGCGGGAATTCGCAGGACGAGACGCCTCGGACGGCCGGTGGCAACGGTCTGACGCGTCTCGTCCTGCGAACTCGCGGGGGCGGGCTCGTCGGGGTCAGACCCCGGCGAGCGCCTCTCGCGCGTGGCGGTACTTCTCGGCGAGCTGCGCCTGCGCCTCGCGGTCGAGCTTGCGCGTGCGCCACGGCGCCGTGTTGTCGTCGATGTCGGCGAGCTTCACCCGCAGCGCCTCGGGGTGACGGGCGATCCGCGCGTAGTAGTCGGCGTCGGAGACCTCGGCCGTCCGCGTCAGCAGCCGCACGATCTCGACGACCTCGGGCTGCACGCCCGCATCGAGCAGGTCCTGCGCGGTGACGGTCGAGTCCTCGAGCACGTCGTGCAGCCACGCGGATGCCACGAGCACGTGCTCGCCCGCCGGATCGAATCGCTCGGCGACCCGGCCCGGGTGGTCGATGTACTCGGCGCCGACCCGGTCGAGCTGGCCGCGGTGCGCGACGAAGGCGATGCCCTTCGCGAGCGCGACCTGCGCGGACGCCTCCGCCGCGGGCTGCGATGCCCGCGCCTGGGGCGCCCACGTGGCGCTGGGCGCCGCCGCCGGCACGGATGCGGCCGGCGCGGCGGGAGTCGGGTTCGGCGTCGCCGCGATGGTGGGCACGGATGCCCCGGTCTGGAGCCGCTCGTACGGCCCCGTGGTCGTTCCCGTCATCATGGCCTCCTGGTTGGTCTCGGGCGCCTGCGGCGCGGGTACTGGTTCGGGTGCGGGCTCGGGCTCGGGCTCGGGCTCGGGCTCAGGCTCAGGCCCAGGCTCAGGAGCGAGCTCGGGTGCGACTGCCGGCTCGGGCTCGGCTGCCGGCATGGGCACGCGCTCGGCTGCCGGCTCGGGCTCCGGTTCCGGCTTCGGCGGCGCGGCCGGCACGGGTGCGGGCGGCGTGGCCGCCACGGGCACCGGCGGCGTCGCGGCCGCGGGTGCCGCCGGAGGCGCGGGTGCGGGTGCGGGCGGCGTGGCCGCGGGCGCGATCGCCGACGGCGGCGGCGCCCAGGTGTTGCGCGCGTCGGCGAGCGCGACCCGCTCCGAGGCTTCGCGCGCCTCGCCGGCGGCCTCCGCCTCGGCGATCGGATCGCGTCCGCGCACCGAACGTACGAAGTCGAGTTCGGCCTCGAGCTCGGCCATCTCGCGCTCATCGAGTTCGAGCAGTGATCGCGAGCCGCTCTCGAGGTGGCGATCGAAGTGGTCCTCGTCGACCTCGGTCAGCCGCTGCCCGTCGAACGTCGTGAAGTACCGGCGGCGCGCACCGTCGGTCACCGAGACGACGACCTCGACGTATTCGCCGCTCGGTTCGTGCGAGCACACGTAGTAGCGCTGGATGTCGATCGAGCGCTTGGCCGGGGATGCCACGGGCGGCGGCGCCGTCGGCACGGAGGCCGGGGCGGCCGCGACCGGGGGCGTGGTGTGCGCTGCCGGGGGCGGGGGGATGTGTCCGGGCGCCGCCGGGGAAACGGGCGCCGAGGAAACGGGCGCCGGGGAAACGGGCGCCGCCGGGGTCACCGGAGCCGCGGATGCCTCGGCCGCGGCGCGGCGGCGCGCGTGGGCTCGACCGGTCGGGGCATCCGCCTCGTCGACCCTCGCCTCGGAGGCGGGCCGCGGCTGGGTCTCGACCCGGCGACCGTCGGATGCGGCGCGGTCGGCGCCATCGCTCGCCGTCGCTTCGACGGCGGGCGCTCCGGCGAGGGCGGCGTCGCCGAGTGCAGCGTCGCCGAGATACGCGGCCCGGCCCAGCCAGTCCTCGAGCTCCGCGAACGACGCGTTGAAGCCGGGGATGGGCTCGTCGTTCTCAGGGGTCGTCATTGGGGGCTCCGGTGCTGCGTGCGACCGATGGGGGTCGGTCGAGTCGGGGGTTCGGCTGGGACGCCGGTTCGACTCTAAGCTGCGATCGGCTCGACGCGCATCATCGTCGTGGCCCGGCGCGACACCCGATGGCCCTCGAGCGGCAACCCGGGTTGTGGCATCCCGACAACGGACTCGCTCTTCGACATACGGCGCGCGACACTCGACCGATGCGCATCACTCCTCGCCGACTGGCCGTCGGCATGAGCCTGTGGATCCCCAACCTCTGCAGCGGCATCCGCGTCCGCTGCTTCGCACCCGACTGGACGAGTGCCGTCGTCGAGCTGCACGTGAACCCCATCACGCGCAACTACGTGAAGACGGCGTTCGGCGGATCGATGTCGGCCATGACCGACCCGTATTTCTTCATGCTGGTGATGCACCAGCTCGGCCGCGACTACGTGGTCTGGGACACCCGCGGCGAGATCGAGTTCCTCAAGCCGGGGCGCGGGGTGCTCACCGCGCGCTTCGAGGTGTCGCCGGCGAAGGCGCAGGAACTGCGCGAGCGCGCCCGGGGAGGCGCGAAGGTGCTCGAGTGGTTCGAGACCGAGATCACCGACCTCGAGGGTGACGTCGTCGCCCGCGTGCGCCGCGAGGTCTACGTGCGTGAGAAGCGACGCGTGACGGAGTCCGCGGCCGCGAGCCGGTAGGCCCGGCCGAGGCGCTCGGTCCCGCCGCCCCCGCAGCAGCAGCAGCAGCAGCAGCACGACACGCGACGTCACACGCAGGCCGTCTCGCCGAGTCATCCGGCGTCACGTGATCGCCCGTCGAACCCGCTTCCGGCGCCCATTCCGGACACCCGCCGTAACCGGGATTCATCGGCCGACACAGACGACGGCCCGCCCGCGAGCGCTCAGTATGGTCGGGCCTCATGCACCGCTTCCTCACTCCCAGCGCGCACGGCCGGGGCCCCCGTGGCTGACCTCGACTGGCTCTCCCTCGGCGCCCTCGGCGCGACCGCCGCGCTCTTCCTCGGCATCTTCCTGCTCCGTCGCGCAGGAGCCGGGTTCACGCTGCTCACCGTCTCCGCGCTCGTCGTGGGCATCGGCGTCGGCCTGGCGTTCCAGGGGCACCTCGCGTACGTCGACGTCATCGGCACGGTCTACGTCAACGTCATCACCGCGATCGTCGCACCGCTGATCATCGTGTCGGTGCTCTCGAGCGTCACCTCCCTCGGCAGCCTCGCGAAGCTGCGCACGATCGGGCTCAGCTCGGTCTTCTGGCTGCTGCTCACGAACCTCATCGCGATCCTGCTGACCCTCGGGCTCGCGCTCGCCACCGGCATCGGCACCGGTGTGGACCTCGAGCTCGACGGCGTCGAGGGCACGTCGTCGCTCACGGGTCTCCTGCGCCCGCTCGACCAGGTGATCATCGACCTGTTCCCGTCGAACCTCGCCGCCGACCTCTCGTCGAACAACATCATCGCGATCATCCTCTTCACGCTGCTGATCGCCGTGTCGTACCTGCTCGTGGCCGATCGCAAGCCCGAGAAGGTGCGCGCGTTCAAGGACCTCGTCGACGCCACCCGCCGCGTCTTCTTCAAGGCCGTGGGCTTCATCATCGCGCTCACGCCCTACGCGGTGCTCGCCCTCGTCGCGTCGACGACCTCCACCGCCGTGGCTCGCCTCGAGACCGCGGCATCCCTCGTCGGCGTGCTGGTGATCGCCCTCGTCGCCTGCTTCGTCGACGCGTACCTCGTGAACGGCGTGCTCGTGAAGGTCTTCGCCGACCTGAACCCGTTCCGCTTCTTCCGCCTCATCACGCCGCCGCAGTACACCGCCTTCACCACCCAGTCGAGCATCGGAACCCTGCCGCTGACCATCTCGACGCTCATCCGCAAGGTCGGCGTCTCGCCGGAGGTCGCCGGCTTCACCGCCCCGATCGGCACGACGATCGGCATGCCGGGGTGCGCGGGCATCTGGCCCACGCTGGTCGCGGTGTTCAGCGTGCACGCGCTCGGCATCGAGTACACGCCGCTCGACTACGCCGTGCTCGTCGTGCTGGGGCTGCTCGTGTCGCTCGGCACGGCGGGCGTGCCCGGCACGGCCATCATCACGGCCACCGCCGTGCTGACCGCCGTCGGCCTGCCGGTCGAGGTGCTCGTCCTGCTCATCCCGATCAGCGCCGTCGCCGGCACCGCCAGCACGATGGCCAACGTGACCGCGGCGGCCACGAGCGCCGCGATCGTCGCCCGCCGCGCCGGCGCGCTCGACGACGAGGTGTTCGCGGGCCGCGCGACGTACGCCGAGGACGACGCGCCGGCCGCCGCCGAACCCGAAGCCGCACCCGTCACCGGACCCGAAGCCGCACCCGCACTCGAACCCGTCCGCGCGGGCCGCTGATCCGCCGACCGAACCGAACGAAGGAAGACGCCATGACCCGTCGGACTCGCCGCGCCCGCGGCCTCGCCGCCGCGATCGCCCTCGCGATCTCGGTGCCCACGTTCCTGCTCGCGGGCAGCGGACCCGCGCACGCCGCGGGCGACGTGTGCGACCTCTGCTCGATCAACTTCGACCCGGGAGCGTGCGACGCCCTCGGCGGGTACCCGTACGACAGCACCCAGGAGGAGCCGCCGCCCGCGATCTCGGGCGGCGGTGCGCCCGCGCCGGCCCCCGCCCCGGAGCCCGCGCCCGCACCGGTTCCCGCACCCGCCCCGGCCCCCG
>NZ_WJIF01000003.1 GCF_009647605.1 Agromyces agglutinans | reverse complement strand
GCCACCGCGGCGGCCCTCGCGGCCGGTGCGAAGGCGGTCGGCGCGGGTGCCGGAGCGGGCGGCCTGCGGCTCCCGGGCCTCGGCGGAGTCGGCGCTTCGGGCGCGGCCGGCGTCGGCGGCGTCGGCGGCACCGGTGCATCCGGCCCCGGCGGGCTCATGGGACGCGCCGCAGGCGTCGAAGGCGGCGCTGGGGCCGCTCGCGGGGCCGGAGCGGGCGGTACCTCCGGAATGGTGGGAGCCACCTCCGGCGCCGGAGCGCGCGGCGCCACGGGCATGATGGGCGGCGCCGGAGACGACGACGAGCGCGAGCGCCGGAACGGCCTCGGCGGCCCGATCGCTCCCAAGCTCGAGGACGAAGACGAGGCGGGTCCGCGTTCGCGCGGCGCCGGTGCCGGTGGTCGTGGCGCCACGCGTGCCGAGGGCCCGGACGGTCGCCCGTGACGTCCGCGACGACGAACGCCGGCTCGACGAGCGGGCCGCCTCGGCGGCGTGCGCAGACCGACCCCGCCGGGGCGCCCGCCTGAGGTGAGCGCACCGACCCGATGACCCTCGCGCCAGTCGAACGCCGCCGTATCACCCTGCTGGGTGATGCGGGCTCCGTCGACCTCGCCGTGCCCGCCGACGACCGACTCGACGACGCCCTGCGCCGAAGCGGGCTCGCGCTCGACCCGCGCGTCCAGTTCGTGGTCGATCGCAACGGCTACCAGGTCGATCCCGCGACGCCGGGCGGACAGCTCGATGACGGCGGCCTCTACGCCGTGGTGACCGTCACGGGCGCGTCCCGCGGCAAGCGCCGAGCCCGCGCGGCCCCGGCCGGAGAGCGGCGCGTCGACCACGGCGCGCGCTGGATGCTGCTCGGCCTCGCCGCCCTGCTCGCGGGGGTGCTGGTCTCGCTCGTGGCCGAGGAGCCAGCGGTGCGCATGGCCGTCGCCGGCGTCCTCGGCGTCGCCGCGATCGCCGTCGCCATCGCGTCGGCCCTGCGCTCGGATCGCCCCGGCGCTCCGCCGCCGATCGCCATGGCCGCTCCCGTCGCCCTCGCGGCGGTCGCGATGGGTGCGATGGTGCCGGGAGACCTCACGGCGGCCGGGCAGTTGCGTATCGCGGTGGGCCTGCTCGCCGCGGCCGTGCTGGCCTCGGTGCTCGCCGTGTGCACCGCCGACGCCTCGGTGCGCGCCGCCTGGGGCACGGTCGCGCTGCTGGTGCTCTCGCTCGCGGCCGTATGGGGTGCCGCGCTGCTGCTGCGCCTGCCGATCGCCGCGGCCGCGGCGGTCACGCTCGGCCTCGTGCCGGTCGCGCTGCGCGCCCTGCCCTCGACACTCGTGAACGTGCCCGACGGGATGTTCATCGACTATCGCCACTTCATGAGCAATCGCTGGAGCGTTCGCGGCGCGATCCCCGACTCGCCCGCGGCGATCGCGACGGCCGACGCCGAACGGGTCGTGCGCGCCTCGACGGCCCGGCTCACCGCCGGCACCCTGGTGCTCGCGCTCGCGACCGTCGGCGCCGCACCGCTCGCCGCGCCCGGCATCGCGAGCGCCGCACCGCTCACCGCCATCGGCACGATCGCCCTGTTCGCCTGCGTCGTGCTGTCGATGCTGCTCACCCCGCGCCACACCATCGGCCGGGCCGCGCGCTGGCTGCCTCGCGGCGCCGCGATCGCCGTGCTGCTCGTCGGCGTCGCCGCGGTCGCCGACGCCGTGGGGCCGACCGGAGGGCTGCTCGCCGCGGCATCCGTCTTCGCGATCGCGCTGATCACCGCGATCGTCAGCCTGCCGCTCGCGCGGGGCGGCTCGTCGCTCGTGTGGTCGCGGGTCGGCGACGTGATCGAGTGGCTCGCCGTCGCGCTCGCGCTGCCCGCGGCGCTGCTCGCGGCGAACTCGATCGAGCTGCTTCGTGGGATGATCGCCGGATGACGCTGGGCCCAGGATTCGCGGGAACCGCGGCCGGCACCGGCCGCCGCCTCGCGGCATTCACCCTCGACGTGGTGGTGATCTGCGGCGTCGCCGTCGCCGTCGGCCTGCCCACCGGCAGCTGGCTGCTCGGAGCGGTCGCCCTGCTGCAGGCCGTGCTCGGCCAGTGGGTGCTCGAGGCGCGCACGGGTGCCACGGTCGGCAAGGCGCTGCTCGGCCTGCGAACCGCCCGCGACGACGGGCCGTACTCGCCCGGCGCGGGCCGGGGCTTCGTCCGCGGGTTCATCACCGCGCTCGGCTTCGCGGGCGCCGCGATCGGCGCGTGGCTGGTCGTCGCCTCGAGCGCCTGGGATGCCTCGGGCCGGCGCCGCAGCTGGGCCGATCGCGCCGCCCAGACCGTGGTCGTCGCCGTTCCCTCCCGCGCGCAGCGCGTCGCGGCGATGCCGGTGGATGCCGCGACGGCCTTCCGCGGGCCGGCACCCGTGGCGCGCGCGCACGCGCCGGCGGCGGCGCCGACCGCCGTCGCAGAACTCGGCCCGGTTCCCGCGGGCGTCGCGATCCTGGGGCAGCCGCCGCTCATCAGTGCGCCGCCGGTCGCGTGGCAGCCCGCGCGGCGATCCGACCACGCGCAACCGGTGGCGGTCCGGCCCGTCGACCAGCGCGCCGTGGCGCCGGCCGTGGCGCCCGGCGCGGCCGCGGCATCCGTCGCCGAACCCGTCGACGGGCTCGAAGGTGCGCTGCTCATCATCTTCGACACCGGAGCGCGCGAGCAGCTGCCGTTGCCGGTCGTGGCGAACCTGGGCCGCAACCCGTCGCCCACCGAGCCGGGCGACCGGCTCGTCACCGTGCACGATCCCGACGGCACGGTGTCGAAGACGCACCTGCGGCTCGAGCACTCGCGCGGCAACACCTGGGTCACCGACGGCGGCTCGACCAACGGCACCGAGGTGCTCCGGGACGACGGCGACGTGGAGCTGCTGGCGCCCGGCGTGCGCACCGCCCTCGACGACGGCGACCGCGTGCGCATCGGCAACCGCACCTTCACGATGAGCCTGCTGCTCGCCTCCGACGGAGAGAACCGCTGATGTCCACCCCCCGCCTCGCGCCTCCCCGTGTGCCCTCCGGCAGGATCACCGTGCAGGCCCCGCCCGAACTCGCCCCGAGCGACGGGGGCGGCGGCATGCTCGTCTCGCTCGTGCCCATGCTCGGCAGCGTGGGCGCGATCGTCATGGTCACGCTCTCGAACGCCGGGCCCACGGGATTCATCACGGGCGGCATGTTCCTGCTCTCGTCGCTCGGCTTCGTCGCCGTGAACGGCTGGCGCCAGCGCGCCCAGCGCCAGGCCGCCGTGCTCGGCGCCCGTCGCGAGTACCTCGCCTACCTCACCGAGCTGCGCAAGACCGTGCGCACCGCCGCGCGCCAGCAGCGTCGCGCCGGCAACTGGAAGCTGCCCGCGCCCGAGACGCTGCCCTTCGTGGCCGAGGAGGGCACGCGCGTGTGGGAGCGCGCGGTCGGCGACCCCGACTTCCTCGCGGTGCGCGTCGGCATCTCCGACCAGCCGCTCTGCCTGACGCTCGAAGCGCCCGAGCTGCCGCCGCTGGCCCAGCTCGACCCTGTCGCGGCATCCGCGGCGCATCGTTTCATGCTCACCCACGAGACGCAGGCGAACCTGCCCGTCGGCGTGACCCTGCGCGACTACGCGCGCATCGAGCTGACCGGCGACGAGGCCGAGGTGCGCGGGCTCGCCCGCGCGATGCTGTTGGGTGCTGCCACGATGCACAGCCCCGACCTGCTGCAGATCGTGGTGCTCGCCGCCGACGAGGCGCTGCCGCAGTGGGAGTGGGCGAAGTGGCTGCCGCACACCCACTCGCAGACCGTGACCGACGGGCTCGGCCCGGCGCGCATGATCGGCTCGTCGTTCGAGGCGCTCGAGTCGATGCTGCCGCCCGAGGTGCGCGACCGGCCCCGCTTCGCCCGCGACGGTTCGACGCCCAAGCTGCCTCACCTGATCGTGCTCGTCGACGGCGGGCGCCTGCCGGCCTCGAGCCTCGTCGTCTCGAGCGACGGCACCCAGGGCGTCACGGTGATCGACCTGCCGGCGCGATGGGACGACTTCGACGATCCCGCGGCACTGCGCATCTCGTTCGGCTCGCCGAGCGCGGGCCGCACCGAGCTCATCACGATGCAGGCCGCGGCGCGGCCCTTCACGCCCGACAGCGTCGGCATCGTGACGGCAGAGGCGACCGCCCGCCGCCTGACGCCGCGGTACACCGCGACCGTCGCCGGGCCCGCCGAGGGTCCGTCGGTCGGCAAGCAGGCCGAGCTCGTCGAGCTGCTCGGGCTGCCCGACGTCCGCGACCTCGACCTCGACGCCGCGTGGGCGCCGCGCCTCGACCGCAACCGCCTGCGCATCCCCATCGGACAGGACCTGCAGGGCGCGCCGGTCGTGCTCGACCTCAAGGAGTCGGCCCAGCAGGGCATGGGCCCGCACGGCGTCATGATCGGCGCCACGGGCTCCGGCAAGTCCGAGGTGCTCCGCACGCTCGTGCTCGGCCTCGCCATGACCCACTCGCCCGAGCAGCTGAACTTCGTGCTCGTCGACTTCAAGGGTGGTGCGACGTTCGCCGGCATGGCCGGCATGCCGCACGTCTCGGCGATCATCACGAACCTCGGCGAGGAGCTCACCCTCGTCGACCGCTTCCAGGACGCGCTGCAGGGTGAGGTCACCCGCCGCCAGGAGCTGCTGCGGGCGTCGGGCAACTTCGCCAACGTCGCCGACTACGAGAAGGCCCGCCGCGGCGGCCGCAGCGACCTCGCGCCGCTGCCTGCGCTGCTCATCGTCGCCGACGAGTTCTCGGAGCTGCTCTCCGCGAAGCCCGAGTTCATCGAGAGCTTCGTGAACATCGGCCGCGTCGGCCGTTCGCTGCAGGTGCACCTGCTGCTCGCCTCGCAGCGATTGGAAGAGGGCAAGCTGCGCGGGCTCGACACGTACCTCTCGTACCGCATCGGCCTGCGCACCTTCTCGGCCGCGGAGTCGCGCTCGATCCTCGGCGTTCCCGACGCGTACACGCTGCCGCAGCAGCCCGGCGTCGGATTCCTCAAGAGCGACACCGAGACGATGACGCAGTTCCGCGCGGCCTACGTGTCGGGCCCCCCGCCCCGCCGCCGCACCGCGGCCGCGGCGGGCGGCGGCGGAGCCGTCGAGGCATCCGTCGAACGGTTCACCGCGGCACCGCAGCACCGCGCGGTCGTCGAGGTGCAGGCGCCCGAGGCCGTGGCCGCGCCGGTCGAACCGGCCGAGCAGCGCAGCACGTTCGACCTCGCCATCGAGCGCATGCAGGGCCGCGGCCCCGCGGCCCACCGCGTGTGGCTGCCGCCGCTCGAGACGCCGGCCACGCTCGACCAGCTCTTCGGCGACCTGCGCGTCGACCCGGCGCTCGGCCTGGTGTCGCCGCAGTGGCGCGCGGCCGGCCCGCTCACGGTGCCGCTCGGCATCGTCGACGTGCCGCTCGAGCAGCGTCGCGAGGGCCTCGTGGTCACGCTCTCGGGTGCCGGCGGCCACCTGGCCGTCGTGGGCGCGCCGCTCTCGGGCAAGTCGACGCTCGCGCGCACGCTCGTCACGTCGCTCTCGCTCGTGCATACGCCGCAGGAAGTGCAGTTCTTCGTGCTCGACTTCGGTGGCGGCACGTTCACCGGCCTCGCCGGGCTGCCGCACCTCGCGGGCCTCGCGAGCCGTTCGGAGCCCGACGTCGTGCGCCGCACGATCGCCGAGATCACGGGCGTCCTGAACGAACGCGAGCGCTTCTTCCGCGACCACGGCATCGACTCGATCGACACGTACCGGCGCCGCCGCGCCGAGGGCGCGGTCGACGACGGCTACGGCGACCTGTTCCTCGTCGTCGACGGCTGGGGCGTGCTGCGCAGCGAGTTCGAGATGCTCGAGCCCGCGGTGCAGCAGCTCGCCGCACGAGGCCTCACCTTCGGCGTGCACGTCGTCATCACCGCGGCCCGCTGGATGGAGGTGCGGGCGAACCTCAAGGACCTGATCGGCACGCGGATCGAGCTGCGCCTCGGCGACCCGACCGACTCCGAGATCGACCGCAAGGCCGCCGCGAACGTCACCGTGCACGCCGGCCGCGGACTCGCCCCGAGCGCCCTGCAGATGCTCACCGCACTGCCGCGCATCGACGGCGACTCGGAGGCGCGCACCCTCTCGACCGGGGTGGGCGACCTCGTCTCGAAGGTCGTGGCGGCCTGGCGGGGACCTGCGGGCCCGAAGCTGCGGCTGCTGCCCGAGACGATCGAGCTCGACCGGCTGCGCGCGCTCGCGCCGGCGGCGACCCGCGATTTCGTGCTCGGCATCGACGAGGCCCAGCTCGCGCCGTACCTGTTCGACCCGCGCGAGGAGCCGCACCTCTTCCTCTACGGCGACGCCGGGTCGGGCAAGTCCTCGATGCTGCGGGCGTTCGCGCACGAGGTCATGCGCGTGCACGGGCCCAAGGAGGCGAAGATCTTCGTCGTCGACTACCGCCGCGCGCTGCTCGGCGAGATCCCCGACGAGTACCTCGGTGCCTACCTCACCGGCCACGATGTCGCGACGAGCGGCATCGCGGAGCTCTTCGCGTTCTTCAAGAGCCGACTTCCCGGCCCGGATGTCACGCCAGAGCAGCTGCGCACGCGCTCGTGGTGGACCGGTGCCGAGGGATACCTGCTCATCGACGACTACGACCTCGTCGCGACCTCGCAGGGAAACCCGATCGCGGCGCTCGCGCCGCTGCTCGCCCAGGCCGCCGACGTCGGACTCCACGTTGTGCTCACCCGCCGCGCGGGCGGCGCGAGCCGCGCCGCATACGACCCGGTGATCCAGCGGTTCACCGACCTGGGCGTCACGGGCATCCTGCTGAGCGGCAGCCCCGAGGAGGGCCAGCTCATCGGCAAGGTCAAGGCCGAGCCCGCCGCGCCGGGCCGCGCGAAGATCGTCAGCCGCGAGCGCGGCCTGGTCGCCGCGCAGCTGGCCTGGGTGCCGCCGAAGCACTGAGCCGGGCGCGGATGCCGCGCGCCGCGCGCCGCGAGGGTTCGGGCGCGCGGTGCGCGGTGCGTGGCGCTCGGACCGGTTGTTCGCCGGGGCGCGTTACTCGACGGGGCGGGCCGGGCGACGCCATCCGATGATCGCGAGCACCACGCCGACGACGCCGACGGCGAGGCCGCCGGCGGCGAGCCAGCGGGCGACCGGGTCGTCCGTCGTCGTGGCCGTCGTCTCGGCCGAGGTCCCGTCGGCGGCGTGCGCGGAATCGTCCGCGTGCCCCGAGTCGTCCGCGTCATCCGCCGTGCCGTGTCCGCCGTGCGCGTCGTCGGCCGCGGCGGTCACGGTGATCGAGGGTGCGGGGTGCTCGGGCTCCTCGCCGCCGGCCTCGGCGACCTCGCTCCAGTCGGTCGAGCCTTCGGCGCACTCCTGCAGCACGGGGAAGGCGAGGGTCTCGCCCTCGGCGTCGGCGGGCAGTTGCAGGCTCAGCTCGATGACGTCGCGGAGGTCGCTCGGCAGCGGCGTCACCGCGGTGTAGACGACCTGCGCGTCGCGGTCGACGAGGTTCGCGCCGTGGCTGTCGGTCTTCGGCTCGGGCAGGTCCTCGACCACCTTCTCGATCGTCCAGCCCGGGTTGACGGTCGGCGTCACCCGGTCGACGCCCTCGGGCATCGTGAAGGTGAGCTTCGTCGTCGGGCTCTCGCCGCATCCGTGCGGCGTGGAGAAGCTCAGCACGGTGTACGAGCCGGCGGCCGTGCTGGATGCCTCGACGCCCACATGAGCCGACGCCGACAGCGGTGCGGCGAGGGCGAGCAGGATGCCGCCGCCGAGCGCAGCGGTCGAGGCGAGGGTGGTGCGGGTGGCGCGAGTGGCGCGGGCGGTGCCGGCCGTGCGGATGGCGCGGGCGCGGGTGGAGTGGGTACGGCTGGAGTGGGTACGGCTGGTCATGGTTCTGCTCTCTGCGGTCATGGCACGGCGGATACGGCCGTCGCGTGCCTGCGGACGCGCATGCGCGCGAGTGCGTCGCCGATCGGCGCGTCCGCGGGGGAGGGGTGGGGTGCGTTCGACCGCTCAGGCGGCCGCGGCGACGCTCGGCGGCCCACGATGGCGCAGCGAGACGAGGTGCAGGTCGCGCGCGGCCGCGAGCACCGGTCGGCCGAACGCGCGAACGCGCGCACGGCGCAGCACGGGCACCGCGCCGAACGCGAGCACGAGGGCGACCCGAAGGCCGCGGCCGAGTGCGCGAAGTGCCGCCAGTGCGTGGTCGGCAAGGAGCACGAACGCGATCGTCAGTGCGGCCGCACCCACGTGGGCGGCCAGCATCCAGACGCCGAGGTGGTGCTCGATACCGTCGGTCGACGCGGGCAGCTCGGGCAGCACCGGAAGCAGCACCTGCTGGGCGGAAGCCGGGTGCCCGGCGTGCGCCCCATGCGCGCCGTGCCCGGTCGTGGCATCCGTCGACGTGACGACGCCCGTGATCGCGGCGCCGGTGCCGAGCGAGTAGAGCGCATGCAGCGCGAGCTGCGCTCCGCCGGCCGCCGCAGCGGTGCGGATGCGTCGCGCGCGGCGCCCGGCCGACGCGGGCGAGCCGACGACGATCGCCGCGAAGGGGATCGAGAACGCGAGCGCCAGCGCGATCGAGAGGAGGCCGGGGGGCATGCCGCCGCCGAGCGTGTGCGCGAGGGAGGCCACGAGGGTCGCGAACAGCGCGATCGCGCTGCCGCGCGCGAGCCGGGCGCCCCGATCCTTCCGCACGCGCCCATCGTAGTCGGGCGCGCCTGCGAGCGCCGCGAGGGCCCTGTCGTCGTCGTCGCCGCCGCCGGCGGCGCTGGAGGCGCTCACGCCTCCGGCGACGGGTCGGGGATCTCCTCGGGCTTGTAGTTCGGCAGGCGGCTCGCGGGCAGGATCGCCAGGGCGCTCACGCCCGCGAGGATGAGCAGGCCGACCTTGAGGGCGCTGAGCCGCGCATCGGTGTTGATCTGCACGGCGGCGTCGACCTGCTCGGGCGAGGCATCCGTCTCGTCGAGCACCTCGCGCAGGCGGTCGTTGCTCACGAAGTTCACCTGGTCCAGCGGAACCTGCGCCGCGAGATCGTCGGTCAGTTCGGGTTCGGCCATCACGGCCTGCCCGATGTTCAGGCTCAGGATCGTGACCAGCATCGCGCCGGCGAGGGCGGTGCCGACCGCCGAGGCGAGGTTCTGCGTCGTGCCGCGGATCGATCCGACGTCGCCGGCGAGTTCGCGCGGCGCCGAGGTGACCAGCACGTTGAAGACGAGGGTGACCAGCGCGCCCTGGCCGATGCCGAACACGACCAGTCCGAGGATCGTCGGCAGCGTCTCCCAATTGTTCGTCACCACGAACGACAGCCAGACGAGCGCGACGGTCGTGAGGATGAAGGAGAACACGCCGATCGTGCGCGGCGTGAACCGGGTGTAGAAGCGCACGACGAGCGTCGCGGTGACGAACACCGTGAGGTTGAACGGCATCATCGCGATCGACGTGTCGAACGGCGTGCGCCCCTGCACGATCTGGATGTAGAGCGGCACGGTGAAGTTGATCGCGGCCTCGAGCGCGACGATCACGAACATCGCGTACACGGCGGCGCGTTCGCGTCCCGAACCCAGCACGTCGAGGCTCACGAGCGGCACCTTGCCCTCGCGCATGCGGCGCCTCGTCCAGAGGAAGAACGCCTGCCCGAGCACGAGGCCGACCACCACGAACACCGGTGCCGGCGAGACGCCGACGAGGTCGAACGGCGCCTGCGGCGTCGCCATCAGCACGCCCCAGGCGTTGAGGTTGTTGAACCCCAGGGTGAGCAGCACGATCGCGGCGCCGATGAGCACGGCCGCGACGAAGTCGATGCGGATGCCGGGGTCGCCGCGGTCGGAACGCAGCGTGAAGCTCAGCGCGAAGACCACCACGGCGAGCACGATGAGGATGACGAACACCGGTCGCCAGCCGACGAGCGTGCCGAGCGCGCCGCCGATGAGGAAGGCGCTCACGCCCGAGATCGCGCGGGCCGAACCGAGCGACCCGACCGCGGTCGCCTGCTGGCGCCCGTGGTAGTTCTCGGCGATCAGTGCGACCAGCGAGGGCACGATGATCGCGGCGGATGCCCCGGCCAGCGCCTGCGCGCCGATGACCCAGCCGACCGTCGGCGCGAACACCATCATGAGTTCGGCCACGCCGAAGAGCCCGACGACGACCCGGAACACGAGCACCCAGCCGAAGCGCTGGCCGATCTTCGCACCGACCATGACGAGGGCCGCGACCGCGAGCCCGTACATGACGATCGCCGTGCTCACATCGGTCGGGGAGACCCCGAACTCCTCGACCATGCCGCCGATCGACACCGGCAGGGCGGAGACGTTGAACGACATGAGCACCTGCGCCAGGAAGAGGCCGATCATCGGCCCCCAGGAGGCGCGGGCGGTGGTCTCGGCGGCGGGTGCGGCGGTCGTCATGACGGTGATCCCTTCGGAGGGGCGGATGCTGCGGGCGCGGAGGCGAAGAGGTTCAGCCCGAGCGCCCGCGAGAGGTAGGCGGCGGCGCGCTGGCCGCGCACGCTGTTGCCCGCCGGGTCGAGCCGCGGCGAATAGGCCCCGATGCCGGCCTTGCCCGGGGAGATCGCGACGATCCCGCCCGCGACACCCGACTTGCCGGGCAGGCCGATCTCGAACAGCCATTCGCCCGAGCGTTCGTACATGCCCGTGGCCGCCAGCACCGCCAGGGTGTCGCGGCACACCTCGGGCGCGACGACCCGCTCGCCGGTGACCGGGTTCACGCCGCCGTCGGCGAGCGTCGCGCCCATGACCGCGAGGTCGTGCGCCGTGACCAGCAGCGCGCACTGGCGCGTGTAGACATCGACCGCATCGAGCGGGTCGCCGGCGATGCGTCCGTAGCTCTCGAGGAGCCGCGCGATCGCCCGGTTGCGCTGGTTGGTCGCGGCCTCGGACTCGTAGACGACCTGATCGACCTCGAGCGGCCGGCCGGCGAACCGCGACAATCCGTCGACGATGAACCGCCACTGCTCGTCGACGTCGCCCGGCACGAGCGCGGTCGTCGCGATCGCGCCGGCGTTCACCATCGGGTTGCGCGGATGCCCCGCCGCGAGCTCGATCGCCATGACCGAGTTGAACGCCAGGCCGGTGTTGTCGACGCCGACCCGCTCGAGCACGACCTCGTGGCCGAGTTCCTCGCAGGCGAGCGCGTAGACGAACGCCTTCGAGATCGACTGGATCGAGAACGCGACGTCGACGTCGCCCGCGTCGTGGGTGCTCCCGTCGACCTCGACGACCGCGAGGCCGAAGGCCGCCGGGTCCGCCTCGGCGAGGATCGGGATGTAGTCCGCGACGACCCCGTCGTCGACCCCGCGATTGCGCTGCCACGCCTCGACGACCAGCGCCTCGACATCGTCCCAGCCGGGCAGCGACCCGGTCGACGCGCGCTGTGCGACGTCTCCGACCTCGAGATCCACGACCACCCCCGTAGCCAGCGGGCCGTGACGGCCGGCCCGAGTCCGATCCTGCTGGGTCGCGGGCGCGGGGCACAAGAGGCGCGCGGCGGGGGCGTCGGCGCGGCGGGGGCGCCGACGGGGCAGGTGCGCCGCCGCGGGGGAGGCGTACGTTGGAGGCATGGACCACGGAGGAACCCCGGTCACCTCGGTCGACGAGCTCGAGGCGCTCGTCGGAGAGCCGCTGCCGACGGCGAAGAACAAGACGCGCGATCGGCTGCACGAGATCGATCGGCGATGGCTCGAGGCATCCCCGTTGTGCTTCATCGCGACCGCCGACGCCGCGGGCAACGGAGACGTCTCGCCGAAGGGCGACCCGCCGGGCTTCGCGCTCGTGCTCGACGACCGCACCATTGCGATTCCCGAGCGCCCCGGCAACCGTCGTGCCGACGGGTTCCACAACCTGCTCGCGAACCCGCACGTCGGCCTCGTGTTCGTGATCCCGGGCCGCGGCGACACGCTGCGCATCAACGGGCGCGCGCGGCTGCTGCGCGACGTGCCGTACGCCGACCGCATGGCGGTGCGCGGCCACACCCCGACCCTCGTTCTGGAGGTCGCCGTCGACGAGGTGTTCTTCCACTGCTCGAAGGCGTTCCTGCGCTCGAAGGCGTGGTCGCCCGAGACGTGGAATCCCGATGCCGCACCCCGGCGCGCGGTCATCGCGCAGACGCTTGAGCGCCGCACCGACTCGCTCGAGGAACTCGAGGCGTACTACGGTCCGTCGTACGCCGAGCGCATCTACGGCTGAGCGCACCCGGCGCGGGCACCGGCCGCGACGACGTCGCCCGCGCCGGGCGCCTCAGCCCATGCCGTCGAGGATGGCCGTCAGCTGTTCGAACGTCGTGCGCGGGTTCAGGATCGCGAAGCGCGTGTTGGGTCGCCCGTCGTGCGAGCTCGGCACGACGAAGGCCCGCTGCTCGTCGAGCAGGTGCGCCGACCAGGCGTCGTAGTCGGCCTTGGCCCAGCCGTCGCGCTCGAAGACGACGATGCCCAGTTGCGGCTCGCGCACGAGCGTGAAGCCGTCGCGGCGGCGGATCTCGTCGGCGATCCGCCGGGCGAGCTCGATCGCGGCCGTGATGGCGTCGCGGTACGCCGCCGCGCCGTAGCTCGCGAGCGAGAACCAGAACGGGAGGCCGCGCGCTCGCCGCGTGAGATGCGCCGCATAGTCGGAGGGGCTCCAGTCGGCCGTCTCGGTGAGCGTGTCGAGGTACTCGGCGTGCTGCGTGTGCGCACGCCGGCCCGCCTCGGGGTCGCGGTAGATGAGTGCGCACGCGTCGAACGGCGCGAACAGCCACTTGTGCGGGTCGACGATGACCGAGTCGGCGTCTTCGACGCCCGCGAACCGGTCGCGCGCGAGCGGCGAGAGCATGGCAGCGAGCCCGTACGCGCCGTCGACGTGCAGCCAGAAGTCGTACTCGGCCTTCAACGCCGCGATCGAGGCGAGGTCGTCGACGATGCCGAAGTTGGTCGAGCCGCCGGTGGCGACGACCGCGAAGACGGATGCCCCGTGCTCGTCGAGTGCGGCGCGCACGGCGTCGCCGCGCAGCGTGCCGTCCTCGCCCGGGCGCACGGCGACGATCTCGATGTCCATGACGCGGGCGGCCGATGCGATCGACGAGTGGGCCTCGGCGCTGCAGACGACCTTCCACCGGGGCGGCTGGTCGACTCCTGCGAGGCCCGCGCGCACCCGCGCGGCCTCGCGCGCTGCGACGAGTGCGGAGAGGTTGCCGAGCGTGCCGCCCTGCACGAACACACCGCCCGCCCCGTCGGGGAGCCCGAACTCGTTCGCGAGCCAGGCGAGCACCTCGTTCTCGGCGTGCACGGCGCCGGCGCCCTCGAGCCACGACCCGCCGTAGAGTGCGCTCGCCGACACGACGAGGTCGAACGCGGTCGCGGCCTTCGTCGGCGCGGTCGGGATGAACGAGAGGTACCCGGGGTGATCGGTCGTGATGCAGGCCGGGGCCAGTACGTGCTCGAAGATCGACAGCGCACGCTCGGAGCCGATGCCGCGCTCGTCGATCGTGCGGCCCGCGAGCCGGGTGAGCTCGGCGGGCGACGCCGGCTTGTCGAGGGGCGTGTCGCTCGAGAGGATGCGACGGCGAGAGTAGTCGAGCACGAGGTCGACCAGCCGTTGGTTCTCGGCGGTGACGTCGTGCATGCGCGCGGGGGTCGGGGTGATCGGTCGGTCGGCGGCCACGGGGGCATCCTCTCATCGCTGGTCGTTCGCAGAGCAGGGTGACACGATCGGAGAGTGCGCGCAAAATCCACGCGCGGAACCTGCGTCATGCGCAATCGATCATGCAATCCGCACGCCGTGATGCACCTGAATGGATGCCTCAGGCCGATCTCGCGCATCACCGGTCAAGCTCGGTGCACGCCCTGATCCGGCGGCTCGCCGGTTCGTCGAGCATGAGGAAGACTCAGGAGAGCGGGGTGCGCGATGCCGATCAGGGTGGGCGGAGTCGAGCTGTACGTCGGACCGTCATCGGTCGGCGGACCCGATGACCTCGACCTCGCGATCCGCGAGTTCATCGGCGCGGCCGAGCACTCGCTCGCGATCGCCGTCCAGGAGATCGACTCGCGCCCCATCGCCGAGGCGATCATCGCGGCCCGGCAGCGCAAGGTGCGGGTGCGGGTCATCCTCGAGGGCGACTACCTGACCGAGGAGAAGGCGATCGCCGACCCGTGGCTCGGTGCCGGAGCGCACGACGAGAACCGCGTGATCCAGGGCGCACTGCTGAAGGCGAGGGTCGACGTCGTCAGCGACCTGAACCCGAAGATCTTCCACCAGAAGTTCATCGTGCGCGATGCGGGCAAGCCCGGCGCTGCCGTGCTCACGGGCTCGACGAACTTCACCCGCACCGACACCGGCACGAACGCGACCTCGGGCGCCGGATCGGGCCAGAACCTGAACCACGTCGTGGTGCTGCACGGCCAGCGCGCGGCCGCCCAGTACCTGCGCGAGTTCGAGCGGATGCGCTCGGGCACGTTCGGCGCCCTGCGCGACCGCGTCGAGCCGAGGCCCGCCGAGTTCGGCCTGCCGAAGCTGCGCGTGAAGCCGCTGTTCGCGCCGCGCCACGGCCCCGAGATGGAGATCATGAAGCAGATGCTGAAGTCGAGGCACCGCATCGACTTCGCGATGTTCACGTTCGCGCAGTCCTCGGGCATCGACGACACGATGATCCGCCTGCGGCCCTCACTCGGAAGCATCCGCGGCGTGCTCGACCGCGACCAGGGCGCGGCGACCTGGGCGGCGACCGCCGGGCTCGGCGACGGCGACGTCGACCTGTTCTCGAATCGCCGCGGCAGCGGCGTGCGCAAGCTCCACCACAAGCTCATGGTCATCGACGAGCGGCTCACGATCGTGGGCAGCTTCAACTACACCGCGCCCGCGAACACGCTGAACGACGAGAACATCGTCGTGCTCGGCGACCTCGAGGAGACGGATGCCGCCGCCGAGGACGCGCAGCGCGAACTCGCCGCCTACGCGCTCGCCGAGATCGACCGGATCATCGCCGACCTCGCGGTCCCGGTTCCAGCCGGGTGAGTTCGTCGTACACGACGGCCGGCTCGCGCTCGGGCCGCACGGTGCGGAATCCAGTGAGCTTGTGGCTGCCGTCGCAGAAGGGCCGGATCGCCGACGCGCCGCAGCGGCAGAGCGCGACGGTGCGCCGATGCGGGTCGAGCAGCTCGCCGCGCTCGTCGCGGATCTCGACGTCGCCGCGCACGATGAGCGGGCCGTTCGGGCACGCGACGACCGACGGGGCGCCGGCGCCGGCGCCGGTCATGGCCGCGCCTCGTCGAGCGGCTTCCGCAGGGCCGAGCCGCCGGCTTCGAACGCGGCGCGCACGCTCGCCCAGAGCCGGCCGTCGACCGTCAGGCACGCGGACGCCCCGAACAGGATGTCGTCCGCGAGGTCGGGTTCGTCGTCGGCGAGGGCGCCGGCCAGGTCGCGTGCGGCCAGCTGCTCGTGCACCGCGTCGGCCTCGACGTGCTCGTCGAAGTAGTCGGCGGCTTCGTCGCCGAGTCCCAGCCGGCGGAAGCCGTTCGCGTACGCGCGGCACGGGATCGAGCTCGTCATCTCGTACGCGGCGAGGTGCCCTGCGATCGCGCCGCGGAGGCGCCGCTGCAGGCCGAGCAGCGACATCAGGTTCATCGACGCGTAGACGAGCGCCGGCACGTGGTCGGCGTACGCGCCGTACCGGTCGTCGAGGTCGAGTTCGCGCATCGTCTTCGCGAAGATCTCGGCGTGCAGGCGCTCGGGCCGGCCGCCGCCGTACTCGTCGGCCTGGATCTCGACGAGCGCCGACTTCGCCCGGCCGTGCAGGCGCGGGATGGCCCAGCTGTGCGGATCGGCCTCCTTCAGCGTGTAGATCGAGCGGTGCACCATGACCTCGCGCACCTGCTCGGCCGTGGCATCCGTCTCGACCCAGCTCGACAGGCCGGGGCCGTCGTCGGCGGCCTCGACGAGCGCGAACAGCGCCTCGGGCACGTCGCGCGTCGCGTGCGGCTGCGGGATGAGCGCGCGCAGCGCGGCCTCGTAGCCGCGTTCGAGCTCGCGCCGGAAGGCGAGCACCTCGGGCTCCCACTCGAGCGCGTCGTCGACGCCGTCGAGGCCGCCGTAGTGCAGCTCGTACAGCAGGAACAGCGCGAGCTGCACGTCGTCGTCGTCGAGCAGGTCGGCCGAGCGGCGCACCGCCGCGGCCGCGACGGCCGGGTCGAGGGCGGATGCCACGTCGCCCCGCAGGCGCTCGATCACGAGCCCGCTCACCTCGCCCCGCGGTTCGGGCAGGCGCATCGGCCATCGCTCGCCCGTGCGGACCGGGACCGGTGCCGAGATCGTCATCGGATGCCTCCTCGCGTGGCTGTGGCTCAACCGTAGGAAGCGGGGGCCGCGCGGGCACAGGGGTTGACCCCGCGAAGCGGCCGGTGTTACCTGCTGGGACGAGCCGGGACGGCGCGTGGTCGGGCAGCGCGATCGGGCGCGCGGGGCGCGCTGTCAGCCGCCGGGTGCACACTGGAGCGGTGATCGCCGAGCACGCCCTCGAGTGGCGGCCGAGGCATCCGACCGACCTGCTGCAGACGGTCGGCAGCCTCCGCCGCGGTCCCGGCGACCCGGCGTTCCTGGTCGATGCGGGCGCCGTCTGGCGCACGACGCGCACCGCAACGGGTCCGGCGACCATCCGGCTCACCCAGCTCGCACCCGACGTGCTGCGCGCCCAGGCGTGGGGAGCGGGGGCCGCGCTCGCCGTCGCCCAGGCGCCCGAACTCTGCGGCGACCGCGACGACCCGGCGCCGTTCGACCCGCTCATCGACCCGCTCCGCGACGCGCACCGGCGCAACCCCGGCCTGCGCATCCCGCGCACGGCCGCCGTCTTCGAGGCGCTCGTGCCCGCCATACTCGAGCAGAAGGTCATCACGCTGCAGGCGCACGCGTCGTGGCGATGGCTGCTGCAGCGGTACGGCACGGACGCCCCGGGCCCGGTGCCGCGGCCCATGAAGGTCGTGCCGACGCCCGCCGAATGGGCGCGCATCCCGTCATGGGAGTGGCATCGGGCGGGCGTCGACCCGCGCCGGTCCCGCACGATCGTGGAGGCCGCCCGCTTCGCCGATCGCATCGACGAGGCATCCGCCCTGTCACCCGAGCAGGCGGCGGCGCGACTGACGCTCTTCCCGGGCATCGGGGCGTGGACCGCCGCCGAGGTCGCCCAGCGCGCGCTCGGCGACGCCGACGCGGTGTCGGTCGGCGACTACCACCTGGCGAAGCAGGTCGGCCACGCGCTCGCCGGCCGCGACATGACCGACGACGAGATGCTCGCCGCGCTCGAACCGTGGGCGGGCCAGCGGTACCGGGTCGTCCGGTTGCTGGGCAGCGCGGGCGGGCTGCGCCGGCCCCGACGCGGCCCGAAGCTGCCGTTCGTCGACCACCGCGCGCGCTGAGGGCCGCGGGCCGCGCCGGTCGCTCCGCCGCCCTGCTTCAGGCGCCCAGGATCGCGTCGAGCGACGGGTGCAGGTGGCGGGTCGTCAGCACGGATGCCGCGTGCCGGGCGCCGGCGCGAAGGGCGTCGTCGAGCCCCGAGCCGGTGAGACCAGCGCCCGAAAGCACGGCGTCGAGCACGCCCGACATGAAGGCGTCGCCCGCGCCGTTGGTATCGAGCACCTCGACCGGCTCGGCCGCGACCGTGTGGCGGGTCATGCCGCCGTCGACCGCGATCGCGCCGTCGGCGCCGAGGGTGCACACCGCGAGCGAGGCGCCGCCGCGGATGCACCGCTCGAGGAACGGCCACGGATCGCCGATGCGGTCGGCGTTCATGAAGACGACGTCGGCGGCGTCGAGGAAGGGGCGGTGGAAGGCCGACTCCCCGTCGTAGTCGTGTACGTCTGTCCAGATGGGGCGGTTCGCGGCCCGCGCGAGCGGGATGCGTCGCGCCGCGCGCGGCGAGAGGTCGAGCACGATCGCCTCGGCGGCCGACATCGCGGCGAGGGTGGCCTCGTCGGTACCGGCCTCGTCGGTACCGGTCTCGCCGGCCGGCTCGGCCGCCGGGTCGTCAGTCGGTGTCGACAGGTAGAGCGAGACCCGCTCGCCCGCTCGGGTCATCAGGTTGAGGTGGCGCTCGGTGCGGTCGGCGACGGGCCCGGTCAGGGCGATGCCCGCGGCCTCGAGTGCGCCCCTCACGCGCCGGCCGTCGGCGTCGTCGCCGATGAGGGCCTCGAGCGCGATCTCGCGGCCGAGCCCGGCGAGCCCGAGGGCCTTGCCCGCCGAGGTGCCGCCGAGCGTCTCCCACTCGTCGAGGGCGAACTGCATGTGCGGCACGGGCTCGGGGAGCCGGTCGAGCACGACGAGCCGGTTCCACGCGGCCGGGCCGATGATGTAAACGCTTGCAGGCATGCTCGCGATCGTAGCGGGATGGGCGCTCGCGGCGCCAGAACGCACCCGAGCGGGACGCGCGAGGGGCGGGCGCCGCACGGCGCCCGCCCCTCGGATCGGCGTGGATCAGGCGTCGAAGCGCGAGCCGGCCGGGTCGGTGTCGAGCGCCAGCAGCACGAGCAGGATGAGGCTGCCCACCGCGGGGATGAAGCTCAGGAAGAAGAACCCACCCGAGCGGTTCGTGTCGTGCAGGCGGCGCCAGATGACGGCCAGGCTCGGCACGAGCACCGCGAGCAGCCAGACGCCGAGGATCGCGTAGCCGATGAAGAAGCCCGGGCCGGGAACGGCCGTGCCGGTCGCCGGGTCGATCGTCGCCCCGGCGAGGCTGATCGGGACCAGGATGATCGACAGCACGAACACGACGAGCGCGTTGACGAGGAACCACCACCAGTACTCGCTGCGGCTCGCGCGGCCCGAGAACGTGGCGTACTTCTTGAAGAATCGCGTGACGGCCTGGCCGATGGTCGCGCCGTAGAGCGGCTGCGAGAGCGGAACGTCGCCCGTCGAGGCGGCGTACGACTGGGGCGGCGGGGGAACGGTGCTCATGATGCTCCTCGTGAGTGATCGCTGCTCCGCGGATCGCGGACGGCCCATCGTGGCATGCGCCGTCCCCGGCGCGGAAGACCTGCGAGGCACTGCGTCGCTTCGCTACGCTGGCGGGCGGCGCACGCTGACCCACGTCCAAGGAAGGACCCCGGATGCCCCGCTTCGACCTCTCGCCCGCTGAGCTGCGCGAGTACCGCCCCGAGGTCGCCGAGCCGGCCGACTTCGACGCGTTCTGGGCGCGTACGCTCGCCGAGTCGCGCGCGGTCGGGCAGGCACCGGAGTTGACCCGGGTCGAATCGCCGCTGGCGCTCGTCGACGTGTACGACCTCGCGTTCAGCGGGTTCGCGGGCGACGTCGTGCGGGCGTGGGCCGTGGTTCCCGCCGGCACGACCGAGCCGCTGCCGACCGTCGTGGAGTTCAACGGGTACAACGGCGGGCGCGGCCTGCCGCACGAGCGGCTCGCGTGGGCGGCGTCGGGCTACGCGTGGGTGTTCATGGACACGCGCGGCCAGGGCAGCGGGTGGGGCACCGGTGGTTCGACGCCCGACCCGCACGGCACGGGTCCCTCGGTGGCCGGGTTCATGACCCGGGGCATCCTCGACCCCGAGCAGTACTACTACCGCCGCGTCTTCACCGACGCGGCCCTCCTCGTCGACGCCGTGCGCGAGCTCGAGTTCGTCGACGCGGCCCGCGTCGCCGTGACCGGCACGAGCCAGGGCGGCGGCATCGCCTTCGCCGCCGCCGGCCTCAGCGAGGGGCTGGTCGCCGTGATGCCGGATGTCCCGTTCCTGTGCCACTTCGAGCGTGCGGTCGGCCTCACCGACCGCGACCCGTACCACGAGGTCGAACGCTACCTCGCCGTGCACCGCGGCGACGCGGAGCAGGTGTTCCGCACCCTGTCGTACTTCGACGGCGTCAACCACGCCCGACGCGCAACGGCGCCCGCGCTCGTCTCGGTCGCACTCATGGATCCCGTCTGCCCGCCCTCGACGGTCTATGCGGCGGCGAACCACTACGGCGGCGAGGCATCCGTCGTCGAGTACGCGTTCAACGAGCACGAGGGCGGGCAGGGCGTGCACTGGGAGCGCCAGGCCGCCTGGCTCGCCGACCTCGTCTAGGCCGCTATCGCGCCTCGAGGTGCAGGACGAAGGCCTGCTCGGGCCACAGCGTGGGCAACTGCAGGCCCACCTCGGCGAGCACCGCACCCGGCAGCTCGAGCTCGCCGGCGGCGAACCACCCGGGGGTGATCCAGCCGTGGGCGGCGGCGCCGATCTCGTCGCGCACGCGAACGCGATACGTGCGATCGGGGTCGAGGCCGGGCAGCCGCAGGCGTTCGGCCCGCGCGTCCTCGAGGCTCGCGACCGTGGCGACCACGAACACCGCCGCGTCGGATGCCACGTAACCCGTGACCCGCCACGCGGGGTCGCGCAGGTCGGGGTGCACGACCCGGCCGTGGTGCGTGATCGGGCGCAGCTCGCGGTACAGCGCGGTGAAGCGCGAGATCGCCGCGAGCTCGTCCTCGTCGCAGCCGAGGATGTCCCATTCGAGCCCGGCGGAGCCCATGAGGCTCGTCGCCATGCGGTAGGACAGCGCCGTGGTGCGGCCCGAGCTGTGCGAGGTCGCCGGTCCGACGTGCGCGCCCACGAGCTCGGGCGGCAGGAGCAGGCCCGTCCAGCGCTGCACGTCCTGTCGCTCGACCGGATCGTTGGAGTCGCTCGCCCACACCCGGTCGGTGTGCTCGAGGATGCCGAGGTCGGTGCGGGCTCCGCCGGAGGAGCACGACTCGATCTCGAGCGACGGATGCCGGCGCCGGAGCTCGTCCATCAGCCGGTAGGTCGCGAGCGTCTGCCCGTGCACCCCCGGGCGGCCGTCGTGCACGCTCTCGACGAGGTCGCGGTTGTGATCCCACTTGATGAAGTCGATGCCGAGGTCGGCGACGAGCGCGTCGACCTGCCCCAGCACGTGGTCGAAGGCGGCGGGGTTCGCGAGGTCGAGCACGAACTGGGTGCGCCAGCTGAGCCGCGGGTCGTGGTCGAGGTGCCCGGCATCGTGGAGGAGCCAGTCGGGGTGCGCGCGCGCCACGTCGGAGTCGCGGCTCACCATCTCGGGCTCGAACCACAGCCCGAACTGCATGCCGAGCTCGTGCACGCGGGCGGCGAGCGGACCGAGCCCTTCGGGCCACACGGCGCGGTCGACGACCCAGTCGCCGAGCGAGGTCGTGTCGTCGCGACGCCCGAGGAACCAGCCGTCGTCGAGCACGAACCGCTCGACGCCGACCGCCGCCGCCTGCTCGGCCAGCGCGAGCACGCGCGCTGGGTCGTGATCGAAGTAGACCGCCTCCCACGTGTTGAGCACGAACGGCCGGGGCGTCGTCGGGTGGTGCGGCCGGCTCCGCAGCAGGGTGTGGAATCCGTCGGCCACGCCGTCGAGCCCGGCGCGCGAATGCGCGAACAGCACGCGCGGCGCGGCGTAGGCGTCGCCGGGGGCGAGCACCACCTCGCCGGGCCGCAGCAGCTCGCCGCCGCCGATCAGGGTCGCCTGGTCGGTCACGCGGTCGACCCGGTACGAGGCATCCGACGACCAGGCGACGTGTGCCGCCCAGACGCGGCCGTCGCCCCACCGCGGCGCCGCCTCGAGGGCGGCGAACAGCGTCGGCGCGTCGTGCCCGGGCCGGCCGCGGCGCGACTGCCGCACGGTCGAGCCGGCGGGCATGTCCGTGGTGACGGGCCGCTTCTCGCGGGTCCAGCGGCCGTCGAAGCTCAGCAGGCGGTCGGTGGTCGAGGGCACGGGCAGCGTCGCCTCGAGCCAGTCGACCTCGATGGCGGGTGCCGCGTCGCCGGCGGTCTCGCCGCCGGCTGTGTCGTCGCGGCGAAGCCGCTGGTCGACGGCGACGACGCCGCCCGCCTCGATCGACAGTTCGAATTCGAGCACCAGGTCGGATGCCTCGTCGCGCGCGACGACCTCGAATCGCGTGGCCGTCGCGCTCGAGTGCTGCACCGCCCAGCGGGGATGGTGCAGGACGCCGCCGACCCGGACCTGGAGGCCCGGCCGGCCGCTCCACCCGTCGCCCTCGAGCGGCGAGAGCGAGAGCTGCCAGGCGGCGTCGAGCGTTCCGGGTGCGGCCTGCCGATCGACCGCGGCGACGATCGCCGCCGCGCTCGCGTCCGCGGCCGCGGACGTCGATCCGTCGTCGTCGCCGATGCGGCGGCCGAGCGCCGCGCCCCAATGCAGCACGCGCGGCAGACCGGGCGCCGAGGCGTCGATCAGCACGGCCACGCCGTCGGACTCGAGGTGGACGAGGTCGCTCACTGGGCTCCTTCCGCCGGCGGTCGTTCGCCGGTGCCGCGTTCGACCAGCCAGGTCGGCAGTTCGATCTGCTTGGTGAATCCGGCCGGTTCGCCGATGCGCTCGAGCGCGAGCCGGGCGGCCTGGCGGCCGAGAGCGACCGGATCGTACGAGATGACGCTCACGCCGAGCACGTCGGCGGTGTCGAAGTCGTCGAACCCGATGAGCGCGATGGCGTCGGCGTCGCCCCGCGCGCGGAACGCCCTGAGGGCCCCGATGGTCATGCGGTTGTTGCCCGTGATGATCGCGGTCGGTGCGTCGTCGCGCGCGAACAGATCGGCGACCAACTGCTCGGGCGCCGCGCTGCGGTCGTCGACGAGCCGCTCCCAGCGATGGGTGTCGTGGATGCCGGCGGCCGCCATCGCGTCGCGGTACCCGCGCACGCGCTCGGCCTGCGTGTAGACGGCGGCCGGGTTGCAGGCGTACGCGATCCGGCGGTGCCCGAGCGCGAGCAGCCGTGAGGTGGCCTCGAACGCGCCGCGGTGGTTCTCGAGCACGAGCGCGTCGGCCACGAGGTTGCGGGCCGGGCGGTCGATGGCGATCACGGGAGTGCCGAGATGACGCTCGCCCTCGAGGTAGGACTGGTCGTCGGCCACGGGGATGAGCAGGAGCGCGCCGATGCGCTGGGCGAGGAGGGCGTCCGCCACGCGTTCTTCGCCATCGGGGGTGTCGTCGGTGGTCGCGACGAGCAGGGCGTGCCCGTTTCGCGCCAGTTCCTGCTCGATGCCGGCCGCGACCTTGTAGTAGAAGGGGTTGCCGAGCTCGCCCATGATGAACCCGATCGTGTTCGTCGACCCACCGCGGCGGAGGTTGCGGGCGAGCGAGTTCGGGCGGAACCGCAGGCGCTTCGCCGCGGTGAGCACCCGTTCGACGGTCGCGGGGGAGACGAGCTCACGGTCGGCGAACACCCGTGACACGGTCTTCGAACTGACCCCGGCCAGACGAGCCACGTCGTCGAGCGTGGCTCGTTGCTGTTGCCCCGACATGCTCGGCCCCTTCGTCGATGCCGCGAGCCTAGCAACGCGATGCGGCCGGTGTCCAACGTCGGACATTCACGAGACATTCGCGGACAGGTTGCGACATCCAGTGCTTGAGAAATCCCGGTTGAAACGCAGATTCGTATCGATTCGAGATTCTCGATGCCGATCGGACAGCGTTGTCATCATCATTGCGGAGAGCGCTCTCGTGCCCCTAATCTGGCGACGCGTTCGCATCCTGAGGCGGGCGGCGTTCAAGGGTGAACTGACAAGGAGTACACACATGGCAAAGAAGGCAGTGGCGGGTTTCGCGCTCCTCGCCGTCGCCGGACTCGCGCTCAGCGGGTGCTCGGCTGGCGGCGCTGACGACGCGTCGAACACGATCGACGGTGAGGTGAAGGGCGACATCACGGTCGTCACCTGGCGCACCGACCTCGTCGAGGACGGCACGTTCGACGAGTACGAGAAGGAGTTCCAGAAGCTCCACCCCGACGTGAACATCGAGTTCGAGGGCATCACCGACTACGAGGGCGAGATGAAGACGCGCCTCTCGAGCACGAACTACGGCGACGTCATCGGCATCCCCACGATGCAGCCCAGCCAGTTCGAGCAGTTCCTCGAGCCGCTCGGCGAGACCGCCGACTTCGAGGACACCTACCGGTTCCTCACCACGCACACCTACGAGGGCACCCAGTACGGCCTCGCCATCGGCGGCAACGCGCAGGGCGTGCTCTACAACAAGCGCGTCTTCGAGGAGGCCGGCGTCACCGAGCTGCCGACGAGCGAGGCCGAATGGCTCGCCGCGCTGCAGAAGGTCAAGGACAACACCGACGCGATCCCGCTCTACACGAACTACAAGGACGGCTGGCCGCTCTCGCAGTCGTTCAGCAACCTCGGCTCCATCACGAACAACCCCGACGCGGGCATCGACATGGCCGAGGACCCGGCGCCCTGGACCGAGGGCAGCGACATCTACGCCATCGACTCGCTGCTGTACGAGTCGGTCGCCGCAGGCCTCACCGAAGAGGACCCGCTGACCACCAACTGGGAGCAGTCCAAGGTCGACATCGCTACGGGCAAGATCGGCGCGATGACGCTCGGCTCGTGGGCGATCTCGCAGATGCAGGCCGCCGCTGAAGACAACGGCGCCTCCGCCGACGACATTGGCTACATGGCGTTCCCGTCGAACCTCGACGGCACCCAGTACTCGCTCATCGGCGGCGACTACAACCTCGGCGTGAGCAAGCACTCCACGTCGAAGGCCGCCGCGTGGGCGTGGATCCAGTGGCTCATCGAGGACTCCGGGTTCACCGAGACGCAGGGCATGATCTCGACCGTCACCGAGAAGCCGCTGCCCGACAACCTCTCGGGCTTCACCGAGAACGGCGTCGAGCTGTTCGAGGTCAATCCGGCACCCGCCGGCAAGGAGAGCCTGCTCAGCGACGTCTCGAACGACTCGCAGATCGACCTGTGGGGCCAGCTCTACCGCCAGAAGATGGTCGACATCGCGCGCGGCGCCGCCGAGGGCGACAAGGACAGCTACTTCGCCGAACTCAACGAGCGCTGGGGCGCCTCGGTCGAGAAGCTCGCCGGCTGACGCCGGAAGCATCCGGGACGATCATGACGAACACGGCAGTCGATACCGCTCCGGCGGACACACGCGCCGCCGTCACCGTGCCGGCAGCAGGTCGCCGGTTCCGCGGGGCACCCCGCGGAGCCGGCGACCGGGCGGCCGGCGGGGTGGCGCGCCGGCCCATCATGCGGCACCTCACCCCTTGGCTCTTCGTGGCCGGGGCGGTGGGACTGCTGCTCCTGTTCACCTACTGGCCGGCCGTCAACCTGGTGTACTACAGCCTCACCGACTGGGACGGGCTCGACCTCACCAAGACCTTCATCGGGTTCGACAACTACGTCGAGGTGTTCACCAACCCGCGCATCTTCAGCGTCTTCGGCGTGAGCCTCTACTACTTCGCGGCGTCGTTCGTGCAGATGGCGATCGCGCTGTATTTCGCGGCGCTGCTGAGCTTCAGCACGCGGTTCGCGAACTTCTTCAAGGGCGTGCTGTTCTTCCCCTACCTGATCAACGGCGTCGCCATCGGCTTCGTCTTCCTCTACCTCTTCCAGCCCGGCGGCACGCTCGACACGGTGCTCGGCTGGTTCGGCATGAGCGACCCGCCGCACTGGCTGGGCGACCCCGACATCGTCAACACGTCGCTCGCGGCGACCTCGGTGTGGCGGTACACGGGCCTGAACTTCGTGCTGTTCCTCGGCGCGATCCAGTCGATCCCGCACGACATCTACGAGGCGGCCGAACTCGACGGCGCGAACCGCTGGCAGCAGTTCTGGGCGATCATCTTCCCCGGCATCCGCCGGGTGGTCGGCCTCTCGTTCATCCTGGCGATCGCGGGCAGCCTCAGCGTCTTCGAGGTGCCGTTCATCATGACGGGCGGCGCGAACGGCTCGAGCACGTTCGTCATCGAGACGATCTCGACCGCATTCAACTTCCGCAACGTCGGACTCGCGTCGGCCATGGCGGTGGTGCTCCTCGTCATCGTCCTGATCGTCACGTGGATCCAGCGCAAGGTGTTCCCCGACGAGAAGGTGGACCTGACATGAGCACCCTGACCGCGCGCGACCGCCGTTCCGGCCTCACACCGGGCGCCCGGATCCGCGGGCTCAGCGCGACGACCGCCAAGTACCTCAGCCTCGGCATCGCCGTGCTGGTGACGCTGCTGCCGCTGTCGGTGGTGCTCATCGCGAGCCTCAAGACGAGCCAGGAGTACGGGCAGACGGGGCCGTTCGACCCGCCGTCGAACTGGCTGAACTTCGAGAACTTCGTGACGGCGTTCACGAGCGGCGAGATGCTCGAGGGCTTCTTCAACACCCTCGTGGTGCTCGTGATCTCGCTGATCGGCACGATCCTGCTCGGCACGATGTGCGCGTACGCGCTCGACCGGTTCGCGTTCCGCGGCAAGAAGTTGATCTTCGGGCTCTTCCTCGTCGCGACGCTGATCCCGAGCGTGACGAGCCAGGTCGCGACGTTCCAGCTCGTCAACGGGCTCGGGCTCTACGACACGAAGGCCGCGCTGATCCTGCTCTTCATGGGCACCGACATCATCGCCATCTACCTCTTCATCCAGTTCATGCAGGCGATCCCGCTCTCGCTCGACGAGGCCGCGATGATCGACGGCGCGAACCGGTGGACGATCTACTGGCGCATCATCCTGCCGCTGCTGAAGCCCGCGATCGCGACCGTCGTGATCATCAAGGGCATCGCGGTCTACAACGAGTTCTACATGCCCTTCCTCTACCTGCCGTCCGAGGGGCTCATCTCCACGTCGCTGTTCCGGTTCAAGGGACCGTTCGGCGCGCAGTGGGAGGTCATCGCGGCCGGCACCATCCTCGTCATCGTCCCCACGATCATCGCCTTCGTCCTGCTGCAACGCTGGATCTACAAGGGCCTGACCTCCGGAGCCGTGAAGTGACCCTGCCCCTCTCCCGCCGCGACCTTCACGACGGCTGGCGCCTGCGCGCCGCCGCCGGGCCGGTGCCCGCCGCCCTCGCCGACGCGCTATCGGGCGACGCGACCGGCGCCGCCGTGCCCGCGACCGTGCCCGGCTGCGTGCACACCGACCTGCTCGCGGCCGACCTCATCCCCGACCCGTACCTCGACGACCACGAGTCGCTGCTCGCCTGGATCGGCCAGGTCGACTGGACCTACGAGACGACGTTCGACTGGCGGCCCGACGGGCACGAGCGGCACGACCTCGTCTTCGACGGGCTCGACACGGTCGCGACGGTGCGGCTCAACGGCCGCGTCGTGCTCGAGGCGGCGAACCAGCACCGCTCGTACCGGGTCGACGTGCGCGACGTGCTGGCCGAGGGCGAGAACACGCTCGAGGTCGCGTTCCGGTCGCCCGTTCGGTACGCGAACGCCCAGAGCCTCGAGTTCGGCGCGCGCCCGCGGCCGTATCCGCTGCCGTACGAGGCGATCCGCAAGTCGGCGTGCAACTTCGGCTGGGACTGGGGCATCGCGACCTACACGAGCGGCATCTGGCGGCCCGTGCGGCTCGAGTCGTGGTCGACGGCGCGCCTCGCCGAGGCGCGCGTGGTCGCGACGCCCGACGGCGACGGCGGCACGATCGACGTGGACGTGACCATCGAATGGGCGACGGATGCCGCTTCGGCGGGTGCCGGCGCGACGGATGCCGTGGCGAGGGCTCCGTTCGTGAGCGTCGCGGTGGCCGGGCCCGGGCTCGGTGACGGCCCGCTGCCGTCGGCGATGGACGACGTCGAGGGCGACCGCGCGCGCGTGACGCTCGCGCTGCCGAAGGCCGAGCGCTGGTGGCCGGTCGGCCACGGCGGCCAGCCGAGGTACGTCGTCGACGTCCGGCTGCACGGCGACGGCCCGCACACGCTCGACGCGACGCACCGCGTCGTCGGCTTCCGCACCGTGCGCTGGGACACCGAGCCCGATGCCGAGGGCACGCCGTTCACGCTCGTCGTGAACGACCGGCCGATCTTCGTGAAGGGCGTCAACTGGATTCCCGACGACGCGCTGCCCGTGCGTGTCGACCGCGCCCGCTACGAACGCCGGCTGCGCCAGGCCGTCGCCGCGAACCTCAACCTCGTGCGCGTGTGGGGCGGCGGCATCTACGAGTCGGAGGACTTCTACGACCTCTGCGACGAGCTCGGCCTGCTGACGTGGCAGGACTTCCTCTTCGCGTGCGCCGCGTACCCCGAGGAGGAGCCGCTGCGCAGCGAGGTCGAGGCCGAGGCGCGCGAGCAGATCGTGCGCCTGGCATCGCACCCGTCGCTCGTGCTGCTCACCGGCAACAACGAGAACCTCTGGGGCTACGAGGACTGGGGCTGGAAGCAGTACCTGGATGGCAAGACCTGGGGAGCGTACTACTACCACGACCTGTTCCCGCGGCTCGTGGCCGAGCTGGCCACGCACGTGCCGTACTCGCCGGGCAGCCCGTTCAGCCCGAACGGCGAGCACCCGAACGCCGAACCCCACGGCACGATGCACCTCTGGGAGCAGTGGAACCGGCAGGACTGGCTGACCTACCACGATCACCGGCCGCGGTTCGTCGCCGAGTTCGGCTGGCAGGGCCCGCCGGCGTGGTCGACGCTCGTGCGGTCGGTGTCGGATGACCCGCTGACGCCCGAGTCGCCCGGCATGATCGTGCACCAGAAGGCCATGGAGGGCAACGTCAAGCTCACCAACGGGCTGCTGCCGCACTTCCGCGTGCCCGCCGACATGGAGACCTGGCACTGGGCGATGCAGCTCAACCAGGCGAACGCGGTGCGCTTCGCGCTCGAGCACTTCCGCTCGTGGGCGCCGCACACGATGGGCGCCGTCGTCTGGCAGCTCAACGACTGCTGGCCGGTCACGTCGTGGGCCGCGATCGACGGCGACGAGCGGCTGAAGCCGCTGTGGCACGGTATCCGCGCGGCGTTCGCGCCGCGGGTCGTGAGCGTGCAACCGCGCGACGGCGGGCTGGCCGCCGTCATCGGCAACGACACGGATGCGCCGTGGCCGGGCGAGCTCGTCGTGCGGCGGCTCTCCTTCGACGGCGCGGTGCTCGCCGAGCGGTCGGTGCCGTTCGAGGTCGAGCCGTACGGCAACGCCACCGTCGCGATCGCGGCCGACATCGCGACGCCGGGGGATGCCTCGGCCGAACTCGTGACGGCGACGGTTGCGGCGAGCGGCGAGCGGGGCCTCTGGTTCTTCGCGGAGCCGCGCGACTCCCGGCTCGAGTCCGCCCGGTTGTCGGTCGAGACCGCCCCCGCCGACGGCGGCACCGCGGTGCTCGTCACGGCGGGGAACCTCGTGAGGGACCTCTGTCTACTTGTAGACAAGTTGCGGGTAGACAAGTTGCTCGATCCGGCGGTGGGTAGTGGGGAATCGGGTGGACTTGTCGACAAGTCGACCGCGGTGGGTGAGGCGTACACCGAGGACGGGCTCGTCACCCTGCTGCCGGGTGAGACGGCGCGGTTCCTCGTACGGCACGGCGGCGATGCCGGAACGCTCGACGCGGCGGCGCTCGCCGACCAGCGCGTGCTGCGCTCGGCCAACCAGTTGGTGGCCGGATGAGCGCGCGAGCTGCGGGCGACGCCCAGGCGGCGCTCGCCCCCTACCTCGCGGGCATGACCTGGGGCTGGACCGGCGTGCACGGCACGTGGGCCGTGCCCGAGGCATCCGAATCGATGCGTCTGATGGCCGAGCACGGCGTGAACTGGACCGCGCTCGCGTACTCGGCCGGGCAGGAGACCGCGCAGTCGACCGAGGTGCTCTTCGGCGGGGCGCCGGGGCTCGTCGACGACGAGATCGTCTGGGGCATCCGCGAGGCGAAGGCCCTCGGCTTGAAGGTCTGCCTGAAGCCGGTCGTGAACGTGATCGACGGCACGTGGCGGGCCCACATCGGGTTCTTCGATCACGATGTGCCCGGCGAGCCGACGTGGGGCGAGTGGTTCGCGTCGTACGGCGAGTTCATCCTGCACGCCGCTCGCATCGCCGAGGCCGAGGGGTGCGAGATGCTCTGCATCGGCTGCGAGATGGTGCGCGCCGACGCCCGCGAGGTCGAATGGCGCGCGCTCATCGCGGCCGTGCGCGAGGTGTACTCGGGCCTCGTCACCTACAACTGCGACAAGTACCAGGAGGACCGCGTCACCTGGTGGGACGCGGTCGACGTGGTCACCTCGAGCGGGTACTACCCGATCGACCGGTGGGAGGCAGAGCTCGACCGCATCGAGCGCGCGGTCGAGGCATCCGGCAAGCCCTTCCTCTTCATGGAGGCGGGCTGCCCGTCGCGCGCGGGCTCGCCCGCCCGCCCGAACGACTGGACCCTGCCCGGCGCACCCTCGGGCGAAGCGCAGCTGCGCTACTACGAGGCGATGTTCCGGGCGTGCGACGCGCGCCCGTGGGTACGCGGCTTCATGCTGTGGGACTGGCCGCCGCGCCTCTACGCCGAGGCGGATGCCGCGGCGAACGACGACTACTGCCCGTACGGCAAGCCCGCGGGGGCGTTCCTGCGCGAGGTGTACCGCGCGAGAGGCAGCGCATGAGCACAGTGCTCGCGATCGACGCGGGGCAGACCGGCATCAAGGTGCGGCACGTCGGCGAGGGGGTCCACGACGAGTGGGCCGCCCCCGGCATCCGCACCGACCTGCCGCTGCTGCCGCAGCTGGTCGCCGTGCTCGGTGCGACCGCGGCCGGCGGGCGGCGGGCCGAGGCGGTCGGTGTCGGGGTGTCGGGACTCACCGACCGCGACGCCGACGCCCCGGCCCTGCTCGACGCCGCGCGGGCGCTCGGCGCGCGGTCGGTCACGCTCGCGCACGACTCGGTCACGGCGTACCTCGGCGCGCTCGGCGACGAGCGCGGCGTGGTCGTCGCCGCCGGCACCGGGGTCGTGACGCTCGCCGTCGGCGCGCGCGACGTCGCCCGGGTCGACGGCTGGGGCAACCTCATCGGCGACGCCGGCAGCGGATACTGGATCGGGCGGGCGGCCCTCGAGGCGGTAATGCGTGCCCACGACGGTCGGGGGCCGCGCACGGCGCTGACGGGTGTCGTCTCCGAGGAGTTCCCCGACCTCGAGCTCGCGTACATCGAACTGCAGGCCGCGCCCGACCGGGTGCAGCGCATCGCCGCGTACGCGCGCGCGGTCTCGGAGCTCGCCGGCGACGACCGGGTCGCCGCATCGATCGTTCGCCGCGCCGGTCGCGAGCTCGCGCGCTCGGCCGTGACGGGTCTGCGCCGCGTGGGCGAGGACCTCGCCACCGAGCCGCAGGTGCGGGCGGTCGGCGGCGTCTTCCGCTCGGCGCACGTCACGCGGGAGTTCGAAGCGGCGATCCACCAGGTCTTCCCGGGCGCGCACCTGCACGTCGGCACGTCCGACCCGCTCGACGGCGCGGCGCGGCTGCTCGAGGTGACCGACGCGAGCGCCCTCAGCCGGCGGCTCGTTCGCGCGAGCGCGTGAGCTTCGGCAGCATCATCAGCTGTCGAGGAGGGGAACCGGTCGCAGGTCGAGCCTGGGGATGCCGGTGAAGTCGGCTGGATTGCAGGTGTGGAGCGGGAGTCCTCGGGAGATCGCCGTGGCCGCGATGAGGGCGTCGTAGGCACGCGCTGCAGGCTTGCGCCCTGCTGCGCGCAGTGAGCTCGCGACGATGGCGAAGGCGCGTGCCGCGGCGGAGTCGAAGGGGATCGGGTCGAAGTCCGATTCCGCGAGCTGGAGGTGCGCGAGGCGCGCGACCCGTTCCTCTTCCGTCGCGGCAACGACTGGCCCGACGGAAAGCTCGGCAAGCGTGATCGCGCTGATGGTCGGCTCGTCGGGAAGCGCAGCCGGGTCGCTCACTCGGGCGAGCAGGATCAGCGTGGACGTGTCGAGCACGCCTACGGAGCCCATCTCAGAGGGCCTGATCGATCAGCGCGTCGATGTCGGCGCGGAGCCCTGCCGGATCGACTCGCGGGAGCAGCCGTCGCCGGTCGATCAGGACCGACACCTGCTGCCGTGGCGCCGGCACGGGAACGAGTTCCGCGACCTCGGTGCCGTCTCGGGTGACCACGAGATGCTCCCCGCGGATCACTCGGTCGAGGATCTCTCCACCGTGGTTGCGGAGTTCGCGAACGCTGACGGTCTGCATGCGGTCAGTGTATCACCCGTGATACACAGCCGTGTCTGCTAGCCGGCGGCTCGTCCGCGCGAGCGCGTGAGGTCCCATTCGACGAGCGGCTGCAGCGCCTCGATGAGGCGGAGTCCGGCCGCGGTCGGCGTGTAGCTGATCGACACGGGCGTGGTCGGCCGCACGTGCCGCTCGATCATGCCCTCGGCCTCGAGTTCGCGCAGCCTCGCCGCGAGCACGCGGTCGGAGATGCCCTCGACGGTGTCGCGGTACTCGCTGAAGCGTCGTGCGCCGCGCACGCCCGCGAGCAGGATCGCGGCGCTCCACTTGCGGCCGGCGAACTCGATCGAGGCGGTGAACCGGCGGCACGCCTCGTCGTCGATGTGGCCGAGTTCGCGCAGCCGCGCGGAGCGGTGCGCGTCGAGGTCGTCGCCCGGTACCCGCTTACTCATGGTTAGCAGCTTACCAGCGGGATGCCTCGGGTGGGGCATCCGTCGGAGGATGGAGGCACCGCGAGGAACGGAGCACCATGCACTACGGCCGCGACCTGCAGTTCGGCACCTTCATCACCCCGACCAACGACCCGCCCGAGCTGCCCGTGCGCCTCGCGCAGATCGCGGAGGCCGCCGGCTTCGACCTCGTCACCTTCCAGGACCACCCGTACCAGCCGGGCTTCCATGACACGTGGACGCTGCTGTCGTGGGTCGCCGCGTCGACCGAGCGCGTGCACCTCGCGGGCAACGTGCTGAACCTGCCGCTGCAGCGCGAACCCGTCGTGCTCGCGCGCGCGGCCGCGAGCCTCGACCTGCTCTCGGGCGGCCGGTTCGAACTCGGGCTCGGCGCCGGCGGCTTCTGGGACGCGATCGAGTCGGTCGGCGGTCGCCGCCTGACGCCCGGCCAGGCGGTCGACGCGCTCGCCGAGGCGATCGGCATCATCCGCGGAACCTGGGATGCCGCCGACCGCGGCCGCTTCGCCGTCGACGGCGACCACTACCGCGTCGACGGTGCGAAGCGGGGGCCCGCGCCCGCGCACGACATCCCGATCTGGATCGGCGCGCTCAAACCGCGGATGCTCCGGCTCACCGGCCGGATCGGCGACGGCTGGCTGCCCTCGCTGGCCTACCTCCAGCCGGGGGAGTACGCCCGGTCGGCGGCCCGCATCGACGAGGCCGCGGTCGACGCCGGGCGCAACCCCGCCGAGATCCGGCGCCTGCTGAACGTCTTCGGGCGCTTCTCGGCGGGCGGCGGGCGCCTCCTCGACGGCCCGCCCGAGCAGTGGGTCGAGCAGCTGCTGCCGTTCGTCGTCGAGGACGGCGTCGACACGTTCATCCTCGCGAGCGACGACCCGGCGACGATGCAGCGGTTCGCCGCCGAGGTCGCGCCCGGCCTGCGCGAGGCGGTCGCCCGCGAACTCGGCGATGCCGCGGTCGCGCCCGCCCGTGCCCCGCGCTCGAGCCTCGCGATCGCGAAGCGCCGCACTGGCATCGACTACGACGCGGTGCCGGCCTCGCTCGCGGCATCCGCCGTCGAACCGGGCGACGCCGGCTACGCGCGCGTGAGCTCCACCTATATGCGAGGCGGCGCGCCCGGCCTCGTGCTCCAGCCGGCGACGACCGCCGAGGTGGTCGACGCGGTCGCGTTCGCGCGCGAGCACGCCCACCTGCCGCTCAGCCTCCGGAGCGGCGGCCACGGCATCAGCGGCCGCTCGACGAACGAGGGCGGCATCGTCATCGACCTCTCGCGCCTGCGCGCGATGGCCGTGCTCGACGAGGCATCCCGTCTCGTGCGGATCGAACCGGGCGCCCGCTGGCAGGACGTCGCCGCCTTCCTCGAGCCGCACGGCTGGGCGCTGTCGTCGGGCGACTCCGGCGGCGTCGGCGTCGGCGGACTCGCGACCGCGGGGGGCGTCGGATGGCTCGTGCGCGAGCACGGCCTCACGATCGACCATCTTCGCGCGGTCGAGTTGGTGCTCGCCGACGGCCGGATCGTGCGCGCGAGCGCCGAGGAGCACCCCGACCTGTTCTGGGCCGTCCGCGGCGCGGGCGCGAACATCGGCGTCGTCACGGCGTTCGAATTCGAGGTCGACAAGGTCGGCGACCTCGGCTTCGCGCAGCTCGCGTTCGACGCGACCGACACGGCCGGGTTCCTCCAGGCCTGGGGCGACTGGGTCGTCGACTCGCCGCGCGACGTGACCAGCTTCGCGATGTTCGGCGGCGGACGGCCGGGGCAGCCGGTCACCGCGCACGTCATGGCCGTGGTCGACTCCGGCGAGCCCGACACCGTCATCGCCAGGCTGCAGCCGCTGGCCGAGGCCGCCCCGCTCGTCGCACAGGAGGTGCGCCTGACCAGCTACCGCGCGATCGTCTCGAACGCCGGCGACGGGGCGCACTCCGGCGAGGGCGAGCCGCTCGCGCGCTCGGGCCTGATCGGCCGCATCACGCCCGAGTTCGCGCGCGACGCGGCGCGGTTCCTGGAGTCGGGCGCGACGCACTTCTTCCAGCTGCGCGCGATGGGCGGCGCCGTGCACGACGTGCCGGCGGATGCCACGGCGTTCGCCCACCGCGACGCCGAGTTCTCGGTCGTCGCCTTCGGCACGCGGGGACGGCGCACGAGCGCCGCGTGGGACGAGCTCATCGCGCCGCACACGCGCGGCGCCTACCTCAGCTTCGAGACCGAACAGGGCGCGGCCCAGGTCGAGGCGGCGTTCCCGCCCGCGACCCTCGAACGGCTGCGCGCGATCAAGCGCGAGGTCGACCCGGGCGACCTCTTCCGCGACAACGGCCCCGTCGGCGTGTGATCAGCGGCGCGGGTCGAAGACCGCCGGACGTCAGCGGCGCGGGAGGGCGAGGATGCGCTCGAACGCGGCATCCGCGACGGGGTCGACGACCTGCTGCTCGGGGTGCGCGTCGTACCACTCGATGATCTCCCGCGCGCCCTCGTCGAAGGTGACCGTCGTGCCGAACCCGGGCACCAGCGCGCGCACCTTGGCATTGTCGAACACCATCGAGTGGGCCTTGTCGCCGACGAGGCCCGGGCCCCACTCGGGATTCACCGCGGCGATCGTCTCGGAGGCGACGTGCACGAGATCCGGCTCGACGCCGGCGGCTTCGCCGAGCCATCCGTAGATCTGGTTCCAGGTGGGCGAGTGGTCGCCCGTGAGGTGGAACGCCTCGCCGATCGCCATCGGGTTGCCGAGCAGGCCCGTGAAGCCGACCGCGAAGTCGCGGGCGTGCGTGATCGTCCAGAGGCTCGTGCCGTCGCCGTGGACGACGACGGGCTTGCCGGCGCGCATGCGCGCGATGTCGGTCCAGTGCGCGAGCGTCGGCAGCAGCGTGCGGTCGTAGGTGTGCGAGGGCCGCACGATGGTGGCCGGGAATCCGCGGTCGCGGTACGCGGCGACGAGCAGGTCCTCGCAGGCGATCTTGTCGCGCGAGTACTGCCAGAAGGGGTTCCGCAGCGGCGTCGACTCGGTGACCGGCAGGCGCGACGGCGGCGTCTGGTACGCCGAGGCCGAGCTGATGAAGACGTACTGGCCCACCCGTCCCTCGAACCGGTCGACGTCGGCCTGCACCTGGTCGCGCGTGAACGCCAGGAACTCGGCGACGACGTCGAACTCGCCGCCGGCCGCCTCGAGCGCCGTGCGCGTCGCATCGGCGTCGCGGACGTCGGCGAGGATCGATCGCACGCCGTCGGGCAGCGGCCGCGTCGTGGTCGTGCCGCGGTTGAGCACGCTGACGTCGTCGCCGCGCTCGAGGGCGCGCCTGACGCACGCCGAGCTGATCACGCCGGTGCCGCCGATGAAGAGGATCCGCTTGCCGCTCATCCGTCCATCGTCGCATCACCGGCGGGGCATGGATGCCTCGTGCGGATGGCCCCTGCGGATGCCTCGGCGTCGCCGTCGGCGCGCTCGCTCGGGCTCACTCGAGGTAGAGCCGCAGGTCCTCCTCGGCGATCGGGATGCCGGCCTCGTCGAGGCGCTGGCGCAGCAGCGCCTCCTCGTCGTGGGCGTGGCCCATTCGCACGTCTTCGCGCACCTGGGCGAGGATGCCCCGGATCTGCTCCTCGCGCGTGGCCTCGTTCGAGCCATCCTCGACGGGTGCGTCGCTCATCTGGTCCTCCGATCGGGTCGTCGATCCGATCGTGCGCGGCGGATGCCCCGTTGTCGAGGCCGTTGACAGCGCACCCGGCCCGTGCAGCGCCGTCGTCGCCGCATCGTGCGCGCCGTGTCCGCCGCGCCGTGTCGCCCGCTCCGTGTCGGGGGCGCATGATCGACTGGGCGCATGGGCTTCGACGCGCGCTTCCTGGGAGTTGAGGCGGCACTGCCGCGAGTACCCGAATCCGAGGCCGACGCGACCGTCGAACTCGACTACGTGCACTTCACCGTGCTGCTCGACACCGCGCGACGCCTTGCGCGCGTGACCGGCGTGAACGTCGACGGCGCGAGCCTCATCGACCTCGCGCGGGGCGACGACTGGCAGCTCGACGACCGCGTGCCCGCCGATTGGCAGGCCGGGCCCGAGGTGTACGCCGCGAACGACCTCGACCGGGGCCACCTGGTGCGGCGTCGCGATCCCGTCTGGGGCGCGCGACCGGTCGCCACTCGCGCCAACGCCGACACGTTCCGGTATCCGAACGCCGCGCCGCAGGCCTCGGGCTTCAACCAGTCGAAGGAGCTCTGGCTCGGGCTCGAAGACCACGTGCTCGCCTTCGCCGAGGTGAACGACCTGAAGCTCTCGGTGTGCACGGCACCCGTGCTCGAGCCGGGAGACCCCGCCTACCGGGGCATCCGGGTGCCGCTGCGATTCTGGAAGGTCGTCGCTTGGCGCACCGACGGCGCGGCCGACGTCGACCGATCCGACGACGGCGCGACGGTCGACGGTGGCGCGCTCGCCGCGGCCGGCTTCGTGCTCGACCAGGCGCCCGTGCTCGACGAGGGCGAGCTCGAACGCGGCGCCCGCCCGGTCGAGCCCGGCGTCGCGGGCGTGCCCCAGCTCGGACCGTTCCGCACCTTCCAGGTGCCCATCGCCGACCTCGCCGCGCTCACCGGCCTTGGCATGGACGAGTACGTGGCCGCCGACCGCTTCCCGCCGACGCTGGCCGCGACGGGCTGGCGTCGCCTCGACGAACCCGGCGACGTCATGCTCTGAGGCGGTCGGGCCCGTCGTCGGTGGCCGCGCGGCCACCGACCGGGCCGTCGGCTCCTCCCGGCCGCGGCCCCCAGCCGCCGTCGCTCCCGTCGAGCGGCAGCGACGCCTCGTCGGAAGCGCTGAGGGTGAGCACCGCCGCGCCGACGTGCTCGCGTCGCACGATCGCCTCCTCCAGCCGGCGGAGCGTCTCGGCGACGGCGGCCTCGGGCCGGTCGCCCGCGAGGTCGACCGCGGCGATGAGCAGCACCCGGCCGGGCCCGATGAACTCGAGGTGCAGCGCGGTCACCCGTTCGATGTCGGGGGTCGCGAGCAGTTCGCGCAGGGCCGCCGCGCGCACGCCGTCGTCGACGGGCTCGCCGAGCAGGAACGCGCGGTTGCGGGCGATGAGCACCACTGCGACGACCCCGAGCAGCACGCCGACGAGGATCGAGCCGATCGCATCGGGCACCGGCGAGTCGAGGAGCTGGTGGAGCAGCACGCCGCCGAACGCGACGACGAGGCCGATGAGGGCCGCGGCATCCTCGGCGAACACCGCCCGCAGCGTCGGGTTCGAGCTCTCCAGCACGTGGTCGAGGGTCTGCACGTGGCGGCGGTGCGCGTCGGCGCGCGCCTGCCGGAGCGCCCGCACGAAGGACACGCCCTCGAGCACGAAGGCGAGCCCGAGTACGACGTAGGCGACGACGAAGTCGCCGGCCGGATCGGGGTCGATGAGCTCCTGCACGCCGTGCTGGATCGACACCACGGCGCCGACCGTGAACAGCCCGAAGGCCGCGAACATCGACCAGATGTAGGCATCCTTGCCGTACCCGAACGGATGCCGCCCGTCGGCCGGCCTGCCCGACCGGCGCTCGGCGATGACGAGCAGCACCTCGTTGCCGGTGTCGGCCCACGAGTGCGCAGCCTCGGCGAGCATCGACGCCGACCCGGTGATCGCCGCGGCGATGGACTTCGCGATCGCGATCAGCCCGTTCGCGATGAGGGCGACCAGCACGGTCGTGAGGCTCTCCCCGCTCGCGGGCCGGGTCGTCTCGTCGGTCGTCATGCGCGCACCCCCGATCGAGTCTGTCAGGGCGCGGACATCCGTGCGACAGTGGAGGCGTGGTCGCAGGCGGGGAGATCGACACCGACGTGCTCGTCGTGGGCGCCGGCCCGACGGGCCTGATGCTCGCGGTGACGCTCGCTCGCCTCGGCGTGCGTGCGGTCGTGGTCGACGGCAAGGACGGCCCGACGCGCGAGTCGCGAGCGCTCGTCGTGCAGGCGCGGTCGCTCGAGATCTTCGACCAACTCGGTCTCCTCGACCCGGTGCTCGTGCAGGGCAGCCGGGCCGACGCGCTGGTGCCGGGCTTCCGCGACCGCCCGTTCGGCCGGTTCGACCTGCGCCGTGCGGGCGCCGACGTGAGCGTCTTCAACGGCGTCTTCGTGCTCGAGCAGAGCCGCAACGAGCGCATCCTCGCCGACGCGCTCGCCGCCGCCGAGCGCGCGCCGTTCTGGCGGCACCGCCTGACCGAGCTGCGACTCGGGCACGAGGGCGGTCGCACGGGCGAACCGGATGCCGCCGACGCCGCGGCGGCGACGGGCGTGCTGGCGACGCTCGCCGGGCCCGACGGCGACATGGTCGTGCGCGCCCGGTACTGCGTCGGCGCCGACGGAGCGCACTCGGCCGTGCGCTCCGCCCTCGGGGTGCCGTTCGGCGGCGTCACGAACGCCCACACCTTCTTCGTCGCCGACGCGGTCGACACGACCGGGCTCGTCGACGACGCGATCAACGTCCGGGTCTCCGAAGACGACGTGCTGCTCGGCTTCCCGATGGGGCCGGGCGGCCGCGAGCGGCTGCTCGGCGTCGTGCGCGACCGCGACCTCGCGCCCGACGGCTCGCTGCCCGAGGAGCTCGCGCGCGACCGGCTCCGCGACACGTTCGGCGTCGAGTACCGCGAACGCACCTGGTTCGCGACGTACCGGCTGCACCACCGGCTCGCCGAGCGGTTCCGCGTCGGACCGTGCTTCCTTGCCGGCGACGCCGCGCACATCCACTCGCCCGTCGGCGGACAGGGCATGAACACCGGCCTGCAAGAGGCGCACGGCCTCGCGTGCGCGTTCGCCGACGTCATCCTCGGAGGGATGCCCGACGCGCGCCTCGACCGGTACGAGGCCGAGCGCCGCCCGGTCGCCCGCACGCTCGTCGAGACGACCGACCGCCTGTTCGCGGCGATCACCTCGGAGACGCCGCGGGCACGGTTCGTGCGCGGGCGCGTGGTGCCGGTCGTCGGCCCGTTCGCCATCCGCTTCCTCCCGCGGCTGGTCGGGCCCCAGCGCCTGTTCGGGTACGTCTCGCAGACGCGCATCCGCTATCGGATGTCGCCGGCCGCCGCCGACCCGGCCGCGCACGACGCACGGCGCGCTCGCGGCGATCGGCGCGCAGGCGGCCGCTGGCGCGCTCGCGGTGCCGCCGCCGACCCGGCCGTCGGGCTCCGGCTGCCGTGGGCCGGCGACAACCACGTCGCCCTGCGGGCCCTGACGTGGCAGGTGCACGGGTACGGGGCATCCGCGGCGCTCGTCGAACGGATCGCCCGCGATCTCGGCCTCGAGCACCACTCGTTCCCGCCCGACGTGCAGGGCCCGCTGCGCGCCGATCGCGTGTACCTGGTGCGCCGCGACGGGTTCGTCGCGGCCGCGGCATCCGCCGACCCGGCGCGCCGCGGCGTGCCGCTCGCATTCGTCGAGCAGCTCGCCGGCTGACGCGCCCTCGGCGGTTCAGGAACTTCTCGGCGCCACGGCGGCGGTCCCGCGCTGCGCACCGGCGTGCCGCAGAAATGTTCCTGAATGGCGGACGGAAGGCGGGAGGGGAACGGCGGAGGGGCAGGCATGAACGGCGGGCGGGAGGCCGGGGGCGGTCAGCGGGAGCGGGAGGGGAGGGGCGGCGATGGGACGCGGGGCGGCGGTGGCGCCGATCGCGCCGCCGTCGTAGCGTGAGTGCACACGACGCCGGAGTCGAGGAGGGGCCATGGCCGCCATCGCGTGGATCGGACTCGGACACATGGGCGCACCCATGTCGGCGCACCTCGTCGCGGCGGGGCACGACGTGCGCGGCTTCGACCTCGACCGCGACGCGCTCGCCGCGGCATCCGCACAGGGCGTGCGCGCGGCCGAGTCGATCGCCGAGGCGGTCGACGGCGCCGAGGCGGTGTTCACGTCGCTGCCGCGCAACGAGCACGTGCGGCAGGTCTACGATGCGACCGCGGGGATCTGGTCGACCGCGTCGCCCGGAGCGCTGCTGCTCGACACGTCGACCGTCGATGTCGAGACGTCGCGGTGGTGCCACGCCGAGTCGGCGGCGCGCGGGTTCCGGTTCGTCGACGCCCCGATCTCGGGCGGCATCCCGGGCGCGATCGCGGGCTCGCTCACCTTCATGCTCGGCGGCACGGCCGACGCCGTCGCGGCCGCCACGCCGCTCGTCGAACCGATGGCCGGGCACGTCTTCGACCTCGGCGGCCCCGCGCTCGGCATCGCCGCCAAGCTCGCGAACAACGTCATGCTGTTCGCGTCGCTGCTCGGCGTGGCCGAGGGAGCGCAGCTCGCGGCATCCCTGGGGCTCGACCCGCAGCGCTTCTTCGAGGTCGCGTCGGTGTCGTCGGGCGACTCGTGGCCGCTGCGCACCTGGTATCCGGCACCGGGCGTCGTGCCGACGAGTCCCGCGAACCGCAACTACGACGCGACCTTCGCGACCGCGCTCGCCGAGAAGGACCTCTCGTTCGCGCTCGCCGCGGCCGAGGCATCCGGTCTTCGGATGCCGGTGTCGGGCATCGCGCTCGAACAGTTCCGTCAGCTCATCGCCGAGGGGCACGGCGGCAAGGACGCGAGCCTCGTCGCGAAGTTCCCGTCGCCCGACGGGACGGTCGCGGGCTTCGACCCCGAGGGGTGAGCGCTCCGGCTGGTGCGGGTGCGCGCATCGCGCAGGGTGAAGGAGAAATCGTGCGACGCGCCGGTCGCGCGCGGCGTGTCGCCTCGGATCTCCTTCAGGATGCCGCGCCGGAGGGCGCTGCGCTAGGAGCTCAGCCGCGCGCGCCGACCGCGGCGATCACGTCGGTGAGGCGGTCGCGCAGGGACCCGAGTTCGTCGAGGCTCATGCCCAGCCGGTCGACGACCTGCGGCGGGATCGCGAGCGCCTGCTCGCGCAGCGCGCGCCCCGCGTCGGTCAGTGTCACGTCGAGCGCGCGTTCGTCGCGCGGGCTGCGTGCGCGCGTGAGGTAGCCCTGCGCCTCGAGTCGCTTCAGCAGCGGCGAGAGGGTCGCGGGGTCGAGTTGCAGCGCGTCGCCCAGGTCGCGCACGGTGCGGGGGCTGCGCTCCCAGAGCGCCAGCATGACGAGGTACTGCGGGTGGGTGAGGCCCAGCGGCTCGAGGATCGGCCGGTAGACGCCGATGACGCCGCGCGCGGCGACGGCGAGGGCGAAGCAGACCTGGTTCTCGAGGGCGAGCACGTCGACGGATGCCTCGGCGGCCGGTTGCTCGTTCATGCCTCCAGTATGCCGTGGACGCGAATAGTTAGTACACTAATGATATGACCTCCCCCGATCCGCAACCCGGCCGCCGCGGCTACGCGGGCTTCATCGACCGGCTGAACGCGAGGCTGCTGCCGTGGCTCGGTCCGCCGCCGCTCGGGCCCTACGACGAGCCGGCACAGGCGCCCGCCGCTCCGGGGTGCCCGCTCTGCGGTGAGCCGATGTCGGAGCACGTGATCGACCGCGGGGCGCCGCGCACGCAGCTGCACTGCCCCTGAGCGTTCGTCGCCCAGCGTTCGTCGCCGGCCCTCGGTAGGCTCGGAATCGCGATCATCGCCCGGTCGGCGTATCGGGCGTGCGACAGGGAGGTGGGTCGATGGGCTGGATCGAGCGGCTGCGCGCCCGCCGGCGCACCCGGTTCAAGCCGTTCGACCGCTCGGCGCTACCCGAGGCGCCGCAGGCCTCGTTCGAGGAGATGGTCGACGACGGCCTCATGATGGCCGAGGGCGCCGGTCGGCTCGCGCTCAAGAACCGCTTCATCGTGCAGGCCCTGCGCGGTGAAGAGCCCTACGATGACCAGCGCGCGGCGGCAGCGGCGCGCGAGGTGCTGTACGAACTCGTGCAGGAGGCCGACGAGAGCGCCGAGCTCTCGCACGAGGAGCGCGAGAGCGCCCGCAACCGCGACGGGCGGTCGCAGCACCAGCACGATTACCACCGCGCCGACGTGCTCAACCTCCGCCGCCGCGAGAAGGTCTACGCCGAGATCGCGAAGCGGCTCTGGGAACTGCGCGAGGACCCCGAGTACCTCGCCACCTTCGCGAACCGCGCCCGCGACGCCGCCTGGGGCGAGGTCGCCGAGGTGATCGAGCAGCGCCTCGACCGCGAATGGCCCGACATCGAGGTCGACGCCGAGTACGAGCTCGCGCGCGACCAGCGCATGCGCGAACTCGCCGAGGACCTCGATCTCGCGGTTCGGCGTGCCGACGAGCGGCGGGCCGAGCTCGAGGATCCGTTCGCGGGGTTCGTGGGCTGACGCGCGCCGCGTCGCCCGTTCCGCCCACCCCGTCGATCGACTCGCGGGTGCGGTCGACCGCGCCTCCGAACGCGCGCGTGAACGTTCGGCGAAGTCCTGACGTGCAGTTGTAAATATGTCAGAACCTAGTAACGTGGTCGGCGCAGGCGCGGAGCTGCGCCTGGACCGTCGAGAGGACCCCTGTGATCCGCACCGCGAACGCGCCAGTGAGCTATGGCGTCTTCGAGCTTTCACGCCCCGATCTCGTGCCGTTGCCCGACGGAGGGCAACTCGCCGCGTGGGTCGCCGAGGCCGGTTACGACGGCGTGGATCTCGGGCCCGCCGGCCTGTTCGGCGATCGCGACACCCTTCCCGGTTTCCTCGCCCGGCACGGCCTCGCGCTCGCGGGCGGATGGGTCGACCTGCCCTTCGCCGGCAGCGACGACGACTTCGAGCGGGCGATGGGCGACCTCGACCGCATGCTCGAGATCTTCCGCGCGGCGGCCGACGCCGATCCCGAGCGGGCGCCGAAGCCCACGCTCGCCGACTCCGGTTCCGCCGAGCGGAAGGCGACGCCGGGCGGAGCGCCCGAGCTCGAACTCGACGACGCCGCGTGGACCCGGTTCGCTTCGCGCGTGCGCCGGGCGGCCGACCGCACCCGCGAAGCGGGGCTCGAGCCGACCTTCCACCACCACGCGAGCACCTACGTCGAGACGCCGCGTGAGATCGAGCGGCTGCTCGCCGACACCGACGTCGACCTCACCTTCGACACCGGGCACCTGCTGATCGGCGGCGGCGACCCGCTGCCCGACTTCCTGCGCTGGCGCGACCGGGTCAACCACATCCACCTCAAGGATGCCGATCGCTCGATCCTGCGGCGTGCCGCCGGAACCGCCGACCCGATGCGCGAGGTCTGGCAGCAGCGCGTGTTCGTCGCGCTCGGCGACGGCGACCTCGACGTCGACCGCATCGTCGACGCCATCGTCGACTCGGGCTACGAGGGCTGGCTCGTCGTCGAGCAGGACGTGATCCTGCAGGACGCCGACGCCGTCGACCGCGCGCGCCGCGACCAGGTCGCCAACCGCGAGCGGCTCCGGCGGTGGTTCGCGTGAGCGATCGCGTCCGCCTCGCCGTCATCGGCCTCGGTGCGATCAGCCAGAGCGTGCACCTGCCGCTCATCCGCCGCAACGCGGATCGCATCGAGCTCACCGCGGTCGTCGACCTGTCGGCGCGCCGAGCCGAGGCCATCGCCGCGGCATCCGGCGCCGGTGTCGCCGCGTTCACCTCGATCGACGCACTCCTCGCGGCCGTCGACGCCGGCGACCTCGCGGTCGACGGCGCCATCCTCGCCACGTCGGGCTCGCACGCGCCCGACGCCGGCCGCCTCATCGGCGCCGGCATCCGCGTGCTCGCCGAGAAGCCGCTCGCGTTCTCGCTCGACGAGGTCGCCGACCTCCGGGCGATCGCCGACGACCGTGGCATCGACCTCGCCGATTGGCTGCGCGTGGGCTACATGAAGGAGCACGACCCGGCGACCGCCGAGGCGCTGCGCCTGCTCGCCGACGTCGAGCTGCGACACGTCTCGGTCGAGGTGCTGCACCCGGCCGACGGTGCGCAGCTCGCGTTCGCGAACCTGGCCCCCGCTCCCGACGACGTCCCGGCGGACGTCATCGCGGGCCTGGTCGCGCAGACGGATGCCACGGTCGCCTCGGTCATCGGCGACGCGCGCCACCCGCTGCCGAAGCTGTACACGAACGTCGTGCTCGGCTCGATCGTGCACGACATCGGGCTGCTCCGTCACCTCGTCGGCGGCATCGGCGAGGTCGACCGCGCCCACCAGTGGGGTGGGTTCCCGGGATCGGTGTCGCTCGGCGGGCGGCTGGCGGCCCACCCCGACGTGCCGTGGTCGATCGACTGGCACTTCATCCCGGCGTATCCCGAGTACCGCGAGACCGTGACCTTCCACCACGAGCGGGGCAGCATCTCGCTGCGCTTCGCCGTGCCGTACGTGCTCAACGCACCCACCGTGCTGACGGTCGTCGACGGCGACGCCCGACTGGGCAGCCGGAGCGCCGAGTCCCGCTGGATGCAGGAGGAAGCGTTCGAGAACGAGCTGCGCGCGTTCGCCTCGCTCGTCGCCGGCGCGCCGGAGCCGGGCCCGTCGGCGGATGCCTCCGCCGACGACATCGCCGTCGGCCGGCGCATGATCCGTGCCCTCGCGGGCTCCCTCGGCTCCGGCCGCGGCGACCGCGCGTAGGCCGTGCACCACCCGTCCGCACGAGCGGACGGCCCCCACCGAGAGAGAGGTCGAAGATGATCCACCACAGCAGGCGCGGAATCGTCGCGGCGTTCGCCGTCGCGACCGCGAGTGCCCTGGTCCTGGCCGGATGCTCCGGCGAGGCCCAGCCGGAGGAGACCGAGGACGGTCCGGTCACCCTCACCATCACCGCGAACGCCATCACGGGCGGCAAGAACGCCGCCGAGGCGGACTGGATCGCCGACTGGGTGATCCCGCAGTTCGAGGCGGCCATGGAGGAGGAAGGGCGCGACGTCACCGTCGAGTTCGAGCCCCAGGGCGTCGACGACGAGAACTACAAGACCAAGATCGCCCTCGACCTGCAGTCCGGCGAGGGTGCCGACATCATCGGCATGGACGGCATCTGGGTCGGCGAGTTCGCCGAGGCCGGCTACATCAAGCCGCTCTCCGAGGTCGCCGGCGACGCCGTCGACGACTGGGAGGGCTGGGAGCAGATCCCCGAGGCGGTGCAGGCCGCGGTCTCGTTCGACGACGAGCGCTACGGCGTGCCGCAGGGGGCCGACGGGCGCGTGCTCTACTACAACAAGACGCTGTTCGAGCAGGCCGGCCTGCCGGCCGACTGGCAGCCCGAGAGCTGGGACGACGTGCTCGACGCCGCTCGCGACCTCAAGCAGGTCGAGGGCGTCACGCCGATCCAGCTCAACGCGGGCACCGCGATGGGCGAGGCGACGACCATGCAGGGCCTCCTGCCCCTGATCGTCGGCACGGGCGAGCAGGTCTACGAGGACGGCGAGTGGCTCGGCGACTCCGACGGCCTGCGCGACGCGCTCGACCTCTACAAGACGATCTACATCGACGAGGGCCTGGGCGACGCGGTGCTCCAGCAGGAGGCCGCCGGCCGCGACACCTCGTTCCAGCTGTTCGCGCAGAACCAGATCGGCATCCTGCTCGAGGGCGACTACTTCTGGCGGAGCGTCATCAACCCCGCCGAGGGCGTCGGCACCGCGCCGATGGCCGACCGCGACACCGTCGTCGGCTACGCGAAGATCCCCGCCATGGAGCCCGGCTCGGGCATCGAGGGCCAGGACTTCGTCTCGATGTCGGGCGGCACCGGCCGCGTGCTCAACCCCAACAGCGAGCACCCCGAGCTCGCCTGGGAGCTGCTCGCGTTCATGAACTCGGCCGAGGCCTACGAGGAGCGCAACGCGACGACCATCTCGATCACGCCGCGCACCGACGTCAACGACGCGATCCTCTCCGAGGACCCGATGCTGACCTTCGTCAGCGAAGAGGTGCTGCCCGTCACCGCCTACCGTCCGCCGCTCGCGGCGTACCCGCAGGTGTCGACGGCGCTCCAGCAGGCGACGCTCGACGTGGTCTCCGGCTCGAGCGTGGACGACGCGATGTCGGCCTACGTCGACGCGGTCACCGACATCGTCGGGGAAGACGCGGTCGCGGGCAACTGATGACCAGCAGTACCGTCACACCGCCGGCGGGGCGCGTGACCGCGCCCCGCCGACGGCGGGCCGACGACGTGGCCGGCCTGGGCAAGGCCCGGGCCGGACTCTTCGTCGCCCCCGCCCTCATCATCATCGGGATCTTCCTGCTCTTCCCGGCGGTCTGGACCGTCTGGCTCGGCATGACCGACTACCGGCTGACCGGCCTGCAGGCCGCGTCGCCGGAGTTCGTCGGCCTCGAGAACTACACCGAGGCGCTCACCGACCCGGCGTTCTGGAACTCGCTGTGGCTGACGCTCATCTTCGTGGTCGCCTCCGGCATCGTCGGACAGACCCTGATCGGCTTCGGGCTCGCGTGGAGCGTCCGCAACATCACCGGCTGGGTGAAGGCGCTGATCGAGGGGCTCGTGCTCGCGGCCTGGGTCATCCCGGCTTCCGTCGCGTCGTTCCTCTGGCTCGCGCTGCTCGACCGGCGCACCGGCACCGTCAACGCCCTGCTCGGCACCGAGGGTGCCGCGTGGCTGATCGACCACCCGATGGAGGCGATCATCCTCTTCAACATCTGGGTCGGGACCGCCTTCTCGATGCAGCTCTTCTCGTCGGCGCTGAGCGCCGTGCCGCCCTCGCAGATCGAGAGCGCCAAGATGGTGGGCGCGTCGGGGTGGCAGCAGCTGCGCGACGTGATCGTGCCCAACATCAAGGGGCACATCCTGACCAACACCCTGCTGATCACCCTGTGGACCTTCAACACGTTCACGCCGTACCTCGTGACCGCGGGCGGCCCGAACGGGAAGACGGAGATCCTCTCGGTGTACATCTACGAGACGGCGATCCCCGGCGGCCAGCTCGGCCTCGGCGCGGCGATCTCGCTCATCATGCTGCTGATCAACCTCGTCATCGCGCTCGGCTACGTGCGCGTGGCGCAGGGAAGGAGGAAGCGATGACCGCGACGCCGGCCAAGACCGGGCCCGTGACATCCGTCGCCCGCAATCGCACCGTGCGCCAGTACGTCGCGCGCGTGCTGTTCGCCGTGCTCATGACGCTCGTGGGCGTGCTGTTCGCGCTGCCCATGGTGTGGCTCGTGCTGGCGCCCTTCGACGCGACGCCGACGCTGTCGCTCGAGTGGCCCGACTGGACGCTCGACAACTTCGCCCGCCTCGCCGAGAACCCGTACGCCCTGCGCTCGATCGGCAACTCGCTGATCCTCGGCGTCGGGACGATGGTCATCGTCGTCGGGCTCGGCGCGCTGGCGGCCTACGCGATGAGCCGCATCCGCATCCCCGGGCGCGACGGCATCCTGTACGCGCTGCTGCTGCTCTCGTCGATCGTGACGGGCACCGCGGCAATGGTGCCGACGTTCCAGATCATCACCCAGCTCGGTCTCATCAACAACTACGTGGGCGTGCTGCTGGTGCTCGCGGGCGGCATCCTGCCGACGGTGATCTTCATCCTCAAGGACTTCATGGACTCCATCCCGAAGTCCTACGAGGAGTCGGCCCGGCTGTACGGCGCCGGTCCGTTCCGGATCCTCCGCGACGTGGTCGCGCCGATCGCCCGGCCGGGTCTCGCGTTCATCTCGATCTGGACGATCGTGCAGGTGTGGGGCAACTTCCTGGTCCCGTTCATCCTGCTGCGCAGCCCCGACCTCCAGCCGGCGGCGGTGCTCATGTACACGTTCTACACGGAGAGCGGCCAGGCCGACCTCCGGCTCATCTCCACCTTCGCACTGCTGTTCTCCGCGCCGGTGCTCATCATCTACTTCGTCGTGAACCGTCGCTACGGGTTCCGCTTCCATGGAGGTATCAAGTCCTGATGGCAGGCATCACCGCCACCCAGCTCGTGAAGGAGTACCCCGGCGGGGTCCGCGGCGTCGACGAGGTCGACGTCGAGATCCGCGACGGCGAGTTCTTCGCGCTCCTCGGCCCGTCGGGCTGCGGCAAGACCACCCTGCTGCGCTCCATCGCCGGCCTCGAGGCGATCACGTCGGGCTCGCTCGTCATCGGCGACCGCGACGTGACGAACGCCGAGCCCGGCGTCAGGGGCGTCGCGATGGTCTTCCAGGACTACGCGCTGTTCCCGCACATGGACGTGGGCGACAACATCGCGTACCCGCTGCGCATCAAGCGCGTGAAGCGCGACGAGCGCCGCGGCACGGCGGCGAAGGTCGCCGACGGGCTCTCGCTGCAGGGCCTGATCGAGCGTCGCCCCGGCCAGCTCTCGGGCGGGCAGCAGCAGCGCGTCGCCCTCGCGCGCGCCGTCGCGACCCGCCCCGATGTGCTCCTGCTCGACGAGCCGCTGTCGAACCTCGACGCGCGGCTCCGCCTCGAGGCGCGCACGTTCCTGAAGGAACTCCAGCGCGATCTCGGCGTCACGACCGTGTTCGTGACGCACGACCAGGCCGAGGCGCTCGCGCTCGCCGACCGGATCGCGGTCATGCGGGCGGGCAAGCTCCAGCAGATCGGCACGCCGCGCGAGGTGTTCCAACGCCCGAACAACACGTTCGTCGCGGGGTTCATCGGCTCGAACCCGATGAACCTGCTGCCCGCGCAGGTGCGTGAGTCGCGGCTCGCCGTCGGCGACGCGACGGTGTCGCTGCCGCCCGGCACGGAGCAGCTCGTGCGCGAGGGGCAGGACGTGGTCTGGGGCATCCGCCCCGAGTACGTGCGCTGGGTCACCGCCGAGGAGGCGGGCGCGATCCCGGCCGAGGTGAGCGTCGTCGAGAACCTCGGCGCGAGCGTGCTCATCGTCGTCAACGCCGGCGATCGCAAGCTGCAGGTCGCCGTGCCGGAGGACCAGGAGCCGGCCCCCGGCGACCGCGGCTGGATCGTCCCGCAGCTGTCGAAGACCCTGCTCTTCGACGCCGAGACGACCGAACGGATCGGCTGACCGGTGGCGCTCATCCGGCGCCGCGTGCACGTGACGGTCGACCTGCAGAACGAGCGGCGCTACCTGCCGGTGCCCTTCGAGGTGCCCGCCGGCACCGACTCGCTCGAGGTCGTCATCCGCTTCGATCCGGCCGAGGCGGGCATCGACCTCGGCTGCGAGGGCGCCGCCGGCTGGCGCGGCTGGTCGGGCGGCGCCCGCACCGAGTACCTGATCCACGCGGATGCCGCGACCCCCGGCTATCTCCCCGGCGCACCCGAGGCGGGGGAGTGGAACGTCGTGCTCGGACTGCACCGCGTGCCGGCGCAGGGCGTCGACGTCGAGGTGGAGATCACGATGCCGGCGAGTCGCCCGGTGCCGCCGGTGCCGGACGCTCCGCCCGCGAGCCGCACGGTGCGGGGGAGCGATCGCGGCCTGCCCGCCGAGCCGGGGCTGACCTGGTTCGCGGGCGACTTCCACGGGCACACCATCCACTCCGATGGGCGCCTGCCGATCGGCGGGCTCGCGGCGCTGGGCGTGGCATCCGGCCTGGACTTCATGGCCGTCACCGACCACAACACGGTGAGCCACCACGCCCACCTGGCGGCCGAGGGCTCCCGGCACGGCATCACGTTGCTGCCCGGGCAGGAGGTGACGACCCACCTCGGGCACGCGAACGCGTTCGGCGACATCGGCTGGATCGACTTCCGCGGGCCGGCGCAGGACTGGGTCGACGAGGTCGAGCGCCGGGGCGGCGTGCTCAGCATCAACCACCCGATCTCGGGCGACTGCTCGTGGGTGCACCGGCTCGAGCGCCGGCCCGCCGCCGTGGAGCTGTGGCACTCGACGTGGTACCGCGAGCTCATCTCGACCGCGCCGTTCGCGTGGTTCCGCACCTGGCCCGAGGGCGCGACCCTGCTCGGCGGCAGCGACGTGCACCTGCCCGAGGAGCCGCAGCGCCCGGGCACGCCGACGACGTGGGTCGCGGCGGAGGATGCCTCGGCCGAGGCGATCCTCGAGGGCGTGCGCGCCGGGCGCACGGCCGTCACCGGCAGCGCGCGCCTCGAGGGCTCGGTGCTCGTGCCCGAACTCATGCGGGCGCCGGCGCTCGTGCGCCTGGGCGACGAGGTGCTCGCGGTCGACGCGGAGGGGCTCGTGCTCGTCGACGGCGCCGGCCGGCGCCGATCGGTCCGCTCCGGCCACGAGGCGTTCGCGGCGGACCGCGCCGACGGCCCGTTCCACCTCGTGCTCGCCGACCGCCGAATCCTGGCGCTGTGCGCCTGAACCCGACCGCCGGGTCGTCCACCGTCCCGGCAGCAGTGCCGACCCACCACCAGTCCGACCGAAGGAGTCCCGCACCCATGTCGTCACCCGATGAACTCGTCATCGTGCCGCACACCCACTGGGACCGCGAGTGGTACGAGCCGCACGACGTCTTCCGGCTGCGGCTCGTGCACATGGTCGACCGCCTCCTCGACACGCTCGAGCAGAATCCGGGGTACCGGTTCACGCTCGACGGGCAGGCCGCCGCGGTCGACGACTACCTCGAGATCCGGCCCGAGCAGCGGCAGCGGGTCGCCGCGGCGGTCGAGCGCGGGCAACTCGCGATCGGGCCGTTCCTGATCCTGCTCGACGAGTTCCTGTGCGACGGCGAGACGATCGTGCGCAACCTCGAGCTCGGACTTCGCGCGAGCCGGCGCATCGGCCCCGAGATGCGCATCGGCTACCTGCCCGACATGTTCGGCCACGCGGCGCAGATGCCCCAGGTGCTGCGCGGCTTCGGCATCCGCGACGCGATGCTCTGGCGGGGCGTGCCCGCGCGGGTCGACCGGCACGCGTTCGCGTGGTCGGCGCCCGACGGGTCGGTCGTGCGCACCGAGTACCTGCTCGACGGCTACGGCAACGCGCTCGACCTGTTCGCCCTGCCGGGCCAGCTCGAGGCGCTCGTGGCCGAGTACGGCCGCTCGATCGCCTCCTGGTACGGCGCCGACCCCATCCTCGGCATGCTGGGCACCGACCACAGCGCGCCTCCGGCCGACCTCATGCAGGTCGTCGCGGCGGCGGAGGCGGCGGGCATCGAGACCGCGCTCACGGTCGACACGGCCGAGGGCTACGTGCGTCGCGCCGCGCCCGAGTGGGCCTCGGGCGACGACGACGCGCTCGCGGGGATTCCCTCGGTGGCGGGCGAGCTGCGCTCGCACGCGCGGGGCAACCTCCTCCCGGGCGTCTTCTCGATCCGCACGAACCTGAAGCAGGCGATGGCCGACGCCGAGCGCCGCCTCTCGACGGCCGAGCGCCTCGACGCCGCGTTCGGCGCCGACGACCACCGCGCGTTCTTCGACACGGCGTGGTACCGGCTCGTGGAGTCGACCGCGCACGACTCGGTCACGGGCTGCGGGGTCGATGCGACCGCGAACGAGGTCGAGTCGCGGCTCGCCACGGCCGCGAACGTGGCGCGGGGCGTGGTGCTCCGCACGATGGAGCGCCTGGCGGCCTCGGTGGACCCCGACCGTCACGTCGTCGCGAACCCGACCGGCTTCGCGCGCCGCGCCCACGTCGAAATCCGGCTCCACGCCCCCGACCCGGCGCGGCTGGGCGAGGGCGTGCAACTGCTGCGGTCGCTGCCCGAGGTGCTCGGCGACGAGACGATGACGAGCGTCGAGCTGCGGAAGCTGCTCGCCCGCATCCACGGTCGCGAGCTCTTCGGCCAGCTCATCAACGACTGGACCTTCACCGACGACGGCATCCGCTTCCGGGTCGCCGAGGCGCCCGTCGGCGAGTTCGACCTCGCCGCATTCGTGGAGGCGCTCGAGGCCCGCATCGCGGCCGACCCCGACGGATCGGGCCGCTGGCGGGTCGAGATCCTCGCCGATCCGCGCACTGTCGCGGTCGTCGGGGTCGAGGTCGGGGGCATCGGGGTCGCCGAGCTCGATCCGGCCACCGCCGCGTCGGCCGGGGACCCGGTCGTCGTCGGCGACCGCACGCTCGCGAATGCGCAGGTCGCGGTCGAGGTGCTCGAGTCGGGTTCGGTTCGCATCGAGGCCGCCGACGGCACGGTGCTCGACGATGCGCTCCGACTCGTCGACGAGGGCGACCGCGGCGACTCCTACAACTTCGGCCCGCTCGCAGGCGGCGAAGCGGGCGAAGCGGGCGATTCGGGCGGCGACGCGGTCACGACGCCGGCATCGGTCGAGGTCGAGGTGCTCGAGGCCGGGCCGATCCGCGGCCGACTGCTCGTGCGACGCACCTACGCGATCCCGGCCGCCGTCGATGCGATCGACCGCGACCGCCGCAGCGACGCGACCGTGCCGCTCGTCGTCGACACGGTGCTCGAGCTGCGCGAGGGCGAGCCGATCGTGCGCGTCGCGGTCGACTTCGTGAACCCGGCGGCCGACCACCGGCTGCGCGTGCTCGTGCCGACCGCGGTCGCCGACCTGCCCGGCTCGTCGGCTGCCGGCCAGTACGCGGTCACCGAGCGCGGTCGCACCGGCGAGGGCGGGTGGGGCGAGCACCCGCTGCCGACCTACCCCGTCGCGCGGTTCGTGCACGCCGGCCGCGCGAGCCTCATCGTCACCAAGCATTCCGAGTACGAGATCGTCGGCGACCCGGTGTCGGGCTCCGACGCGATCGCCCTCACGCTCGTGCGCGCCGTGGGCATGATGAGCGTCAACATCCACCCCCTCCGCGACGAGCCGGCGGGCGCCGAGTTCCCGGTGCCGGGCGCGCAGTACCTGGGCACCCGCGTCCGTACCGAGTTCGCAGTGCTGCCCTCGTCGGCCGGATGGGCCGAGTCGGGGGCGGCGCGCTGGGCCGAGCTCGTGCGCGTCGAGCCCGAGGTCGCGCGCGGCACCCGCGGCGGCCCCGCCGTCGTGGGCGGGGTCGCGGGTGCGGGCGGCACCGCAGAGGGCGCGAGCCTGCCGGCCGTTCCCGCGATCGAGGTGCCGGGCGACGTCGTGCTGGAGTCCCTGCGCGAGGTCGCCGCGGCTTCCGGCGAGGGCACCGACTGGGAGGCGCGGTTCGTGAACTACCGCGACCGGCCGCAACGGCTCGGGGCCGTGGCATCCGGAGCCTGGGATCGCACCGACCTCGCCGGCGACGTGCTCGAGCGGAACGTCGATCTCGAGGCCTTCGAGATCGGCGCTGCGCGCATCGAGACGTTCCGTCGGCGGTCGCCGCGGTCGGCGGTCGTCGACCGGGACTGACCCGGATGCCCCTCGATCGGGGTGGCCTCGCCGGTACTCGGCGCGGCGTACTGTCAGATCATTCGAACAACCTGGAGAGGCCCCATGCCCCAGCTTCCCGAGCAACGGCTCCCGGTCGAGCTGTTCCTCGACCTCGATCGAGGCGGGCCCGTGCCCCTCTACTACCAGGTCGCGAGTCGCCTCGAGCGCGCGATCCGCGACCAGACGCTGCCGGCGGGCGCCCGGCTCGAGAACGAGGTGGCGCTCGCCGCGCGCCTCGGGCTGTCGCGGCCGACGATCCGGCGGGCCATCCAGGATCTCGTCGACCAGGGCCTCCTGGTGCGCCGCCGCGGCATCGGCACGCAGGTCGTGCACGGCAAGGTGACGCGCAACGTCGAGCTGACGAGCCTCTTCGAGGATCTCGAACGCTCGGGCCAGAAGCCCGAGACCTCGGTGCTCTCGATCGAGCAGGTCGTGGCCGACGAGCACGTCGCCGAGGGGCTCGGCGTGGAGCGCGGCAGCCCGGTGCTGCACATCTCGCGCCTGCGCAGCGCCGACGGCGTGCCGCTCGCGATCCTCGACAACGTGCTGCCCGAGGCGTTCGTCGACCTCGACCGCGCCGACCTCGAGCGGCACGGGCTCTACCAGCTGCTGCGGGCGCGCGGCGTGACGATGCGCGTCGCGAAGCAGCGGATCGGCGCGCGCGCCGCGACGACCAAGGAGGCCGGGCTGCTCGACCTGCCCCGCAGCGCCCCCGTGCTCACGATGTCGCGCACGGCGTTCGACAACTCCGGGGTCGCGGTCGAGTTCGGCCAGCACTGCTACCGGCCCGACCGCTACTCCTTCGAGGTCACCCTCGTCGATCGATGAACGGGCGGATGCCTCCGCGCGCGGCGCGCCCGGGGCATCCGTTCGATTCAGCCGAGCAGCGGCCGCTGCTGCTCGCGGGCGTGCTCCCACTCGCGGCGGGCGTCGCGCGCCGACGCGAGGTCGGAGACCTCGGCGACCGGGACGTCCCACCAGCCCTCGCTCGACGGCGTGACCGAGCTCGGGTCGGCCTCGACGTGGATCACCGTCGAACGGTCCGAGGCCTTCGCGGTCGCGATCGCGCGCCCCAGCTCGGCCGCGGCGTCGGGCCCGGTCGCCACCTCGATCACGTCGACGCCGTAGCTGCGCGCGTTCGCCGCGAGGTCGACCGGTACGCGCTCGCCGCGTTCGAAGTCGCCGTGCTCGGCGTCGTAGCGGCGGTACCTCGTGCCGAACCGCTCGGCGCCGACGGACTCCGACAGGCTGCCGATCGACGCGTACCCGTCGTTCTGCACGATGACCACGATCACCTTCAGGTCCTCGGCGACCGCCGTGGCGAGCTCGGAGTGCAGCATCAGGTACGACCCGTCGCCGACGAGCACGATCACGTCGCGGTCGGGCGCGGCGCGGTGCACGCCGAGGCCGCCCGCGATCTCGTAGCCCATGCACGAGAACGCGTACTCGACGTGGTAGCCGAGCGGATCGCGGACCCGCCACAGCCGGTGCAGGTCGCCGGGCATCGACCCCGCCGCCTGCACCACGACGTCGGTCGGCTCGCTCGCCGCGTTGACGGCGCCGATGAGCTCGGCCTGCGTCGCGAGTGGCCGGCCGCTCGGCGCGAGCACGGCGTCGGCCCGAGCGAACCACTCGCGTCGCTCGCGGTCGACGCGCTCGGCGTACTCCGGCGCCACGCGGTACCCGTCGAGCGCCGCCGCGAGCGCCTGGAGCGCTTCGCGGGCGTCGGCGATGACGGGCAGCTGGGTGCCGTGCTTGTACGCGTCGAAGCTCGCGACGTTGACGTTGACGAACGCGACATCGGGGTTGCGGAACGCCGTGCGGCTCGCGGTCGTGAAGTCGCTGTACCGGGTGCCGATGCCGATCACGAGATCGGCCTCGGCCGCGAGGCGGTTGGCCGCGGGCGTGCCCGTCGCCCCGACGCCGCCGAGGTTCGCGGGGTGGTCCCACGCGAGGGCGCCGCCGCCGGCCTGCGTCGTGCCGACCGGGATGCCGGTCGCCTCGACGAGGCGCAGCAGGTCGCGCTCGGCCTCGGAGTAGAGCACGCCGCCGCCGGCGACGATGAACGGGGCCCGTGCCTCGCGGATCCGGGCCACGGCGCGCTCGAGCGGACCGCGTTCGGGCAGCGGCCGGCGGACGTGCCAGTCGCGGTCCGCGAGGAACGCGTCGGGCACGTCGAGCGCCTCGGCCTGCACGTCCTCGGGCAGGGCGATCGTGACGGCGCCCGTCTCCGCGGGGTCGGTGAGCACGCGCATCGCCGCGAGTGCGATGGAGAAGAGCTGCTCGGGCCGCTCGACCCGGTCGAAGTACCGCGACAGCGGCCGGAAGGCGTCGGTCACCTGCAGGCTGGTGTCGTGCGGGTGCTCGAGCTGCTGCAGCACGGGGTCGGCCACGCGCGTCGCGAACGTGTCGCTCGGCAGGAGCAGCGCCGGCAGCCGGTTGCTCGTCGCGAGGGCCGCGCCGGTGAGCATGTTCGCCGAGCCCGGCCCGACCGAGGCGATGCTCGCGAACGTCGCCCGCCGCCGCCGCATGCGGGCGAAGCCCACCGACTGGTGCACCATCGCCTGCTCGTTGCGCGCCTGGTGGTAGGGCATCAGCCCGGGATCGCGCCGGTGCGCGGCCAGCAGCGCCTCGCCGAGGCCGGCGACGTTGCCGTGCCCGAAGATCCCGAACACGCCCGGGATCGTGCGCTCCCGGTGGTCGCCGTCCACCGTCCACTGGTGGGCGAGGAACTCCACGAGCGCCTGCCCGACCGTCATCCGCCGCGTGCTCATCCGAGTGCTCCGTCCTGGTCATCCGTCGCGTGGCGCACGGCGCCGAAGGGCAGCCGCGGGTCGGCCGGCTCCTCGGCCCACGTCTGGCGCACCCACGCGTGGTCGGGGTGGTCGGTGATCTCCCAGACCCGGTCGCCGGGCCCGGCCATCACGTTGAGGTAGTAGAGGTCGTACCCGGGCGCGGCGGCCGCGGGCCCGTGGAACCCGCCGGGCACGAGCACCACGTCGCCCGAGCGCACGCGTTCGTCGAGTTCGATCGTCGTCGCCGGCGACGACGAGGCGCTGAACAGCGCGTACGCGTCGGCTCGCTCGCCGCCGTCGACCGGTCGGACCTCGAAATAGTAGATCTCCTCGAGCCGCGACTCGGCCCCCGGGAGGTGTTCGTCGTGCTTGTGCGGCGGGTACGACGACCAGTTGCCGGCCGGCGTGAGCACCTCGCACACGATGAGGCGGTCGGCCTCGAGCACGGCCGGCGTGCCGAGGTCGTGCACCTGGCGGCTCGACTGCCCGCGACCGCGCAGCTCGACCGGTGCCGCCGCTGCGGGCAGGTGGCGCACGGCTCGTCGTGTCGTCGCGGATGCCTCGGCGACCGCCACGCGCCCCGTGCCGGTGATCCGGGCCGAGGAGCGCGGCGGCAGGTAGCAGGTGTCGGTCGGGCCGTCGAAGAACGAGGGGCGGCCGTCGAGCCGCACGTCGGCGGGTCCGTCGGCGCCGTCGACCTCGATGCGGAACGTCCCGTGCAGGGGCACGACCAGCCGCTCGACGTCGGCGGATTCGAGATGCAGCGCGGGCGGGCCCGCCGTGTCCTCGCCGAGATCGCCGACCCGGAGCCCCGTGTACGCCCATCCCTCGATGCGCGTATCCACGACCGTGCGCCACTCGCCGTCGGCGAGCGTGCCGTCGGGGCGGAACCAGCGGCGGCTCCCGTCGTCGGTCACGGTGACTCCTCTCGGGTCGGATGAATCGGATCTCGGATGGATCGGGGCGGATGCCTCGGTGGTCGTCATCGCGCGTGCACGAGTGCCGCGGCGGTGTCGACGGCGCGTTCGACGTCGCCGTCGGGAGGGTAGACGAGCGCACGCCCGACCACCAGTCCGCGGACGCCCGGCAGGTCGAGCGAACGCTGCCAGCTGGCGTAGGTCGCCTCGGGGTCGTCGGCGCGCTCGCCGCCGAGCAGCAGCGTCGGCAGCGTCGTCGCGGACATGACCCGCTCCATGTCGTCGACCACGGGCAGCTTCATCCACGTGTAGGCCGAGCAGGTGCCGAGGCCGGCGGCGATCGCGACCGAGGTGATGACGGCCTCGGCACTCAGGTCGTTGACGATCGCGCCGTCGCGCCGCAGGCTCATGAAGGGCTCGAGCATGATCGGCACGCCGGCTTCGGCCGCGGCGGTCACGGCGCGCGCCGTGGCCTCGAGCGTGCGGCTGGTGCCCGCGTCGTCGAGGTTGATGCGCAGCAGGCACTTGGCGAAGTCGAGCCCGTCGCGCACGATGCCGGGGATGTCGTAGCCCGTGTAGCGGTCGTCCATCTCGAACGAGGCGCCGCGCAGGCCGCCACGGTTCATGGAGCCGACGACGACCTTGTCGTCGAGCGCGCCGAGCAGGGCGAGGTCGTCGATGATGTCGGGCGTGGCGAGCACGCCGTCGACGCCGGGCCGGCTGAGCGCGAGGGCGAGCCGGTCGAGCAGCAGGTAGCGGTCGGCCATCGCCATCGGCTCGTCGCCGACGCCGAGGGCACCGCGGGCCGGGTGATCGGCCGCGAGGATGAAGAGCCGTCCGTTCTCGCCGAGCAGCGGCCGCTTGCTGCGCGCCGCGTGCGCGCGGGCGATCGCCGTCGGATCGGTCGCGCGCACGTGCCGGACCTCGGCGAAGCGCTCGGGGGTCACGTGGCGGAGCTCATGGCCGGCCATCGACGGCTCCCTCGACTCGGGGGAGGTCGGCGACGAGCGCTTCGACCTCGCGCGTGTTGGGCATCGCGGTGGAGCACTCGCGGCGGGTGGCGACGATCGCCCCGGCGGCGTTCGCGAACCGGATGACGCGCTCGAGCGGCCAGCCGGCGATGAGGCCGTGCGCGAGCGCGCCGCCGAAGCCGTCGCCCGCGCCGAGGCCGTTCACGACCTCGACGGGGATCGCCGGGGATTCGACGGTCTCGGTCGCGGTCTTCGCGACCACCCCGGCAGGTCCGCGCTTGACGATCGCGAGGTCGAGTCCGAGGTCGAGCAGCGCGTCGGCCGCGCGGTGCGGGTCGCGCTCGCCGACGGCGACCTCCACCTCGTCGAGGTTGCCGACCGCGACCGTGACGTGCTCGAGGGCGCGCCGCACCTCGCGTCGGGCCGTCTCGGGCGACTCCCAGAACATGGGGCGGTAGTCCAGGTCGAGCACGGTGAGGGGTCGGCGGCCCCGCGCCTGCCAGGCCGCGTGGTGGGCGTCGCGACTCGGCTGCTCGCTGAGGCCCGTGACGGTCGACCAGTACATGGCCGCGTCGCGGATGGCCTCGAGCGGGAGGTCGCCGGCGCGCAGGTCGAGGTCGGGCGCGAGGGGTCGCCGGTAGAACGTGAGCGGGAAGTCGTCGGGCGGGAAGATCTCGCAGAACGTGATCGGGGTCTGCAGGTCGGGCGAGACGCCGAGGTGGTCGGCGTCGACCCCGAGGCGACCGAGCTCGCGCCGGAGGTAGCGGCCGAACGCGTCGTCGCCGGTCTTGCTCACGATGGCGCTGCGTCGTCCGTGTCGGGCGGCCGCGACGGCCACGTTCGCGGCGCTGCCGCCGAGCGATCGGGTGAAGGTCTCGACCTCGTCGAGGTGGCGTTCGATCTCGCTCGGGTAGAGGTCGATGCCGATCCGCCCGATCGTGATGAGGTCATGGGTCGCTGCTGATGTGGTCATACGTCGCCGTGCAACTCCCTCGCTTCGCCGCGGACGGTGAGGCCAGTCTACACAGAATGTCCTAACAAACTAGCAACCACTGCGAAGCGCGAGGCGTCCGCGTGGCCGTGCAGCGCCGCCCGTGCGGGGCGCGGCTACGATCGACGGATGCCCCTCCGCCCGGTCGACGACCGCGATCGCGCCCTGCTCCGCGAGGCGACGCTCGGCAACCTGAACTGGAGCGGCGAGCGCATCTCGGAGGCCGAGTTCGATGCGACGCCCGAGCTCGCGCACTACGCGACCCGCTTCGATGCCCGCCGCGACTTCGGATTCGTCGACGAGGTCGCCGACGTCGAGGCCGACGATGCCGACGACTGCCGGCCGCTCGGCGTCGCCTGGGTGATCTTCCTCCCCGCCGACGATCCCGGATACGGCTACGTCGCCGACGACGTGCCCGAGTTCAGCATCAACGTGATAGCCGAAGCCCGCGGCAGGGGCGTGGGCGCCCGCCTGGTCGACGCCGTCGTCGCCGAGGCCGAACGCCGAGGCATCCGCGCGATCAGCCTGAGCGTCGAGGACGGCAACCACGCCCAGCGACTCTACGAGCGCGCGGGCTTCGTCGCGGTCGGACGCAACGGCGGCTCCGACACCCTCCTGCTCGAACTGGCCTGATGGGCCCGCGCGCCGACGCCGCTACGGCGCGATGTGGTGCGCCGCCCGGAACACGTCACCCGGGTCGAACTGGCGCTTCACCCGGCGCAGCCGCTCGAGCGTCGCCGGCGGGTAGATCATCGCGGTGACGTCGTCGCCGAACTCCTGCGTGAAGTTGGCGTACCGGCCGACCGTGTGGTCGAGCGGGGCCGTGAGGTCGAGCAGGGCGTGCTCGGCCTCGTCGTCGGTGGCTTCGGCGGGAAGCACGCCATTGACCATGACGAGCGCCTGGGCGTCGCGATGGGCGATGGGCGTCGCATCGGGCGCCACCCGCGCGTAGGCGCCGCCGAGCGCACGCAGCAGCACCATGGTGGGGATCGGCCCGTCGAGCACGCGCTCGACCGCGGCGAGCAGCTCGTCGGAGAGTTCGGGCGCGAAGCCGTTGCCGCCGACGAACCGGAACGGCGGCTTGCCGGGCGGGGCGGCCTCGAGGAGGTCGCCGTAGGCGATCGGGCCGAGCGAGACCTCGGTGACCGACGGGAGCGCGAGGATCGGGGCGAGCAGGTCGCGCAGCTCCTGCTCGGTGCCGAGGAGCGCCACCCCGAGCTGCGGACCGCCGGGCATCTCGGGCCCGAAGGGCGGCATCACCATGAGGGTCGAGTTCAGCTCGTCGGGCGAGGCGAGGGTGACGTCGCGCCACGCGCGCAGCACGGCCCCGACATCGGATCGGTCGAACTGCACGTGGCCGCCGACGAGGCCCTCGACCGGCGCGGCCTGGACCAGGAACCGCGTGACGATGCCGAAGTTGCCGCCGCCGCCGCGGATGCCCCAGAACAGGTCGGGATGCGTCTCGGCGTTCGCCGACACGACGGCCCCCGCAGCGGTCACCACCTCGACCTCGCGGATGAGGTCGACCGTGAGCCCGTGCGTGCGCACGAGCCAGCCGATGCCGCCGCCGACGGCCAGGCCCCCCACGCCGACGTCGAGCGTGTCGCCCGACGAGATGCCGAGGCCGTGCGGCGCGAGCGCCGCCGCGACGTCGCCCCAGCGCGCACCGGCGCCGATCGAGACGAGGCCGCCCTCGCCGACCGTCACCGAGTCGAACTCGGCGAGGTCGACGACCAGGCCCTCGGTGGCGGGCATGCTGCCGTGCCCGCCGCTGCGGACCGCGATCGGGCGCCCCTGCGCGACGGCCGTGCGCACCGCCAGGGCGAGCTCGTCGGCGGTGGTGGGCCGCACGACGGCCTCGGGTTCGCCGACACCGGCGAAGACGGTACGACCGGCGTCGTACTCGGGCGAGCCGGGGCCGAAGGCCCGACCCGGGACGCGTTCACTCAGCGCGGAGAGGATCGACATGCGAGGCAGTCTCGCAGTCGCCGGCGACATCGGGCACCCCTGCTCGCCACGGGCGAACGGCGCCGCCCACGGCCGACCCCTACTCGCCCGACGGGTGCGCCTTCGCCCGGTCGATCACCCACGCGTACGCGAACGCCCGCTCGCGCCACGCCGAGTACCGCCCCGAGACCCCGCCGTGCCCCGCGGCCATCTCGATCCGCAGCAGGGCGTCGGCGCCGGCCTCGCGCAGCTTCGCGACCCACTTCGCGGGCTCGACGTACAGCACACGGGTGTCGTTCAGCGAGGTCACCGCGAGGATCGGCGGGTAGTGCGACCCGTGCGCGCCGTCGTGCACGTTCTCGTACGGCGAGTACGCCTTCATGTACGCGTACACCTCCGGGTCCTCGAGCGGGTTGCCCCACTCGTCCCACTCGATGACGGTCAGCGGAAGCGACGGGTCGAGGATCGAGGTCAGCGGGTCGACGAACGGCACCTCCGCGAGGATGCCGCTGAAGTGGCGCGGCGCGAGGTTGGCCACGGCGCCCATCAACAGGCCTCCCGCGCTGCCGCCCTGCGCGACGAGCCGGTCGGGGGCCGTGACATCCGTATCGATGAGGTGGCGCGCCGCCGCGACGAAGTCGGTGAACGTGTTGCGCTTGTGCAGCTGCTTGCCGTGCTCGTACCAGAGCCGGCCCATCTCGCCGCCGCCGCGCACGTGCGCCACCGCGAACACCATGCCGCGGTCGAGCAGCGACAGGCGCGCGATCGAGAAGCCAGGGTCGATGGAGTGCTCGTACGACCCGTAGCCGTAGAGCAGGGTCGGCGCGGGCGTTCCCCGCTCGACGAGGTCCTCGCGGTAGACGAGCGAGATGGGCACGCGTGTGCCGTCGTCGGCGATCGCCCACTCGCGGCGCTGTGCGTAGCGCGCGGGGTCGTAGTCGCCGAGCACGGGCTGCTGCTTGCGCACGATCCGCTCGCCGGTCGCGACCACGACGTCGATGACCGTCGTCGGCGTGACGAAGCTCGTGTACCCGACACGAAGCACGGGCTGCTCCCACGCGGGATTGCCGCCGACGCCGACCGCGAACAGCGCCTCGTCGAACCCGAGTTCGTGCAGCGTGTCGTCGGGTGTCGCGTCGGCCGGCAGGCCCTGCGGCGGCACCTTCGCGATCGCGACGCGCGGCAGGCCCTCGCGGCGGTACTCCACGGCGACGAAGTCGCGGAACGCGTCGACGCCCTCGAGCCGCACCGCCTCGTCGTGCGGCAGCAGCACGCGCCGCTTGCCCCGCGGGTCGGATGCTGCGACGCTGACCAGCTCGAAGTTCACGGCGTCGTCGTTGTGCACGATGAGCAGGCGATCCCTGCCGCCGGCCACGACGTGCTCGACGTCGTACTCGACGCCCTCCTTGCGCGGCCACACGACCTCGAACGCGCCGGTCGGGTCCGAGGCATCCAGCAGCCACGTCTCGCTGGTGACGTTCGAACCGGCCTCGATCATGAGGAACCGGCGGCTGCGCGTCAACCCGACGCCCAGCCAGAACCGTTCGTCGGGTTCGGTGAACACCTGCACGTCAGCGGATGCCTCGGTGCCGACCTCGTGGCGCCAGACGGTGTCGGGCCGCCAGGCCTCGTCGACCGTCGTGTAGAACACGTACCGGCCGCTCGGGTCGAACAGCGCGCCGCCGGCCGTGCCTTCGATCACGTCCGCGAACGCACGGCCGCTGCCGTCGACGGCCCGGATGCGCAGCGTGTACCGCTCATCGCCCTCGACGTCGACGCCGGTCAGCAGCAGCGACCCGTCGGCCGACACGTCGAAGCTGCCCAGGGCGAAGAACTCGTGGCCCTCGGCCTCGGCGTTCTCGTCGAACAGCACCTGCTCGCCCGGGAGCGCTCCGGCTCCGGCATCCGTCACGGGCGGATCCCAGTCGTCGGGTCCGGCCGCCGCAACCCGGCAGTGGATGCCGTACTGCTGCCCCTCGACCGTGCGCGTGAAGTACCACCAGTCGCCCTCGCGGCTGGCGACCGAGAGGTCGGTCTCCTTCGTTCGCGCCTTGATCTCCTCGAACACCTGCTCGGTCAGCAGCGAGAGGTGCTCGGTGCGGGCCTTCGTGTACGCGTTCTCGGCGTGCAGGTGCGCGATGACCTCGGGATCCTCCTTCTCGCGCAACCATTCGTAGTCGTCGACCACCACGTCGCCGTGGTGCTCCCTCGTCGTCGGACGCTTCGGGGTCTCTGGCGGAGTCAGCACGCCACCACGCTACGCCGGATGCCCGGCGAGGGTCATCCGCCGGAGGACTCGACCTCGCGGATCTCCCAGCGATCGCCGTCGAGGTGGTGCAGCGTGCCGCGCACCCGCTCGCCGTCGTGGACGGCCTGGAACGCGAGCGGCGGAAAGGCCTCGTCGCCGGCTGCGAGCGCACCGCTGAACGTCGCCGACTCGTAGCCCGCGTCGCGGAGGGCGTCGATGCGCGCCCCGCTGTCCCACATGCCGGCGAGTGAGAACGGCAGTGCGGCGAGCAGGAGCCCGCCCACGAGCACGCCCGCGTAGCCGGCTTCGCGCATCGGCTTGGAACGCCGGCGCGCGCCGGCGATCGACGCGGCGACGCCGAGCGCGAGCAGCGCGATCGGGAAGACGAGCGGCCACGGGTTCCACGGTTCGATCGAGACGACGACGACGCCGGCGGCGCGCTCGACGGCGGTGACCCCCGCGACCGCGGTCACGTGCCGCTGTCCTTCGGCTGCGAGTCCCGGAATCCCTCGACGACCTGCCATTGCGCGTCGCCGAGCGGCACGAGCCGGCCCACGACGAGCTCGCCGTCGCGCTGCGCATGGAAGTCGATCACCCCCGGCGCGCCGCCCACGATGCCGTCGCCGCCCGAGAACGTCGGCTGTTCGTAGCCGAGGCCGACGAGGGCTTCGGCGCGCTGCGCCTGGTCCCACGACCCCGACAGGAGCCCGAGCAGGGCGAGCCCGGCCAGTCCGCCGCCGACCACGAGCACCATGCCGATGTCGCGGACCCACCGGCGTTCGCGCAGGTGGCCGGTGAATGTCATGACCGCACCGGTCGCCAACACGATGGCGGGGAACACGAGGGGCCACGGATGCCACGGCTCGAGCGTGACGACGGCGACCTCCTCCATGCCGACGACCCTACGCGACCCGGCTGGGCCTCGGCCGCGCGCCGGGCACGGGCCTCACCCGAGGCCCGTCTTGGTCCAGTCGAGGTTGATCTCGTCGCCGATGTACACGGTCTCGCCGAAGTCGTGGATCTGCGGGTTCATGCGCAGCAGCTGCTGCTGCGGCAGGTCGAACCGCTGGGCGATGTCGAAGAAGCTGTCGCCCGCGACCACCACGTAGCGCACGGGCATGCCGTTGCCGTCGACGGCGGGGCTGCCGTTCGCGCCGGTGATGGGCCCGTTGTCGTACGCCGGCCCGGGTTCGTAGACGGGCGCCGGATCGTTCGGAACCGGCGCCGGGGCCGGCGCGGGAGCCGGCTCGGCCACGGGCGGAGGCGTCGGCGTGGGTGTCGGGGTGGGCGTCGGCGTCGCGGTGACCGTCACCACGACGGTCGGCGCGGGCTCGGCCTCGGCCGGGAAGCATCCGGCCATCGCGACGGCGACCAGCGTCGCCGCGGCGGTCGCGACCGCGACGCGCGCCGATGAACGGATGCCCCGCGCTGGATTCACTCGCCCCATCGGGCCTCCCCGTCGTCGTCCCGGTCGGGCCAGCATATTCACCCATGGCGTCCGTCGGGGAGGAGTCGCGCGGCTGTGGATGGCGGACGCGGCAGAATGGGGGGATGCCCGAACGACGCACGCCCACCCGCCGCACCGCGTGGGGCTCAGGCGCCCTCGTCGCCGGCGTCGGCCTGCTGCTCTGGGTGGGCTGCCTGTTCATGATGTCCCGCGTGGGCTGGGACCTCGCGGAGCCCGTCGGCAGCGGCGGTCGCGGCGGCGTGCGAGTGCCGGCAGGGGTCGCCCTGGGCATCCTCGGCACGCTCGGACTCGGCGCGATCCTGCTCGGCGTAGCGATCACCTGGTCGGTGCTCGGCACGATCCGCGAGGTCGAGCGATCGGGCGGTGCGCCGGAACCGGAGACTCACGTACGCTCTGACCGATGACGTTCTCGATCCAGCCCGCCGCCCTGAGCGCCCAGGCCTCGTCGCTGCGCGCCCTCGCCGACTCGACTCCTCTCGCCGACACCTACGCGACCGATCACCTGACGCTCGAGTGGGTCGACACGGTCGTGCTCTTCGCGCGAGCGCGCGACGCGGCGCATTCGACGCGTGATGCGGTCACCGCGTACCTCGCGTCGATCGCCGACGCGCACGGAAGGTCGGCCGACGAACTCGTCGCCATCGCCGACGACTCCGTGGCCACCGACGATGCGATCGAAGCCGAGCTCGACGCCGCGTATCCCGAATCCGGCGCCAGTTCCTCCCCGCCCATCGCGCCGAGCAACCAGGCCGTGTACACGGCGCCCGCTCCGCCCGAGGACTCGCTCGTCGCTCCGGCCGACGGCATGCCCGAGGATCTCGTCTCGACCATCCTCACCACGGACTGGCTCAGCCCCTCAACGGTCGTCGCCCAGATCATCGACTGGATCTTCGACTGGAACTACCTCGACGAGATCTCGAACAAGTTCTCCGGCGACTGGGACCGCCTCTACTCGGTGTCGTCGGCGATCGGCCACCTCAGCGCGTACCACGAGGCGCAGGGCGCGGGCGTGACCCACGCGATGGCGGTGTGCGCCTCGAATTGGCGCGGGAACGCCGCCGATGCCGCGAACGTCTTCTTCCATGAGACGTCGGAACTCCTCCGCGAAGCCGCTGCCCAGCTCACCGCCCTCGCCCCCGAGTTCGAGACCGTCGCGAGGGGGATGAAGGACACCGCCGACCTCGTCGCGGGCCTGTTCGCGACGATCATGGATCTCGCGATCGCCACCGCATGGTTCTACATCGCGGGCACGGTGCTCATCGAGACCGTGGTCGGCACCGTGATCGGCTACCTGGCAGGCACCGGCACGCTGGCATACCTGCTCTGGCTCGTGTCACAGGCGTATGAGGCGGTCCAGTCGGTGCTGCTCTTCTTCGACGCGCTCGGGGCTGCGGTCGGCGTGCTCTCGCAGTTCCTCGCCGGCGGTGCCGAGCTCCCGCTGCCGACTCCGTACGACAACCCGATGGTGGAAGCATGACGCAGACCCCGTTCGACCCGACGCGTCGCCCCGACGACGCACCTCCGGCGGAGGAGCCCCGCCTCCTCCCCACCATCGATGCGGCGAGCCCGGTCGGGCGGGCGCTCCGCGAATCGTTCGAGCGGCTGCGGTTCGCTCCGAACGTCGACCCGGCGATCCGCGAGGCGGCGCAGTCGGTGCTCGACGGTCGCAGCTCTCCTCGCGAGCTGCTGCGGCTGCCCCAGATGCAGCCGCTCATCGAGCGCGCGGCGTCGGCGATGCGTGCCGATGTCGAGGCGATGACGCCCGAGGAACGTGCGGCCCTGTTCACGCCGCCGGGCCGAGCGGGGCGCGATGCGTAGCACGGCCGCGAAGGCCGCCGCGGCGATGATCGCCGCGCCGATCGCCCTCTGCGGCTGCGCGTCGGAGCCTTCGTCGCAGAACATCGTCACCGTCGGATACTCCGAAGCCGGTGCGACGACGTCGGCCGTCCTCGAGGTCGACGGCATCCGTTGCGCGATGGTCGGCGACCAGGCGCTGCTCGGTTCGACCGAGCCGCACGAGGGAACGCAGGCGCAATTCACGGCGTCGTCTCGACCGGGCCCCGGAACGTTCACCACGGGAGCTTCCCTGGGTGAGGATCTCTGGTTCCTGAGCGATGCGCCCTTCGACCTGGTCGACGACGGCGCGGTCTTCGACGATATCCCCGGGACCGTCGCGCGTGGCGACTCCATCACCTCGGCGACCGAGGTCGTCGACGCCGCGGCGACCCTCTCCGCGGACATCCGGTGCACGACCGGGGAACTGGAATGAGGCGATCCGATGCGTGAGCGGCTGATATCGGTCGACGCTGCCGCGATGCAGGCGATCTGCACCGCGATCGAGGCGCAGGTCGCGGCCATCGAACGGGAACTGGACCTCCTCGAACGCCGGGGCGCGGCCCTCCGCGACGAGTGGAACGGTGAGGCCGCCCGGGCATTCGACGAGGCGCACCGTCGATGGGACCGCTCCGCGCGGGAGCTGCACGCGATCGCGACCGCGATCAGCAGCACCGCTCGCCGCGGGTTGCGGCGGCAGGTCGCCCAGGACGACGCCGCGGCGAACGTCTGGCGCCGCTGACGACGATCGAGCAGATCGCGGGGCCCGGCGCCGGCGTCAGGGTTCCCGGCACAGTCGCTCGACCCCCGCGCGGATCCGCGTGAGCGCCGCGGCGAGGGCCGTGTCGGCGGCGCCGGCGTAGCCGATCACGATGCCCGAGGGCCCGATACCGCCCTCGACCACGTAGGCCGACAGCGGAGCCACCACGATGCCCTCGCCGGCCAGCCGGGCGACGACGGCGTCGGCGATGGCGGCATCCGGCAGTTGCAGCACGGCGTGCAGGCCGCCGTCGAGGGCCGTGAGCCGAACGCCCCGCCCCGCGTCGTCGAGTGGCGCACCGTCGTCGAGCGGGCCGAGCACGTCGAGCACCAGCCGGCGCCGGTGCGCGTACTCGCGACGCGTGGCGGCGATGTGGCGACGCAGCGCGCCAGAGGCGAGCAGGTGCGCCATCGCCAGCTGCGCGATGCCCGGCACGGGCGAGTGCTCGTCGTCGCGGATCGCCGTGATCCGTTCGCGGAGCGCTCGCCCCGCCGGGCCCGACGGAAGCACGAGGTAGCCGAGCCGCAGCCATGGCGTGAGCACCTTCGAGAAGCTGCCGACGAGCACGACCCGGCCGTCGCGGTCGAGCGAGGCCAGGGCGGGCAGCGGCGCGCCCGTGTGCCGGAACTCGCTGTCGTAGTCGTCCTCGATGACCAGCGCATCGCGGGCCGCGGCCTGCTCCAGCAGGCCCAGTCGATCGGCCACGGGAAGCCGCCCGCCGAGGGGGTACTGGTGGCTCGGTGTGACCATCACGGCGTCGATGCCGCCGCTGACCCGCGCGAGGGCGTCGACGTCGATCCCGTCGGGCCCGACGGCGACCGGCGTGGTGTCGGCGCCGTGCCGCCGCAGCGTGCGCCGGGCCGATGGGTACCCCGGATCCTCGACCGCGACGCGGGGCCGGCGGCCGCCGTGACCGCCGTCACCGCCGTCGCCGAGGGCGACCGCGATGAGCGCGAGCGCCTCGCTGGTGCCCGCCGTGACGACGATGTCGTCGGCCGAGCACGCGACGCCGCGCGCGAACCGCAGATGGTCGGCGACCTGTTCGCGCAGTTCGCGAACGCCGAGCGGAGGCGGCGAGATCGCCGGCACGATGGATGCCGCGGCGGCCCGCCAGGCCGCTCGCCAGGCCCGCTCGTCGAGGCGGCCCATCGACGGGATGCCCGGCGTGAGGTCGATGGCCGGGGCGCCCGGGGCGCCTGGGAAGCCCGGTGAGTCGGGCAGCGGCACCGCGCGGGACGCGGCGGCACCGCCTCCGACGGCACGCCGAGACACTGCGAGAGGCCGGGGGGCCGGGGCATCCGTCACCGGTTCGATACCGCGCTCGAGCTCGGCGACCCGCGTCGGCGCGCCCTGCCGCGTCTCGAGGTAGCCCTCGCCGGCGAGTTGCTCGTAGGCCTGCACGACCGAGCTGCGGGCGACGCCGAGCTCCGCTGCCAGCGAGCGCGTCGACGGCATCGGGTCGCCGGCGCGCAGCCGGCCGGTGAGGATGCCACGGCGGAGCCCGTCGACGAGCTGCGCGCCGATCGGGGCCGTGTCGTGCCGGTCGATGACGAGGATGGGTCCGTCCATCGCGCCTCCTCGGCGGTCCGTCGAACTGGTCTGGTGGAATCGCTTGCGACTGGACTCCAAACCATACCAGTCTCGTTCCAGACTGGTCACGTGACCAAGATGAGCCCCGCACCCACCGTCGCCGAACCGCCCGCCCGCCGCATCCGCCGGATGCCCGAGCGCCAGGTCGTCGACCGCGACGCGCTCCACCGGCTGCTCGACGGCGAGCTCGTCGGGCACCTCGCCGTCGTGCACCACGGCGCGCCGATCGTGGTGCCGATGGCGTTCGCGCGCGTCGGCGACGAGCTGCTGCTGCACGGGTCGACCGGCGGCGGCTTCGTGCTGCGGGCCGCGGCCGAGCGCGAGACGGTCGCGTTCTCGGTGACCGCACTCGACGGCCTCATCGTCGCCCGATCGCTGTTCGACCACTCGATGAACTACCGCAGCGCGATCGCCTACGGCGTGCTCGAGCAGGTCGCCGACGAGGCATCCGCCCTCGACGCGCTGAGCGAGAAGCTGCTGCCGGGACGCGTCGCCGAGCTGCGCGGCAACACCCGCAAGGAGCTCGCGGCGACGCGCGTGCTGCGGCTGCGACTCGACGACGTCGTGATGAAGGCCCGCGCCGGCGGCCCCTCGGAGGCGGTCGACGACGGCGAGGACCACTCGACCTGGGCCGGCGTCGTGCCGCTCGCGCCGCGGTGGGGTGCACCCGTCGCCTCGGCGCTGACCCCCGGGCAGGCACCGGTGCCCGACTCGGTGGTCGCGCTGACGACGCGCGGCCCGGCGACCTGAAGCCTCGGAGAGAAGGGAGGTGCATCATGCTCGCGCTCATGTTCGTGATCGGCGCGGTCGCCGTGTCGGCGATCGCCGCCACGGCGGTCCAGCTCGGCCGCGACGGCTATCGCCGTACTCCCACCCGGACCGCCTGAGGTCCGGTCGGGCTCCGGTTCCGGGCCTCGGCCTGAGGCCTTCCCGCGTCCGAAATAGGGAGATCGCCCGATGGGGCCGGCCCGCCTTAGGGAGCACGCTGGAGACATCCAGGAGGGGTCGCATCGATCCAGGGAGAAGAGGGAATCGCCATGTACTCGTCTGAATTCGCGATGCACCAGTACGACGCCGACGTGCTGCACGCCGAGCGCGAGCTCGAGGTGCTGCGCAGCGTCGAGGACGCGATGGAGGGCGAGCCGGGCGCCACCGCCGCGCCCGGCCGCGCGCACCACGCCGGCCGGCGACACCGCGCAGGGCGCCCGGGCACCGCGCACGCTCGGCTCGCCCTCCGGTGACCGCCCCGGCGGCGGCGCCGGCCGCGGCCCCGTCCGCGGCCGCGTCCGCGGCCGCTCGCGCGGGCCGGGATGTCGGTGGATCGTGGCACGATGAGTGGGTGACGACGTCGATGTCGAGCCCCGCGATGGTGGGCCGACAGGCCGACCTCGCCTGGCTCGAGGGTCTGCTCGAAGAGGCGCGCAACGGCGCCCCTCGCACGGTCGTGCTCGGCGGCGAGGCGGGCATCGGCAAGACGCGCCTGCTGCGCGAGTTCACGGCCGGCCTCGGTGCCGACGTGCGCGTGCTCGCCGGGCAGAGTGTCGACCTCGGCGAGGTCGCCGCGCCATACGCGCCCGTCAAGGCCGCGTTGCGTTCGCTGGTCGCCGAGATCGGGCCCGAGTCGATGCTCGAGGCCGTCGGCCCCGGCCGCGCGGCCGTGGTCGCGCTGCTACCCGAGCTCGCGGCATCCGAGGCCGGCGGCACCCCGCCCCAGCCGAGCGGCGCCGCGGCGGCCGGCCAGTTGCACGAGGCGATCGCCGTGCTCCTCGAGAACGTCTCGCGCGACCGCCCGACCGTGTTCGCCATCGAAGACCTGCACTGGATCGACGTGGCCTCCCTCGCGCTGCTGCGGTTCCTCATGCGCGCGCTCACGTCGAGCCGGGTGCTGATCCTGCTCACCTATCGCACCGAGGACATCGGCAGGGGGCATCCGGTTCGCGGGTTCCTGAGCGAGATCGAGCGCGACCGGTGGGTCGAGCGGCGCGAATTGTCGCGGCTGACGCGCGCCCAGGTGCGCAAGCTGGCGAGACTGCTGGTCGCCGGCGCGCCCGCCGACCGTGCGGTCGAGGTGCCGACCGACCAGATCGTCGACTCGATCTACCGCCGCAGCGAGGGCGTGCCGTTCTTCATCGAAGAGCTCATCGGCATCGACGGATGCCGCGAGGCCGGCATGCCCGACACGTTGCGCGACCTCCTCCTCGCCAGATACGAGCGGCTCTCCGAGGGGGCGCAGCACCTGCTCCGCGTCATCTCGACCGGTGGGGTGCGCATCTCGCACGGCCTGCTCGAGGCCGTGTATCCCGGTTCGTCCGACGAACTCGACGCCGCCGCGCGCGAGGCCGTGATCGCCGGCGTGCTCACCGTCGACGGCGACGACTACGCGTTCCGGCACGCACTCGTGCGCGAGGCGATCCTCGCCGACCTCCTGCCGGGCGAGCGCGGCCGCTTCCACGCGAGGTACGCCGAAGCGTACGAAGCCCTCTCCGCGACCGGCACCCGCCGGCTCGCGGCCGAGATCTCGTTCCACTGGCTCGGCGCGCACGACGCCGAGCGAGCGTTCCCCGCGACGATCCAGGCCATGCGCGAGGCGCGCGCGTCGGCGGCCTATGCCACCGCGGCCCAGCTGGGTGAGCGGGCGCTCGGGCTGTGGGAGGTCGTGCACGAGCCCGAGCGGGCCGCCGGCATGGACAAGATCGAGCTCATGGGCCGCACCTCCTGGTACCTGCGCAACGCGGGAGAGGCCGAACGAGCGCTCGCCCTCCTCAAGGCGGCGCTGGTCGAGTGCCCCGACGGCGACCTACAGGTGCCGAGGCTGCTGCGCGACCAGGCGCTGACGCTGTCGAGTCTCGCGAGGCACGGGTCCGTCGAGCTGCTCGAGCAGGCGCTCGAACGCCTCGACGGCCGCGACGACCCGGTCGCGCGCGAGTTGCGCGCGGCGGTGCTCGTCTCGCTCGCGGGGCGGCTGATGCTCACGGGCGAGCGACGCCTCGCGATCGAGGTCTCGCGCCGGGCGTTCGACCTCGCCGTGCAGCCCGACGTCGACGCGATCAGGTCGGCGTCGATCGCGAAGAACATCGAGTCGGTCAGCCGCTCGGTCGACGGCGAGATCGACGAGGCGATCGCCGGCCTCGAGCAGGCGCGCGAGCTCTCCGAGGGCGACGGTGCGGCGATGCTGCGCTACTGGGTCAATGCCAGCGACCTGCACTACCTCGCGGGTTCCCACGAGCACGCCGTGCGACTCGCCGAAGAGGGCCTCGCCCGTGCGCGGGCGCAGGGCCTCGAGCGCAGCACCGGCGTGCTGCTCGCCTCGAACGCCGTCGACCCGTTGATCGCGCTCGGCCAGTGGGAGCGTGCCGACGAGCTCATCGAACGCGGGCTCGCGCTCGACCCCGCGGCTCCCTTCACGGTCTATCTGCTGCGAGCCCGCCTCCGGTCGCAGCTCTGGCGCGGTCGGGTCGAGGAGGCGCTCGCCGGATTCCGGGTCGCGCGGCCGATCATGACGCCCGTCGCCGAGTACGAGCGGCAGGCGCGGTTCAGCGTCGGCCGGGTCGCCGCCGAGCTCGCGCTCGAGGCGGGCGACCTCGCCGGGGCCTGGGCCGAGTGCGCACCCCTGTTCGACGAGCCGCCGCTCGAACCGGGGCATGCGCTGCCGTTCGCGTGGGTCGCCGCCCGCGTACTGTCGACGACCGCCCGGGCGCAGCGGTCGTCGCCCGACCCGATCGAGGGCGACGGCGAGGGCGACGGCGTCGTCGACCGCGCCCGGCGGCTGCTCGAGGCGTTCGAGGCGGTGGCGCACTGGCCGACGACGCGCCTGTGGCGTGCGTTCCTCGACGCCGAGCTGGCCGACGTGTGGGCGGCGGCAGGGCAGGCGGCATCGGGTACGGCGGCGGCCGCCGCCGAGGCATCGGCCTCGCGGGTCGCCCTATGGCGCGCGGCGCGCGCCGAGGCCGACGACTCGCGCGCACCGATCTTCCTCGCCCCGTACGCCGCGTTCCGCCTCGGCGAGGCCGAGCTCGCGGCGGGCGACCGCCTCGCCGCGCGTGCCGGTCTCCAAGCGGCGTTCGACCTCGCAGAGACGACCGGGGTCGGCCTCGTCCGCCTGCACGCCGAACGGGTCGCCCGTGCGGCCGGCCTCGCGGTCGGTGCGGCCGGCGACCGCAGCGACGGTGGTGTCGCGGCGGTGCGCGACGACGCCGGCGCTGAGGCATCCGCCGACCCTGCCCTCGACGAGCTGACCGCCCGCGAACGCCAGGTGCTCGACCTGATCGCCGAGGGGCTCAGCAACCGCCAGATCGGCGACCGCCTCTTCATCAGCGGCAAGACCGCGAGCGTGCACGTGTCGGCGATCCTGCGAAAGCTCGGGGCATCCACCCGCACCGAGGCCGCCGTGCGCGCGGGAGCGTTACGGTGACGGTATGACGGTCATCGACGACATCCCCATCACCACCATGAGCGGCGGCACCACCTCGCTCGCCGACTACGCCGGCAAGGCCGTGCTCGTCGTCAACGTCGCGTCGCGGTGCGGCCTCGCGCCGCAGTACGCGAAGCTCGAAGAGCTGCAGAAGCAGTACGGCGACCGCGGCTTCACGGTGATCGGCTTCCCGAGCAACCAGTTCCTCCAAGAGCTCTCGACCAACGAGGCGATCTCGGAGTACTGCTCGACCACGTGGGGCATCACGTTCCCGATCGTCGACCGGGTACGGGTCAACGGCAAGAAGGAGCATCCGCTCTACACCGAGCTCAAGCGGACTCCGGATGCCTCCGGCAAGGCCGGCAAGGTGATCTGGAACTTCGAGAAGTTCCTCATCGCGCCCGACCGCACCGTCACGCGGTTCCGGCCGAAGGTCGAGCCCGACGACCCCGCGGTCATCGCCGCGATCGAGCGGGCGCTCGCCGAAGCCGCGGCCTGACGCGGCGCCGCGGTCGGCGGGCTGATCCGGGCCCGGCCCGCGGGTGCCGCGGGTGCCGCGGGTGCCGCGGGTGCCGCGGTGCTGCAGACCCTGTGGACGCTGCGGGCGCCGTGGGCGCGGCATCGCGATGGCGGTGCGTCACAGCACCGGTCGGTCGCTGCGGTCCCGACCTTGGGAGCGCGCCCGAGTGTGCAGGACACGACGCGTCATACCCCTCTCACGGGACGTATGGCGCGGCTCGTCCTGCGAATTCGCGCTACTGCGCCGCCGCCGATCGTTCGTGCCACCCGAAACGTCGCCCGAAACTCCGGCCCGACGCCGCCGGGTACGGTGGGGAGGACCCCGAGGAGCCCCACCGCATGAAGCCCGGCCCGCGCCGCAGCATCGCGCAGAGCGACATCATCGCCGCTGCGTTCGAGATCCTCGAACAGAAGGGGTTCGCCGCCGTCTCGGTGCGGGGCGTCGCGGCCGCGCTCGGCCTCACGCCGACGGCGATGTACACCTACTTCGACTCCAAGCGCGCGCTGCTCGGTGCGATGGTCGAGCAGCTGCTGGCCGGCGTCGAGGCATCCGCCGAACCGGCCGACGGCGCGCCCGCCGCCCCCGCCGCCCGGGCCCTCCTCATCGAGTCCGCGGTCGCGCTGCGCGCGCGCCTGCGCGAACACCCCGGAGCGATCGCGCTCGTCACGAGCGGCCCGCTCGACGGATCCAGGGCGCTCACGCTCGCCGAACGGCTCGGCGCCGCCTTCGCCGAAGCGGGCCTGGCGACCGACGACGCCGCACGAGCCGCGCACGCGCTCTTCGCCCAGGTGCTCGGGCACGTCGCCATCGAGACGGCGTGGGCCGAGGCATCCGTCGACGGCGAGGCGGCCACGCTCTGGAGTGACGCGCCCGCCCGCCCGATCACCGATGCGGGCGTCGCGCTCGGCCTGCGCACGGGCGATGACGCCGAGTTCCGTCGAGCGGTCGAGCACGCCGTCGACGGATGGCTCGCCGCGGGCGCTGCGCGCGCCGCGCCGACCGCCTGACCCTTGACCTCCCGCCGCCGCGAACGGACGCCATCTACGCTCAGCGGATGGTCGGACCCGCCGTTGGCGTCCGCTCGCGGGCGGGCGTGGGCGGGCGTGGGCGGGCGTGGGCGGGCGGGCGTGGGCGGCCGGCCGAACGAGCGTGAGATCCGCTTCCGGCAAGCTCAGCCCGCGGAGCCCCCGCGGAACTCGGGGGTCGTCCACACCTCGGCGAGGCGCACGACCGTCGCAGCGGCCGCCGCCATCTCCTGCACCGATGCCCACTCGCGCACCGAGTGGAACTCGTAGCCGCCCGTGAACAGGTTCGGCGTCGGCAGGCCCATCGCGCTCAGCTGCGAGCCGTCGGTGCCGCCGCGCACGGCGGTGCGCACGGGCTCGAGCCCCTCCGCGCGGATCGCCTGCTCGGCCGCGGCGGTGACCTGCGGGAACGCCTCGACGTACGTGCGCATGTTCGGGTACTGCTGCCGGATGTCGACGGTCGCGCGGGCGCGCGGCTCGCGGGCCACGACGTCGGCGACCGTCTGGCGAAGGACCTCGCCGTGGCGGGCGAGCAGCTCGTCGTCGAAGTCGCGCAGGATCGTGCGCACGACCGCGCGGGCCGCGCCGCCCGAGACCTCGTACACGTGGATGAATCCCTCGCGCTCGGCTGTGCGTTCGGGGGTGAGCTCGCGCGGCAGCGCGGCGACGATCTCGGCGGCCAGGCGTGCGGCGTTCACGAGCTTGCCGGTCGCGAAGCCGGGGTGCACCTCGTGGCCCTCGATCGTGACGATGCCCTCCGCGCCGGCGAAGGTCTCGTCCTGCAGCTCGCCGATCTCCGAGCCGTCGACGGTGTACGCGCAGGCGGCACCGAAGCGGTCGACGTCGAACCGGTGCGCGCCGCGGCCGATCTCCTCGTCGGGCGTGAACGCGAGCCGCAGCGTCGGCCTCGGCAGCTCGGGGTGCGCGATCAGGTGCGCGACCGCGGTGAGGATGGCGGCGACGCCGGCCTTGTCGTCGGCGCCGAGCAGCGTATCGCCCGACGACGTGACGAGGTCGTGCCCGATGCGGTCGGTCAGCTGCGGCATCAGCTCGGGGTCGAGCGTCGTGCCGCCCCGCGGCAGTTCGATGACGCCACCGGCGTAGGCCTCATGCACGATCGGCTCGACCCCGGCACCGGATGCATCGGGGCTCGTGTCGACGTGCGCGATCAGCCCGATCACGGGCACCGGCCCGTCGGCGGGGTCGATCGTGGCCGGCAGGGTCGCATACACGTACCCGTGCTCGTCGAGCTCGGCGTCGTCGAGTCCCAGGGCGACGAGCTCGTCGACCAGCACGCGCGAGAGGTCGAGCTGGCGCGCCGAGCTCGGCTGCGTGCCGCTGTCGCGGTCGGACTGCGTGTCGATGCGCACGTAGCGGTCGAATCGCGCGAGCAGCTCGGGCGCGAGCGCTTCGGCGAGCGGGGAGGTGAAGGGGGCACGCGGGGCGGTCATCGTTCCAGCGTGCCACAGGCCGCGGCGGCGACGCCCGGCGGGCGGATGCCACCGCGGTGGCCGCGCCGCGCACGACGGAGGGCCGGAGCCCGAAGGCTCCGGCCCTCCGCCGGTTCAGGTCGTCAGCGTCAGCCCGCCGTGGGCGGGACGATGCTGATCAGCGCCGAGGTGTTGCCCTTCATGGCCTTCTTGACCGAGACGACGGTGCCGTAGCCCACGCCCGAGTCCGCCGGGTTGCCCGAGCCGAACGGCCCGAGTCCGATGTCCTCGCCGTCGTACGCCGGCAGGCGGTTGCCCTGCAGGTCGTACAGCGGGGTCGTGTACTGGGCGTTGCCGACCGACGGCACGACCGTCGAGGCATCCCGGTCGCGGTAGAACAGCTGGCCGGTGGCCTCGTTCAGCGCGAAGCCGGGGACCCAGCCCTGGTCGTCGGTGAAGGTGCTCACCGGGTCGAGCTGGCCGATCTCGGTGCAGTACTCGGTGAGCGCCGCGTCGACGATGCACTCCGTGAAGGGGTACGTCTTCGTGAGGCCGAACGCCGCGTTCGAGGACTGCGCCCGCGACGGCATCACGTTGAGCGTCGACGGGTCGACGTCGGCGGCCGCGCCCGTGCGCTGCAGCGGGTTGAAGTGGCTGTCGACGATCAACAGGCCGCCCTTCGCGCCGTAGCTGGGCAGGGCCGTCTCATTCGCGGTGATCTGGTTCGAGTTGCCGTAGGTGGTGTCGCGGTACCAGACGAGCATGCCCGGCGCGTTGTACGCCAGCTTCTCGACCTTCCACGCACCCTCCTGGTACACGCTGTTGTACGCGTGCTTCAGGCCTTCGTCGAACCCGTCGAAGTTGCGCCACTCGACCAGGTAGTACTGCGCGTTGGTCGACGTGCCGGTGTCCTGACGCCAGCCGGGGCCGGTCGTCGTGGTGAACGAGGTGACCTCGGTCGTCCAGCCGTTGTCGCCCTGCTCGACGTCGTCGCTCCAGACGGTCGTGCCGCCGCCGGTCACGGCGAGGTCGTCGACGAACCAGCCGCGGTCCTGGTAGGCCGCGTCGGTCGCGAGGCGCAGGCGGATGTCGACCGTCTGACCCGCGTACGCGGACACGTCGATGTAGTCGTGGCGCCAGCCGTGCGAGCTCGCGGTGAGCCCGTACTGCTTCGGAGCACCCTCGGCCGTGCCGAACGTGGCCATGTTGCCGTTGGGGTCGGCGTAGCCGTCATCGGTCGAGACGAGCGTGCCGGCCTCGTCGTAGACCTTGTGCTCGGTCCACGTCGCGCCGCCGTCGGTCGAGACCTCGACGAAGCCGAAGTCCCAGTCCTCCTCGATGACGTAGTCGTTCCACATCCAGAACTTGGCGTCGGCGGCGTTCGGCACGTCGATCGTGCGGCTGAGGCGGATGTCGCCCCAGTCCTGGTCGGCGCCGGTGTACCACATGTTCTCGCCGCTGTGCGGCTCGGCCAGGGTGACGACCTTGTCGGGCAGGTTGATCTTCACGCCGTCCTCGGTGCCCTTGAGCGGCCGCGAGTTCTGGCCCACCTTCACGGTCAGCTCGTCATCGCCCGGGTTCACTTCGAGCGGGTCGGCCCAGCCGAGCACCCACTTGTCCCAGAGGCCCATGTGAGTCGGCATCGACTGGAAGATCGGGCCCGAGTGCGAACCCGAGCTCATGAGATCCCAGAAGTCGACGTCGGAGTCGCCCGCGCCGGAGGTGTCGTACAGGTCGGGCAGGCCGAGGTCGTGGCCGTACTCGTGCGCGAACACGCCGACGCCCGAGTCCTCGGGCTGCACGATGTAGTTCGACAGCTTGAGGTCGGTGCCGGGGATCGAGGCACCGCCGGCGACCGCCGACGAGTGCGCCCAGAGCGCGTACGTGGTCTCCGCGCCGCCGCCTCCCGACTTGTCCTCACCGGCGTGCACGAGCACGACGTGGTCGATCACGCCGTCGGGCTCGAGCACGTTGCCGTCCTCGTCACGGTCGCCCTGGTCCTCGATGTCGTAGTCGGCCCACGGGAAGTCGGGCTGCGCCTCCGCGAGCGCCGCGACCGCGTCGATGGGCAGCTGGCCCGGGCCGAGCGGGTTGTCGGGGTGGCCCTGCATGTCCTGCATGGGGCCGGCCTCGTAGACGCCCTCGTCGTTGAGGTGGCAGACCGTCGCGCCGTAGTAGGCCTCGGAGTGCGGCACCTTGATCCACGGGGTGGCCTCACCGGTCACCGTGTAGGCGCCGTGCGACATCTCCTCGTACATGTTCTTCATCGTGTAGCCGGAGATGTCGAACCCGGGCTTGCCGTCGGGACCCGTGAGGTCGGTGCGAACGCGCTCGGTGATGCCCTCTTCGGTGAACAGCATCGTGTTGTAGTGCTCCGACGAGAAGTCGGGCACCCACATCGAGTTGTTGTCCTCGAGCTCGTAGTCGGCCGGGTTCGGGATGTTGTTGTGCAGCGGACCGTTCTGCACCGAGCCGGGCATGCACGTCGTCGCGCCCCACTCGGTCGGCACGTACAGGTCGCTGAAGTCGTCGTTCGCGTTCTCCTCGAACTCGACCAGGATGGTCAGGAGCTTGGCCTCCTGCGTCTCGTCGGCCTGCTTGTAGTTGGGCTTCTTCGGCTTCTTGCCGTGGCCCTTGCCGTGGTCGTGACCGCGCTCCTTGCGGAGTTCCTTCGGGCTCTTGCCGCTGCGGATCGACTCGCTCTCGAGCATCGCCAGGCCTTCGGCGGCCTGCGGGTTGCCCTGGGCGAACTTCTCGTCGATCGCCTCTGCGGCCTCGAGCGCCGCGCCGACGTCGGGCGCGCCATCACCCGTGAGCTTGTTGCCGTGGATGTCGAACAGGGCCTCCTCGTCGGTGCCGAAGGCGGCTTCGGCGCGGGGGGCGACGTAGTTCATGTAGTACTCGTCGTCGGCGATGACCGGCGCGGAGTACGGTGCGGGCGCCGCCGTCGCCGCGCTCGCGCTGAAGGCCGTGAGGCCTCCGGCCGCGAGGGCGATCAACGGGATCGACGCCAGCACGCGCCTCCGCGCGCGCGGGGTCCGATGTGACATATTTCTCCCTCCAAGTGCCGCACGGGGTTGCCGTGGGCATGAACGACGTCCGGCGAGTGGACGGACGTAGTGGGCATCCTGCCCGCGTGCCCCGTTCGGGGGAAGAGGTTCCTTTGGATCGGCTGAGAATCCGCGCAGTCGCTGCGTCGCTCACAAAGAATCGGCGCGTGAATCCCGGATTGCTCGTATTTCCTGCGCCGAAGCCGTTACGGTGGAGTCGATGCGGGGCATCCGGTCGGAGGGGGCGACATGGTCGACGATTCGCAGCGTGTGGCGGCCGCTCGGGTGGCATCCGTTCGGCGCGCGGTCGCGGCATCCATGGCTCTGGCGGCGCTGGCGATGCTCGCCGCTTGCTCATCTGCGGCGACCGACGATCCGTCGTCGGCGGAGCCGGGGGCATCCATGGTTGCGCCCGTCGTCGTCGACCTCGCCGAGGTCGACGGCACGACGATCGAGGTCGACGCCGGCAACGTGATCGACCTGACGGGTGACGACGAGACGTACACCGCCTGGACGGCGGACATCGCCGACGAGTCGATCGCGACGTTCATCCCCGGCCGCGACGACGGCAGCGCGCAGTTCGACCCGGGCATCGAGGCGCTCGCCCCGGGCGAGACCGAGGTCGTGCTCGAGAACGGCGAGACCGGCGACGTCGTCGAGTTCACCGTCGAGGTCACCGAGGCGTCGTAGACGGGCGGATGCCTCGGCGGACACCGCCGGCCGGCTTCGCGCGCCCGCCGGCCGGCGGGCGCGCTGCGATCAACCGAGCAGCAGGGTGCGCAGCTGGTCGGCCGAGTGCACGACCGCGAGGGCGTCGGATGCCTCGGCGGGGGAGCCGTAGCCCCACTCGACGAGGATGGTCGGCACGCCGTTGGCCGCGGCGCCGAGCGTGTCGTAACCGCGGTCGCCGACCATGACGGCGTGGCTCGTGTCGATGCCGAGCGCCTGCAGGCCGCCGAGCGCGTGGGCGACGACGTCGGCCTTGGTGCTGCGCTCCTCGTCGTCGCTCGCACCCGCGATCACCGTGAAGTACGACGCGAGCCCGGCGTGATCGAGCACGCGTCGGGCCATCGACTCGGGCTTCGAGGTCGCGAGCGCGACGGGCACGCCGGCGGCGTGCAGCCGCTCGAGCACCCCAGCGACGCCCGGGAAGACCGGGGAGGCGAGCAGGTGGTCGGCGTAGTGGTCGCGGTAGACGTTCAGCGCCTCCCAGGCGTCGGCGTCGGTGAAGCCGGCCGTCATGCGGAGGCTGTCGAGCAGCGGCGGGCCGACGAACGCGCGCAGCGCCTCGTCGTCGGGCACCGGCAGGCCCATGGAGCTGAACGTGTGGGCGAGGGAGTTCGTGATCTCGGTCTCGGAGTCGACGATGGTGCCGTCGAGGTCGAAGAGCACGGCCGACCAGGTGCGCGTGGGCGCGGGGGCCGGCTGGGTGGAGAGGGTCGAAGTCACCGTGACATCCTAGGCCCCCAATTCCTGAATGATGCTCGGGAATCGGAGGGCGTCGGCGCGGATCGCCTCGCGGCTAGGCGTACTCGACGGCGGCCGGAGCCTCGATCGGACCGCCCTCGTAGCCCCGGTGCACCTTGCCGCGCACCTCTTCGACGTCGGACTCGTTCCCCCACACCTGCCACCCGGGCTGCGCGTGCCGAGCGAACAACTCGAGGTACGGTCCGGGCGAGCACGACTCGATGAAGGCGTACTGCTCGTCGGGCTTGCGCGAGTGCTCGCGCTTGCGCGTCTCGATCATGTTGACCTGGCTGCGGGCGTGCGGCAGCGTGCGCATGCGGCCCTTGACGCCGAACAGGATCAGCTCGGTGACGTTGCGGAAGTAGAAGCCGACCCCGCGGCCGTCGGGACCGCCGTCTTTGCGGCGCTTGGCCCACACGACGTTCGAGACGTACCGGTAGCCCCACGCCTGCATGACCTCGATGCCCTCGGGCAGCAGCGCGTTGGGCACCCACAGGTAGAGGTGCGAGTCGGTCGCGGTGTGCTCGTCGAGCGGCAGCGCCTTGATCTCGTCGAGGCTCATCGTGTCGTACCGGTCGAGGCGGCGGTGCTCGGGGGCGACCTTGCCCGTGCGGTTCGCGAACCGCCACGGCGGATCTGCGAGCACCGTCTTGAACCCCCCGTCGACCCACGGCAGCGGGGTGAACGGCGTGGGCTCGACGTCGGCGCGGAGTGGGGAGGTCATCGATCCGAGTGTAGGCGAGGCCGCCGACGTCACCCGGCCGACCCGTCGCCGGTCGCGAGCTCGTCGTCGAAACCGGCCAATGGGGTGTCGCCGGCCGGGTCGGTCTCGGGCGCGAGTGTGAAGTCCGAGCCGTCCCACGCCTCGCGGCCGACGCCGATCACGAGCAGTGGGCAGGTGCCCGCCCCACCGCGTCGGATGCGCTCGGTCGCCTTGTCGAACGACGTGGTCGTCGTCGAGGTGAGGTCGACGGGAAGCTTGGCGGAGCGCTCGGCGACCGGCACCGTCGCCTGGTGGCGGGTCCAGACCTCGCGGGCGAGGTCGAGCAGGGGCTTGCGGTCCTTCGTGATGATCACGGCGCCGTCGATCAGCCCGAACTCGTACCACGAGCGGTACGCCGCCATGTCGCGGTCGAGGTTGCCGTCCTTCGCGTTCCACTCGATGTCGACGATCATGCGGCCCTTGTGGTTGTCGACGCGGTAGCCCTCGAGGTACAGCGACTCGCCCTCGGCGCGCGACCGCGCGACGCGGTCGGTGCCCTTCTTCGCGAAGTCGGTGAACAGGTAGCCCTGCACGGCGACGTCGATGCGCGTCTCGAGCCAGCCGAGGCGCCGGAAGCGCGCGTCGAGGTCGGCGGCGATGTCGCCCTTGTTGCCGCCGGCGACGAGCCACCGGTTCGGCGCCAGCGCGAAGCCGTCGAGCACGCTCAGCAGGTCGGCCCACTCGTGCGGAGCGAGCGCCTTCAGGATCGCGGCGGCGCTGCCCGTCTCGATCCATTCGTACCGATCGCGGATGCCCGCGGGCACGACGTCGTCGTCGCCGTAGGAGGTGGTGACGAACATCAGAACAGCGTCGGCACGCCGCTGTCGACGCCGCGCATCGCGTCGTAGTCGAGCACGACGCAGCGGATGCCCCGGTCTTCGGCGAGCACGCGAGCCTGCGGCTTGATCTCCTGCGCCGCGAACACTCCGGTGACCGGCGCCAGCCGCGGGTCGCGGTTCATCAGCTCGAGGTAGCGGGTCAGCTGCTCGACGCCGTCGATGTCGCCGCGTCGCTTGAGCTCGACGGCGACGCTCGCGCCCGAGGCATCCGTCGCGAGGATGTCGACCGGACCGATCGCGGTCATGTACTCGCGCCGCACGAGCCGGTGCCCGTCGCCGAGCAGTTCGATCTGCTCGGCGAGCAGCTGCTGCAGGTGCGCCTCGACGCCGTCCTTCACGAGCCCGGGGTCGACGCCGAGATCGTGGTTGGTGTCGTGCAGGATCTCGTGGATCGACACGATGAGCCGGTCGGCGGTCTTCTTGTGCGTGACGGTCCAGATCTCGGCGATGCCGGCCGCCTGCTGCTCGTCGTCGGGCTCGACGACCTCGAGCACGCAGGGCGGGCTCATCCAGTTCAGGGGCTTGTAGCTGCCGCCGTCGGAGTGCACGAGCAGGCTCCCATCGCCCTTGACCATGAGCAGGCGCGTGGCGAGCGGCAGGTGCGCGGAGAGACGGCCGGCGTAGTCGACGGAGCAGCGGGCGATGACGAGGCGCACCGTTCGAGTCTAGGCGCGGCTCACGCCGCGGGGCGGCGGGACTTCTCGCGTGCGGCCGGCGCGAGCAGGCCCGCGACGACCATCAGGCCCATGAGCACGAGCAGGGCGTTCAGCAGGCCGAAGTGCTCGCCGAGGAAGCCGAGCAGCGGCGGGCCGGCGAGGAACGCGCAGTACCCGATGATGGCGACGGCCGAGACCCGGGCCGCGGACTTGTGCGGGTCGTCGGCCGCGGCCGACATGCCGACCGGGAATCCGAGGGAGCAGCCGACCGCCCAGAGCGCGGTGCCGACGACGATCATCCACGGCTCGGTGCCGAAGATGAACAGGCCGAGCCCGACCACGCCGGTCGCCGACAGCACGCGCAGCACGGCGACGCGGCCGAATCGGTCGAGCACCGGGCCGCCGAGCACGCGCGCGACCGTCATCGAGATGGTGAACACCGTGAACACGAGGGCGCCCGTGGTCTGGTCGTAGCCGTGGCCGTCGACGGCGGCGAGGGCGATCCAGTCGTTCGCGCTGCCCTCGGCGAACGACATGCTGAGCATGATCGCGCCGATCAGCAGCAGGCCCGAATCGGCCCAGACCGACAGGCTCTCTCGCAGGCGCTCGCGCCACGGGCGGCGCGGGGCCGAGGCATCCGCCTGCTTCGCGTCGGACGACGACGAGTCGCGGGGGACGAAGCGCACCGCGACCACGATCGCGATCGCGATGAGCACGGCCACGGCGCCGAAGTGCCAGATGACCGCGAGGTCGATCGCCGACGCGACGACCGCGAGCCCGGCGCCGGCGACGGTGCCGAAGCTGAAGAACGCGTGCATGAGCGGCATCAGCGTCTTGCCGATCTCCTTCTCGGCCATCGCTCCGTCGACGTTCATGATGACGTCGACCGCGCCGTTGCCGAAGCCGAAGAGCGCGAGGCCCGTGACGACGAGCGCGACCGACGGGGTGACCGATCCGCCGAGGCCGATGAGCAGCAGGCCGACCGAGACGATGCCGAGGGTGAGCATCTCGCCGACGCGCGTGCCCCAGCGGGCGAGCAGGAGCGGCGCCACGACGAGCCCGAGGATCGAGCCGATCGACATGCCGAGGATGACGAGGCCCACGCCCTGCGTCGACAGCCCGGTGAAGTCGCGGATCGCGGGGATGCGCGCGACCCAGGTCGCCATGCTCAGCCCGCTGAGGAAGAACACCGCGAAGACCGCGTTGCGCCAGGCGCGCGACCCGTGGGGCGCGCGCGAGTGCCGATCGCTGCGCTGCGCTGGTCGGTCGCTCACGGCGTCAACGCTATCGACGGATGCCTCGTGCGCCATTCGGCCTGCTCCTCGCTGAGGTGTGGGATCGGGGTGACCGCTCGAATCGATTCGACTCGAATCGATTCGAATGGTATCCGGCGATGGCGTGCACGGCAAGCCGATGGTCTGCGGCCGCGATGCCGCCTGAACCCAGGGCCTTGTGGAGGTCGAGGTCGCCGGGTACCGTGCGTTAATCGTTTAACATCGGAGGCACCTTGGCGATCGACCGAGCGCCCAACATCGTCCTGATCGTGTCCGACGACCACGGCTACGCCGACCGTTCCGCGCTCGGCGTGCGCGACGACGTCGTCACGCCATCGCTCGACCGGCTCGCCGCAGAAGGCGTCAGCTGCGCCGAGGCGTACGTCACAGCTCCGGTCTGCTCCCCCTCGCGAGCGGGCCTCATCTCGGGGGCGTACCAGCAGCGATGGGGGGCCCACTGGTTCGACGACTGCTCGATCGCCGGCCCGGAGCATCCGACCGTCGCCGAACGCCTCGCCGAGGCGGGCTACCGCACGGGCTACTACGGCAAGGTGCACTACGGGCGCGAGCGCGCGGGCGACCGCGGCACGCCGCCCGAGCACGGGTTCCAGGACTCGTTCTACGGGCTCGCCGGGCAGTCGATGGGGCGGCTGAACTACCTCCGGCACTCGAGCGAAGCGGTCGAGCAGTACGGCGATGCGGCTCGGGCGATGGCGGTCCAGCCGATGTACTCCGGCCGCGAGGAGGTCGACGCCGAGGGGTTTCTCACCGAGCTCATCGCCGATCGCGCGCTCGACTTCATGGCGACCGACGACGAGCGTCCGTTCCTCGCGATGGTCGCGTTCAACGCGGTGCACAACTTCTGCTGGCAGCTGCCGCCCGATGAGCTCGCGCGTCGAGGCCTCCCGGCGTTCGACGACTGGTATCCCGGCGCTGCGGACTACCTCGATTGGTACGACGGCGCGATCAGCCCGAACCTGCCCGACGGCCGCGCCTACTACCTCGCCCAGTTGGAGCTGATGGACGCGCAGGTCGGCCGCATCCTCGACGCGGTCGACGCGAGGGGCGACGGTCGCGACACGATCGTGGTGTACACCACGGACAACGGCGGCTCCTCGTGCAACTACGGCGTCAACGACCCGCTGCGCGGGTCGAAGTACACGCTGTACGAGGGCGGCATCCGCGTGCCCTTCATCGTGCGCTGGCCCTCGCGGCTGCCGGCCGGCCTGACTCGGCAGGGCCTCGTCAGCACGATGGACCTCCTCGCGACGGCGGTCGCGGCGGCGACCGGCGCGGCGCCCGCCGACATCGACGGACGCGACCTGACGGGATTCCTCGCGGGTGAGGCCCCCGCGGTCCGGGATGAGCTGCACTGGGACACCGGCTGGCAGTGGGCGGTCCGCCGAGGCCCCTGGAAGCTCGCGCACGTCGACGAGGGCGCGCCGCACGCCAGGGAGATCCGCCGCGTCGAGCACACCGATCCCGGTGCGGGCCTCCGCCTGACCGACCTCGCGTCGGATCCGACGGAGACGCAGGACCTCTCGGCCGCCCGCCCGGACGTCGTCGCGGAACTCCTGGCGGCGCGGCACGAGTGGCGTGCGCAGATGGATGCCGCCGCTTCGATCACGATCTGATCGCTGCTCTTGTCATCGCGAGGTCTGTTCACTACATTGACGCGTTAAACGATTAACGTGTCTCAAACGATCACCGAACCGTCACTGAATCGAGGAGTACCAGTCAATGAAGATGAAGAGCACCACGAAGCGGATCACCACCGGCGCGGCCGCCATGCTCGCCGCCGTCCTGGGCTTCAGCGGTTGCGCCGCCGCAGGCGGCGACGACTCCGGTGAGGGCGGCGACGTCACCATCACGTACGGCATGTGGGACCAGAAGCAGGAGGAGGCGATGAAGGAGATCGCCGCGGCGTTCACCGAGGAGCACCCCAACGTCACCGTCAAGCTGCAGACCACGCCCTACAAGGAGTACTTCACCAAGCTGCAGACGTCGGTGTCGGGCGGCTCCGCGCCCGACGTCTTCTGGATGAACGGCCCCAACTTCCAGCTCTACGCCTCGAACGGCGTGCTCGCGCCGCTCGACGGCGACGGCATCGACCCCGCCGACTACCCCGAGGCGCTCATCGATCTCTACACCTACGACGGCGAGCTCTACGGCGCACCGAAGGACTTCGACACGGTCGCGCTCTGGTACAACAAGGAGCTCTTCGACGCCGCGGGCGTGGCCTATCCCGAGGCCGGCTGGACCTGGGACGACCTGGAGTCGACCGCGGCCGCGCTCACGAACCCGGCGACGGGACAGTTCGGCATCGCCGCGAGCCAGTACGGCCAGGAGAACTACTACAACTCCATCGCCCAGGCGGGCGGCGAGGTCGTCTCGGCCGACGGCACGACGACCGGCTACGACACCCCCGAGGCGCTCGCGGGCATCGAGCTGTGGACCGATCTCATCGCCGCCGGGTCGTCGCCGACCGCCCAGCAGATGACCGACACGAACCCCGAGGACCTCTTCATCTCGGGCAAGGTCGCGATGTTCCAGAACGGCTCGTGGGCCGCGGGCGCCTATGCCGACAACCCCGACATCGCCGGCAAGGTCGACGTCGCGCCCCTCGCCGCTGGTGCCGAGGGCAACCAGAGCGTCATCCACGGCCTCGCGAACGTCGCCAATGCGAAGAGTGCGCACCTCGACGTCGCGAAGGAGTTCGCAGAGTTCGCGAGCTCGCAGGCGGCGGCCGAGATCATGGCCGCGACCGGCACCGTGATCCCCGCGTTCGACGGCACGCAGTCCACCTGGGTCGAGTCCCTGCCGCAGTACAACCTCCAGGCGTACATCGACGCCCTCGACACCGCCGTGCCGTACCCGGTCTCGAAGAACACCGCGGCGTGGAACTCGATCGAGGGCGAGATCCTCTCGCAGGTGTGGGCCGGCAGCCTCACGCCCGAAGACGGACTCGCGCAGCTCGCCGAGCAGATGCAGGCGGCGCTGGACGCCGAATCGGAGTGAGTTCATGACCGACCTGATCGCGCAGCGCACCGCGGCGCCGATCTCCGAGCTGGACCGGGGGCGGCCGCAGGCCGCTCCCGGCCGGCCCGGCCGGCCGCGCCGCCGCAGCCCCGGGCAGTCCGCGTGGTGGGCGCTGCTGTTCATCGGCCCGACCGCACTCGGCCTGCTCGCGTTCTACCTCTGGCCGACCGTTCGGACGCTCATCATGTCGTTCACGAAGTCGGGCCCGTTCGGCGGCTCGGAGTTCGTCGGCCTCGAGAACTACACCCGCCTCCTGCAGGACCCGGAACTCCTCGGCGCCCTGCGCAACAGCGCGGTGTACACGGTCATCGCGCTCGTCGGCATCCCGATCGCCGTGGCGATCGCCGCCCTGCTGAACACGGCGGGCCTGCGCGGTCGCAGCGTCTACCGCACCCTCTACTTCATCCCCGTCGTGACGATGCCCGCGGCCATCGCGCTCGTCTGGCGCATGATCTACAACGGCGACTACGGCGTGCTCAACGAGATGCTCGCGGTGTTCGGCATCGACGGCCGGTCGTGGCTGACCGACCCTTCCACCGCCCTCGTCGCGATCGCGGTCGTCGGCATCTGGGCGGGACTCGGCACGAACATCGTGATCTTCCTCGCGGGCCTCCAGGGCATCCCCGACACGATCATGGAGGCGGCCGACCTCGACGGCGCCGGTCCGATCCGCAAGTTCTTCTCCATCACGATCCCGCTGCTCTCGCCGAGCATCTTCTTCGTCAGCGTGATCAGCGTGATCGGCGCGCTGCAGGTGTTCGACCTCGTCTACATGATGCTCGGCGCGAACAACCCCGCGATGCCGAACACCCGCACGATCGTCTACCTCTTCTACGAGGCGGGCTTCATCGACAACGAGCGCGGGTACGCGGCGGCGATCGCCTTCCTGCTGCTGCTGATCATCCTCGCGCTCACGGTCATCCAGTTCCGGCTCCAGAAGAAGTGGGTGCACTATGAGTGACGTCTCGCTCGACACACGCGCGATGACCGGTGCGCCGACCGGGCCGGGCGACGGCGCCCGGCGCGGGTCCGCCGGGCGCGGGGCATCCGCTCGCCGGCCCGGGCGCCGCATCGGCCGCGGCCATTGGCTCGTCCACCTGCTGCTCGCCACCGGCGCGATCGTGATGGTGTTCCCCTTCATCTGGCAGACCCTCACCGCGTTCAAGACGTTCCAGGACTCGGTGCAGGTGCCGCCGGTCGTGATCCCCGACCCATGGGTGTTCACGAACTTCGCCGAGGTCTTCGACTCGATGCCGTTCGGCCAGATGTTCCTGAACTCGGTGCTGCTGACCGTCGGCCGCACGGTCGGCCAGGTCGTGCTCTGCACGATGGCGGGCTACGCGTTCGCGCGCATCCCGTTCCCCGGCCGCAACGTCGTGTTCGTGCTGTTCCTGTCCGTGCTGATGGTGCCCTCGCAGCTCTACCTGCTGCCGCAGTACGAGATCATCCAGGCACTGGGCTGGCTCAACACCCTGCAGGCGCTCATCGTGCCGGGCATCTTCAGCGCCTTCGGCACCTTCCTCATGCGCCAGTTCTTCATGTCGATGCCAGCCGAGCTCGAGGAGGCCGCTCGCATCGACGGCGCCAACCCGTGGCAGACCTTCTGGCGCATCATGGTGCCGCTCGCGAAGCCCGGCATCGTCGCCCTCACCGTGTTCACCGTGCTGTGGTCGTGGAACGACCTGCTCTGGCCCCTCGTCGTCACGACCGACCCCGAGAAGATGCCGCTCTCGGTCGGCCTGTCGCAGCTCGTCGGCCTGCACGGCACTGACTACCCTGTGCTGATGGCGGGCGCCCTGCTGGCCACGCTGCCGATGCTCGTGACCTTCATGATCCTGCAGCGCCAGTTCATCCAGGGCATCGCCTTCTCCGGGACGAAGGGGTGACGGATGCCACGCACCAGTGACACCGGCGGCGCTGCGCCCGCGCGGCGGCGGCCGACGCTGCGGATGGTCGCGGAACTCGCGGGCGTGTCGACGGCCACGGTGTCCTACGTGTTCTCCGGCCGCAACGGCAGTGACGGCTCCGGCGTCGCCGAGGAGACCGCCCGACGGGTCGCAGAAGCGGCCGAGCAGCTGAACTACCGTCCGAACCGCGCCGCCCGTGCCATCCGCACCGGCCGCAGCGGCATGGTGCAGCTCTCGCTGCACATGCTGAGCGACCCGTGGTCGCTCGCCGTCGCCGCGGCGGTCAACGACGAGGCGAACCGGTACGGACTCACGACGCTGATCCTCGCCGACGGCGACTGGCACACGGCCCTCGACCGGGTCGAGTCGGATGTCGCGTACCTCGACGGTGCCGGCGACGACGAGGCGGCGCAGCGCAAGCTCGCGGACCTCGTGGACCGCGGACAGCGGCTCGTCGTCTTCTCGGAGACGCTCGATCCGGCGGGGTTCGACGTGATCCGCTCGCGCGCGTATCCGGGTTGCGAGCTCGCGATGGAGCACCTGCTCGAGCGCCACGTCGCGATCGGATGCCTCTCCTCCCGCGGTGCGGTGGCCGCCGCGGAACGCGGTGAGGCCAGTCGCTACACCGCCTATCTCGAGCGCCTGCGCGCCCACGGCATCGAGCCGGACGTCGAGTGGACGGCGACCTTCGACGAGACGTCGGCGAGTGCGTTCGAGGCGGCCGTCGAACTGCTGTCGCTCGATCGGCCGCCGACGGCGATCTACGCGACGACGGATTTCGCGGGGATCGCGGCCATCAACGCCGCGCACATGCTCGGGCTCAGGGTGCCGCACGACGTCGCCATCGTCGGCGTCGGCAATACGCCCGCGGCCCGCACCGTGACGCCGAGCCTCACCACGGTCGGCCCGTCCGACGACTTCTACCGGCGCCAGGCCGAGATCATCGTGGGTCGGGCGACCGACGACGGCTCGGCGCTCGGCGTGGTCCACGAGTTCCCGTGGACGCTGGTTCCGGGGACCTCCACCGATCTCGACTCGCCACCGCAGCGCCACCACCTCTCATCACCGCACCACCACCGTTAAGGAGCACCACCAGTGGACCTCAAGATCGGCATCGTCGGCTTCGGCGCACGCGCGGGCCTGCGACACGAGGCGCACCGCCCCGGCGAGGGATCGCGCGTCGCCGCCGTGTGCGACCTCGACGAGCACGCCCGCGCCGCCGCGAGCGCCGAGTACCCCGACGCGCTCGTGACGGACTCGCTCGACGAACTGCTCGCGTCGGGCCTCGACGCCGTCATGGTGCTCACGCCCGACGACACGCACGCCCGCATCGCGATCGCCGCCCTCCAGGCCGGGGTCGCGGTGTTCTGCGAGAAGCCGCTCGCCATCGACCTCGCCGACGCCGACGCGATGCTCGAGACGGCGCGCCGAACCGGCACCCGCCTCTACGTCGGCCACAACATGCGGCACATGCCGGTTGTGGCGCTCATGCGCCGGCTCATCCTCGATGGGCGCATCGGCGAGGTGAAGGCGGTCTGGTGCCGCCACTTCGTCGGCAACGGCGGCGACTACTACTTCAAGGACTGGCACGCCGACCGGCGGCGCACCACGGGCCTGCTGCTGCAGAAGGGCGCGCACGACCTCGACGTCATCCACTGGCTGGCCGGCGCCTACGCCGACCGGGTCTCGGCGATGGGTTCGCTGAGCGTCTACGGCGACATCGACGACCGCCGCGACCGCAGCGGCGAGCGCATGCCCGACTGGTTCAGCCTCGACAACTGGCCGCCCGCCTCGCTCACCGGCCTGCACCCCGTCATCGACGTCGAGGATGTCTCGATGGTGAACCTGCACCTCTCGAACGGCGTGCTCGCCTCGTACCAGCAGTGCCACTTCTCGCCCGACTACTGGCGCAACTACACGGTCATCGGCACCGAGGGCCGCATCGAGAACCTGGGCGACACGGCCGGCAGCGAGGTGCGGCTGTGGAACCGCCGCCACCAGGGCGCCGCGCCGGCCGACGAGACCTTCATCGTGCCCGAGGTCGCCGACGCCGGCCACGAGGGGGCCGACGCGCTGCTCATCGCCGAGTTCCTGCGCTTCGTGCGCGACGGGGGGCTCACCGAGACCTCGCCGGTCGCGGCGCGCGAGGCGGTCGCGGCGGGCATCCTCGCCACCGAGTCGCTGCGCGGCGACGGTTCCGCGCTCGCCGTGCCGCCGCTCGACGCCGAGCTCGTCGAGTACTTCGAACGGGGCCAGGTCGCGGCATCCGTCGACGCCTGACCCCCGCCCTCGACGCCTGACCCGCGCGCTCGACGCCTGACCGGCGCCCGCCACGATCCATCCGCGCCCGGATACGATGGCTGGGTCATCCGGCGCACCCACCGGACCATCCGCATGAGCCGCCGCACCCAGCGGCTCGTGCACCGAACGACGAGGTATCGATGAAGGCCCTCTTCAAGCCTGCGCCCGGCGCGGGATTCGAGTTCACCGACCGACCGGAGCCCGAGCCCGGCCCCGCCGACGTGAAGATCCGGGTGCTGCGCACCGGCATCTGCGGCACCGACCTGCACATCCGCCGGTGGGACGACTGGGCCGCGTCGAACATCCGCGCCCCGCTCGTCGCCGGGCACGAATTCGCGGGCGAGGTGGTCGAGGTCGGCCCGCTCGTGCACGACATCGAGGTCGGCGACCTGGTCTCGGGCGAGGGCCACATCGTGTGCGGTATGTGCCGCAACTGCCGTGCCGGCCGCCGCCAGATGTGCATCCGCACCCTCGGCCTCGGCCTGCACCGCGACGGCGCGTTCGCCGAGTACGTCGTGCTCCCCGGCGAGAACGTCTGGGTGCACCACGCGCCGGTCGACCCCGAGGTCGCCGCGATCTTCGACCCGTTCGGCAACGCCGTGCACACGGCGCTCTCGTTCTCGGTGGTCGGCGAAGACGTGCTGGTCACCGGCTGCGGGCCTATCGGCCTGATGTCGATCGCCGTTGCGCGGCACGTCGGCGCCAGGTTCGTCGTCGCGACGGATGTCTCGCCCACGCGCCTCGCGCTCGCCGAGCGCATGGGTGCCGACGCCGCGGTCGACGTGCGCGCCGAAGACCTGCACGAGGTGCAGCGCCGCCTCGGCATGCGCGAGGGCTTCGATGTCGGCTTCGAGATGTCGGGCGCCCCGGCCGCGCTGCCGCAGATGATCGACAACATGAACCACGGCGGGCGCATCGCGCTGCTCGGCCTGCCGAGCGAGCCGTTCGCGATCGACTGGGGCAAGGTCGTCACCCACATGCTGACGCTCAAGGGTGTCTACGGCCGCGAGATGTTCGAGACGTGGAACTCGATGTCGGCGATGCTGCAGACCGGCGACGTGCTGCGCGAGCGGGTCGCGTCGATCATCTCCGACCGCTTCCCGGCGCGCGAATGGCGCGCCGGCTTCGACGCCGCCGAATCGGGCGGGGTCGGCAAGGTCATCCTCGACTGGACGGAGGTCTAGCCATGTACGGAACCGTGAAGCAGCAGCTGCGCGCCGAGCTCGACGAGATCGAGGCGGCGGGGCTGACCAAGCGCGAGCGCGGCATCGCCGGCCCGCAGTCCTCGGAGGTCGAGGTCGCGGGCGCCGATGGCGAGACGCAGCGCGTGCTGAACTTCTGCGCCAACAACTACCTGGGGCTCGCCGACGACCCGCGCATCGTCGCCGCGGCGCATCGCGGGCTCGACGAGTGGGGCTACGGCCTCGCGAGCGTGCGCTTCATCTGCGGCACGCAGACCCAGCACCTCGAGCTCGAGCGCCGGGTCGCCGACTTCCTCGGCTACGACGATTCGATCCTGTTCTCATCGTGCTTCGATGCGAACGGCGGCGTCTTCGAGGTGTTGTTCGGCGCGGATGACGCGATCATCTCCGACGAGCTGAACCACGCGTCGATCATCGACGGCATCCGGCTCTCGAAGGCGCGCCGGTATCGGTACCGCAACCGCGACCTGGCCGACCTCGAGGCGAAGCTCGCCGAGGCATCCGATGCCCGTCGCCGCGTGATCGTGACCGACGGCGTGTTCTCGATGGACGGCTACCTCGCGCCGCTGCGCGAGATCTGCGACCTCGCCGACCGCTACGACGCCCTCGTGTTCGTCGACGACTCGCACGCCGTCGGCTTCGTCGGCGCGAACGGCCGGGGCACGCCCGAGCACTGCGGCGTCGAGGGGCGGGTCGACATCACGACCGGCACCTTCGGCAAGGCGCTCGGCGGGGCCTCGGGCGGATACGTCGCCGCGCGCCAGGAGATCGTCGACCTGCTGCGCCAGCGCGCCCGGCCCTACCTGTTCTCGAACACGCTCGCGCCGTCGATCGTCGCGGGCACGCTGCAGGCGCTCTCGCTCGTCGCCGAGTCGGGCGAGCTGCGCGAACGCCTGACGGCGAACGCGGCGCTGTTCCGCGGGTTGATGGATGCCGCGGGATTCGAGCTGCTGCCCGGCGAGCACGCGATCGTGCCGGTCATGTTCGGCGACGCCGCGCTCACCGCGCGCATCGCCGACGCGTTGCAGCGTCGCGGCGTGTACGTGACGGCGTTCTCGTACCCGGTGGTGCCGAAGGGGCTCGCGCGGATCCGCGTGCAGCTCTCGGCCGCGCACTCCGAGGACGAGATCCGCCGATGCGTCGCCGCGTTCACCGACGCCCGCGCCGAGGTCGCCCCGTCGGTCGAGTAGCGCCGCCCGGGAGCGTTGATGTCGCGCAAAATGCGGCCATTCACTCGTGTTCACCGCACTTCGCGCGACATCACGGTCGGGGTCAGCGCCCGCGCTGCCCCATGCGCGCCGCGACCGACGGCGGCGCGAGACGGGTGAGGGCCATGAGCACCCGGTAGCGCAGCGACGGCACCGACACCGCCTTGCCGCGCGCCGCATCGCGCAGGCCCTCGGCGACGACGGTGCGCGCGTCGAGCCACATCCACGGCGCGATGCCCTCCTCGCCGCGCGCGAGCCCCATGCGCGCGTGGAAGTCGGTGTGCGTGAAGCCCGGGCAGATCGCGGTCGTCGTCACGCCGCGCGGCCCGTACTCGCCGTTCGCCCAGCGGCTGAACGAGATGAGCCATCCCTTGCAGGCGCCGTAGGTCGATCGCGGGATGAATCCCGCCACCGATGCCACGTTGACGATGCGCCCGCGCCCGCGCGGCAGCATCTGCCCGAGCGCCGCGTGGCTGAGCCGCATCGGCACCTCGACGTGCAGCGCCAGGTGCCGTGCCTCGTCCTCGATGTCGTTGCGCGCGAAGTCGAGCGGGAGCCCGAACCCGGCGTTGTTCACGAGCAGGTCGATGGGCTGCTCGCGGTCGCCGACGCGGTCGACGACCCGGGCGAGGTGGCGCCGCTTCAACAGGTCGGCGGGCAGCACCTCGACCTGCACCTCGTAGCGACGGCGGAGGTCGGCGGCCACCTGCTCGAGCGCGGCCCGGTCGCGCGCCACGAGCACGAGGTCGGCTCCGGTGGCGGCGAGGTGGCGGGCGAACTCGACGCCGAGTCCGGAGCTTGCGCCGGTGATCAGTGCGGTCCTGGGCATGTCGCTCAGCCTATTGAGTGCGCGGTCGTCCGGCGGTCGTCGGCGGGCGCCGGCAGGCCGCGCCACCGGGTCGCCCGCGGCCTCTCGAATCGATTCGAGGTCGATGGCCTATGATCGGGCCTGTCGGCGCACGCCGACGGTTCCCGTCCCAGGAGCGCGAGTACATGCCCAACGACCCTGCGCCGAGGCATCCGACCCTCGCCGACGTCGCCGCGAAGGCCGGCGTCTCCGCGTCGACGGCCTCGCTCGCCTTCAGCGGCTCGGGCCCCGTCTCGGATGCCACGAAGGAGCGCGTGCTCGCCGCGGCGGCCGAACTCGGCTACGCCGGCCCCGATCCGCGCGCCCGATCGCTGCGCCGGGGCCGCTCGGGCATCGTCGGCGTCGTGCTCGAGGAGCGCGTGCGCGCGGCCTTCCTCGATCCCGTGAAGATCCGCACGCTCGACGGCATCGCCGACGGCATCGCGCCGCTCGGTGCGGGCCTGCTGCTGCTGCCCGACCTCGGTGAGGGCGAGTCGACGCTGACGATCGAGTCGGCGCCCGTCGACGCGGTCGTGCTGCTCTGGTGCGGCCTGCGCAGCAGCCGTTCGATCGAGGCGCTCCAGGCGCGGGGCATCCCGATCGTGGGCATCGAGTGCGAGGTCGGCGAGGGCCTGCCGCGCATCACGATCGACAACCACGAGGCGACCCGGCGCGGCGCCGAGTACCTGCGCGAGCTCGGCCACCGCGACGTCGCCGTCGTGGCACTGCCGTTCGACACGGTGCGACGGCGCGGCGCGGTGAGCGACGAGCAGGTGGCCGCCGCGACCAACGTCGTCACGCTCGAGCGGTTGGCGGGCGCGCGCGAGATCTATCCGGATGCCCCCGCGGTCGAGACCGCGGCCAGCTCCATCGAGGAGGGCCGCATCGCGGGCTTCACGCTGCTCGACGTCGATCCGGCCGACCGGCCGACGGCGATCATCGCGCAGTCCGACCTGCTCGCGGCCGGCGTCATCGGCGCCGCCGAGGAGCTCGGGATCGACGTCCCCGGCGAGCTCAGCGTCATCGGGTTCGACGGCATCCGCGTCGACGGCCTGCAGCACGACCTGACCACGCTCGACCAGCCGTCGGCGGCGAAGGGCCGCGCCGCAGGTGAGGCCGTCGTGCGCCTCCTCGCCGGCGAGCAGCCCGAATCGGTGGCGTTCACGAGCACCCTGCACATCGGCGACACGACCGCCCGACTGGGCTGAACTGCCCGACCCGGGCTGAGGCCGCGCCGCCGCCGGGTCACACCGTGCCGGTCACCATCCACGTCGATCCGCGGGCGCGGAGCGAGAGGGTGACCGCACGCGCCGCGAGGTACGCGATGACGAAGGCGGCGGTCACGAGCGCGAGCGAGACGGATGCCTCGGGGCCTGCGCTCGCCGACCACCAGACGACCCCGACCGCGATCGGCGCGTAGACGGCGACGTTCGCGATTCCCGTCCACGCGAGGTATCGCACGTCGCCCGCGCCGATGAGCACGCCGTCGAGCACGAAGACGAGTCCGCCGAGCGGCGCCGAGAGCCCGAGCACGACGAGCGACGCGGGCAGCAGCGCGGCCACCTCGGGCGACGAGGTGAACACGGCCGGCAGCACCCACGCTGTCGCGATCACGAGGGCGCCGAGCACCGCGCCCGAGACGACGCCCCACTGCAGGCACCGCCGCAGCACGGCCCGCACGGTCGCGACGTCGCCGGCGCCGAGGGCACGGCCGATGAGCGCCTGCGCGGCGATCGCGAGCGCGTCGAGCGCGAAGCCGAGCGTGAAGTAGAGCGAGACGACCACCTGGTACGCCGCGAGTTCGTCTGGGCCGAGCGCGGTCGCCGACCACGTCGCGAGCAGCAGCGCCGCGCGCAGGCTCGCGGTGCGCAGGAACAGCCAGCCGCCGGATGCCGCGCCGCGGGCCAGCCCCGAACGGTGCGGCCGCCAGCCGGCGCCGGCTCGGGCCGCGTGCCGCCGGATCACGAGGAGGTAGACGAGCACCATCGCCCACTGCGCGACGACCGTGCCGAGCGCGGAGCCGGCGAGCCCGAGGCCGAGGCCGTAGATGAAGACGGCGTTCAGCGCGATGTTCGCGGCGAAGCCGATGCCGGCGACCCAGAGCGGCGTGCGCGTGTCCTGAAGCCCGCGCAGCAACCCGGTCGCCGCGAAGACGATCAGCATCGCGGGCAGTCCGGCCATCGAGATCGACAGGTAGACGGATGCCTCGGCCGCGACCGCGGCGGGCGCCCCGAAGACGCCGACGAGCACCGGTGCGGCGAGCCAACCGGCGACGGCGAGCACGGCACCGAGAACGAGCGCGAGCCACAGGCCGTCGATGCCGGCCGACACGGCGCCGCGCTCGTCGCCCGCGCCGAGGCGCCGCGCGACCGCGGGCGTCGTCGCGTACGCGAGGAACACCATCAGCCCGATGATCGTCTGGAGGATCGCGCTGGCGAGCCCGAGCCCCGCGAGCGGCGTCGACCCGAGGTGGCCGACCATCGCGGTGTCGGCGAGCAGGAACAGCGGCTCGGCGATGAGCGCGCCGAGCGCGGGCACGGCGAGCCGCAGGATGTCGCGGTCGACGGCGCGCCCGGCCGGGGGAGGGGAGGTCGTGTCGATGCTCCGAGCCTAGGCGGAGCATCCGATGCCGTCAGGTTGCTGTGAACCTCGCGCCGGGGCCGTCTCAGGGGGCCGCGGTGCGTCATAGGCTGGAGCGATGACCGACGTCTCGCTCACCTCCGGCATCGCGCTCGACGAACTGGATCCGGAGGTGCGTCCGCAGGACGACCTCTACCGGCACGTCAACGGCAAGTGGATCGACCGGACCGAGATCCCGGCCGACAAGGCGCGCTACGGATCCTTCATCCTGCTGCACGAAGAGGCCGAGCGGGCCGTGCGCGACATCATCGTCGAGTCGCAGCAGGCGGAGCCCGGCACCGAGGCGCGGAAGGTCGGCGACCTGTACGCGAGCTTCATGGACGAGGAGCGCGCCGAGATGCTCGGCGCCACCCCGATCGCCCCACAGCTGCTCGAGGCCTCGCTCGTGCGCTCGGTGCCGCAGCTGCTCGAGACGATCGGCCGCCTCGAGCGACAGAACGTCGCGGGCTTCGTGCAGCTGTTCGTGGACAACGACCCCGGCGACCCCGAGCGCTACCTCGTCTTCGTCGAGCAGGGTGGCATCGGCCTGCCCGACGAGAGCTACTTCCGCGAGGAGCGGTTCGCCGCGATCCGCGACGCCTACCTCGCGCACCTCGAGCGGATGTTCGGGCTGGCCGGCCTCGACCAGCCGGCCGAGCGCGCCGCCCGCGTGTTCGAGCTCGAGACCCGCATCGCGGCCGCGCACTGGACCAACGTCGAGTCGCGCGACAGCGAGAAGACGTACAACCTCACCGATTGGGCCGAGGTCGTCGCCGCGGCATCCCGTGCCGATGCCGACCTCGGCCTCTGGCGCGACGCGCTCGGGATCCCGGCCGGCGCGTTCGACGAGGTCGTCGTGCGGCAGCCCTCGTTCGTCGAGGGCCTCGGCGAGCTGTTCGTCGACGATCGACTGCCCGCGTGGCGCGACTGGCTCGCCTGGCAGGTGATCCGCTCGAACGCGGCGTACCTGTCGAACGACTTCGTCGAGGCCAACTTCGACTTCTACGGGCGCACGCTCACCGGCACCCCGCAGATGCGCGAGCGGTGGAAGCGCGGCGTCTCGCTCGTCGAGGGTGCGCTCGGCGAGGCGGTCGGGCGCATCTACGTCGAGCGGCACTTCCCGCCGGCCGCGAAGGTCGCGATGGACGATCTCGTCGCGAACCTCGTCGAGGCGTACCGGCAGTCGATCTCGACGCTCGACTGGATGGGCGAGGCCACCCGCGAGCGCGCCCTCGAGAAGCTCGCGAAGTTCACCCCGAAGATCGGCTACCCGGTGAAGTGGCGCGACTACTCGTCGCTCGAGGTCGACGCCGCCGACCTGGTCGGCAACGTCCGGGCGACCGCCGAGTTCGAGTTCAACCGCGAGCTCGGCAAGATCGGCAAGCCGCTCGACCGCGACGAGTGGTTCATGACGCCGCAGACCATCAACGCGTACTACAACCCCGGGTTCAACGAGATCGTGTTCCCCGCGGCGATCCTGCAGTTCCCCTTCTTCGACGAGTCGCGCGACGCCGCCGCGAACTACGGGGCGATCGGCGCCGTCATCGGGCACGAGATCGGCCACGGCTTCGACGACCAGGGCTCGAAGTACGACGGCGACGGCCGCCTCACGGACTGGTGGACCGAGGCCGACCGCGCCGCGTTCGAGGAGCGCACGAAGGCCCTCATCGACCAGTACGACTCGCTCGTGCCCGCCCAACTCGACGGCGACGGCGAACACCACGTGAACGGCGCCCTCACGATCGGCGAGAACATCGGCGACCTCGGCGGCCTCGCCATCGCCTGGAAGGGCTACCTGATCTCCCTCGGCGGTGAGGAGCCGCCGGTGATCGACGGGATGACGGGAGCCGAGCGCTTCTTCCTCTCGTGGGCGCAGGCGTGGCAGCAGAAGGGCCGCGACGAAGAGGTCGTGCGCCTGCTCGCGATCGACCCGCACTCGCCGAACGAGTTCCGCTGCAACCAGATCGTCCGCAACATCGACGAGTTCTACACTGGCTTCGGAGTGACTGCCGACGACGCGCTCTGGCTCGACCCGGCCGAGCGGGTGACGATCTGGTAGTCGTGTCGATTCAGCAGGCCAATCCACCGATCTCGAGCGCGCCGCAGTCCGCGGTGGGGGAGCGCCGACCGACAGAGAAGGAACTCGCCACCGTGGTCACCTCGTCGCAGGGCTCCGAGCGTCGCTCGCGGCACGCGGCGATCCGGCGGGGCAAGCACACCACCGAGGGGCCGAACGAGGACTTCAGCCGCGGCTTCGCGGCGCTCGGCGAACTGGCCCTCGCCGGCGTGCAGGTGTCGGCCCGGGCGACCGACCTGGCCACCGGCCGGGTGCTGTTCTCGGTCGACGACCACGTGGTCATGCCGACCGCGTCGATCGGCAAGGTGCTGCTGCTGGTCGAGGTCGCGTCGCGCCTCACGGGCGCGAGCGCCGAGGCCTTCACCGTGCTCGACCGCGCTCCGCGCGACGCCGTCGGCGACTCCGGCATCTGGCAGCACCTCCAGTCGCCCAGCCTGCCGATCGCGGACCTCGCCGCCCTCATCGGCGCGAACAGCGACAACCTCGCGACGAACGTGCTCATCCGGTACGTCGGCCTCGAGGCGGTGCGCGCGCGCACCGAGGCGCTCGGCCTGACCCGCACCGCGCTGCTCGACCTGGTGCGCGACCACCGCGGCCCCGACGACGCACCCCAGCTCTCGATCGGCTCGGCGAAGGAGCTCACGTGGCTCTTCGCCGCGCTCGCGCGCGGCGAGGTCGTGAGCCCCGAGGTCTCGCAACGCGTCGTCGGATGGCTCTCGCTGAACTCCGACCTGTCGATGGTGGCATCCGCATTCGGGCTCGACCCGCTCGCGCACCGCATGCCCGACCACAACGTGCTGCTCATGAACAAGACCGGCACCGACGGCGGCGTGCGCAGCGAGGTCGGCGTGCTGCGCGGCCCGCGCGCGAGCGTGTCGTACGCGGTGTCGACCTACTTCGCCGACACCCAGCTCTCGAGCCGCCTCTCGGTGCTCGAGGGCATGCGCCAGGTCGGCCTCGACCTGCTCGAGTACGTGCACTGAGCCGGCTCGGACGTCCGACTACCGCCGGCCGCCGGCCCTGCCGCCTGTTCGCCGTTCAGGAAGATCCCGCCCGACGCGCCGTGCCGGGCGGGGTCTACCGGGGTGTCGCGCAGATTCTTCCTGAATGGGACGGCCGTTTCCCTAGGGGAGTGCTCCCCATTGGGTCAACGAGGCAGGGCGGATAGGTTCGACGGGGTGCCCGATACGGGTGCTCTCATCCGTATCCCCGAACCGAAGGACCCACCTGTGGCCACTTCCACGTACCGCCTCCGCGTCGGCGCCCTCGCCGCTGCCGCGGCCATCGCCCTGACCGGCCTCGCGGCCGCCTCGCCCGCTGCGGCTGGCGAGACTCCCGCGCCGGTCATCCAACTCGATCGCACGGAATTCCCAGCCGGCGACTGGGGCACGGGCTTCCACGTCACTGGCACCGGCTTCGACGCCGCCCTCGGGGCTGTGACGATCTCGGTCGGTGCGGCATACGGTCCGTCGTCGGGCGAGGGCCTCTACGAGACCACGGTGGCGCCGACGGCCGATGGCAGCATCGACGTGCAGGTGCTCCCCGTGAGAGATGCCGCTGCTCCCGATGAGTCGGGCTACCCGCGGACGGCCGTGTCGGCCCACCAGGTCGTGAGCCCCACCCAGAACCTCCGCTCGAACAGTGTTCCGCTGACCATCACGCCGTCGTCGGCGGCGCCCCCGGCGGTGACCATCGCCCAGGTGGTCTCTCCCGAGCAGCTCGCGGCGGGCCTGACCGTGAACTTCTCCGGCTTCGGCGCCGGTGAGCCGATCTACTACAGCGTGGGCGTGCTCCGTGCCGGCGCACCCATCACCGAGCCCGGAGGCTCGCAGGAGGCGGCCGCCGACGCCTCGGGTGCCGGCAGCTTCGTCGCGACGGTTCCGGGCGCTCAGGTCGGTGACGTCCTCGAGTACTTCGTCACGGGTGGCAACACGGGCCGCAACGTCAACGCCCAGGTTCCTGTGGTCGCGGCGCCCCCTGCCCCGGCCGCCCCCGCCGCCACCCCGGACGGCCCCGCGCTCGCCGAGACCGGCGTCGAGCCGACCGTCATCGGCATCGCCGCGCTCGCGCTGGTCGCGCTCGGCGCGCTGACCGTCGTCGTGCGTCGCCGCGCGGTCGTCGCGGGTCGCTGATCCGACTCGTCGGCTGATTCAGCCGAGCGGGGGCGGGGTGCCGATGGGCGCCCCGCCCCCGCTCGCGTCTGCCGGTACGCCGCCGTTCGCGAGCAGCTCGAGCCCCTCGATGACCGCCTCGGCCGTTTCGGGCGCTCCGAGGATGCGGAAGTGGCCCGGGGTCGGCACCACGACGTTCGTCGCCCCGTCCACGAGCGACCCGTCGGGGATGTGCGGGTCGAACGGCCCCGCGATCGAGACGACGCGCGCGTTGACCGACGACGACCGGCCGAGCGACACGATCACCGGGTCGTCGGGCAGGAACGCCCGCACGCTCGGATCGGCGAGGTACCGCGCGAGTCGCGTACCCGAGAAGGGCGTGGCGATCGCGACCACGCCGAGGAGGCCGAGGTGGGCGACCTGGACTCGATGCGCTCCTTCGTCGCTGCTCGACCGACGGTCGCCGGTCGCGGCTTCGGCGGTGACGAGCACCTGCTTGCCGATGAGCCCGCCCTTGCTGTGTCCGACGATGACCCGGCCGGCCGGCGGCGCCGGGCGTCGCGCGAGCGCGCGGGCGAGCCGGTCGGCGGTCGGCAGGATCGGCCGGCGGTTGACGCCCATCCCGTGCACGGTGCGCACGCGGTAGCCGGCGCGGTTGAGGCGGTCGCCGAGCGGGCGCAGGAAGGTCCAGTGCTCGTAGACGCCGGGCACGAGCACCACGTCGGGCAGAGCGTCCTCCCCGCGGAGCCACCGGCGCGGGGGCCGCCAGGCGGTGAGCACGGCCAGCTGCCGCCATCCGGCGTACGCGTAGTCGGCGCACCAGATGAGCGCCCGGCGCCACCACGCGAGCGCCGGCTGGTCATCCGAATGCGACGTGCGATGCGCCGGAAGGGCGGATGCCTCGCCCACGACCTCGCCCACCGGCTCGCCGGCCGCGTGACGGGCGATGAGGTCGGCGACCTGCGGACCCGCGGTCACCATCGTCTCGTGGCCCCGACCGGGGACCTCCGCGTAGCGCCCGCGCGCGAGCCGGGCGAGTTCCCGGCCCCAGTCGCGGGCGACGATGCGGTCGTGCTCGGCGCGCACCACGAGCACCGGCGCCTCGATGCGCGGCGCCGTGCGTTCCATGCGGTGCTCGATCATCGGTCGCAGGTTGCGGAAGTACCAGACGATGCCGCCCTCGAGGTACGAGCGGAGGCCGATCGCGACGACCTTCGGGTTGCCGATGGCGACGTCCTGCAGGAACCGGGCGGCCTGCTTGGGCACCGTGCGCTCGCGCGGATCGACCGTCGGGCCGATGAGCACGACGGGCCCGACCAGGTCGGGGCGCTGGGCGGCGGTCTCGGCGACGACCTGCGCGCCGGTCGAGTGCCCCACGAGCACCGGCCGGTCGAGCCGCTCGGCCTCGATGAGCTCGGCGAGCAGGGCACCCGACTCGGGCATCGAGAGCGGTTCGTCGGGATCGGGTGCGTCGCCGAACCCGGGCAGGTCGACTGCGAGCACCCGGCCGCCGGGCTCGAGCGCGTCGGCCAGGCCGTCCCAGTACTCGTGCGCCATGCCGAGCCCGTGCACGAGCACGAAGACCGGCCCGTCGCGCCGGCCCGACTCCACGATCACGACGACGCGGTCGCCGCTGCGGAATCGCCGCGTCATCCCCATCCCGGAAGTCTAGGCAGCCTCACGGCGGCGTTCACGATGCGGCGCTGGCGCGCCTGCTCGACCGCCGGGTGTCGGCGGCTCAGTCGATGAGGTCGGATGCCGCGAGCCGGGCCAGCACCTCGCGACCGGCGGGCGGGCAGCGGTCGAGGTCGGCGGTGGTAACCCAGTGCAGGGCGCCCACCTCGGCCGACGCCGCGGGCGTGGCATCCGTCGTCGTGCGGAACACGCGCATGCGCACCCGGCGGCCGTCGGGTTCGCCGTGCGCCTGGGTCACGACCTCGAACAGCTCGGTGAGCTCGGCCGGGTCGATGCGCAGCGCCACCTCCTCGAACGCCTCGCGCGCCGCCGCCTCCGCGGCGGTCTCGCCGGGATCGATCTTGCCGCCCGGCATGTAGTACACGTCGCGTCCCCGCGCCGTGACCATGAGCACGCGGCGGTCGCGCACGAGGGCGATCGCCGACACGAGCAGGTCGGGCAGGAGGGGCATCCGTTCAGCGTACGCGGGCTTCGGGCATCGCCTTGCCGGGTCGCGCCCGTAGGATGGTGAGGTCTGCGCGCGTCGCCGACCATCCCTCACCGCATGCACCATTGGAGCCACCGTGGCCGCACCCAGTCGTCTCGATTCCGTCATCACCCTCGCCCAGCACCGGGGCTTCGTCTTCCAGGCGGGTGAGATCTACGGCGGATCCCGGTCGGCGTGGGACTACGGGCCCCTCGGCGTGGAGCTGAAGGAGAACATCAAGCGCCAGTGGTGGCGCTACATGGTGCAGAGCCGCGACGACATCGTCGGGCTCGACTCGAGCGTCATCCTGCCGAAGGCCGTGTGGGAGGCTTCCGGGCACGTCGAGGTCTTCTCCGACCCGCTCGTCGAGTGCCTGCACTGCCACAAGCGCTTCCGCGAAGACCACCTCATCGAGGCCTTCGAGCAGAAGAAGGGCCGTGCGCCCGAGGGCGGGCTCGCCGAGATCGTCTGCACCAACTGCGGCACGCGCGGCCAGTGGACCGAGCCGCGCGCCTTCTCCGGCCTGCTGAAGACCTACCTCGGCGTCGTCGACGACGAGTCGGGCCTGCACTACCTGCGCCCCGAGACCGCGCAGGGCATCTTCGTGAACTTCGCGAACGTGCTGCAGACGGCGCGCATGAAGCCCCCGTTCGGCATCGGCCAGATCGGCAAGTCGTTCCGCAACGAGATCACGCCGGGCAACTTCATCTTCCGCACGCGCGAGTTCGAGCAGATGGAGATGGAGTACTTCGTCGAGCCGGGCACCGACGAGGAGTGGTTCGAGTACTGGATCCAGCACTGCTGGGACTGGTTCGTCGACCTCGGCCTCGACGAGGAGAACATCCGCTTCTTCGAGCACCCGAAGGAGAAGCTCAGCCACTACTCGAAGCGCACGATCGACATCGAGTACCGCTTCGGCTTCACGGGTGGCGAGTGGGGCGAGCTCATGGGCGTCGCGAACCGCACCGACTTCGACCTCTCGACGCACTCGAAGCACTCCGGAAAGGACCTGTCGTACTTCGACCAGGCCAAGAACGAGCGCTGGGTGCCCTACGTCATCGAGCCCGCGTTCGGCCTGACCCGTGCGCTCATGGCGTTCCTCGTCGACGCGTACCACGTCGAGGAGGTGCCCAACGCGAAGGGCGGCACCGACACCCGCACGGTGCTGCGTCTCGACCCGCGCCTCGCGCCCGTGAAGGCCGCCGTGCTGCCGCTCAGCCGCAACGAGAAGCTCTCGCCGCTGGCGCGCGAGGTCGCCGCGAAGCTGCGCCGCAGCTGGAACGTCGACTTCGACGACGCCGGCGCGATCGGCCGCCGCTACCGTCGCCAGGACGAGATCGGCACGCCGTTCTGCATCACGGTCGACTTCGACTCGCTCGAGGACGACGCGGTGACCGTGCGCGATCGCGACACCATGCAGCAGGAGCGCGTGCCCCTGGCCGAGCTCGAAGGCTACCTCGCGTCGAGGCTCGTCGGGGCGTAGGCGCGGCGGTCGCTACCGAGTCGACGCGGCGGCGCGCTCCGCCCACTCGCGGGCGAGGATGCCGTAGATCGCGGTGTCCTCCCACTCGCCGTCGTGGAACTGCTCCTCGAGGATGGTCGCCTCACGGCGCATGCCGAGCCGCTCGCACAGCCGCGCGGAGGCCTCGTTGCGGGTGTCGAGGTTCGCCTGCACGCGGTGCGCGCGAATCCGCCCGAAGGCGAGGTCGAGCACCGCGCGAGCGGCCTCTGCGGCGAGGCCGCGGCCCTGGAAGTCGGGGTGCACGACCCAGCCGACCTCGAACTGCGCGTGCTCGGTGCTGGCGACGCGCAGCATCAGGTCGCCGACGATCCGGTCGGTGGGGGAGTCGGGCGACACGGATGCCTCGCCCACGAGTTCCATCGCGAGGATCAGGGCGTCGCCGGCGGCGACGAGCCGGCGCATGCCCGAACGGGTGCGAGTGTGCTCGTACCCCTCCTCCTCCGTGCGCTCGATCCACGGGATGTAGCGCAGCACCTCGGGCAGGCGCTGGTACTCCCAGACGTCAGGGGCGTCGGATGCCTCGAGCGGACGCAGCCGAAGGCGCTCGGTCTGCAGCGGCCGCTTCGCGAGCGGGGCGGCGTCGAACGGCAGCTCGACCCGCGGACGGTCAGACGGCACGTGAGTCGGAGACGCTGGACGTGCCGGATGCGCTGGAGGAGTCGGGTGCACTGGAGGACCCGGCAGCGCTGGAGGACCCGGAGACGCTGGACGAGGCATCCGTCGCGGTGACGCCGAACAGCGCCTCGACCGCGTCGATGAACGCGCGCTGCTCGCCGGCCCGCGCGTGCTCGCGCGAGCGCACCATGGGGGTGTGCAGCAGGACGCCGGCCATGTGCCGCAGGGCGGACTCGATGCGGCCGTCGTCGTCGTGCGCCCGCGAGCGCTCGATCTCGGCGTCGAGCACGTCGAACACGTGCTTGCGGAGCGCCACGACGGTGGGCGCGAGATCCAGCTCCTCCGCGACGTCGCCGAAGTTGCGGGCCGCGCGCTGGACGAGGTCGCGCGCGGCGTCGGTGGCGGCGAACTCCTCCATCGGCGCGTGGATCTTGATGGTCTCGAGGTCGAGGAGCTCGACGCCCGTCACCTCGACGACGCCGGGGTCGACGTTGCGCGGCAGGCCGAGGTCGATGATGAGCTGGCGGCGATCGGCCACGGGAACGATCGCGCCGTCGAGCGTGCGAACCGGGGCGCGGTCGAGCGCGAGCTGCTCGCGGCCCGCGGCGATGAGCGCGCGGTCGACGACGAAGACCTCGGCGAGCGTGCACGCCACGATGACGTCGGCCTCGGCGACGGCACGGGCGAAGCTCTCACCGGGTACGGCGGGCAGCTCGTGCGACGCGGCGAACTTCGCGCCCCGGCCCGACGGCGAGTGCACCGACACGTCGACGACGCCGCGATCGCGCAGGGCGGCGAGGGATGCTCCGGCGTAGCGGCCGGTGCCCACCAGCAGCACCTTCGTCTGGGCCCAGTCGGTGATGCGGCTCTCGGCGAGCTCGAGCGAGAGTCGCACGAGCGAGCGGCCCTCGGCGCCGATGCCCGTGCGGTTCTTGACCTTGCGCGACGTCTGCGAGGCGCGCTGGAACAACCGCTCGAGCTCGGGCGTCGTGGTGCCCTCGGAGCGGGCGCGTTCGAGCGACCGGCGCACCTGGCCGGCGATCTCGCCCTCGCCGACGACGACCGACTCGAGGCCCGACGCGACGGCGAACAGGTGCGCGGCGACCGCGTTGCCGTGGGCGAACCCGAACGTCGTGCGCAGTTCGTCGGCTTCGAGGCCCGAGACCTCGCCGACCGAGCGGATCGCGCCGTGTACGGCGTCGACCGGCGAATCGCCCTCCGGCGCGTCGAGGTCGAGGTAGGCCTCGAAGCGGTTGCAGGTCGCCACGACGACGGCGCCCTGGACGGCCTCGTGCCCCGCGACCATGCGCCGGCCCGCGTCGTCGGCGGTCGCCGAAAGCCGCTCGAGCAGGTCGAACCCGGCGTTCTTGTGACTCGCGGTGAGGCAGATGAGCACCCGTCGATTCTAGCCGGGGCGGAAGGGTGCTCCGATCAGGGTCTGCGCTGAGATTCGAGGTCGGGATCCGGGCGGGGGAGGTCAGCGGCCCGCAGCCGCCAGTTGCGCGCTCGTGATGACCGGGATCGGTGCCGTCAGCGGCGGCAACTCGAGGCCCTCGGCCGCCAGCGCCGCACGGTGCCTCGCCTTCCACGACCGCACGGTCGCGAAGAACGGCGCGTCGACCAGCACGAACGACGTCGCCCGCTCGCCCGCGAGCAGCAGCGGCAGGTCGAGGCTGGATCCGCCGCGGCGGATGCGCAGCACCGCGACCGGGATGCTGCCCGACCCGACGATCACGCGGTCGCTGCGGATGGACCGCACCTCTCGCCAGAGGATCTCGTGCACGCGTCGCGGCCTCCGGCCGCCCGACCAGAAGCTGAGGCCCCGCTCGTCGGCGACGATCGAGAACCGGCCCGGCAGGCGCACGCGCGTGCCGAGCTCGGCGAGCGACGAGATCAGGGCGCGGTGGCGGATGCCGCGAGAGACCTCGGCGCTGGGCATCGCCTCCTCGAGGGCGGCTCGGCGCGTGCGGCACCGGCTCGCCGACGAGAGGCGGCGGAGGCCGGCGACCAGGAGGCCCACGGCGCACAGCGCGGCGAACGCGACGCCGGCCCGCGTGCCGGGAACGGGTGGGAGGAGCGCGACCACGTGGTCGACCTTGGTGGCCATCGCGGCGAGCACGCCGACGACGAGGGCCGCTGCTGCGGCCACGGACAGGATGAGCGCGACTCGTTGCCGCGATGAGGAGAGGGGCACGTCGGACTCCGGTGGGTGATCGGAGGCGCGCCGACGATGGCGCGTCGTCGTGAGGGGGGCACGACCTCGCCGATGGTAGCGCGATCCGGGTTGCGCCGACAGGTTCATCCCGATTCCGACGCGGACTAGCGCTGGGCGCGCAGCTACGCCTGCCGAGTCGCGCCCGAGCCCGGCGGGGTGGAGGCGGCGGTCATCCGGATCGGCGGTGCGACCGTCCTCGATCGAGTGTCGTCACGAGGCGCCGGCGCGCCCTACCCTCGAAGGATGACCGCTCTCCGGCCCGCCGCGCTCCTCGCCCTGCCGCTGCTCGTCCTCGCGCTCGCCGCATGCTCGCCCGGCGAGGCATCCGGCAGCCCCGACGCGACCCCGCTGGCGACCACCGCCGCTCCCGATGACGCCGCAGCCGGCGCCGGCGCGGCGGACGACTGCGCGGGCGTCGCCGTCATCGTCGACACCGGCGACCTCGACGCCGCGTCGGCGGCCGAGGTCGAGGCCTGCATCGAGGCCGACGGCCCGGTCATCGCGGCCGACGTGCTTGCCGAGGCGGGCGTCGAGACCGAGGGCACCGTCGAATGGGGCGACCAGGTGGTGTGCCGGGTCAACGGCGAGCCCGCCGAATCGACCACGATCGTCGCGGCAGACGGCACCGAATACCACGAGACGTGCGAGTCGATGCCGGCCGCGTTCGCGTACTGGGCGCTCTGGCACCGGCCGGTCGGCGGCGAGTGGGGCTACGCGCAGGAGGGGCTCGCGACCCTCGAGCTCCAGCCCGGCGACGCGATCGAACTGCTCTTCACCCTCAACGACGCGCCGGCCTCGCCCGACGCCTGACGCACGCCGATGGCGCCCTGATGCTCCGGTTCCGGCCCGCTCCGCTTCGACTCGCGGTCGCCCTCGCGGTCGGGTTCGTGGCAACGAGGGTCGTGTACCGGGTGCTGTTCGCGGGCGCAGGGGGTTCGGGCGCGGTGCTCATCGACGCGCCGGTCGTGCGGCTTCCGTCGCCGTTCGAGCACGTCGCGATGTTCGGCCCGATCACGACGGGCGGACTCACGGCGGCGGCGCTCAGCGCCCTGCCGATCGCCCTCGTCATCGTCGCGGTCGGCGTCGTCAACGCCCTGGTCGACGTGTCGCGCCTGTTCGCGCTGGGAGCCCGCGGCGGACCCCTCGCCGGTTCGGCGCGGGCGCTCGTGATCGCCTGGGCGACCTTTCCCGCGCTCGCCGAGGCGGTGCGTCGAGTGCGCCTCGCCCGCAGCCTGCGTGGAGAACGCGGTGCGGGCGCCCTGATCGTGCCGATCCTCGAGCACACCATCGAGCGTTCGATCGCGATCGCCGCCTCGATGGAGGTGCGCGGCTTCGGCGCGCGCGGGCGTGCGGAGGGCGACTGCGAGCGGCCCGCCGAGGTGCGTGACGCCGAGATCGGCCACGGCGGCGAGTGGTCGCTGGCGATGCCGTCGCTGCACCTCGGACCCGGCTCGCTGACGGTGCTGCGCGGGCCGACGGGCAGCGGCAAGTCGACCGTGCTCGATGCGCTCAGCGGTCGGCTCACGCACATCGACGAGGGAGACGCGGCGGGCCTCCTCGAGGTCGGCGGGCTCGATCGGCTCGCGGTGCCGCCCCGCGAGACGGCGGGCTTCGTCGGCGTCGTCGCGCAGCAGCCGCGGCTCGCGTTCGCCGCAGAGACCGTCGACGACGAGATCGGGTTCTCGCTCGCGGTGCGCGGCGTCGCCCCGGTGATCGTGCGCGCCCGGGTGGCCGAGGTCGTCGAGCGACTCGGCATCGAACGCCTGCTGGGACGCGACGTGCGCACGCTCTCGGCCGGGGAGGCGACGCTCGTCGCGATCGCGGCGGCCATCGTCGAGCACCCGATCCTGCTGCTCGTCGACGAGCCGCTCGCCGACCTCGACCCGCCCGCGCGGGCGGCGACGATCGGGTTGCTCGGCCGCATCGCGCACGAGGCCGGCGTGGCCGTGCTCGTCGCCGAGCACCGCACCGCGGGGTTCGTCGGCGTCGCCGACGGGTGGCTCGAGATCGTCGACGGGCGGGTGCTGCCGGCGGAGCCGCCCGCCGGCGCGCTGCCCGCGGAAGCGCCGGCGGTCGCGGCGGCGGTCTCCGAGGCCTGCCCCGTCGCGGTCCCCGCCGCCCTCGAGCAGCACCCACCGCTCGCGACCGTCGACGGCCTCACCGTGCGCCACGGCGGGACCGTCGCCGTCGATCGCGCCTCATTCGAGCTGCACCGCGGCGAGATCCTCGTCGTCGACGGTCCGAACGGCGCGGGCAAGTCGAGCCTGCTCACCGCGATCGCGCTCGGCGCCGACGAGGGCGAGGTGCGATTCGCGGCGATGGATGCCACGACGAACGGCCGCCGCGCGCGACGGGCCCGCCGCCGTCTCGTGGCGCTCGTGCCCGATCGCTCCGACGACCTGCTCTTCGCCGACACGGTCGCGGCCGAGTGCCGGCGCGCCGACCGTACCGCCGGCCGCCCGCGCGGCACCACGTGGACGCGGTTCCTCGAACTCCTCGGCGCCGGCGTGCCGCTGACCGCCGACGCGTCGCGACCGACCACGGCCACGGATGCCTCGGCCCTCGCCACGCGGCATCCGCGCGATCTCTCGACCGGGCAGCGGCGGCTGCTCGTGCTCGCGATCCAGGCGGGCGCCGGGGCATCCGTGCTGCTCGTCGACGAACCGACCCGCGGGCTCGACCCGTCCGCCCGCGCGATGCTCGCCGCTGCGCTCCGCGGGCACGCCGAGCGCGGCGGGGCCGTCGTCGTGGCGACGCACGACCGGGACTTCGCGGCATCCGTCGCCGACCGCCGCCTCACGATGACCGATGGCGTGCTGGGAGCGCCGCGAGGGGTCGGAGCGCCCTCGTGAGGCCGGGGTCGAGGTGGTCGACGGCACTGCTCGTCGCGGGCAGCGTGGTCGCGGCCGGTGCTTTCGCATGGCCGCTGCTCGCGCCCGCCCTGCCGGCCGACGCGCAGGCGGCGGCACCGTGGGCGGCCCTCGCCCTCGCACCGCTCACCGCGTTGGTGGCCGTGCTCGCGGTCGACGGCGCGTTCCGCTCGGCGAAGACCCTCGCCCTGCTCGGCACGCTCACCGCGGTCGCCGCTGCGGTGCGGGTGGCGGGCACGGGCGTCGGCGGCGTCGAGGTCGTGTTCGTGCTGCTGATCCTGGCGGGGCGGGCGTTCGGCGCGCGGTTCGGGTTCCTGCTCGGCGTGCTCGCGATCGGGCTCTCGTCGACGATCACGGGCGGCTTCGGGCCGTGGACGCCGTTCCAGATGTTCGCCTGCGGCTGGGTCGGCGCGGGCGCCGGCCTGCTGCCGAGACGAGTGCGTTCGGGCGTCGCCGAGATCGCGATGCTCGCCGCGTACGGCGTCGTCGCGTCCTACGCGTTCGGCCTCGTGATGAACCTCTGGTTCTGGCCGTTCGCGATCGGCTCGGGCACCGGCATCTCGTACGAGCCGGGCGCTCCGCTCGGGCGGAACCTCGCCTCGTTCGCGCTGTACTCGCTCACGACCTCGACGATCACGTGGGACACCCTGCGCGCCGTGACGACCGTGGCCGGCCTGGCGGTGTTCGGCCGGGCGGCGCTGGCCGCGCTGCGGCGGGTGCGCCTCCCGCACGCCCGCCGAGTGATGGCGAAACGCGCCGAGTGATGTCGATTCGGCCGCGACGTTCGACCGTTTCGACATCACTCGGCGTCGTATCGCCGAGAGGCTTCAGACCGAGAAGTACTTCGCCTCGGGGTGGTGGAAGACGAATGCGTCGGTCGACTGCTCGGGATGCAGCTGCAGCTCCTCGCTGAGCTCGACGCCCATGCGCTCGGGCCGCAGCAGCGCGACGACCTTGCGGCGGTCCTCCATGTCGGGGCAGGCCGGGTAGCCGAGCGAGAACCGGGCGCCGCGGTACTCGAGCTTGAACAGGCCCGCCGTGTCGGCCGGGTCCTCGTCGGCGAAGCCGAGTTCGGAGCGGATGCGCGCGTGCCAGAACTCGGCGAGCGCCTCGGTGAGCTGCATGACGAGGCCGTTGAGCTCGTAGTAGTCGCGGTAGCGGTCTTCCGCGAACAGCTTCGCGGTGACGGTGTCGATGTGCGCGCCGGCCGTGACCAGCTGCACCGGCAGCACGTCGACGGCGCCCGACTCCCGGGAACGCACGAAGTCGGCCAGGCACAGGTGCCGGTCGCGGCGCTGGCGGGGGAAGTGGAAGCGCAGGCGCTCCTCGCCGACCACGCCGCCCGAACCGCCGTCGGGCGCGAGGAGCCCTGCCCGCCCGAGGACGCCGGAGGGGTCGTCGCCGTGGTGCAGCACGATCAGGTCGTCGCCCTCGGAGACCACCGGGAAGTAGCCGTAGGCGACCGACGCATCGAGCATGCCCTCGGCCAGGATGCGGTCGAGCCAGTAGCGCAGGCGCGGCCGGCCCTCGCGCCCGACGAGCTCCTCGTACGAGGCGCCGCCCTCGCCGCGGCCCGGCTTCAGCCCCCACTGGCCGAGGAAGGTCGCGCGCTCGTCGAGGAACGCGGCGTAGTCGGCGAGCGCGAGGCCGCGCACGATGCGCGTGCCCCAGAAGGGCGGCGCCGGCACGGGGTTGTCGCTCGCGACATCCGATCTGCCCGGCATCGCATCCGGCTCGGTGAGCGTGAGTTTGGAACCCGACGTGTGGATGCGCTTCTTCAGCGGAGGCAGCCCCACGGCGGCGGGGTCGGCGCCGCGGGCGATCGCGACGAGCGGCTCCATGAGCGCCAGCCCCTCGAAGGCGTCGCGCGCGTAGCGCACCTCGCCGTCGAAGCGGCTCGCGAGGTCGTCTTCGACGTAGGTGCGCGTGAGCGCCGCGCCGCCGAGGATCACGGGCCACCGCTTCGCGAGTCCGCGCGCGTTCAGCTCCTCGAGGTTCTCCTTCATCACGACGGTCGACTTCACGAGCAGCCCCGACATGCCGATCACGTCGGCGTCGTGCTCTTCGGCGGCCTTGATGATGTCGGCGATCGGCTGCTTGATGCCGAGGTTGATCACCCGGTACCCGTTGTTGGTCAGGATGATGTCGACGAGGTTCTTGCCGATGTCGTGCACATCGCCGCGCACCGTCGCGATGACCATCGTGCCCTTGGTCGCGGTGCCCTCGGACTTCTCCATGTGCGGCTCGAGGAGGGCGACCGCGGTCTTCATGACCTCGGCCGACTGGAGCACGAACGGCAGCTGCATCTCGCCGGCTCCGAAGCGCTCGCCGACGACCTTCATGCCCTCGAGGAGGTGGTCGTTGATGATGCCGAGTGCCGTCATGCCGTCGGCCAGTGCGAGTTCGAGGTCGGCCTCGAGCCCCTTGCCCTCGCCGTCGATGATGCGACGTGCGAGCCGTTCGCCGACGGGGAGCTCCGCGAGTTCCGCGGCGCGGGCGTCGCGCAGTGCCGCCGAGTCGACGCCCGTGAAGAGGTCGAGCATGCGCGCCAGGGGGTCGTACGTCGTGTTGCCGTCGGCGTCGAACTCGCGACGGTCCCAGACGAGGTCGAGCGCGACCTGCCGCTGCTCGTCGGGCACTGACGCGAGCGGCACGATCTTCGCCGCGTCGATGATGCCCGAGGTGAGCCCCGCCTCGGCCGCCTCGTGCAGGAACACCGAGTTGAGCACGCTGCGCGCCGCGGGGTTGAGGCCGAACGACACGTTCGAGACGCCGAGGGTCGTGTTGATGCCCGGGTACGCGGTCGTGATGCGCCGGATCGCGTCGATCGTCTCGATCGCGTCGCGCCGGGTCTCCTCCTGCCCGGTCGCGATCGGGAAGGTGAGGGCGTCGACGATGATGTCCTCGACGCGCATGCCCCACGTGCCGACGAGCTCGTCGATGAGCCGCGACGCGATCGCGAACTTGCCGTCAGCCGTGCGCGCCTGGCCCTGCTCGTCGATCGTCAGTGCGACGACGGCCGTGCCGTGCTCCTTCACGAGCGGCATGATGCGGCCGAACCGGCTCGACGGGCCGTCGCCGTCCTCGTAGTTGACCGAGTTCACGACCGGGCGCCCGCCGATGAGCTCGAGGCCCGCGGCGATCACGTCGGGCTCGGTCGAGTCGATCACGAGCGGAAGGGTCGACGCACTCGCGAACCGCGATACGACCTCGCGGATATCGGCGACGCCGTCGCGCCCGACGTAGTCGACGCAGACGTCGAGGAGGTGCGCCCCGACCCGGGTCTGCGACTTCGCGATCTCGACGCAGTCGTCCCACCGGCCCTCGAGCATCGCCTCGCGGAACGCCTTCGACCCGTTCGCGTTGGTGCGCTCGCCGATGGCGAGGTACGAGGCGTCCTGTCGGAACGGCACGTGCTGGTAGAGGCTCGCGACGCCCGGTTCGGCGGTCGGATGCCGCGGCGTCCGGTCCGGGGCATCCGGTTCGTGTTCGCCCGACCGATGAGGGGCGAGCCGCTCAACGACCGCGCGGAGGTGGTCGGGCGTGGTGCCGCAGCATCCGCCGACCAGCGCCAACCCGAACTCGGCGACGAACTGCTCGTGGGCCGTGGCGAGCTCGGCCGGCGTCAGCGGGTAGTGGGCGCCGTTCGCGCCCAACACGGGCAGGCCCGCGTTCGGCATGCACGCCACGGGCACGCGCGAGTACTTCGAGAGGTGGCGCAGGTGCTCGCTCATCTCGGCGGGCCCGGTCGCGCAGTTCAGGCCGATCGCGTCGACGCCGAGCGGCTCGAGCGCGGTCAGCGCGGCCCCGATCTCGGAACCCATGAGCATGGTGCCGGTGGTCTCGACGGTCACCTCGACGAAGATCGGCAGGCGGATGCCACGGGCGACGATCGCCTGCTTGCAGCCGTTGACGGCCGCCTTCGTCTGCAGCAGGTCCTGCGACGTCTCGATCAGGAACGCGTCGGCGCCGCCGTCGATCAGGCCCTCGGCCTGCACGGCGAACGTCTGCTTGAGGTGCGCGTAGGTCGTGTGCCCGAGGCTGGGCAGCTTCGTGCCGGGACCCATCGAGCCCAGCACCCAGCGCTGCCGCCCGTCGGCCGCCTCGGCGGCCTCGACCCGCTCGCGCGCGATCCGCGCCCCGGCCTCGGCGAGTTCGGCGATGCGATCGTCGATGCCGTAGTCGGAGAGGTTGGACCAGTTCGCGCCGAACGTGTTCGTCTCGACCGCGTCGATGCCGACGGCGAGGTACGCGTCGTGGATGCCTCCGATGACGTCGGGGCGCGTCGCGTTGAGGATCTCGTTGCAGCCCTCGTGGCCCTCGAAGTCGTCGTCGAGCGAGAGGTCGTGCTGCTGGAGCATCGTGCCCATGGCGCCGTCGGCGATGACGACCCGGGTCGCGAGCGCCTCGAGCAGCGCCTCGGCGCGAGGCGGCCTCGGCACCGGGTCGATGTCGAGCGCGAAGCGGGGCGTGCCTGAGGAGGCGGCTGCTGCGGTCACATCGCGAGTGTAGTCAGCGCCCGGCGCGCTCGTTCAGGGGATCAGGACGGCGCAGGAGGGCCTCGAGGCCACCAGCGCACGATCGAACGTCGCGAGGGCGGCACCGCGAGCGGCGGCGAGCGAGGCGAGGTACGCGTCGGTGACCTGGCGGTGCCCGATCACGCCGGCGAGGTCGGCGTCGAGGTACGAGACGGAGTCCTCCCAGAACTCGACGCGAGGATGCCGGTGGAGGGCCGCGAGGACCGCGACGCAGGTGTCGGCCGACTCGCCCAGGCGCACGAGGAAGCGCACCAGCGCACCCTCGACGATCGGGCAGACGGCGATCGGCCCGGCTTCGGCAGCCCATCGGGTCATGCGCTCGTGGAACTCATGCTCCTCGACCACGAGCGCGATGAGCGCGTTCGCGTCGAGCAGGGTGGGGCTCACTCGTCGTCCAGCGCGTCCGCGACGTCGGCTGAGGTGACCCGCCTGCCGATGCTGAGGACCGGGAAGCCGCCCGCCGAGTCGGCGTGGATCGAGACCGGTTCGCCGATCGAAGCGAGTCCTCGGGTGGTGAGCTCTGCGATGACGGATGACAGCGATTGGTGGCGTCGCCTCGCGAGTTCGGTCGCTCGGCGGTGCACCGCTGGAGGAAGGTCGACGGTGGTACGCATGTCTGCATCATAACTGCATCCAACATGATGCAACTGGATCCCGACTCATGCGCACCCGACGCACGCGAAGGGCCCGCCACCGTGAGGTGACGGGCCGTTCGCGATCGACTCCGTCGATCAGTCGCGCACGTCCGCGACGCGACGACGCAGGGCCGTGATCGCCAGCACGCCGGCGCCCAGCAGCACGACGAGGGCGCCGATGCCGAGGCCGATGCCCTCGAAGCCGGTGTCGGCGAGGCCGGCGGCCGAACCCGTGCCGGCCGAGGCGGCCGTGCTGGAGGCGCCGGCGGTGGGCGTTGCATCCGCTGCGGTCACGGTGATCGGCACACGCAGTTCGCCGTTCTCACCGAAGAACGCGACGATCTCGTGGTCACCGGTAGGGATCGAGGCCGGCACGACCGCGTCGAACGCGATCGAGCCGTCTTCACCGGCGACGGCGGTGCCCAGCACGACCGGGTCGGAGTGCAGCTCGAGCGTGATCGACGTGCCGGCGGCGAAGTTGGCGCCCGCGATCTTCAGCGCGGACCCGACCTTCACCTGCGTCGTGTCCACCGAGAGCGAAGGGGCGGCGGCGGGCTCTTCGGTCTCGCCCTCGCCGTCGCCCTCGCCGAGCGACGAGTCGATGACGATCGAGCTGCTGATCGTGCGGTTGTTCCCGGCCAGGTCGGTCGTGCCGATCTTGAGCGTGTAGGTGCCGTCGGCGAGTCCCGTCGGCAGGTTCCACGATCCCGTCCAGCCCACGGCGCCCGCGGTCGACTGCTTGCCGAGCGACTTCAGGAGCTTGCCGTCGCGGTAGACGTTGACGACGACGTCGGTGAGCTTGCCCGCGTCGGCTGCACGCACATCGAGCTTCACGCCGGCGCTCGCTGCGAACGACGCGCCGTTCGCGGGGCTCACGAGCTCGAGCGTCGGGCGCGTGTTGTCGATCGTGAACGGCACGACGCGGTTCGCCGAGAGGCCCGACGTGTCGACGGCGTTGATCTTGAGCTGGTAGGCGCCGTCGGGGTAGGCGCCGAGGTCGACGACGAGCTTCGGGTGCAGGCCGTGGTTCGTGGAACCGGCCGACTTCGTGTTGTCGGTGAGCCACTTGCCGCCGCGGTTCAGCTCGATGTACGTGTAGCTGATGTCGTCGTCGGCGAGGTCGACCGTGAAGGTGGCCTTGCCGCCGACCACTGCGCCGTCGGCGAGCACGTTCGTGATGACGGGAGCGACGCGGGCCGCGTCGAACGTGTAGCGCTGGTCGCCCGCGAGCACCGCACGCACGACGCCCTCGCCCTTGACGCCCGAGCCGAGGCTGAAGCCGACGCTCACGATCTTCGCGCCGGGCGCCGCCGCGGCCCATTGCGCGAGCGTGCCGAACCACTCCGAGCCGTTGCCGCCGTTCTCGGCGCCCGACGGGTCGAGGGCCTTGAAGGCCGCGCTCGAGCCGCCGGTCAGCCACCAGTTCTGGCCGTAGACCGACTCGCCGACGAGGATGCCGTCGCCCGTGCCGTTGCCGTCGATGTCGACGACGAACTGGGCGCCCGGGACGCCGCCGCCGGCAGCCGTGTAGTCGAGTCCGCCCGACAGGGTGCTCGCGAGCGGCAGGTCGACCTTCAGGTAGCCGGCGACCTTGTCACTCGAAGCGGTGCCCTCGGTCCAGATGTGCAGGCCTTCGGCGGTGCGCTCGTAGTGGCCGGTCGCGCGGGTCTCGCGGAAGTCCCACTGGTCGAGGGGTGCGGCCTGGGCGGGAACGGCGACGGCGGCGCCGGCGAGCGCGAGGATCGCGACTCCGCCGGCCGCGATCGTCTTCTTGGGGGACATGCTTCTCCTTGTCGGAGGGCTGCTCGTCGCAGGGGGTACGACCGTCCGCATCGACGGTTCGTACTCCGAGCGACCGCGCGCGGGCGCGCGGTCGAGCCGGCCTTCGGGTGGCCTCGGCATGGGGCATGCCGAATTCGGGTTCGCCTGCCGCGGGGGGTGCATGGGGTGGTGCGGGTCGACAGGTCGATGCAAACGTAACAAGCCGATGCGGCGGCGGAATGCGGATTCCCACCCCCAGTTCGGGGGCGGCCTTCGAGGGTCCGTTCAGGCCGATACGGGATGATGTCGGGCGTGATCCTCTCTCCGCAGCATCCGCTCGCCGCCGGTCTCACGTCGGAATCGCGCCTCGTCCGCGCCTACCGGGGCGAACGCTCCGACACGACCCCGGTCTGGTTCATGCGCCAGGCGGGCCGGTCGCTGCCCGAGTACCGCGACCTGCGCGTCGGCACGCGCATGCTCGACGCCTGCCTCGACCCGGCGATGGCGTCCGAGATCACCCTGCAGCCGGTTCGCAGGCACCGCGTCGACGCGGGCATCTTCTTCAGCGACATCGTCGTGCCGCTCAAGCTGGTCGGCGTCGACGTCGAGATCCAACCGGGCCGCGGTCCGGTCTTCGGGCGCGCGTACGCGGATGCCTCGGCCATCGCCGAGCTCACCGCGATCGACCCTGCGTCGCTCGATGCCGCCGCGACGCCGATCACCGAGGCCGTGCAGCGCACGGTCGCCGAGCTGGCGACGATCGCCCCGGCCGGGCGCACCGAGGGCGCGACGCCGCTCATCGGCTTCGCGGGTGCGCCGTTCACGCTCGCGGCCTACCTCGCCGAGGGCGGCCCCTCGAAGGACCACCTCGCCGCCCGCACGCTGATGCACGCCGACCCGGGCGCGTGGAGCGCCCTCATGCACTGGACCGCCGAGCTCACGGGCCGGTTCCTGCGCACCCAGGTGCTCGCGGGCGCCTCGGCCGCGCAGCTCTTCGACTCGTGGGCGGGCGCGCTGTCGCTCGCCGACTACGAGCGACACGTCGCGCCGGCATCGGCGCGTGCGCTCAGCTTCGTGCGCGACCTGGCGTACGAGCGCACGGATGACCCGGCCGCGACCCGCTCCGTGCCCGTCGTGCACTTCGGCGTCGGCACCGGCGAGCTGCTCGGCGCGATGCGGGGCGTCGGCGCCGATGCGGTCGGCGTCGACTACCGCGTGCCGCTCGACGTGGCGGCGCAGCGCGTCGGCGACGGGGTGCCGCTCCAGGGCAACCTCGACCCGGCCCTGCTCGCGGCGCCGCAGCCCGTGCTCGACGAGGCCGTGCGCGACGTCCTGCGCCGCGGCCGGTCGGCGCCCGGGCACGTGTTCAACCTCGGACACGGCGTGCCGCCGGCGACCGACCCGGCCGCGTTGACGCGCGTCGTCGAGCTCGTGCACGAGGCGGGCGCGTGAGCAGCGGGGCATCCGGCACCGCCGGCGACACGACCGGCACCCCCGGCGACGCGACCAGTACCCCCGGCGACGCGACCGAGCGCCGCTCCGCCGACGTCGTCGTGATCGGCGGCGGCGTAGCGGGCCTCGTCGCCGCGCTCGAGTGCGCACGGATCGGCCTCTCGGTGGTCGTGCTCGAACGTCGCGCGACGCCCGGCGGCTGCGTCGGCCGGATCGAGCTCGGCGGACTCGTGCTCGATTCGGGAGCCGAGTCGTTCGCGACCCGCGGCGGCGCGGTCGCCGCCCTGCTCGCCGAGCTCGGCCTCGACGGCGACGTCGTGAGCCCGAACCCGGCGGGTGCCTGGCTCGCGATGCCGGGTGACGGCGGTAGCGGAGGCGCCGACCGCGGCGTGCGGGCCGCGCCGCTGCCGAAGACCGGGATGCTCGGCATCCCCGCCAACCCGCTCGGAGAGGACGTCCGCGCGATCATCGGCTGGGGTGGGGCGATCCGTGCCTACCTCGATCGCCTGCGACCCATCCTGAAGATCGGGCGAGCGCACAGCCTCGGCGAGCTCGTGCGCTCGCGCATGGGGCAGCAGGTGCTCGACCGGCTCGTCACGCCGATCTCCTCGGGCGTGTACTCCGCCGACCCCATGGACCTCGACCTCGACGTCGTCGCGCCCGGGCTCAACGAGGCGATGACCCGCGCCGGCTCCCTCTCGGGGGGTGTCGGCGAGCTCGTCGAGACCCGCCGAGCGGGCAGCGCGGTGCTGGGCATCCGTGGCGGCATGCACCGGCTCGTCGACGCGCTCATCGCCGAGCTCGCGCGCTTCGGGGCGACGATCGTCACCTCGGCCGACGTCGCGGCCCTCGAGCCGCTCCCGTCGACCGACGACGCAACGGATGCCTCGGCCGAGGCCGCACCGGCGTGGCGGGCCACGGCGCGGATCGCGAGCGACGCTGAAGCCGAGGCTGCCGACATCGACCTCGTCGTCGACGCGCGCTTCGCGATCGTCGCGACGCCGGCCGCGGCATCCCGGCCCCTGCTCGCCTCGGCGGTCGACGGCTGGGCGGATGTCTCGGCCTGGCCCGACGCGGCATCCGTCGAACTGGTGACCCTCGTGCTCGACGCGCCGGCCCTCGCAGCCGCGCCGCGCGGAACCGGCGTGCTCGTGGCCGCCGATACACCCGGGGTCGCGGCGAAGGCGCTCACGCACTCGAGCGCGAAGTGGGAGTGGGTCGCCGAGGCGACCGCACCGCACCAGGTCGTGCGCCTCTCGTACGGCCGCGCCGGAGCCGCGAACCCGCTCGACGGGCTCGACGACGGCCGCGTCGCCGACCTCGCACTCGCCGACGCCGCCGCCCTGACCGGCGTGCCGCTCGACCGCTCGATGCTCGTCGCGGCCGGGCGCACCGCGTGGCGCGACGCGCTTTCGCACGCCGCACTCGGGCAGCGCGACCGCGTGCGTGCGGTGGAGGCCGCGATCGAGGCGGTTCCGGGTCTCGAGGCCACGGGCGCGTGGCTCGCGGGCACCGGACTCGCGTCGGTGGTGCCGCACGCCCGCGAGGCGGCCGCCCGCATCCGCCACCAGGCCGTGCCGGTCGGAGGCGGCGCCGGCTGAGCGACGGTTCAACCCCCGCTCGCGGCGACCCCGACGCATATCCGCAACGGCATATTGCGAGCGCAACCCCCTTGCGAGCCTGCGACCGGGGTCTACGCTGGAAACACGTCGCTTCGCCACGGGCGGCCGGAATGGGGTGGACATGAAGGGCAAGATCCTCTTCGTCGTCGGACTCGGCGTCGGGTACGTGCTCGGCACGCGCGCGGGCCGCGAACGCTACGAGCAGATCAAGCGGGGCGCCGAGCGCCTCTGGAACCAGCCCGCCGTGCAGCAGGGCGTCGAAACGGTCACCGACTTCGCCAAGACGCGGGTCGGCGACGTCGGCGAGGTCGTGCTCGACAAGGCCAAGGAGCTCATCGGCAGCGCGACTCGCGGCTCGGGCGCGACGAAGAGCGACGTCTCCAAGGCCGCCGCCTCGGCCAGACAGGGCGTCTCCAAGAGCGCGAAGGCGGCGAAGTCGGCGGTCGATGCCGCGGCCGACGCCCTCGACGACGTGATCGAGGAGACCGCCGACACCGCGAGCCGCGCTGCGAAGCCCGCGCCCAAGCGCGCGGCCCCCGCCAGCAAGCCGGCGACCGGCTCCTAGGCCGGCCGAGGAGACGAAACCATGCCGCTTCCGACGAACGACGAACGCTCGCTGTTCACGCTCATCGGCGAACTGCCCGACCGGGTGCAGGCGCTGGTGCGCGCCGAGATCGACCAGATCAAGGCCGAACTCAGCTACAAGGCCAAGCACTTCGGCATCGGGGCCGGCCTCCTCGCCGGTGCCGCGTTCGTGGCGCTGTTCCTCCTGGGCACCCTCATCACGACCGCCATCCTCGCGCTCGCGCTGGTCATGCCGGCGTGGGCGGCGGCGCTCACGGTCTCGGGCATCCTGATCCTGATCATCGCGCTGCTGGTCTTCATCGCCGTGCGGAACTTCAAGCGCGGCAGCGAACCGCTCGAATCGATCGAGAGCCTGCGCAAGGACATCGACGCCCTGAAGGGAGCGGGCGACTATGACCGCTATTGATCGCACCACTCCCAGCGCGGCGGCTCAGGTCGTGTCGAGCTCGAAGCGCGAGCAGAAGGCTCGCGACCGCAATCTCACGCGCGTGCAGGCCCGGGCCAACGTCGAGATGGCGCGAGCCGACTTCGTCGACGTGCTGAACGGGCTCGAAGACAAGCTCAACGTGCCGAAGCAGGTCTCTCGCGCGTCGGCGCGCACCAAGGCGAAGCTGCGCCGGTTCGCCGAGGAGCAGCCCGGCGCCGCGGTCGCCGCGACGGTCGGCGTCGCGCTCGCGGTCGGCGGCGTCGTGTGGCTCGTCGTGCGCAACGTCACGAAGTCCTGAGCGACGGTTCGGCGCAGCGGCGCTCGGCCGTCACGCGCTTCCTCGTCGCCATACCTGGCAGCCGGCTGCTCGGAGAATGCCCTGCGACTCGCAGCGACTCAGGAAGAATCCGCGCCGGCGCGGCGCGTCGGCCGACCCACCCGGCGTGTCGCCGAGAACTTCCTGAACTACGGACGGCGGGCCCCCGGCCCGGGCCGCGGGCGAAGGGCGTCCCGAGCTGACGCGGTAGCGCGCGTACTCAGGCGCCGAGCGCCGCGTACCAGATCAGCAGCATCGTCACGACGAAGCCGCACGCGTAGTTGATCCAGAGGAACTTCCGCCAGCCCGCGTTCGCGCGCCCCGAGTCGACGTCGGAGATCCGGCGGAACGGCCAGGCCGCGACGACGTAGGGCACGGCCAGGGCCGCGGCGAGCGGGCCGGGCCACGCGGTCGTGAGCATCAGTGCGCCGGCGACGGTCCACATCGCGATCGCGAACCGCACGGTGCGGCGGGCGCCGAGCACCGTCGCGATCGACGCGATGCCGCCCTCGCGGTCGGGCACCACGTCTTGGACGGCGCCGAACGCGTGGCTCGCGATGCCCCAGGCGAAGAACGCGACGAGCAGGGCGACCAGTTGCGGCGTGACGGATGCCCCGGCCAGCGCGAGCCCGTACACCGCGGGCGACACGAAGTGCACGCTCGAGGTGACCGAGTCGAGGAACGGCACCTCCTTGAACCGCAGCCCGGGCACGGAGTACGCCGCGACGGCGAACAGGCTCACCGCGAGAACCACCCAGGATGCCGGCCCACCCGCGAGCACGAGCCAGACCACGAAGGGCACGCATGCGACGACCGCGGCGATCAGCGTCGCGCGATGCCTCGCCGGGCCGAGCAGCGCACCCTCTGCGCCGCCCTTGCGCGGGTTGCGCGCGTCGGAGGCGTAGTCGAACACGTCGTTGATGCCGTACATGGCGAGGTTGTAGGGCACGAGGAAGAATAGGGTCCCGATCACCAGCGTCGCGTCGACCTCGCGAGTGGTGAGCAGGTACGCGGCGGCGAACGGGAACGCCGTGTTGATCCAGCTGACCGGACGAGAGGCGATCAGGAGGTCCCGCAGCAACCCGCCACGGGCGCGGTCGCGGGGGCGCGTCGCCGAGCCGGTCACGCGTCACCGCCGCTCGCTGCGTCGGAAGCCGCCGGCGTGGTCGCGCGGGCGGCGACCGACTCGCCGCGGCGCAGCCGCCTGCTGCGCTCGCCGTCGCCGTCACCGCCGAGGGCGTTCCACACCGCGGAGCACACGAGCAGGGCTGCGACGGGATAGGCGAAGTCCTCGAGGGGCGCGAGCCAGATCCGAAGGCCCGAGATGAGCCCATCGGCGTAGTCGAACAGGCCCGTGGCGATCATCACCGAGTCGAACACCGCGGTGAGCACGACGAGCACCACCCCGGCGCCGACGAGCGCGACGACATGACCGCGCGGCGCCGATCGGCGGAACGCCACGGCGACGATCACGGCGATCGCGAGGAAGATCGCGCACAGCGCCGGGTAGCTCATCACCGCGCTGCCTCCGTCCGCCGAGCCGTGCGCCCCCGAGCCGCCCGCCCCGGAGCCGCGCGTGCCCCAGCCCCGCGCCCCCGGGCAGAGCGCAGCCGCAGCGCGCCCGTGTACGCGACCATCGCGAGGTAGCAGAGGAACGCCAGGAAGACGATCTCCTCGACCGGCAGATGCGGTGCGAGCATGAGGCCCGTCGAGATCGCGTTGGGGGTGTGCAGGAAGATACCCGACGCGATGCCCGCGACATCCCACACCAGCAGGAAGACGACGCCCGCGACGAGCGCGACCGTCGCGCGCACCGGTGCCGCCCAGAAGTACAGGCGGAATCGCCGGTCGATGAGCGCCATGCAGCCGATCGAGACGAGCAGGGAGGCGAGGTACACGAAGCTCACGCGGACACCGCCTCGGCGGACTGCGGTTCGCCCATCGGCCCGGTCGAACGGTCGCCCCGCAGCGCCTTGGCGACGAGCTCGGCACTGATCAGGCACATCGGCAGGCCGATGCCGGGGATGGTCGTCGCGCCCGCGAAGTAGAGCCCGTCGACCTCACGGGACGAGGTGCGCCCGCGCAGGAACGCGCTCTGGCGCAGCGTGTGCGCGGGGCCCAGCGCGCCGCCGCGCCACGCGTGAAACCAGGACTCGAAGTCGGCAGGGCCGATCGTGCGGCGGACGACGATGCGGTCGGCGAGGTCGGGGATGCCCGCCCACGTCGAGAGCTGCCCGATCGCCGCGTCGGCGACCCGTTCGACGAGGACGTCGCCGTCTCCGTCGACGCCGCCGGCGCCGATCGACGTGTCGGCGGGCACGGGCACGAGCAGGAACAGGTTCTCGCACCCGGGCGGCGCGACCGAGGGATCGGTGGCGCTCGGCATGCACGCGTACAGCGAGGCGGGGTCGGGGATCGCGGGCTTCGCGCCGAAGATCCGCCGGAAGTTCTCGTCCCAGTCGCTCGTGAAGAGCAGGTTGTGGTGCGTGAGTTCTGGCAGGCGTCCGCGCACCCCCAGCAGCACGAGCACGGCGCCGGGGCCGGGATTGCGCCGGTCCCACGCCGCCTCGGAGCGGCCGCGCAGCCGAGGCGGCAGCAGATCCTGCTCGGTGTGATGCAGGTCGGCCGCCGAGACCACGACATCAGCCCGCAGGTCGTGTTCGGACCCCTGCGCCGACCGGTACCGCACGCCCGTCGCTCGCCGCCCCTCGGTCGTGATCGCGGTGACCTCCGCGCCGGTCACGATCTCGACGCCGGCCCGCCGCGCGAGCTGCGCGACGCGCTCGATGAGCACGCCGAAGCCGCCCATGGGGTACGAGACCGCGTCGGCGAGGTCGAATCGGCTCATCAGGTGGTACATGCTCGGCGCCGCGTTCGGCGAGCTGCCGAGGAACACGGCGGGGTAGCCGAGGATCTGGCGCAGCCGCCGGTCGCGGAACGACCGGGCGACGAAGCGGTCGAGCGGCTCGCCGAGCAGCCGGGCGAGGCGGCCCAGCCGGCGCAGCACGGGCGCGACGAGCAATGATCGCGGCGACGCGAAGTCGGTGTACAGGAAGTGCGACATCGCCAGCCGGTACGTCTCGTCGGCGGAGTCGAGGTGGCGCTCGAGCGCCGCACCCGCCCCCGGCTCCAGCGATTCGAAGAGGGCGACGGATGCCTCGCGTTCCGACCGCACGTCGACGGAGGCCTCCTCGCCCTCGAAGAACACCCGGTAGGCGGGCTCCAGCCGCACGAGGTCGAGCTCCTGCGCGGCCGAGCTGCCCATGAGCCGGAAGAAGTGGTCGAACACCTCGGGCATCAGGTACCACGACGGGCCGGTGTCGAAGCGGAAGCCCGCGTGCTCCCACCGGCCGGCGCGCCCGCCGAGCTCGTCGCGCGCCTCGAGCAGCGTCACCCGGTGTCCGTCTCGGGCGGCGAGCCCGGCCGCGGCGAGACCCGCGATGCCGCCGCCGATCACGACGAGGCGACGGCCGCTCCGATCGGTCGTCATACGGCGGCTCCGTGGCGGGCGACCGGCGCGGGCCGGCGCGGCCGGGCGGTCGACGCCCCGGCGACCGCCCGGGCGAGCAACAGCAGCTTGCGGCCGGTCGGCACGCTGACGCGCGTGCGCAGCAGTTCGTCGGCGGGGGTCCGCCGCAGTCGGAGGGCGAGTTCGCCGAAGAGGGCGTGCGCGGCGGCGACCGCGCGCCGGCAGCCGAGCGGCAGCTCGGGGATGACGGCACCGGCGATGGCCAGGTCGGCGTCGATGTCATCGAGGATCCGGTCGCGCGAGGCATCCGTGAAGTGCGCCGGATCGACGCCGGGGAAGTAGCTGCGCCCGCGCTCGCCGAAGTCCTCCGCGAGGTCGCGCAGGAAGTTCACCTTCTGGAACGCCGCGCCGAGGTGGCGGGCGCCTCGCTGCCAGCGGGCGTCGCGGTCGGCGTCGGGCTCGAGCCCGAGCGAGAAGGCGCGCAGGCACATGAGGCCGACCACCTCGGCCGAGCCGTGCACGTACTCGGCGAACGCCGCCTCGTCGAGGTCGACCGGCTCGAGGTCGCGGCGCATCGACGCGAAGAACGGTCGCGTGAGCTCGGGGCCGATGCCCGTCGCGCGCGCCGTGCGCGCGAAGGCGTGCACCACGAGGTTCGGGCTGTAGCCGCGGCGCATCGCGCGCTCGGTCTCGGCCTCGAGCGCGTCGAGTTCCGCGCGGCGTTCGCCGGCGTCGAGGCCGGCTTCCTCAGCCGGGCCGTCGACGAGTTCGTCGGCGACGCGGACGAGGGCGTAGATGTCGGCCACGTGCTCGCGCACGGCGGGGGAGCAGAGCCGGCTCGCGAGTCCGAACGATGTCGAGTACGCGGAGATCACGCGCTGCGAGCCGCGGTGCGCGACGTCGTCGTAGAGCGCGAGCCCGGTCGCCGCGGTCATCGGTCGCGCTCCCCGCAGGCGCGGGCGGTCGCGGCGAGCTCGTCGGCCAGCCCGGCCGGCAGGCCCGACGCGCTCGCCAGCTCGACGGCGGCCCGGCAGCGCGCGGCGATGAGGCGCTCGACCCGCTCGAGCGCCCCGCTCGCGACGATGACCGAGCGGATCGCCGCGGCCCGCGCCTCGTCGAGATCGGCGCGCCCGAAGTCGCCGGCGACGACCGACCACGAGGCATCCGTGCTCGCGTGCGCGACGAGCAGCGTCTGCTTGCCCTCGCGCAGGTCGCCGATCGCCGTCTTGCCCGTGAGGGCCTCCTCGCCGAAGACGCCGAGCACGTCGTCGCGCAACTGGAACGCGACGCCGAGGTCGCGGCCGATGTCGCCGAGCCGGCCGACCGCGACGCCGCCCGCGCCCGCGAGCAGGGCGCCCGCCTGCAGCGGCGCGCTGAACGAGTACGAGGCCGTCTTGTGCTCGACCATCGCGAGGATCTCGCCGGCGGCCGGCGTGCCCTCGAGCGCGAATCGCACGTCGGCGTGCTCGCCCGCCGCGGCGAGGAACACGCACTCGTCGACGAGGTCGAGCAGGGCGGCGCGCCGCGCCTCGGGCACGTCGAGGCCGGCCACGAGGCGGTGCGCGGCGCTGATCAGCAGGTCGCCGGCGAGGATCGCGGATGCTTCGCCGAAGTCGCGTGCGGATCGCGCGTTCGCGCCGCCCGCGCGGGCGATGGCCGCGAACCGGCCCGTCACGTTCGGTCGCCCGCGGCGCACCTCGTCGTGGTCGATGACGTCGTCGTGCATCAGGAACGCGGTGTGCAGGAGCTCGAAGGCCGCCGCGGCCGCGACGGCCGCGTGGTCGGGGTCGGGGCCGCTCGTGCCCGCGTACGCGCGATGCGCCGCGAGCAGGAGCCGCGGGCGGATGCGCTTGCCGCCCGATGCGGCGTCGCGCGCGGCCGACCACAGCTGCCGGTACGACGGGCCGTGGGTGCCCGCCCGCCCGACCTGCTCGTCGAAGAAGCGCGCGAGGAAGCCCTCGACCGCGGCGAGGTCGTCGGGAGCGCCGGTCGCGAGGGCGACCGGTGCGGTGATCGTGGCCTGGCTCATGACGCGATCGCCGGTCGGATGCTGCGCAGGTCGCCGGATGCCTCGGTGCGGCGCCCGCGGGCCAGTTCGCCCGAGCCGCCGAGGAAGGGCAGCAGCTGGGCCTGGAGCACGAGCCACGGGCTGAACGCCCACGGCGCGTGCCGGATGCCCTCGGCCAGCGCCTCCGGGTCGACCCACTCGTATTCGGCGACCTCGCCGGGATGCGGCACCGGCGTCGAGGCCGTGCGGGCCGTGTAGACGGGGCACAGCTCGTTCTCGACCACGCCTGAGGCGTCGACGGCTCGGTAGTGGAAGAAGGGCAGCACCGGCTCGATGTCGGTGAGCTCGAGGCCGAGCTCGAACTCGCCGCGGCGGCGGATCGCGTGGGGGAGGGTCTCCGCCGGCGCGGGATGGCCGCAGAACGAGTTCGACCAGACGCCCGGCCAGGCCTGCTTCACGAGCGCGCGCCGGGTGACCAGTAGGCGCCCGGCGTCGTCGAAGACGTGGCAGGAGAAGGCGAGGTGCCTGGCGGTGTCGGCACCGTGCACGCTCGCCTTGGGAGCCGTGCCGATCGGTCGGTCTTCGGAGTCGAGGAGGACGACCTCCTCGACGGATTCCGGTGCGATCATCGCCTCTCCCTTCGAGTGAATCACTTCTGGTGAAAAGCTATCCTAGTAAGAAATACACCTCAAGGGCTACGATCGAACCTATGGTGGATCGGGCTGGGCGGCACGGGGTTGACGACTCGACGCGAGCCGTACCCGTCGAGGACCGCATGCACGATCCGCGCGTGATCGACCGCGACGGCGACCTCGTCCCGCGCGAGGGCATGACCGATGAGGAGATCGACCAGGTCGTCCGGGTCATGGAGTCGCTCCGCCGGTGGCACGACGCCGCGGCTCGCATGAGCGAGGCATCCGAGCGGTACATGAAGCTCAACCGCACCGACATGCGGGCCATCCGGTTCCTCATCGCCGCGCACAACCAGGCGCTCACCGTCACCCCCGGCGCGCTCAGCGAGTACCTGCGCATCTCGAGCGCCGCGACCACGAAGATGCTCGACCGGCTCGAGCGCGGCGGGCACATCGTGCGCTCCCCGCATCCCTCCGATCGCCGCGCGCTCGCCATCACCGTCACCGACCACACGCGCCACGACGCGCGAGAGACCGTCGGCCGCCAGCACGCGCGCCGGTTCGCGGTCGCGGCCGCGCTCACTCCCGACGAGCGCGAGGTCGTCGCGCGCTTCCTCGACGCCCTGGCCGCGACCGGCGAGCTCGACGGCGACCTCGTCGACTGAGATCGCGCGCTACTCGACCGGCGAGGTCGCGCGCTCCCACGGCTCGACGCCGCCGACGACCGGCACGAACAGCGGATGCGGGTCGGGCTCGCCGACCTCGGCCCACGCGGCGGCCGTCTCGGGACTCCGGGCCGCGAGCTTGGCCGCGAGGTGGCGCCACTCGAGCGCGAGCTGGCCGGTCGTGACCGGGATCGGCGCGACGCCCGCCCCCGTCTCGCGAATGCGCGTGCGATCGAACCGATATCCGCGATCGGATGCCTCGTCGGCGACCCCGACGAGGTACGCGGCCACCGCCGCGAGCGGGTCCGGCGCCGCTCGGAAGCGGTCGAGCTGCGGATGCCGCGTGTACCCGCGCGTCGTGCCGGCGAGCACGGCCTGCGCGAGCAGCGCCTCGCGCCAGCAGGCCGTGAGCCCCTGCCGGTCGAGGTAGCGCGGATGCAGCGACCAGATCCTCACGACGTCGAGCATAGGCATGCTCGCGAAGCCGCCCGGATCGCAACCCTTTTTGCCGATCCGACCGAAAGGAGGAGACTGGAGGCATGTCTTCCCCCGCTGCCGAGGCGGCAGCCGACGCGTTCCGTTCCGAATCCGAACCCGAGCAGTCGCACGAGGGCTTCACGCTCTTCGCCGTGCTCCGCCGCGACCCCGCGCGACCCGACGACCTCGACGGGCACGACGTCCCGCGCTTCGTGCGGGAACTCGACGACCTCATCTCGCTCGTCGAGAACGAGGGCGTCGTGCTGCGCGGCCTCTACGACGTCTCGGGCCTGCGCGCCGACGCCGACGTCATGATCTGGCTGCACGGCGACACGGCCGAGGGCCTGCAGTGGGCGCTGCGCGAACTGCGCCGGGCACGCCTGCTGAAGTCGCTCCTGCCGACCTGGAACGCCATGGGCGTGCACCGCGACGCCGAGTTCAACAAGGCGCACGTGCCCGGATTCCTGCGCGGCGTCGAGCCGAAGGGCTGGCTCACGGTCTACCCGTTCAACCGGTCGTACGACTGGTACCTGCTCGACCCGGCCGAGCGCAGCCGCATGCTCGCCGAGCACGGCCGCAAGGGCGCCGCCTTCCGCGGGGTCATCGCGAACACGGTCGCGGCGTTCGCCCTCGGCGACTACGAGTGGCTGCTGCCGCTCGAGGCCGACGAGCTCACCGACCTGGTCGACCTCATGCGCGACCTCAGGGCCACCGACGCGCGGCTCCACGTGCGCGAGGAGATCCCCTTCTACACCGGCCGGCGCATCTCGACGGCCGAGCTCGTGGAGGTGCTGCAGTAATGGTCGCCGCGAACCTCGGCTCCACCGGTTCCGACACCCCCGAACGCGCGGCGGCCGCGCGGGGCCGCAAGCCGGCGCCCGCGGCATCCGCCCCCTGTGCACCCGGCGCGATCGTGCCCGGCGCGACGCCGGCGGCCCAGTCGGGCGCCGAGCACGTGGTCGAGCCCGTCGCGTACGACGCGATCCTGCTCGCGGGCTTCGGCGGTCCAGAGGGCCAAGACGACGTCATCCCGTTCCTGCGCAACGTCACGAGCGGTCGCGGCATCCCCGACGAGCGGCTCGAGGAGGTCGCCCACCACTACCGCCACTTCGGCGGCACGAGCCCGATCAACGCGCAGAACCGCGCGCTGAAGGCGGCCCTCGAGGCCGAGCTGGCCGGCCGCGGCATCGACCTGCCGGTGCTCTGGGGCAACCGCAACTGGGATCCGTACCTCAATGACGCGCTCGCCGAGGCGAAGCAGCGCGGCTTCACGAAGCTCATCGCGATCGCCACGAGCGCCTACTCGTCGTACTCGAGCTGCCGGCAGTACCGCGAGGACTTCGCCGACGCCCTGGCCGACACCGGAACGGGCGAGGGCGACGGCGCCATCCAGATCGACAAGGTCCGGCAGTTCTTCGACCACCCGGGGTTCGTCCAGCCGTTCATCGAGGGCGTGCGCGACGGCATCGCGCAGCTCGAGGCATCCGTGCCCGGCCTCGATCGCACGACCGAGGTCGAGGTGCTGTTCGCCACCCACTCGATCCCGTCGACCGACGCCGCGAAGTCGGGCCCCGCCGAGCGGGGCTTCGGCGAGGGCGGCGCCTATGCGGCGCAGCACCGTGCCGTCGCCGAGGTCGTCATGCGCGATGCCGGGGCATCCGACGTTCCCTGGCAGCTCGTGTACCAGTCGCGCAGCGGCCCCCCGTCGATGCCGTGGCTGGAGCCCGACATCAACGACGCGATCGAGGAGCTCCCCGCGGCCGGCCGCAAGGCCGTGGTCATCGTGCCGCTCGGCTTCGTGAGCGACCACATGGAGGTGCTCTGGGACCTCGACAACGAGGCGCTCGAGACCGCCGGCGAGCACGGTCTCGCGGCCGTGCGCGTGCCGACGCCGGGCACCCACCCGGCGTACGTGGCGGGCCTCGTCGACCTCGTGCTCGAGCGCGTGCAGGGCACGCCGACCGCAGATCGGCCCGCGATGACCGACCTCGGTCCCTGGTACGACGTGTGCCGTCCGGGTTGCTGCGAGAACGTGCGCCTCGGGTTCCGCCCGGCGCTCGCGGGGATCGCGCCGTGAGCGGCGTCATCCGGGTCGGCACGCGGGGCAGCGCGCTCGCGGTCGCGCAGACCTCGTGGATCTCCGAGCGGATCGCGAAGGCCGCGGGCGGCGCCGAGATCGAACTCGTCCAGGTGACCACGCACGGCGACACCTCGCGCGCCTCGCTGAGCGAGATCGGCGGCGAGGGCGTGTTCGCCGCGGCGCTGCGCGAATCCCTGCTGGCCGGCGACTGCGACCTCGTCGTCCACTCCTTGAAAGACCTGCCGACGTCCGAGCACGACGGGCTGCGGCTCGGGGCGGTGCCCAAGCGCGCCGACGCGCGCGACGCCCTGTGCGCCCGCGACGGCCTCACCCTCGACGAGCTGCCAGAGGGCGCCCGGGTCGGCACCGGCTCGCCCCGCCGCATCGCGCAGCTGAAGGCAGCGCGCCCCGACCTCGAGGTCGTCGACATCCGCGGCAACGTCGACACCCGCCTCGGCCGGGTGCTCGGTGCCGATGCGGACCTCGACGCCGTGCTGCTGGCCGCCGCCGGCCTCGGCCGGCTCGGCCGCTCCGAGGCCGTGACCGAACTGCTCGAGCTCGACGTCTGGCCGACCGCGCCCGGCCAGGGCGCGCTGGCGATCGAGGTGCGTCGCGAGCGCGGCGACCGGCTGCTCGAGCAGGCGCTCGAGTCGGTCGACCACCGCTCGACGCGTGCGTCGGTCCTCGCCGAGCGGCTCGTGCTCGCCGGTCTCGAGGCGGGGTGCGCTGCGCCGGTCGCGGCCACCTCGTTCCTCGAGGACGAACTTCTGTTCCTGACGGCGACCGTGTACAGTGCCGACGGAACGCGGCGGCTGACCAGCTCGCACGCCGCCACCCCCGAAAGCCGCTCCGCCGCCGACCTGGCGGACGCGGCGAGCGACGTCGCAGCCCGCGTCGTCGCAGAACTCCTCGGCAACGGCGCCGCTGAACTCGCACCACCCGAGGAGACGCGGTGACCGACTACGAACCCATGACGGGCGCGATCCGGCTGCCCTCCGCCGGTGAGGGCAAGGCGCTGCAGGGCTGGCGTGTGCTCGTGCCGCGCGGCGGCCCCTGGGGCGACGGCGTCGCCGCGGCGCTGCGCGCCCGCGGGGCGTCCCCGGTCATCGCGCCGATGATCAACTTCGCGCCGACCGACGACCAGCCCGCCCTCGAGGCGGCGCTGCGCCGGCTGGCCGAGGGCGCGTTCGACTGGGTGACGATCACGAGCGCGACCACGGTCGACGTGCTCTCGTCCTACGACGCGGTGATCCCGCCGACCACGAAGGTCGCGGCCGTCGGGGAGACGACCGCCGCCGCCCTCGTGGCCGCCGGGTACCGCGCCGACATCGTGCCGAGCGAGGAGAACTCCGCCAGGGGCCTGCTCGAGGAGTGGGAGGCCGCGACCGAGGGCCAGAAGGGCCTGCGCGTGCTCGCCCTGCGCTCGGCCATCGCGAAGCAGGTGCTTTCGGTCGGACTCGCCCGCATCGGCCACCACGTCGAGGCCGTCGTCGCCTACCGCACGGTCGGCGTGCCGGTCGCGCAGAAGGTCGTCGACGACGTGCGCGCGGGCAAGGTGCACGCGGTGCTCGTCACCTCGGGCAGCGTGGCTGAGCAGGTGCAGCAGCAGCTCGGCCCGATCCCCGAGACGACGCTGGTCGCCGCCATCGGCCCGCAGACGCAGTTGGATGCCGCGAAGCTCGGCCTGCGCGTCGACGTCGTCGCCGAGGAACGCAGCGCCGAGTCGCTCATCGACGCCGTCGTGAACGCGGCGCTCGCGAGCGCCTGACGGAGCCCGGGCGTGCCCGCGCGGCATCCGTTCAGCCGGGCGGACGTAGGCTGGTGCGGTGAGATCGACGCCCCGCCCCGTCATCCGTCCTCGTCGCCTGCGCGAGACCCCCGCGCTGCGCCGGCTCGTCTCCGAGACCCGGCTGCATCCGGCCGATCTGGTGCTGCCGCTGTTCGTGCGCGAGGGCGTGACCGAGGCGCTCCCGATCGCATCGATGCCGGGCGTGGTGCAGCACTCGCTCGACAGCCTGCCCCGCGCGATCGCCGAGGCCGCCGAGGCCGGCGTCGGCGGCGTGATGCTCTTCGGCGTCCCCGAGACGCGTGATGCGCGCGGCTCCGGCGCGACCGACCCGAACGGCATCCTCAACGTCGCGACGCGGGTCGCGCGCGAGGCGGCCGACGGTGCGCTCGTCGTGCAGACCGACCTGTGCCTCGACGAGTTCACCGACCACGGCCACTGCGGCGTGCTCGACGCCGAGGGCCGCGTCGACAACGACGCCACGCTCGAGCGGTACGTCGCCATGGCGCTCGAGCAGGCGCGCTCGGGGTCCGAGCTCCTCGGCCTGTCGGGCATGATGGACGGCCAGGTCGCCGCCGTGCGCGAAGCGCTCGACGCCGACGGGTTCACGGGCACCGCGATCCTCGCCTACTCCGCCAAGTACGCCAGCGCGTTCTACGGCCCCTTCCGCGACGCGGTCGAGTCGACCCTCGAGGGCGACCGCCGCACCTACCAGCTCGACCCCGGCAACCGCCGCGAGGGCCTGCGCGAGGCCGTGCTCGACATCGAGGAGGGCGCCGACGTCGTCATGGTCAAGCCCGCGGGCAGCTACCTCGACGTGCTCGCCGACGTGGCCGCGGCATCCGAGGTGCCGGTCTGGGCGTACCAGGTCTCGGGGGAGTACGCGATGATCGAGGCCGCCGCCGCGCACGGCTGGATCGACCGCAAGCGCGCGGTCGTCGAGTCGGTGCGGGGCATCCGCCGCGCCGGCGCCGACGCCGTGCTCACCTACTGGGCGACCGAGCTCGCCGGCTGGATCCGGAACGGAGAGACGGAATGACCCCGACCAACGACGAGCTCTTCGCCCGCGCGCAGGCCGCCATCCCCGGCGGCGTGAACTCGCCGGTGCGGGCGTTCCGCTCGGTCGGCGGCACGCCGCGGTTCCTCGTGTCGGCGCGCGGTCCCTACGTCACCGACGCCGAGGGTCGCGAATACGTCGACCTCGTCGCCGGGTGGGGCCCGGCGATCCTGGGTCACGCCGATCCGCGCGTGATCGGCGCGGTGACGGATGCCGCGGCCCGCGGCCTCTCGTTCGGTTCGTCGACGCCCGCCGAGACCGAGCTCGCCGAGCTCGTCGAGCAGCGCATCGGCCCGGTCGAGCGTCTCCGGCTCGTGAGCACGGGCACCGAGGCGACGATGAGCGCGATCCGCCTCGCGCGCGGGTTCACCGGGCGCGACGTGCTCGTGAAGTTCGCCGGGCATTACCACGGCCACTCCGACGGGCTGCTCGCCGAGGCTGGGTCGGGGCTCGCGACCTTCGCGCTGCCGGGCTCCGCCGGGGTGCCGGCCGACATCGCCGCGCTCACGCTCGTGCTGCCCTACAACGACCTCGACGCGGTGCGCGCGGCCTTCGCCGAGCACGGCGACCGCATCGCCGCCGTCATCGTCGAGGCCGCGGCGGCCAACATGGGCGTCGTGCCGCCGCTGCCCGGCTTCAACCGCGAGCTCATCGAACTGGCGCACGCGAACGGCTCGCTCGTCATCTCCGACGAGGTGCTCACGGGCTTCCGCGTCTCGGCAGCCGGCTGGTGGGGCCTCGAGTCGACCACCGAGTATGCGTACACGCCCGACCTGATGACCTTCGGCAAGGTCATCGGCGGCGGCATGCCCGTCGCCGCCCTCGGCGGCCGCGCCGACGTCATGGAGCAGCTCGCACCGCTCGGCCCGGTCTACCAGGCGGGCACCCTGTCGGGGAACCCGGTCGCGGTCGCGGCCGGCATCGCGACGCTTCGGGCGGCGGATGCCTCCGTCTACGACGCCCTCGACCGCACCGCCGCGACCGTGTCCGATGCCGTGTCGGCTGCGCTCTCGGCCGAGGGCGTCGCCCACGCCGTGCAGCGCGCGGGCAGCCTGTTCAGCTTCGTGTTCGGCGACGACGTGGCGTCCGGCGTCACCGACTACGCGGGCGTGCAGCGGCAGGAGGCGTTCCGCTACGCGCCGTTCTTCCACGCCATGCTCGACGCGGGCGTCTCGCTGCCGCCGTCGGTCTTCGAGGCTTGGTTCGTCACGGCCGCGCACGACGACACCGCGATCGGCCGCATCGTCGACGCCCTGCCCGCTGCCGCGCGCGCCGCGGCATCCGCCCGCCCCGCCGTGTAGCCGCCGTCGGCCGAGGAGCGGCGGCCCGTCGCGCTCCTCGACCGGCGGGCGGCTCGGATGAGGCAGGATGGGGACTATGGCCAAGCTGCGGGTCCACGCCGACCGGATCGAGGTGCAACTCACCCCGACCGAGAAATCCCTCGCGTTCCGGGGCGACGACCTCGTCATCCAACGTGAAGACATCCGCTCGGCCACGATCACCGACGATCCGTGGATCTGGATCCGCGGCATCCGCCGACGTGGCAGCGAGATCCCGCTCGTCGTCGCCGTCGGCGTGTGGAAGTACCACGGCGGCAGCGACTTCGTGATCGTGAAGGGCAAGCGCCAGGCCGTCGTGCTCGAACTCGCGGGCGGCGAGTTCGCGCGACTCATCATCTCGACGAACCACGCGTCCGAGCTCATCGACCGGCTGAAGGTCGAGCCGGCCGCGGCCGACCCCTCCGACCCGGTCGAGTAGCTCGGGAGCCCGCCGGAGCCCGCCGGAGCCCTCGACGCCGCTCAGGGCGCGGCGACCCCGTCGACCTCGACCGTCACCGGCACGCCGAGGAACCGCTCGACCTCGGCGATGCGCGCGTCGCGCGAGCGCACCTCGGCGCGGGACATCCGCCGCCAGGGAACGATGCGCACGACCGCACGCCGGCCCTGCCCGGTCCAGGTCCACCGCCCGACCATCGTGCCGCTCGCGAACATCGCGTGCAGCGGGTACTCGGGCACGATCGGCGCCTCGATTCCCGCGGGCTGCAGGTAGGCGCGCGGCATCGCGTAGCCCATCACGTACTCGTCGTAGCCCTGCAGCAGGTCGACCTGTGCGGGGTCGTCGTCGGCCGCGACGCGCGCCGGGTCGCGTGCGGTCCACGCGGCGGCGACGGATGCGTCGTGCCACAGCTCGCCCTCGTCGGGATCGTCGAGGCGCTCGATTCGGCCGCCACTGCGGTCGGCGGCATCCGCGAGGGCCGTTCGGATGTCCCGCAGCGTGAAGCCCGACCACGTGGCCAGGTCGCGCGCCGTCGCCGGCCCGCGGGTGAGCAGGAACCGTTCGGCGATCTCGGCGAGCGCATCCTCGCGGCTGCGCTCGGGCGACGGCGGCACGCGCTCGTCGAAGGCCGCGTACGTGCGCTGCCTGCCGGCATTGGCGCCGGAGACGAGCACCCGCTCGAGCTCGGCCCGCAGCAGCAGGAACAGCATCGCCGAGCTCGGCCAGCCCTGGTCGGCGACCGCCTCGAACAGCTCGCCACGCGTGCGGTGCCGCCCGCCGGCGACCGCGGCCGCCATCGCGTCGAGCGCGCGGGTCGCGGCCTCGCCCTCGATGCCGAGCCGGCGTTCGTACGTCGCCTGGATGCGCGCCACGCGCGGCGCCGAGACCTCGAGCAGCCATCGGGCGTCGGCCGGGTCGACGAAGTGCCACGTCGGGCGCAGCACATGGGTGCGCAGGATGTCGCCGCGATCGATCGCCGCCGCCACGGATGCCGCGTCCGGCCGGTCATCCGGCGGCAGGCGCTGCGCGAGTCCCCACTGCGCGGGCTGGTACTCCTGCGACTGCACCGCGAGGGCGCGTCGCACGAGGCCGGCGGGCGTCGTGGCATCCGTCGTCGAGACCTCGCCCCGAAGCCCCTGCGCGAACAGCCGTCGCGAGCGGAGCTCGGCGACATCCATCTACGACCCGTTGCGCCGCGGGAGCGGCGCAGGTCCGGTTGGGACATCCATCTACGACCCGCTTCGCCGCGGGAGCGGCGCCGGTTCGGTTGGGGCAACCATCTACGAGATGTCCCTCCGCCAGGTGGTCGCGCCGCCGATCACCGCGAGCACGACGGCGAGCCCGAACAGCACCAGCCCGCCCTGCCACCACTCCAGCAGCTCCACGCCGCCGAAGGAAGCGATGCTGTAGAAGGACGCGCCCACGAGCGCATCGCTGGCCGCGCCGGGCAGGAAGCGCCCGATGTTCGCGGTGACCTCGTTCAGCGACGCGGCGAAGCGCAGGATCGGCTCGAGGAACTGGGTGAACGCGATCACGATCACCACCGCCGCCACCTGGTTCGGGATGAGCACGCCGAGGCCGACGCCGATGCCGCCCCAGAGCGCCATCGCGAGGACGCCGCGCCCGATGACCGCCCAGGTGTCGCTCGAGTCCAGGCTGGTCTCGAGGCCGAAGCCGGCGAGTGCGGCGGCGCCCGAGCCGACCGAGACCGCGTAGGCGATGACGCCGAGCAGCGCCCCGACGATGAGGCCCGATACGAACTTCGCCGCCAGCACGAGCGAACGGTTCGGCTCAGCGAGGAAGGTCGGCGTCAGCGTCTTGTGGCGGAACTCGCCGGTCACCGCGAGGGCGCCGAGCAACAGCGGGAACACGTATCCGATCGTCGACGCGAAGCTGTAGAGCAGCGGCGCGAGATCCATGCTCGGCAGCGGGGCACCACCGGATTCGGCGGCGTCCTGCGGGTTCGCGGCCAGCCAGGTGAACAGTGCGCCGAGCCCGCCCGCCATGAACGCGACGTACACCGCGAGCAGGATGGCGAGCAGCCACCACATGCGCGTCGTGAGGACCTTCTGGAACTCGGCCCCGAGGGCCCGCCAGGCCTTCATCGGGCGCCTCCCTCGTCGGGAGTGTTCCCGACGGGCGGCGCACTGTCGGGCGGCGTGCTGTCGGGCGGTGGCGCACCCTCTGGCGTGGCACTGTGGACGGGCGGCGCGCTGTCGGGCGGCGTGCCCGCGTCGTCCTGCTCGCCGACGAGCGTGAGGAACGATTCCTCGAGACCGGACTTCAGCCGGTGCAGGCTGCTGAGCTCGACGTTGCCGCTGAACGCCGCGTGACCGACCCGGCCGGGGTCGGGCTCGTCGACGATGAAGCCGTTGCGGCCCTCGGTGAAGTCCAGACCCGCGGTCGCGAGCACGGCGCGCAACGCCTCACGGTCGGGCGAGTCGACGATCGTGCGCGGTGCCGCGTCGAGTTCGAGGCTCGAGAGGGTGCCCGTCTTCACGAGTCGCCCCTTGGCGATGATCACGACGTCGTCGACCGACTGCTGCACCTCGCTCAGGAGATGCGAGCTCACGAGCACGGTGCGGCCCTCGGCGGCGAGGTTCCGCAGGAACACCCGGATCCACTTGATGCCCTCGGGGTCGAGCCCGTTGATCGGCTCGTCGAGCACGAACACCGCGGGATCGCCCAGCAGCGTGTACGCGAGCGCGAGCCGCTGGCGCATGCCGAGCGAGAATCCGCCGACGCGACGCCCGCCGAACTCGGCGAGGCCGACCTGCTCGAGCACGGCGTCGACGCGCGGCTTGGGAATGCCCGATGCGGTGGCGTACACCGCGAGGTGGTTCCGCGCCGTACGTCCGGGGTGGAAGTCGGCCTCGAGCGCCGCGCCCACCGTCTGGAGCGGGTGCTCGAGCGCTCCGTACCTGGTGCCGCCGAACGTCGCGGTGCCCTCGGTCGGCCGCTCGAGCCCGAGCAGCACCCGCAGGGTGGTCGTCTTGCCCGCGCCGTTGGGCCCGAGGAATCCCGTGACCCGACCGGGCTGGACGGCGAAGCTCAATTGTTCGACAGCAGTCACCGGCCCGAACCGCTTCGTCAGGCCCGACACCTCGATGGGGATACCGCTCGCCATGCTCGCTCCTCATCCGGGGGCGAACCGGTGCCGCATCGGGCCGCGCCCCCGCACGGCCCCGGCGGCCCAGCCGCCACGAGCCACCCTAGCGCGCGCGTCAGTTCAAGGGGCGGATGCCACTCGGCAGCACGCCGCCGCGGCTGAGATACGTCGTGAGGTCCTCGAGTGCCCCGAGCGCGACCCGCTGCGTGAACGGTCCGTACGAGACGCGCGCGACGCCGAGCTGCTCGAGTCGAGCCGGCGGGGGCACGTCGGGCAGCCCGATGAGGCTGACGCGCAGCTCGCCGATGCCCGCGACGAGTTCGGTCACGACGTCTTCGCCGAAGTTGCCGGGCACGAAGACGCAGGTCGCGCCCGCGTCGAGGAACGCGCGGCCGCGTTCGATCGCGTCGGCGACCGTCTCGGCGACCGGGCGGTCGCCGGCCCGGAGGAACGCGTCGGTGCGCGCGTTGAGGGCGAAGGGAACGCCCTCGGCCTCGGCGGCGGCGACCGCGGCCCGCACCGCGGCGACCGCCTCGTCGAGCGGGCGCATCTGGTCTTCGAGGTTGGCGCCGACGACGCCGACGCCCACCGCCCGGCGGATCGTCTCGCCGGCGTCGCCGTACCCGGCCTCGAGGTCGGCCGAGACGGGCAGGTCGACCCCGGCGACGATGCGTCCGACCAGGTCGAGCGTGAGGTCGAGCGGGATCCGCTCGCCGTCGGGGTAGCCGAACGTCGCCGCGATCGAGTGGCTCGCGGTCGCGAGGGCGGTCGTGCCGGGTACGCCGGCCACGACCTTCGCGCTCGCGACGTCCCAGACGTTGACGACCTGCAGCAGTTCGGGGGCGTGGTGCAGGCGGCGCAGTTCGGCCCCGCGCGCCTCGCGCGCGTCGGCCCCGCGCGCCTCGCGTGCGTCGGCCGCGTCGACCGCGCCCGCCTCCGCGGGGGTGGCCTCGTTCGGGTTCGCTTCGGTCATGCCAGGGCCTCCTTCAGGCCGTCGAGCAGTCGCTCGACGTCTCGGTCGTCGGTGTACGGGGCCAGTCCCACGCGCAGGCCGCCGGCGTCGCCGAGGCCGAGATGCCGGGATGCCTCGAGCGCGTAGAAGTTGCCGCTCGGGGCGAGCACCCTGCGGGCGGCGAGGTCGCGGGTGACGTCCGCGGGTTCGCGGCCCTTGAACGTCATGAGCGTCGTCGGCGTGCGCCGCTGCGCGCGCGAGTGCACGACCAAGCCCGGCAGGTCGGCGAGGCCGGCCTCGAGGCGTTCGCGCAGCCGTTGTTCGTGCGCGTGCAGCCCGCGGAACCCCGCGACGAGGCGATCGCGGCGCGAGCCCGAGGCATCCGTCGCCGGATCGAGACCGGCGAGCACGTCGACCGCCGCGGTGACGCCGGCGAGCAGTTCGTAGGGGAGCGTGCCGAACTCGAACCGCTCGGGCACCGCATCGGTCGACGGCGCGAGCTTGTCGGGACGGATCCGCTCGAGCAGGGCCGGGTCGGCCGCGAGCACGCCGCAGTGCGGGCCGAGGAACTTGTACGGCGAGCACGCGAAGAAGTCGGCCCCGAGCGCTTCGACGTCGGGCAGCTCGTGCGCGGCGTAATGCACGCCGTCGACGTAGAGCAGCGCGCCGGCGCCGTGCACGGCGTCGGCGATCGCCCGGACGTCGGGCATCGTGCCGATGAGGTTGGACGCCGCGGTCACGGCGACGAGCCGCGTGCGCTCCGAGAGCAGCGCGGCCACGGCGGATGCCGGCAGCTCACCCGTCGCGGGGTCGAACTCCGCCCAGCGCACGGCCGCGCCGGCGCGCTCGGCCGCCTGCACCCACGGGCGCACGTTCGCGTCGTGGTCGAGCCGGGTCACGACGATCTCGTCGCCCGGCCCCCAGTCGCGCGACAGGTGCCGCGCGAAGTCGTACGCGAGTGCCGTGGCGCTGCGGCCGTGCACGATCCCGCGTGGATGCCCGTTCACGAGGTCGGCCATCGCGAGTCGGAACCCGTGCACGGCGCGCTCGGCGTTCTCCTCGGACTCGCCGATCGTGCCCCGGTTCGAGAGCGGGCCGGTGAGCACGTTCGCGACCGCCTCGCCGACGGCGCGGGGCGTCTGCGTGCCGCCCGGTCCGTCGAAGTGGGCCCAGCCGGATTCGAGCGAGGGGAACCCGGCGCGGAGCCGGTCGACGTCGTAGGCCATGCCGACGAGCCTATGACGCGGTCGTGTTCGCGAGCGCTCGGATCTCGGGCAGCGCGAGCGTCGCGGACTCCTCGTTGAACATCCGCTTGATCAGCGGGCGGAACGGCCGCGACAGCATCACGCGCATCGTCGCCTGCGAGAGGAGGGCGACGGCGCGTGACGCGGGGACCATGAACCCGATTCCCCCGCCCGGCAGCACCTTGCCGGCCTCGGCGAACGGTGCCAGCGCACTGGCGTACCGCTGCAGCGCGCCGGACGGGTCGGCCGGCGTCGCAGCGATCTCGCCCGCGAGCAGGTAGGCGCCGATCAGCGCGGTCGCGGTGCCCATGCCCGACAACGGCGAGCCGCACGAGGCGGCGTCGCCCAGGAGCGCGATGCGGCCGGAGACCGGTTCCGGCACGTCGATCCGGTCGAGTTCGTCGAAGTAGAAGTCCTCGGCCGAGCCCATGGCCTCGAGGATCGCTTCCTCGTGCCAGCCCGAGCCGCGCACAGCCCGGCGGATGAGCGCCTCCTGCGCCGCCCGGTCGCCGCGCAGGGACGGGTCGCGGTCGACCCGGAGCGTCAGGATCGCCATCGAGGTGGCCGGGTCGGCGCCGGGCCGGATGCCGATCGCCGCGCCCGGAACGGCACGCAGGGCGAACCAGCCGGGCTGCGCGTCGGCCGGCGTCGGCATGGAGAAGAACGCCGTGTACCCGCCGAGGTAGGTCGCGAAGTCCTCCTCGGGGCCGAATGCGAGTCGCCGCGTCTTCGAGTGCACGCCGTCGGCGCCCACCACGAGGTCGAAACGCTCGACGCGCCCGGATGCGAACGTGGCGTCGACGCCCTCGGCGTCCTGTTCGAGCGCGGTGAGGTGCTCGCCGTAGCGGAGGTCGACGAGACCGGGGGCGGCGACGCTCGCAGCGTCGAGTTCGTCGAGCAGCACCTGGTTCAGGTCGCCGCGCGCGATCTCGATCTCGGCGACGGCTCCCTTGCCGTCGAAGTCCTCCATCGACATGCGGCCGTAGACACGACCGCGGCCGTTCACGTAGGCGATGCCGCGTTCGTCGAGCTGCCGGCGGCGGATACCGGGCATGAGCCCCATGCGCTCGGCGACCTCGCGGCTCGCGCCGCGCAGGTCGACCGATTGGCCGCCGGGTCGGGGCGCCGGCGCGCGCTCGGCGACGGTGACGCGGATGCCGCTGCGGACGAGCTGGAGCGCGAGGGCGTTGCCGGCGATGCCGCCGCCGGAGACGAGCACGTGGGGAGGGGTGGAGGTCGACATGGAGTTCCCTTCTGGGACGGCAGCGATCACAGCCGTTCTTGGACGTTTGTCTGAGACAGGTTTACCGCACGAATGAGACGTTTGTCTAGTACAAATGTCTAAGACGGTGCGCTACCATCGACGCATGGGAAATCGAGAGGACCTTCTCGCCGGGGCGCGACAGGTGATCCTCGAGCGCGGGGTCGCGAAGGCGACGGCGCGCGACATCGCGACGGCCGCCGGCGTGAGCCTCGCCGCCATCGGCTATCACTTCGGCTCGAAGGACCGGTTGATCACCGAGGCGCTCATGCTCTCGCTCGGTTCCGGGCTCGGCGACGACCTGGAAGCCCTCATGCTCGAGCAGCGGGGCGGCTCCATGCTCGACGACTTCGCCGCGGTCTGGAACCGCATGCCCGAGATCTTCGCCATCCATCGCGAGGCGCTGCTCGCCAGCCTCGAGAACGCCGTGCGCGTGCTTCGCGATCCCGAGTCCAGCCGGCACCTGCACGCGGCCACGGCCGACGGGCACCACGACATGGCGGTCAACCTGCGGGTCGCGCGTCCCGAGCTCGACGAGCACCAGGCCGAGGCCGTCGCGCGCCTGTACTACGTGCTCGTGCAGAGCCTCGGCATCCTGTGGCTGCTCGACCCCGACGGCAACCTGCCGACCGGCGACGAACTCGCTGAGGCGATCGCGACGATCGCCGGCGCCGGCCGCGGCGCCGAGTGAGCGCCGTTCGTCCCCGCGCTCAGGCTAGGGTGGCGGCATGTCCGAGCAGGGGATGGCCGGGCGTTCGCGATCGCGCCGCTTCTCGCTGAACGCGGTCCTCGACCAGTTCTTCTTCGTCTACGCCGGGCTCGCGGCGATCTGGCTGGCGTATCTCCTCGCGAGCGAGACGTTCGCGTTCGGCTGGTGGGGCATCCTCGTGTTCGTCGCCTTCTGGGCGCTGCTCGCGTACCTCGTGCTGCCGCGCGTGCACCGCGTGCTCACGACGATCTACGTGCCCGACTACTTCATGGGCCGCACGCGCACGAGCGACGGCCTGTTCGGCGACCCGGTCAACCTCGCGGTGGTCGGCGGCGAGGCGCAGCTGCTCGCCGCGATGGATGCCGCGGGGTGGACCCGAGCCGACGACGTCACGCTCGCCTCGAGCCGGCGGATCATCACGTCGACGCTGACTCGCCGCAGCTACGACGAGGCGCCCGTGAGCCCGTTGTTCCTGTTCGGCCGCAAGCAGGACTTCGCGTTCCAGCAGGAGGTCGCCGGCAACCCGGCGAAGCGGCATCACGTGCGGTTCTGGCGCTGCCCCGACGACTGGCTGCTGCCGGGCGGCGCGCGCGTCGACTGGCTCGCGGCGGGCACGTTCGATCGAGCGGTCGGGCTGTCGCTGTTCACGCTGCAGGTCACGCACAAGATCGACGCCGACACCGACGTCGAGCGCGATCACATCGTGCGGACGCTGCGCGATTCGGATGCCGCGATCGAGGTCGACGTGCTGAAGGACTTCTCGACGGGCTACCACTCGCGCAACGGCGGCGGCGACACGATCCGCACCGACGGCGACCTGCCGGTCATCGACGTGCGCGCGGTGGCCACGACGGCGGGGTCGGTGGTGGCGCCGTGACGCGCCCCGCGACCGAGCCTGCCGCGCGACTCGTCGAGCGCGATCGCGACGCCGCCGCCGTGGGCGCGGGGGTACGGATGCCCCGTCCGGCGGCGACCGCGATGGGCGCGCTGCTCGTGCTGCTGCGGGTGCTCGCCGGGGTGGCCTGGCTCGCCGCTCTGGCCGCGACCTGGCGGCAGGCGCTCGAGGACGAACTGGGCGAGTTCGCACCCGAGATCGACGCCGCCACCGCGGATGCCGTGCTCTGGTTCGTGCTCGGCGCGGGCGCGATCATCCTGCTCGTCGAGGCCGTCCTCGCGGTCCTCATCTTCCTCGGCGCGAACTGGCCGCGCATCCTCGTGATGGTGTTCGCGACGCTCAGCATCAGCGGCACCTTCGCGGCCTGGTGGGCCGGCGACCAGGAGCTCACGCTCGACCTGACGCTCGTCACGCTCGCGCTGGACATCCTCGTGATGCTCGCGCTGTCGAGCCGGCCGGCCCGCGCCTATGCGCGCAGGCCGCGCGAGCCGCGGCGCCGCGGGCGGCGACCGCCCGGGCCGGGGCGCTGACGCTCAGGCCGCGGTCGCGTGTTCGCGGCAGGCCACGGTCTCGCACGACTCGCACACGACGAACTGCCGCCGGCACGAGGCATCCGGACAGTTCGCGGTGCGCTTGGTGGCGTCGCCGCACCCCTCGCACCGGCCGATGACGGCCGCGTGGTCGGAGAAGTCGACCGAGCCGCGCCCATCGAAGACGTAGAGCGAGCCGTTCCACAGGCCGTCGTCGCCGAAGCGCTCGCCGTAGCGCACGATGCCGCCCTCGAGCTGGTACACCTCGCCGAAGCCGCGCGACGCCATGAGGCTCGAGAGCACCTCGCAGCGGATGCCGCCCGTGCAGTACGTCACGACCGGGCGGCCCTTGAGGTGGTCGTAGGCACCGGCGTCGAGGAGCCCCACGAAATCGCGGGTCGTGTCGGTCGGCGGCACGATCGCGTCGCGGAACCGGCCGATGGATGCCTCGAGTGCGTTGCGGCCGTCGAAGAAGACCACCTCGTCGCCGCGCTCGGCGACGAGGTCGTGGAGAGCGTCGGGCGTCAGGCGGGCTCCGCCGCCGACCACGCCGCCCTCGTCGACGACGAGCTCGCCGGGTGCACCGAAGCTGACGATCTCGTCGCGAACCTTGACGACGAGCTTCGGGAAGTCGGCGCTGCGCCCGCCTTCGTCGAGTCCCGTGCCGTCGCTCCACTTGAAGTCCACGCCCTTGAATGGGGCGTAGTCGCGGGTCTTGCGCACATACCGCTTCAGTGCCGACATCTCGCCGCCCAGCGTGCCGTTCAGGCCGTCCTTCGAGATCAGGATCCGCCCGCGCAGGCCGAGCGACTCCGCCAGGTCGCGCTGCCAGAGCCGGACCGCGGCGGGGTCGGCGAGGGGCGTGAAGGCGTAGAACAGGAGGATCTTGGCGAGCGGCACCGAGGAATCCTACGCGGGCGCCCTGAGAGCCCATCGCCGGACGCAGGATGCGCGGCCGCGATGGGGAGTGGTCCCCATCGACGCAGCCTCGGACTCGGAGGAGAGTGGCTTCCGGTTTAGGGTGGCAGTCGTGACTTCTCAGCGTGACGGACGACGTGAGCGGATCGGGGGACGATGACATGACCGGAGAGATCAAGGTCAGCGGTGCGCGCATCGATCAGCTCGTGGGTGAAATGGTTCGCATCCACGGCGAGATGGGGCAGGCGCTCGACGAGCTGAAGGCCTCGCTCGACCTGCTCTCGAGCCGGTGGAACGGTGAGGCGCAGCGCGCCTACGCCCTCGCGCAGGAGGAGTGGAACCGGTCGATGCAGGAGCTGCACGACGAGCTCGACCGCGCCCGCCGCAACACCCAGGCCTCCAACGAGGTCTTCGCGAACACCGCACGCGCGACCAAGCGCCTCTGGAGCGAGTGATGGCGGAGCACCTCTCCCTCGACGAGCGCCTCGCCGAGGTGCGGCGCGACGAGCCCGGGATCTGGCTGGTCGCCGACGAAACCGACACGGTGCAGGTCTCGGTCGGCCTCGACGGCAAGCTCGAGACGCTGCGACTCGCGCCGTCGTGGTGGCGCCGGGTGGAGCCCGAAGAGCTCGGCCAGGTCGTGCAGCGGCTCCGCCAGGCCAGTGCCGCCTCGCGGGCCCACACCATCTCCGAGCTCGAGTCGGCAGGGGCCGATCGCGAACCGGGCACCGAGGCGCTCTTCCGCCCTGCCGCGTCGAGCGACGCCGGCTCGGGCGGCATCACGCAGCTGCGCACCCGCATGGGCGGCCTCCTCGAGGCGTTCGCGGATCTCGATCGGTACCGCAGCATGGTCGCGGCCGCGACGACCGAGCCGGCCGTGCTCGAGAGCCCGTCGGGCAACGCGAAGCTCGAGATCGTCGGCGGGGCGCCGCGGCGCCTCGTGATCGACCGCCTCAACCTGCAGTTCACCTCGGAGCAGGCGCTCGCCGCGGAGATCCTCGACCTGTACGAGCGGGCGAGCCGCTGGCTGGCGGAGCGGCGGGGGTCGATGCTCGAGGAACTGCCGACGCTCGCCGGCCTCGTGCGTTCCGTCCGCGAACGCGCCTACTGACCATCACCCGGTGATCCGAGACGACAACCCAGGAGGATGCGATGAGCTACCAGGACTACCAGGCCGCGCTCGGTGACCTGAAGAAGGACGCCGATGCGTGGAGCGCGCTCGCCGAGACCTTCACGTCCGTCCAGACGATCGTCGAGGGCTGTGCCATGGCCCGTTACGAGATGGACGGCGTCGGGCACATGGTCGGCGCCGAAGAGAACTACATCGACGCGCACAGCACGTTCCTCACGCTGACCGGGGAGGCGTCGACCGTGCTCGACCAGATCGCCCAGAAGCTGCTGACGACGAAGCGGTACTACGAAGAGGCCGACGGCTACTCGGCGTGGCTGCTCGATCAGAGCTGAGCATGCCGCCCGCCCGCCCGATGAACGAGGACTGAAGGAGAAACCATGGGAGCATTCGTCGCGCCGACCGATGAGTCGTCGTTCACCAGCCTCATCACGCAGATCACCGACAACATCGGGGACGCGAAGGACCAGCTCGACCGGTGCTCCGACGAGTACAACGCGCGCAAGGACGACATCAACTGGTGGGACACCTTCCTGGACTGGTTCAAGAAGAACATGGAGGAGGTCCGCGAGAAGCTCAAGGAAGCGATCGAGCAGTTCGACGCGTTCTTCGAGACGATCGCCGATTATCTCAGCCCGGGGAACCCGTTCGCCATGTACGCGAAGCGCGATGACTGGGAGACGGTCAAGATCAAGATCACGGGCGCGAAGTCGACCGTCACCGGCGACTACCTCTTCGCCGACGACACGTGGAAGGGCGCCGAGGGAGACCGCTACGGGGAACTCGCCGGGCGACAGGTCATGGCGATGGAAACGCTCGAGGGGTACGTCGACTCCCTGATGAACTTCCTCTCGGACTACGCGCAGAAGATTCTCAACGCCTGGATCGATTTCGGCGAGACCTTGATCCTCTACCTGCTGGATCAGATCGATGCCGCGAGCGCATTCATCACGGCCGACCCCCTGGAGTGGCTCGACATCGTTCCGAAGATCGTCACGCTCTGCACCAACCTGGCCAAGACCGCCACCTCGCTCGCGGCGCAGCTGGGCAAGAACTTCACCGCGTCGAAGGACCTGGCCGATCAGCTCAGTCAGGACATGGCCAATCGCTCCGGCTTCCCGACCGGCTCGTGGCCGGCCGCGACGATCGGTTGACCGGGATGCGTGACCGGAAGCCCCGCCCGGTGCGGGCCCTCCTGGCTGCTTCGGTGGCCTTCGGCCTCGCACTCGCGCTGGGCGCGTGCAGCACCCCGTCGGAACCCGAGCCGACGCCGACGTCCGATGACCTGTTTTCGGCGAAAGCGGGCGTCACCTCGTCGATCAACTCCTTCTTCGGGTTCCTCGCCCTCGGTGCGTCTGAGGCCGCGGCAGCGGAGAAGACCGATCTCGACGTCGACCTGGAGTCTCCCCTCGCCCTCCTGCTGAGCGATGGCATCTACATGTACAACGACGATCGCGCCAAGCTTCTCGCGATCGACGAGGTCTCCGTGGCATCCGACGAGGAGCACGCTGAAGCGACCGTGACCTACGAGCTCGCCGGTTCCGAGCTCACGGAGCGGATCGAGCTCGTGCGCATCGCCGAGCACGACGACCAACCCGACGACTACGCGGTCATGCTCCCGAAGGACGCCGTGGGCTTCGATCCCACGGGCGCGGAGTTGCTGCCGCCCGACACGGTGTATCGCATCGGCGAGGCCGACGTCAGTGCGGCATTCCGCGAGGCGATCGGATGGGCGGGCACCGACGGCACCCTGCCGCGCCTGCCCGCGTTCGGCGGGACGTACCCCGTGGAGATCACGGTCCCGGGCGACGGCGGCTTCACCGACACCCTGGTGTGGCAGACGTCGACCTTCTACGGCGGCCACGAGTCCGACGGAGCGCTAGCGGAATTCGCCCACGCACACGGCTTCTGAGCCGCGCTTCGGCCGTGCGCGCGACTCGCCCGCACGCAGCGTGCGCCACGGGGGCCGCGTCGTAGGCTGGCCGCGACTCCAACCCAGCCGAGGAAGGATCGCCATGCTCGACGTCGACCCGTACGGAGCCCTCCAGCGTGCCCGGCCCGTCGAATCGTTCCGGGTGACGAGCACCGACGTCGCCGAAGGCGAGCCGCTCGCGCGGGCGCAGTGGAGCACCGCGGCCGGGGGCGTCGACCGTTCGCCGCAGCTGAGCTGGTCGGGCTTCCCCGAGCGCACGCGCGGCTTCGCGGTCACGTGCTTCGATCCGGATGCCCCGAGCGGTTCGGGATGGTGGCACTGGGCGGTCGCGAACCTGCCCGTCTCGGTCACGAGCCTCGAGGCAGGGGCCGGCTCGCCGAACGGCCAGGAACTGCCCGCCGACGCGGTCGTGCTGCGCAACGAGGAGGGCGGTCGCGGCTTCATCGGCGCTGCGCCGCCGCGGGGGACGGGCGTGCACCGCTACCAGTTCGTCGTGCACGCGCTCGACGTGCCGAGCCTCGACCTCGACCCCGACACATCACCCGCCGGATTGGGCGCCCGCTGCTACTTCCATGCGCTCGCGCGGGGCATCCTGACGGCGACGGCGTCGCGCGACTGAACTCGAGGGCGCACCGCGCGACCGGCGTGCATCAGTGCTTGTTCCCGCTGAGGGCGAGGACGCCGCCGAGGCCGATCATCATGAAGCCCCCGGTCGCCGCGAGGTGCGAGGCGCGCTTCGGCGACTTGGCGAACCACGCGCGCGCGGCGCTGGCCGCGATCGCCCAGATCGAGTCGCAGACGAGGGCGAGCGCGACGAACACGACGCCGAGTTCGAAGAGCTGCAACGGGATCGCGCCCGCATGGAAGTCGACGAACTGGGGGAGGACCGCGACGAAGAACGCGATGGTCTTCGGGTTCGTGAGGCCGACGACGAACCCCTCGGCGAGCTGGCGCGCGTGCGAGGTGCGAGGTGCGTCGCCGTCGACGGCGGTCGCGGCATCCGCCCGATGGCGGATCGCCTGGATGCCGAGGTAGATGAGGTACGCCGCGCCCGCGAACTTGAGGACCGTGAAGAGCACCACCGACTGCGCGACGATCGCTCCGACGCCCAGCGCCACCGCCAGCAGCAGCGGGATCATGCCGAGCGCGTTGCCGAGCACGCTCAGGAGGCCGCCGATGCGTCCGAGCGCGAGCGCACGCCCGATGACGAACAACACGCTCGGGCCGGGGATCACGATCAGCACGACCGACGCGACCACGAACGCCCACAGGTTCTCGATGGGGACCATCCGAGCATGCTAGCCCTGCCCCGCTGCGCCTGGCCCGCGGGCACGCCTGTCGCGACCTCGCCGCTAGGCCGACTCGGCGGCCGCGCTGGGTGCGCCGAGGCGCACGCGCGTGCCGAACGGGTCGGTCACGAGCGCGGTGCGTTCGCCCCAGGGTTGGTCGACCGGCTGCTCGACGACGGCGGCACCGGCCGCCTCGAGTTCCGCCGTGACGCGGTCGACGTCGTCGACGTAGAACCACAGCTGCATGTTGCCGGGTGGCAGCGGCGACTCCTCGAGTCCGATGCCGAGCGATGACCGGCCGACGGCCAGGGCGATGTAGACGGGTTCGCCGCCTTCGGGAGGGAACGAATAGGTGATGCGGCCCCCGAGCGCGTCGCGGTAGAACGCGAGTGCGCGCTCCACGTCGGGAACCTCGAGGATCGGGAACGCTGACTCGATCATGGACGCGACGGTACGCCTCGCCACCGGGTTCTCGCTACGGTGGCAGACGTGAGCGACCATATCTCCGCAACGGTGGCCGACGGAGTCGGCCACGTCACGCTCGACCGCCCCCAGGCGCTCAACGCGCTCAGCTACGAGATGGTCCGCGCCCTCACCGCCGTGTTCGACGCCTGGCGCGACGACTCCGAGGTCGGCCTCGTCGTGCTCGACGGCGCGGGTGACCGCGGCTTCTGCGCCGGCGGCGACGTGCGTGAGCTCTACGGGTACGCGACCCGCGGCGAGCACGAAACCGCGCACGACTTCTTCCGAACGGAGTACCGGCTCGACGCGGCCATCGCGCGCTACCCGAAGCCGGTCGTCGCGATCATGGACGGCATCACGATGGGCGGCGGCATCGGGCTCACCGGCCACGCGTCCGTCCGCATCGTGACCGAGCGCTCGCGCCTCGCGATGCCCGAGACGCGCATCGGCTTCACGCCCGACGTCGGCGGCACCTGGCTGCTCGCGAGCGCGCCAGGCGAACTCGGCGTCCACCTCGCGCTCAACTCGCGGACGATGGATGCCGCCGACGCGATCCATGCCGGATTCGCCGACCTCTACGTGCCGAGCGAGCGCCTGCCGCACCTGTACCAAGCCCTCGCCGAGCGCGCCGACCCGGGAACGCCGTCCGAGATCGCGCTGCTCTTCGACGAGACGCCCGGACCCTCGGCGCTCGCACTCACGCGCGACTGGGTCGACGCCTGCTACTCGGCCCCCACCGTCGCCGAGATCGTCGACCGGTTGCGCGCGACCGAGGTCGACGAGGCGCACTCCGCCGCCGACGAACTCGAGCAGCTCTCGCCGACCGCGCTCGCCGTGACGCTCGAGGCCGTGCGACGTGCACGCACGTTGCCGCGCCTCGAGGACGCCTTCGAGCAGGAGTTCCGCGCCGTGACGTGGTTCATCGAGCAGCACGACCTGCGCGAGGGCATCCGCGCCCAGGTCATCGACAAGGACCGGCAGCCGCGATGGGACCCGTCCCGACTCGCCGACGTGCCCGCCCACCTTCCCGCGCAGGTGCTCGGCGAGCAGCGCTACGCGCCCGTGTGGCCTACGTTGGAAGGGTGAAGACCCACCACCTGCGCACGCATCGGAGCGACGAGAACCTGACCCGCGAGGGCCAGCTCGCCTGGCAGCTGGCGGCGGTGGCGACCGATCCCGTCGAGCTCGACGACGACGTGGTCGACATGGTCGTCAACCGCGTCATCGACAACGCGGCCGTCGCCGCGGCATCCGTCACCCGCGGGCCGGTGGTCTCGGCGCGCAGCCAGGCGCTGGCGCATCCCGTCTCGATCGGCGGCGACGGCGCGACCGTCTTCGGCGTCGACCCGGGGCGGCGCACATCGCCCGAGTGGGCGGCGTGGGCCAACGGGGTCGCGGTGCGCGAGCTCGACTTCCACGACACCTTCCTCGCCGAGGAGTACTCGCACCCCGGCGACAACATCCCGCCGATCGTCGCCGTCGCCCAGCACGTCGCCGCGGCGCGCGGGCTCACGGGCCGCGACCTCGTGCGGGGCATCGCGACCGGCTACGAGATCCAGATCGACCTCGCGAAGGCCATCTCGCTGCACCGGCACAAGATCGACCACGTCGCGCACCTCGGCCCCTCGGCGGCCGCGGGCATCGGCACGTTGCTCGGCCTCGACCAGGAGACGATCTTCCAGGCCGTCGGCCAGGCGCTGCACACGACGACCGCGACCCGCCAGTCGCGCAAGGGTGAGATCTCGACCTGGAAGGCGCACGCCCCGGCGTTCGCCGGCAAGATGGCCGTCGAAGCGGTCGACCGCGCGATGCGCGGCCAGACCAGCCCGGTGCCCATCTACGAGGGCGAAGACGGCGTGATCGCATGGCTGCTCGGCGGGCCGGATGCCTCGTACGAGGTGCCGCTGCCCGAACTGGGCGAGGCGAAGCGGGCCATCCTCGACTCGTACACGAAGGAGCACTCCGCCGAGTACCAGGCGCAGGCCTGGATCGACCTCGCCCGGAAGCTGCACGACGAGTACCCGATCATCCTCGACGACCCCGACCGCCTCGAGTCGATCGTGCTGCACACCTCGCACCACACGCACTACGTCATCGGCTCGGGTGCGAACGACCCGCAGAAGTACGACCCCGACGCCTCGCGCGAGACGCTCGACCACTCGATCCCGTACATCTTCACCGTCGCCCTCCAAGACGGCGCGTGGGACCACGAGACCTCGTACTCGCCCGAGCGCGCCCACCGCCCCGAGACCGTCGCACTGTGGCGCAAGGTCACCACGGTCGAGGACGCCGAGTGGACCCGCCGCTACCACTCGCTCGACATGGGCGAGAAGGCGTTCGGCGGCCGCGTCGTCATCCGGTTCGCCGACGGCGCCGAGATCGTCGAGGAGATCGCCGTCGCCGACGCCCATCCGCTCGGGGCACGGCCGTTCGGCCGCGAGCAGTACGTCGCGAAGTTCCGCACGCTCGCGGCGCCGGTGCTCGAGGCCGACGAGATCGAGCGGTTCCTCGATGTCGCGCAGCGCCTGCCCGAGCTCGGTCCCGACGAGCTCGCCGCCCTCACCTTCACCGCCGCGCCCGGCGCGCTGGTCGGCCTCGACGTGCCGACCGGACTCTTCTGATCGGACTCCGCTGATGCTCTACGCCCAGACCACTCCTGCCGACAAGCGTCGGCTCTTCCGCGAGCGGCTCGCGACCGGCGAGCTGCTGCGCTTCCCGGGCGCGTTCAACCCGCTGTCGGCACGGCTGATCGAGCAGAAGGGCTTCGAGGGCGTCTACATCTCGGGCGCCGTGCTGTCGGCCGACCTCGGCCTGCCCGACATCGGCTTGACCACCCTGACCGAGGTCGCCGGTCGCGCCAAGCAGATCGCGCGCATGACCGAGCTGCCCGCGATCGTCGACGCCGACACGGGCTTCGGCGAGCCGATGAACGTCGCGCGCACCGTGCAGGAGATGGAGGACGCCGGCCTCGCCGGGCTCCACATCGAGGATCAGGTGAACCCCAAGCGCTGCGGCCACCTCGACGGCAAGCAGGTCGTCGACGAGCAGACCGCGCTGCAGCGCATCCGGGCCGCGGTCGACGCGCGTCGCGACGCGAACTTCCTGGTCATGGCGCGCACGGACATCGCCGCCGTCGACGGGCTCGACGCCGCGGTGGACCGCGCGAAGGCGCTCGTCGACGCCGGTGCCGACGCGATCTTCCCCGAGGCGATGCGCTCGCTCGCCGAGTTCGAGGCCGTGCGCAAGGCCGTCGACGTGCCGTTGCTCGCCAACATGACCGAGTTCGGCAAGTCCGACCTGTTCAGCGTCGACCAGCTCCGCGACGTCGGCATGAACCTCGTCATCTGGCCCGTATCCCTGCTCCGGCTCGCGATGGGCGCGGCCGTTCGCGGACTCGACGAGCTCGAGGCATCCGGAACCCTGACCGGCAAGCTCGACGAGATGCAGCACCGTGCCGACCTCTACGAGCTGATCGACTACGAGGGCTACAACCGCTTCGACACGGGCATCTTCAACTTCACCGTCGCGCGCTGAGCGCGGCGCGCCCGAGCGCGACGCGCGGGGGCGCCCGGCGGGCGACGCCGCCCGCCGGGCGCCCTACCGATTGCCGGTCTCGCGTTCCCAGGCCTCGAGCTGGCGCGTCAGCGCCTTCGCGAGCTCGAAGACCTGCTGCGGCGGGATCCGGATGCGGCTGACGACCTGCGCCGGCGTGACGACCCGGTCGGGGCCGCCGTCCTCGTCGGCGACCGCCGTCGGCGGGCGCGTCACCGTCATGAAGTCGATGACGAACGACGTCGACGTGTGCCAGACCGAGGCGAAGTCCGCGAACGACCCCTCGACCTTGTCGGGCGGGATCTCGAACGTGAACTGGCGCGGACGCTCATCGGCCATCAGCGGGCCTCCTTCTGCCTGAGTGGCAAGGCTACCGCGGGGCCCTAGGCTGAGGTGGGCGTCGCATGGCGGCGGCGCACGAGCGACGAGGAGCAGCATGAGCGACGCACCCAAGCCCGAGATCTTCAAGGGCCTCGCCGGAGTCCCGGTCGACTACACCGCGATCTCGAAGGTCAACGCCGAGACGAACTCCCTGCTGTACCGCGGGTACCCCGTGCAGCAGCTCGCCGCATCGGCGACGTTCGAGGAGGTCGCCTACCTGCTCTGGCACGGCGAGCTGCCCGACGAGCGCCAGCTCGCCGAGTTCGAGCAGTTCGAGCGGGCCAACCGCCACCTCGACCCGGTCGTCAAGCACGTCGTCGACGCGCTGCCGACCAACGCGCACCCGATGGATGTCGTGCGCACCGCGGTCAGCGTCATGGGCGCCCGCGACGGGCTCACGGCCGACGACTCTCCCGAGGCCGAGCTCGACAAGTCGAAGCGCCTGTTCGCCGCGATCCCCGCGGTCGTCGCGTACGACCAGCGGCGCCGCAGGGGCCTCGAGCTCGTCGAGCCCCGCGACGACCTCGGCTACTCCGCGAACTTCCTGTTCATGGCCTTCGACGAGGTGCCGGAGCTCCCGGTCGTCGACGCGTTCGACGTGTCGATGATCCTCTACGCCGAGCACTCGTTCAATGCCTCGACCTTCACCGCGCGCGTCGTGACGTCGACGCTCTCCGACCTGCACTCGGCGGTCGTCGCGGCGATCGGCGCCCTCAAGGGGCCGCTGCACGGCGGCGCGAACGAGGCCGTCATGCACACGTTCGACGAGATCGGCGAGGCCGAGCGGGCGAGCGCCTGGCTCGACGAGGCGCTCGCTGCGAAGCGCAAGGTCATGGGCTTCGGGCACCGCGTCTACAAGAACGGCGACTCGCGCGTGCCGACGATGAAGGCCGCGCTCGACTCGCTCGTCGAGCACTACGACCGGCCCGACCTGCTCGCGCTGTACGAGGCGCTGGCGAACGAGTTCACCGAGCGCAAGGGCATCCACCCGAACCTCGACTACCCGTCGGGTCCCGCGTACCACCTGATGGGCTGGGACACCGAGCAGTTCACGCCGCTGTTCGTGGCGTCGCGCGTGACCGGGTGGACGGCGCACATCATGGAGCAGCGCGCGTCCAACGCGCTCATCCGCCCGCTCTCGGTCTACGACGGCGTCGACCAGCGCGACGTGCCGCAGCGCGAGCCGGTCGAGTAGGCCGGATCCCACAAGCCGGGCGCGCGGCATCCGATCGGCGGATGTCGCGACCGGCCAACCGACCCGCGCCCGGGCGCGGCGGCGGCATACGCTCGGATCCATGCACATGTTGTTCCGCACGCTGCTGCACATCCTCTTCCTGTCGCGTCGCAAGCCCGACCTCGGCATCTACGACGTCGCGCGCACGCGGTTCATCACCCTGCCGACCGATCTCGACATCAACCGCCACATGAACAACGGCGTGTACTTCTCGATCATGGATGTCGCGCGGTTCGACGCGCTCGTGCGGTCGGGCATCTTCGCGACGATGCGCGCGCGGGACTGGTATCCGGTGGTCGCGAGCGAGACGATCACGTTCCGCAAGTCGCTGAGCCTCTGGCAGCGCTTCACGATCGAGTCGCGTGTGCTGGGCTTCGACGACAAGGCGGTCTACATGGAGCAGCGCTTCGTGCGCCCGGGCACCGACGGGCGGCCCGAGATCTACGCGCAGGGGTTCATCCGCGCGCGGTTCCTGCGCAAGGCGGGCGGTACGGTGCCGATGGCCGAGGTCGCCGAGGCGTTCGGCGCGGTGCCCTCCGACGACGTCCTGCCCGACTGGATCGAGCGATGGGGGCAGGATGTCGCGCTGCCGCCGACGCGTGCCGAGGCGCCGTCGGTCTGGTGACCGGGGTGTCGATGCGCGGGCTCCTTCGTCCCGCGTGACTCGATCGCCGGGTGTGACCGGGCCGGTCAGCGGTCGGCGGCCATGCCGTCGAGCACGAGCCCGAGCTTGTCGCCGAAGGCGCACGCGAGGAGCTCGTGGACGTTCTGCCCCTGCTGGAACTCGGCCATGAGTCCCGATGCGATGAGGGTGTTGATGAGCATGCCCTGCGCGATGAAGCGCATGGCCTCTTCGGGTTCCATGACGGTGCGCAGCCGGTCGTAGATGCGCATGAAACCGCGACGGGCGACCGGCCCGATATGCGGGTCGTGGCCGAGGATGAACCCCTGCATGAGCGAGAGCAGCACGCCGCGGTCGGTCTGGACGAGCTCGACGTACGCGGCGCCGACCCGCGCCTGCACGGTCGCGGCGTCGTCGGAGGCCTCAATGGCCTCGTCGAAAGCCCGGAGCACGCGTTCGCCCGTGCGCTCGAGCACCTCGACGAACAGTTGGTCCTTCGTGCCGAACAGGCGCACGACGTAGGGCTGGCTGATGCCGGCAGCCCGCGCGACCTTGTCGGTCGTGGCGCCGGCGTAGCCGAGCTCGCCGAACACGCGCGCGGCGGCCTCGAGGATCTGCTCGCGCCGCGCCGGTGCGGAGATGCGATCGGGTTTCTGCTCCATGGTTGACAGGTTATCAGTCGATTACTACAGTGGCCTGCGTCAAGTAATCAGTCGATTACCACATACGCCGTATGCCCACCCCCGACTCCGAAGGAGCAGCACCATGACCACCTCCCAGCGCCGGATCCCGGTGTGGCTGGCCGTTGTCGCGGCCTCGTTGCCGATGTTCATGGCGACGCTCGACAACCTCGTCATCACGAACGCGCTGCCGGCCATGCGGGCCGACCTCGGGGCATCCATCGAGGAGTTGCAGTGGTACGTCAACGCGTTCACGCTCGCGTTCGCGACGTTCATCCTGGCCGCGGCGGCGCTCGGCGACCGCATCGGCCGCCGCACGGTGTTCCTCGCCGGCATCCTCGTCTTCACCGCCGCGAGCGCGCTCGTCGCGCTGAGCACCGAGTCGTGGATGGTCATCGCGAGCCGCGCGGTGCAGGGTGTCGGGGCCGCCGGCATCATGCCGCTCTCGCTGACGCTGCTCGCCGGGGCTGTGCCGCCGCGCCTGCGGCCCGCCGCGATCGGCATCTGGGGCGGCGTCGCAGGCCTCGGCGTCGCGCTCGGCCCGCTGATCGGCGGCGCGGTCGTCGAGGGCTGGAACTGGCAGGCGATCTTCTGGCTGAACGTGCCGATCGGCATCGTCGCGATCCCGCTCGCCGTCCTCGCGTTGCCGAACACGCTCGGCGCGCGCCTGCGCATCGACCTGCCCGGCGTCGCGCTCGCAGGCCTCGGCGTGCTCGGCATCGTCTTCGGCATCGTGCGGGGCAACGACGCGGGCTGGGACAGCCTCGAGGTCGTCGGCTCGCTCGCGGTCGGCACGGCGCTGCTGGCCGCGTTCCTGCTGTGGGAGCGCCGGGCGAGCGCGCCGCTGCTGCCGCTGCGCCTGTTCCGCGACCGGAGCTTCTCAGCGGCGAACGTTGTCGGCTTCGCGTTCAGCTTCGGCATGTTCGGCGCGGTGTTCCTGCTCATCCAGTTCCTCCAGGTCGTGCAGGGCGCCTCGGCGCTCGAGGCGGGCGTGCAGACGATGCCGTGGACCCTCGCGCCCATGGTCGTCGCACCGCTCGCCGGGTTCGTCGCCCCGCGGGTCGGCACCCGCACCCTGATCGTCGCGGGCCTGGCGCTGCAGACGGTCGCGCTGGTCTGGATCGCCGCCACGATGAGCCCGGAGGTCGCGTACTCGGTGCTCGTCGCCCCGTTCCTGCTCGCGGGCGTCGGCATGGGCCTCGTGTTCGCGCCCATGTCGACGGCGGTGCTCGCGAACATGGGCGAGGACGACCACGCGAAGGCGTCGGCCACGAACTCCACGCTGCGCGAGGTCGGCGTGGCGCTCGGCATCGCCGCGCTGACCGCGGTGTTCACCGGTGCCGGCGGGGAACTGACGCCCACGGGCTACGTCGACGCGGCCGTGCCGGCCGTGCTCGCCGGCGCCGCGGCGCTCGCGGTCGCGCTGGTCGGCGCGCTGTTCCTGCCCGCGGGGCGGGCGACGGCCGCGACGTCGCCGGCTGCGGATGCCACGGCGTCGGCGGGCGGGGCAGGCGGCGAGGCATCCGGTCGCCCCGTCGATCGCGAGCCGACGCCCGTCGCATGACCGGCGCACCCGCGGCGGCGGCGCCCGGCGGAACCCGTCAGAGGCGCTGCTGCCGCGGGATGACGATCTCGCGGATGATCAGCAGGATGCCCGCCGAGATCGGGATCGCGACGAGCGCCCCGAGTAGGCCGAGCAGCGTGCCGCCGGCGAGCGCCGAGATGAGCACGATCGTGCCGGGCACCTGCACGGCCTTGCCCATGACCTTCGGCGTCAGGATGTACGCCTCGACCTGCATGTAGACCAGCATCAGCACGAGCACGATCAGCGCCTGGGTCGGCCCGACGAAGAGGGTCACGATCGTCATGAGGATGGTCGTGAGCACGGTTCCGATGAGCGGGATGAGCGTCACGAAGAGCGCGACGACACCGAGCACGAGGGCGAACGGCACGCCCACGGCCGCGAGCAGGATGGTCGAGTAGACCGCGTTCATGAACGCCAGCACCACCATGCCCGAGAGGTACTTGCCGACGGATTCCATGATCCGCTCGGCGTAGCCCTGCACCCGCACGCGGTGCGACGCCTTCACGAGCGAGTAGCACGCGCGCTTGGTCGCATCGAGCGTCGCGATGAAGTAGATCGAGAGCACCACGACGAAGAATCCCGTCGAGACGGCGCTGATGACGGATGCCCCGAACGCGAGCGCCCCGCCGCCGACGGTCGCCCACAGGTTCGGGTCGGTGAGGAGGTCCTCGAGGCCGGTGACGAGGTTGCCGAGCAGTCCGTTCGTCGCCAGGTTCGCGTCGTCGAACCAGCCGGAGTCCTGGACCCGGTCCACCATGTTCGGGATGGATCGCACGAGTGCGGTGGCCTGCGCGATCACGGGCGGGAGGACGATCCAGATGATGCCGACGACCACGGCGACGAACAGGAGGATCACGACGACGATCGCAAGTCCCCGCGACATCCCGCGCCGCTGGAACCACCGGATCAGCGGATCGAGCCCCAGGGCCACGAACGCGGCGATGAACACCGACAGCACCACCGACTGCAGGTTCACGAGGGCGACGGCCAGCAGCAGCGCGAGCAGCACGCCGAGCGTCACGATGAAGCCCCAGCGGAACGGTCGGCTCGCGAAGAGCGAGCCCGACGCGGCGGGGTCGGCTTCTTCGGCGCGCGAGCGGCGGCGCAGGCGATCGGCGGTGTTCACGCGCGTCAGTCTAGGGTCGCGGTCGGATGCCTCCGCGAGGCGCTCCGCCCGCGCGTCACGCGCGTGCGGCGTCGGGGATGATCAGCTCGCGGTAGTGGCGGGAGAACGCCGGGTGGTAGTCGTCCCACGCGGGCATCGCCATGCCGCTGCGCGCGGCGGCGAGCCGGTCGAGGTAGTAGTCCCACCCGGGCCCGATGTCGGCGGCGCTCGCGGGGTCGCCGATCCGCTGCGCGAACGTGAGCGTGGTCAGGCCGCTGCCCTCCCGGAGGTGCGCGTGCAGGCGCCACGCTTCGGGCTCCTTGCCGACGTCGAGTCGGAACCCGTGCGGGGGCTCGCACTCGAGCACCGAGACGTTCTCCCACGGGGCATCCTCGCCCTCCGCGGTCATGCGGAACCGGATGCCGCCCGTCGCGGGGCGACCGGTGTACGTGCCGATCCAGGATTCCAGCGCCGTCGGGTTCGTGATGCTGAACCAGACGTCTTCGATCGGCGCATGGAACAGACGATCGAACTGGAGGTAGAGGCCGTCGGCCTTGCGCTCGAAGTGCCCGGTCGGTTTCGCGTTCATCGTCGACCCCCCTGTCGCTCTGGATCTCAGGCTAATCCGAGCCCGGACGAACGGCTAGAGTCGTGCCATGACTTCCAAGGGTGGGTACGGAACGCAGCGCGAGGAGGCCCTCGACATCAGCGAGGGCAAGTCGGGACTCTGGGGAGCGCTGGCCGGCGTGATCGTCGCCGCGCTCATCGCGGTGCCGCTGTCGGCGGCGTTCGCGTTCGCGACGCACCCGCACTCGCAGCAGCTGTTCGCCGGCCGGCTCGAGGAGGTCGGTTCGGGCGGCTACCAGTTCTTCTGGTGGCTCGTGACGCTGCTGCTCGCGGCGCTGCCGTTCCTCGTCGGGTTCGGTGTCGCGAAGCTCTCGGCGAAGGCGCTGATCACGGTCGGCGCGATCGTCGCGCTGTTCGTGATCGCGATCGTGGTGCTCGGCCAGCTCTTCGTCTTCTAGCTACTCGACCGCCGGTGCGTGCGCTACTCGGCCGCCGGGCGGTGGTCGAATTCGTCGCGCGCGGCCGCGATCCGGTCGCCGTGCGCGCCGGCCCACTGCACGAGCGCGAGCACCGGCTCGGAGAGGGAGCGGCCGAGCTCGGTCGCGGCGTACTCGACTCGCGGTGGGATCTCGGCGTATGCGGTGCGCGAGACGAGGCCGTCGCGCTCGAGGCCGCGCAGGGTCTGGGTGAGCATGCGGTGCGAGATGCCGTCGATGCGCTTCTGCAGTTCGGTGAACCGGAGCGGCCCATCGTGCAGCGCGCCGATGATCAGCAGGCTCCACTTGTCGCCGACGCGCGCGAGCACCTCGCGGATGACCCTGCTGTCGGGGTTCGCGGTCGTGCACACACCGCCGGGCAGGTCGGCGAACGTGGTGGGCGTGGCGATGGTCATCCGGTCCTCCGTTACGCACCTCGAGGTGCGTGACGCACGGTGAAGTGCGGGGTGGTCGTCGTCTACGATCGACGACCGTGCGTCACGCACTGATCGTAACCTACGTACTTGGAGTACCCGAATGCTCATCGCCCTCTGGATCCTGACCGGCCTGCTCGCGCTCGTGTTCCTCGCCGCCGGCGTCGTGAAGTCGACGACCCCTCGCGAGAAGCTCGTGCCGAAGATGGGGTACATGGAGGACCTCTCCGACGGGCAGGCCCGCACCGTCGGCATCCTCGAGGGTCTCGGCGCCCTCGGCCTGATCCTCCCGGCCGCGACGGGCATCCTGCCCTGGCTCACCCCGGTCGCCGCCTTCGCGCTCGCCCTCACCATGGCCGTCGGCACCGCGCTGCACGTCAAGCGCAAGGAGACCGCCGCGCCCTCGATCGTCCTCGGCGTGCTCGCCCTCGTGGTCGGCATCGGCTGGGTCGTCTTCGGCTGACGCCTGACGGCGCACCCCGACGCCCCCGGCCGGCTTACTCGCCGAGCGCCTCGAGCACGGCCATCGCGGCGTTGTGCCCGCCGATGCCGCTGACGGCGCCGCCGCGCACGGCGCCCGACCCGCACAGCAGCACGCCAGGATGCCGCGTCGCCACACCCCACCGCTCGGCCGGGGTCGCCAGCGCCGCACCCGGCTCCGCCCAGGGCCACGACAGCGGCCCGTGGAAGATGTTGCCGCCCGGCATGCGCAGGGCCTCCTCGAGGTCGAGCGTCGTCTTCACCTCGATGCACGGTCGCCCGGACGCATCGGTCGCGATGACGTCGTGGATGGGCTCGCCGAGCACCGAGTCGAGCGAGGCGAGCACGGCCCGCTCGAGCTCGTCGCGCAGGTCGTCGTTGCGGAACCGCTCGAGCAGTCGATGCGGCACGTGCAGGCCGAACACGGTGAGGGTCTGCGCGCTCGTCTCGCGCAGCTCGGGGCCGAGGATCGACCGGTCGCTCAGCGTGTGGCAGTAGATCTCGCATGGCAGCGGGTCGGGCACGCGACCGGCTGATGCCGCGGCGTGCGCCTGCTCGAGCTGCGTCGCGAGCTCGTTGATGTGGAACGTCCCGGCGAACGCGTGCTCGGGCGCGACCTCTGGGTCGCGCAGCCGCGGCAGCCGGGTGAGCAGCAGATTCACCTTGACCTGCGCGCCCTCGGGTGCGGCGAGCCGGCGAAGCCGCTCGCGCACGACGGGCGGGATGCCCGCGACCCGATCGTCGGAGAACGGGCGCTGGTCGCGCGGCGCGACGGATGCCGCGACGCCGGCACTGGGGCCGACGCCGACGCCGACGCCGACGCCGACGCCGACGCCGGGACCGGCTTCGGCGTTCGCGAGCCGGCTGCCCGCCTCGACGAGCTCCTCGAGCACGGCCGGCGCGACGTTCGCGAGCACGACGCGGGCGCGGGACATCCGCTCGCCGTCGACCGATGACCAGCGCACCTCGCCGCGCCCGCCCGCCGGGCCGATCGCGGTGACCTCGGCGCCCGTGACGAGCGTCGCGCCCGCCTCGCGGGCCGCGCGCGCGAGCTCGCCGCTGACGGCGCCCATGCCGCCGACCGGGATGTCCCAATCGCCCGTACCGCCGCCGATGACGTGGTACAGGAAGCAGCGGTTCGCGTCGAGCGAGGCGTCGCCGAGGCTCGTGAACGTGCCGATCAGGGCGTCGGTCGCGACGACGCCGCGCACGAGGTCGCTCGAGAACCGCGCGTCGATGACCTCGCCGAGCGGCTGCTCGACGAACTCGCGCCACACGCGGTCGTCGGCGACGAGCGCGCGCGCCTCTTCGCGGGTCGGCAGCGGCTCGGTCAGGGTCGGGAAGAGCGCTTCGGCCAGCCGGGCGGTGTCGGCGTACAGCGCGTCGAACGCGTCGGCGTCGATCGCGGCCCCCACGCGGTCGAACGCGGCGACGGATGCCTCGCCACCCGCCTCGCGGTCGATCAGCAGGCCACGCGACGGGTCGGCCGGGTCGGGCGTGTACGACGAGAAGCGGCGCCGCACGAGCTCCAGCTCGAGTCCGAGGTCGTCGATGATGCGCCGGGGGAGCAGGCTCACGAGGTACGAGTAGCGGCTGAGCCGCGCGTCGACGCCCTCGAACGCCTCGGCCGACACCGCCGCGCCGCCGAGATGGTCGCTGCGCTCGAGCACCAGCACGTCGAGGCCCGCGCGGGCCAGGTAGGCGGCGGCGGTGAGTCCGTTGTGGCCCCCGCCGACGATCACGACGTCGTGCTCGATGTCTTGGCGCATCACTCGAGCGTAGCGATCGGCCGGCTGCGCACGTGGCCGCGGGCAAGCAACGCTCGGTCCCGGGAAATGTGTTACTGACAAGTAAGTAAGTATCCGCTAGGCTGGCGCCGCGACCACGCCGAAGGCGGCGTCGGGCGTGCACCACTCGCAACGATCGGCCAGTCCGCGGCGGGGAGCATCCGCCCGGCACGTTCAAAGGAGAACCCGTGACGCAACGCACCATGGCGGAGCATCCGCCCCGCCGCTCTCGCCACCGGCACCGCCTCGGCGCCGGAGCCGCGGCCATCGCCGCCCTCGCCATCGGAGGCACCGCCATCATCGCGACGCCCGCCCTCGCCGCCGGCGAGCCGGACTTCGGCCCCAACGTCACGATCTTCGACGAGTCGTGGTCGGTCGACGACATCAACGCCGCGCTCATGGGGGCCTCGCAGGAGGCCGAGTTCAGCCAGAACCGGCACCAGTTCTTCTTCGCGCCGGGCACCTACGGCAGCGCCGCCGGCGAAGACGACCCGCTGAACGCGACGGGCATCGTCAACTCCGAACTCGGCTACTACCAGGCCGTCGCGGGCCTCGGCGCCTCGCCCGAGGACGTGCGCATCAACGGTGCGATCCACGTCGAGCCGGTGCGCCAGTGCGAGCCCAACCCGTGGGACTGCCAGCAGCCCGGCTCGCTCACGCGCTTCTGGCGTTCGCTCTCGAACGTGTCGATCAACCCCATCCAGCGCCCGGTCGGCATCGACGCCGACCGACCGTTCCCGAGCGGCGTCACCGAGCCGCACATGATGCGGTTCGCGGTCTCCCAGGCAGCGCCGCTGCGCCGGGTGGACATCGAGGGCGACCTGACCCTGTTCGGCCGCGTCGGCGAGTACGCGTCGGGCGGCTACCTCGCCAACTCGAACGTCGACGGCCGCATCATCACCGGCTCGCAGCAGCAGTGGTTCACGCGCAACTCGACCGTCGGCACCTGGGACGGCGGCGTGTGGAACATGGTGTTCTCGGGCGTCGACGGCGCCCCCGCGCACGACTTCGGGCCCAAGCCCGACGGCACCACCGGCAACAAGACGGTGATCGCGCAGACGCCGATCAACCGCGAGTCGCCCTTCCTCTACCTCGACGGCGACGAGTACCGCGTCTTCGTGCCCAAGGCCAAGGCCGACACGAGCGGCCACGACTGGTCGACGGATGCCTCGGCCGGCGACTCGATCGCGATCGGCGACTTCTTCATCGCCAAGGAGGGCGACACGGCCGCCGAACTCAACGCCGCGCTCGCGGGCGGCAAGCACCTGCTCGTCACGCCCGGCGTCTACCACCTCGACGAGCCGCTGGCCGTCGATCGTGCGGGAACCGTCGTGCTCGGCCTCGGCTACGCGTCGCTCGTGCCCGACGCCGGCACCGCGGCCATCGAGGTCGGCGACGTCTCGGGCGTCAAGATCGCGGGGCTCACCGTCGACGCGGGCCTCGAGAACTCGGACGTGCTCGTGCGGGTCGGGCCCGACGGGGCATCCGTCGCCGACGCGGCCGACCCGACCACCCTCACCGACGTGTTCATCCGAGTGGGCGGACCGTGGGCCGGCAAGGCGACCACGTCGATCGAGGTCAACAGCCCGCATGTGCTGCTCGACCACATCTGGGCCTGGCGCGCCGACCACGGCGCGGGCGTAGCGTGGGACTCGAACACGGGCGACCACGGCGTGATCGTGAACGGCGACGACGTCACCGCGCTCGGCCTGTTCGTCGAGCACTACCAGGAGAACCAGGTCATCTGGAACGGCGAGCGCGGACGCACGATCTTCTACCAGAGCGAGATCCCGTACGACCCGCCGACCCAGGCCGCCTACATGGACGGCGACCGGCTCGGGTTCGCGTCGTACCGGGTCGGTGACCAGGTCGCCTCGCACCTCGCGCAGGGCCTCGGCGTCTATTCGTTCTTCGACCAGACGATCAACGGCGGCCAGGACATCCGCGTCGAGAGCGGCATCCAGGCGCCGAAGTCGGCAGGCGTCCGGTTCGAGTCGATGACGAGCGTGTTCCTCAACGGCACGGGCGGCATCAACAGGATCATCAACGACGCCGGCGCGCCCGCTGTGGGCTCGTTCGCGTCGCCGCAGCTCGTGAGCTACCCGCCGGCCGACACCACGGCGCCGACGGTCGCGATCGCGTCGAACCCGGCCGCACCCGGTGCCGACGGCACGTACGCGGGCGCGGTCACGCTCACGATCACCGGCGCCGACGACTTCACGCCGCCGCCGACGCTCGAGGCGAACGTCGACGGCGCCGGCTGGCAGGCCGTCACCGCGCCCATCGAGCTCGGCGACGGCACGCACACCGTGCTCGTCCGGGCCACGGATGCCGCGGGCAACGTCTCGGCCGAGGCATCCTGGACCGGAACGATCGCGATCGTCGTCGTGCCCGACGTGCCGCTCGACGCCGCCGCCCACACGCAGTGCCTCGACGGCAGGGCGTACGTGGTCGTCTCGGCGACGAACCGGGCGGCGCTCGCCGCCGACATCCGGCTCACGAGCAGCGAGGGCACCGTGAAGTTCACGAAGGTCGCGCCCGGCGAGACCGTGACCTACCTCTGGAAGGCCGGCAAGCGGGTCGACGCCGGCACCGCCACCGTGGCGGGCTACACCTGGAGTGACGGGCAGGGCAAGTACTCCACGTACCGCCCGGCGTACGACGCCCGCAGCTGCAAGTAAGCAGGGAACACGAAGGGCGGGCGGATGTCGCATCCGCCCGCCCTCTCGTCGCGTTCGTGCCGCGTGCGCGCTGCGCGCGGCCGCCGCGTCAGCCCAGCTCGCCCTGCAGGAGCATCTGCGACCAGACGTTCGCGGCGGCGGTCGGTCGGGCGTCGACGACCACGACGTCGCCCGAGACGGTCACCTCGTCGACCGACACGAGGTCGGCGAACGGGGTTCCGCGGAAGGTCGTCCCGGACTCGAACAGCTCGCGCATGGCGTCGGCGAGCGCCTCGGCGTCACCCTGGGCGACGGCGACGAAGTGCACGCTCACGCCGTCGTCCCCGTGGGAGACGCCACCGCCCACGTAGGTCGCTCCGGGCAGCACCTCGTTGCGCGGCTCGAAGAGCATCGCCGAGAGGACACCGCGCCCGTCGAGTGCCGCAGCGGCCGCCACGGCGCGCTCGTCGTTCGCCGCGGACTCCCCGTCGCGGATCTGCCCGATCGTCTCGCTCCGGCCGGCGATCACCAGGCGCCCGTCGATCTCGGCGATCCGCTGCGAGTAGATCGCGGCTCGTCCGCCCTCGGCGGAGAGGTCCACGCCGCCGTCGACCTCACCGTGCTCCCAGAGGCCGTCGACCGGGTCGCCGAGTGCCTTCGTCAGCCGTGCAGCGGCATCATCGGGTGCGTCGAAGGCGAGGATGTCGGCTCCCTCGGCATCGCGCGACTCCACGAACCGCCCGACATCCAGCACGGAGACGCCGATGGCGCCCTCCACGTCCTCGGCGAGATCGATCTCCCACCAGTCGAAGGACTGCGGTGCGATGACACCGAGTTCCTCGTCGAGTTCGGTGAGCACCTCGACCGCGGGCGCGTCGCTCTCGAGGCCCAGCGCGGCGCGAGCCCCCTCGAGATCGCTGTAGAGGATCTGGTCGCCAGCCGGCACGAACGCGAGCTCACCCGCCAACCCCGTCGATCCCGAGGCGCCCGAGCCGGTGCTCGCGCATCCGGCGAGCAGGGCGACGGCGAGGAAGGGCGCGATGACGGCGCCCGCGCGGAAGAAGGTCATGTCGGTCCGTTCGGTCTTGGGGGAGGGGGAGGGGGCGCGGTGCAGCGGCCGAGCCCGAACCCGCCGGCACGGCGACCAAGTATGGCAGCCCGAAGCGGACCGTGGCACGCCATGTCGCGCGAACCGTCTCCATTCGAGGTCCGAAGGAGCGGTTCGCGCGACATCACGGGCGTCAGGGGCGCGGGGTGCCCCCGGCTCAGCTCGCGCGGCGCATCGCGCGAACGCCGGCGAACACGCCCACCGCGCAGGTCGCGACGGCCGCGAGGATCCCGCCGAGCACGGCCGGAGCACCGAAGTCGCCCGCCAGCAGCGCGCGCTCGGCGCCGACGAGGTAGCTCAGCGGGTTGATCGCCGCGGCGACCTGCATCCAGCCCGGGCCGTCCTCGAGCGGCAGCAGCATGCCCGAGAGGATCATCAGCGGGAACAGCAGCGTCTGGTGCACCATCCAGAACATCCAGTCGCGGTTGCGGCAGGCGAGCGCGAGCGTGTAGCTGAGGGCGCCGAACCCGATGCCGAACACCGCGAGCACGAGCAGGCCTGCGACGAGCCCGGCCACGTCGAGCCGGAACCCGAACGGCACGGCGACGAGCACGACGATCGTGCCCTGGATCACGAGCGGCACGACCTCCTTCAGCGCGCGGCCGATGAGCAGGGCGCTCCGCGACAGCGGCGCCACGAGCGTGCGCTCGTGCGAGCCGGTCTGCATCTCGTAGAGCAGGTTCGAGCCGGTCGACGCGGTGCCGAACAGCGCGACCATCACGAGGATGCCGGGCACGAACCACTGGAGCGTTCCGGCGACGTCGCCGCCGGCCGCGCCGACCAGCAGTGGCCCGAACAGCCCGAGGAAGACGAGCGGCTGCACGAGCGAGAAGACCACGCTGAACGGGTCGCGGACGAGCGGACGCGACTCGCGCGCGAAGACGGTGAGCGTGTCGTGCACGAATCCGGTCGGGCGGGCGGATGCCACGGGCCGGTCGATCGCAGCGGCCGGGGCGGCCGTGGCGGGGCTGATGGTGTTCATGGGTGTGCTCCTCGTGGTTCGGTTCGGTTCGGGGTTGGTCACGCTGCGGCCGCGGCGGCGGCCTCTTCGCGCAGGCTCCGGCCGGTGAGCGCCAGGAAGACGTCGTCGAGGGTCGGCTGCCGGTGGGTGGCCGCGACCACCTCGATGCCGGCGTCGCCGAGGTCGCGCACGAGGCGGGGGAGGAGGCGGTCGCCGCCGGTCGCCGTGACGATCACCTCGGCCCCGGCGATGTCGACGCCGATCACCTCGCCGAATGCCGGGCCCGTGATGCGGGCGGCCGCGGCCGAGGCATCCGTCGCCGTGCGGAACGCGAGCGTCACGCGGTCGCCCGCGTGCGCCGCCTTGAGCGCGCTCGCCGCATCGTCGGCGATGACCTGTCCGTGGTCCATGACCATCACGCGCTCGGCGAGCTGGTCGGCCTCGTCGAGGTAGTGCGTCGTGAGGAAGATCGTCGTGCCGGTCTCGGCGCGCAGGCGCACGATGTGCTCCCACAGGTTCGCGCGCGAGTGCGGGTCGAGCCCGGTCGACGGCTCGTCGAGGAAGAGCAGCTCGGGACGGTGGATCAGCCCGAGCGCGATGTCGAGGCGACGCTTCTGGCCGNGCCCGGTCGACGGCTCGTCGAGGAAGAGCAGCTCGGGACGGTGGATCAGCCCGAGCGCGATGTCGAGGCGACGCTTCTGGCCGCCGGAGAGCGACTGCACCTGACGGTTCGCGACGCTCGCGAGCTCGAGCGTCTCCACGAGCTCGCCGGCCCGCTCGCGGGTCTCGCGCCGGCCGAGGCCGTAGAAGGCGCCCTGCGCGTGCAGCTCGTCGCGCACGCGCTGGGTGTGCCCGCCCGAGCTGCCCTGCCCGACGTAGCCGATGCGGCGGCGCACGCCCGCGGGGTCGCGCCGGATGTCGGAACCCGCGACGGATGCCTCGCCCGACGTCGGCGGCAGCAGGGTCGTCAGCATGCGCAGCGTCGTCGACTTGCCCGCCCCGTTGGGGCCGAGGAATGCCACGAGCTCGCCGCGGCCGACCGAGAGGTCGACGCCGCGGACGGCCTCGACGTCGTGGCCCTTCGCGCGGAAGGTCTTGGTCAGGCCGGTGGCGTGGATGATGCGTTCGGAGTTCGTCTGACTGGTCATGCACACAGTTTCCCGAGGCATCCGGTCACTTTCCGGCCGGAATAGGAGCAGGATGGACGCATGGCCGCCACCACCTCGCGAACGCTCGACCTGCTGTCGCTCCTGCAGAGCCATCGCCATTGGACCGCGCGCGAGCTCACCGACCGCCTCGACGTCTCGGAGCGCACGCTGCGCCGCGACATCGAGCGCCTGCGCGAGCTCGGGTACGGCATCGAGTCGACCCGCGGCGTCGCGGGCGGCTACCGACTCGAGGCGGGCACGGGCCTGCCGCCGCTGCTGCTCACCGACGACGAGGGGGTCGCGATCGCCGTCGGCCTGCGCTCGCAGGCGACGAGCGGGCTCCGCGGCGCCGAGCACACGACGCTCAGCGCGCTCGCGAAGGTCGAGCAGGTGCTGCCGGCCGCGCTGCGCCGGCGCATCGAGGCGTTGCAGTCGCACGCGACGCCCGCGGGCTTCCGGCCCGGCGCCGCGGCGTCGGCGGCGGTCGAGGCCGACCTGCTCGGCCTGCTCGCGCTGTGCTGCCGCGACAGCGAGCGCATCCGCTTCCACTACACGGATGCCTCGGGCACCGCCTCGGCCCGCATCGTCGAGCCGTATCGGCTCGTGCCGATCCATGTGCGCTGGTACCTGCTCGCCTGGGACCGCGAGCGCGAGGACTGGCGCACGTTCCGGGTCGACCGCATCGCGGAGGTGTTCCAGACCCGCGTGCGGTTCGAGCCGCTGCCGTTGACCGAGGCCGACGCCGTCGCTCGGGTCGAGGCATCCGTGCGCCGGCGCGACCGGCTGCTGCGCGCCGTCGTGCTCGTCGACCTGCCCTACGAGGAGTTCCGCGCGCAGTTCGGGTCGTACGGTCGCACGGCGGAACCGCTCGACGGCGGCCGACGGTCGGCCTGGCGCATCGAGGGCGAGTCGGTCGAGCACCTCGCGGTGCACCTGCTCTGGATCCCGGCGGACGCGACGTGGCGGGTCGACGGCCCGCCCGAGCTCGTCGCGTACCTCGATCGCCTGGCCGGGACGCTGGCGACGGCGACCTCCGCGGGCTCCATGTCGTGAGCGCGGCGGCCTCGTGACCGCCTCCGGATCGTGACCGCGGCGGCATCGTCACGCCCGCCGCTTCCGCGTACTCTTGCGTCGGAGGCCCCCGCCTCCGTCTCGTCGCCAGTCCCCCCGGAGGTCGCAGTGCCCCATCACGCAGTGCCCGTGCCCGAACAGTCGTCGTCATCATCGTCGTGGAGCCGCTTCTGGGAGCGAGGGGGCGCATGGCGGGCGCTGCTGCTGGCGGCCGCGTACTACGCGCTCTACCAGCTCATGAGCTGGCTCGTCGGGTCGGTGTTCGGGCCCGCCGGGAGCGGCATCCGCGGTGAGGAGGGCGAGGCGATGGATGTGCTCATCGGCACGGCGCTGCCGATCGTGCTCGGCAGCGTGATCCTCGTGGTCTTCGCCGCGTCGGTCGGATGGCTGAAGGAGCTCTTCGGGCCGCAGCCGGTCCGCGGGCGCGGGTGGATGTGGGTCGCCGTCGGCGTCGTGCTGGCGATCAACGTCTCGGCCTTCCTGAGCATCGACTACGCCGATGCCGGCGCGGGGCTCGTCGCGGCGTGGCTGTTCACGGGCCTCTTCGTCGGGTTCGCCGAGGAGGTGCTCACGCGCGGCTTCGTCGTCAACCTCATGCGCAAGGCGGGTCACGGCGAGATCGCGGTCGGGCTCACGTCGGCCGGCATCTTCGCGGCACTGCACCTCGGCAACCTGTTCACCAGCGACCAGGGCCTCGCCACGACGCTCCAGCAGGTCGTCTACACCTTCTTCTTCGGCCTCTGCATGTACCTCGCGTTGCGCGTGACGGGCAACCTGATCTGGCCGATCCTGCTGCACGCGACCACCGATCCGACCCTGTTCCTGCACGGCGGGCACCCGGTGACCAACGTGTTCGGGCTCCTGCCCGCGTTCAGCACGTACCTCATCGTCCTGACCGGGATCGTCCTGCTCATCGTGTTCCTCGTGAGCGAGCGTCGCCGCGCGAAGCGCGATGGGCTCGTCGAGGCGACGGTGCCGGCCTGACCTGCGGCCGACGCTTGACGCGGAGGCATCCATACTGTTAAGTACTTAACAATATGGATGCCTCAACACTACGCTCGCAACGCCTCGCGCTCGCGCTGCACCGCGCCACCGCGATCATCGACCGAGCCGCCGACGACTACCTGCGGCCCGCGCACGACATCGGCATCTCGATCTTCGCCGCGCTCGTCACCATCGACGCCCTCGGACCGGCGAGCCAGCGTGCGATCGCCGACGGCCTCGACGTCTCGCGATCGGCCGTCACGCAGCGCCTCGCCGAACTCGACCGGCGCGGGCTCGTGCGGGTCGTGCCCGACCCGGGCGACCAGCGCGCCAACCTCGTCGAGCTCAGCGACGCCGGCCGAACGCTCCTCGCCGAGGCCTGGCACGGCCTCGCCCGGCACGACGACGGCCTCGAGGAGGGCGTCGACCTCGAGGTGCTGCAAGCCGAGCTCGACCGCTTCATCGCGAACGGCGAACGCCGCCTCGCGGCACGGAAGGCGTCGACGTGACCGCCCTCGTCGTCGCCGCGGCGATCGTGGCGACCGTGCTGCTGGCCGCCGCCGCGGTACTGCAGGTGCTGGTCGCGTCGGGTCGCCCGTACGGGCGACTCGTGTGGGGCGGGCAGCACGCGGTGCTGCCGCGGCGACTGCGCATCGGCAGCGCGGTCTCGGTGCTGCTCTACGCCGGGTTCGCGGTCATCCTGCTCTGGCGCGCGGGGTTCTTCGGGCCGTCGAACCCGTTCATCGATGTCGCCACGTGGGTGCTCTTCGGCTACTTCGCGTTCGGCGTCGTGCTGAACGGCATCTCGCGCAGCCGCCTCGAGCGCCTCGTGATGACGCCGACCTGCGCGGTGGTGGCCGCGTGCCTGCTGGTGATCGCGCTCAGCTGAGGGAGTTCAGTCGAGGGCGATCAGCTGAGACCGATCAGCCGAGGGTGATCAGCCGACCATCACTCCGGGGCATCGCCCGTGCGCTCGAGCGTGCCGATCTCGACGCGGTCGTCGGCGTACACGGTCATCGTGTCGCCCGAGATCGTCGCCGACTCGGCCCCCGAGAGCCAGGTGTCGACCTCCGTGCAGGCCATGCGAGTCGAGGCGAGGTCGTCGAACTCGATTCCCTCGTCGTCGAGCTCCCACCTGCCCGTGAGCCGGTTGCAGCCGTCGGTGCCCGAGAGCATGCCGTCGGCCGTGAGCGTGAGCGACGGCTGCGACGGGTCGTCGGCCTCGCCCCAGGTTCCGACCGCATCGGCCTCGGTGATCGGGTCGCCGGTCGGGGCGGCGGGGAACGACGACGACGTGTCGGGTGGACTCGACGACTCCGACGACGACCCCGTCGGCGAGCCGCTCGCGCAGCCGGCGAGCACGAGCAGGGCGGCGGCGGTCGCGACCGCGCCGCCGACGATGGTCTGGATTCCCCTCATGGCCGAAGGGTATCCGCGCCCGGGTCCGCCCGCCATGTCGCGCAATATGCTCTTCCGGCCTTCGAATGACGACGTTTCGCGCGACATCGCGGGTTCAGCAGGATGGGGCGCGCCCTCACCCCGCGACGAGGGGTGCCGCCGCCGCCCGCGCGAGCGCGTCGCGGGCCGCGACCACGCCCGGCCGGTCAGCGCTCGCGAGCCTCGCGGAGGAGAACACCTCGCGGTGCGGATCGCCGGGCAGGGGCAGCAGCAGGACGCTCGGCTCCTCGCCCGCCCACACGAGGTCGGGCAGCAGCCCGACGGCGTTGCCCGACCGGATCAGCCGGATGTGCGCCATGAGGTCGGCGGTCTCGAATCGAACGTCGGGCTCGAACCCGGCCTCGCGGCAGAGCTGTTCGGCCCACTCGCGCGAGGCCGTGCCGGCGGGTTCGAGCACCCAGGGGTGCTTCGCGGCTTCGGCGAGCGGGGCCGAGGCATCCGCCGCGGAGGCATCCCGTACCGAGGCATCCCGCGCGCGCGTGCCCGACGCGGGATGCGGCGGCAACGCGAGCCGGATCGCGTCGGCCGCGAGCGGCACGCGGTCCAGCTCGGGATGCAGCGGCCGCGTGCGGCCCGGATACTGCTCGGCGAGCACCAGGTCGAAGTCGCGTGCGGCGACGTCGAAGAGGGCGGCCTCGGGCTCGCGCTCGGTCAGCTCGACGCGCAGCGACGGATGCTCCGCCGCGAGCAGGGTGAGCGCCCGTGGCACGACGGCGTGCGCGGCCGACTGGAACGTCGCGATGCGCACCGTGCCGCCGACGTTCGTGAGCGATCGCGCGACGTCGGCCTCGGCCCGCTCGAGCCGGTCGAGCACCGCCTGGGCGTGGGCGACGAGCACCTCGGCCTGCGGCGTCAGCCGCACGCGCCGGCCGACCGGCACGAGCAGGGGAACGCCCACCTCGCGCTCGAGGAGACCGAGCTGCTGCGACACCGAGGACGGGCTGTACGACAGCGCGTCGGCGACCGCGGCGAGGGTGCCGCGACGGCTCAGTTCGACGAGCAGTCGCAGTCGTCGCATGTCGAGCATCGTCCACCTCCGAGGCATCCGAAATTCATTCGGTTCTGATGAAGAGTATCCGTCGGAATCATTCGCTGTACCGAACGAACGCCAGACCGCACACTATTCGCGAGGCACGCGCGATTCTCGGCTGCCACTGAGCGAAGGACAACTACCGTCATGAGCATGACGAACGTCAGCGCGGACCCCGCCGCGCGCACCGACCAGGTCACCGCCCTCGTGCGTCGCTGGCTGGCCGAGAGTGCCGACCACCCCGTCGACCCGGCCGCCGAGCGGCTCGCGGGCGTCCTGAAGGACCCGAACGGCCTCGCCTTCACCGTCGGCTTCGTCGACGGCGTCATGCGCCCCGAGGATCTCGGGGTCGCCGGCCGCAACCTCGCCGAGGTCGCCAGGCTCACGCCGAAGTTCCTGCCCTGGTACCTGCGCGCCGCCGTGCGCACCGGGGCCGCGTTCGCGCCCGCGTTCCCCTGGATCGTCATCCCGATCGCCCGCCGCGTGCTGCGCGGCATGGTCGGCCACCTCGTGCTCGACGCGACGCCCGCCAAGCTCGGCCCGGCGATCGCGAAGCTGCGCGAGTCGGGCAACCGGCTGAACCTCAACCTCCTCGGTGAAGCCGTGCTCGGCGAGCAGGAGGCCGACCGGCGCCTCGCGGGCACCTTCGAGTTCCTCGCCCGCGACGACGTCGACTACGTCTCGATCAAGGTCTCGAGCGTCGTGAGCCAGCTCTCGATGTGGTCGTTCGACGAGGCCGTCGCGAAGGTCGTCGAGAAGCTCACGCCGCTGTACGAGCTCGCCGCGGGCAGCGGCGTGCGAGGACGCCCCAAGTTCATCAACCTCGACATGGAGGAGTACCGCGACCTCGACCTGACGATCGCGGTCTTCCAGAAGCTGCTCGACCAGCCGCAGCTGGGCGGCCTCGAGGCCGGCATCGTGCTGCAGACCTACCTGCCCGACGCGCTCGGCGCGATGCAACGGCTCACGACGTGGGCGCAGGCCCGCCGCGCCGCCGGCGGCGCGCCGATCAAGGTGCGCGTCGTCAAGGGCGCGAACCTCGCGATGGAGCACGTGGATGCCGCCATCCACGACTGGCCTGTCGCGACCTACTCGTCCAAGCAGGACTCCGACACGAACTACAAGCGCCTGCTGCACTGGTCGATGACGCCCGAGCGCACCGATGCCGTGCGCCTCGGCATCGCCGGCCACAACCTCTTCGATGTCGCGCACGCGTGGCTCACGGCCAAGGAGCGCGGCGTCGAGTCCGCCGTCGAGTTCGAGATGCTGCTCGGCATGGCGACCGGGCAGGCCGCGGCCGTGCGCGGTGACGTCGGGCGCCTGCTGCTCTACACGCCGGTCGTGAACCCGGCCGAGTTCGACGTCGCGATCGCGTACCTGATCCGCCGCCTCGAGGAGAACGCGAGCCAGGACAACTTCATGTCGGCCGTGTTCGAGCTCGCGGGCGACCAGCGCCTGTTCGCGCGCGAACAGGAGCGGTACCGCCGCTCGCTCGCGGCGCTCGACGGCGAGACGGATGCCACGCCCGCGCCCGCCCCGAACCGCACGCAGAACCGGCGCACCGAGTGGGAGGACGGCCGGCTCGCCGCCGAGCTGGCCCACCAGGACGCGCCCGCGCCGGGTACCGAGCACGAGGACGAGTCGCTGACGAGCGTCGTGCTCGGGTTCACCCGGGGCTCGGCGGGAGACGGCGACGGCGCCGGCGACGGTTCCGGCGACGGGCTCGTCGCCGGCCACTCGCTCGCGTCGTCCGACGCCCCGACGACGCCCGTCGGCCCCGGCGTCACGCCCGGGTTCCGCAACGAGCCCGACACCGACCCCGCGCTCGCCGCGAACCGGGACTGGGGCCGGCGCATCCTCGCGCGCGTGCCCGGCTCGACGCTCGGCAGCGACACCATCGGCCGGGCGCACGTCACCGATCCGGCCGAGCTGCGCGCGCTGCTCGAGCAGGTGCGCGCCAACGGCGAGGCATGGGGCCGTCGCTCGGGCGCCGAGCGCGCCGCCGTGCTGCACCGCGCCGGCCTCGCGCTCGCCGCGAACCGCGACCGGCTGATCGAGGTCATGGCCGCCGAGACCGGCAAGACCATCGCCGAGGCCGACCCCGAGATCAGCGAGGCGATCGACTTCGCGCACTACTACGCCGAGCGCGCCCGCGAGCTCGACCACGTGCAGGGCGCGACCTTCGTGCCGTCGAAGCTCACCGTGGTCACGCCGCCGTGGAACTTCCCGGTCGCGATCCCGGCCGGCGGCGTGCTCGCCGCGCTCGCCGCGGGCTCTGGCGTCGTCATCAAGCCCGCCGCGCTCGCCGAGCGTTCGGGCGCCGTCATGGTCGAGGCGCTCTGGGAGGCCGGCATCCCGCGCGACCTCCTCGCGCTCGTCAAGGTCGGTGAGCGCGAACTCGGTCGCGAGCTCGTCGCGAGCCCCCTCGTCGACCGGGTCATCCTCACGGGTGCGTACGAGACGGCCGAGCTGTTCCGCTCGTTCCGCGAGGCCCTGCCGCTGCTGGCCGAGACCAGCGGCAAGAACGCGATCATCGTCACGCCCTCCGCCGACCTCGACCTCGCGGCATCCGATGTCGTGAAGAGCGCGTTCGGGCACGCCGGCCAGAAGTGCTCGGCGGCCTCCCTCGTGATCCTCGTCGGCTCGGTGGCGAAGTCCGAGCGCTTCCGCCGCCAGCTCGTCGACGCCGCGACCTCGATGCGCGTCGGCTACCCCGACGACCCCTCGAGCCAGGTCGGCCCGATCATCGAGCCCGCGAACGGCAAGCTGCTGCACGCGCTCACCCAGCTCGGCGCGGACGAGGAGTGGCTCGTCGAGCCGCGTCGGCTCGACGGATCCGGCCGGCTCTGGTCGCCCGGCATCCGCACGGGCGTCAAGGGCGGCTCGTACTTCCACCTGACCGAGTTCTTCGGGCCCGTGCTCGGCGTCATGCACGCGAAGGACCTCGAGGAGGCCATCGCGCTGCAGAATGCGGTCGACTACGGGCTGACCGCCGGCCTGCACTCGCTCGACCCCGAGGAGCTCGCGACCTGGCTCGACCGGGTCGAGGCCGGCAACCTCTACGTCAACCGCGGCATCACGGGTGCGATCGTGCAGCGCCAGCCGTTCGGCGGGTGGAAGAAGTCGGCCGTCGGCGCCGGTGCCAAGGCCGGCGGACCGAACTACCTGTTCGGGCTCGGAGAATGGCTGCCCGACCACTCGAAGCAGTCGGGCTCGCTGCACCTGCGCGGCCTCGACCGCCGCGTCACCGAGGTCATCGAGGCCTCGCAGTCGTCGCTCGAGTACGAGCAGTTCGAGGTGCTGCGCCGGTCGGCGCTGTCCGACGAGGTCGCGTGGACCGAGGAGTACGGCCTCGCCCGCGACCACTCGGGCCTCGGCGTCGAGCGCAACGTCTTCCGGTACCGCGCGCTCCCCGTGACCGTGCGCATCGCCGAGGCGGCCACGCTCGTCGACGGCCTGCGCATCGTCATCGCGGGCCTGCGCGCCGGGTCGGAGTTCCGCGTGTCGACCGCGCACGAGCTGCCCAAGGGCGTCCGGGCCGTGCTCGCCGCCCGCGACATCCCGGTGGTCCGCGAGGGCGACGGGGCGTGGCTGACGGGCATCGCCGCCGGCAGGCTCGCGACGAGCCGCATCCGCCTGGTCGGCGGCGACGCTGCCGCGGTCACGCGCGTGCTGCACGGCCGGCCGGATGTCGCGGTCTGGGCGCACCCCGTGACCCCGTCGGGTCGCGTGGAGCTGCTGCCGTTCCTGCGCGAGCAGGCCGTGTCGATCACGAACCACCGGTTCGGCAACCCGACGACGATCTCCGACGGGGTGATCTAGCCGGGCACTGCGGCGGCTCGCCGCGCGCGATGCAGGAAAACGGGCTCCATCCCCGCTGTGGGGACACCATGGGGCCCGTTTTCCTGCGTTGTGCGGGCGGGCACGCCTGCGCTGTGCGGGCAGCAGCCGGTGCTGGGCCGGCGCGGCGGGGCATCCGAATGCCAAAACAGAATCGAATTTGGTTTTAGCCTCCCCGGAACGTAGAGTGGCCGCGATCCGCGCCTGACCCGGCGCGTCGATCGCCCCTTCACCCCACCCGCATCACCCGGACGAGGACGCCCGAACCCCATGGACCGCAGCGAATACCGCCGCCTGAAGAAGCAGTACCGTGCCGACGCGAAGCAGCGCTGGGCCGACCTGAAAGCCGTCCGGAAGCAGCGCCGACGCGACGGCCTGACCTGGGCCGAGCGCCGCGCCGCTCGCAAGGCCGACCGGCAGGAGATCCGCGCCTGGAAGGCCGAGATCGCCGCGGCCTCGCCCAAGCTCGAACGGAAGGCGCAGCGCAAGGGCTACCGCTGGTTCAAGCGACGCCAGCGCCGCTGGATCGGCTGGATCGCCTTCGGCGTCGTGATCGCCCTCATCGCGTCGCTGTTCGGCTGGTGGTACGCCTCGGCGACGACGCCGCTGACCGACGAGCAGGCCGCGACGCGCGAGGCATCCCTGCCGGTCGCCGAACAGGTGCAGGCCGAGGGATCGGTGCTGCTCGAGAACGAGGGCGGCGTGCTGCCGCTGCGCGACGAGCCCGTCGCGATGTTCGGCATCGGGTCGGTCGAGCCGGTCTACTCGGGCGGCGGCGCAGGCGGCATCTCGGCCACCGGTGCGCAGTCGCTGTACGACGCGTTCGACGAGGCCGGCATCGACTACGACGCCGACGTACGCGACGTGTACGGCAACTGGGCGACCTCCGGCGAGGCGAAGGCCGACGACTGGACCGAGCCCGAGGGCGGCATCGTCGAGACGCTGCTGCCCGCGGTCGGCGGCTTCCTCGTCGCGACGCCCGAGGAGATGCCCGCCGACGAACTGCCCGACGACGTGGTCGCCGCGGCGGCCGAGCGCGCCGACACCGCGATCTACGTCGTCTCGCGTGCCGGCACCGAGACGATCGACCTGACCCTCGAGCAGATGAGCCTCAGCGCCGCGGAGCGCGACACGGTCGAGCTGCTCGACGAGCGCTTCGAGCACGTCGTCGTGCTCGTCAACAGCACGAACGTCATGGAGCTCGGCTTCCTCGAGGAGTACGAGCACGTCGATGCCGCCCTCTGGATCGGCGGCCCCGGCGAGACCGGCGCCTCCGCCGTCGCCGCCGTGCTGACCGGCGAGGTCAACCCGTCGGGCCGCACGGTCGACACGTGGGCGTACGACGTCGAGTCGAATCCCGCGGTCGCGAACACGGGTGACTTCGAGTACACGGATGCCTCGGGCGAGCCGAGCGGCCGCACGTTCACCGACAACCTCGAGGGCATCTACCTCGGCTACCGCTACTACGAGACGTTCGTGCCCGACGCCGAGTACGACCGGGTCGTGCAGTACCCGTTCGGCTACGGCCTCTCGTACACCGACTTCGCGTGGAACGTCGTGTCGACGAGCGCCGATGCCGACCAGATCACCGCGACCGTCGAGGTGACCAACACGGGCGACGTCGCGGGCAAGGACGTCGTGCAGCTCTACTACAGCGCGCCCTACACGCCGGGCGGCATCGAGAAGTCGGCCGTCGCCCTGGGCGGCTACGCCAAGACGGACGTGATCGAGCCCGGGGCATCCGACACCGTCACCGTGACGTTCGCGACGCGCGACATGGCCTCGTACGACGACCGCGACGCGCGCACCTGGGTGCTCGAGGCCGGCGCGTACGAGCTGCAGGTCGCCCGCGACGTGCACGACCCCGTCGCCTCGTTCTCGTGGACGCAGTCCGAGACCGTCGTGCTCGACACCGACTCGGCGACGGGCGCCGAGGTGACCAACCGCTTCGACGACGAGGTCCGCGACGACCTGACCTGGCTCTCGCGCGCCGATCCCGCAGGCACCGCGCCGACCGCGCCGACGGGTGAGCGCCTCGAGCTGCCCGAAGGCCTGCTCGACCGCGACTACGAGCACGTGGTCGACCCGTCGGTCGAGGAGCCGACGACCGGCGCCGAGCACGGCATCATGCTCGAGGACCTCGCCGGGCTGCCCATCGACGACCCGAAGTGGGAGCCGTTCCTCGACCAGTTCACCGCGGAGGAGCTCGTGGCGTTCTCGGGCAACGGCGCCTACTGGTCGATCGCGATCGACCGGCTCGGCATCCCGCGCACCACGATGTACGACGGGCCGACGAGCATCCGCAGCTTCCTCGAGGCGTGGGCGTCGGTCGCCTTCCCGGCGCCCGTCGTGCTCGCGTCGTCGTGGAACGTCGACCTCGCCCACGAGGTCGGCCTCGCGATGGGCGCCGAGGCGCAGGCGTACGGCGTCGACGCCGTCTACGCGCCGTCGCTCGACCTGCACCGCTCGCCGCTCGGCGGCCGCAACTTCGAGTACTTCTCGGAGGACCCGCTGCTCACCGGCACCCTCGGCGCCGCGTACTCGAGCGGCATCCAGGAGCACGGCACGACCACGGTCGTCAAGCACTTCGCGGGCAACCTGCAGGAGACGAACCGCGCGAAGTTCGGGCTCTACGTGTGGGCGCCCGAGCAGGCGTGGCGCGAGCTCTACCTGAAGCCCTTCGAGATCACCGTGAAGCAGGCCGACGCGCACGGCGTGATGACCGCGTTCAACCGCGTGGGCTCGACGTGGGCCGGTGGCAGCGCGCCGCTGCTCACCGACATCCTGCGCGGCGAGTGGGGCTTCGAGGGCTTCGTCATCACGGACGCGGGCATCGGCCCGCAGGGCGAGCACTTCGACGCGCTGCAGGCCGTCGAGGCGGGCAACGACCTGATGCTCGACCTGCCGCTCGACCTGCCGGGGCCGGGCACCTTCGAGCAGCAGCTGAGCAGCTACCTCGAGGAGGATCGCGCCGGTACGCTCAGCGCATTGCGGGACGCCGCACGCCACATCGCCTACTACGTGCTGCAGACGAACAGGATCTGATCATGCTGGCCCACGCCGACCTGATCGAGCGGATGACGCTCGAGGAGAAGGCCTCGCTCATGAGCGGCGCCAACTTCTGGAACACGAAGCCGATCGAGCGGCTCGGCGTGCCCTCGATCATGCTGACCGACGGGCCGCACGGCGTGCGCAAGCAGGGCGGCAAGGCCGACCACCTCGGCCTGAACTCGAGCCTCCCGGCGACGTGCTTCCCGACAGCGGCCGCGCTCGCGCAGTCGTGGGACCCCGAGCTGCTCGAGTCGGTCGGCCGGGCCCTCGGCGCCGAGGCGCGCGCGGCGGGCGTCGCGGTGCTGCTCGGCCCCGGCCTGAACATCGTGCGCAACCCGCTCGGCGGGCGTTCGTTCGAGTACTTCTCGGAGGACCCGAAGCTCAGCGGCGACCTCGCCGCGGCCATGGTCCGGGGCATCCAGTCGACCGGCGTCTCCGCATGTCCGAAGCACTTCGCGGTCAACAGCCAGGAGCACCTGCGCATGTCGATCGACGAGGTCGTCGACGAGCGGAGCCTGCGCGAGATCTACCTCGAGGGCTTCCGCCGCGTGGTCGAGGATGGCGCGCCGAAGGCGATCATGACCTCGTACAACCGGGTCAACGGCACCTATGCCAACGAGCATCCGCACCTCGTGCGCGACATCCTGCGCGGTGAATGGGGCTTCGACGGCCTGATCGTGACCGACTGGGGCGGCAACCACGACCGAGTCGCGGGGCTCGTCACCGGCAACCAGCTCGAGATGCCGTCGAGCGACGGGCTCACCGACGCGCAGCTCGTGCGCGCCGTGCGGGCCGGCGAGCTCGACGAGGCCGTGCTCGACGAGCGGGTCGACGAGCTGCTGCGTTTCGTGTTCGCGGTGCAGCCGGCGCTCGCGGATGCGCCGGGCGTCGCCGGTTCCGTCGACCTCGACGCGCAGCACCGCGCCGCCGTCGCCGCCGCGCGCGAGTGCCTCGTGCTGCTGAAGAACACGGATGCCGCGCTGCCGCTCCCGCCCCGGGCGCGCGTCGCGGTGATCGGCGACTTCGCCGCCACGCCGCGCTACCAGGGCGCCGGCAGCTCGCTCGTGAACCCCACCCGGGTCGACGACGCGCTGACCGCGCTGCGCGCGTCGGACCTCGAGGTCACCGGCTACGCGCAGGGCTTCGAACGGTTCGGCGGTCGCAACCGGCGCCTGCGCGACGAGGCGCTCCGCGTGGCCGCATCCGCCGACACCGTGCTCGCGTTCATCGGACTCGACGAGTCCAGCGAGGCCGAGGGCGTCGACCGCGAGCACCTGCGCCTGCCGCAGAACCAGCTCGACCTCGTCGACGCGCTCGTCGCCGCCGGGCACCGCGTCGTCGTCGTGCTCGCCGGCGGCAGCCCCGTCGAGCTGCCCTTCGCCGACGACGTCGCCGCGATCCTGCACACTTCGCTCGCCGGGCAGGGCGGCGGCACCGCCGTCGCCGACGTGCTCACCGGCCGGCACGAGCCGAGCGGGCGGCTCGCCGTCAGCTACCCGCTGCGCTTTTCGGATGTCCCGTCCGCCGGCACGTTCCCCGGACTCGAGGCCACCGCCGAGCACCGCGACGCGATCTTCGTCGGCTACCGCTATTACGAAACCCGCGGCGTTCCCGTGCGGTACGCGTTCGGACACGGGCTCTCGTACACATCGTTCGCGTACGAGGGGCTCGAGGTGGTTCGCGGCGACGCCGACGGTGGCGCCGGTGGCGCCGGTGGCGCCGGTGGCGACGGTGCCGCCGGTCGAGTGGTCGTGCGGTTCACCGTACGGAACACGGGTTCGCGCGCCGGCGTGGAGGTTCCGCAGGTGTACGTCGGGCCGGGTCCTTCTGCTTCTTCTCCGTGGTCGTCGGTCTTCCACGCACGCGTGCAGCTCGCCGCGAGCACCCGACTCCGGCTGGAGCCGGGCGAGGCGACATCGGTCGAGCTGGCGATCGATCCGAGGGCGCTCGAGTACTACTCGGTCGCCGCGGGTCGCTGGGTGCGCCCGGCCGGCGAGGTCGTCGTCGAGGTGGGCGCGTCGGTCGCCGACATCCGCCTCACCGGAACGATCACTGTCGACGGCGAGACGGATGTCCCCGTCTCCGACGCCGATCGCCTGCCCGTGTACGCGGCCGCCGACGTGCAGCACGTCGACGATGCGAGCTTCGCGACGCTGCTCGGTCGCACGCCGCCGCCGACCCGGTGGGACCGGTCGGCGCCCCTCACGTACGAGGCCGACACCGTCGCCCAGCTCGTCTACGCGAAGGCGCTCGGACGTGCCTTCCACGGGCTTCTCGCCGGAGCGCGGCGCGTGCTGCTCGCCCTCAAGCGCCCGCACGCGGCGAACAACGTGATGTTCCTGATCAACATGCCGTTCCACAAGGTCGACGCCTTCACCAAGGGGCGCGTGAACGAGCGGACCGTGCGCCGGTTCCTGCGCTGGACGAACCGGCGCTGAGCGAATCGGCGCTGAGCGAATCGGCGCTGAGCGGGACGCCCCTGTCGTGTCGGTATCGGTTGGCCATCGTGTCGGTCGACGAATGTTCACCGACGCTTCGGCCGGTTTCGGGCGCTGAGCATCTCGGACTCCTCCGCGAACTCATCGAACTCGCACAGCAGACGGAACCCCAAGCGCGGAGGGCGCACCGCAGAGCCCTCCCGAACTGAGTGCCCGTGATGACGGCATCGATCGGCGCCCAGACCATGACGGTATCGATCGGTAGTCAGACCATGACGGTATCGATCGGTACTCGGAACACGATGGTATCGATCGGTGCTCAGAACGGCGGCGGGTCGGTGTAGGCCCGACCCGTGGGACTTCGCCACGTGACGGTGCCTTCGAGCTTCGACTTCGTGACCGTGAACCGGGCCGCGTGCTTCAGGCGATGGTCGCTGCGGCAGGTCGGGGCGAGGTTCGCGACGTCGGTCGGCCCGCCGGTGAACCAGTCGCGCACGTGGTCGAGGTCGGACGAGACGGCCAGCCGGTCGCAACCCGGCCGCGTGCACGTGCCGTGCCGGAGGGCGAGCCAGGTGCGCTGCGCCGCCGACGGGCGGTACCTCGTGCGATCGAGCGCGAGGGGAGCGCTCGTGACCGGGTCGACCGCGAGGCGGAGGAATGACGGTGCATCGGCGAACAGCTGACGTGCCGTCGCGAGGTCGATGGGCCCAGCGCCGTCGAGCTGGGCCGGCTCGTCGTCGGCACCGGCCAGCGCGAGCACCGGTACGGTCACGATGACCTCGACGCTCGCCGCGGTGGGCGTGCCATCGCCGGCGAGCCACGCGACCGCGGTGTCGGCGCGGAGCTGGTCGAGGCTGCGGCGTTCGTCGGGAGCGCCCGCCTGCGCGTGGCACGTCGCGTCGAGCCGTGCCCGGATCCGCGCCGCATCGACCGAGGAGACGAACAGGCTCACCCAGCTCATGCCGTCGTCGACGTGCTCGACCTGAACTCGGCGGTCGGCGTACGCGCGCGTGTGACGCGCCTCGAGCAGCGCCCGGTCGTATCGGGCGCGCAGCGCGCGTAGGCGCTGGCGGAACCGTGCCGGGGTGACGGAGCCGATCAGGTCGGCCACGGCCTCGTCGAACCGGGCGAGGCCCGGGTCGTCGGGATCGAACCCGACGGCCGCGTCGACCGCGGCGCGCACCTCGGGGTAGGCGGCGACACCCGACTCGAACCGGTGCCAGACCAGCGGCAGGCGGTCGTGCAGGACCTCGGCCTCGAACGCACGAGTGCGCACCGTGCCGGAAGGCAGTTTCAGCCGCATCGACAACTCGGCGGCGACCGCGCGAACGGCGAGCTCCTGCTCATCGCGAGCGCCCAGCGCCGACCGGTTCAGATAGAGCGCAGGGTGCTGGCGTGCGCAATCGAACGCGCGGCGGATCGCGGCCAGATGCGCGGCCATCGCCCGATTCGCGGCGAACGCGGCGGTCTCGGCCGCGTCCAGAGCGTCTTCGAGTGCGGCGAACTCGCCCAGCGGCGCCGCTGTGCCGCTCGCGTCGTGGAGCGCCTCGAGGAGCGGCCACGAGGCATCCGGTTCGTCGATCGTCGCCCACGATGGCGGCCAGGTGGCGGCCGCCTTCGGGGCGGGTGGATCGAACAGGAGTTCCATGGAATGAGTCTGGCAGTGACCACTGACATCGAAGATGTGTTCGTGTATGGGTAGTCTCGATACGCTCCTTCGTCGCTACTCGACCGACGGGAACCGACCGACCGACTGCGCGGCGCGGCCCCTACCCGCGCCCGCGATTCCGCCGGCGCGCGCGCTTGGGCGCACGCCCGCCGAGGAACGACTCGCCGGGGTCGACGAGGAACACACCGCGCAGCGCCTCACGGCCCACGAGCATGCGGAATCCCATCTCGTCGCGGTTGCTGAGCGTCACCTCGACGGTCAGTTCGCGGCCGAGCAGCACGACGTCCATGAGCACGACGATGCGCTCGTCGACGTGCCCCGACGAACTGCGCACGTGGCGGCGGTCGTGCACGCGCGACTCGACGACGACGGCGTCTTCATCGGAGTTCTGCCAGGGCTGCACGCCGAAGCGCACCCAGGCCTCGCCGTCGCGCTCGAACTCCTCGACGTCGAACGCGTGCAGCGCCGAGGTGCGGGCACCCGTGTCGACCTTGACCTTGATCCACGGGACGCCGATCGCGGGCAGGGATGCCCATTCGCGCCATCCGGCGATGGTGCTTGAATGGTCAGGCTCTCTCACTCGAACCATCATGGCAGGGGCGGAACCTTTGAAACTGGCGATCCTCTCGCGCGCCCCGCAGGCGTACTCCACCCAGCGGCTGAAGGCGGCGGCGCTGCAGCGCGGTCACCAGGTCAAGGTGCTGAACACGCTGCGGTTCGCGATCGACCTCGCCGGAGCCGAACCCGACCTGCAGTACCGCGGTCGCCCGCTGTCCGACTACGACGCGATCCTGCCCCGCATCGGCAACTCGATCACGTACTTCGGCACCGCGGTCGTGCGCCAGTTCGAGCAGATGGACGTGTACACGCCCAACACCGCGAACGGCATCACGAACGCGCGCGACAAGCTGCGCGCGAACCAGATCCTCTCCCGGCACAACATCGCGCTGCCGCCGACGTCGTTCGTGCGCAACCGGGCCGACGTGCGCCAGGCGATCGAACTCGTCGGCGGCGCCCCGGTCGTCATCAAGCTGCTCGAGGGCACGCAGGGCATCGGCGTCATCCTCGCGCCGCAGGTCAAGGTCGCCGAGGCGATCATCGAGACGCTGCACTCGACGAAGCAGAACGTGCTGATCCAGAAGTTCATCGCCGAGAGCCGGGGCCGCGACATCCGTGCCCTCGTCGTCGGCGACCGCGTCGTCGCCGCGATGCGCCGCGTCGCGAGCGGCGACGAGTTCCGCTCCAACGTGCACCGCGGCGGCACCGTCGAGCCCGTCGAGCTGACGCCCGAGTACGAGCTCGCCGCGGTGCGGTCGGCGCAGATCATGGGCCTCAAGGTCGCCGGCGTCGACATGCTCGAGGGCAACGAGGGCCCGCTGGTGATGGAGGTCAACTCGTCGCCGGGCCTGCAGGGCATCGAGACGGCCACGAACCTCGACGTGGCCGGCGCGATCATCGACTACATCGCGAACCAGGTGGCCTTCCCCGAGATCGACGTGCGCCAGCGGCTCACCGTCTCGACGGGGTACGGCGTGGCCGAACTGCTCGTCCACACGAACGCCGACCTCGTCGGCAAGACGCTCGGCGAGTCGGGCCTGTGGGAGCGCGACATCACGGTGCTGACCCTGCACCGCGGCACGAACGTCATTCCGAACCCGCGCAAGGGCGTGCTGCTCGAGTCGGGCGACCGGCTGCTGTGCTTCGGCAAGCTCGAGGAGATGCGCTCGATGATCCCCGAGCGCCGGCGCCGTCGCGCAAAGGTGCGCAAGCTGCCCAAGGAGCCGATCCCGGTACCCGTTCCCGCGCCGGTCGCGGAGTAGATCCCTTCCGCCCCTCAGTCGCGCAGCCGCAGCGCGCGACGCACGAGGGCGAGAGCGTCGGATGCCTCGACACCGAGTTCGGCGACCCGAGTGACGAAATCGGATGCCGCGAGCCTCGCCTGCTCGTCGACCGCGGTCGCCGACTCCTCGTGCCCGATGACGAACGACCCGAGGCGCCCCCTCGTCTCGATCACGCCGTCGCGCTCCAACTCGCGGTAGGCCTTGCCAACGGTGTTGACGGCGAGGTCGAGGTCGGCCGCGAGCGCCCGAACCGTGGGCAGGCGCTCGCCGGGCGCGAGGTCGCCCGCGCGCACGGCGGAGGCGATGCCGACGCGGATCTGCTCGTACGGCGCGGTCGGCGAGCCGGGGTCGACGACGATCATGCGCCGGCCGCCTCGGGCCAGAGTCGCCGCACGGCCCGATGCGCCGGCCGGCGCACGAGGCCGATGACGAGGGCGGCCAGCAGCGCGATCGGGGTGACGAACGACAGCGGCCAGAGCGCCGAGTTCGTCGACGCAGCTGCTGCCAGGCCGGACGAGAGCATGGCGAGCCCGGCCAGCCCGAACGGTGCGACGTAGAGGTCGTTGATCGCGAGGGCGCGCAGCGCGTCGTCCCACCGCAGCTCGTCGTCGTCGCGGGCGTGCTGCGGATGCCCGGCCAGCGACTGCGCGAGCAGTTCGGCGACCACCAGCGCGGCGATCGCGAGCAGCGCCGTCAGGCCGAGGAGCGCCGCCTCGGCGCCGATGGAGAACACGGCGACGACGGAGATCGCCGCGGCGAGCAGCACGAAGACGCGCGTGCCGATGCGCACGACGGGGTCGGCGTAGTCGGCCCGGGTACGTCGCCGCGCATTCGCGACGCGCGGTCGGTCGGGGTCGAGCCGAAACCCCTCGGCCACGGCGACGGATGACTCGGTGAACTGCATGCACGCGATGACGATCCACAGGGGCAGTGCGAACACGGCGCCGCTGGTGTCGGCGGGCATCCAGAAGGCGGCGACGATGCCGGGTACGGCGACGAACGGCGCGGCGAAGGCCATGGCGCGACCCTGGCGGCGGAGCCGTCCGCCGATGCGGTCGCCGAGCTCTCGGCGGTCGATCGTCATGCCGACGCGGCCCGCGACCGCGAGCACTGCGCGAACCTCGGCGTCGCCGTGCAGCCGCGCTCGCATGAGGTATTTCACCTCGGCGAGCACCATGCACAGCGCGAACGCAGGGAGGAGGGCCACGAGCGTCGAGTTCATCGCCGCACCGCACAATTCTGTCGCATGACAATAATTGTCGTGCGACAAACCGCCGATGTCAATGGCCGGTCGCCGGCGCTCGCCCGGTGGCGCGCGGCGGTCCGCGTCACGTGCCGATGCGCAGCGCGGCATCCACGATCGCGAGCGCGTCGTCGGCCGGCACCCGCAGGCGCCGGGCGAGCGCCGCGTACTCGGCCGCCGCCTCCTGCACGCTGCGATGCGCCGCGTCGCCGTGGGCGGCGATGAACGTGCCCGACCGGCCGCGCGTCTCGATGACGCCGTCCTGCTCGAGTTCGCGGTACGCCTTCGCGACCGTGTTGGCCGCGAGCCCCAGCTCGTCGGCGAGTGCGCGCACGGTCGGCAGGCGCTCGCCGGCGGTGAGCCGCCCCTCGCGCACGCCCTCGACGACCTGTGCGCGCAACTGCTCGAACGGCGGCACGGATGCCTCGCCCGAGATCCTGAAGGCGAAGCCCGTCATCAGTCGCGCTGCCGGTTGACGAGTCTCGAGAGCACGATCGCGCTCCTCGTGTGGTCGACGTTCGGGGCGATCCGGACGCGTTCGAGCGCGTCCTCCAACGACGTGATGTCGCGTGCGCGCATGTGCACGATCGCGTCGGCGCTGCCCGTGACGGTGCCGGCGTAGACGACCTCCGGCACGTCCTGGAGGATGCGCCGCAACTCCTCGGGGGCGACGGTGCCGCGGCAGAACAGCTCGACGTACGCCTCGGTGCTCATGCCATCGACCGCCGGGTCGACCTGGATCGTGAAGCTGCGGATGACCCCATCGCCGACGAGGCGGTCGACCCGTCGCTTCACGGCCGAGGCCGACAGCCCGACCGACGAGCCGATGTCGCCGTACCCGGCCCGCGAGTTCTGGCGGAGCAGGTCGAGGATGGCGCGGTCGAGGTTGTCCATGTTCGCGAGTGTACGGCCGATCATTGCGTCGGGATACCCGTTGACGCCGATTTCGTGCGTACGCCGGGGAACGGCCATAGGCTGGTCGAATGCGTCTCGACACCCCCGTCCGCCTCGGAATCCAGGTCCAGCCCCAGCACGCCGAGTACTCGGCCATCCGCGACACCGTGCTCCGCCTCGAAGAGCTCGGCGTCGACATCGCCTTCAACTGGGATCACTTCTTCCCCCTCACGGGCGACCCCGAGGGCCTGCACTTCGAGGCGTGGACCATGCTCGGCGCCTGGGCCGAGCAGACCGAGCGCATCGAGTTCGGCACGCTCGTGAACTGCAACTCGTACCGCGGCGCCGACCTGCAGGCAGACATGGCGCGCACGCTCGACCACATCAGCGCGAAGGGCTCGGGCACCGGCCGGTTCATCTTCGGCACCGGTGCCGGCTGGTTCGAGCGCGACTACGACGAGTACGGATACCCCTTCGGCACGCCGGGCTCGCGCCTGCGCGACCTCGCCGACGCGCTGCCGCGTATCCGCGCGCGGTGGGCCGCACTCAACCCGGCGCCGACGCGCGACATCCCGATCATGATCGGCGGCAAGGGCGAGCAGAAGACGCTGCGCATCGTCGCCGAGCACGCCGACATCTGGCACTCGTTCGTCGCGCCGGGCGACCTCGCGCACAAGCTCGACGTCATCGCCCGCTGGGGCGACGAGGTCGGCCGCGACGTCTCGGATCTCGTCGTCTCGAACGAGCTCACCCGCGGCACGCCCGACCTCGAGCACGCCGACGCGCTCTACGACGCCGGCGTGCGCCTGTTCACCCTCGGCATCTCGGGGCCCGACTACGACCTCGACGCCGTGCGCGGCTACCTCGCCTGGCGCGACGCGAAGAACGGCTGAGCCGGGCTCGCCCGCTCGGCCCGCCCGGCCCGATCAGCGCACCGGCGACACCGTGATCGACCCGTTCGAGGTGCGCAGGTCGAGCGTGAACTCGCCGTCGGCGAGGTCGTCGATGCCGACGTCGATGCCGCCGTTCGAGGTCTCGGTCTCGACGCGGTAGCGGGCGTCGGGCACGCGCAGCTCGATCGAGCCGTTGGAGGTGTCCGCCGTGACATCCTGCGGGGTGCCGAGCTCGAGCTCGATGGCGCCGTTCGACGTGCTCGCCTCGACGCCGTCGCCCGTGAGGTCGGTGCCGATGATGCGTCCGTTCGACGTGTCGGCATCGACGGAGCCGGTCACGCCGTCGAGCTCGATGCGTCCGTTCGAGGTCGACACGGCGACCTCCGCGACCCCGGAGAGCTCGATCGAGCCGTTCGTCGTCTCACCCGAGACGTCGAGCCCGGCAGGCACCTCGAGCACGTAGTCGACCGAGCAGTTGCGCCCGCACCCGCCGAGCACGAGCGTGCCGCCCTCGACCGCGTGCGTCTCGCCGATCTCGCGCTCGGGCCCGCGGTAGTGCACGGTGCGCTCGATCGAGATCTCCGTGGCGTCGTCGTCGGCCTGTACGACGACCGCGCCGTCGGGCTGGTCGATCTCGATCGCGGTCACCGCCTCGGTCACGGCCGCCGAGTCGGTGATCGTGTGCGGTGGGCCGAGCAGCGCGCAGCCCCCCAGGACGAACGCCGTCATCGCGGCCAGTGCGGCCGCCGTCACGATTCGCGTCGTCGGACGCTTCGCGGTTTCCATGATTCCCCCTCGCACACGGACGCCTGATCGCGTCCTGATCCGACCCTAGCCAGCGACGCCCGCCGGGACGCGGGGGGTGACCCCCACCTTCCACGAGGGGCCAGCCGCTCCTCGCGGCATCCCCGACCCGGGTCTAGGCTGCCGCCCATGGGGGAGACGACTGGGCCTGCGCCTGCGGAGGCCGGCGAGCAGGAACGGGACACGAGCGGCGACCGCGGATTCCTCGGTCAGCCGCGACCGCTCGTGCACATCTTCGGCGTCGAGATGTGGGAGCGGTTCAGCTTCTACGGCATGCAGGGCATCCTGCTGCTGTACCTGTACTACTCCGCGACCGACGGCGGCCTCGGCATGGACCAGACGGCCGCCGCCGGCATCGTCGGTGCGTACGGCGGTGCGGTCTACCTCTCGACCATCCTCGGCGCGTGGGTGGCCGACCGCCTGCTCGGCAGCGAGCGCGTGCTGTTCTACTCCGCGATCGTCATCATGGCCGGGCACGTCGCGCTGGCCGTGCTGCCCGGATTCCTGGGCGTCGGCGTCGGGCTCGTGCTCGTCGCCTTCGGGTCGGGAGGCCTCAAGGCCAACGCGACGAGCGTCGTCGGCACGCTGTACTCCGAGCACGACCCGCGCCGCGACGCCGGGTTCTCGATCTTCTACCTCGGCATCAACCTCGGCGCGTTCCTCGGTCCGATCCTGACCGGCCTCGTGCAGGACGCGTGGGGCTTCCACTGGGGCTTCGCGCTCGCCGCGGTCGGCATGGCGATCGGCCTGGTCCAGTACTCGTTCGGTCGGAGGAACCTGCCGCGCGAGGCATCCGTCGTGCCGAACCCGCTGCCGCGCGAACGACGGATGGTGGTCGTCGGCATCGCCGTCGCCGCCGTCCTCGTCGTCGCGATCCTCGTGCTGACCGGTCTGATCACGGCCGGGAACCTCGTGACCTGGGTCATCGGAGGCACGATCGTCGCGGCGGTCGCGTACTTCATCGTGATCCTCGGCAGTCACCGCATCACCCCGGTGGAGCGTCGTCGCGTGTTCGCGTTCATCCCGCTGTTCATCGCGAGCGTCGCGTTCTGGTCGCTGTACCAGCAGCAGTTCACGGTGCTCACGATCTACGCCGACGAGCAGCTGAACCGCGACCTGTTCGGCTGGATCATGCCGGTGCCCTGGGTCCAGTCGATCAATCCGATCTTCATCATCGTGCTCTCCGGCGTCTTCGCGGCGATCTGGACGAAGCTCGGCGACCGGCAGCCCTCGACGCCCGTCAAGTTCGCCGCCGGGACGGCGATCATGGGCCTCGCGTTCCTGCTCTTCCTCCCGTTCGCCGACGGCGGCGCGAACTCGACCCCGCTGCTGTGGATGGTGCTGATCCTCTTCACGTTCACCGTCGCCGAGCTGCTGCTCTCCCCGGTCGGCCTGTCGGTCGCGACGAAGCTCGCACCCGCGGTGTTCCACACGCAGATGGTGGCCCTGTTCTTCCTGTCGGTCGCGCTCGGCACGTCGATCGCGGGCCTGCTGGCCGAGTTCTACACAGTCGTGAACGAGGCGACGTACTTCGGGGTGCTGGGCGCCATCGCCATCGTGCTCGGCGCGGGTCTCGCCGTCGGGGCGCGCCCGGTGCTGCGGCTGATGTCGGGCGTTCGCTAGCGAAGGGGTCACGGGCGGGTCGCCTCGACCGGCTACGATGCACGGGATGCCCCGTCCCCTCGTGGTGATTCCCACGTTCAACGAGCGCGAGAACCTCGCCGCGATCGTCGGCCGCGTGCGCGCGGCCGTGCCCGAGGCCGCGGTGCTCGTCGTCGACGACGCCTCGCCCGACGGCACGGGCGAGCTCGCCGACCGGCTCGCCGGGGCGGATGCCTCGGTGCACGTGCTGCACCGCGCCGGCAAGGCCGGGCTGGGCGCCGCGTACCTCGAGGCGTTCGATTGGGCGCTCGAGCGCGGCCACGACCCGATCGTGCAGATGGACGCCGACGGCTCGCACCGCCCCGAGGACCTGCCGGCGCTGCTCGCCGCGATCGAGCGAACGGATGCCCCGGGCCCCGTCGACCTCGTGATCGGATCGCGCTGGGTGCCCGGCGGCCGCATCGAGAACTGGCCGAAGCACCGCGAATGGCTCTCGCGCAGCGGCAGCGCGTACGCGCGCTCCGTGCTGCGAGTGCCGACGCGCGACACGACCGCGGGCTACCGCGTCTTCCGCGCCGACGCCCTGCGACGGATGCCCCTCGCCGATGTCCACACGCGCGGCTACGGCTTCCAGGTCGACATGCTGTGGCACGCCCACGAGGCCGGCCTGCGGGTCGTGGAGGTGCCGGTGACCTTCGTCGAGCGCACGCAGGGCCGGTCGAAGATGAGCCTCGGCATCGTGCTCGAGGCCATGGCGAAGGTCACGGCCTGGGGCGTGAGGTCGCGGTTCGGTGGGCGCCGCACCCACGGCTGAGACCGCGCCCCGCCACCTTCCGGACGATCCGTCGGGTGCCGGCGACGAACGGTCGGGCGCGGGCGTCGTGGCCGGGCGAGGGTGGAGTTCCACCTGAAGGAGCCGCATGTCCATCAACACCGCAAGCACCCCGGCCGTCGTCGGATCCAGCCGCGATGCGCCGGCGTCCGCGCCGCATCGTCCGCCGCGCCGGGCCGCGTGGGCCGGGGTCGTCTCGCTCGGCCTCGGGATCTTCACGCTCGTCGCGAGCGAGTTCCTGCCTGCCAGCCTGCTCTCGCCCATCGCCGCCGACCTCGGCATCTCGGAGGGCACTGCGGGTCAGCTCGTGACCGCCACGAGCGTCATCGGCATCATCGGCGGTCCGCTGGTCGTCTCGGCGTTGCCGCGGATCGACCGCCGCTGGGTCATGGTGGCCCTCACGGCCCTCGCCGTGCTCTCCAACGTGCTCGTCTCGATCGCGCCGGTCTTCGGGCTCATGCTCGCGTCGCGACTGCTGCTCGGGCTCGCGATCTCGGGCTTCTGGGCCATGTCGCTCGCCGTGACGGCCCAGCTCGTGCCGGCCGACCGGCTGGGGCGTGCGATGACGATCGTCAACATGGGCGTCTCGCTCGCGACGATCGCGGCGGTGCCGGCCGGGGCGTTCCTCGGCGAACTGGTGGGGTGGCGCACGGTGTTCCTCGGCGCGGCCGCCGCCGGCATCGTCGCCCTCGTCGTGCAGCTGCTGACCCTGCCGTCGGTTCCGCCGACCGGTGCGCCGGGCTTCCGCACCCTGGTGCGAACCGCCGCGCGGCCCGTGGTCGCGCTGGGCGTGCTGGCGATCGTGCTCATCGCGGGAGGCCACTTCATCGGGTTCACCTACCTGCGCCCGGCGTTCGAGGAGATCGGCGGCGCCTCGCCCGCGGCCCTCGCCATGCTGCTCGCGGTGTTCGGCGTCGCCTCGTTCGCGGGCAACCTGGTCGCCGGGCCGATCGCCGACCGGCGACTCGGCGTCCTCGTGATCGGAGCGCCGACCGCGATCGGCGCGGCGACGGTGCTGTACGCGCTGGCGGGGGCGAACCCCGTCGCCGCCGCGATCGCCGTCGTGGTGTGGGGGGCCGGCTTCGGCGCCATCCCGACGATGGTGCAGACGTGGATGGCGCGCGTCGCGCCCGACCGGCTCGAGAGCAGCGGCGGCCTCGTCGTGGCCGCATTCCAGATCGCCATCACCGTGGGTGCGGCCGTCGGCGGGCTGCTCGTCGACTCGGTCGGCGTGCAGGCCGCATTCCTCGGAGGCGGCGTCGCCGCGGTGCTCGGCGCGGTCGTGCTCACCGCGGCGAAGGCCAGGTGACCGGCGCGGTCGATCCGGGCCGACCGGCGGATGAGGTCAGGCGACGGGCTGCAGCGCGGCCCGTCGCCACCGGCTCGGGGCGACGCCGCTGTGGCGGCGGAACGCGCGGCTGAACCCCTCCTCGCTGTCGTAGCCGAGGCGGTGCGCGATGCCGCCGACGGGCTCGCCGTCGCGGAGCATCCGCTCGGCCTGCGCCATCCGGATCCGCGTGACGTACCGTGCCGGGGTGTCGCCGACGGCGGCGCGGAACTGCTCCGCGAACTGCGAGCGGGATGCGCGGGCGATGCGCGCGAGCGATTCGACCGTCCACGGCGAACCGGGGTTCTCGTGGATCGCGGCGAGGACTTCGCCGACGTTCGGGTCGGATGCCGCGGCCAGCCAGGTGCGCGCCGTGCCGCACCCGTGCTCGAGCCAGAACCGCACCGCCGCCGAGATCACCACGTCGGTCAGGCCCGCGATGACGGTGTCGGCGCCGGGCCTGGCCTCGGAGGCCTCGCGGTGCATCGTGTCGAGCAGGCTCGCGAAACCGGGCTCGCGCTCGACGAATCCGTACGCCGCGAGCAGGGGCGGCATCGCGCGGATCATCGTCGGATGCGGGCCGAGCAGCGCGATCGTCGCGCTGAGCACGCGCGCGTCGCGCCGTGCCGCGAGTCGGGTCGTGCCGCCGTGCGGCAGGAGGGCGACGTCGCCGCGGCGCAGGGTCACGACCTCGTCGGCTCGGTGGAGCTCGACCGTGCCGTCGACGACCATGTGGAACCGCGTCGCGTCGTGCTCATCGCGCCGCAGCTCGCCGGCCCGCAGCTCGCGACTGGTGAAGTCGACCATCGACCACCGCAGGACCGCGATGAGGCGGCTGATGACCGAGGCGTCATCAGCCGGCCGGATGCCCCGCGGTGGCGTGATCGTGCACATGTGAGGTGCAATCGTCTCGAGTGGCGGATCATTCCCCGCGGCGCGGTCCGGCGGCAGGCGCCGGCCGGCCGGCCCGCCCGCCCCGCTCAGCCGATGAGCCGCAGCGGCTCCGCCACCAGGCGCGCCCGCGCCCGGCGGCGCGCGCCGTCGAGCGCGGCCTCTGGGCCGGCGGAGGCGCGCACGATGCGCGGTATGGAGCCGATGGCGCCGCCCGCGATGGTCGGGCGGTTGCGCCGGAACGCCGCGTCGATGTCGGGGATGAACCCGCCCCAGTAGCCGCCGATGACGATGACCGTGGGGTCGAGTGCGGGCACCACGACCTGCAGCGTGCGACCGATCCAGAGCGCGGCGTCGAGCCACGACCACCGCGCCCGGTCGTCGGCGGCGTCGATGCGGGCGATGAGCTCGTCGATCGCCGCGCGCCGGCCGTGCATGGCCTCGAGGTCGGCGAGCCCGGCGCGTTCGATGACGTGGGCGGGGCCGGCGACGGTGACGAGGCATCCGACCTGGCCGCAGTCGCAACGCACGCCGTTCGGCACGATCGGCAGGTGGGCGATCGACGCGGCGAGCCCGTGCGCGCCGCGCAGCGGCCGCCCGTCGACGATGATCGCCGAGGCGAGCGCCGGATCGCCCTCGAGGTACAGCAGGTCGGCGACGCCGAGGGCCTCGGCTTCGGATGACGCGGCCGCGATCGCCGAGGGCAGCAGCTGCACGGGCGCGGGCAGTGCGGCCTCGACCTCGGCGAGCTCGGAAACCCGGGCGCGCAGCTCGGCGAGGACGTCGATCGGCTCGTCGCCGAGGCGGGCACCCTCGACCACGACGGCGGGGCGGCCGGCAACGGCTCCGTCGACGAGCACCGTGAGATCGGCGACCGGGGCGCCGCGACGGTCGGCCGCGGCGATCGCCCGCTGGAGCACGGCCGCGAGCAGGTCGAGGAGGGCCGCCGGTGCGGCGCCTGCGTCGAGCGGCTCGACGAACCTCGCGAGCTCGGTGCCGTCGAGGGCCGCGAGCGTCGCGATGACCTCGTCGGGGCCGACCTCGGTCGTCACGAGCACGTGGTGGCCCGCTGCCAGCGCGAGCGGCATGGCGCGGCCGTCGGGCGAGGCATCCGTCTCCTCGGCGAGGATGCCGGCGTCGAGCAGCCGCGCGGTGATGCCGGCGATGGCGCTGCGGCCGAGGCCGGTCGCGCTCGCGAGTTCGCTGCGGGTCGCCGGGCCGTGCTCGACCAGGTGGTCGAGGAGCCGGATCGACTGCGCCAGGCGCGGTCCGTCGAGGGGAGGGGCGTCGGGTGGGGCGGGGGGATCGCCCAGCTGCGTCATGGGGACAGCATGCGCACAGCTTGCGCGCAGGGTCACGCCCCCCGAACGGGGGACGAAGTCCGGATTCCCGCCGCGATCAGGCGGATGGCCCTGCCACCAGCGCGAAGAACTCGTCGATGTGCGCGGCCATGTCGATGGCCGGATCCATCAGCCACTGGGTCTGCAGGCCGTCGGCGAGGGCGAGCAGCATGAGCGTCAGCCGGTCGGCGTCGAGGCCCGGGTCGACCCGGCCGGCGGCCTGCGCCTCGCGCATCGCGACGGCCACCTCGCGCCGGAACGTCGCCGACCGATCGGCGAAGAACGCGTGCGCCGGATGCCCCGGGTCGGTCGCCTCCGCCGACAGGCGCACGTAGAGCTGGACGAGGCCCGGCACGTCGGCATTGTGCCGGATGATCCGCGAGTACCTCGTGATGTCGGGATCGTCGTCGGTCGCGTACGCCGATGCATCGACCTCGTCGCGCGTGCGCAGCACCTCGGCGAACAGCAGCTCCTTCGACGTGAAGTAGTGCAGGAGACCCGCTTGGCTGAGGCCCACGGCATCGGCCAGCTCGCGCACGGACGCGCGCCCGTAGCCGTTGCGGGCGATGACGTCGAGGGCGGTCGCGAGGATCTCCTCGCGCTTCGCGACGCCCTTCGCGTACGACCCCCTGCGTGCCATGCCTCGATCCTAGGCTGGCGCGTGGCGGCCGGCCTGCGCGCGTGCGGCGGCCGGCAGCTCGGTCAGCCCTCGGGCAGGAGTCCCGCCACGAGGGCGTCGACGACCTCGTCGGTCGAGGCATCCGGATCGATCGAGGTGGTCAGTCGGTCGAGCAGCAGCCCGTCGATCGCGTAGTGGAACAGCGCGATCTCGCGCCGGCCGCCGGGCAGGCCGGCGCTCTCGTTGAACGCGACGTCGGCCTCGAAGCCGGCGCGCTGCCACGCGCCGAGCACGGCGGCGAGCTCGGGCCGGCGACTGGACTCGAGGCGGAGCTCGAAGAGCGCGAGCGTCACCTCGCGGTGCTCGGAGAGCCGGCGCACGATGTCGCGCAGGTAGTCGGCGAACAGGGCGCGGCTCGGGCGTTCCGACGCCCGGCGTTCGAGGTCGTCGGGGCTCGGCGCGAGCCGCTCGCCGATGCGGTCGACGAGTCCGGCGATGAGCGCCTCGCGACTGCGGAAGTAGTTCGAGGCGGTGCCGATCGGCACGCCCGCCGCCTCATCGATCGCGCGGTGGGTCAAGCCGCGCGTACCCTCGCGCGCGAGTACGCCCAATCCGGCGTCGGCGAGGGCCCGACGGCGTTGCTCGTTCTTCGCCATGGCTCGATGGTAGCGGTAACCACTACGCGTGTTGTAGTCTCGCAATCACTACATCAGTCGTGGATAGGAATGAACGTGCGAGAACTCGTGTACTACGTGGCCGTCAGCCTCGACGGTTGCATCGCCGGCCCCTACGGCGAATTCGACGCCTTCCTCGTGGAGGGCGACCACATGTCGGCCCAGAACGAACGGTTCGCCGACGCCGTGCCGACCGACCTGGCCGCCGCCCTCGGCATCGACCAATCGGGCGGCGGCTTCGACACCGTGCTCATGGGGTGGAACACCTACGCCGTCGGCCTGCCGATGGGCGCCACGAGCCCCTACCGGCACCTCCGGCAGATCGTCTTCACGCGCTCGCACCTCGACGACGACCTCGGCGAGCGGCCGAACCTCGAGGTGACCGACGAGGACCCGGTCGAGGTCGTGCGACGGCTCAAGGCCGAACCGGGCCGGGCCGTCTGGCTCTGCGGCGGCGGGCAGCTCGCCACGCAGCTCGTCGACGAGATCGACCGGCTCGTGCTCAAGCGCCAGCCGCTGCTCTTCGGCGCCGGCATCCCGCTGTTCGCACCCGGCGCCTACGAGCCGCGCGCGTTCGCCGAGGTCGCGACCACGGCCTACGAGTCGGGCGTGGTCGTCTCGGAGTACGTCAGGCGCTGAGCCCCGCCGCGAATGCGGCGAGCAGGCGCCGGCCCTCCGGCCAGTCGCCGAGCCCGCTCGCGGCGTTGAGGTGCCCGTGCGCGCCGACGCTCACGACCGAGGCGCCGATGGCCCCGGCGAACCGCGCCGTCGCCGCGGGGGAGCTGAACGGATCGTCGTCGCTCGCGACGACGATCGCGGGCACCGCGAGCGGCGCGGGCCGGATGCCCCGGAACGAGGCCGCGGCGTCGGGGTAGGCCGGTCCGTCGACGTCGGGCGGGGCGACCAGGAAGGCGCCCCCGGCGGGCAGCCGGTCGAGCAGCACGTCGACGGCGGCGAGGCATCCGAGGCTGTGCGCGATCACGATCGCCCGCGGACCGGCCGCGCTCACCGCAGCCGCCAGGGCGAGCCGCCAGTCGTCGCGCTCGGGGGCCTCCCAGGAGGACGGCGCGAACCGGGCCAGCCCGGAGTCGCCCTGCTCCCAGAGGGTCTGCCAGTGCTCGGGGCCCGACCCGTCGATGCCCGGTACCACCACGCCGATCATGTCCGCTCCTCATGTTGTTCCATCGCGGATGCTCCATCGCGCGTCTCCGCGTCTCCGCGTCTCCGCGGTGCGATGAGCCGATCCTTCCGGCTCGTCGGGCGCGGGCGGTCGTGAGATCGCGCCGCGCGCCGGCGAGATCCCGCCAAATCGTGCCGGACCGGCGCCGGGCCGGCGGGTGCCGGGCCGGCGGGTGCTGGGCCGGTGCCGCGCCCGCCGCAACCCCTTGCCGCGGCATCCGCGTCTCACGTAGACCGGAGGTTCAGGGCACGAAGGGAGCAACGACATGGCGATCCGGCTGAACGAGACGGCGCTGCGCCACGCGCGGTCGCTCGTGCGCGACGGCAAGGTCGACCGCGACGAGCGCGACGACTGGAGCGAGGATGCACCGAGCGCCGACCAGGAGAACGACTTCATCGAGAAGGAGGGCTGGACGGAGTACCGGCACTGGCACCTCGGCATCGACGACGACGCGAACGAGGAGACCAAGGAGGCCTACTCGTTCCCGTACGGCGACTTCCGCCGGGTGCACCGGTGCGCGGTGATCTCGCTCGAGAGCCGCGCCGGGCAGTACGACCACGACGAGATCCGCGACGCCGCCAAGCGGCTGCTCGACCTGATCGACGGGGCGTGACCATGGCGACGACGAGGGAGGAACGTCGACGCGCGAAGCGCGCGATCGAGGCGGCCCGCACCATGGAGACCGAGGTGCGGCGCATGGCCAAGCGACTGCCGAAGGGCGCGCGGGCGAGGATGCGACTCGAGTCGGCGGTGCGGTTCGCCGAGGCGTCCGTGCAGGCGGCGGCGACCGAGCGCCGGCGCACGCCGAGGCTCGCCGCGCTTCGCGCCGAACGCGCGGCCGCCTGGCTCGACCGTGCCTCGATCCGGTTCGGGCCCGCGGCGGCGAAGCAGGCCGGCACGGCGACGGGGCGGAGTGCCCGACGCGAGCGCCGCGATGGTCGCCGTATCGTCGGTGCGGACGCCGCGGTGCGGGCGAAGGCGCGGGCCGACCTGGCCAAGCGGCGGCGCAAGCAGTCCGACCAGGTGCAGAAGATGGCCAAGCGGGTCGCCCTGCTCACCGTGCACGAGGCGATCGTCGCGCCGACCGACGCCGAGCGCGCGAAGGACCTGCGCAAGCAGGTCGACCGCGACATCCGGAAGCAGGAGCGGGGCGCGCGGCCGGGGCGGTGAGGTGTGCCGCGATCCCGCCGAGGCCGCTGCCGAGGCGGCGTATGCAGGATGAGCCGCTTCAGACCGGCCGTGGAGCGGGTATGAAGCGGCTCATCCTGTGAACTCGGTCTGGGCCGGCCGCCGGGTCAGGCCTTCGGCGCGGCCTTCGTGGTCGGGGTCGCCTTGGCTGCCGCCGCTGCGGTGCGTGCGACGGGCTTCTTCACCGTCGCCGTCGCCGTCTTCGTCGCGGTCGCCTTCGCCGCCGTGGCTCGCGGCGCGCGCACCGACTTCGGCTTGGCCGCGACGGCCTGCTCCGCCGCGGCCTGCACGGGCCGGGCGATCGGCTGGAGGCGCGCGAGCTGCGTGACGTGCTGCGGGCCGAGCTCGTCGAGCGTCGACACCTCGAGCAGCTTCATGGTGCGCTCGATCTCGCTGCGCAGGATCGAGATGGTGCGGTCGACGCCGCGGCGCCCGCCCGCCATGAGGCCGTAGAGGTAGGCGCGGCCGATCAGCGTGAAGCGTGCGCCGAGGGCGACGGATGCCACGATGTCGGCGCCGTTCATGATGCCGGTGTCGACATGCACCTCGAGGTCGCCACCGACCTCGCGGACCACGTCGGGCAGCAGGTGGAACGGGATGGGCGCGCGGTCGAGCTGGCGACCGCCGTGGTTCGAGAGCACGACGCCGTCGACGCCGCGCGCGGCGAGGAGCTTCGCGTCCTCGACGGTCTGCACGCCCTTGACGACGATCTTGCCCGGCCACATGCTGCGGATGATGTCGAGGTCGTCGAACGAGATGGTCGGGTCCATCGCCGCGTCGAGCATCTCGCCGACCGTGCCGCCCGTCGTCGAGAGCGACGCGAACTCGAGCTTCGGCGTGGTGAGGAAGTTGATCCACCACGCGGGCCGCGGGATCGCGTTGACGATCGTGCCGGGCGTCAGCTGCGGCGGGATCGAGAAGCCGTTGCGCTTGTCGCGCAGGCGCGCACCGGCCACGGGGGTGTCGACCGTGAAGAAGAGCGTGTCGAAGCCGGCCGCGGCCGCGCGCCGGGTCAGCTCGTACGAGATCTCGCGGTCGCGCATGACGTACAGCTGGAACCAGTTGCGCCCGGTCGGGTTCGCGCCCTTCACGCCCTCGATCGACGTCGTGCCGAGCGTCGACAGGGTGAACGGGATGCCGGCCGCCGCGGCCGCGCCCGCGCCCGCGATCTCGCCCTCGGTCTGCATGAGGCGCGTGAACCCGGTCGGCGCGATGCCGAACGGCAGCGCGCTCGTGCCGCCCAGCACCTCGCGCGTCGTGTCGACGACGGGCACGTTGCGCAGGATCGACGGGTGGAACTCGACGTCCTGGAACGCCTGGCGCGCACGGGCGAGCGAGATCTCGCCCTCGGCGGCGCCCTCGGTGTAGTCGAACGCGGCCTTCGGCGTGCGGCGCTTCGCGATGTCGCGCAGGTCGGCGATCGTGAGGGCCTTCTCGAGCCGGCGGTCGGTCGCGTTCAGCGTCGGCGTCTTGAACTGCATCAGCTCGAAGATCTCGGCGGGCTTCGGGAACTGCCGCGGCACGGTCGGGTAGGGCTTCTTCGCCATGTCGTCTCCTGGTCGGTCTGGGTCGGTCGTCGGTCGGTGGTGGTGGTCGGGTGGGTCTGGTCGGTGTCGGTACCGGCGCGCTCAGCCGTCGAGCGAGATCTCGGCGTAGTACCCCGAGATGTGGTCGTGGATGCGCGTGCGCGCGAGCGGGGCATCCGCCTGCCGGATCGCGGCGACGACGCCGCGGTGCTCGCCGCGCAGCCGGTCGCGCGTGGCCGGCCAGTCGGCGATGCGGTCGAGGCCGTCGAGGGCGTAGCCCTCGATGCCGCTGCGCAGGCCCGCCATCGTCGCGGTGATCACCTGGTTGCCGGATGCCTCCGCGAGCGCGAGGTGGAACTGCGCGTCGAGCGCGAGGAACTCGGCGGGGGCGAGGGCGTCGTCGTCCATGGCGTCGAGCAGCCGGTCGGCGTCGCCGAGATCGCGCGGCGGCGAGGCATCCGCGAGGTCGCCGACGACGGATGCCTCGAGCGTGAGGCGCGTGCGCACGATGTCGGCGACGGGGAACCCGCGGGCGGCGACCTGCAGGCGCATGAGGGCGCTCATGGCGCCGCCGGGGGTCGAGATGATGATGGCGCCGGCATTGGGGCCCGAGCCCGCGGCCGTACGCACCAGGCCCATCGCCTCGAGCACGCGCAGCGCCTCGCGCACGCTCGAGCGGCCGACGCCGAGGTCGGTCGAGAGGGCGCGCTCGCCGGGGAGGCGGTCGCCGGGAGCGAGGTCGCCGTCGAGGAGTCCGCGTTCGACGTGCTCGAGGACGGCGCGCCACGCGCGCGCCGGGGCGACGGATGCCTCGGCCGTTCCGGCCTGCTCGATCGTCATCGCCCGTTCCTCCGCGTGTGGTCTGACCACAGTAGCAGATGTGGTCAGACCACAGCGGAGCGGAGTTCAGTCCTTCTTCGGCCGGATGCGCACGCGGTTGGCCGACTCGTCGAGCTCGACGACGCCGCCGCGCGACTTCACGAAATCGGTGAACGAGTCGAAGCCGAGCCGGCGCTCCTGGAACGCGGGATCCATGCGCAGCATCTGGCTCTTCACCGCGCCCGAGGCCTGCCACTCCTGGTCGTTCTTCGCGCGCATGAGCTCGAGGGCCTTCAGCAGCAGCCGGCTCGGGTTGCGCGAGGGCACCGAGTCGGCGGCGAGCTCGGGTGCCGCCGCCGAGAACGCGACCGCGAGGCCGGCCTTCGAGGGCTGCTCGGCGGCCTCGTCGGCCTCGTCGGCCGGCTCCGCCGAGGCATCCGCCTTCGCGGCGATCGATTCCGACGTGGCGCGGCCGCGGCCGCCGCGCCCGCGCGACGACCTCGCCTTGGGGGCGGCGGGCTCGGTCTCGGTCGTGTCGGCGGTGTCTGCTGCCGGCGCCGTCTGGTCGGCGGCCCCGGCGGCCGCGGCGGGCTCGGCGCCGCGTCCGGAGGCGGCGGCTCCCCGCCCCCGACCCCTGGGGGCCGGAGGGATCTCGTCCTCGTCGACCGAGGCATCCGTCGTCAGCAGCGCGTCGTAGTCGGCGTACTCGTCGCACGACGCGGTGAGCGCCCGACTCGTGCCGCCGGCGACGCCGATGCCGACGACGTAGCGGCCGAGCCGCTTGGCCTTCTGCGCGAGTGCGACGTAGTCGGAGTCGCCCGCGACGATCACGATGTGGGTGAGATCATCGAGCCGGAAGAGGTCTTCGACGGCGTCGACCGCCAGCCGGATGTCGGCGCCGTTCTTCGTCGCCGACAACGGGAAGAGCTGCACGAGGTCGACCGCGCGGTCGATCAGCTGCCCGCGGTAGCTCGCGTTCACCGGCGTCGACCAGTCGGCGTAGGCGCGGGCGAGCGCGATCGTGCCGAACGTCGCCGCGAAGTCGAGCACGGCGTCGACGTCGACCGTCGCCTCGAGGAGGCGCGCGGCCGTCTTCGTGCCGGCGGTCGGTGCCTTCGTGCGCGACGTGTCCTTGCGGTACGCGCCGTCGCCGTGCAGTTGGTCGTAGCGGGAGATGACGATGTTGTCGAAGTCGAAGTAGAGGGCGACGCGGGGTTCCACCTGTGCGGCCATGCTCCCGAGCCTACGCCGCCGGGCTGGGCGCGAGCCGATGGCGGGTGGAGGCGGGCATTCGCGAGGCGGGCATTCGCGAGGCGGGCATTCGCGAGGCGGGCATTCGCGCGGCGGCATTCGCGCGGGCGGCATTCGCCCGGCGGGTTCCGCGCACGGGGAGACTGCGGGATGCTGGGGGCATGGTGGACTACGCGAACCCCGCACGGCCCGGCGAACGGGTCGGCACCCAGGAGCGCGAGGGCGCCGTCGATGCGCTCGCCCGCGCCCGCGACGAGGGACGGCTCACGCCGTCCGAGTTCGACGAGCGCGCGGCATCCGCTCGCGCCGCGGTCACGTGGGGCGATCTCGCACCGCTGTTCGTGGACCTGCCCGGGCCGGCGTCGGCCGCGCAGGGGTGGCCGGGCACCGGCGGCGGTGCCGGACCCGGCGCCGGCGCGTACGGCGGGCCCGGCGGAGGCGGCGCGTACGGCGGAGGCGGCGCGTACGGCGGAGCCGGCGCGTACGGCGGGCCGGGGTACGGCGCGCCCGCGCCGCGGTCGCACGACGCCTGGAGCTCGTCGAAGGCGCTGGGCGGCCCGTGGGGCGCGACGATCATGGCGTTCATCCCGTTCGTCGCGCTGGGTCTCTTCTTCATCGCGGGCTTCGCGTGGGAGGGCTGGGCGTGGGCCTGGCTGTTCTTCCTGCTCATCCCGATCGCCGGCATCATCATCTACGGCCCGGCGTCGGAGCAGCGCGGGCGGCGCTGACGCGCTCCACCCCCCTCGATCGCCGCTCGCCCGCCCCGAACGTGGGACAGCGGCACGACCCCGCCCCGGATAGGCTCGCGGCAGTTCTCGGGGGAGGAACCATGGCTCGACGCCGCATCCGGTCGCTCGCGGCCGCCGTCACGATCATCGCGGCCGTCGTCGCGGTGACCGCCTGCACGCCGCAGCCCGAGGCGTACGCGCCGCGGGTCTCGAGCGACGGCCCGCCGCCCGGCGACGCGGTCGAGCTCGCCGAGGGCGGCCTCGACGCCGCGCTCGAGGCGCTGCCCGACGACATCGAGGCGATCCTCGAGGGCTCGGGCGTGCCGGGCGCCGCCGTCGCCGTGGTCCAGGGCGACGAACTGCTCTTCGCCGAGGGGTTCGGCGTGCGCGAGGTCGGCGACGACACGCCGATCGACGAATCCACCGTGTTCCAGATCGCCTCGATGTCGAAGCCGATCGCGGCCACCGTCGTCGCGACGCAGATCGGCGGCGACCTCGACTGGGACACGCCCGCGGCGCCGCTCCTGCCCGGCTTCTCGCTCGCCGACCCGTGGGTGAGCGACGAGGTCACGATCGGCGACCTCTTCGCTCATCGATCGGGGCTGCCGATGGCGGCCGGCGACGACCTCGAGGACATCGGCTACGACCGCGAGTACGTGCTCGACCACCTCGACCTGCAGCCGCTGTCGCCGTTCCGCACGACGTACGCGTACGCGAACTTCGGGCTCACGGCGGGCGCCGAGGCCGTCGCGAACGCCGCCGGCGTCGATTGGGCGACCCTCTCGGAGCAGGAGCTGTACGAACCGCTCGGCATGGACTCGACGAGCTCGCGACACGAGGATTTCGTCGAGCGCGAGAACCGCGCGACGCTGCACGCCCTCGTCGACGGCGAGTTCCAGGCGCTGTACGAGCGCGACGCCGACGCGCAGTCGCCCGCCGGCGGCGTCAGCTCGAACGTGCTCGACCTCGCCAAGTGGATGTCTCTGCTGATCGGTGAGGGCACGGCCTCGGGCGAGGAGCTCGTCGACCCGGCCGCGCTGCTGCCCGCGATCTCGCCCGAGATCGTGTCGGGCCACGCCGGTGCGCCGGACTTCCGCGCGGGCTTCTACGGGTACGGCTTCAACACCGGCACCGACCCGACGGGCCACACCACCTTCAGCCACTCGGGCGCGTTCTGCCTCGGCGGGGCGACGAACTTCCAGGTCGTGCCGGCCCTCGACCTCGGCGTCGTCGCCCTCACGAACGGCGGGCCAGTCGGCGCCGCCGAGGCGATCGTCGGCACGTTCCTCGACCGGGTGCAGTTCGGCGAGGTGCACCGGGACTGGCTGGCCGACTACGGCGCCGCCCTGGCGCACTACCACGAGCCGGCCGGCGACCTGGTCGACCAGGAACCGCCGACGGATGCCTCGGCGCCCGGCCCGCTCGATACCTACACGGGCACGTGGTCGAACCCGTACTTCGGCGACGCCACGGTGGCCGTCGAGGGCGACGCGCTCGTGGTGCGACTCGGGCCCGACGGCGGCTACGAACTCGAGCTCGAACCGTGGGACGGCGACGTGTTCGCCTTCACGCCCACGGGCGAGAATGCGCCGTGGGGCTCGAAGTCGTCGGCGACGTTCGCGGTCGGCGGCGGAGGCGCTGGTGCCGACGCGGCCGCAGGTGCCGAGACGATGACGCTGCAGTTCTTCGACGCCAACCGGCTCGGCACCTGGACGCGATGAGGTCGCCCCGCCGCCAGCAGCGTGCCGTCAGGACCGGTAGACGACGTTCACGGGATCCTCGTCGCGGAGCATCCGCTCGACCTGGCGCCTGACGAGGCGCGCCATGCGCGGGATCATCGCGCTCGTCGCGCCGCCGACGTGCGGTGAGACGAGCACGTTGGGCAGCGCGAAGAGCGGATGCCCGTCGGGCAGCGGCTCGGGGTCGGTGACGTCGAGCGCGAAGCGCAGGCGCCCCGACGCGGCCTCGGCGAGGATCGCGTCGGTGTCGGCGACCTTGCCCCGGGCGATGTTGACGACGAGCGCGCCGTCGGGGAGCGCGGCGAGGAACGCGGCGTCGACGAGCCCGGTCGTCGCGTCGGTCAGCGGCACGCCGACGATCACGACCTCGGCGTCGGGCAGCAGGTCGGGCAGCTCGTCGATGCCGTGGATGCGCCCGCGCTCGTCGTCGCGCGCGCGGCTGGCGACCCGGGTGATCTCGACCTCGAACGGCGCCAGGCGGTCCTCGATCGCCCGGCCCACGCCGCCGTAGCCGATGAGCAGGACGCGCCGGTCGGCGAGGCTCGCGTGCCGCGAGGGCGCCCAGCGGCCCTCGCTCGCGGCGCGCACGAAGTCGGGGATGCCGCGCTGCATCGCGATCGCGAGGCCCACCGCGAGCTCCGCGGTCGAGGTCTCGTGCACGGATGCCGCGTTCGCGTACACGTGTCCGGGCGGCAGCGCCCCGGGCACGTCGTCGTAGCCGATCGACTGCGACTGCACGAGGCGCGTGGTCACGCCGTCGAGCGCGTGCAGCCGCTTCGCGGTGCCCATGTACGGCGGCACGACGAGGTCGATCGTGTCGGCCGGCGGCGGCGACTCGAGATCCCAGATCACGACGTCGACGCCGTCGGGGAGCGGGCCGACGGCCTCGCGGAGGGTTTCACCGGGCAGGGAGACGAGCAGTCGCGGAGCGGTCATGCCTTCGATCCTGCCCGGTCGCCGGCGCGGGCGCACGGTCAGGGCGCACGGCGAGGCCGCACGGTCAGGGCAGCTGCGCGACCTGGGCGCGGATGATGCGCTCGATGACGTCGGGCCCGGCGGCACCGCCGAAGTCGTGCAGGAGCCCGTCGACCGCGAGGGAGGCGATGCCGTGGCTCATCGCGCAGAGCTGGAGGTAGATCGTCTCGGGGTCGCCACCGATGGCCCCGTCGGCGTGCACCTGCTCGACCAGTGCGCGCAGGCCCTCGAGCGCGGCGAGCCGGGCGCGGTCGAGCACGTCGTCGCCCCGCGCCGGCGTCGGCGTACGGAACATCGCGTCGTAGTGCGCCGGATGCCGCAGCGCGAACGCGACGAACTCGACGCCGTCGGCGACGAGTCGCTCGCGTCCGGGCAGGTGGGCGGACCGTTCCTGCGCGGCGCAGAGCTCGTCCTCGAGCATCGCGAGCCCGTCGAGGGCGAGCGCGCGGATCATGCCCTCGCGGCTGCCGAAGAAGTGCGTGGGCGCCGCGTGCGAGAGTCCGGCGCGGCGCGCGACCTCGCGCAGGCCGACGTTGTTGACGCCCTGCTCGAGGGCGAGGTCCTCCATGGCGCGGAGCAGGGCGGCGCGGCCGGGGGCGCCCGGCACGGAGGAAGGGCGAGATGCGGTTGCGGCGGCGGTGCTGGTCATGGGCTGGTCGTCGTCTCCGTCCGGCTTCGTCGTTCCGTGTGGTGAGTCGTCGTTCACGCACGGCTTGACATCGTCAAGGAACGATCATACGCTGCTTGACAACGTAAAGCCTTGACAATGTAAAGCGAGGGATCGACATGGTCGACATCACGAGCGAAGCCGTCTGGACGGCCATCGCGAACGAGAACTTCCTGGTCGTCGGCATGGTGTCGGCCCGGGGCGAGGCGCGCACCGCGGGCGTCATGCACACCGTCGACGACGGCCGCATCTGGTTCACGACCGAGGCGCACTCGTGGAAGGCGCGGCACCTCGCCGCGAATCCGGGCATCTCCATCACCGTGCCGATCGCGAAGCGCATCCCGTTCGTGCCCTGGGTCAAGATTCCGGCGGCCACGATCACCTTCACGGGCGTTGCCGAGATCCTGCCGCCCGAACAGCTCTCCGAGGCGGCGTCGCGCGCCCTGCTGCACGGACTCGAGCTGAACGACGACGAGCCGATCATCGCGGTCGCGGTACGACCGACCGGCGACTTCGTGACCTACGGCGTGGGCGTCTCGATCATGGGCATGCGCGACACGCAGAACGCGGTCGGGCGTGCGGCGGTGGGCGCATCGCGGGGTGCGACCGCGCCCTCGGGCACGCCCGCGCCGACGGGCGAAGCCGTCGCCGCGGCATCCGCTGCGCGGTGACGACGGCCGGCGGATCTGCGACGTCAGCGCGCGCGGGGCTCGTACCGCCTCGGCGGGAAGGCGCGCGCGACGAGCGCGCGCAGGTCCTCGAGCGATCCGCTCGCGAACCCCTGCGCGCGCGCCTGCACGAGCACGTTGCCGATCGCGGTCGCCTCGACGGGGCCCGCGAGCACCGGAAGCCCCGAGCGATCGGCCGTGCGCCGGCAGAGCAGCTCGTTGAGCGCGCCGCCGCCCACGATGTGGATGGTCTCGACGTCGACGCCCGAGAGCACCGAGGCCTGGCGCACCGCACCGGCGAACGCCTCGGCGAGCGACTCGATGATCGAGCGTGCGAACTCGGCGCGCGTCCGCGGCGCCGGCACGCCGTGCTCGGCGCACCACTCGGCGATGCGTCCGGGCAGGTCGCCGGGCGCGAGGAAGCGCGCGTCGTCGGCGTCGAAGACCGCGACGGGACCGGTGACGGATGCCGCGGCCGCGAGCAGCTCGGCGAGCTCGATGGTCTCGCCGTCGCGTTCCCACCACCGCACGGACTCCGACAGCAGCCACAGGCCCATGACGTTGTGCAGGAACCGCACGCGACCGTCGACGCCGCCCTCGTTCGTGAAGTTCGCCTCGCGCGCGGCATCCGACGTGACCGGATGCTCCAGCTCGACGCCGACGAGGCCCCACGTGCCGCACGAGATGTAGGCGGCCGAGGATGCCTCCATCGGCACGGCGACGACGGCCGAGGCCGTGTCGTGCGAGCCGACGGCGACGACCTCGACGCCGGCGGGTGCGCCGAGCTCGTCGGCGACCGGCGGGCGCAGCGCGCCGAGCGAGTCGCCGGGAGCGACGATCGGCGCGAAGACGGATGCGGGGAACCCCAGCCGTTCGATGAGCTCGTCGTCCCACTCGCCCGAGTGCACGCCGAGGAGACCCGTCGTCGAGGCGTTCGTGCGCTCCGCGAAGCGGCCGCCCGTCAGCTGGAACCCGATGAGGTCGGGCACGAGGAGCAGCGAGTCGGCGAGGCCGAGCCATCCGCCGTCGCCGGATCCGCCGTCGCCCGCCCCGCTGTCGGGCCCGGCGCTTTCCGCGGCCAGCTGGTACACCGTGTTGAACGGCAGGAACTGCAGGCCGTTGCGGCGGTACAGCTCCTCGAACGGAACACGGCGGTGCACCCGCTCGACCGCGGCGGCGTTGCGGTCGTCGCGGTAGTGGAACGGCTCGCCGAGCAGGCGTCCGCCGCGCAGCAGCCCGTAGTCGACCGCCCAGGAGTCGATGCCGATCGAGGCGACCGAGGGGTCGCGCCGGAACGCGTCGGCGAGCCCGCGGGTGAGGTCGCGGTAGAGCCCGGTGAAATCCCAGTGCAGGCCCGAGGCGAGGCGCACTGGACCGTTCGGGAAGCGCGCGACGTGGTCGAGCTCGAGCGTGCCGGCGGACTGGTCGACGCGACCGAGGATCACCCGCCCGCTCGTCGCCCCGAGGTCGACCGCGGCGACCGTTCCCGCCGCCTGCGGGCGCCCGCCGAACGCGCTCATCGCAGGAACGCGGCCGCGACCCCGGCGTCGACCGGGATGTGCAGGCCCGTCGTGTGGCTGAGCTCGGGTCCCGTCAGCACGATCACCGCGTTCGCGACGTGCTCGGGGAGCACTTCGCGCTTGAGGATCGTGCGCTGGGCGTAGAACTTGCCGAGGTCCTCCTCGGGGATGCCGTACGTCTTCGCCCGGTTCGCACCCCAGCCCGAGGCGAAGATGCCCGAGCCGCGCACGACTCCGTCGGGGTTGATGCCGTTGACCTTGATGCCGTACTCGCCGAGCTCGACCGCGAGCAGCCGCACCTGGTGCGCCTGGTCGGCCTTCGTCGCCGAGTAGGCGATGTTGTTGGGCCCCGCGAACACCGAGTTCTTGGACGAGATGTAGACGATGTCGCCGCCGAGGTCCTGCTCGATCAAGACGCGGGCCGCCGCCTTCGACACCAGGAACGAGCCCTTCGCCATGACGTCGTGCTGGAGGTCCCAGTCGGCCTCGGTCGTCTCGAGGAGCGGCTTCGACAGCGAGAGTCCGGCGTTGTTCACGACGAGGTCGAGGCCGCCGAACGCGAGCACGGCCTCGTCGATCGCCGACTGCACGGCCGAGGCATCCGTCACGTTCGCGGCGACGCCGATCGCGACATCCGTCGACCCGATCTCGGCGGCGGCGGCCTGCGCCTTCTCGAGGTCGAGGTCGGCGATGACGACGCACGCGCCCTCGGCGGCGAGCCGCGTCGCGATCGCCTTGCCGATGCCCGACGCGGCGCCCGTGACGAGCGCGATGCGCGTCGCGTGCGGCTTGGGCTTCGGCATCCGTTGGAGCTTCGCCTCCTCGAGCGCCCAGTATTCGATCGCGAACTTCTCGGCGTCGCTGATGGGGGAGTAGGTCGAGACCGACTCCGCGCCGCGCATGACGTTGATCGCGTTGACGTAGAACTCGCCCGCGACGCGCGCCGTCTGCTTGTTCGCGCCGAAGCTGAACATGCCGACGCCGGGCACGAGCACGATCGCCGGGTCGGCGCCGCGGATCGCGGGGCTCGCGTCGGTGGCGTACGCGTCGTAGTACGCGCGGTAGTCGGCGCGGTACTGCTCGTGCAGCTCCTTGAGGCGCGCGATGCTCTCCTCGACACTCGCCGACGCGGGCAGGTCGAGCACGAGCGGCTTCACCTTGGTGCGCAGGAAGTGGTCGGGGCAGCTGGTGCCGAGCGTGGCGAGCGGTGCGAGCTTCTCGCGGCTCAGGAACTCGAGCACCACGTCGTCGTCGGTGAAGTGGCCGACCATGGGGCGGTCGTGGCTCGCGAGCCCGCGGATCGTCGGCGCGAGCGCGGCCGCCTTCGCGCGGCGTTCGGATGCCTCGAGCGGCTCGTATCCCGGCACGACGGCGCCGAACGGCTCGGATGCCCCGTGCTCGGCGAGGTACGCGGCGGCGGTGTCGATGATCCAGAGCGAGTTGCGCTCGCTCTCCTCCGACGTGTCGCCCCACGCGGTGATGCCGTGGCCGCCGAGGATGCATCCGATCGCCTGCGGGTTCGCCGCCTTGATCTCGGCGATGTCGAGCCCGAGCTGGAAGCCGGGCCGGCGCCACGGCACCCAGACGACCCGGTCGCCGAAGATCTTCGCCGTGAGCTCCTCGCCGTCGGCCGCGGTGGCGATCGCGATGCCGGAGTCGGGGTGCAGGTGGTCGACGTGCGCCGCGTCGACGAGGCCGTGCATGGCCGTGTCGATCGACGGCGCCGCGCCGCCCTTGCCGTGCAGCGTGTAGTCGAACGCGGCGACCATCTCGTCTTCGCGGTCGACGCCGGGGTACACGTCGACGAGTGCGCGCAGGCGGTCGAGGCGCAGCACCGCGAGACCCTGCTCGGTGAGCGTGCCGAGGTCGCCGCCCGAGCCCTTGACCCACATCAGCTCGACGGGCTCGCCGGTGACCGGGTCGGTCTCGGTGCCCTTGGCCGACGTGTTGCCGCCGGCGTAGTTCGTGTTCTTCGGGTCGGCGCCGAGGCGGTTCGACCGCGCGATGAGCTCGGCAGCTGCCTGGTTCGTCATGGTGTGTCCTTCGTCGTGAGTTCTGTCGGTCGAGTCGGCCGCGAAGCCGCCGTATCGAGGCCCGGCGGTGCGGCTCAGGCGCCCCAGCCGGCCTGCACGCCGCCCACGCGGTCGGCCGCGATCTGCGCGAGGTAGCCCGACTCGGCGAACGCGGCCATCGGATCGGCCGGCAGGCCGCGCGACTCGCGCCACTCGGCCAGGGCGGGGCGCACGTCGGTGTAGAACGCGTCCATGAAGATGCGGTTGGCCTCGAGCACGTCACCCGAGCGCTGGGCGGCGGCGAGGGCCTCGCGGTCGACGAGGAGTGCGCGGGCGGTCATCTCCTGCACGTTCAGGACGCTGCGGATCTGGCCCGGGATCTTGTCCTCCACGTTGTGGCACTGGTCGAGCATGAACGCGACGTCGGGGTTGTTGAGACCGCCGCCGCGGAGCACCTCGAACACGATCCGGAACAGCTGGAACGGGTCGGCCGCGCCCACGATCAGGTCGTCGTCGGCGTAGAACCGCGAGTTGAAGTCGAACGAGCCCAGCTTGCCGAGCCGCAGCAGCTGCATGACGATGAACTCGATGTTCGTGCCCGGCGCGTGGTGGCCCGTGTCGAGGCAGACCATGGCCTTCTCGCCGAGCGCGGCGACCTGGGCGTAGCTCGTGCCCCAGTCCGGGACATCCGTGTGGTAGAACGCCGGCTCGAAGAACTTGTACTCGAGCACGAGGCGCTGGTCGTCGCCGAGTCGCGCGTAGATCTCCTGGAGCGACTCGTGCAGGCGATCCTGCCGGCCGCGCAGGTCGGCCTGGCCCGGGTAGTTCGAGCCCTCGGCGAGCCAGATCTTGAGGTCGCGCGAACCGGTCGCGTGCATGATGTCGATGCACTCGAAGTGGTGGTCGATCGCCTTGCGGCGCACCGCGGCGTCTTCGTGCGTGAGGGCGCCGAACTTGTAGTCGTCGTCCTGGAACGTGTTCGAGTTGATCGTGCCGAGCTCGACGCCGAGCCCTTCGGCGTGGCGCTTGAGCGCGTCGTAGTCGTCGACGCGGTCCCACGGGATGTGCAGCGCGACCGTGGGCGCGAGCGCGGTGTAGCGGTGCACCTGCGCGGCATCCGCGATCTTCTCGTAGGGGTCGCGCGGCGTGCCGGGGGTCGCGAAGACCTTGAACCGGGTGCCTGAGTTGCCGAACGCCCAGCTGGGCAGCTCGATCGCCTGCTTCGCCAGCTCGGCCTGGACGGCCTCGGAGAGGATGCTCACGGTGTTCCTGCTTTCTTTCGGTCGGATGTCTCGGGCTCAGCGCTCGTCGGCGAGTGCGGCGAGCTGGTCTTCGAGGTGGAACACCTCGGGGAGTCGAGGCGCGCCCTGGTCGGGGCGGGTGCCGTCGAGGGCGACGAAGAACGGCGCCATGTCGGCCTCCCACGCGGCGGTGCGCGGATCGGTCTCGAGCGCGCGCTGGGATGCCTCGTCGTCATCGGTCTCGTAGTAGCCGATGAGCAGTCCGTCGTCGCGGAGGAAGAGCGAGTAGTTGCGCCGGCCGGATGCCTCGATCGCGCGCAGCATCTCGGGCCACACGGCGGCGTGCCGCTCGCGGTACTCGTCGAGGCGCGAGGGGTCGACCTGCAGCTGGAAGCAGACGCGCTGCGGGGTGGTGTCGTCGCTCATCGTCGAACAGCTCGCTTCTCTCTGTCATCCGGATGGCACCGGGTGAATGAATCGTTTCAAGCATAAGTCGAGCCGAGCCGGATGCGCAACCGCCCCCACCGCGAAGCTTCCGGAGCGCTTCGATGACCGTGTCCGCCGACTACATTCAGTCGGCCGACAACATTGAAACGAAGCAAGCGATCGAGCGCTCGCCATCACGCGGCTTCGGGCGCCCGTGGCCGGCATCTGCGCATCCCAGCAGCGGAAGGGCGCTCCAACGTGAATCCGCTTGACCGGCACCTTCACCTGAAACGTCTCAAGAGTTTCAATCGCGTCGGTTGACCTTCGGGATGCATCGTGGCAGCATGTCTGCGGGCCATGAAACGATTCAGCCCTCAATGTGGAGGTGAGTATGGCGGAGCAGTCCGTCCCGGGATCGGATGAGCCGAACGAGCCCCTGCTCCGGCTGCAGCACGGAGCCAAGACCTTCGGTCCGGTGGTCGCACTCGCCGACGGCACGGTCGAACTGCGCGCGGGCGAGATCCACGCGCTCGTCGGCGAGAACGGCGCCGGCAAGTCCACGCTCGTGAAGATCCTCGCCGGGCTCTATCACCCCGATGCCGGCGACTTCCAGGTCGCCGGCCGACCCGTCGCCTTCCGCTCCGTCGCCGACAGCAAGGCCGCGGGCATCTCGGTCATCTACCAGGAACCGACGCTCTTCCCGGACCTCACCGTCGCCGAGAATATCTTCATCGGGCGGCAGCCCCGTGGTGCGCTCGGGCTCATCAGCCGCAAGGCCATGCGTTCGGCCGCACGCGAACTCTTCGACCAGCTCGGCGTGCCGATCGATCCCGACCGCATCGCCGAGGGGCTCTCGATCGCCGACCAGCAGATCATCGAGATCGCGAAGGCGCTCTCGCTCGACGCACGGGTGCTCATCATGGATGAGCCGACCGCCGCGTTGTCGGGCGTCGAGGTCGAACGCCTGTTCGCCGTCGCGCGGAGCCTGCGTGATCGCGGCGCCGGCATCCTGTTCATCTCCCACCGGTTCGACGAGGTCTTCGCGCTCACCGACCGCATCACCGTGATGCGCGACGGCCGATACATCGCGACGCACGACACGGCGTCCGTCAGGGTCGAGCAGATCGTGCGCGAGATGGTCGGCCGCGATATCGACCAGCTCTTCCCGAAGGAGGAGGCCGTCATCGGGAACGCCATGCTCCGCGTGAAGGGCCTCGCTCGCGCGGGCGTCTTCAGCGGCATCGACCTCGAGGTGCGCACGGGCGAGATCGTCGCGCTCGCCGGACTCGTCGGGGCCGGCCGCACCGAGGTCGCGCGTGCGGTGTTCGGCATCGATCCGTACGACGAGGGCACCGTCGAGCTCGCCGGCCGGCGGCTGAAGCCGGGCGATCCGCAGGCGGCGATCGACGCGGGCGCCGGGTTCGTGCCCGAGGACCGTCGCAAGCAGGGTCTCGTCATGGACCTCTCGGTCGCTCGCAACCTCACCCTCACCCTGCGCAACTCGCTCGCCCGGTTCGGTCTCATCGACGCTCGGCGAGAGCAACGCACCGCTGCCGAATGGTCGAAGCGGCTGCAGGTGAAGACCGGCTCGCAGGAGTACGCGGTCTCGACGCTCTCGGGCGGCAACCAGCAGAAGGTCGTCCTCGCCAAGTGGCTCGCCACCGAGCCGAAGCTCCTCATCGTCGATGAGCCGACGCGCGGCATCGACGTCGGCACGAAATCCGACGTGCACCGCCTGCTCTCCGACCTCGCAGGTCGCGGCATCGCGATACTCATGATCTCCTCGGAGCTGCCCGAGGTCCTCGGCATGGCCGACCGCGTGCTCGTCATGCACGAGGGACGCATCACCGCGGAGCTCTCCCGCGAGGACGCGACCCCCGAGAGCGTCATGCACGCCGCCACCGCGTCCATGGAGGGTGCCAAGTGACCACGACCGAGACCAGGCCGCCCTCGGCGGCGCAGCCGGAAGCGAAACGGAACTCGCCGCTGTCCGCCGTGCTGCGTGCCCGAGAGCTGCCGGTCGCCCTCGCCCTCGTCATCCTCGTGACGGTGACGGCGATCGCGAATCCGCTGTTCCTGAGCCCGCAGGGCGTGAAGGACCTGCTCCTGAATGCGACGATCATCGTGATCCTCGCGGTCGGCCAGGCGATCGTCATCATCACGCGCAACGTCGACCTGTCGGTCGGCTCGATCCTCGGACTCGTCGCGTTCATGACGGGCTCGCTGTTCGCGAACGTCGAGGGCATCCCCATCCCCGTCGTGTTCCTGGCGGGACTCGCTCTCGGCGCCGTGCTCGGCGCGATCAACGGCCTCCTCGTGACGCTGGCGAAGGTGCCCGCGCTCGTCATCACGCTCGGAACGCTCTACATCTACCGCGGCGTGAACAACGCCTGGGCGGGCGGCACCCAGTACTTCGCCGGCGATCGGCCCGACGCCTTCGGCGCGCTCTCGGTCGACACGTTCCTCGGGTTCCCGGTCATCACCCTGCTCGCTCTCGTCGTCGTGGTCGTCGTCGGCGTCTTCCTCGCCGGTGCCCGCTCCGGCCGAGACCTCTACGCGATCGGCTCCGACCCCGAGGCCGCACGCGTGTTCGGCCTCCCCGTCGGGCGCCGCGTGTTCCTCGCGTTCGTGACCAATGGCCTGCTCGCCGGCCTCGCGGGCGTCCTGTACGCGTCCCGCTTCAACTCGGTCGGGGCGACGACGGGCTCGGGCATGGAGCTGGACGTGGTCGCCGCCGCCGTCGTGGGAGGGGTCGCGATCTTCGGCGGCAGCGGCTCGGTGTTCGGCGCGGCGATCGGCGCGATCCTGCTCACGACGATCACGAGCGCGCTCACCGCGCTCCGCGTCGACAAGTTCTGGCAGCAGGCGATCGTCGGCGTCCTGATCCTCGCCGCGATCATCATCGACCGCATCGCGAGCGTGCGAACAGCCAGGAAGCTGCGAATCAGTGAGGCCCGAGATGTCTGATCCCGTGAAGACCGCCCCTGTGCCCGAGCGCGTCGACGGCACGACCGTGCTCGAGGCCGAACCCAAGGGCCGGACCGGCTGGGCCCGCGTGCTGCTCGGCCGCGACGCCGTGATGATCTACGCCCTCATCGTCGTCATCGTGATCGCGATGATCGCCGTGCCGAGGTTCGCCTCACCCGTCACGACCGGGTTCCTGCTGCTCGACGTGATCCCCGTGCTGCTCATCGCGATGCCCATGACGCTGGTCATCATCACCGGCGAGATCGACCTGTCGGTGGCGAGCATCGCCGGCCTGACCAGCGCGATCATGGGCGTGCTGTGGCAGGCCGGCTTCGACATCGGCATCGTGCTGGTCATCAGCGTGCTCGCGGGCGTGGTTGCCGGAGCCGTCAACGGCTTCCTCGTGGCCGTCGTGGGACTGCCGTCGCTCGCGGTCACGATCGGCACGCTCGCGCTCTTCCGAGGCCTCGCCCTCGTCGTCATCGGCGACAACGCCGTCGCGAACTTCCCACCGGAGCTCACCGCGTTCTTCACCTCGAAGCTCGGCGCGACCGGCATCCCGACCGTCATGGTCGGCGTCGTCGTCGTCATCCTCTTCTTCGGCGTGCTGCTGCACCTCACCCCATTCGGTCGCGGACTGTACGCACTCGGCTACAGCCAGGAGGCCGCGCGATTCGTCGGCATCAAGGTCGCACGCGCGAAGCTCTGGCTGTTCGTCGGCACGGGGACCGTCTCGGCCCTCGCCGGCGTCTACTGGACGCTTCGCTATTCGAGTGCCCGCTCCGACAACGCGAGCGGCCTCGAGCTCGCCGTCATCGCCGCGGTGCTGCTCGGCGGTGTGTCGATCTTCGGCGGCAAGGGTTCGATTCCCGGCGTCGTCGCGGCCGTCCTGCTCATCGGCGTGATCAACTACGCGCTCAGGCTCGGCCGCGTCTCCGATGTCGTCCTGATCATCGTCACGGGCTCCCTCCTCATCGCCTCCGTCGTCGCGCCCAGCGTGTTCGGGGCGATCTCGAAGTGGCGGCACGACCGACGCGTGCATCGAGAACTCCCCCAGGCCACCACCTCGGGAGCAGCGAGCGCCTAGCACCGGCGCCTCACGAAAGGAAGAACAATGGAGTTGATCCGCAATCGGACCGGGAAGACCCCCGGTCGACGCCGCATCGCGTCGTTCGCAGCCCTCGCAGCAACCGTCGCACTCATCGCGACCGGATGCGCCGGCGGAGGCGACGACGGCGGGGGCGGTTCCGGGGCTGAGGGTGAGCAGACCATCACGTTCATCCCGAAGCAGCTCAACAACCCGTACACCGACGTCGTGCTCGGCGGCGGCGAGGAGGGCGCCGAGGCCGCCGGCTTCGCCTCCAGCCAGGTCGTGGGCCCGCTCGACGCGAGCGCGTCGAGCCAGGTCTCGTTCATCAACGCCGAGACGCAGGCGGGCACGAACGTCATCGTGATCGCGGCCAACGACCCCGATGCCGTCTGCTCCGCGCTCGAGGAGGCGCGCACCGGCGGCGCGAAGATCGTCGCGTTCGACTCGGACACGAACCCGGACTGCCGCGACGTGTTCATCAGCCAGGTCGTCGCGAAGGACGTCGCGCTCATCCAGGTCGAGCTCATCGCCGAGCAGATCGGCGGGTCGGGAGAGATCGCGATCCTCTCGGCGACGGCGAACGCGACCAACCAGAACGAGTGGATCAAGTACATGGAGGAGGAGCTCGCCTCCAACCCCGAGTACGCCGACATCGAGCTCGTCGCGAAGGTCTACGGCGACGACGACGACACCAAGTCGTTCCAGGAGGCGCAGGGCCTCATGCAGGCGTACCCGAACCTCAAGGGCATCATCTCGCCCACGACGGTCGGCATCGCAGCGACGGCACGTTACCTCTCGACCTCGGAGTACAAGGGCAAGGTCGCGCTGACCGGCCTCGGCCTGCCCAACGAGATGCGTCCGTTCGTGAAGGACGGAACCGTCACCGAGTTCGCCCTGTGGGACCCGGCGCAGCTCGGCTACGTCGCCGCGTTCGCCGGCAAGGCGCTGGCCGACGGAGACATCACCGGTGAGGTCGGGGACACGTTCGAAGCCGGCGAGCTCGGCGAGCGGGAGATCGGCGACGGCGGGATCGTCATCGTCGGCCCGCCGACGGTGTTCAACGCCGACAACATCGACGACTACGACTTCTAGTCGCCGCTGTCCTCGAACGAGCACGGATGCCGCGTGGCGAGCCCGCGGGCGAGCCACGCGGCATCCGCGCCCACCGAACTTCGCGAAGGAGCACCATGACCGCCTCGATCGAACACCTGCTGCCGCCCAAGGTGCGGCGCAAGCCCCGCATCGGCCTCGTCGCCGGAGGACTCGGCACGTACTGGCCGCAGTTCCCGGATCTGCTGCCGCAGCTGCAGGAGTCGGCGCGGTACGTCTCGGAGCGATTCCAGGGGATGGACGCCGAGGTGACCGACGTCGGGTTCATCTCCGACGCGGAGGAAGGGGCCGTGGCCGCCGAGCGGCTTCGGCAGGCCGACTGCGACCTGATCGTGCTGTTCCTCACCACCTACCTCACCAGTTCGATGGTGCTGCCGATCGCGCAGCGCGCGAACACCCCGGTGCTCGTCATCGACCTCCAGCCGACCGAGAAGATGGACCATGCCTCGTTCGACACGGGCGCGTGGCTGGCGTACTGCGGCCAGTGCCCCGTCCCCGAGGTCGGCAACGTGTTCCGCCGCGCGGGAATCCCCTTCCGCTCGGTATCGGGGTGGTTGCGGCAGGAATCCGCGTGGGAGCGCATCGGACGCTGGATCCACGCCGCGCACGTGCGTGCGGCGCTGCGGCACGCCCGCCACGGGCTCATGGGCCACGTCTACCCCGGCATGCTCGACGTCTCGACCGATCTCACCCTGCTTCCCGTCACCTTCGGCTCGCACGTCGAGGTGCTTGAATTCGACGACCTCCGGGTGCGCGTCGACGAGGTGACCGACGCGCAGGTCGCCGAACGCATGGCGCTCGCCCGCGAGATCTTCACCCTCGACGACACGGTGGTCGACGAGGACTTCGCGTGGGGCGCTCGCGTGTCGGTCGGCCTCGATCGCCTCGTCGACGACTTCGACCTCGACTCGCTCGCGTACTACCACCGCGGTCTGGCCGGCGAGCAGCACGAGCGCCTGGGGGCCGGCATGATCCTCGGCGCGTCGCTGCTCACGGCACGTGGCATCCCCGCGACGGGCGAATACGAGTTGCGCACGACGGTCGCTCAGCTCGCGACCCAGGTGGTCGGCGCCGGCGGTTCGTTCTGCGAGATCCAGGCGCTCAACTTCGAAGACGGTGTCGTCGAGATGGGGCATGACGGACCCGCTCACCTCGCCGTCTCGAGCCGCGACCCGCTGTTGCGGGGGCTCGGCGTCTACCACGGCAAGCGCGGGTGGGGCGTGTCGGTCGAATTCGACGTGCAGCACGGCCCGGTGACCCTGCTCGGGCTCGGGCAGGACCGCGACGGCGCGCTCGCGTTCGTGGCCTCCGAGGGCACCGTCGTGCCGGGCCCGTTGCTCGAGATCGGCAACACCACCAGCCGCGTCGACTTCGGCCGCGACCCTGGCGAGTGGGTCGACGAATGGTCGGCGACGGGGATCGGGCACCACTGGTCGCTCTCGATCGGGCATCGGGCCGGCGACTACGCGGCCGCGGCCTCGCTGCTCGGCATCGACTTCCGGCAGGTGTGAACATGGCCTTCGAGCGTGTGTGCTTCCAGCTGCAGGTCAAGCCCGAGCGCATCGACGAGTACCGCGAACGCCATGCCGCCGTCTGGCCGGACATGCTCGAGGCGTTGCGACGGAGCGGCTGGCGCAACTACTCGCTGTTCCTGCGCGACGACGGCCTGCTGATCGGCTACGTCGAGACGACATCGTTCGCCGACGCGCAGGCCGCCATGGCCGCCACCGAGGTCAATGCGCGCTGGCAGGCCGAGATGGGCGAGTTCTTCGTCGACCTCGAGGTTTCGCCCGACGAGGGCTTCGTGCGGCTCACCGAGGTGTTCCACCTCGAGGATCAGCTCGCCGCCCTCGACGAGTGATCACCGGGGCCGCTTGGAGCAGCAGATGACGACCACCAGACAGCCGGGGCTCGTGTCCGTCGCCCGGCATGCCGGGGTCTCGGTGGGGACCGTCTCCAACACGATCAACCGTCCTCACCTCGTCGCGGCCGAGACCAAGGCCCGGGTCCGTGCGTCGATCGCGGCGTTGGGATACGTGCCGAACCGGGCCGCGGCCGCGCTGCGCCGGGGGTCGAACCCGATCATCGGGCTCGTGATCCCCGACGTCATGAACGCGTTCTACGCCGCGATCGTGGACGCGGTCGTGGAGGCGGCCGACCGGCACCGGTACGCCGTCTCGTTGTGCGTCAGCCACGACGATCCCGACCGCGAGCGACGCCACTTCGAACTCCTCGCCGAACAGCGCGCCGCCGGCGCGCTCGTGGTGCCGGTCGACGCGGACCGCTCGCGACTCGCACAGCTCCGCGCCTTCGGGACGAGGCTCGTCCTGGTCGACCGGCGCGCCGAAGAGGCCGAGGGGTGCTCCGTCGCCGTCGACGATGTGCTCGGGGGATATCTGGCGGTCAGCCACCTGCTGCAGGGCCAGGGGAACGGTGTCACGATCGTGAACGGACATCCGGCGATCCCGCAGTGCCACGACCGCCGAGAAGGGGCTCGCGACGCGCTCGTGGAGGCGGGGCGGAATCCCGACAGCCTCATCGAGTTCGTCGTCGCCACGATGAACTTCGCCGCCGGCGTCGAGGTCGCCCGTCGCATCGTCGCGCAGGACGCGCCGCGCCGCATCTTCTGCATCAACGACCAGCTGGCATTGGGGGTCATCGAGGGGCTGACGGCGCAGGGGCTCCGGGTGCCGGAGGATGCGAGTGTCATCGGATACGGCGACCTCGGGCTCGGGGCGTCGAGCCGCCTTTCGACCGTCGGGCAACCGAAGCACGAGATGGGAGACGAGGCGGTGCGGAAGCTCCTGGACGAGCTGATGGATGGCGAGTCCCACGTGCATACCGCAACGGTGTTCCCGCCGCACCTGATAGTCCGAGGGACGAGCTCGCACGCCCACGACCTCACGGTCGCGTGATCCGCCATGTCGGAAGCGAGCGATTCGGCGACCGATCACCGATCGTCGCTCTGGCATCATGACTGTGCAGCCGAGCCATCGGCAGAGGGGACCATCCCATGGCCGTCAGCGTGAAGGACGTCGCGATCGCGGCATCCGTCTCCGTGGGCACCGTCTCGAACGTGCTCAACCGGCCCGACAAGGTCGCGCCGGCCACCGTCGCGCGCGTGCTCGCCGCCATCGACGAACTCGGCTTCGTGCGCAACGACGCCGCACGGCAGCTCCGCGCCGGCCGCAGCCGCTCGATCGGGCTCGTCGTGCTCGACGTGCGCAACCCGTTCTTCACCGACGTCGCCCGCGGCGCCGAAGATCGCGCGGCGCGCGACGGCATGGCCGTGCTGCTCGGCAACAGCGATGAAGACGGCGTGCGCGAGGGCGCCTACCTCGACCTGTTCGAGGAGCAGCGCGTGCACGGCGTGCTCATCTCGCCGCTGGCCGACGACCTGCCGAGGCTCGAGCGGCTGCGTTCGCGCGGCACGCCCGTCGTGCTCGTCGACCGCGAGGCGCCCGATCGGAGCTTCTCGTCGGTCTCGGTCGACGACGTCGTCGGCGGTCGCCTGGCCGTGCGGCACCTGCTCGACACCGGCCGCCGGCGCATCGCGTTCGTCGGCGGACCGGTCGGCATCCGCCAGGTTGCCGACCGGCTCGCCGGCGCGCGGCAGGCGGTCGCCGAGGTTCCGGATGCCACGCTCGAGGTGATCCCGACCGACTCGCTCTCGGTGCTGCAGGGGCGCGCGGCGGGCGAGGGGATTCGCGGGCGCGGCGCCGCCGACCGCCCCGACGCGGTGTTCGCGGCCAACGACCTGCTGGCGATGGGCGTGCTCCAGGCGCTCAGCATGATGGGCGCCGTGCGCGTGCCCGACGACGTCGCCCTGATCGGCTACGACGACATCGACTTCGCGTCGGCCGCGGTCGTGCCGCTGAGCTCGATCCGCCAGCCCGCCGCGCGCATCGGCCACACCGCGGTCGACCTGCTGCTCCGCGAGGCCGCCGAGGGCGAGGCCTTCGCGCCCGAGCAGGTCGTGTTCCAGCCCGAGCTGGTCGTCCGCGAATCGACGGCAGCGGTCACACGGCGCTGAGCCCGCCGGCCGGCGGGGTAGTGTCGTCGGGATGTCCGAGAACCACCCCGCCATCGAGCGGCTCTTCACCCAGACGCTGGCCCGCAACCCCGGCGAGGCCGAGTTCCACCAGGCGGTCCGCGAGGTCTTCGACTCCCTCGATCGCGTGCTTCAGAAGCATCCGGAATACGCCGAAGCGTCGATCCTCGAGCGGATCTGCGAGCCCGAGCGCCAGCTGATCTTCCGCGTGCCGTGGACCGACGACCGCGGACGCGTGCAGATCAATCGCGGCTTCCGCGTGCAGTTCAACTCGGCGCTCGGCCCGTACAAGGGCGGCCTGCGGTTCCACCCGAGCGTGCTGCTCGGCACGGTGAAGTTCCTGGGCTTCGAGCAGATCTTCAAGAACGCGCTCACCGGGCTGCCGATCGGCGGCGGCAAGGGCGGCAGCGACTTCGACCCGAAGGGCCGCAGCGACGCCGAGGTCATGCGGTTCTGCCAGTCGTTCATGACCGAGGCGTACCGCCACATCGGCGAGTACACCGACGTGCCCGCTGGCGACATCGGCGTGGGCCGTCGTGAGATCGGCTACCTGTTCGGCCAGTACAAGCGGCTCACCAACCGCTACGAGTCGGGCGTGCTGACGGGCAAGGGCATCACCTGGGGCGGCTCGCTCGTGCGCACGGAGGCGACCGGCTACGGCGTCGTCTTCTTCACGCAGCACCTGCTCGCGACGCGGGGCCGCTCGTTCGACGGGGCGCGCGTGCTCGTCTCGGGTTCGGGCAACGTCGCGATCTACGCGATCGAACAGGTGCAGGCGCAGGGCGGCATCGTCATCGGCGCCTCCGACTCGAGCGGCTCGATCCACGACCCCGACGGCATCGACCTCGACCTGCTCCGCGAGATCAAGGAGATCCGTCGCGGCCGCATCGAGGAGTACGTCGCGGCCCGAGGCGGTCGCGCCGAGTTCCGGGCGGATGCCTCGGTCTGGTCCATCGCCGACGACCACGCCGTCGACGTGGCGCTCCCTTGCGCGACGCAGAACGAACTCGACGCCGACGCGGCGGCGGCACTCGTCCGGGCCGGAGTCGCCGCGGTCGCCGAGGGCGCCAACATGCCGACGACGCCGGGCGGCATCCGAGCGTTCCGCGAGGCCGGCGTGCTCTTCGGTCCCGGCAAGGCGGCGAACGCGGGCGGCGTCGCGACGAGCGCGCTCGAGATGCAGCAGAACGCGTCGCGCGACTCGTGGAGCTTCGAGTACACCGAGGAGCGGCTCGCGGGCATCATGCGCGACATCCACGAGCGCTGCGCCGAGACCGCCGACGAGTACGGCGCGCCCGGCGACTATGTGGTCGGCGCGAACATCGCCGGGTTCACGCGCGTCGCCGACGCGATGCTCGCCCTCGGCGTCATCTGACCGCTGCGGCCCTGCCGCGGCGAGCCCGCGCGCACGACGCCGGTCAGCGGCTCGGCACCCGCCCCGCCAGCACGTCGTCGCGGTCGGCCTCGGCCGAGGCATCCGCCGCCTGTGCGACGTAGGTGTCGACGACCGGTTCGGAGGCCCCCGCGACCGGGATCGCGGCCGTCGGCAGCGTCGCGATCGCCGCGGTCGGGGCATCCGCGAATCGGATCGCCGGCGCGAAGCGTCGCTCGGGATGCCGCACCACGCGCATGCCGCGCGCGACGATCAGCCAGGCGAGGCCGATGAGCGCAGCGACGGCGGCAGCGATGGCGGCGATGCCGAGCGCCCAGCGCGGGCCCCATCCGTTCGCGACGGCGCCCACGATCGGGGCGCCGACGGGCGTACCGCCCGAGAGGATCGCCATGTAGATCGCCATCACGCGACCGCGCAGCACCGGGTCGGTCGTGGTCTGCACGTAGCCGTTCGCGGTCGTGAGGATCGTGACGGCCGTGAAACCGATGAGGATCGTCGAGGCAGCGAACATCCAGTAGTCGGGCATGACCGCCGAGAGCGCCGCGGCGATGCCGAACGCGCCCGTCGCGAGGATGACCACGCGCAGGCGGGCGCGCTCGCGCCGCGCCGCGAGCAGCGCGCCGGTGAGGGAGCCGATCGCGATGATCGAGTTGAGCACGCCGTACTCGCCCGCGCCCCGGCCGAACTCGACCGCCATCGTCGACGAGAAGATCGGGAAGTTCATGCCGAACGCCCCGACCAGGAAGACGATCACGAACACGACCAGCAGGTCGGGGCGCCCGAGCGCGTAGCGGAACCCGGCGACGAACGCGCCCCGCTGCTGCGCCGCGCGCGGCACGCGCCGCATCGGCCGTCGCAGCAGCACGAGCAGGGCGCCGATCACGGCCAGGAAGGTGAACGCGTTCACGATGAACACCCAGCCCGAGCCCACGACGACGATCGCGAGGCCCGCGAGGGCCGGGCCGATCATGCGCGCGGCGTTGAAGGACGCGGAGTTCAGGGCGACCGCGTTCGACATGTCGGAGCCGGCGACCAGGTCGGCGACGAAGGTCTGGCGCGCGGGGATGTCGACGGCGTTCACGACGCCGAGAAGGCCGGCGAAGACGTAGAGATGCCAGAGTTCGGCATGGCCGAGCAGGAGGAGCAGCCCCAGCGCGACGCCGAGCAGCATCATCGCCGACTGCGTGACGAGCAGGACCTTGCGGCGATCGAACCGGTCGGCGATGAGGCCCGTGACGGGCACGAGCAGCAGTTGCGGGCCGAACTGCAGCGCCATGGTGAGCCCCACCGCGAGGGCGTCGTTGTCGCTCAGCTCGGTGAGCACGACCCAGTTCTGCGCGGTCGACTGCATCCACGCGCCGACGTTCGACACGAGCGCGCCGACGAACCAGATGCGGTAGTCGACGTGACGGAGGGAGCGGAACATGGCACTCACTGGTCGGTGAGCCTCCCGAGGATCGCGGTGGCCTTGGCGAGCGTCTCGCGCTCGTCGGCGGTGAGCGCGGCGAAGCGCTTGGCGAGCCACGCGTCGCGACGCCGGCGGGTCTCGCGCACGACGGCCTCGCCGGCCGGGGTCGTGCGCAGCAGCACCTTGCGCCCGTCGTCGGGCGAGCCCTCGCGCAGGACGTAGCCGGCGTCGACGAGGCAGTTGACCGTGCGGTTCATCGACGGGGGAGTGACGCGTTCGAGCTCGGCGAGTCGGCCGACGGTGAGCGAGCCCTCGCTCGCGGTCCACGCGAGGGCCGAGTACTGCGTGCCGCTCAGCTCGGTGTCGGCGCGCTCCTGGCGGAGCCGGCGGGCGAGGCGCATGACCGCGAGGCGGAGCTCGGTGCTCTGCTCGGCGAGGGTCGTGCGGCGGGCCCTCGGGCTCGCGGGAAGAAGGTCGGTCACCTCCTTAGCCTAACAAATTAGCCTCGCTAATGAAATTCGCCATTCAGGTCAAGAGCCGTGTCGCACCGGCTTCTGCCGTATGGCGTGGCCGACTCGCCGTACGCGCACCTGAATTGCGAACCCGGGTCTGCAGCGCGGCTCGGTGCCAGACTGGGCGGATGGCGACCTTCACCGACGGGCACGGCGTGCGCATCCACTACGAGTCCTGGCGGGTGCCCGAGCCCACGGCGGTGATCCAGCTCGTGCACGGGATCGGCGAGCACATCGGTCGCTACGGCGAGCTCGTCGAGGCGCTGAACGGCGCCGGCTACACCGTGTGGGCCGACGACCACCGCGGACACGGCCAGACCGGGTTCGAGCAGCACGGCGGCGACCTCACGCGGATGGGCCGACCCGGGCCCGGGGGGATGAGGGCGGCGATCGCCGGTGTCGAGCGCTTCGGCGAGATCATCCGCGAGGCAGAGGGAGACGAGGTGCCGCTCGTGATCCTCGGGCACTCGTGGGGCTCCTTCATGGCGCAGCACGTCGTCAATCGGCACCCCGACCGCTTCGACGCCGTCGTGCTCAGCGGGACCGCCTGGCTGCAGCTCGGGTACACGAACCTCGGCGACCTCAACAAGCGCTTCGCCCGCTCCGGCGGAACCAGCGTCGAGTGGCTGAGCCGCGATCCGGCCGTCGCCCGGGCCTTCGAGGCCGACCCGTACACGACGAGCCGCACCCTGCAGCAGCTGTTCGGATGGCCGCAGTCGTTCTCGCTGATCACCCGGCCGTCGAAGCTGATCCCGAGCGAGCTGCCGCTGCTCATCCTGGTCGGCGGCGACGACCCGGTCGCCGGTGAGCGCAGCGCCCTCGCGTTGCTGCGTGATTACGTCCGGCGTGCGCACCTCGTCGACGCACAGCTCATCGTCTACGAGGGAGCCCGGCACGAGATCTTCAACGAGACCAACCGCGCCGAGGTGCGCCACGACCTGATCGGATGGCTCGACGCCAGGTTCGCCGTCGACTGAGTGCCGCGCGGCGCGCGACGGCTTGACGTGACCGCGCCCGCGGGGCAATGTAGGTCGAGGGACGCTCATGAGAGCGCTCTCACACCCTGTGACCGGAGGAACCGATGTCGTTTCCCACTCCAACCCGGCGCGCGTTCGCCACGGCGAGCGCCCTGCTCATGACCGCCGGGCTCCTCGCCGGCGGCGCGACCGCGGCCAACGCCGCAGCACCCGCCGCAGCACCCGCCACGGCGCCCGATCTCGGCGCCGGTGACCGAGCGCGGCCGGGGCATCCCATCGCCGACGTGCTCGAACCCGGCGTCGAGCTGTGGGTGAACCCCGACAGCACGACGCTCGAGGCGGCCGAGACCCTCGAGGGGCAGGCCGCGGCCGACGCCGCCCTGCTCGGCTCCTACCCGAGCGCCACCTGGATCAACGGCGGCACGCCGAACGAGGCCAAGCGCGACGTCAAGCGGGCCGTCGCGACGGCGCATGCGGCGAACGAGGTGCCCGTGTTCGTGGCCTACAACGTGCCGTTCCGCGACTGCGCGCAGTACTCGGCCGGCGGCGCGACCAGCCTCGACGAGTACACCGCGTGGATCGACGGCGTCGCCAAGGGCATCGGCAACAAGCGCGCCGTCGTGATCCTCGAACCCGACGGGCTCGGCATCATCCCCTGGTACACGAGCGTCGACGGCGTCGCCGAGTGGTGCCGGCCCGCAGAGGCCGACCAGGCCACCGCCGCCGCCGAGCGGTTCGCGATGCTCAACCACGCGGTCGACGTGCTGGCCGCGCTGCCCGCGACGAACGTCTACCTCGACGGCACCCACGGCGGCTGGCTCAACGTGGGCGACATCAGCGACCGGCTGCTGAAGGCCGGCGTCGAGCGGGCCGACGGCTTCTTCCTGAACGCCTCGAACTACCACTTCACGTCCAACCTCGTGTCGTACGGCACCTGGATCTCGTCGTGCCTCGCGCTGATGACCGAGGCCGGCGCGACCGCGGCCGATTGCCCGAACCAGTACTGGAACGGCGGGCCCTCGAACGGCTGGAACGGCGTCGCCCTCGACTCGTACGGCGTCTGGAGCGCCGACGCGACCGAGCCCTCGCTGAACACGGCCGGCATCGACGAGCGCTACGCGTCCGCGCTCGCCGCGGCGGGCATCGAACCCGAGGCGCGCTTCGTCGTCGACACCAGCCGCAACGGCACCGGGCCGTGGGACGCCTCCGACTCGGGCCTCGCGGTGCCCGAGGACTGGTGCAACCCGCCCGCACGCGGCCTCGGCGAACGGCCGACGACCGACACCGGCTCGGCGCTCGTCGATGCCCTGCTCTGGATCAAGGTCCCCGGCGAGAGCGACGGCAAGTGCTTCCGCGGCACTGGCGGCCCGCTCGACCCGATCCGCGGCATCGAGGACCCGGCCGCCGGCCAGTGGTTCCCCGAGCAGGCGCGCGAGCTCATCGAGCTCGCGGTCCCGCCGATCGCCGTCGACTGATCGGATGCCCCGGCCGCGTCGTTCGGCGGAACGCGCGGCCGGGGCATCCACCTACTGCGGCAGCGCGTGCCAGGGCGGCACGTCGTAGCCGAGCAGGCGGATGCGCGGATGGTGCGCCGCGAGCGACTCGGTCGCCCACGGGTACACGATCGTGGTGACGGTGCAGTTGCCGAGCACGGGCAGGAGGTCGCGGTAGCCGTCGGCGTCCATGCCGGCGAGTTCGCAGAAGAGCAGGCGGATCAGGGTCGCGTGCCCGACGACCAGCACGCGGCCCTCGGGGAACTCCTCGACGAGTTCGTCGAACACCGGCAGCGCCCGGGCGATGCCCGCTCGGCCGCTCTCGCCGCCGGGGAACGGGTTCGAGGCGGGCTCTCGGCAGAACCCGGCCCACTCCTCGGGGTAGCGCTCGGCGATCTCGGCGGGCGTGAGGCCCTCGCCCGCACCGAAGTCGATCTCCACCAGCCGGTCGTCGCTGCGCAGCGGCAGGCCCGTGGTCTCGGCGGCCGGCGCTGCCGAGCGCTGAGCGCGGCTGAGCGGCGACGCGACGATCGCGTCGAGCCCGGCGTCGACCGCCCACGCGCCGAGCGCGGCCGCCTGTCCGAGACCGTGCCGCGTGAGCGGGACATCCGAATTGCCCGCGTACCGATGCTCGGCGTGCCAGACCGTCTCGCCGTGCCTGGCCAGGAAGAACGTCGTCATGCTGTCAGGGTACGCACCCGCCCGCCCCCGCACCCGCCCTTCGTCAGAAGGCGGTCGTAGGCTGTCCGTCATGCCCTCACTGCACGGCGAGTACAAGGTCCCCGGCGGCAAGCTCGTGGTCGTCGACTTCGACGTGATCGACGACGTGATCCGCAATCCACGGGTCGCGGGCGACTTCTTCCTGGAGCCCGACGAGGCGCTCGGCGACATCGACGGGGCCCTCGACGGCCTGGCCGCGGCATCCGATGCGAAGCAGATCGCGAAGGCGATCTCGGCGGCGCTGCGACCCGACGCGGTCATGCTGGGGTTCTCGGCCGAGGCCGTCGCCGTCGCGGTGCGCCGCGCGATGACCGATGCCCGCACCTGGACCGATTACGAGTGGGAGATCGTGCACGACGCGGCGGTGCCGCCGCGGCTGCACCTCGCGCTCGACGAGGTGCTCGCCGCGCGCGTCGGCGAGGGGCGGCGCAAGCCCACGCTCCGCTTCTGGGAGTGGGACGAATCGGCCGTCGTGATCGGCTCGTTCCAGTCGGTGCGCAACGAGGTCGACGCCGAGGGCGCCGCCAAGCACGGCTTCGACGTCGTGCGCCGCATCTCGGGCGGCGGCGCGATGATGATGGAGAAGGGCAATGTCGTCACCTACTCGCTGTACGTGCCGGCCGAGCTCGTGCAGGGCATGAGCTTCGCCGATTCGTACGCCTACCTCGACGACTGGGTGCTGCAGGGCCTTCGCGCCCTCGGCATCGAGGCGACCTACCAGCCGCTGAACGACATCGCGAGCCCGCTCGGCAAGATCGGCGGCGCAGCGCAGAAGCGGCTGGGGTCGGGCGGCGTGCTGCACCACGTCACGATGGCGTACGACCTCGACAACGAGAAGATGCTCGAGGTGCTGCGCATCGGGCGCGAGAAGATCAGCGACAAGGGCATCGCGTCGGCCGCGAAGCGCGTCGACCCGCTGCGCTCGCAGACCGGGCTCAGCCGCGCGGCCATCATCGAGAGCCTCAAGCAGACCTTCACGTCGCTCTACGGCGCGACGCCCGGCGCGGTCACGGCCGACGAGCTCGCCGAGGCCGAGCAGTTGGTCGAGACGAAGTTCTCGACCACGGAGTGGCTGCAGCGGGTTCCGTAGCGGGTGCGGTGGCGCGCGGCGCGCGGCGCGCGGCGCGCGGGGAATTGCGCGGGGTGGCGGGTGCGGATCGGGCAACCAGACGAGCCGGTTAGAATCGCGGGATGGATTGGTGGATCTGGGTGCTGATCGCCGTCGCGGTCATCGCGCTCGGCTGGGTCGCGCAGCGCGCGGGCTGGATCGACCTCTCCGACAAGACCAAGCGCGGCGGCACGCCGGGCGGCGTCCTCATGATCGGCGACGAGGTCTTCGCACCGCGCAAGTACGAGGCCCAGGTCGAGCAGGACCGGCAGAGCCGACTGCCCGCGCCCGCGCCGCTGCCGGGCGACGGCGACAAGGGCATCGCGTTCGCGGCGAAGGATGCCGACGACGACGACCCCGATCGCTTCCGCGGACGCATCCGCCTCGACGTCGAGCGCTGACGCGCGTGGCGCTCGACGGACCCGACCGCATCATCCACGCGGACAACCTCGAGGTCCTGCCGAGCCTCCCCGACGGGGCGTTCACGCTCGTCTACCTCGACCCGCCGTTCAACACGGGCCGGTCGCAGGCGCGGCGGTCCACGCGCCATGTGCGCGTCGACGAGACGGATGCCTCGGCCGGGGCATCCGGCACCGGAGGCGGCACCGGCAGCACGGGCACCGGCGCCGGCACCATCACCGGGTTCGCGGGCAAGCGGTACGAGCGCATCCGCGGCGACCTGCTGCGCTACGACGACCGGTTCGACGACTACTGGGCGTTCCTCGAGCCGCGGCTGCTGCACGCGTGGCGGCTGCTCGCCGACGACGGCACGCTCTACCTGCACCTCGATTACCGGGAGGCGCACTACGCGAAGGTGCTGCTCGACGCGCTGTTCGGGCGCGAGTGCTTCCTGAACGAGATCATCTGGGCGTACGACTACGGCGCGAAGGCCAAGCGGCGCTGGCCGACCAAGCACGACACGGTGCTCGTGTACGTGAAAGACCCCGACCGCTACTGGTTCGACTCGTCGGCCGTCGACCGCGAGCCGTACATGGCGCCCGGACTCGTGACGCCCGAGAAGGCCGAGCTCGGCAAGCTGCCGACCGACGTGTGGTGGCACACGATCGTCTCGCCGACCGGACGAGAGAAGACGGGGTACCCCACCCAGAAGCCCGTGGGCATCCTGCGGCGCATGGTGCAGGCATCGACGCGCGAGGGCGACTGGGTGCTCGACTTCTTCGCCGGATCGGGCACGACCGGCGCGGTCGCCGCGACGCTCGGGCGTCGATTCGTGCTCGTCGACGAGAACGCCGAGGCGATCGAGGTCATGCGCCGCCGATTCGCCGAGATCTCGGGCGTCGAGTTCGTGGCCGCCGAGTGAGGCCGAAACGTGCCGAGTGATGACGATTCGGCGGGCCATCCCGAGCGTTTCGTCATCACTCGGCGCAAACGGGGTGCGCGGCGGGGTGCGGGTACCCAGCGGTGCAGCTGGAAGGATGCAGGCATGAAGTTCAGGATCTTCACCGAACCACAGCAGGGCGCGACCTACGGCCAGCAGGTGCGCATGGCGCAGGCTGCCGAGCGGCTCGGCTTCGACGCGTGGTTCCGCAGCGACCACTTCCTCGCGATGGACGTCGACCCCGGCCCCGGGCCGACCGACTCGTGGGTCACGCTGGGCGCGCTCGCGCGCGAGACATCCACCATTCGCCTGGGCACGCTCGTGACGAGCGCGACCTTCCGGCATCCGTCATTGCTGGCGATCCAGGTCGCGCAGGTCGACGAGATGTCGGGCGGGCGCGTCGAGTTCGGCCTCGGCACCGGATGGTTCGCCGCCGAGCACGAGGCGTACGGGTTCCCGTTCCCCGAGCGGCGGTTCGGGATCCTCGAGGAGCAGCTCGAGGTCGTCACGGGCCTCTGGTCCACGCCGGCGGGCGAGACGTTCTCGCACGCCGGCGAGCACTACACCCTGAAGGATGCCCCGGCCCTGCCCAAGCCCGTGCAGCAGCCCATCCCGCTGATCGTCGGCGGCGCGGGCCCGAAGCGCACCCCAGCGATCGCGGCGCGCTTCGCGGGCGAGTACAACGTGGCGTTCCGCGCCGACGCCGAGATCGCGGCCGGATTCGCGCGCGTGCGCGAGGCTGTGGAGGCGGCCGGGCGTCCGGCCGACTCCATGCGGTACTCGGCGGCGCTGACGTCGACCGTGGGCGAGACGGATGCCTCGTACCGCGCGCGTGCCGAGCGCATCGGCCGCGACCCCGAGGAGCTGCGCCGCAGCGGCGTCGCGGGCACCCCGCAGCAGCTCGTCGACCGCATCGGCGGCCTCCGCGACCTCGGCGTCGAGACCATCTACCTGCAGGTGCTCGACTTCGACGACCTCGACGTGCTCGAGCTGCTCGCGAGCGAGGTCGTGCCGGTGTTCGCGGAGTGACCGACGCGGGCGGGCGCGACGCGGGCGAGCCCGACGCCGTCGCCGCGCTGCGCGCGCGCATCCTCTCGGGCGACCTGCCCGCCGGCGCGCGCCTGCCGAGCGAGCTCGCGCTCGCCGCGAGCCAGGGCACGTCGCGCGGTGCGGTGCGGGGCGCGCTCGCGGCGCTCGCGCGCCAGGGGCTGATCGAGTCGCGCCGCGGCGCGGGCTGGTTCGTGCAGTCGGCGCAGACCCAGGGCTTCGACCGGATGCGTTCGTTCACCCAGTGGGCGCAGGGCCGGGGTCGCGCCTCGGGCGGGCGCATCATGTCGCGCGAGCGTCGTCGCCCAACGGCCCGCGAGGCTCGACGGCTCGGCATCGGCACGGGCGACGAGGTGCTCGTCATGGTCCGCGTGCGAACGCTCGAGGGGCGGGCGGTGATGATCGAGCGCTCGGTCTGGGCGCCATGGGTGGTCGCGCTCGTCGAGCGCATGCCCGACGACGTGCACTCGACCACGAGGCTTCTCGGCGACGCCGGCATCGTGATCACCCACGGCACGCACCGCATCGAGGCGGTGGCCGCCTCGAGCGATGACGCACGCCTGCTGGGCGTCCGGCGATCGAGCCCGATGCTGCAGGTGCGGCGCGAGACCTACGCCGCCAACGGTCGCCCGGTCGAATCGGGCGAGGACCGCTACGTGCCCCACACCATCTCATTCGAGGCGCAGGCGGCGGGCGCGGCGGAGCTCCCCGACCTTCCCTGAGCGGACCTCCTTCGGGCCGTTCGACGCCCACTGTGCGCAGTGGGCCGACGGATTCGACGCATCCACGGCATCCGCTGCCGGGAGGTCCCGCCGTGTTCACCATGCGGACACCTCCGCCCGATTTCGTGGCAGCGTTCCGGCCCAGGTCACTCGAAGGACGCATCGTGTCGAAGCCCACCGTTCCCCCCACCCGGCGGACCCGTCGAGGGCGCCCGGCGCTGCTCGGCGCGGCCTTCGCCGCCGCCACCGTGCTCTTCGCCGGCATCGCGGTGCCTGCCCAGGCCACGACCGACCCGGGCGCGGCGATCGGCGCGCGATCAGCGGGTGCCCCGGCGACCGGCAGCTCCGCGACCGGCAGCTCCGCGACCGGCGGCGCGACGGGCGCCGGATCGACGGGCGCGGCCCCCGCGCCCGTGCCCGAGATCGCCGTCGTCGGCGGCACGGTCGCGTTCGGCGCGATCACGGGGCTCACCGGCGAGCTCGTGGTCTCGGTCGCGAGCCCCGACGGGGTCGTGGCGGCCGTGAGTCCCGGCGCCGACGGCCTCTACCGGTTCTCTCCCGCGATCGCGGGCGAGTACACCGTCGCGTTCTCGGCCACCGACGCCGAGGGTGGCATCACCGAGCAGACCCGCACGGTCGTCGTCTCCGGCGAGGGCCCGGAGTCCCCGGTCGCACCGGAGGCGTCCGGGCCGTCCGATGCCGCAGCGAACGACGCCGGGGCCGCTGACGCTGCCGAGGCATCCGACGCTGCCGCGACCGGTGAGCCCGACGTTCGGTTCGCCGCGATCGGCGACATCCACAACAGCTGGAGCGAACTCGCCGAAGCGTACGACTTCTGGGCCGCCGAAGACGTGAGCACGGCGCTGTTCGTGGGCGACCTGACGAACAACGCCACCGCGAGCGAGTACGCCGGGCTGAAGAGCACGGTCGACGCCAAGGCAGGTCTCGGCATCGAGCTCGTCGCCTCGCTCGGGAACCACGACGTCGCCGGCATCGCGTCGTACGACCTGTTCACGCAGGCCACGGGCGGGCAGAAGCCCAACGCCGATTACACGATCGAGGGATACCACTTCATCACGGTCTCGCCGGGTGCCGGAACGCTCGACCCGGAGACCGGCAAGCCGTCGTCGGCGAGCTCGGGCAACTACGCCTACGCGGCGGCATGGCTCCAGCAGCGGCTGGCCGCGGCGACTGCCGAGGACCCGACGAAGCCGGTCATGGTGCTCGTGCACCACCCGCTGCGATGCACGCACTACGTGTCGAACGAGTGGTACGGCACCGGCCTCGCGAGCGGCTGCGGCGACACGCTCCAGTCGGTGTTCGACGACTACCCGCAGGCGGTCGTCTGGGGCGGGCACATCCACACCCCGCAGAACATCCCGACGTCGGTCTGGCAGGGCCAGGAGCACCGCACCGGCGATCGTGCGGGCAAGGGCTTCACGACGGTGAACGCGCCGCCGCTCGCCTACTACGAGTTCGAGTCGGGCGTCGTCAACACGAGCCCCACCAGCCGCTCGAACGACACGACGCCCGACGATGCCGGCAACAACCGGCAGACCGCCATCGTCGAGATCACCGGCTCGCAGGTCACCATCAAGAACTACGACCTGCTCGCCGACCGATGGATCGACCAGACCTGGTCGTGGGACGTCGCCGACTCCGTCGACACCACGAAGAGCTACGACGAGCGCTTCCCGCTGAACAACACCCACCGCGCGAGCCTCACCGACGCTCCGCAGTGGCCCGCGGGTGCCGCCGTGCAGGTCGACGGCATCGGCGAGGACAAGGCCATGGTCGCGTTCCCGCAGGCCGTGCCGGCACCGAACCCGGTGCAGGACATCGTCCACAAGTACCGCTACACGACCAACGACGTCGCGACCGGGCAGACAGTCAACACGTTCCTGCAGTGGTCGGGCTTCTACAACCTGCCGATGCCGACGAGCCGCGCCCACGAGGTGTGGAACCTGCGTCCGGCGCGCGAGTACGAGGTGCGGGTGACGCCGATCAACGCGTGGGGCAAGGAGGGGGCGCCGCTCACCGCACGGTTCACCACGACCGGCTCGACGGGCCCGGTCGAACCACCGTTCGACCCCGACGCGCTCACCTTCGACGACCTGCGAGAGCCGGTGCCGGCCGCCGACCTCCTCGACGTGCGTTTCGTCGACGGCACGGCGAAGGATGCCTCGCCGAAGGCCTGGGCGCTGACCGCGGGCAGCGCAGCGCGCGTGATCGACGACGCCGACCTCGGCGCCCAGGTGGCGATCGGGCGACAGGGCACCGCCTCGGCGTTCCGCACGGCGAACCTGGGCGACGCCGACTACGCGAAGCTGCAGGACGGCTTCACGATCGACGCGACGTTCAGGATCGACGCCATCGACAAGCCCGTCGGCGGCTACGTCGACGTGGTCGGGGGCATGCAGAGCGGCGGCATCGGCCTCGAGGCGGTGCGCACCGCCTCGGCCGAGACCTACGAGCTCGGGTTCTGGTACGCGAGCCCCCGGCCCTCCGTGCAACTGGAGTACGGCACCTGGTACCACGTGACCGGGTGGTACGACGGCACCGATGCCCGCCTGTATGTCGGCGGTGCGAAGGCCGTGGCCACGACCGACGTCTCGTTCCCGGTCAAGCCGAGCAACGCCGCGGCGAGGTACCTCGCGATCGGCGGCGACGCGAACCCGGGCGGCACGCTCGACGACGCGACCTTCAACGGCCGGATCGCGGGCGTCGAACTCTACAGCACGCCGCTCTCCGAGAAGAACGTCTACCGTGTCGCGAACCGCGAGCTGAAGCTGCTCGACGCCACGCCGCCGCAGGTGCAGGTCGCGCCGGCGCCGGGAGCCGTCGCGATCGTCGGCAGGCCCTACTTCGCGCCGGCCCCGCAGGCCGTCGACAACTCGGGCCGCGTCGAGGTCGCCGTCGAGGTCACGGACCCCGCGGGCGCGGTCATCGAGGTGACGCGCACGGCCGACGGGCGGCACACGTTCGTGCCGACGACGCCGGGTGCGCACACGATCACCTATCTCGCGACGGATGCCGCAGCCCGCCAGGCGCACGCCGCCTTCACGGTGACCGCGGCCGACGGGTCGGCCGAGATGGCCGAACTCCTCGAGCCGCTTCCCGTCGCCGACCTGCTCGACCTCGGCTACACGGGCGGCAAGCCCGCCGACCGGTCGCCGCGGGCGCACGCCGTCACGGCGGGCAACGCCGCGATCTCGGTCGATCCCGAGCTCGGCGGAGAGGTCGCGACGTTCACCGGCAACTCGGCGCAGGGCTCGCGGATCGCGTGGTCCGATGCCGACTACGCGAAGACCGAGGACGGCTTCGCCATCGAGTCGGTCTTCAAGGTGCCCTCGATCACCACCGAGCGGGACATGATCTCGAACACGCAGACCGCCGGCCAGGGGCTCGAGATGCTGCCCGGGACGCAGGCCGGCAAGGTCTCACCCGAGCTGTGGGTGCGCGTCGGCGGCCGCTACGTCGTCGCGCGTGCCGAGAACGCGGTGACGGCCGGCCGGTGGACCCACGTCGTGGCGACCTACGACGCCGCGAGCGGAGCCCTGCGGATCTACGTCGACGGCCGCGAGGCCGGAACAGCCGCCGCCACCGGCGGCGGCAAGGTGCAGAACCCCTCGGGCGCCGCGCGCGCGTTCGTCGTCGGCGGCGACATCTCGTCGTCGGGCACCGTCGAGTACCCGTTCGAAGGCGCCATCTCGACCGCGCGCATCTTCAGCGAGCCGGTCGCCGCGAAGGCGGTCTCGCGTCTCGCCGCGAACGCCCTCAAGCGCAACGACACCACGCCTCCGCTGCTCGAGGTCGACCCGGCACCGGCCGCCACGGCCACCGTGGGCGAGGAGTACTCGGTGCCGGCCGGCATCGCGGGCGATGACTCGGGCTCGGTCACCGTCGCGATCACCGTCTCGGGGCCGATCGGCGAGGACGTGCCGATCGAGCCGGGCACGATCGTGCCGCCGGCCGTGGGCACCTACACCTTGACGTACACGGCGCTCGACGCGGCGGGCAACGTCACCGAGGCCGCGTTCGAGGTGGTCGCGACGGAGCCCGCGCCGGTCGCCACCGTCGCGCCCAGCCTCACGGGGACGGCCCGGGTCGGCGGCATCCTCTTCGCGAGGCCGGGCGAATGGAACGCCGAGGGGCTGGCGTTCGCCTACCGCTGGACCGCTGACGGCGAGGAGCTCGCGGGCGAGACCGGCGCCGAGCTGCGGCTCGCCGGCGAGCACAACGGCGCCGAGATCGCGGTCGAGGTCACGGCCACCCGCGCGGGCGCCGCGCCGGGCACGGCCACCTCGCCGGCGATCCAGGTCGAGGCACTGCCCGCCTGGCGGGCCGAACAGGTCTACCTCGCCGGCGACGAGGTGCTAGACGACGGCCGCGTCTACATGGCGCAGTGGTGGACCAGGGGCACCGAGCCGGGCTCGACCGTGCGGCGGGGCACTGCGCACGGCGCGTGGGCCGAGCGGGGCGTCGAGGTCGTCACCCCGCAGGGCGTCGTGCCCACCTGGACCGGCTCGTGGATCTACACCGGCGGTGAGACGGTGGCCCACGAGGGGCGCCTCTACCGGGCGTCGTGGTGGACCAGGGGCCAGGAACCCGGCGCCGTGAAGCACTCGGCCTGGGAGGACCTCGGTGCGTTCTGATCGTCGCCTCGGGAGGGGAGCGATCCTCGGGGGCGGCCGGTTCCCCGGACGCGGCCCGCTCCTGGGCCGTTCGCTCGTGGTCCGTTCGATCCTGCTCGTCGTCGTCGCGCTCGGACTCGTCATACCGGCCGCTCCGGCCGCCGCGCACAGCTACGCCGCGACCGTCTTCGCCGACGTGACCGAACCCGAGCCGGGACTCGTCCGCACGGTGCTCGAGGTCGAGTACGTCCTCCTCGCGACCGACGGCGCGCGGGCCATGGATGACGCCGACTTCGAGGCCGACGCCTACGCCGACGTGCAGGCATCCGGACGGGATCCGCAGCGGCTCACCACCGCCATGCTCGAGCGGCACTCCGACACCGTGCTCGGCTACGTCCTGCCGAGGTACGCCGTCGAGGCCGGGGCGGAGTCCGCCGGGGCATCCGCCTGCCCGAACGAACTCGCCGAACCGTACGCGATCACGATTCGCGACGGCGTGCCGCACGCCCGTTTGGTGATCGACGCCGACTGCCGCGACGAGGTCGGCGCCGCGCCGGCGGTGTACCGGATCAGCACCGAGCTGTTCCCCGGCACCGAACCCGGTGGCAAGACGACGACGATCGTCAGCTACGACCTGCGGTCGGGCTCGGGCGTCGCGAACCTCGACACCGACCAGAGCCCGACGATGACCACGACGCAGGACTGGGGTTCGCGCATGGGCGAGTTCCTGATCCTCGGCGCCGAGCACCTGCTGTTCGGCCCCGACCACCTGCTGTTCCTGCTCGCCCTCATCGTCGGCGCCCGACGGCTTCGCGACATCGTCATGGTCGCGACGGCGTTCACCGTGGCGCACTCGATCACCTTCGTGCTCGCCGCGCTCGGCCTGGTCAGCATCCCGGCTGAGATCGTCGAGCCCATCATCGCGTTCTCGATCGCCGCGGTCTCGCTGTGGAGCGTCTGGGGCTACTGGCGCCATCGACGGGCGGCACAGGGGCTCGCGGCGGTGGGACTCAGGCAGGCGGGCGCGTCGGGGGCCGGTACGTCGCCGGCCCCGGCACCGTCCGCCTCGATGCGCCCGACCGGCCGAGGGGTCGCCCTGCAGGAACGCACCGCAGCACCCGTGCTGTCGGCGGCGCTCGTGCCGCCCCGCGGATTCAGCAGCGACGATTGGACGCGGATCCTGGTGGTCTTCGGGTTCGGCCTCGTGCACGGCGTGGGCTTCGCGGGCGCGCTCGGCATCGACGAGCCGTTCTCGTGGGGACTGCTCGGCGCGCTGCTGGTGTTCAACCTCGGCATTGAGCTGACCCAGCTCGTGATCATCGCCGTCGCGTTCCCGCTGTTCGTGCTGCTCCGGCGGCGCCTGCCGATCGCATCGGTATGGATCCAGCTCGGGGTCGCGGTCGTCGGACTCTACTGGTTCGTCGAGCGGCTCCTCGGGGCCGGCTGAGCTGCCGGGGCGGCGCGGGTGAAGCCCGCCCGCCGGCCCGGCCTCGCCTAGCTCGAGGCCCGTACGACCAGTTCCGTCGAGAGGATCGTCGCGGCCTCGACCGGCCGGCCCTCGATCAGCGCCACGAGCTTGCGCGCCATCTCGGCGCCCATGCGGTTCGACGGCTGACGCACGGTCGTGAGCGCGGGCATGGCGGTCGCGGCGTAGCGGTCGTCGTCGAAGCCGACCACCGAGACGTCGTCGGGCACCGACCGACCGGCCTCGGCCAGCGCGGTGAGCGCGCCCATCGCCATCTGGTCGTTGGCGGCGAACACGCCGTCGATGCCGGGTTCGCGCGCGAGCAGGCGCCGCATCGCGTCGGCACCCGAGGCCGGGCTGAAGTCGCCGAACTCGACGAGGTCGGTCGCGAGACCGGCCGCCGAGGCCGCCGACTCGAATCCGCGGAGGCGGTCGACGCCGGGCGGCATGTCCTGCGGGCCCGCGATCGTGGCGAGCCGTCGCCGGCCGCGCGCGACGAGGTGCTCGGTGCCCGACGCGGCCCCGTGCGTGTTGTCGACGTCGACCGTGAACTCGCTCGACTCGCCGTCGAGCGGGCGACCGCCGAAGACGAGCGGCAGCGAGCGGCCGAGGTGGGCGTACGAGTGGTCGCCGGTGTGGTGCGAGACCACGAGCGCGCCGTCGACGTTGCCGCCGAGCAGATACCGCCTCGTCTTGTCGGGGTCGACCTCGGACTCGATCATCATCGTGAGCGTGTACTCGGTCGGGGCGATCGCCATGGCGACGCCCTGCACGATCGACGCGAAGAACGGGTCGTCGAAGACGCGTGCCGCCGACTCGGGCACGATCAGCGCGATCGCCTGGGTGCGCCGGCTCGCGAGCGACCGCGCCGCACGGTTGGGCACGTAGTTCAGTTCCTCGATCGCGCGCTGCACGACCTCGGCGACGTCGGGGCTCACCTTGGGCGAGCCGTTCACGACCCGCGACACCGTCGCCCGCGAGACGCCGGCGTGAGCCGCGACCATCTCGAGCGTGGGGGCGCCGCCCCCGCTGATCGCCGTCATCGCGTGCCCCCTCCCTGCAGCTTCACTCCACGATAGCCGCCGCCACGAAGGATGCCCCGGCCGGGGCATCCGTCATCGCAGCGGCGACCGGTGCGACGCGGTCGGCGGATGCCCCGGCGACGGATGCGCCGTCGGCGGCCTTCGCGTCGGCGATGAGTCGCGCGTAGGCGAGCGCGCTGTCCTTCGGCGTGCGCTCGAAGGTGTCGTAGTCGACGCGCACGATGCCGAACCGCTTCTCGTAACCCCACGCCCACTCGAAGTTGTCGAGCAGCGACCAGACGAAGTACCCGCGCACGTCGGCGCCGGCCTCGATGGCGCGGCCGACCGCGGCGACGTGGTCGAGGATGTACTGCGTGCGTTCGGCGTCGTGGATGGCGCCGTCCTCGGACACGACGTCGTCGTAGGCCGCGCCGTTCTCGGTGATGTACAGGGGCGGGAGGTTGTCGTACTCGCGGCCGAGGTGGACGAGCAGTTCGGTGAGCCCCTCGGGGTTCACCTCCCAGTCCATGGCCGTGCGCGGCAGGCCGCGGCTGGGCATGCTGACGTACTCGCTGCCCGGGAACGGCGAGCGGCCGGGCTTGTCGGTCGGCCGCAGCGAGCGGGGCGCGTCGGCGGGCAGCGGATGCCCCGACACGTTGTCGTCGTGGTAGTGGTTGACGCCGAGGAAGTCGATCGGCTGCGAGATGACCTCGAGGTCGCCGGGCCGGATGCGGTCGGCGAGGCCGAACTCGGCGACGTCCTCCAGGAGGTCGGCGGGGTAGGCGCCGAGCAGCATGGGCTCGAGGTACATGCGGTTCCAGAGCGCGTCGATGCGGCGTGCCGCCTCGAGGTCGACGGGGTCCGCCGGGTCGTTCGGCACCGCGTTCGTGAGGTTCAGGGTGATGCCGAGCTGGATGTCGCGCCCGGCGTCGCCCGCGAGCTCGCGCAGCCGCTGCACGGCGAGGCCGTGCGCGAGGTGCTGGTGGTGCACCGCCGCGAGGCCCGCGACGGGGTCGTTCAGGCCGGGCGCGTGCTCGCCGCCGACGTAGCCGATGAGCGAGGAGCACAGCGGCTCGTTGAACGTCGTCCAGTGCGAGACCCGGTCGCCGAGCGCGCCGTAGACCGCCTCGGCGTACTCGAGGAACCGGTACGACGTGTCGCGGTTCGCCCAGCCGCCCTGCTCCTGCAGCGCCTGCGGCAGATCCCAGTGGTAGAGCGTGAGCCACGGCAGGACGCCCTGCTCGAGCAGTTCGTCGACCAGGCGCGAGTAGAAGTCGAGCCCTTCGGGGTTGACCGCGCGGCCGCCGGGCACCACGCGCGCCCAGCTCGTCGAGAACCGGTACGAGTCGAGGCCGAGCCGCTTCATGAGCGCGACGTCGTCGCGGTACCGGTGGTAGTGGTCGACCGCCCGGTCGGGGGTGTCGCCGCCGGCGATCGCGCCCGGCACGCGAGCGTACGCGTCCCAGATCGAGTCCTCCTTGCCGCCCTCATGGGCGGCACCCTCGATCTGCGCGGCTGCCGTCGCCGAGCCCCAGATGAAGCCCTGCGGGAAATTCGTCGCTGCCATCAGCCCTTGACCGCTCCTGCCATGATTCCGGAGATGAGTTGCTTGCCCGCCACCACGAAGAGGATGAGGAGCGGGATCGTCGCCATGACCGCGCCCGTGAGCACGATCGAGTAGTCGATGTAGTAGCCCGACTGCAGCTGGCTGAGCGCCGTCTGCAGGGTGGGGTTCGAGGGGCTCAGTACGATCAGCGGCCACAGGTAGTCGGTCCAGGCCGTCATGAACGTGAACAGGCCGAGGATCGCCATCGCGGGTCGCGCCGCCGGAAGGCCGACGGTGAGGAAGGTGCGGAACTGGTTCGCCCCGTCGACGCGGGCCGCCTCGATCAGCTCGTCGGGGATGACGTCGACGAGGTACTGGCGCATGAAGAAGACGCCGAACGCCGTCACCAGGGTCGGCACGATGACCGCGCCGATGGTGCCGGTCCAGCCGAGCTCCTTCATCACCATGAAGAGGGGGATGATGCCGAGCTGGGTCGGGATCGCCATGGTCGCCACGACGAAGACCATGAGGCCGTTGCGACCGCGGAAGCGCAGCTTCGCGAACGCGTAGCCCGCCAGCGTCGAGAAGGTGACCACCGAGATCGTGATGATCGAGGAGATGATCACGGAGTTGCCGAGCGCGAGCCAGAACGGGATCGCGTCGAACACCTTCTGCGCGTTTGCGAGGAAGTTGCCGCCCGGCACGAGCGGCAGGGTCTCGCCGCGCGTGGCGTTGGTGCCGGAGCCGACCACGAACGACCACCACAGCGGGTAGGCGCTGCCGATGAGGAACGCGGTGAGCAGGCCGTAGGTGAGGAATCCGGGGCGGCTGCCGATGCCGGCGGTGCCGGAGCTGCGGCGGCGCCGGGGGCCGCTGGGGCGGCCGTTGCCGCGTCGGCGGCCGACGACGTCGGGGTGCGCCGCGGTCTCGGGGCCGACCACGTCGACCTCGACCGCCGGGAGGGGCTGGGGGATGGCGGTGCTCATCGGTTCTCTCCTCGGGCGAGCGCACGACGGGTGCGGCGGTTCGGGCGACCCTCTCCGGTCGCGATGCGGCGCGAGATCAGGAAGTTGACGAGCCCGAACCCGATGATCAGCAGGAACAGCAGCCAGGCGACGGCCGCGGCCTCGCCGAAGTCGCGCCGGAAGAAGGCGAGCTCCCACATGAACAGCACGGTCGTCTGGAACTGGCGGTCGCTGCCGCCGATGCCGCCCGCGTTGGACACGTCGAAGAGGCGCGGCTCGGCGAAGATCTGGAGGCCGCCGATGGTCGACGTGATGATGACGAAGATCAGCGTCGGGCGGATGGACGGGATCGTGATCGAGAAGAAGCGACGGATGCTCCCGGCGCCGTCGATCGCGGCCGACTCGTAGAGGTCGCGGGGCACGGACTGCATCGCCGCGAGCAGGATGAGGGCGTTGTAGCCGGTCCATCGGAAGTTCACCATCGTCGCGATGGCGAAGTGGCTGAGGAACGTGTCGTGCTTCCACGCCTGGTCCTGGATGCCGATCAGGTTGAGCAGGTTGTTGGCGAGGCCGTCGGCCTCGTTGAAGATGCTCGAGAAGATGATCGCGACGGCGACCGGAGTGACGACGAAGGGCAGCAGTACGCCCATGCGCCAGAAGGTGGGGGCGCGCAGGCCCTGGTCCAGCAGGTACGCGACGACGATGGCGACGATCAGCTGGGGGATGGCCGAGAGCAGGAAGATGCTCACGGTGTTGAAGATCGAGTTCCAGAACATGCTGTCGCCGAGGATCTCGACGAAGTTGTCGAGACCGACGAACGGCCCCTGGCCCTTCAGGAGGTCCCACTCGTGCATCGAGACCACGAGCGTGTAGGCGAGCGGGAAGAGGCCGGTCACCGCGAACAGGATGAAGAACGGCGAGGTGTAGAAGTACGGCGACGCCTTGAGGTCGAACCGGGACAGACGCTGCTTGGCGGTCAGTCGGGGCGGGCCCGCGGGCGGCGGTGTCGGCGCCGCGTCCGCGCGGGGAGTGCGGAGCGTGGTGGTCATGGCTGGCCGTTCTCGATCGAGGGAAGTGTGGGGTGGGGGCGGTGCTGGGGGTGGGGCCCCCGGGCCTGAGCCCGGGGACCCCACGGCGAGCGCGAAGCGCCTGCCGGTTTACTCCTCGACGAGCTCGTGCAGCAGCTCGATCGCCTGGTCCCAGGCGGCGGCGGTGTCGACTTCGCCGCGGTCGAGGGCCTGCAGCGGCGGGCCGAAAACGTTCTCCTGGATGACGGAGTCGTCGGCGCCCTTGAACTGCGCCTTCACACCCTCGGCGCGGGTCGCGAGGATCGCACCGGTGGGTGCGCCGTTGAAGAACTCGTTCGGCTCAGCGGCGCTGGCGAGCTCCTCCTGCGCGCCCAGGGTGCTCGGGAAGTTGCCCGCGGCCTTGGACTGCTTGACCTGCTGCTCGGGCTGGGTCAGCCAGTCGGCGAGCTTCGCGGCCTCTTCCTTGTGCTGGCTGGTCTCGGGGATCGAGAGCCAGGCACCGCCCCAGTTGCCGGCGCCGCCGGGGAACACATCGGCGAAGTCCCAGCCGGTGCTGGCGTCGCCGCCGCCGGCCTCGACCTGGCCCTGCACGACGCCGAGCATCCAGCCCGGGCAGACGAAGGTCGCGAAGGTGCCGTCGACGAACGACTTGCCGCCGTTCCAGTCCCAGGCCGCCTGAGCAGCCGACTGGCCGCCCTCCGTCGCCGCGCCCAGCAGGCCGAAGAGGTCGCGCAGCTCGGCGTTGTCCTCGACGTTCAGCTCGCCGTCGGCGGTGTAGTAGCCCTCGTCGAGCTGGTTGACCATCGAGTTCCAGACGAAGCCCGAGTGGTCATACCACGCCTTGCCGGTGGCCGCGGTGTACTGCGCGCCCACCTCGAAGTAGTGCGCCCAGTCGCCCTCGAGGAGCGCGGCGACCTCTTCGCGGTCGGTCGGCAAGCCGGCGGCCGCGAAGGCCGGGCCGTTGTAGCAGAGGCCGGTCGGGCCGATGTCGGTGCCGTAGCCGATGACGCGGCCGTCGGCGTCGGTCGCCTGCTCGTACTTCCAGTCGACCCAGTCGCCCTTGCGGTCCTCGATGCCGTACTCGGTGAGGTCGACGAACTGGTCGGAGACCTCCATGATCGCGCCGAGCCAGCCCTCCTCGATGGCGACGACGTCGCTGAGGCCCGAGCCCGCCGCGATCTTCGTGAAGGCGTCGGTGCGGGCGTTGCCGCCGGTGTCGATGTTGGTCGCCTCGATCTTCACGCCCGGGTTGGCGGCCTCGTACTCCTGGTACAGGTCGTCGTAGCCGAACGTGCCGAACGTGGTGACGGTGAGGGTGATGTCCTCGCCGTCACCGCCCGAGTCGCCACCGGTGGAGCATGCGGTGGCAAGGAGGGCGATGGATGCCGCGCCGGCGATGGCTGCGACACCGCGGGTGCGTCGTGAGAGCTTCACGGTCACTCCTTTGTGTGCGTGGGGTTGATGGGAATGGTGCAAAGGCGCTTTGAGAGCGCTCTCTCACATCCATGTGAGAGCGCTCTCACAACGTCGGTGAGACCTTACGGGCATTCGACGGCAAATGTCAAGAGAGCGCTCTCACGACACGCCGAGCCGGACACCGGGCCGATCTTCGCCGCCCGGCCGAGGGGCACGCGGGACACGGCCGGTACACTCGAACGATGCCTGTCGACGCCCGCCACGATCGCGACCCGTACGATCCGTACGACCTGCGCGAGGCGATGGCCGACGAGGAGGCCGCCGCGCTGTCGCGCCGCCGCCTGGCGGTCGCGCTCCCGGTGATCGGGGTGCTCATCGCGATCGCCGCGCTCGTCGTCGGCTTCGTCACCGGCGCCTCGCCCGGCGGCGGTTCGGCCGGCGCCGACGGGGCATCCGCGTCGAATCCGCCGCGGCCGGCCCCCACCGCCGCAGCCCCTCCCGCCGTGGTCGAGACCTTCGACCGCGCCGCGCACTCGCTCGACGATCCGGCCAGCATCTGGGTGGTCGTCAACAAGCTTCGGCCGATCGTGCCCGACGACTACGAGCCCGCCGACCTGGTCGACGTCCCCGTCGCCCACACGTGGGAGCCGCTGATGCGGCACGAGGCATCCGACGCCGCGGTCGCGATGTTCGACACCGCCGCCAACGAGGCCGGGCTCTTCCTCGCCTCGAACAGCGCCTACCGCTCGTACTGGGCGCAGGACGAAGTGTACGACGGCGACGACGAGACGACCGCGAGGCCGGGCTACAGCGAGCACCAGACCGGACTGGTCATGGACATCGGCGCGGAGTCGGGGGAGTGCTCGCTCGCCGAGTGCTTCGGCGAGACGCCCGAGGGGGCCTGGCTGCGCGACAACGCGTACCGGTTCGGCTTCATCCTGCGCTACCCGGCCGACAAGCGCGACGTGACCGGCTACACCTACGAGCCGTGGCACTTCCGCTACGTGGGCGTCGACCTCGCGACCGAGATGCGCGAGACCGGGTTCACCACCCTCGAGGAGTTCTTCGGACTCCCGGCCGCGCCCGACTACGAGTAAGGGGCCGAGGCTGATGGCGCGACGCGTGCACCCGGGCCTCGCCCTCGGCATCCTGATCGGCAACCAGCTGCTCGCCGGCATCGGCGTCGCCTCGGGCATCGCCGTGGCCGCGCTGCTGGCCGAGGACCTGACCGGACAGACCGTCCTGGCCGGCCTCAGCCAGACCGCTTCGGTGCTCGGCGCCGGGCTCGTGGCGATCCCGCTCGCCCGCCTCGCCGTCGCGCGCGGCCGGCACGTCGCGCTCGCCGTGGGCTACGCCCTCGCCTTCGCGGGCGCGGTGCTCGTCGTCGTGGCGGCCACGACCGGGTTCGTACCCCTCGTCTTCGTCGGCCTCGCCGCGTTCGGCGCCGGTGCCGCCTCGGGCCTGCAGGCCCGCTTCGCCGCCACCGAGGTCGCGCATCCCGGCTTCGAGGCGCGCGCCATGTCGCTCGTACTGTGGGCGACGACGATCGGATCGGTCGCCGGCCCGAACCTCTCGCAGTTCGGCGACGACCTCGGCCGCAGCCTCGGCCTGCCGCCGCTCGTCGGTCCGTTCCTGCTGTCGGGCGTCGCGTTCGCGATCTCCACGCTGGTCGTCGCCGCCCTGCTCCGGATGCCCCGCCCCGGCGTGCTCGAGGCGGAGGCGGAGGCGGATGCCCCGGGCGTGGCATCCGCCGATGCAGCGTCAACCGACGCGACAGCCGGGGCCGTGGCATCCGCCGACGGGTCGCCGGCCCAGGAGGCTGGCGAGCCGGCCGAGCCGGCCGCGCCGCGGGTCGGCGCCTGGCGCGCGCTCGCGATCGCGTCGCACGACCCGCGCGCGCTGCTCGCCCTCGCCTCGATCATCTGCTCGCACACCGTGATGGTCGCCGTCATGGTGATGACGCCCGTGCACCTGCACGCGCACGGCCTGTCGCTCTCGGTGATCGGGCTCGTGATCTCGATCCACATCCTCGGCATGTACGGGGCGAGCCCGATCGTCGGCTGGATCGTCGACCGGCTGGGCGCCCTGCCGGTCATCGGCGCGGGCGTCGCGATCCTGCTCTCGGCGACCGTCATCGGCATGCTCGCGCCCGCCGAGGATCCGGTGCTCGTGCCGCTCGCGCTCGGTCTGCTCGGCCTCGGGTGGTCGGCGGGGCTCATCGGAGGGTCGGCGCTGCTCACGACGTCGGTGGACGCATCGCTGCGCGTGCCGTTGCAGGGCGCTTCGGACGCCTCGATGAACTTCGCCGCGGCGATCGCCGCGGCCGCCTCGGGCGTGGTGCTCGAGCTCGGCGGATTCCAGGCGGTGAACGTCGTCGCGGCGCTCGTGCTGCTGCCGCTCGTGCTGGCGGGCGTGCGGGTGCTCGTCGGTGCCCGTCGAGTGACCGCCTGATCGCGCTCTCACGGTCTTCCCAGCCAGTGAGAGGTTTCCTCACAATTTTGGGTGGTGAACTCTGTCGGTCCCCCAAACGACCGACAGGAAACACCCCCCTTCACCGTGCCGGAATCCTTCCTCCCCCTCCGCAGCCGTTCCACGTACCGCCCGCCCGTGCCCGAGCCGGGCGGGACGCGTGACGGGACGGATGCGGCGAAGACTCCCAAGCACCGTGCTGCTCCTGTCGGCAACCGGCGGCCCACCCCCACGACGCGTCGCGAAGCGCGTCGTTGGGCCGCCCTCTCCTCGGCGACGGCGATCGTCGGCGTGAGCGCCTTCGGTTCCCTCGCCGTCGCCGGGGAGACCCCCGCCACCGCCGACCGGGCCGTCGCGGTCGTGCAGCAGCGTTCGGCCGACGACACGCTGACCGTCGCCGCCTCGGCGGGCGCGCCGGAGACGGCGGCGCAGGCGGCCGCCGCGGCCGCCGACCTCGATCCGACGATCACGAGCGGCCTCTCGATCTCGCAGGCGCCGTTCACCGGCGGCACGCAGGTGACCGTCGCGGGCGAGCACCTCGACCGGGTCGCGCAGGTCGTCGTGGGCGCGACGCCGGCGCCGATCGTCGCGGCCGGCACCGACCACCTCACCTTCGCCGTGCCGTCGACCGCCGACACCTCGCTCGGCGACGTCGCGGTGACCTTCACGGATGCCGCCGGCGCGGCCGCCGACGTCGAACTGCCGACGGAGTCGTTCACCGCGGCATCCGGCGCCTCGGTCGCGTCGGCCGCCGCGGGAGCCTCGCTCTCGCCGGCCTCCCCGGAAGCGGCCGCCGTCAGCGCAGCCGCCCCGGTGACCGCGCAGGCGGCGGCGACCGATGCGCTCACCCTGACCTACACGACCGACCCCGGCATCGACGCGCAGGTCGGCTACGTGCTCGCGTACTGGTCGTCGTACAACTCGGCGCAGTACCCCGTGATCTCGGGCTACGACTGCGCGAACTTCACGAGCCAGTCGCTCATCGCACGGGGCTGGACCATGGACGGCGCCTGGTACTACGACGCCGCCACGGGCGCCATGTCACCGACCTGGACGAGCTCGACCGCCATGCGCGACTGGCTGCTCACCCGCCCCGACCTCGCGACGGCGCTCGACGACTCGCAGCGCGCGCTGGTGAAGGTCGGCGACATCGCCCAGTTCGATTGGGACGGGTCGGGCGACCGCGACCACACGGCCGTCGTCACGCGGGTCGAGCGCACGGCGAACGGCACCAAGGTCTGGGTCGGCGGCCACACCAAGGATGCCGACTTCTGGGACGTCGACCAGGCCCTCGCCACCGGCGGCGGCTCGGTGCACTACTTCTCGCTGAGCTGACGACCGTCGGTCGGGCTCAGCCGAGCGCGTCGGTGACGATCCGCTGCGCCTCGGCCTGCACCTGCGCGAGGTGCTCGGGCCCGCGGAACGACTCGGCGTAGATCTTGTAGACGTCCTCGGTGCCGCTCGGGCGCGCGGCGAACCACGCGTGCTCGGTCGCGACCTTGAGCCCGCCGACCGCGGCGCCGTTGCCGGGCGCGTGCGAGAGCTTCGCGGTGATCTCCTCGCCCGCGAGCTCGGTCGCGCGCACCGCGTCGCCGTCGAGCCTGCCGAGCGCCTGCTTCTGCGCGGGCGTGGCCGGGGCATCCGTTCGCTCGTACGCCGGATCGCCGTACCGCTCGACGAGGTCGGCGTACAGCTTCGATGGCGACTCGCCGGTGACGGCTCGGATCTCGGCGGCCAGCAGGCAGAGCAGGATGCCGTCCTTGTCGGTCGTCCACACGGATCCGTCGAACCGCAGGAACGACGCGCCTGCGCTCTCCTCGCCGCCGAATCCCACCGAGCCGTCGATGAGGCCCGGCACGAACCACTTGAAGCCGACCGGCACCTCCCAGAGGTGTCGGCCGAGGCCCGCGGCGACCCGGTCGATCATCGAGCTCGACACGAGGGTCTTGCCGATCGAGGCATCCTTGCGCCAGCCTTCGCGGTGGCCGAACAGGTACTCGATCGCGACCGCGAGGTAGTGGTTGGGGTTCATGAGCCCGCCGTCGGGCGTGACGATGCCGTGGCGGTCGGCGTCGGCGTCGTTGCCCGTCAGGATGTCGAACTCGCCGGCGCGCGCCACCACCGAGGCCATCGCGTTGGCGCTCGACGGGTCCATGCGGATCTTCCCGTCCCAGTCGAGCGTCATGAACGACCAGCGCGGGTCGACGCGCTCGTTCACGACCGTGAGGTCGAGCTCGTAGCGATCGCGGATCGCCGCCCAGTACGACACGGATGCCCCGCCCAGCGGGTCGGCCCCGATGCGGATGCCCGCACGGCGGATCGCGTCGAAGTCGATGATGTTCGCGAGGTCCTCGACGTAGCGGCCCCGGAAGTCGTACGTCTCGACGGCGCTGGGCTCCGCCTGGTTCACGCCCTTCAGCCCGTCGGCGATGAGCTCGTTGGCGCGATTCGCGATCCAGCTCGTCGCCTCGGAGTCGGCGGGCCCGCCGTGCGGCGGGTTGTACTTGAAACCGCCGTCCTGCGGCGGGTTGTGCGAGGGCGTGATCACGATGCCGTCGGCCTCGCCCTCGGCGCGGCGCTCGGGATCGTTGTTCCAGCTCAGGATCGCGTGGCTGAGCGCCGGGGTCGGCACGTAGTCGTCGAACTCGTCGACGAGCACGCGCACGCCGTTGGCGACGAGCACGTCGAGCGCCGTGGTCTGCGCGGGTGCGCTCAGCGCGTGCGTGTCGGAGCCGATGAACAGCGGACCCGTGATGCCCTGGCCGGCGCGGTACTCGCAGATCGCCTGCGTGATCGCGAGGATGTGGCCTTCGTTGAACGCCGTCGCGAGCGACGATCCTCGGTGTCCCGAGGTGCCGAACGCGACGCGCTGCCCGGGCACCGAGGCATCCGGTCTGCGCTCGTAATACGCGCGCACCAGCGCTTCCACGTCGATCAGGTCGGACTCGGTCGCCGGGGTGCCTGCGCGCTCATGCATGCCTCCCAGTCTGGCACCGCGCCCCCTATCCTGAACCCATGGGGGCGGGGGAGAGGCCCGGGCGTGCAGCCGAACTGGACCGCGCTCGCGGGCTCGCTCGACAGGGCGCGACGAGCGAGGCGTGGCGGATCGCGCTCGAGGTCGCCGACCGCGCTCGGGAGGCCGGCGACGTGGCGGCCATGGCCCGCGCCGCCGTCGTCGCGCGGCCCCACTTCGAGGAGCCCGACCGGGTACGCGTGCATGCGCTGGCACGTGAGGCGCTGGCGAGGCTGCCCGACGGCGAAGACGTGCTGCGGGCGCGACTGCGCGCGCAGCTCGCCGCGACGGCCGACCGCTGGTCGGTGCGCGACTGGCCGAGCGACGCCGCCGCGGCGCTGGCCGAGGCCGAGCGGCTCGGCGACCCCGACGCGATCCTGTCGGCGCTGCAGGCGGTGCGCCTCGCGCTCGGCGACCCGCTGCGGTCCGCGGACTGGATCGAGATCGGCGATCGCGCGGTCGACCTCGGCATCGGCACGGGCGAGGCGTCGGCCATCGCCTGGGGTCGGATGTCGCGAATGGACGCCTTCTGGGTCGAGGGCCGGAGGGTGGAGCTCGAGAACGAGTTCAGCGTCCTCAGCGGCGAACTCGGCTCCAGGCTGGACGCGCGGACCCGGTGGCAGCTCGACCTGGTGCGGGCGGCCCTCGCCCTGCACGACGGTGCGTTCGCCGACGCCCGGGCGCGCATCGACCGCGCCGTCGCCACCGGCACGGCTTCGGGCGTCGGCCCGGCGGAGTTCTTCGGCGCCGTGTTCCACGGGCACCTCATCCCGTTCCTCGGGATCGTCGACGAGGCGGATGCCGCGGTGGAGGGGTTCGTGCGCCGGGCGATCGACGACGGGCTCTTCTTCGCCCACTCGTGGCTCGCCGAGATCTACGCCGTGACCGACCGGCACGATGCGGCGGGCGTCGAGTGGGCGATCATCCGCGACCGCCTGCGCGACGTGCCCCGGCATGCGCCGGAATGGCTCATCAGCGCGATCGGAACGGTCTCGGTGTGCCTCGGCCAGCGGGATCTCGAGTACGCGGCCCTGCTCTACGAGGACCTCACGCCCTACGCCGGGCTGCAGGGCACGGGCGCGGCGCACGCGCCGTCGTTCGGGCCGGTGAGCTACCACCTCGCCCGTCTGGCGGACGCGCTCGGCGACCCCGAGTCGGCACGCGAGCACGCCGAGGACGCGCTCGCGTCGGCACGCTCGATGGGTTCGGCGCCCTACCAGGGCCTCGCGCACGTCCTGCTCGCCCGCCTCGGCCCCGACGGCGCGCCCCACCGTGCGGCGGCGCGGGAGATCGCGCGCCGACTCGATTGGGCGCGCCTGGCCGACCTGGCGGATGCCTCGGCCCAGGGCTCCGCGCACGGCGGGCTGTCGGCCCGCGAGTTCGAGGTGGCCGGGCTGCTCGCCGAGGGGCTCAGCAACCGGGAGATCGCGGTGCGGCTGTTCCTCTCGGAACGCACGGTCGAGACGCACATGCGGCACATCCTCGAGAAGCTCGCCGTCCGTTCGCGCGTGCAGGTCGCCGCCTGGTACCGCGGCGAGGTCTGACGCGTCACGATCAGTGGCGGGTACGCGGCATCACGGATGTCGCGTCGCCGGGCGTGCTCGTACGGTCGCGCCATGTCCACTGCAACGCTCACCCAGCCTCCCCGCACCGCGTCGTCGGTGGTCCGCACCGTCGGCATCCTCACCATCGTCGGTGCGGTGATCGGCATCGTCGGCGGAACGGTGCTCGCGTTCGTCCCGCCGGGCCCCGGCGCCGTCGAGGGCACCTTCGCCTATCCGCTCGACCCCGCCGGGCACGCGCTGGCCGAGGCGTCGTTCATCCTCAACCACCTGCTGCTCGGGGCCGGCCTGCTCGTGGCGACGCTCTCGCCGGAAGCCGGAACCCGTCCCGGCCGTCTCGGCGGCTGGATCGCGCTCGCCGGCATGGCGGCCCTGACCGTGGCCGAGGCGTGGGCGATCCCGCTGGCCGGTGCTGCCTACCCGTCGGACGAGACGGCCGGCATCGACGTGCTCTACGGCGTCTCGTCGATGCTGCTCGGCGTCGGCCTCGTCCTCCTCGGCATCGGCATCGCGCGCGCCCCGCGCTCGCCCGGCGCACCGCGGTGGCACCGCTGGATCGTGCTCGTGCTCGGCATCATGGTGTTCGCCGTGGTCACGCCGGGGCTCATGCTGGGCTTCACCGGGGGACGCCTGGCCCTCGTCGCGTGGCAGGTCGCCTGGGCCGCGTTCGGCGTGGCGATCGTGCAGGCCGCGAACCGCGCGGGCCGGCGCTGATCGGTGCGCGCCGGCGCCGGTCGGGTCTGCGGTCGTCCCGTCAGCCGATCGCACCGTGCACGAACGACGCGACCGAGAAGATCGCGAGCCCCGCGAGTGCTCCCACCACCGTGCCGTTGATGCGGATGAACTGCAGGTCGCGCCCGACCTGCAGTTCGAGCTTCTCGGTCGTCTCGCGCGGGTCCCAGCGCTCGACGGTCTCGGTGATGACGCCCGCGATCTCGTGGCGATAGGTGCGGACGACGTAGGCCGCGGCATCCGTCACCCAGTCGTCGACCTTGGCGGCGAGCCGCTCGTCGGCGACGAGACGCGCGCCCACCTCGACCACGGCCTGCCGCAGGGCGGCGCGCAGATCGCTCTGCGGATCGGCGAGCGCCGCGTCGAGCGTGTCCTTGACGCTCGCCCATGCCTCACCGGCGAACTCGCGCAGGCGGGGGCTCTCCAGGAGGTCGGCCTTGATCTGCTCGACGCGCGCGATGGTCGCCGGGTCGTGCTGCAGCGCCTCCGCGAGCTCGGCGAGCCAGCCGTCGATCGCCTGGCGAAGCGGATGCCCCGGATCCGAGCGCACCGCCTCCACGAACGCGAGCGCCTCGCGGTGGGCCCGATCGTCGACGAGGCGGTCGACGAAGCCGGGCATCCAGCGGGGCAACCGGTCGGAGACCATGCGACCGAACGCCTCGGGGTGGGCCTCGAGCCAGGCGCCCGCCTTCTCGAGCACCACGTCGACGGCCGCGCGCTGCTGGTCGGCGGCGACCAGGCGCTCGCCGACGCGGCCGATCGCCGGCCCCCACTCGGGTTCGAACAGGTGCCGGCGGGCGAGCCGCTCGATGACGTCCTCGACGTCGGCGTCGCCGAGCAGGGTCAGCATGCCGCGCGCGGCAACGGATGCCTCGCCCGTGAGCCGGTCGGCGTTCGCCGGGGCCGCGAGCCAGGCGCCCAGGCGGCGGGCGATGCCGATGGAGCGCAGCTTGCCGAGCACGACGTCGTCGGAGAGGAACTCGTGCTCGACGAACGCGCCGAGGGTCGCGCCGATCTCGTCCTTGCGCGTCGGGATGATCGCGGTGTGCGGGATGGGCAGCCCGAGCGGGCGCCGGAACAGCGCCGTGACCGCGAACCAGTCGGCGATGGCGCCGACCATCGCGCCCTCGGCGGCGGCGCGCACGTACGCGAGCCAGGGCACCGAGTCCTGAAACGCGAAGGCGACCGCGAACACGACTGCGGCGACCACCAGCAGCGAGGTCGCGAGCCGCTTCATGCGCTGCAGGGCCGCGAGCCGCTCGGCATCGGTCGGCACGGGTCGATCCAGCACGGTCATCTCGGCCACCTCCCGGTACGGCTCCGTCCCGGGCCACGCTAGCCGGAGCGACGGTCGCCGCTGGCTAGGCTGGCCTGCATGACCGAGCCCGCCGCGCCCCATCCCGTCGAGACGTACTCGTACCTCGGGCCGGCCGGCACCTTCACCGAGGCGGCGCTCAAGCAGGTCCCCGACGCGGTCGGCCACGAGTGGCGGTCGGTCAACAACGTCGGCGAGGCGCTGGCGGATGTCACGTCGGGGCGCTCGATCGCGGCGATGATCGCGATCGAGAACTCGATCGAGGGCGGCGTCTCGGCGACGCAGGACGCGCTGGCGACCGTGCCGGGCCTGCGCATCATCGGCGAGTACCTCGTGCCCGTGAACTTCGTGCTCGTGGGCCGGCCCGGCACCGCACTCGCCGACGTGAAGGTCGTCAACGCCCACCCGGTCGCCTACGCGCAGTCGCGCGGCTGGCTCGAGCGCCACCTGCCCGACCACGGCCACATCCCGGCGTCGAGCAACGTGCAGGCGGCGACCTCGCTCTTCGAGCCCGACAGCAACGCCGACGCTGCCGTCGCCCCGCCCGGCATCGTCGAGCAGCTCGACGTGGCCCTCCTCGCCGAGGACATCGGCGACAACCCCAGCGCGGTCACCCGGTTCGTGCTCGTGAGCCGCTCGCGGGCGATCGCGCCGCGCACGGGCGCCGACAAGACGAGTCTCATCGTCGAGCTGCCCGACGACGAGCCCGGGTCGTTGCTCGCGATGCTCGAGCAGTTCTCCACCCGCGGGGTGAACATGTCGCTGCTCGAGTCGCGCCCGATCGGCGACGCGCTCGGCCGCTACCGGTTCGTGGTCGACCTCGACGGGCATGTCGAAGACGAGCGGGTCGCCGACGCCCTGCTCGGCCTCCGGCGTTTTTCACCCAACGTGATCTTCCTCGGCTCGTATCCGCGCGCCGACCGCCGCGAGGTCGAGTACCACTCCAAGTACGACGACGAGATCTTCATCGAGGCGCGCGACTGGCTGCGGGGCATCCTGAGCGGCGAACCGGGCGAGGCCGGCGAACCCGGCGAGGCGGGCGAACCCGGCACGGTGTAGCGGCGCGCCGCGACGCCGGCCGCGACAGCCGCCGTCAGTGCTGCGGATTCGGCGTGAACGTGTGCCCGAGGGTCGTGGAGAGCGCGGCGAAGATGCGGGTCGCGGGCGACGAGCAGGGCAGGGTGCGCGGGTCGCTCGCGCGCACCGGCGACTCGTCGCAGTCGCCCGACGCGATGTCGGAGTTCGTCTGCACGACGACCGTGGTGTCGGTCGTCGTGTCGTGGAACACCGCCGTGTTGTAGCCGGGCAGCTCGCCCGTGTGGCCGACCCAGCCGTCGACGCATCCGAAGCCGAGGCCGTAGCCGGCCGAACCCGGGAACGAGGTGAGCCGCTCCACCTGCGACTCGTCGGCGAGCAGGCCCTGGCCCGTGCCGAGCGCGCGACCGAAGACGAGCAGGTCGTCGACGGACGAGACGATCTCGCCCGCGGTGAAGCCCCACGACGGATTCCAGTGCGTGGCGTCGAGCGGGGCGTCGGCGCTCGCGCCGTCGCCCTGCCACGTGATGCCGTGCGCATACGGCTCGGGCAGGTCGGTCGAGCTGCCCGGCCAGACGGTCTGGTCGAGGCCGAGCGGCTCGAAGATGCGCGCCGCGAAGAGCTCGCCGATGTCGCTGCCGGTCACGTGTTCGGCGATGACGCCGAGCAGCACGGTGTTCGTGTTCGAGTACTCGTAGGAGGTGCCGGGGTCGAAGCGCGGCGACACCTCGATGCCCGCGGCGATGAGCTCGTCGGGCGCGAACACGGTCTGCGGCGCCGCGAAGAAGACGTCCGTGAACGCCGGGTTGAACGTGTAGCTGCCGACGCCGCTCGTCATGTCCGCGAGTTGGCGCAGCGTGATCCGATCGCCGTTCGGCACGCCGTCGACGTACTCGGCGAGGTGGTCGTCGAGGCCCAGCAGGCCGTCTTCGGCCAATTGCATGATGAGCGAGACCGTGAACGGCTTGGTGACCGATCCGACCCGCGTGTGCATGCCGACCGCCATGGGCTCGCCGGTCGCGGCATCCGCCGAGCCGTAGGCGGCGCGCCACGTGCCCTCGGGCGTGCGCACGCCGACCACGGCGCCGGGAGCGGTGGTCTCGGGCAGCGTGGCGAGCACCGTCGCGTCGAGGGATGCCACGAGCCCCGCGTCGAGCTCGGCCGAGGTCGACTCGGCGGTGGGCTCGAGGGCCGCCACCGTCTCAGGGCTCTCGACGCAGGTCGACGCGATCGCGGTGGGCGTCGCTGGAGCGCTCGGCGCGGCAGTGTCGGGCGAGGACTCCGACGGCGCCACGCACGCGGCGACTCCGAGGGCGAGGGCGACGACCAGCAGGAGTGAGGCGGTGCTTCGACGAGCGGGCACGTGATGCCGCCTTCGGGAGTTCCGGGCGACCGGCCCGGTCGGGGCGCGATCCCGACGGCGCGCGCCATCGCCACGGTACCGCGCGTCGACCGTGGGCGGACCCGCCAGTTCGGGGGGCGCAAGGGGCCGCCGGTCAGTAGGCTGGCGCCACCCGACGAAGGAGCTGGTGTGTCAGAGACGGCACGGAACGGATTCGATCCGAGATACGATCCGCGGTTCCAGCGGGGGTACGTCCCCTCGTCGGATGCCGCGTCGGTGGATGCCGCGTCGGGTGCCGCGTCGACGCTCACGGCCGAACGCGTCCCGGCCTCGGCACCGGAACGGTCGGACGGGCTCGCGGAGCTCGCCGGCCTGATGGCCGTGGCGACCGACGAGACGGCGCGGATGGTACCGCCGCCGCCGTCGTCTCCGCCGGCTCCGTCGCCGCCGTCTCCGCCGTCTCCGCCGGCTCCGCATGCGTCTCCCTCGGCCTCCGCGACGGGGGAGGGCCGGGCAGAGCACGCGGAGCCCCGGCCCGATCACGACCACGAGACGGCCGAGCGGATGGCGGCGACGCCGGCCGCCGGACGACGCCCGGCCGTCACCTGGTGGCTCTGGCTGGTCCTCGGCGCGAGCGTGCTGTTCGTCATCGCGGGCGTCGCGACGTTCTGGAACTCGAACGCCGATCGCAGCTACTACGGGTACGCGCCCGGCTCCGACGAGGCGTTCACCGCGATGGTGGCCAGTTTCCTGAGTCCGGCCCTGGTCGAGATCGGCACGATCGGGGTGGTGGCCACGTGCCTCGCCTTCGCGCTGTTCGCGGGGCGCTCGAGGCGGCGGCGATGATCGGCCGATGGCTCCCGGTCGCGTCGCTCGCGTGCCTCGCGCTGATCGGCATCCTCGGCCTTCAGGCGGTCGTGCGCAGTATCACCGACATCGACCGGGCGAACATGAACCTCTCATGGAGCGGCGACGAGCCCCCGCCCGAGATCGTCGAGATGTGGCTCTGGCGCGACTTCGGCTACCTGATCGCGATGCCGGCCTTCGCCACGCTCTTCGCGGCGTCCCTGCTCGCGCTCGCCGTGATCGGCGCACGCTTCCCGGCGGCGCGGATCGCCGAGCGGATCGCCGAGCGGCGGGCCGACGCCGTCGCTGATCAGTGGGCCGGCCCGGTCTCAGGCCTCGACGCGCACGATGAGCGCTCGCGGGTCGGCGCGGAACCGGGCGCTCACCACTGACCCGAACTCGTCGCCGTCGATCTCGAATTCCTCGGCCGCGCCCTCGATGCGGATGACGACCTCGCGGCCACGGCCGTAGACGACCTCGCGGCGACGGCTGCCTCCCGTGAGGTCCATGAACTGGCGCCCGATCGCGGACTTGCGCAGCACCCGGTTCTCCCACGTGACCTTGCGCCAGACGAACAGCCACCCGATGAGGTTGCGCGGCTGCAGCACGACGACGTCGAGCTGGCCGTCGTCGATCTCGGCGTCGGGGATCAGCTCGATGTTGCCCGGCAGGTATCCGAGGTTCGCGACGAGGATGCTCGACGCGCGCGGGCGGTGCACCCGGCCGGTATCGACCCGGTAGTGCACCCGGAACGGCTTCGAGGCGGGGATCGCGCGCAGCCCGGCGTCGACGTACGCGAGCCATCCGACGCGCTTCTTCAGATCGGGGTTGGTGTTCGCGATCATCGCCGCGTCGAGGCCGATTCCGGCCATGACGAGCGAGACGTGCGTCTCGGTGTCGCCCTCGGGTCGGCGGATGTCGGCGACGAGCACGTCGACCTCCCGCTCGACGCCCGAGAAGGCGAGCACGACGGCGTCGGCGACGTCGTTCACGGGGATGCCGAGGTTGCGGGCGAAGAGGTTGCCGGTGCCGAGCGGCACGAGCCCCAACGGGACGCCGGTTCCGCGAAGGCCCGCCGCGACCGAGCGGATGGTGCCGTCGCCGCCCGCGGCGATCACGAGATCGACGCCCTCGTCGACCGCCTGGCGGGCCTGGCCCTTGCCGGGATCCTCGACGGTCGTGTCGAGCCACAGGCTCGGCGCGAACCCCTGCCGGGCCTCGGCCTCCCCGACGGCCGTGCGGAGCGCGTCGATGCCCTCCTTCGACGGATTGGCGATGATCGCCGCCCGAAGCGGGTGCGCGCTCGCGCGCGCGGCATCCGTCGTCGCGTCCTCCACCGGCTCCGGCCCCCGCTCGTCCACGCAGCCACGCTACGGCATCGGCGCCCGCGACGGGCCCAGGCGGGCGCGAGGCGCCCGGCCCGGCGTCGGCGCCCGCGGTTAGACTGGCTGGCGTGATCGACCCCGTGCTCCTCCGCGAGAACCCCGACCTGGTCAAGCGTTCGCAGGAACTGCGCGGCGAGTCCACCGCGCTCGTCGACGAGGCCGTCGAAGCGGATGCCGCGCGCCGCGCCGCGATCACCGCGTTCGAGTCGCTGCGCGCCGAGCAGAACGCGTTCGGCAAGCAGGTCGCGAAGGCGCCGAAAGACGAGAAGGCGGCCCTGGTCGCCGCGGCGCAGACGCTCGCGGCATCCGTGAAGGACGCCGGCCAGCGTGCGAGCGAAGCCGAGGCCGAGTTCACGGCCGCCGTGCAGCGACTGGGCAACGTCGTGATCGACGGCGTGCCGGCCGGCGGCGAAGACGACTACGTCGTGCTGCGCGAGGTCGGCGGGGTGCCGACGTTCGACTTCGAGCCCCGCGACCACCTCGCGATCGGCGAGCTGCTCGACGCGATCGACATGGCCCGCGGTGCGAAGGTGTCCGGCGCGCGGTTCCACTACCTGAAGGGCGTCGGCGCCCGCCTCGAGCTCGCGCTCATGACGATGGGCCTCGACCGCGCGATCGCGGCCGGGTTCACCCCGCTGATCACCCCGACCCTCGTGCGACCCGAGATCATGCAGGGCACGGGCTTCCTCGGCGCCCATGCCGAAGAGGTGTACCACCTCCCGGCCGACGACCTCTACCTCACCGGCACGAGCGAGGTCGCGCTCGCCGGGTACCACCAGGGGGAGATCCTCGACGTCTCGAACGGCCCGCTGCGCTACGCGGGCTGGTCGACCTGCTACCGCCGCGAGGCGGGAAGCCATGGCAAGGACACGCGCGGCATCATCCGCGTGCACCAGTTCAACAAGCTCGAGATGTTCAGCTACATCGACCCGGCCGACGCCGAGGCCGAGCACGAGCGGATGCTCGGCTGGCAGGAGGAGATGCTGCAGGCGCTCGGCCTCTCGTACCGGGTCATCGACACGGCGGCCGGCGACCTCGGCTCCAGCGCGGCGCGAAAGTACGACGTCGAGGCGTGGGTGCCGACGCAGGGTGCCTACCGCGAGCTCACCTCGACCTCGAACTGCACGACGTTCCAGGCCCGTCGCCTCGACATCCGCCACCGCGGCGAGGGAGGCAAGACGGCGCCCGTGGCCACGCTCAACGGCACGCTCGCGACGACGCGGTGGATCGTCGCCATCCTCGAGACGCACCAGCAGGCCGACGGGTCGGTCGCCGTTCCCGAGGCCCTTCGCGGGTACCTCGGCGGCCTCGAGGTGCTCGAGCCGATCGCATGAGCGCCGGCGAACCCGTTGGTCGAGGAGCGCCCGGCGAAGCCGGACGCGTATCGACGCCCTGGCTCGTCGCCCTCGACATCGACGGCACCGTCATGCACGAGGACGAGTCGATCGACGCGGCCGTGGTCGATGCCGTGGCATCCGCCCGCGATCGCGGGCACCTCGTGACGCTCGCGACCGGGCGCTCCTGGGCGACCACCGCGCCCGTGCTCGAGCGGCTCGAGCTCTCGCCCGAGTACGTGGTCTGCGCCAACGGCGCCATCACGATGGCACGCGACGACCGAGAGCCCGGCGGCTACGCGCGCTGGCACGTCGAGACGTTCGACCCGACCGAGGTGCTCGAGCGCATCCGCGGCTTCCTGCCCGCCGGCCGGTTCATGGTCGAGCTGCCCGACGGCTACCGCCTCTACACCGAGGGCATGACTGACTGGAACCTCGTCGATGCGCGCGAGGTCGAGTTCGAGGAGCTGCTCGACCAGCGAGCCACGCGCGTCGTGGTGACGAGCCTCGACCACGACCTCGACGAGTTCTTCGCGATCGTCGACCGCATGGGCCTGCACCACGTCAGCTACGCCATCGGCTGGACCGCCTGGCTCGACATCGCGCCCGACGGCGTCAACAAGGCGACCGCACTCGAGCGCGTGCGCGGCCGGCTCGACGTGCCGATCGACCGACTCTTCGTCGCCGGCGACGGCCGCAACGACATCGAGATGTTCACCTGGGCGCGTGCCGCCGGGCGGGCGATCGCGATGGGCCAGGCGCCCGACGACGTCAAGCACGCCGCCACCGAGGTGACCGGATCCATCGACGAGGCGGGTCTCGCCGCCATACTGGAGACATTGCCGTGATCCCGCGCCGCTGACGCGGGGTCGCGCATCGGGCGGAGGGGGCCGGATGACGGCTGACGGCGGCTCGCCGGCGGAGGTGGAGGGTGCACGGCACGGGCGGATGCCGCGCCGCAGTGCCGGCCGGTCGGCGATCACGCTGATCGCCTCGGCGCTCGCGGTGCTGCTCGTCGCCGGCGCGGCCGTCGCGGCCTTCGTCGTGGTCGACCTCTACCGGGGGCTGCAGCAGCGCCCGCCGGTCGAGCTCGAGAGCGAGCGCATGCTCGAGGGCGTCCCCGACATCGGGGCGATGGAGGGCGGGCTCACGTTCTTCCTCGCGGGCAGCGACAAGCGGCCGGAAGACGGCGCGTTCGGCGATCCCGACGAGGAGAGCGGCGTCCTCAACGACGTGAACATGCTGCTGCACATCTCGCAGGACCATTCGCACGTCGAGGTCGTGAGCTTTCCGAGGGATCTCCTCGTCGACGTGCCCGAGTGCCCCGACCCGTCGGGCGCAGAGGGCGAGACGCTCGCGCCGATGTACGGCGTGAAGCTGAACTCGGTGCTGCACTACGGCGGCGTCGGCTGCGTCGTCGCGACGATCGAGCAGCTCACCGGGCTCACGATCCCCGTAGCGGGCGTGGTCGAGTTCTACGGGGTCGCCTCGCTCGCCGAGGCGGTCGGCGGCGTCGAGGTGTGCCTCGCCGAACCCATCGACGACCCGTGGTCGGGCCTCCAGCTCGATGCGGGCACGCATTCCATCACCGGCATGACCGCGCTCGCGTTCCTGCGCTCGCGCCACGGCGTCGGCGACGGCAGCGACCTCGGACGCATCTCGAACCAGCAGGCCTTCCTCTCCTCGCTCATGCGGACGATCCAGGGCGACGGCGTGCTCTCCGACCCCGTCAAGCTGTACGCGATCGCGAAGGCCGTGCTCGGCAACATGCAGCTCTCGAGCTACCTGCAGGACCCGGTCACGCTCATCTCGATCGCGCGCACGCTGCAGGACGTCGACCTCTCGAAGATCGTGTTCGTGCAGTACCCGACTGCGTACACGAGCGACTTCGGGGCGGTGGTGCCGACCGAGTCCGCCGACGCGCTGAACGCCGCGCTCGTCGCGGACCAGCCGCTGCAACTCGCGGCGGAGGCGACGACGGATGCCACGTACGGCACGGTTCCCGGCGAACAACCGTCCGCCGAGGCATCCGCACCCCCGACGGATGCCGCGCCGGATGCGCCCCCGACGGATGCGCCCGGGGAACCGCCGGCGGAGCCACCGCCGACCGAGACGCCCGCGCAGGTGCTGCCCGACGACATCACGGGGCAGACGGGTGCCGAGGTGCGCTGCTCCACCGCGAACGACCGCTGAGGCGGGGCGCCTCAGCGGCTTCACAGCCGGCGCTGACAGGCTGGCTGGAATGCGCGTCGGCTAGAATCGCCGTCGACCCGCCCGATGACGAGCGCCGTGGACCCCATGGTGCTCGTTGCGCGCGGTGAGGAGGGCTGTCCGAGCGGCCGATGGAGCTGGTCTTGAAAACCAGTGGGCAGCAATGCCTCGTGGGTTCGAATCCCACGCCCTCCGCGCGAAGCACTACCGAGACCGAGACCGACGTCGAATGACACGACCGACCGAGAGGAGCCAGGTGCACGAGGAACCGCGCCCCAGCACGCGTCGCGCTGCCGGCAGCCCGTCGATCGCCCGCCATGGCCGCCTGAAGACGGGCAACGTCTGGAAGACCATCGCGAAGGTCGTCGCCTCCACGGTCGCCGTGGTGCTCGTCTCGGGCACCGCCGTGGCCGCGTACGCGGCCTGGGACCTCGCGAACACCGTGCAGCCCACGGTCAAGCTCGAGAGCGAGAAGGTGCTCGAGGGCGTGCCCGACATCGGCGCCATCGACGGCGGCGTGAACCTGCTCGTCATCGGCAGCGACAGCCGGCAGAACCAGGGTGACGGATTCGGCGACCCCGACGAGGAGACCGCCGTGCTCAACGACGTGACGATGCTCCTGCACATCTCGCAGGACCACTCGCACGTCGAGGTCATCAGCTTCCCTCGCGACATGCTCGTCTCGGTCCCCGGCACCTGCACCGACCCCGAGGACCCCTCCGACACGCTCTCGGCGATGTCGTCGACGAAGATCAACAGCGTGCTCTCGTACGGCGGCATGGACTGCGTCGTGAAGACGGTCTCGAACCTGCTCGGCATCGAGATCCCGGTCGCCGGCGTCGTGCAGTTCAACGGCGTCGCAGCCCTCTCCGAGGCGGTCGGCGGCGTCGACGTCTGCGTCGCCGAGCCGATCGAGGACGAGTACACCGGCACCTTCCTCGAGGCGGGCACTCACACCCTGAGTGGTATCCCCGCGCTGCAGTTCCTCCGCACCCGGCACGGCGTCGGCGACGGTTCCGACCTCGGCCGCATCTCGAACCAGCAGGTCTTCCTCTCGGCGCTCGCGCGCAAGCTGCAGTCCGACGGCACGCTCGGCGACCCCGGAAAGCTGTACTCGATCGCCAAGGCAGCGCTCGGGAACATGCAGCTCTCCAACGAGCTCGCCAACCCCACCACGATGATCTCGATCGCCAAGGCCATGAAGGACGTCGACCTCTCGAAGATCGCCTTCATCCAGTACCCGACGGCGTACGTCGAGGGCGGCGGCGCGGTCGAGCCGACGTGGCAGGCCGAAGCCGTGAACGAGGCGCTGCAGCAGGACATCCCGGTCGTGCTGCCCACCGAGCAGAACGAGGACTTCGGCTCGGCGACCGACCCGAATGCGGCGCCCGTCGCCGAGGCTCCGGCCGAAGAGGCACCGGTCGAGGAGGCCCCCGTCGAGGAGGCGCCCGCCGAGGGCACCGAGGCCGCCCCCGCGCCGACCGGCGAGGCCCTGCTCAACGGCGTGTCGGGCCAGACCGCGGCCGACGTGCGCTGCTCCGCGGGCCGCACGCTCGACGACCAGTAGCCACCGGGCGAGCCCCGAATCGTCAATCCCGGCATGCCCGGGTTATGATGGCTGTCGCGTGCGCTGGTCGCATGCAAGGAGACGTCGCATAGTCCGGTCGAGTGCACCACCCTGCTAAGGTGGAGTCCCCGTAAGGGGACCAGGGGTTCAAATCCCCTCGTCTCCGCAGTTGTCTCTTACGGCGTCGTCGGCTCGGCGTGCACGCAGCCGGGCGGCTCGGAGTTGCCGCTGATCGCGAAGTCCTCGCAGGTCAGGAAGTACGGGTGGCTCGCACCCAGCACGAACGATCCGAGCGCGATCGCGACGAACGCGGCCGTCACCACGACCTTCCGCCCTCGGGTCAGGCCGTGGCCGAAGTCGGGCCACACCACGCGGACGAGCACGACGAGCGTGAACGGCATGCCGATGAGCGCGACCAGGATGCCGACCAGGTCGACGAGGAAGACTCCGAAGTCGTCGGTCTCGTCGCTGAGCAGGAACGCGAGCGCGAGCCAGAGCGATGGCACCAGCAGGGCGAGCGACTTGCCGAGCCGGTGGGGGAACGGCCTCGGCTGCATGAGCACGATCACGAAGCCCGCGGTCGAGACCACCCAGATGGTCAGCAGCTGGTCGAAGAAGAGGGTGCCCCAGGCGCCGAGCGTGAACGCCGGCCACCAGACCGCCAGGGCCATGCCGACGAGGATCAGCCCGCCGAGCGGGTGCGGCGGGCGGCGGGCGGTCGCCGCGGCATCCGTGGCCATGTCGGTACGTTAGCGACCGTCAGACGGATGCCTCGCGCTGCCGCGCCGCGAAGCCTGCCACCGCGACCACCGCCCAGAGGATCGCCGCTCCCGCGACGTACGCCACCAGGTCCCACGGGTCGAACGAGCTGCCGAAGACCAGCCGAGCGGGCGGCACCGCTGCGACGATCGCGGCGGGGATGCCGGTCAGCTGGAGCAGTTCGACGGCGACGGCGACGCCGAGGGCGATCGCGGCGACCGCCCACGCGGGCAGACGTGGTGCGACGAGGAGCACGAGCAGGCCGACCAGGGCGACGTAGAGGATGCCGCCTGCGGCGTCGATCCATGCGTTCCGGTCGAGCAGTTGCAGGCCGAGGCCGATGCCGAGAGATGCGGCGATGCCGATCGCGGCGAAGAGTCGAACACGTGCGGTGGAACGCGGGGCGCGGGGCATCCGTTCAGTGAAGCACGCACCGCGCGAGTGGCGCGTCGCTCGATCGGTGGCGCGTCGCTCAATCGGTGGCGCGTCGCTCGATCGGTGGCGCGTCGCTCAGTCGGCGGCGCGTCCGGGAAGCCGCAGCTCGCCGGGCGGAACCTCGACGTCCCCGGCGTCGTCGGGCCCGCCCGTGCCCGGCACCGCGCGGACTCGCGACGTGTCGATGTCGTCGTCGTCCTCGATCGCCTCGGGGAGCGGATCGGCCTGCTTGGCCTCGGTCTCGTCCTCGCTGCCGGGGCTGTAGCTCACGTCCTTGCGGATGAGGTCGTCGTCGTCGAGCCGGCCGCCGGACCCGGCGTCGCCGCCGGCCGCCGGATTGGTGCCCTGTGCGTTCTCGTCGCGCGTCATGCGGCGACGCTACGCGCGCGTCGTCGCCTCCGGCAGGGGCTTGACGCGAAGGCCCGGCCGGTCGAGGCACGCGCTGAAGGAGTCGGCGGGCGTGGCTAGGCTGGAACCGCAACACCGAAAAGGGGAACCCCATCATGCAACGAATCATGGCTTCGACCGCGCTCGTCTTCGCGAGTGCGCTGGTGCTCGCCGGCTGCGCCGCAGGCGACGGCGACGGCTCGACGGAGGCGGCCGACAGCTGCGCGACCGTCACGAGCGACGTCCGCGACATCTCGAACGGCGCGCAGAACGCGTTGGCCTCGACCCGCACGCCCGAGGAGATCCACGACGCGCTCGAGGGCTACTCCGAGCGGGTCGACGACCTCGGAGAGACGCTCGACGACGGGGCTATGTCGGACGCGCTCGAGGCGCTCGACGAGCGCATCGACGAGGCGGCCGACTTCGCCGAGACCCTGCCGGCCGATCCCGAGGCCGAGCGCGACGCCGAGGCGATCGCCGAGCAGCAGGCCGCGATCCAGGAGGCCGCGACAGGCGTCAACGACGCCTGCGCGTCCGAGTAAGCGCGGCGCGCGGCATCCGCGCTAGGAGGCGGCCTTCTTCTTGGGGGCCGCCTTCTTCTTCGCCGGTTCCTTCGAGGAGGCGGCCTTGGATGAACCCGTCTTCGACGAGGCGGACTTCGATCCGCTCGACTTCGACGCCGACTTCGACCCGCCGGACTTGTTCCCGGCGCCGGCGCCGGCGTCGTCGTCCTCCTTCCCGCCGCCTCGCTTGCTCGCGATCGACCGGCGCAGCGCCTCCATGAGGTCGATGACCTCGCCGCCCTCCTCCTCTTCGGGCTCCTCGCCGAACGTCGCGGCGGTGTCGAGCGCGTCGCCCTGCTCGAGCTTCGCGGCGATCAGCGTGCGCAGCTCCTGCTGGTACTCGTCGACGTACTTCTCGGGCTCGAAGTCGGAGACGAGGCTCTCGACGAGTTGCTTCGACAGGTCGAGCTCCTTGGGTGAGATCCGCACCTTCTCGTCGAGGCTCTTGAACTTCGCGTCGCGCACCTCGTCGCTCCAGAGCAGCGTCTGCACCATCAACACGTCGCCGAACACGCGGAGGGCGGCGAGGCGGGTCTTCTGCCGCAGCGCCATCTGCACGATCGCGGTGCGGTCGGTGGACTCGAGGGTCTGGCGCAGCAGCACGTACGCCTTCGACGACGCCGAGTCGGGCTCGAGGTAGTAGCTCTTGTCGAACATGATCGGATCGATCTGCTCGGTCGGAACGAACTCGACGACCTCGATCTCGCGGCTGCGCTCGGCGGGCAGCGACTTCAGGTCTTCATCGGTGATGACGACCGTGCGCTCCCCGTCGTCGTAGGCCTTGTCGATGTCCTGGTACGGCACGACCTTGCCGTCGATCTCGCACACCCGCTGGTAGCGGATTCGCCCGCCGTCCTCGGCGTGCACCTGGTGCAGGGACACGTCGTGGTCCTCGGTCGCGCTGTACAGCTTCACGGGCACATTCACGAGGCCGAATGTGACCGCCCCTTTCCAGACGGCTCGCATCCCCCCAGTACACACCCCGGCGGCGCCCGGGCGGAACCCCCGTCGTGGGGTCGGCTTCACGTGCCCGCGCCAGTTCGCGGGCTCCGCACCAGTACAGGTGGCGCGGAGCGCGCCCAAGTGGCGCGGAGGGGCGGGGGTCGGGCGAGTGGGACGCGTGGGGCGCGTGGGGCGCGGGTGGCAGGATGGGCGCATGGCCGAGGGGGAACGCCAACTCGTCGAGGTCGACGGCCGGAGGCTCCGGCTGACGAACCTCGACAAGGTCATGTACCCCGAGACGGGCACGACCAAGGGCGAGGTCATCTCGTACTACGCGCAGGTCGCGCCGGCCATGCTCCCGCTCGTCGCGGGTCGCCCCGTCACGCGCAAGCGCTGGGTGCAGGGCACCGGCACCGCGGATGCCCCGGGCCAGGTGTTCTTCGAGAAGAACCTCGCCGAGCACGCACCCGAGTGGCTGCGCCGCGGGGTCATCGAGCACAGCGACGGCCCGAAGACGTACCCGATCGCGGACTCGCGCGCGGCCCTGGTCTGGCTCGCGCAGCAGGCGGCGCTCGAGGTGCACGTGCCGCAGTGGCGGTTCCGCCCCGACGGCTCGGCCGCGAATCCCGACCGCCTGGTGTTCGACCTCGATCCCGGCGAGGGCATGGGTCTCGTCGAGTGCGCCGAGGTGGCGCGGTACGTCCGCGACATCCTCGCCGGCATGTCGCTCGAGGCGTATCCCGTCACGAGCGGCAGCAAGGGCATCCACCTGTACGCGCCGCTCGACGGCTCGCAGACCTCGCAGCAGGTGTCCGAGGTCGCGCGCGAGCTGGCCCGCGCGCTCGAGGCCGACCATCCCGACCTCGTCGTGTCGAACATGAAGAAGTCGCTGCGCACGGGTCGCGTGCTCATCGACTGGAGCCAGAACAACGCGAACAAGACCACGATCGCGCCGTACTCGCTGCGGGGGCGGCACCGGCCGACGGTCGCGGCGCCGCGCATGTGGGACGAGCTCGACGATCCCGACCTGCGTCACCTCGAGTTCGGCGAGGTGCTCGAACGGCTCGAAGCGGGTGACGATCCGGCGGCGCCGCTCGCGACCGCCGGTCCGGGGGCGGATGCCTCGTCGGGTGCCGGCCCGCTCAGCACCTACCTCTCGATGCGTTCGAAGGATGCCACGCCCGAGCCCATGCCCGCTTCGCCGTGGGGCGTGCCAGGGGAGGGGCAGCCGCGCTTCGTGATCGGCGAGCACCACGCGCGCCGGCTGCACTTCGACCTGCGCCTCGAGCGCGACGGCGTGCTGAAGAGCTGGGCCGTGCCGAAGGGCGTGCCCGACGACAGCGGGGTCAACCACCTCGCCGTGCAGACCGAGGACCATCCGATGGAGTACCTCGTGTTCGAGGGCACCATCCCCGAGGGGCAGTACGGCGCGGGCAGCATGACCGTGTGGGACACGGGCACGTACACCGCCGAGAAGTGGCGCGACGACGAGGTCATCTTCACCGTCACGGGGCGGCCGGGCGGTCCGCTCGGCGAGGTGCGGCTCGCGCTCATCCGGACTTCCGGAGAAGGCGAGAAGTCGCAGTGGCTGCTGCACCGCATGAAGGAGCAGCGCGCGGCCGGTCAGCCGGACCGCCGGTCGAGGAGCGACGAGGCCCCCAGCCGTCGGTCGAGTAGCGACGAAGGAGCGTATCGAGACCACGTCACCGGGTCTCGATACGGCGCTGGCGCGCCTCCTCGACCGACGGGGGCCGAGCCGACCGGGATGCCCCGCCCGATGCTCGCGACGGTCGGCGCGGTCGGCCTCGTCACCGGCGACGACTGGGCGCTCGAGTGGAAGTGGGACGGCATCCGCGTCATCGCCCGCACCGAGGGCGGCGCGGTGCACCTCACGAGCCGGTCCGGCCGCGACGAGACCGAGCGTTACCCCGAGCTCGGCAACCTCGCACGGGCGCTGCGCGCCGACGCGGTCGTCGACGGCGAGATCGTCGCCCTCGACGAGCAGGGCCGGCCCGACTTCGGCCGGATGCAGCCTCGCATGAACGTCACGAAGCCTCGCGAGATCGCCGAGCTCGCGGCATCCGTACCCGTGAAGCTGCTGCTCTTCGACGTCCTCGAGATCGCCGGCGTCCCGACGGTCGACGAGCCGTGGGAGCGGCGGCGCGAACGCCTCGAGCGATTGCTGCGACCGGGCACCGACGTGCCCGTCGAGGTGCCCGCGCTCGCCGAGGGCACGCCGGCCCCGGCCCTCGAGGAGAGCCGGAGGCTGGGGCTCGAGGGGCTCGTCGCGAAGCGACGGAGGTCGACGTACCGCCCGGGCGCGCGCAGCGCGGATTGGATCAAGCTCAAGCTCACGCGCACCCAGGAGGTCGTGATCGGCGGGTACCGGCGCGGCGACGGCCGGACGACCGAGCGGCTGCGGTCGCTGCTCATCGGCATCCCCGGGGACGGCGGCCTCGAGTATGCGGGCCGGGTCGGGTCGGGGTTCACGCAGGCGGGTCTCGCCCGGCTGCTCGAGACGCTCGAGCCGCTCGAGCGCGACGCGTCGCCGTTCGTCGAGGTGCCCGCGGCCGACCTCCCGGACGCCGTGTGGGTGGAGCCCGTGCTGGTCGGCGAGATCGAGTTCGGCGAATGGACCCGCGCCGGCATCGCCCGGCACCCGCGCTGGCGCGGCCTGCGGCCCGACAAGTCGCCCGCCGACGTGCAGCGCGAACCGCTCGCATAGCGGTCGGCGAGCCGCCGGGTCAAGTGGTTGCGATGGGAATACCTTTCCGCCCTCGTTCGGGGGTACGCTCCGTGCCATGGGAACCCTTTACTACGGCGATTCGGGCACGCCGATCGGCATCGAGGATCGCGCGCTCGCCCACCTGAAGGTGGCCGTCGTCACGAAGCTGCGCCGTGGCGAGAGCTTCACGCTCTCCTGGCAGCATGCCGACGACCAGCCGCGCGGTCGCAGTACGCTCTGGGTCCACCAGAGCATCCCGCTCAGGTTCGTCTTCGACACTCCCGAGACCCCCGAGCTCAGCCGCGAGTGGATCGAGGACCTCATGCGCTCGGCCAACTCGACCGGCGGAATCCAGCTCGTCGAGGACCACCTCGACACGCAGCCCATCACGACCGGTGACACGCAGCGGGTGAGCCACCGCGAGCCGACCGGCGACGATGCTCCCAGTGGGCCCGTGGCGGTTCCGGCCGGCTGAGGCTCAGGCATCGGGCTCGGCTCAGGCATCGGGCTCGGCTCAGGCGTCCGGCTCGACGTCGGCCTTCGGCTCGACGAGGTCGAGCAGGGCGCGTTCGGGTGCGCCCCGCCGGCTGATCACCTGACCCGCCTCGTACGCCGTGATCACGCGCGGGTCGATGTAGCTCGCTCGCGCGATCGTGGGGGTGTTGCCGAGCACGCGGGCCGCCTCCTCGACGGCGTCGCGCACGGCGCGCGCCCGCGCCTTCGCCGTCGCCTCCGTGCCGATCTCGGCGAGCTGTGTCGCCGCGGCGAGCGTGCCGCGCAGCGTTCGGAAGTCCTTCGCGGTGAACTCGCCGCCCGTGCGCGTGCGGATGTCGTCGTTCACGTCGGATGCCGTCAGCGCGCGATATCGGCGTCCGTCGCGCCACGCGTAGAGCCGGGCGGATGCCGCGCGCCCGGCATTTTGCTCGACGAACACGGCGAGCTCGGCGTCGGGCACGAGCAGGTCCTGCGAGATGCCGCCCTTCGCGCGGAACCGGAACCGGACGGCCCCGGCCGAGGCATCCGCCGCCGCGTTGCGCACCAGCAGCGTGGTGAGGCCGCGGCTGCGCGCGGTCGCGAGCGACTCCTCGGAACCGACGCGCAGGCCGCCGGCGTCGAGCGTGCGGAACGCGGCCGCGAGCACCCGCTCGCGCGGCAGCTCGTCGAGCGCCAGATCGCGCGCCACGAGGCGCCGGGCGGCCGGCAACGCCCGCACCAGCTCGGTCATCCGCGCGAACTTCTCGGCGTCCTGCCGCTCGCGCCACGCGGGGTGATACAGGTACTGCCGACGCCCGGCGGCGTCGACGCCGACCGCGAGGATGTGCGCGTTCGCCGCATCCGCGATCCACACCTCGGTCCAGGCGGGCGGCACGGCGAGCTCCGCGATCCGGGTGCGCTCGGCGCGCCCGGCCGCGCTGCCGTCCTCGTGCACGTACGCGAACCCCGAACCGCGACGTACGCGCCGCCACCCGGGCGACGCGTACGGTTCGACGCGCTTGAGTCGTGGCATCCGCGTCAGTGGTTGCGGAGGGCGTCGATGAGCTCGCCCTTGCGCTTGTCGCTGTAGCCGCGCAGGCCGATCTCCTTCGCGCGCTGCTTGAGCTGCGGCACGGTCCAGTCGTCGTAGTCGCCCGACTTGCCGCCCTTGCGGCCGACGGAGCTGCGGCCCTGCTTGGCGGCGGCGTTCGAAATGCGTGCGGCCTTCTCCTTGGATGCGCCGTCCTCGCGGAGCTCCTCGTAGAGCTCCGGGTCCTTCAACGAGGCGTTCTTGCGTCCTGGCATCGTCCTTCCTTTCCTTCCTTCCCTTCGGGCCTGCAGTGCCGGCCCTGCGGTGCCGGCCCTGCAGCGCTCGGTCGATCAGAGCCCACGACCGCCGGTCACCGGCAGCACGGCACCCGAGACGTACGAGGCCGCTTCGGACGCGAGGTACACGTACGCCCCGGCCAGCTCGGCGGGCTGGCCGGCACGCCCGAGCGGCGTGTTGTGCCCGAACTCCGGCAGCTTGTCGGGCCAGCCGGTCGCCGGGATCAGCGGCGTCCAGATCGGCCCGGGCGCGACGGCGTTGACCCGGATGCCTTTGGGGCCGAGCTCCTCGGCGAGCGCCTTCGTGAAGGCCACGAGGGCGGCCTTCGTCATCGCGTAGTCCACGAGCGCCGACGAGGGGTCGAACCCCTGGATGGACGTCGTGGTGATGATCGAGGATCCGGCGTCCATGCGGGGCACGGCCGCTCGGGCGAGGAACACCGGCGCGAACAGGTTGACCCGCATGACGCGTTCGAAGTCGGCCGTCGGGATCTCGCCGACGCCGCCGCGGTTGCGCTGGTGCGCGGCGTTCAGCACGAGCAGGTCGAGGCCGCCGAGGCTCGAGTGCGTGCGGTCGACCAGTTCCTGGCAGAAGGACTCGTCCTGCAGGTCGCCTGCCAGCAGCAGCGGCATCCGGCCGGCGTCCTCGATCCAGCGGGCCGTCTCCTCGGCATCCGCCTGCTCCTCCGGCAGGTACGCGATCGCCACGTCGGCACCCTCGCGCGCGAACGCGATGGCGACGGCGCGGCCGATCCCGGAATCGCCGCCGGTGATGAGGGCGCGCCGCCCGATGAGGCGAGCCGCGCCGCGGTAGCTCTGCTCGCCGTGGTCGGGCTGCGGGTGCATCTCGTCGGTCATCCCGGGCGGGGTCTGCTCCTGCTTGGGGAACCGGTCGGTCGTGTGCTTCGTCGTCGGGTCGACGAGGTGCTCATCGTGCATGTCGGTTCGGTCCTCTCGTCGTACGGAGTGTCACGGTACGCGCGCGGAGTATGCGCCCTCGACGGGTTGACATGCGGGTGCTCGGGCGGGTCGCGCGGTTTCGGCCGAGCGCCGGAAGATGCGGAGGACTCCGTGGAGAACGCAGGAATGGAAGCGCGATCACGCGCGGCTACCACCGCGCGGCGAGCGCGGTCAACCCCGCGCACCTGCCCGCCGCCAGCCAATACGTTCGTCACAACGGGGCGCCACCAGCGCCCCCAGACCCGGCCCCCCTGGCCGGCACCGCCGTACGAACGGCGGGACCAGAAGGAGAACGTCATGAACATCCTCATCGCCATCATCGCCATCGCCGCCGTCGTGCTGCTCATCACCGGTGGACTGGTTCCCACGCTCAACTTCCTGATCTGGGTCGCCATCGCGCTCGCCGTGATCGCCGTGATCGTCTGGCTGGTGCGCTACCTCGGCAACCGCAGCTCGGTCTGACCGACGTCGCGGCATCCGACCGCCTCATCATCGAGATGAACGGGCACCCCACCGGGGTGCCCGTTCGTCGTTTCGCTCTATCCGCCGACGTGCCATCGGCGTATGGTCGAACCGTGGGGACGCTCTACTACGGCGACTCGGGTACGCCGATCGGCATCGAAGACCGCGCGCTCGCCCACCTCAAGGTGGCGGTCGTGACGAAACTGCGCCGCGGCGAGAGCTTCACGCTCTCCTGGCAGCACACCGACGGCCAGCCGCGCGGGCGCAGCACGCTCTGGATCCACCAGAGCATCCCGCTCCGATTCGTCTTCGACGACCCGGAACGACCCGAACTCAGCCGCGAGTGGATCGAGGACCTCATGCGCTCGGCCAACTCGACCGGCGGCATCCAGCTCGTCCCCGAGAACGTCGACACCGCTCCCATCACGGGCATCGACACGCAACTGCACGCCGAGGCCGGCTCCGGCTGAACCGGAACCGGCCTGGCCGCGCGGCGCGCGGGCGCGCCGTCACACGTCGCCGTCAGGCGCGCAGGTCGGGATCCGAGCCGAGCGCGCCGTCACCGGTGGGCGGCACGGCACCGGTCACCCGAGTGGATGCCTCGTCACCACGCGTCTCGACGCCGCCGTGCACCTCGCCGCGCCACGCGCCCGTCGCACCGCCGCGATCCTCGACGAACGTCTTGAAGCGCTCGAGGTCGCGGCGCACCTGCAGGTCGTCGATCTGGAGGGCCGCACCGGCCTTCTCGACGAGGCTCTCGGGCTCCCACTCGAGCTCGAGGTCGACCCGCGTGCGCTCGGCGCCCTCCGAACGGAACGCGACGCGACCCCGGTGCGTCACCTCGTCGAGGCTGCGCCAGGCCACGTGCTCCTCGGGCACCTGGTCGGTGATCCGGGCGTCGAACTCGCGTCGGACCCCGCCGATCGAGACGGTCCAGTGGGTCAGGGTGTCGCCCTCCTGGCGCACCTCCTCGACGCCGTGCATGAACTCGGGGAACGACTCGAACTGGGTCCACTGGTCGTAGGCGACGGCGATGGGCACGTCGACCTCGATGTCCGCGGTCACGGTGGTGGTCATGATCCATTCCTTCCGTCAGGGCGCCGAAGTGCGCCGCAGCCACGGTAGGCAGGCGGGCCAGTGGATCACGAGGGCCTTGCGCGCCCGTGGAGCGGCTGTTAGACCGAAGGACGCCGACGCGCGCGAGCGACTGCGCTCGGAGATCGAACGGCGCTCAGTCCTCGAACTCGGCGGTCTCCTCGGGCTCCGGCACGTACTGCAGGCCCGCGGTGCTGTTCGCCTGCAGCAGCAGGAGCTCGATCCACAGCCGGTTGAGCACCGGCGGCCGGTTGCCGCTGAACACGAACTGCAGCGGGATCGACTCGTGCAGCCAGAGGGTCGTGCGACCGCTGCCGTTCTCGAGCCCGTGCTCCCACGTCATCGCGAAGCTCTCCGAGCGGCGCAGCTTGTTCAGGATCGCGACCCGGAGATGGGCGAGCGTCCGATCCTCGATCTCGAGTTCGCGGTTGGAGGAGTTGTAGATGAGCTTGCCCATGCCGGAATCGTAGCCCGGAACGCCCGCCGATCCGCGTGCGGATCCTCTCGGAGAAGCGCTTCTGTCAAGCCCCTGCCTGCCGGCCCACGGCCGACCTACCGTGACGCATGCCGGGCCGGGGGCCCGAGGAAGCAGGGACGCCATGAATCGCACACTCCGTACCGCGGGTCTCGTCGGGGCCGCCGCGATGCTGTTGGCCGGATGCGCGGTCGGCACCGGCGGTGGAGCCGGCGCCGACGCCGACTACGACGCCGAAGCCGCCGTGGAGGGCGAACTCTCGATCATGGGGTTCTCCGCAGTGGACGAGGTGGCACAGGCCCGGATCGACCTGGCCGAGGCCGAGCTCGAGGGCGTCGAGGTCGAGCTCATCGAGGGCGACCTCGACATCCAGCAGTTCCTCTCCGCCGTGGCGACCGGCGAGCCGCCGTCGCTGCTGTACGCCGACCGCGACCAGATCGGCTCGCTCGCCGCGCGCGGTGCGGTCGTGCCCCTCGAGCAGTGCATCGACGGCGAGGGCATCGAGATGGACCAGTTCGTGGAGTCCGCGGTCGACCAGGTGACCCTCGAAGACGAGGTGTACGGCATCCCCGAGTTCAACCAGGTGCAGATCACCATGGCGAACGCCGACCTGCTGCAGGCGGCCGGCGTCGCCATCGAGGATGTCAACGGCTCGGACCGCGCGGCGATGACCGAGGCGAACCGCAAGCTCGCCAAGGTCGACGGCGGCAAGGTCTCGGTCATCGGCGTCGACTCGAAGCTGCCGGAGTTCCTGCCGCTCTGGGTCGCCGGCGCGGGCGGCTCGCCGATCTCCGAGGACGGCCGCACCGCCCAGCTCGACTCGCCCGAGGCGATCGAGGCGCTCACCTGGGCGGTCGGCATCTACGACGACCAGGGCGGGTTCGCCGCGGTGAAGGCGTTCCGCGACTCCGCCGACTTCTTCGGCGAGGGCAACCAGTTCGCGACGAGCACGCTCGGCGCCATGCCGATGGAGCAGTGGTACCTCAACGTGCTGAACGACGTCTCGCCCGACGCGCCGATGGCGTTCGACAGCGTGCGCGGCACCGACGGCGAGCCGATCGCGTTCGCCGGCGGCTCGGCGTGGGCCATCCCGTCGGGGGCCGACAACCCCGAGGCCGCGTGCCGCTGGGCCCGCGTGATGACCTCGCTCGACGCGTGGCAGGCCGCGGCCGACGCGCGCCTGTCGGCGCGCGAGGCCGAGGGCAAGCCGTTCACCGGCATCCTCACCGGCAACACCGTCGCCGACGAGGCGATCCGCGAGATGGTCACCTCGGGCGGCGAGCCGTGGGACAGCGGCGTGACCGCCATGTACGAGGCGAACGACCACACCGTCGCGCTGCCGGCGAACCCGGCCGACGCCGAGTTCGAGGACGCGATGCAGAACGCGGTCAACTCGGTGCTCAACGGCGAGGCGACGCCCGAGGAGGCGCTCGCCGAGGCGCAGGAGACCGCCCAGCAGGCCCTCGACGAGGGGTGGGCCGAGATCGACGGCGGGGGCGATTGATGACCGCGGCGGCCACCGAGCGCGGCACCGCCGCCACACCCGGCCGACGCGATCCGCAGGGCCGGGGCCGAGGCATCCCCTCGCATCGACGCGGCAGCGCCTGGCGGGAGGCCCGGCCCGCCCTGCTCTTCCTCAGCCCCTGGATCGTCGGCTTCGTCGTGTTCACCGCGTGGCCGATGATCTACAGCGCGTACCTCTCGCTGACCGACTACGACGTGATCAACACCCCCGAGTTCGTCGGCCTCGAGAACTACGCGAAGCTCGCGTCCGACGAGAAGGTGCTGCTCGCGCTCGGCAACACGGCCCTGTTCACGCTCATGCAGGTGCCGCTGTACGTGGTCGTCTCACTGCTGCTCGCGCTGTTGCTCGACCGCGCCGGCCGGGCGTCGGGTTTCTTCCGCACGGTGTTCTTCCTGCCCAAGATGACCCCGCCCGTCGCCGTCGGCGTGCTGTTCCTGCTGCTGTTCAACGGGCAGAACGGGCTCGTCAACACCGTGCTCGGATGGTTCGGCATCGACGGCCCCGCGTGGACCACCGACCCGGCTTGGGTGAAGCCCGGCCTCGTCTTCATGTCGCTGTGGACCGTCGGGGCATCCGTCATCATCCTGCTGGCGGCACTGCGCAACGTGCCCGAGACCCTCTACGAGTCGGCCCGCCTCGACGGCGCCGGCTTCTGGCGCAGCGCCTGGAGCGTGACGCTCCCGATGATCAGCCCCGCGCTGTTCTTCATCATCGTGGTCAACACCATCGCGGGCTTCCAGACCTTCGACGAGGCGTACACCGCGTTCTTCGGCGCGGGCAATACGACGTACAGCAACGACGCCGCGCTGTTCTACGTCATCTACCTGTTCCAGCAGGCGTTCGAGTTCCTGAACATGGGGTACGCCTCCGCGCTCGCGTGGCTGCTGTTCGCGATCATCATGGCCGTCACGGCGGTGCAGCTGATCGTGTCGAAACGCCTCGTCTACTACGAGGGGGACCGCTGATGAGCGGCCTCGACGTGAACGCCAGCTCGGGCGTGGCCCCCGCGCCGGCGCCCGTGGTCGCGGCTCGCCCCGTCGCCGCGGCATCCGCCGCCGAGCCGGCGACCGAGACCGGCCGCCTGCCGAGCCGCCGCCGCCGGCGCGTCGTCGGGCAGGTGTTCGCCTGGATCGCCCTGACGGTGCTCGGGGTGGTGTTCATCTACCCGTTCGTCTGGCTCGTCAGCGCCTCGTTCAAGCCGCGCGGCGAGGTCTTCGACAATCGGCTCATCCCCGAGACGTTCACCCTCGACAACTACGTGTCGGTCTGGCAGGAGGCGCCGCTCGCACTGTGGCTGCTGAACACCGTGATCGTGACGGTGCTCGCCGCGACGACGGTCACGTTCTCGAGCGCGATGGTCGCGTGGGGGTTCTCGTACTTCCGGTTCCGCGGCCGGAACGCGCTCTTCGGCCTCGTGCTGGCCACGATGATGCTGCCCGGTGCGGTCACCATGATCCCGACGTTCCTGATCTGGAACGCGCTGGGGCAGGTCGGCACGCTCACGCCCCTGTGGGCGGGAAACCTGTTCGGCAGCGCCTTCTACATCTTCCTCATGCGCCAGTTCATGCTGGGCCTGCCGCGCGACCTGTTCGACGCCGCGCGCGTCGACGGGGCATCCCAGTTCGGGGTGTTCTGGCGGGTCGCGCTGCCGCTCTCGAAGCCCGTGCTCGCGGTGACGTTCATCTTCGAAGTGCAGGCGGTCTGGACCGACCTCATGCGTGCGCTGATCTACCTGCGCGACTCCGACACCTTCACGGTGCCCAGGGGCCTGAAGTCGCTGGTCGACGCATACGGGTTCGGCGGCGAATGGCACTGGGAGATCATCGTGACCGCGAGCGTCATCACGACGCTGCCGATGATCATCGTGTTCTTCCTCGCGCAGCGGAAGATCATCGACGGGGTGGCCTCGAGCGGGCTCAAGGGCTGACCGGCCGGCGCAGCTGCGCGGCCGTCTCGCGGTTAAGCGCCCGCCTCGCGGCTACGCGCCCGTCTCGTCGTTCGGCGCGTGCACGGGCTTCGACTCGGGCGATCCCCGCTGGCGCAGGTACACCGAGCCGAGCACGATCGCCGCGACCGCCAGGAACTCGCTCTGCCAGTTCTGCATCGACTCGAACCAGAACTGCGCGGTGCCCAGGTACTCCCACGGCGTGACGCCGGGCAGGCCGTGCTGCGCCTGCTCCTCGGAGTACGCGGCGGCGCCCGTGACCGCGTGCAGGGCGAACGACAGGAAGAACAGCACGAAGAAGAGGATCGCCAGCGAATTCTCGTAGAGCACGAGCACGAAGCCGCCGCGGCGCACGGGCCACGGGGTGCGTGGCCCGACGTCGACGGTACGCGGGTCCTTGTCCTGCTCCATGGGTTCGTCGATCGGCTTGGACTCAGACGAACCCTTCTGCACCAGCCAGATGGTGAGCACGACGTACGCGCCCATCTGCAGGAACTCCGATTCCCAGTTCTCGAACGTCGCCTCGCCGAAGGCCCCGGTCGTGAGGTATTGCAGGAACCCGATCGGCGACGCCCCGTGCTCGACCTGCTCCTCGTTGTAGACCTCGAACCCCGTGATCGCCATGCCCACGAGGAACACGACGAACAGGGCGAAGAGCACGATGAACAGGCTGTGCTCGCGGAACCAGTTGGACTTCTGCTCGGCCATGCGCCCCCTCCGTGCGGTCGCCGCGCGGCGCGCCGACTCCTTCTCGATGCTGGCGTGCAGAACCGGAGGCGGACAACCCCTTGACCGGGCGGATGCCGCGGCGCACGCTTCGTGGATACGCGGGGAGGCTCGTCGTAAGGGAGTCTCGTCGAGTTCTTGCATCCTCTCGCGTACGATTGCCGCCATGTCGAGACGACTTGCGGATGTCGCGCGGAAGGTCGGAGTGAGCGAGGCGACCGTCAGCCGCGTGCTGAACGGAAAGCCGGGTGTCGCCGCTTCCACACGCGAGGCGGTGCTCACCGCCCTCGACGTGCTCGGGTACGAACGGCCGACGAAGCTGCGCGGCGAACGGGCCCGCCTCGTCGGGCTCATGATGCCCGAGCTGCAGAACCCGATCTTCCCGGCGCTCGCCGAGGTGCTCGGCGGCGGGCTCGCGCAGAACGGCTTCACGCCCGTGCTGTGCATCCAGACGGCGGGCGGCATCTCGGAGTCCGACTACGTCGAACTGCTGCTGCACCAGCAGGTGTCGGGCGTGGTCTTCGCCGGCGGCGCCTACAGCCAGGCCGACGCGAGCCACGAGCACTACGAGCGCCTCGTCGAACTGAAGCTGCCCACGGTGCTCATCAGCGCTCCGGTCGACGGCCTCGGGTTCGCGACCGTGTCGTGCGACGACGCCGCGTCGGTCGAGCAGTCGTTCGGCCACCTCGTGCAGCTCGGACATCGCCGGATCGGCCTGCTGCTCGGGCCCCGCGACCACGTGCCCTCGCAGCGCAAGCTCGCGGCCGCGCGGCGCGTCGCCGAACGGCACGGCATCGAGCTCGACGACGCGCTGATCGTCCACTCGCTCTACTCGCTCGAGTCGGGCCAGACCGCCGCGACCCGCCTGATCGCCGCCGGGGCGACGGGCATCGTCTGCGCGAGCGACCCCATGGCGCTCGGCGCGATCCGGGCCGTGCGGCGGGCGGGCCTGCGCGTGCCCGAAGACGTGTCGGTCATCGGCTTCGACGACTCGGCGCTGATGAACTGCACCGAGCCGCCGCTCACCACCGTGCGCCAGCCGATCGAGGCGATGGGCAAGACGGTCATCGAGCTGCTCATGCGTCAGATGTCGACGCACCAGGCGATCGGCGACGAGGTCTTCTTCGCGCCCGAGCTCGTCGTGCGCTCCTCGACCGGCCCCGCGCCGGCCGCTCCGTCGGTCGAGTAGGCGCGCCGAGCCGTCGGTCGTTGCGGCCGCGCTGCAAGCCGCTGCCGCAAGTGACTGCAAACTGTCGCAATCTGGTGCCTGAATGTTGAAGAGTTGCATCATTTTGTTGCTCTCATTACGTTGACGTGCAACGCGACGCCGAGATCTCCTGCACCCCGGCGTGCCGACGCCGACAACGAGGAGACGAACCCAGGTGACGATGCCCCTGACGGATGCCACGACGCCGCCCGCACTGCTCGAGGACCCGCAGTGGTGGCGCAGTGCCGTCATCTACCAGGTCTACGTGCGCAGCTTCGCGGACTCCGACGGCGACGGCACGGGCGACCTGCGCGGCGTGCGCTCCCGCCTCGGCTACCTGAAGGAACTCGGCGTGGATGCGCTCTGGTTCAACCCCTGGTATCCCTCACCCCTCGCCGACGGCGGGTACGACGTGGCCGACTACCGCGACATCCACCCCGCGTTCGGCACGCTCGACGACGCCGAGCAGCTGATCAGCGCGGCGGCGGATCTGGGCATCCGCACGATCATCGACGTCGTTCCCAACCACATCAGCTCGGAGCATCCGTGGTTCAAGGCCGCCCTCGCGGCCGGACCGGGCAGCCCCGAACGCGAGCGCTTCTGGTTCCACCCGGGCAAGGGCCCCAACGGCGACGAGATGCCGACGCGGTGGCAGTCGAGTTTCCAGGGCGACACGTGGACCCGCACCGTGAACCCCGACGGCACGCCGGGGGAGTGGTACCTGCACCTCTTCACGCCCGAGCAGCCCGACCTGAACTGGAACCACCCCGACGTGCGCGCCGAGCACGAGGACATTCTGCGGTTCTGGTTCGACCGCGGGGTCGCGGGCGTGCGCATCGACTCGGCCGCGCTCATCGTGAAGGACCCCGCCTTCGGCGAGGTGCCCGACGAGCCGGGGCCCGGCGAGCACCCGCACGTCGACCGCGACGAGATCCACGACATCTACCGGTCGTGGCGCCGCGTCGCCGACGAGTACGACGGCACCCGGGTGCTGGTGGGCGAGCTGTGGTTGCCCGACGCCGAGCGCTTCGCCGCGTACCTGCGACCCGACGAGATGCACACCGCGTTCAACTTCGACTTCATGTCACGGCCATGGGACCCCGCCGAACTGCGCGCGTCGATCGACCTGATGCTCGCCGCGCACGCGCCGGTGGGCGCGCCGAGCACCTGGGTGCTCTCGAACCACGACGTGACCCGGCCGGTCACCCGGTACGGGCGCGAGGAGTCGGGCTTCGCGTTCACGGCCAAGCGATTCGGCACGCCGACCGACCTCGACCTCGGGCGCCGCCGCGCCCGCGCCGCCGCCCTGCTCACCGCCGCGCTGCCCGGCTCGCTGTACCTCTACCAGGGCGACGAGCTCGGCCTGCCCGAGGTCGAGCTGCCCCGCGAGGTGCTCGAGGACCCGATGCACTTCCGCTCGGGCGGCGTCGATCCGGGGCGTGACGGATGCCGCGTCCCGCTGCCCTGGCGCGGGACCACCGCCCCCTACGGATTCAGCCCGGATGCGGCATCCGCCGGCGGCGACCGCGACCGCGACGGCACCGGCGCCGGCGCGCCCGCGGCGCCGTGGCTGCCGCAGCCGCCCGAGTGGGCCGAGCTCAGCGTGCAGGCCCAGGAGGCCGACCCCGCCTCGATGCTGTGGCTGTACCGGCAGGCGCTGCGCATCCGGCGACGCGAGGCCGCCCTCGGCGACGGCCCGATGCGCTGGCTCGACACCGCGCCATCGGTGCTGGCCTTCCGCCGCGGCGACGGCCCCGACGAGGTCGTCTGCGTCGTGAACCTCGGCGCCGAACCGGTCGACCTGCCCGCGCACCACCACATCCTGCTCGCGAGTTCGCCGCTCGAGGGCGGCCGGCTTCCCACCGACTCGACGGCATGGCTCCGCACCCGGAGCTGATCGTCGACCCCGCGGCCACCGCCGCGCATCTCCCACCGCACCACACCTGAACACAGCATCGAAAGGACCGGACAATGAAGTCATCACGCAGGATCGCGATCGCGGGTCTCGCCGCGCTCGCGATGGCGGGCTCGCTCGCCGCGTGCAGCCAGGCCGCCGAGGACGACGGCAAGCTCGAACTCCGAGTCGCCACCTTCCCGCCCGGGGCCGACCAGGCCGCCTACGACGCCTTCGCCGAACAGGAGAAGCAGTTCGAGGAGGCGAATCCCGACATCGACATCGTCGGCCTCGAGTACGAGTGGACCGCCCCGACATTCGCCGCGCAGCTCGCCGGTGGAAGCCTGCCCGACGTGTTCACCGTGCCGTTCACCGACTCCAAGACCCTGCTCGAGAACGACCAGCTCATGGACGTCACCGACGAAGTGAAGGAGCTCGGCTACGCCGACAAGTTCAACCCGATCATCCTCGAGGAGGTCACCGGCAGCGACGGCGCGATCTACGGCTTCCCGCGCCAGGCCTACGCCAACGGCCTGCACTACAACCGCGACCTGTTCGAGCAGGCCGGGCTCGACCCCGACAGCCCGCCGACCACGTGGGAAGAGGTCCGCGAGGCCGCGAAGACGATCGCGGAGAAGACCGGCAAGGCCGGCTACGCGACCATGACGAGCGGCAACACCGGCGGGTGGCAGCTCTCGGTGCAGGCGGTCTCGCGCGGAGCGACGCTGCAGGAGGACAACGGCGACGGCACCTACACGTCGACGATCGACAACGACGCCACGAAGGCGGCGCTCGAGTTCCTGCACGACCTGCGCTGGGAGGACGACTCGATGGGAGCGACCTTCGACCTCGACTGGGGCAGCATCAACCAGGAGTTCGCGGCCGGCAACATCGGCATGTACACCACCGGCTCCGACGTCTACACGGCGCTCGTGCGCGACTTCGGCATGGCGCCCGACAACTACGGCCTCACCGTCATCCCGCTGGAGGACGGCGGCAAGGTGCTCGGCGGCGGCGACATCGCGGTCATGCCCCCGACGATCGACGACGCCACCAAGGCCGCTGCGGTGAAGTGGATCGACTGGTACTACATGCAGAAGCTCCTGAACGAGGATGCCGCCGTCGCCGACGCGAAGGCGCTCTCCGAGTCCGACCAGGCCGTCGGCACGCCGCTCCTGCCGGTGCTCGACCAGGAGACGTACCTCGAGTCGCAGGAATGGATCAAGGACTACGTCAACGTGCCGCTCGACCAGATGACCGGCTTCACCGAGGGCATCTTCGAGCAGACGCCCGCGGGTGAGATCAAGGGCCAGACCCAGCCGATCTACGCCCTGATGGACAACCTCGTGCAGGCTGTCCTCACGGACCAGAACGCCGACGTGGACGCCCTGCTCGCGCAGGTCGACGTCGACGCGCAGGCCCTGCTCGACGAGTAGCACCAGGTCTCGATACGCGCTCCGCGCTCCTCGACCGCCGTCCTCCCCGCGGCGGTCGAGGAGCGAAGCGCATCGAGACCCCCGCACCATCCACCCTCGACGACAGATCGACGAAGGATCGACGATGACCCTGACCAGCGAAGCGGATGCCGCGGCCGAGGCCGACCCGAGGCATCCGTCGCCTGAGCCGGCCGGAGCGCGAGCGGCGATGCCGACGCGCCGACGCCGGCAGCGCACCCCGATGACCTGGATCCGCGGCGGCGGAGCCTGGAACCTCGCGTTCCTCGCACCCATGCTGATCGTGTTCGGCGTCTTCAGCTGGGGGCCGATCGCGCAGGCCGTGATCATGAGCTTCCAGAAGACGAACCTGATCACGCCCGCCACGTGGGTCGGGCTCGACAACTTCGCGCGCGTGCTCGCCGACCCGAACCTCGGCACCGCGGTACTGAACACCCTGTACTTCGCGGTGCTCGCGCTGATCTTCGGCTTCCCGCTGCCGATCATCATGGCGGTCCTGATGAGCGAGGTGAAGCGCGGCAAGGGGCTGTACAGCGCGCTGGCCTACCTGCCGGTGGTGGTGCCGCCGGTCGTCGCCGTGCTGCTCTGGAAGGTCTTCTACAACGCCAGCCCCGACGGCGTGTTCAACACGATCCTGGGCTGGGCCGGCATCCCGCCGCAGCCGTGGCTGCAGTCGTCGGCGACCGCGATGCCGTCGCTCGTCATCGAGGCGACCTGGGCCGCGGCCGGCGGCTCGATCATCATCTACCTCGCGGCGCTGATCGCCGTTCCGCCCGAGCTCTACGACGCGGCCGAGGTCGACGGCGCCGGCATCTGGCGCAAGATCTGGCACGTCACGCTCCCGCAGCTGCGAGGCATCCTGTTCATCATGCTGATCCTCCAGGTGATCGGCACCGCGCAGGTCTTCCTCGAGCCGTTCCTATTCACGGGCGGCGGCCCGAACAACGCGACGCTCACCGTGCTGCTGCTCATCTACCGGTACGCCTTCCAGAACAGCCTCGGCGGCGACTACGGCGAGGCCACCGCGCTCAGCCTCATGCTGGCGATCTTCCTCGGCCTCCTGAGCTGGCTCTACTTCAAGCTGACCGACCGTTGGAGCACGAATTGACCGCGACCTCGACTCCCACCGGGCCGCTCAAGGCGAAGCTGTCCGCCATCGTCCGGCGACGCGAGAAGGATGCCACCGACACGGGCGCCGACCGCGGTGTGCTGAGCGAGCACGACCGCAAGCGCCCCAGCGTGCGCGTGTCGACGACGGCGATCCACGTGTTCCTCTTCGTCGGCCTGGTCGTCGCCGGACTCGGGCCGCTGCTCTGGCTCGCGAAGGCCGCCGTCACGCCGACGCAGGACACGCTCACGCAGCCGTTCGCCCTGTGGCCGAACGGCATCGACTGGGCGAACCTGTCGCAGGCGTGGAACGACATCCACATCGACCAGTACTTCCTGAACACGATCTGGGTCGCCGCCGGGTCGTGGTTCTTCCAGCTGCTGGTCGCGACGACCGCAGGGTACGCGCTGTCCATCCTCCGGCCCCGCTACGCTCCCGTGCTGAACGCGCTCGTGCTCGCGACGCTGTTCATCCCCGCGGTCGTGCTGCTGGTGCCGCTCTACCTGACGATCCTGCATCCGCCGGTCATCGACGTGTCGCTGCTGAACACGTACTGGGCGGTGTGGCTGCCCGCGGCGGCGAACGCGTTCAACATCCTGCTCATGAAGCGGTTCTTCGACGGCCTGCCGCGCGAGGTGTTCGAGGCGGCCCGCACCGACGGCGCCGGACCCCTGCGCATGTTCTGGTCGATCGTGCTGCCGATGTCGAAGCCGATCCTCGGCGTCGTGTCGGTGTTCGCCGTGATCGCGGCCTGGAAGGACTTCCTCTGGCCGCTGCTCGTGCTGCCCGACCCCGCGGTGCAGCCGCTGTCGGTGCGCCTGCCGGCCGTGCAGTCGCAGACCGAGCTGGACGTGTTCCTTGCGGCCCTGGCGATCTCGACGCTCATCCCGGTGGTGCTGTTCCTGATCTTCCAGCGCCTGTTCCTGCGCGGCGCCGGGCTCGGCGGCGCGGTGAAGGGATAGCAACGGTCGGTCGCGGCGCCCCCCGCAGGGGCGGCGTGCTCGCGGCCCTGGGCGATTTCCGTTCGGGGCCATGGGTGGGTTAGACTCTCGTGGTTGCCTGATCGCGGATGAAGCGCCAGGCCGCACCAATGCGCCCGTAGCTCAATGGATAGAGCATCTGACTACGGATCAGAAGGTTGGGGGTTCGAGTCCCTCCGGGCGCACGGCGCAGATGCAGGAACACGGCATCGCGACAAGATCTGTGTTGAGACAGACTGCGTTTACTCGCACACGAACGGCCCGCCTCGGCGGGCCGTTCGTGTTTCGGCCTGGGGCCAGACGTCCCGGGTCGGCCGCGGAGTTCCGAGGCCGGATGCCCGACGTTCGCATCAGGGACGCCCCTCTTCCGGCGTCGACGTGCCGGGCGTACCGTCCTGACATGCTCGCACTCGAACCCGAACCCGTCGAATCCGGCAGCAGGTGGGTCTCGGTCGTGGCCGCAGCCCTGGTCGCGGCGGCGCTCACCGGTTGCGTTCCACAGGCGGGCACCTCGGCGAGCGACGAGACGGATGCCCCGTCGCCGGATCTCGCTCAGCGCGCAGGAGCCCACGGCGACGAGGAACTGCTCGAACTCATCCGCCCGAGCTTCACCGCCGACCACGCGCAGGTCGCGGTCGCGTTCATCGACGGTGACGAGGTCCGCGCCGCGTATCTCGGTGCGGACGCCGATACCGTCTTCGAACTGGGGTCGATCACCAAGACGGCGACCGGCATGCTGCTCGCCGAGGGGATCGAGCGCGGCGAGGTCGCCCTCGGCGACCCCGTCGGAACCCATGTCGCGCTCGGGGACTCCCCGGCGGCTTCCGTCACGTTCGCGCAGCTGTCGGCGCACACCTCGGGACTGCCGATGTTCCCGACGGACCCCGACTGGCTCGAGCGGGTCGAACCAGGATTCCGAGCGGGCGAGGACGTCCTCGACGAGAGCGTGGCCGAACTGCTTGCGCAGGCGGCTGCCGAGCCCGTCGCCGCGGATGCGCGACCCGCGTACTCGAATCTCGGTGCGGCGCTCGCGGGCCAGGCGCTCGCTGCTGCCGCCGGCACCGACTTCGCGACGCTGCTCGAGCAGCGGATCCTCTCGCCGCTCGGAATGGATCGATCGATCCTGCAGGTCGACGACGCGGACGTCGCGCCGGGCCTCGCCACGGGGCATCTTCCCGACGGCCGCGTCGCCCAGCCCTCGACGCTGGCCGCATATTCGCCGGCGGGTGCGCTCGCCGCGCCGCTCGGCGATGTCGTCGAGTACGCCAGGGCCGTGCTGGACGGCCCGCTGGCGTCGAGCGCCGCCCTCGAACCGCGCGCGGACGTGAACGGGCGTTCAGGGTACTTCTGGGTGCTGCGGGAATCGCCGGAAGGGCACCGCATCGCACAGCACGGCGGGGTCACCGCCGGATTCGGATCGGTGCTCGTCATCGATCGAACGGCGGAGTCCGCGGTGATCGTGCTCTCGAACACCGGGGAGCCGATCGACGACGTCGGTGACTCGCTGCTCGCTCATCTCGGCTGATCAAGATCGCGACCGCCTCAGCCGGTTACCCGCTGTGAGTTCGCTGGGGATCAGAGCGTCATCTCCGGATTCGTGGATCCCTGTGCGCGGGTGCGCCGTTAGGCTCGCCTCACGACCGTTCTCCCGTGATCAAGGGTTCGCATATGTGGGGTGTGCAATCCGGCATCGAAGCCGCTCCGACGATTGCGAACGTGCTGGCGGGTCGTGGGGGACAGGCGTACATCAGGCGCGTGCACATCCTGCTGATCGCCATGGCCTTCGCCATCGTCCTCTTCCGCCTGCTCGACAGCCGGCCGCTCAGCACGATGGCGAGCGTGAACCTCTCGTTCTGGACACTGCCCGCGATCGCCGGCGGCGCCACGATCGGCGCGTTGCTGCTCGTGACGTCCGGCTCGCACGCCACGCTGGCGCTCCTCGGTCGCATCGGCCTGCCCGCCGTCGATCTCCGCCATCGCGCCCGGGCCAACGGATTCGTCTGGGCGGCGATCGGAGTGCTCGCGGTGCACTTCACGGCGGGTGCGTTCCAGCCGCTGCCCGGCGGGCCGCTCCTCGCCGCAGTGCTGCTCGGGTGCGGGCTCGGCGTGGGCGCCGCTCGCCTGCACGCCGCCTCGGTCGAGCACGAGGCGTACCGCACGTTCAACCTCGTCGCGATGCTGCTGGCCGCGGGCGCGCTGGCGAGCATGTCGCTGACGCCCACGGGGCAGTGGTGGACGCACAACTTCTCGACGCTCGGCACCTCCGACGACCTAGCGGCCGCGTGCTTCAATCTGGCGATCGTGATGTCGGGCCTCGCGATGGCGGGCCTCGCGCCTGCGCTCAGCCGCGCGCTTCGGCAGCCGAGGTTCGGCCTCCGCCGCGGTGGGCTCCTCGCTGTCCGCGCGGGCATCGTCGTGATCGGCGTGAGCCTCGCCGGCGTCGGGGTGGTGCCGATCGACGGGGCCACCGACCTGCACAACCTCTTCGCCTGCGGTGCGGCCGCCGGATTCGCCGCCCTCGCGCTCGGCGTCCGCGGTTTCGCGAAGCGGATGCCCCGTGCCCTCGTCGCGCTGTCGTACGCGGCCGTCGCGGTGGAGGTCGCAGCGCTGGTGGCGTACGACCGACTCGGACTGTTCAACCTCACGGTGTTCGAGGTCATCGCCTTCTCCCTCGTGTTCGCCTGGCTGATCGCGCTCGTCGCGACGACGCACGGGCGCACGCATCGAGCCCCGGTCGGCTCGTCCCATCGCCCCCGCTGGCGCGGGCGCCTGCGTCGCCGTGCGGCGGCCTCGCCGGGCCGGTTTCCGGGGTCGCCCGAGCGGGTGCCGGCTCGGATGCCGTCGCCCGGTCGTTCGAGGCGTCGCTCCGCGCGCGCCCGCCCGCGCCGGCGGATCGCGAGGGCGCGCACCGCGGACCCACGGCGTTCAGGCCCGCCCGCCGAGGAACCTCCAGATGCCCCCCGCGGCCGAGCGGGAATCACCGCCGCGGAGACGCGTTGCACCACATGACGCAGCCCGAACATCGAGCCGACATGAGGAGCCGAGCCATGACCGATGACGCCCTGCAGATCGTCCGCAACGAGGCGCGAGGGCGCTATGAGGTCCTCGACGAGGGCCGGGTCGCCGCGGTCGCGATGTTCCGCGAGGAACCGGGGCGCGTGGTGTTCACGCACACCGTCGTGAAGCCCGAGTACGAGGGCCGCGGCATCGGCAGCCGACTCGCGCGGCACGTGCTCGACGATGCCGTGGCTCGCGGGGAGGAGATCGTGCCCGAGTGCCCGTTCATCGCCGCGTACCTCGAGCGGCACCCCGAGTACGCCGACTCGGTGGTACGGGCCGACGCGTGATCGCCCGGCCGTCCGCCTGCGTCGCAGGGGGCAGGCCGTTTCCGGGGTAGCGTCGACGGTGCCCCCTTCGGGGGATGTGTACCGTGAGGCATACTCGCGTTAAACTTCGAGCAAACCCGAGCCGGCCCGAACCGGCGAGGTCGGACCCGACCGGCCTCCGACTCGCCCCACGGCGGTCACGGGAAAGGCTCGCCGGGCTCTGTTCGGGTCGCCCGGCGGGGGAGGCCTCCTCTGGAGGTCGCGGTGGGGCGGGAGGTAGGGTTCCCGCCCCGCCGTCATGTGCGATCAGGCGTCATCGACTGCATCGCCTCGAGCCGGCGGGTCGCCGGTCAGGCGGAGGCCTCGCCGCCGACGCTGACGCGCAGCCGGTCGCAGAGCTCGGTGAGCTCGGCCAGCTCGCGTTCGTCGAGGGCGTCGCCCACGTGCCTGGTGATCGCGTCCATGTGCTTGACGGCGACCTCGCGGAAGAGTTCGAAGCCGGCCGGGGTGATCGCGACGATGGTGCCGCGGCCGTCGGACGGGTCATCCGTCTTGGTCACGAGGCCACGGCTCGCGAGCCGGTCGACGAGGCGGCTCACGCTGGGCTGGGTGATGAGCACGTGCCGGTTGAGGTCCTTCAGGCGGAGCCGGCGCCCGGGAGCGCGCGTGATGTTGAAGAGCACGTCGTACTCGTTGAGCGAGATGACCTCGGAGGGGAACTCGGCGGCGAGGGCGCGCATCACGGTGACCTGGGCGCGGAACAGCGATTCCCAGGCGGCGACGGTGCGAGTGCGATCAGCCACTGAAGGCTCCGTTCGGCTCAGAGGTCGGACCATCCAAGGATACGGAACGGCGGCTACGAGTGCGGGCGGGGGGTGAGGGCCGGTCGTAGCGGCGCGGTGTCGCGGTCCCGTCGTTGGTGCCGGGCATGAGTGAGGGCCGGTCGTAGAGGCTGACGACCGGCCCTCTCCCTTGCACCAAGAGTGTCCTGCAATCACATTCCGCACCGACCGCCACAGCAAACAGTCGGTGCACTGACGAATATATAACGGATAGGTAACGGGCGCTAGTTATCCTTCCGTGATTTTTCGAAATGGGTCGGATGTCACTCCTTTCCCGCCGCGCGACGCGTGGCCCTCCAAGTGGGGGGAGTGGATCCGTTCCTCGGCTGGGTGTTTGCTGAAACGATTGAACCCGGAGCGGGCCTCCTGCCGACATCGTTCGCGGGCCTCGCTTCGGACCCGATACCCGTCATCCATCGGAATGCCGATGGACGTCTGCGATGCGCGCCCGCGCGCCTCGTCGATCGAACAGGAGACCCATGTCCCGCACCCGAGTCGCGGCCGTCGTCGCGCTGACCGCCCTCATGGCCGCAGCCGCGCCCGTCGCCGCCCACGCCGACGATGCCGACACGACGAAGCCGGTCGTCGGCGACGCCGTGTTCGCGCCCGTGAAGGGCGTCGCCACGTTCGCGCTGTCGCAGGTCGAGGCGAGCCCGAAGAAGGCCTACGTCGAGATCCAGCAGAAGGACGACGCCGGCAAGTGGAAGAAGCAGGCCGGGCAGTGGTTCTTCGACACGAACGACTTCTCGTTCGTCGTAGACACCGACGCGCTCGCCGACGGACCGGCGACCCAGCTGAAGGTCTCGACGTGGGACCAGGCGGGCAACCAGTCGGGCAAGACGTTCCCCGTCGTGATCGACCGCACGAAGCCCGTCGCGACCCTCGTCGCGCCGATCTCGGGCGGGCCGGTGAGCGACGCGACCCTCGACCTCCAGGTGGATGCCACGGACGACGAGGGCCTGAACCGCATCACCGCGAACCTCTACCAGGCCGGCAAGCTCGTCAAGAGCACGTCATCGTCGGCCGGCAGCGCGCTCGCCGGGTCGCACGTCGCGTCGGTCGCGCTGCCCGACGGCGAGTACTCGATCAAGTTCAACGCATCCGACCTCGCCGGCAACATCGCCCAGACCGGCACGTTCGCGATCGAGATCGACACCACGGCGCCGACCGTGACCCTCAAGGACGCCGTGCCCGCGAAGGGCGTGTTCGCCACCGCCCCGAGCTTCAAGCTCAGCGACGCGGGCGTCGGGCAGGTTGACCACGTGCTGATCAACGGTGTCGAGCGCGACCTCACCGATGACAAGTGGTCGGACCTGAACACCGGCGCCTACACGCCCAAGCAGGGCGTGAACACGATCATCGCGGTCGACACGGCCGGCAACCAGAGCGCCCCGGTCGAGTTCGCGTTCGACAGCGTCGCACCCAAGGCCGTCGTGAAGTCGGGCGTCACGCCGGTCGACGGCGTCTACAACCAGACGCCGAGCTTCAAGCTGAGCGACTCGGGCGTCGGCAAGGTCGACTTCGTCGAGGTGAACGGCGTCGTTCGCGACCTCTCGGACAGCACCTGGTCCGACCTCAATGCCGGCGCGTACACCCCGAAGCAGGGCGTCAACACGATCGTCGTCGTCGACACCGCGGGCAACCGCTCGACGACGACCTTCACCTTCGCCGTCGTGGCCGAGGCGCCCGCCGCGCAGTAGTCCGCGCCGAACACGAAGGGGGTGGCGAGCCGATCGGCTCGCCACCCCCTTTCGTCGCAGGCCCGGAGGCCGACCTCAGAACACGTCGGGGCTCGGCGTCGACGCCTGCCGGATCGAGACGTCGGCGTGGCGGTCGAAACGGTAGCCCGAGCCGCGCACGGTACGCACGATGTCCTGGTAGTGGGCGAGCTTCGAGCGCAGGCGGCGAACGTGCACGTCGATGGTGCGCTCGCTCGGGATCTCATCGTCGGCGGCGGCCCAGAGGTTGTCGATGAGCTCGTGCCGGTCGATGGTGCGGCCCTCGCGGAGCACGAGGTACTGGAGCAGTTCGAACTCCTTGTACGTGAGGCCCGCGGGCTCGCCGTCGAGGAGCACGCGCTTGCGCGAGATGTCGATGATGACGCCGTTGGGGTGGCGGTCGGCGTCGTCGCCCGCGTGCTGCTGCTCGCGCTGCTTGGCGAGGGCCGCCGGGTCCTGGAGGGCCAGGCGCACCACGTCGACATCGCGGCCGCCGGCACCCTCGGGAGCGAGGGCCACGGCGGCGTAGGTCTCGGACGAGGGCGCGAGCTCGGCGGTCAGCCGGCGCAGGGCCTCGACGACGCGGTGCAGGCTCGTGCCGTCGGCGATGGCCTTGGCCTCGTCGATGCCGACGTAGAGCACGAAGCCGCGGGCCTCGGTGCCCTCGGGCACGGCGCGGACTCGCGGCGCGGTCGGCGCGGGAGCGGGAGCGGGAGCCGACGACATGACCTCGGACACGGGCCGCGAGGCGATGGGGTGCGAGGCGATCGACAGCGGCCGCGCCGGCTGGGCGACGGGGTGGGCGGCGGTCTGGCGGGTGGGAGCGAAGGCGAGAGACATGACGGAATCCTTGTGCGAGCGGTGCGTTGACGGACCCCGATGGCAGGGGTCGGCGACGAATGGCCGTTGGTGGCCGGGCGAACCCCCTGATGCGGCGGGTTCAGTGGAGCCGGGGCGACCGGGATCGGGTCGCGCACACGGGCTCGGCGGAGAGGGCGCGGGTCAGCGGCACATTCGACAACACATGGGCGCACGCACCGACATCATCATGTCGGCGGTCCTGAGAGCCTCGCGGGCGGTCAGGTTGCGAGCGGTGTCTGTCATGGGTGCGAGTAAAACGGATGCCTCGGCATGTGTCAATTCGTGACGCCCGTGTGACGGGTCGTGACGTCGCACCCGGTGCGCACGGGCTCGGGGCATCCGGAAGGATCGCGGCCCGGGGCATCCTTCACAGAATCTTCTGCGGAAAAATAGGTTCTCAAAAAATCTTCTGTGTTCACCAGCCGGAGCGGCCCGGCGAGCGCCGAAGATTCTTCGGAGCGAAGGTTGGGCCCGTGCGCTTATACCGTGCCGTACAGGCGGTCGCCCGCGTCGCCCAGGCCGGGGACGATGTATCCGTGCTCGTTCAGCCGCTCGTCGAGCGCGCCGAGCACGACGGTGACCTCGCGGCCGTGCAGCGCCTGTTCGACGGCCCGCAGGCCCTCGGGTGCGGCGAGGATGCAGATCGCCGTGACGTCGACCGCACCGCGTGCGAAGAGGAACTCGATGGCCGCGGTCAGCGACCCGCCGGTCGCGAGCATCGGGTCGAGCACGAAGCATTGCCGATCGGAGAGGTCCTCGGGCAGACGCTCGGCGTACGTCGTCGGTTGCAGCGTCTCCTCGTCGCGCGCCATGCCGAGGAAGCCGACCTCGGCGGTCGGCAGCAGCTTGACCATGCCGTCGAGCATGCCGAGTCCGGCGCGCAGGATCGGGACGATGAGCGGCTTCGGGTCGGCGATGCGCACGCCCCTGGCCGGTGAGACGGGGGTCACGATGTCGACCGGCTCGACGCGCACGCCGCGGGTGCCCTCATAGGCGAGCAGGGTCATCAGCTCTTCGACGAGCGCCCGGAACACGGGCGACGGCGTGTCCACATCGCGCAGGACCGTCAGCTTGTGGGTGATGAGCGGGTGGTCTGCCACATGGACTCGCATAGGCTCGAGTCTAGTTGCGGGGGGTATCGGAAAGAGGGCCGGATGCATCGGAGCGAGCATCTCGAATGGATGCGCCTCGCGCTCGCCGAGGCCGCCGCGGCCGCCGAGTCGGCCGACGTTCCCGTGGGCGCGATCGTGCTCGACGCCGACGGCACCGTGATCGGCCGCGGGCACAACGAGCGCGAGCTCCGTCACGACCCGACGGCCCACGCGGAGGTCCTCGCCATCCGGCAGGCCGCGGCCGCCCGGCGCGACTGGCAGCTCCCCGGATGCACCCTGGTCGTGACCCTCGAGCCGTGCGTGCTGTGCGCCGGGGCGATCCTCGCCGCCCGCATCCCCACGGTCGTGTTCGGCGCCTGGGACGAGAAGGCCGGCGCGGCCGGCAGCGTCTACGACGTGCTGCGCGACCGGCGGCTCAACCACCGGGCCGAGGTATTCGGGGGAGTCGAGGCCGAGGCATCCGCGGCCCTGCTGCTCGACTTCTTCCAGGCGCGCCGCGAGACGCCCGCCGAGTAGCCGGCGAGCGGCGCGCTACTCGAGGCCCTTGATGACGATCGCGTCGGTCGCGGGAGCCGTCGCCGACGGATCGACGTAGACGTCGGGCTCGATGTAGATGACGCGCGCCGCAGGCACCGCCTCGCGGATGCGCTGCTCGACGACGTTGGTGGCCGCCGAGATCTCGAGGAGCTTCAGGTCTTGGGCGAAGCCGAGCTTCGCGGCGACGAGCAGCTCGTCGGGGCCCAGGTAGAGCGTCTTCATGTGGATGATGCGCTCGACCTCGTCGCCCGCGACGATCGCCTGCTCGATCTTCTCGACGTCGGTGTCGTTGGCACCCTCGCCGACGAGCAGGCTCTTCGTCTCGATGCCGAGCACGACCGCGACCGCGATCAGCAGCGTGCCGATGAAGAGGGTGCCGATCGCGTCCCAGATGCCGTTGCCCGTGAGCACGGTGAGGCCGACGCCGATGAACGCGAACACGAGGCCGAGCAGCGCCGCGACGTCCTCCAGCAGGACGACGGGCAGCTCGGGCGCCTTCGCCCGGCGCACGAACTGGACCCAGCTCAGCTTGCCGCGGACGTGGTTGGACTCGTGCACCGCGGTGCGCAGCGAGAACGACTCGAGGACGATCGCGATGGTCAGCACGAGCATCGGCAGCCACCACACCTCGAGCGGGTGCGGGTGGGTGAGCTTCTCGATGCCCTCGTAGATCGAGAAGACGCCGCCGACCGAGAACAGGATGATCGAGACGACGAACGCGTACACGTACCGCTCGCGGCCGTAGCCGAACGGGTGCTCCTTGTCGGCGGCCCGCTTCGCGCGGCGGCCGCCGAGGATCAGGAGGAGCTGGTTGCCGGCGTCGGCGACCGAGTGGACCGATTCGGCGAGCATCGAGCTCGAGCCCGAGAACGCCCACGCGATGAACTTCGTGATCGCGATGCCGGTATTGGCGAGGAATGCCGCGATGATCGCTTTGGTTCCGCCCGATGCACTCATACCCGCAATCCTAGGATGGTCGCATGAGTGCCGACACCGCCGTGAAGCTCCCCGTGATCGCCTTCCTCGGGGCCGGTTCGATGTCGGGGGCGGTCCTCTCGGGCCTGCTGCGACCCGGCATCGAGGTCGAGGGCATCCGGGCCACGAACCGCTCCGTCGCGAAGGCCGAAGCGCTCGCGACGCTGCCGGGCGTCACCTCGTTCGCGACCGAGACGGATGCCTCCGCGAATCGCGCCGCGGTCGCCGGCGCGAAGGTCGTGGTCATCGGCGTGAAGCCCGCCATGGTGCCCGACCTGCTGCGCGAGATCGCCGACGCGCTCGAGCCCGGCACGCTCGTCGTCAGCGTCGCCGCAGGCGTCACCGTGCAGACGTTCGAGTCGCTGCTGCCCGGGCACGTGTCGGTGATCCGCACCATGCCGAACACGCCGGCGCTCGTCGGGCGCGCCGTGACCGGCGTGTCGGCGGGCACCCGGTCGAGCCAGGCCGACCTCGCGCTCGCGGTCGCCCTGTTCGAGACCGTCGGCCGCGTGCTCGTCGTGCCCGAGTCGCAGCTCGACGCGCTGTCGACGATCTCGGGTTCAGGGCCGGCCTATGTCTTCTACCTGGTCGAGCAGCTCACCGCGACCGCGGTCGACCTCGGCTTCACGCCCGAGGAGGCGGCCGCGATGGTGCAGGGCACGTTCCACGGGGCATCCGAGTTGCTGGCGCAGTCCGACGTCGGCCCGGCCGAGCTTCGCCGCCGCGTCACGAGCCCGAAGGGCACGACCGAGCGCGCGATCGCCGTGCTCGAGGAGGCCGGCCTCAAGCAGACGTTCGACTCCGCGACGCAGGCGGCGCTCGCCCGCGCGCGCGAGCTGGCCGCCGGCGCGTGAGCGCGCCCGGCCTCCGCCTCGACGGCGAGCCGCGGTTCGCGTGGCGCGGCGTCATGCTCGATGTCGCGCGCCGGTTCCGCCCGATGCCCGACCTGCTGCGGTTCGTCGACCTCCTCGCCGCGCACCGCCTCAACGTGCTGCAGCTGCACCTCACCGACGACCAGGGGTGGCGGTTCGAGGTGCGCGGGTATCCGCGCCTGACCGCGGTCGGCGGCCGGCGCAGCGGATCGCAGGTCGGCCACGGGCCGCGATCGTGGGTCGACGACGTGCCGCACGAGGGGCGGTACACCCAGGCCGAGCTGCGCGACCTCGTGCGGTACGCCGGCGAACGCGGCATCCGAATCGTGCCCGAGATCGACGTGCCGGGGCACGCGAGCGCGATCCTCGCCGCGTATCCCGAATACGGCGTCGGCGGCGCCGACGCGGTGCGCGAGCGCGTGCGCGAGCCGTGGACCCGATTCGGCATCTCCGACGAGGTGCTGAACGTCGAGGAGCCCACGCTGGCGTTCGTCTGCGACGTGCTCGACGAGGTGTGCGACGTGTTCGACGCCGACGTCGTCGGCATCGGCGGCGACGAGGCGCAGAAGCGCCGCTGGCGCGACGACCCCCGCACGCAGGAGCTCAGACGCGAGCGGGGCCTCGCCGACGAGGCGGAGCTGCAGGCCTGGTTCCTGGGACGCGTGGCCGCGCACCTCGCCGGGCGCGGACGGCGAGTCATCGGCTGGGACGAGATGCTCGAGGGCGGTGCGACGGGCGGTGCGCCGGCCGGTGCGACGGGCGGTGCGCCTGAGGGTGCGACGGGCGGTGCGCCCGGCATTCCGCGGGACGCGGTCGTCGCGTCGTGGCGCGGTCCCGTCGGCGCCGAGCTCGGCGCACGGCTCGGGCACGACGTCGTGCTGTGCCCCGACCTGTGGACCTACCTCGACTACCGCCAGTCGGATGACCCGGCCGAGCCGGTCCCCGTGGGCACGGTGCTCTCGCTCGAGGACGTCGCCTCCTTCGACCCCGTGCCGCAGGAAGCCCCCGGCTGGTTCGCCGAACGGGTCATCGGCGTGCAGGCCAACGTCTGGAGCGAGCACCTCGACACGCGCGAGCGGCTCGACTACGCCGTCTTCCCGCGGCTCGGCGCCTTCGCCGAGGTCGCGTGGAACGGCGGTCCGCTGGAGTGGAGCGACTTCCGCACGCGCCTGCCGGCCTACCTCGAGTGGCTCGGCGAGCAGGGTGTCGGCCACCGGCCGCTCGACGGCCCGCGCGCCGACCAGCAGCGCCCCGGCGTGCCCGGCGTGCCGCGCAGCCGCGAGGCGCGCCTCGCCGAACTCGCCCGGCTCACGGCCTCGCTGCGCGAGCGACGTGCCGGCGGGTACCCCTCCAGGGGATGAACGGCGAGCGAATCCGGCGGCGATGTCGATTTTCCGAGGCCGACATCGTCACCATGGTGTGACGAACGTCGTCACGGGCCCCGCGAGGGCCGAGTCACGGGAGACATCATGACCGATCAGTACGTCTATCTCATCCACGAGCCCGACTGGGACTCCGACGCCTTCCTTCCCGGGCGCGGCGTCCCGGATGGCGGAGCCGAGTCGAACTTCCCCGCGCACCAGGCGTTCCAAGAGGCGGTCGCGCGTCTCGGGGCCCGCCTCGTCGGCGGCTCGGCGCTGCAGAACGCGAGGTACGGCGGGCGCGTGCAGCCCGGGTCGGGCGACCGCGTCGAGCAGGACGCGGTCTACTCCGACGGGCCGTATCCCGACACGACCGAGGTGGTCTCGGGGTTCTACCTCGTCGAGACCGACGACGAGGAACTCGCCCGTCGTATCGCCGCGCTCGTACCGACTCGAGGACACGTCGAGTGGCGCAAGGTGTTCCCGACCGCGTGAACCAGGCCGTCACGGGCCTGGGCGACGATTTCGCCGACGCCTGGCCGCGGGTCGTGCGAGCGCTCGCCGGCTACACGGGCAGCATCGACGACGCGCAGGAGTACGCCGCCGAGGCGTTCGCCCGGGCCGTCGCCCACACCGGCGACGGCGGGGTGCTCGGCTCCCTGGCCGCGTGGTGCACCGCCGTCGGCAAGCGCGCCTGGATCGACGACCGCCGCCGGCTCGCCGCCGAGCAGCGGTACGCGCATCGGTTCGCGGCTGAGCTCGCGACCGTCGAGAGCGAGCCGGATGTCGCGGACGGGACATCCGGTCTCGACTCGCGGTACGGCGTGCTCGACGACCGCCTGGCGCTGCTGTTCGTCGCGTGCGACCCGGCGCTCACCGAGCAGGCGAGACTCGTCCTCGCCCTGCGGCTGGTCTGCGGGCTGGACATCGCCCGCATCGCGGCGCACCTCGGAATCCAGGCGACCGCTGCTGCGGCGCGGCTGACCCGCGCGAAGCGCGCGCTCGCGGAGGCGCGCGGACGGTTCCGGGTGCCCGACGCGCCTGAGCGGCTCGTGCGACTGCCGGTCGTGCTCGCGAGCGTGGCGGGCATGTTCACCGTCGCGCATCGCGACGTGCTAGATCCGCGCACGCCGCTGGACGATCTCGGCCGTCAGGCGTTGTCGATCGCCGACGCGCTCGTGGCCGAGTATCCCGACGACGCGGAGGTGCGGGGGTTGCGCGCCGTCATCCGGCTCGGCCTCGCCCGACGGCCGGGTCGGCTCGATGCGGGAGGTGCGGCAGTGCCGCTCGACGAGGTCGACCGCGGCCGATGGGACCGACCCCTGATCGAGGCCGGCCTGGCCGACGCGACCGCCGCTGCGGACCGCGGCGACGGACGGTTCGTCCTCGAGGCGGCGATCGCGGGCCTGCACAGCTCGGCGCCGACCTTCGCCGAAACGGACTGGGACCTGGTCGTCGCGTTCTACCGCGCCCTCGAACGCGCATGGGGCGCGCCGTCCGTGACGGTCGCACGACTCGTCGCCGAGACGCATCGGGCGCTGCAGGCTCCGCCGTCGGGTGAGCGGAGCGCATCACTGCGGTCGATCGAGCGGGAACTGCAGATGCTCGCCCACGAGTCCACTCCGTACGCCGCGCTCGATGCCCGGCTGGCGCTCGCCGACCTGGCCTGGAGGAACGGGCAGCGCGGCCGAGCGGCCGAGCAGTATGCGCGGCTCGCCGAGGACGTGCCGACCGAGCCGGTGCGCCGGTTCTGCCAGCAGCGCGCCGCGTGCTGACCGCGCAGGGCTATGCCGCGACGCGCTCCAGCAGCACCATGACCTCGAAGTGCGTCGTCTGCGGGAACATGTCGAACACGCGCGCCCGCACCGGGCGCAGCGACGGCATCGCGCGCAGGTCGCGCGCGAGCGAGGCGGCGTTGCAGCTCGAGTAGAGCACGTGTCCGATCCCGGATGCCTCGAGCCAGGCCGCGAGGTCGGCGCCGATGCCGCGGCGCGGCGGGTTCACGACGACGAGGTCGGGAGCCTCGGCCGGTGACGCGCCCAGGGCGAAGGCCGTTGCGTCGCCCGCGGCGAAGCGCACGCGTTCGAGCGCGGCATCCGTTCGACTGAGTTCGGCGCTCGCGACCGCCTCGAGGCTCGTCTCGATGCCGGTGACGAGCGGGCCGGTGACCTCGGTCGCGGCATCCGCACCCGACCCGGCGAGGTGCAGCGCGAAGCCGCCGACGCCGGAGTAGAGATCCCAGGCGGAATCCGGTGCGAGCTGGCGGATCCAGTCGCGGGCCTCGGCGTAGAGCGCCGCGGCGATCTCCGTGTTGGTCTGGAAGAAGCTCTGCGGCCGCAGGTGCATGGTCACGTCGTTGAGGCGCATCGGCAGCGTCTGCTGGGCGGTGAGCACGACCTCTTCGGCGCCTTCGAGCACGGCCTTGTGCTCGGGCAGGAGGTTCGCCGTGACGACCCTCGCGTTCGGCAGGTCGCCGAGCAGCGAGGGCAGGTGCTTGCGGAGGCGGGCGACGGGCTCGGTCGAGCGCAGCACGAACCGGATCATGAGCTCGCCGTCGGGCGACTCGGTGACGATGAGGTGCTTCAGCTCGCCGGTGCGGGATGCCACGTCGTACGGCGTGATCGCGGCGCGCGTGATGAATCGGGCGATGGTGGGGAACGCCGCGCGGTGGCCGGGTGAGCAGATGCCGCAGGCCTGCAGGTCGATGCCGTGCCCGTCGGCGTCGAGGATCCCGATCGTCGGCCGGTCGATCGTGCCGCCGACGACCATCTTCGCCTTGTTGCGGTACGACGACTCGGCACTCGCGACCGGCGCCAGCCACTCGCCGACACCGAAGGGCGCGAGCAGCGCCTCGGCGTGCGCCTGCTTGCCGGCGAGCTGCTGCGGGTACGGCTCGCCCATCAGCGAGCACGATCGGCATCGCCCGGCGTCGAAGTACGCACACTGCACCCCCCAAGGCTAGGCGCGATCACGCCGAGGCGAGGCGCGCCATCACGCCCTCCCTCGCGCGACGATGTTCCCCTCCGGAGGCCGGGAGAAAAGTATCCGCCGGATACTTTTCTCCCGGCTTCGGGGTGAGGCATCGTGTCTCGTCGGTTTCCCGGTGAGGGAGGGATCGTGTCTCGTCGGTTTCCCGGTGAGGGCGGGATCGTGTCTCGTCGGCTTCCCGGTGAGGGCGGGATCGTGTCTCGTCGGCTTCCCGGGCGGGAGCGATATCGGCTCAGCCCGGTGGCGTCGTCGGCGCGGCGAGCCCGCGAATGAGCACCGCGACGACGCCGGCGAGCACCCCGTCGTCGAGGTCGTCGCCGATGACCATCGTCGTGAAGAAGAGGGCTCCGCCGAGCAGGGCGTGCGCGGCGATCCGGTCGGCGTCCGGATCGAGCTCGGGCTCGAGTTCGCCGCGGGACGCGGCCCTCGCCAGGACGTCGCGGATCTGCTCGCGCTCGAAGGCGACGAATCGCTCGCGCAGCCGATCGGCGACGTCGGGCGCGCGCCCGATCTCGGCGATGAGGTGGGCCGCCACCTCGCGCGCGCCCGGCGAGGCCAGGTCGTCGCGGATTCGGCCGGCGAGGGCGAGGAGGTCGCCGTGCAGCGTGCCGGTGTCGGCGGGGGCCGACGGGCCCGGCGGATGCACGGCCGCGGCGAACAGCAGCTCGGCCTTCGAACGGTACCGGCGGTAGATCGCGGCCTTCGAGGTACCGGCCCGCACGGCCGTCTCGTCCATCGTCACCCCGTCGTACCCGGTCTCGGCGAGCAGCTCGCGTGCGGCGCGCAGCACCGCGTCGTCGATCTCGCGGTCGCGCGGTCGCCCCGGGCCTTGACGCGTGATGGTCACGGTGCGAATATACAACCAGAGTATCGAAACTCGGGTCTCGTATTGGAGGCGGATGATGCGGAACGTGATCATGACGGGCGGTTCCTCGGGCTTCGGCGAGATCTCCGCGCGCCGCATTTCCCGAACGCCCGGCACGCGACTGCTGGTCGGCGCGCGCGGCGCGGTGCCCGACGGCCTCGAGGCCAGGCCGCTCGACCTCGCGTCGCTCGCGAGCGTGCGCGCGTTCGCCGACGCGGTGCGCGAGTGGCTCGATGCTGGCGCCCCAGCGACCGGGCGCCACGGCGACGGCCGCATCGACTCGATGGTGCTCAACGCCGGCATCGTGCGACCCGACGCCGACGGGCGCACCGTCGACGGCTTCGAGACGACCTTCCAGGTCGATCACCTGGCGCACGCGCTCTTGCTGCGCCTCCTGCTCGATCGCCTGGCCGACGACGCGACCGTCGTGTTCACCACGAGCGGGACGCACGACCCGGCCGAGCACGCGCGCTTCCCGCTGCCGCGCCACGCCGACGCGCGCCGGCTCGCCCACCCCGAGCGCGACCACGAACTCGACGCGCGGCCGCGTGTCGCCGGTCGGAGGGCGTACACGACGGCGAAGCTGTGCGCCGTGCTGACCGCCCGCGCCGTCGACACGGGGATCGCCGCACCCGGACGGCACCTGACCGGCATCGCGTTCTGCCCCGGGGAGACGCCCGGCACCGGACTCGTGCGCGACCTGCCGCTGCCCGCGCGGATCGGGTGGCGGCTCCTCGCGGGTCCGCTGCGCCGGCTCTCGCCCGAGTCCAACCGGCCCGAGGCATCCGGTCGCGCGCTCGCCGACCTCGCCCTCGGGTTCGTGCGCCCGCCGGATCGTGGCGACGCCGGTCCGTGGTCGTACGCCGTACTGCGGTCGGGACGGTTGGGCTGGCGCCCGGTGCCGCCGCTCGCAGCCGACGACGAGGCGATGATCGCGCTCTGGCGCGACAGCGCCGAGCTGTGCGGACTGCCCGCGGCTCAGTCCGTGCCGGCCTCGGGCTCGGGCTGGGCCTCGAAGCGGTAGCCGAGACCCGGCTCGTTCAGGAAGTGCCGCGGCTCGGCCGGCACGGCGGCTCCGGCTCCGTCAGCCGCGGTACCACTCCTCGTCGATGCTCGCGAGGCGCGAGGGCATCGCCTCCGCGCCGGGCCCGAAGAAGCGCTGGAAGCTCAGCATGAGCGGGCGCCACCGCTCCGGGTCGATGCGGTTCGGATGCCCTGGCACCTGCAGCGACTCGACGACGTGCACTCGAGTGATGCCGAGCTCGACGGCGAGGGTGTCGGCCTCCTCGGGCGTCGCGGCACCGCCCATCGGATGGATCGCGACGACCCGGCCCTCGAGGTGCACCGGGAACTCGGCCACTCGAGGCGGCGAGACGGTCTCGGCGGGCAGCGGGCGGAGCCCGGCCGCCGCGAACTTGTCGCGCACGTGCCGGTACCCCGCGGCCGCCTTCCGTTCCGAGACCGGGTCGCGCCCGGTCGTGAGCGCGAGCCGGTCGACCGCGTCGACCCGGTCGACCGAGGGCAGGTTGATCACCGCCTCGCCGTTGGCGACGAGGTTCCGGCCGGTCTGGCTTCGGGCGGCGACGCCGAGCATCGCGGTCTGCCCCAGCCACCACACCGAGGAGTTCGGGGCGAGGTTCGGGTGGCCCTCGTCGTCGACGGTCGACAGCAACGACACCTGCGTGCCGAAGTAGAGGATCGCCGGCGAGACCGCCGTGTGCCGGGTGCTGTTCGCGTGCGCGTCGATCGCGGTCGCCATTGCCACGTCGGGCCGCCTTCCAGGAGTGGTGGTGTCGGGCTTCCCAGCCTCGCGGTGCGGCGGACCGGACTCCGGCGGCTTCCGGACATCGCGCTGGTGCGGCTGAGGGTGCCGATGGCTACGGCTCGAAGCGGTAGCCGAGGCCCGGCTCGTTCAGGAAGTGGCGCGGCTCGGCCGGCACCGGCTCGAGCTTGCGCCGCAGCTGCGAGACGTACAGGCGCAGGTAGCCGGCGTCGTTGCGGTGGTACGGGCCCCAGACGTCGGCGAGCAGCATCTCGCGCGTGAGCAGCCGGCCGGGGTTGCGCAGGAACAGCTCGAGCAGCCGCCACTCGGTCGGCGTCAGCCGAACGGATGCCCCACCCCTGGTCTCGCCGTCGCGACGGACCGTCTTCGCGGCGAGGTCGACGACGAGGTCGCCGATGCGCGTCGTCGCTGCGGGTTCGTCGCCCGTGGCCGATTGCCTGGCCCGCGCGCGGATGCGGGCGAGCAGCTCGTCCATCGCGAACGGCTTCGTCACGTAGTCGTCGGCGCCGGCGTCGAGGGCCTCGACCTTCTCGGCCGAGTCGGTGCGCCCCGAGAGCACGAGGATCGGCACGCCCGACCACGCCCGAACCGCGCGGATCACGTCGAGTCCGTCGATGCGCGGCATGCCGAGGTCGAGCAGCACGAGGTCGGGATGGCCGTTCGCGACGAGGTCGATCGCCTCGGCGCCGTCGCTCGCGGTGAGCACCTCGTAGCCGCGGGCCGCGAGCGTGATGCGCAGCGCCCGCAGCAGTTGCGCGTCGTCGTCGGCGACCAGGATCCTCATCGGGCGCCCTCCTCGGCGGTCGGCAGCGCGACGACCATGGTCAGCCCGCCCCCGGGGGTGTCGTCGGGTTCGAGGGTGCCGCCCATGCCCTCGACGAAGCCCTTCGCGAGCGCCAGCCCGAGCCCGAGGCCCGTCTCGTTGTCGGTGTCGCCGAGCCGCTGGAACGGCGTGAACACGTCGTCGCGCCGTTCGGGCGGGATGCCCGGCCCGCGGTCGACGACGCGCAGCTCGGTTCGGTCGCGGAAGCTGCTCGCCGCGATCCGCACCCGCTCGCCCGTGGGCGAGTGGCGCACCGCGTTCGCGAGCAGGTTCACCACCACGCGCTGGAGCAGCACCGCGTCGCCGAGCACCGGGCGGACGTCGTCGGCGAGGTCGAGCTCGACGTCGCCGGGCCCGAGCTCCAGCTCGTCGAGCGCGGGCAGCACGACATCCGCGAGGTCGACCGGCGCGAGCGTCACGCCGAGCGCCCCCGCCTGCACCCGGCTCACGTCGAGCAGGTTCGTGACGAGTGCCGCGAGCGCGTCGAGGCTCTCGGCCGCGGCATCCAGGAGCTCGCGACGCTCGCCGACGGCCAGGTCGAGGTCGGGCGAACGCAGTGCGCTCACGGCCGCCGTCGCGCTCGTGAGGGGCCGGCGGAGGTCGTGCCCGACGGCGGCGAGCAGCGCCGAACGCACGCGGTCGGCCGCCGCGAGCTCGCCCGCGGCGGCGGCCGCGTTCGTGAGCGCACCGTGTTCGATCGCGGCATCCAGTCGGGTCGCGATCACCTGCAGCAGGCGGCGTTCGGATGCCGCGAGGTCGGGGCCGTGCAGTTCGAGCGCACCGCGCGGGCCGGTTGGCACGGCGGTGACCCGGTCGTCGGGCGAGGGCTCGCCGTCGGCCGCGCGCACCTCGCCGTCGACCAGCAGTCGCACGCCGGTCAGTCCGAACGCCTCGCGGGTCTGCGTCACCATGGCCTGCATCGCGTCGTCGCCGCGCAGCACCGAGCCCGCGACCGTCGCGAGCAGCTGCGATTCGGCGGCGGCCCGCTGCGCGGCCCGAGTGCGGCGGGCGGCGCGGTCCACGAGGGTGCTCACGAGCACGGCGCTCACGACGTAGAGCACGAGCGCGACGAGGTTGCCGGGCTCTGCGATCGTGAGCGTGAGCGTCGGATCGACGAACAGGAAGTTCAGGGTCAGGCCCGAGAGCACGGCGGTCAGGAGCGCGGGCCAGACGCCGCCGACGAGCGCGACGACGATGACGAGGAGCTGGTAGCTCAGCACCTCGCTCGCCAGCGACTCCCCGGCGTGCAGGGCGACGAGCAGCCAGCTCAGCAGCGGACCGCCTACGAGCGCGATCACGAAGCCCGCGACGACCCGGCGGGCGGAGAGCGCACCGCCGAGCCTCGGCAGCGAGAACGTGCTGCCGGCGGCGGCGGCGTGGGTCACCATGTGCACGTCGATGTCGCCCGACTCGCGGATGACGGTCGCGCCGATGCCCGGGCCCGTGAACGCGGCCGCGAGTCGCGACCGGCGGCTGATGCCGAGCACGAGCTGCGTGGCATCCGATGCCCTGGCGAACGCGACGAGCGCACGCGGCACGTCTTCGCCGACCACCTGGTGGAACGTGCCGCCCAGCTGCTCGACCAGCGTGCGCTGATGGTCGAGGGCGTCGGGATGCCGCGCCCGCAGGCCGTCGGGATTGGTCACGTGCACGGCGATGAGCTCGCCGCCAGACGATCGCGCCGCGATCCTGGCGCCACGGCGCAGGAGGGTCTCGCCCTCCGGCCCGCCGGTGAGGGCCACGACCACGCGCTCGCGGGCCTCCCACCGGCCCGAGATGCCGTGCTCCGCGCGATAGGCCTTGAGCGCCTGGTCGACCTCGTCGGCCAGCCACAGCAGGGCGAGTTCGCGAAGCGCCGTCAGGTTGCCCAGCCGGAAGTAGTTCGAGAGGGCGGCGTCGATGCGCTCGGCCGGGTAGACGAGGCCGTTCGCGAGCCGGTCGCGCAGCGCCTGCGGGTCGAGGTCGACGACCTCGACCTGGTCGGCGGCCCGCAGTATCGCGTCGGGCACGGTCTCGCGCTGGCGCGCGCCCGTGATCTCGAGCACCACGTCGGCGAGCGACTCGATGTGCTGCGTGTTCACGGTCGAGATGACGTCGATGCCCGCGGCCAGCAGGTCCTCGACGTCCTGCCAGCGCTTCGGATGCCTCGAACCGGGCGCGTTCGTATGGGCGAGTTCGTCGACGAGCGCGACCTCGGGGCGCCGCTCGAGCACGGCGTCGAGGTCGAGCTCCTCGAGCGCGAGCCCGCGGTGGTCGGCGGTGCGCCGGGGCACCACCTCGAGGCCCTCGACCATCGCCGCGGTGGCCGCACGCCCGTGCGTCTCGACGAAGGCCACGACGACGTCGCGGCCCTCGCCGAGCAGCCGCCGGCCCTCCTCGAGCATGGTGTACGTCTTGCCGACGCCCGGCGCGGCACCGAGGAGCACCCGCAACCGCCCGCGTCTCATGTCGTCAGTCTCCCACCCCGGCGCCGTCGAGCGTCGCGAGCGCGAGGTTCAGCTCGAGCACGTTCACCGTCGGCTCGCCGAGGAAGCCGAGGTCGCGCGGCGCGACGTGCTCCTCGACGAGCGCCAGCACGTCGGCGACGGGCAGCCCACGGGCCTCGGCGACGCGGTCGACCTGCACCCGGGCGTAGTCGGGACTGATGTGGGGGTCGAGGCCCGACCCGGAAGCGGTCACCGCGTCGGCCGGGACATCCGCCTCGTCGACGCCGTCGGACTCGGCGACCTGCGCCTTCCGCTCCGCGATCGCCGCGACGAGGTCGGCGTTCTCGGGGCCGAGGTTGCTGCCGCTGGACGCTCCGGCGTCGTAGCCGTCGCCGGCGGCCGAGGGGCGTGACTGGAACCACTCGGGCAGCGGCGCGCCGTCGGCGTCGGTGAACGACTGGCCGATGAGCGTCGAGCCGATCACGTCGCCGTCGGTGTCGCGCACGAGCGAGCCGTTGGCCTGTGCCGGCAGGGCGACCTGACCGGCCAGCGTGATGACGAGCGGGTAGGCGAGGCCGAGCACGGCCGTGAGGACGAGCAGGGCGCGGAGCGCGACCCAGTGGGTGCGGACCGTGGTGCGCGTGGTGCTCATGGGATTGGTTTCCTTTCGAGGGTTCAGAAGCCGGGCAGCAGGCCGACGACGAGGTCGATCAGCTTGATCCCGATGAACGGGGTGATGATGCCGCCGAGGCCGTACACGAGGAGATTGCGGCCCAGCACGGCGGAGGCGCCGAGCGGCCGGTACTTCACGCCCCGCAGGGCGAGCGGGATCAGCACCACGATGACGATCGCGTTGAAGATGATCGCCGAGAGCACCGCCGAGGCGGGCGAGCTCAGCTGCATCACGTTCAGCACCGCGAGGCCCGGGAAGACGCCCGCGAACATCGCCGGGATGATCGCGAAGTACTTCGCGACGTCGTTGGCGATCGAGAAGGTCGTGAGCGCGCCGCGCGTGATGAGCAGCTGCTTGCCGATGCGCACGATGTCGATGAGCTTGGTCGGGTCGCTGTCGAGGTCGACCATGTTGCCGGCCTCCTTCGCGGCCGACGTGCCCGTGTTCATGGCCACGCCCACGTCGGCCTGCGCGAGGGCGGGCGCGTCGTTCGTGCCGTCGCCGGTCATCGCGACGAGGTTGCCGCCCTCCTGCTCTCGCTTGATCAGCGCGAGCTTGTCCTCTGGCGTGGCCTCGGCCAGGTAGTCGTCGACGCCCGCCTCTGCGGCGATCGCCTTCGCGGTGCGGGGATTGTCGCCCGTGATCATGACGGCGCGGATGCCCATCGAGCGAAGCTCGGCGAACCGGTCGGACAGGCCGTCCTTGACGACATCCTTCAGGTGGACGACGCCGAGCACGCGCGCGTCGCCCGCTGCGTCGCGCACCGCGACCACGAGCGGCGTGCCGCCTCCGTCGGAGATCGTGTCGACGCGCTCCTGCAGCTCGTCGAAGACGCTCGACGGGATGCGGCCCGACTCCTCGACCCACGCCGTGACCGCCGAACCGGCGCCCTTGCGGACGACCGTGCCGTCGGCCAGGTCGAGGCCCGACATGCGCGTCTGCGCGGTGAACGGCACGGCCACGCCCGCGGGCGCGGGCTCGGCACCGGCCGCATCGGCCGCACCGGCCGCACCGGCACCGTCGGCTGCGCCGAACGCCATGCCCCGCGCCGCGGCAAGCTCGACGATCGAGGCGCCCTCGGGCGTCGGATCGGCGAGCGAGGCGAGCGCGGCCGCCCGGACGAGCTCGCGCTCCTCGACGCCGGGCAGCGGCACGAACGCGCTCGCGCGGCGGTTGCCGTAGGTGATGGTGCCGGTCTTGTCGAGCAGCAGGGTCGTCACGTCGCCCGCGGCCTCGACCGCGCGGCCCGACATCGCGAGCACGTTCTGCTGCACGAGCCGGTCCATGCCGGCGATGCCGATCGCCGAGAGCAGGCCGCCGATGGTCGTCGGGATGAGGCACACGAGCAGGGCGATGAGCACCGGGATGCTCGCCGGCGACGCCGCGTACGACGCGATGGGGTTCAGCGTCAGGACGACCACGACGAACACGATCGACAGGCTCGCGAGCAGGATGTTCAGCGCGATCTCGTTCGGCGTCTTCTGCCGGGCCGCGCCCTCGACGAGCGCGATCATGCGGTCGACGAAGGTCTCGCCGGGCTTCGAGGTGATGCGCACCACGATGCGGTCGCTCAGTACGCGCGTGCCGCCGGTCACCGCGCTGCGGTCGCCGCCCGACTCGCGCACGACCGGGGCCGACTCGCCGGTGATGGCCGACTCGTCGACCGAGGCGATGCCGTGCACGATGTCGCCGTCGCCCGGGATCAGCTCGCCGGCCGACACGACGACCACGTCGCCGAGCAGCAGGTCGGCCGAGGAGGCATCCGTCGTCGCCGCGTGCGCCGCACCGGGATCGGCTGCGCCGTCGTAGTTGCGCACCACGTGCGCGACCGTCGACGTGCGCGTCTGCCGCAGCGTGTCGGCCTGCGCCTTGCCGCGGCCCTCGGCGACCGACTCGGCGAGGTTCGCGAAGATCACCGTGAGGCAGAGCCAGCCGGCGATCGCCCACGTGAAGCCGAACGGCACGGCCGACCCGCCCGACGACGCCGGGCCGCCGAGGAAGGGCTCGGCGATCGCGATCACCGTCGTGAGCGCGGCGCCGACCTCGACGATGAACATGACGGGGTTGCGCCACATCTGGCGCGGGTCGAGCTTGCGCAGCGCCCCGGGCAGCGCCGCGACCAGCTGGCGCGGGCCGAATGGGGCCCTCGGCTTCGGATGCCGGTGCGGCCGGCGCTCGTGCTCGTCAGGCGGCGAGTCCGGCGCGCCCGAAGCGCGGGATGAGCCGGAGGCGCCGGGCGCGCCCGCATGAGTCGTGGGAGTGATGGTGGACATGGATCAGCTCAACCCTTCCGCCAGGGGACCCAGCGTGAGAACGGGGAAATAGGTGAGGGCGGTGACGAGGACCGTCACGCCGACGAGGAGGCCGACGAACTGGGGGCGGTGCGTCGGCAGGGTGCCGGCCGTCGCGGGCACCTTGTCCTGCGCGGCGAGGCTCCCGGCGAGCGCGAGCACGAGCACGATCGGGATGAACCGGCCGAGCAGCATCGCCACGCCGAGCGCGGTATTGAACCATGGCGTGTTCGCCGTGAGGCCCGCGAACGCCGAGCCGTTGTTGTTCGACGCGCTCGTGAAGGCGTAGAGCACCTCGCTCATGCCGTGGACGCCCGGATTCCAGATCGACGTGGACTCGACGTCCTCGCGCACGCCCGGGATCGCGAAGCTGAGCGCCGTGCCGGCGAGCACGAGCACCGGGGTCACCAGGATGTACAGGCTCGCGAGCTTGATCTCACGCGGGCCGATGCGCTTGCCGAGGTACTCGGGCGTGCGGCCGACGAGCAGGCCCGCGATGAACACGGCGATGACCGCGAGCACGAGCATGCCGTAGAGGCCCGAGCCGACGCCGCCCGGGGCGACCTCGCCGAGCATCATGTTGAGCATCGGCAGCATGCCGCCGAGCGCCGTGTACGAGTCGTGCATCGAGTTGACGGCGCCCGTCGAGGTGAGCGTCGACGTCGAGCCGAACAGCGTCGAGGCGAAGATGCCGAAGCGCTGCTCCTTGCCCTCCATCGCGCCGCCCGCGAGTTCGGGCGCGGTGCCGCTGCCGGACGCCTCGAGCGCGGTGAGCGCCGTGAGCGAGACGACGAAGAGCGTCGCCATGACCGCCAGGATCGCAGTGCCCTGCCGGTTCGAGCCGACCATCGTGCCGAACGTGCGGGGCAGGGCGAAGGGGATCGCGAGCATCAGCACGTTCTGGAACAGGCTCGTCCATGCCGTCGGGTTCTCGAAGGGGTGCGCGGAGTTCACGTTGAAGAAGCCGCCGCCGTTCGTGCCGAGCAGCTTGACGACCTCCTGCGAGGCGACCGGGCCGCCGGGCAGGTGCTGCGTGCCGCCCGCGAGCGTCGTGACCTCGGTGAAGCCGTTGAAATTCTGGATGACGCCGCCGACGACCAGCACGATCGCCCCGATCACCGACAGCGGCAGCAGCAGACGGAACGAGCCCCGGAACAGGTCGACCCAGAAGTTGCCGATCGTTCCCGACCCGCGGCGCGCGAATCCGCGGACGAGGGCGATCGTCACGGCGATGCCGACGGCGGCGGAGACGAAGTTCTGCACGGCGAGGCCCGCGAGCTGCACGGTGTAGCCCATCGTGAGCTCGGGGGAGTACGACTGCCAGTTCGTGTTCGTCACGAACGACACGGCCGTGTTGAACGAGAGGCCCTCGGGCACCGGCGGAAGGCCCAGCGAGTAGGGCAGCACCGTCTGGGCGCGCTGGAGCACGTAGACGAGGAGGACCCCGACCGCCGAGAACGCGAGCACCCCGCGCAGGTACGCGGGCCACGACTGCTCGGTGCGCGGGTCCACGCCGATCAGGCGGTAGAGCCCGCGCTCGACCTTCCAGTCGCGGTCCGTGGAGTACACGCGGGCCAGGTAGTCGCCGAGCGGGCGGTAGAGGAGCGCGAGGATCAGGGCGAGGGTGGCCGCCTGCACGACGGCGAAGAGCACGTCCATCAGAACCGCTCGGGCTTGAGGAGGGCGACCACGAGGTACACCACGGCGGCGACACCCAGGGCGGCGGCGATCAGTTCGAACACCATCATCGCCGCTCCACTCCAGCCGCCGCGTCGCGGTGAGCGGAGGCGCGGGCCTGCGGGCCCATCTGCTCCACCCCCTTGGCGATGAGATGGATGAGGAAGAACACGGCGAAGATGCCGAGGAGGTAGACGACGTCGAGCACGAAGACTCCAGGTTCACAGGGGCGCGAGCCGCGAGCGCGGCAGGCGGGCAGCGATTCGCTGCACCCTGCGATGCAACACCCGGGCGGACGCCCCGGCGCCGGTCCTCACGGATCCCTAACGCCCGCTCGCCGCATCCCGACGCTCCGCTGACGGGGCCGGGGCCGCGGTCGGCGGAGGGCCTGCGGTGCGGATACGCTCAGCACGTGCCGGCATCCGAGATCCTCTCCCTCGCCGTGGAGGTGCTGAGCTGGGTGGGCCTGGGCCTGGGCGTGCCGCTGGCCGTCGCCGCCCTGATCGCCCGCCTCGTCGACGCCGGGCGCGAGGAGGTCGAGGTCGTCGTCGTCCATCCTCAGCACGGCGAACCCATCCTGCGCTGGTTCGCGGGCGACGAGCTCCACGAACGCGCGGTCGAGCCGGGCGAGCTCGACGAGGTCGCCGACCACGAGGACGCGATCGGCTACGCGAGTGGTGACGACCTCAGGTTCCATCGCCGCGGGCCCGCGACGCGCGTGCTCACGACGGTCGCGATCGTGCTGCTCGCGGTCGGCACGGCGTCGCTCGTGGCATCCGTCGTCTTGATGTTCACCGCGTGACCGGCGTGGCGACCGTCCTTCAGTCGCCCGCTCGGCCGTCGCGATTCGCGAGGCGCTCGGCGCGCAGCGCCTCCCAATCGGCGAGCAGTTCGGGCATCTTGCCTTCGATGTAGCGGAAGAAGTCGACCATCTCCCGCGTGCGTCGCGCTCCGGCGGATGCGGGGTCGCCGATCGCGTCGAGCGCCTGCGCCGCCGTGTCGGCGAACGAGCCGTAGACGGAGTTCTTGCCGGCGAGCGCGGTGTACCAGGCGTCGTCGAAGATCTCCCACCGTTCGCGCCGGCTGCCGGGCTGGGGCATGCGGTGGATGATCCCGAGCGAGCGGAGGTAGCGCACGCCGCCGGAGATCGCGGCGGCGCTCACCCCGAGGGATTCGGCGAGTTCGGAGGCCGTGAGCCCGCCCTCGTCGGCCACCAGGAGCGCCATGAGCACGCGGGCCGGCATCCTCGGGAAGCCGGCGGCGGTGAGCACGGCGGCCGATTGCTCGACCGCCGCGCGCAGGTTCTGCTCGTCGCGTGCCATCCGTCCAGTCTCTCAGCCGCCCGGGGCCAGCTCCCTGCGGCGCATCGACCACACCGCCACGACCGAGCCGGCCGCGGCGAGGCCGAGCATCCAGAATCCGCCCGTCCAGTCGATGTCGTCGCCGATGGGGATGGGGGAGTGGGTGAACGGCGAGAGATCCGCCATCCACTCCGGTGGTGCGAGCAGGTCGCCGAACACGCCGAGCACCGCGAGCGCCCCGAGCGCGGCCCACGAGAGGGCGATCGTCAGGCGAGGCAGGTACACGAACAACACCAGCCCGATCGCGAGGAACAGCAGCGCGGCGGGGAACTGGGCGAGCGCCGCCTCGATCGCGTCGCCGGCGGCCTGCGCCGGGTCGTCGGCCCGCTGCGCGCCGATCACGGCGCCGAGGGCGGCCGTGACGAGGATCGCGGCGATCGCGAGCGCACCGATCACGAGGTAGCCCACCAGCCAGCGCGTGCGCGACAGCGGCACGGCGAGCAGCAGTTCGGCAGTGCCGTGCGCCTCCTCCTGCCGCGCCCGGATCACGACCTGCAGGGCCGCGGCCGCGGCGAGGATGCCGACGATGCTGAAGAACGTCGCGGTGAGGGCCTGCCCGAGCGAGCCGCCGGGATTCATCTGCTCGAGCGTCTGCGCGACGGCCGGCACCTCGGTGCCGATCTGGTCGATGAGCGGCGTCAGCGAGGTCGCGAGGAGGCCCGTCGCGAGCGCACCCACCGCCCACGCGATGATCGCCCCGCGGCTGAGCTCCCAGGCGAGCCCCGTGCCGCTCGAGAGCACCGGCCCGGCGGTCGCGCGACCGCGACCCCCGGCCAGCACGCTCGCGCCCTGGTCGCGCACCGACTGGAAGGCGAAGACGAGCCCGACCAGCAGCACCGCGAAGCCCAGCGGCAGCAGCAGGGGCACGAGGTCGTCCTCGGCGAAGGCCTCGGTGCGCTGGGCCCAGCCGATAGGCGACAGCCAGCTCACCCACGACGGCGTCACGTGCTGCCCGTCGTCGGAGTAGGTGCCCGTCGCGTCGCCGATGCCGCGAACGACGTACGCGCCCAGCACGAACGCGACCGAGCACGTGTTGGCGGCGCGCGAGGTGCGGAAGAGCTGGGCCGCGAACAACCCGAACGCGAGGAAGGCGACGCCGGTCGCCGCGGTCGCGGCGCCCGTCGTCAGCGAGCCGGCGACCTCGAAGCCGCCCGCGATGAAGGCCCCGGCGACCGCGAGCCCGACGACGGCGTTCGCGAGCACGCCGTGCACCACCGTGGCGACGGTCGGCAGCACCCGCCCGGCGGGGGTCGCCCCGACCAGCTCTGCGCGGCCCTGCTCCTCTTCCGCGCGCGTGTGCCGCACGGCGAGGAACGTGCTCATCAGTCCCGCCATGAGCGCGAGGAACGCGAAGATGAGGAAGAACGCGAACGGCCCGGCATCCGCCCCGTTCGGCGTGCCGCGGAAGATCAGGATCGCCGGCGCCGTCGCCGTCAGCGCGAGCACGCCCGCGCGCTCGGTCTCGTCGCCGAAGGTGGTGGTCACCGCGGATGCCGCGACCCCGCCGAGGGCGGCGATGCCCGCGATCCACAGCACGAGCTGGAGCCAGTCACGGCGCAGCCGCTGCCCGAGGAGGGCCGGAAGGGTGCTCATGCTCGCGCCTCGACGGAGTCGGTGCCCGCGCGGTCGGCGCTCGAGCCGTCGCCACCCGAACGGTCGACCTCGGCGACGTCGTCGCCGTAGTGTCGCAGGAACAGCTCCTCGAGCGACGGCGGCGTGATCGTGAGGCCCTGCACGCCGAGCGCGCCGAGCGCTGGCAACACGCCGGCGACGCGGTCGCTGTCGACCGCGAACCGGATGCGGCCGCTGTCGATGCGCACGTCGTGCGCGCCGTCGAGCGCCGCGACCTCGTGCTCACGCCCCGGCTCGTGCACGAACGCGACCTCGGTGCGCGTGAGGTGGCGGAGCTCGGCGAGCGTGCCCGACTCGACGAGGCGCCCGGCCCGGATGATGCTGACCCGGTCGCAGAGCTCCTCGACCTCGGAGAGGATGTGGCTCGACAGCAGCACGGTCGACCCCTCGGCGGCGACGCGCGCGATCTCGCGGTTGAAGACCTGCTCCATGAGCGGGTCGAGCCCGCTCGTCGGCTCGTCGAGGAGGTACAGGTCGGCGGGCGTGGCGAACGCGGCCACCAGGGCGACCTTCTGGCGGTTGCCCTTCGAGTAGGCGCGGCCCTTCTTGCGCGGGTCGAGCTGGAAGGCGTCGAGCAGTCGCTGCTTGCGCGTCGCGTAGGCGGCGCGATCGGTCGTGCCGCCGCGCAGCCGGGAGAGCAGGTCGATCGCCTCGCCGCCGGTGAGGTTCGGCCACAGGCTCACGTCGCCGGGAACGTATGCGACGCGCCGGTGGAGGTCCGCGGCGTGACGCCACGGGTCGCGGTCGAAGAGCAGCGCCTCGCCGGCGGTCGCGCGCGCGAGGCCGAGCAGGATGCGGATCGTGGTCGACTTGCCGGCGCCGTTCGGGCCGAGGAAGCCGTGCACCTCGCCCCGCGTCACCTCGAGATCGAGCTCGTCGAGTGCGGTGACGCGGCCGAAGCGCTTGACGAGACCATGGGTGGAGACGACGGTTTCCATGCCTGCGAGCCTACGCTCGTTTCACAAATTTGTGAATACTGTGAATCAGGTCGCCGGGCTGCGTCCTATTCGAGCGCGGCGAACTTCTCGATATCGCCCTCGGTGCCCGACACGATGATGAGGTCGTGGTTCGAGACCACGGTCTGCTCGGTCGCGTAGGTGAACGGCTTGCCGGGACTCTTCACGCCGACGACCGTCACGCGGTGGCGGCTGCGCACGCCCGACTCGGTGAGGTTCTTGCCGCGGATCGGCTTCGGCGGGTACATCTTCACGAGCGCGAAGTCGTCGTCGAACTCGATGAAGTCGAGCATGCGGCCGCTCACGAGGTGCGCGGTTCGCTCGCCGGCCTCGCGCTCGGGGTAGATCACGTGGTTCGCGCCGATGCGCTCGAGGATCTTGCCGTGCGAGGCCGAGATCGCCTTCGCCCAGATCTGCGGGATCTTCAGGTCGACGAGATTGGCGGTGATGAGCACGGATGCCTCGACCGACGAGCCGACCGCGCACACGGCGATCGAGAAGTCCTGGGCGCCGATCTGGCGCAACGCGTCGATCGACTTCGCGTCGGCGACCACGGCGTGCGTCACGCGTTCCGACCACTTCTGCACCAGCAACTCGTCGGTGTCGACGGCGAGCACCTCGCGTCCGAGGCGATCGAGCTGGCCCGCGGTGGCCGCGCCGAACCGGCCGAGGCCGATGACGAGTACTGGGGCGTCGTGCTTGATGCGATCAACCAACGATGGGCCTCTCTTCCGGTCGTTTGAACAGCTGTCGCCGCTGGCTCGCGGCGAGCGCGGCGGCGAGCGTCACGGTGCCGACCCGGCCCATGAACATCGTCGCGGCCATGACGTAGGTGCCCGACGGCGGCAGGTCGGCGGTCAGTCCCGTCGAGAGGCCGCAGGTCGCGAACGCCGAGATCACGTCGAAGAGCACGTTCTCGAACGGCGCCTTCGTGATCTGCAGGATCACGATCGAGGAGACCGCCACGATCGTGGCGCCCCAGAGCACGACGCTCACCGACAGGCGGAGCATGTCGCGCGGGATGCGCCGGCCGAACGCCTCCATCGAGGGCGCGCCGCGCGCCTCGGCGAACGCGGCCAGGAACAGCACGGCGAGCGTGGTCACCTTGATGCCGCCCGCCGTCGACGCCGAGCCGCCGCCGACGAACATCAGCATGCTGCTCACGAGCTGGCTCGAGCCGTACAGGTCGTGCATGTTGATCGTGGCGAAGCCGCCCGACCTCGTCATCATCGACATGAAGAACGACTGGTAGATCGTCGGCCCGGCGTCGAGGTGCCCGTAGGTCTTCGGGTTCGCGTACTCGAGCAGGAGGAAGGCGGCGGCGCCCGCGACGAAGAGGATGGTCGTCGTCGTCAGCGTGATCTTCACGTGCACGCTCCAGCGGTGGGGCGTGCGCCAGCTGCGTGCGAGCGCGAAGATCACCGGGAAGCCCAGGCTGCCGAGGAAGACGCCCAGCATGAGCAGCGATTGGAACCAGTAGTCGTCGACGAACTCCACCGGCCCGGCGGGATTGGGATTGAAGCCCGTGTTGGTGAACGCACTCACCGAGTAGTAGGCCGAGTACCAGAGGCTCGTCGCGAAGTCGTAGCCCTTGGCGAGCACACTCGGGATCATGCCCGCCACGATCACCGCCTCGATGGTGAGCGTGCTCACGGCGACGGTGGCGAGCAGCCCGCCGACCTCGCCGAGCCGGACGGCCTGTCGTTCGGCGACGGGGCCGGCGTGCACGCGGGAGGGGTTGCTGTCACTCGCCGCCATGAGCTTCGCCCGCAACCCGAGCCGGCGCGAGATCACCAGGCCGAGGATGGAGGCGAGCGTGAGCACTCCGATGCCGCCGATGTTCATCCCGATGAAGATCACGGCGTTGCCGAACGGCGACCAGTGCGTGGCCATGTCGACCGTCGCCAGCCCGGTCACGCAGATGGTCGAGACCGCGGTGAACAGGGCGTCGTGCAATGGCGTTCCCCGGCCCTCGCCGGCGCGAGAGATCGGCAGGGTGAGCAACAACGTGGTCACGAGGATCAGGCTGGCGAACACGAGGATCGCGAAGCGCGACGGTGAACTCCGTACGACGCCCCCGGCGGCACCGCGGAGACGGCCGAACCAGGATCGCCGGTCGAAGCGACCGCGGGGCTGCAGAGCCCGAACTGCCATCCGCGCCCCCTCCGATGCCTCCGCCGACGCGTGTGTCATGGTACTCCCCGCCGCGAGTGGCTAGCCTTGTGCCATGGCGGACATCTTCGACGTGGTCGCGGACCGGACTCGGCGCGACATCCTCGGCGTCCTCCTCGATCGCGAGACCTCCGAGCCCCAGTCGGGCGGCGAGATCAGCGTCTCCGAGATCGTCACGGCCCTCGGCACCAGCCAGCCGACCGTGTCGAAGCATCTGAAGGTGCTCCGCGAGGCCGGTCTCGTCGTCGTTCGCGAGGAGGGCCAGCACCGCTTCTACAAGCTCGACCGTGCGCCGCTCGAGTTCCTCGAGGACTGGCTCATCCCGTTCCTCTCCGACGGAGCGGCGGCCGACGCCGCGACGCTCGCGTCGGCCGAGTCCGCGGCCGCCGAGTCGCTCAGCGACGAGCAGCGCGCCTTCGCGTCGGCGATCGGCAAGGCGTTCGCCGCGACCGCGCAGAAGGTCACCTCGGTCGTCGGCCGCAAGTAGCGGTCGTCACCACGCGATCGCGAGGGCGATCGCGAACAGCGCGCAGGCGACGGATGCCCCCGCTGCGCGCACGTGGTTCCAGCCCATCCACCCCGGCCGGAAGGAACGCCAGGCCGCGGCCAGCGCGGGCCCGTCCGTCGCGGCCGCGGCGAGCGCGTTGTTGCGCGGGACGTTCGCGCCGCCCGTGACCACCACGACGCTCAGCACGTACACCGCGGCCGCCGCGACGATCCACCAGGTCTCCGGCCCGGGCGCGACGAGGGCGAGCACCGCGACCACGGCGGCGACGAGGGCGGTGCCGAACAGCTCGAGCATGAGCGGCGCACGCACGGCGGTCACGTTGACGGCGCGCATGGCCCGGGCGGCGTCGGCCGCCTCGAGCCGGTCGAGTCCCTGCACGACGAACGCCGAGAAGGCGTAGAAGACGCCGCCCGCGACCCCGGAACCGACGACCGAGAGCACCAGCAGCACCACGAGGAAGACATCCATGCGGACCAGTCTGGCGTGAAGCCGCGGTCAGACGAGACGCTTGATCATCTCCAGCTCGAGCCCGCCCGGCTCGAGCTCGTACTCGCGGCTGCGGCCGGTGAGGCTGAACCCGAGCTTCTCGTAGAACCGGCGTGCGCGCGGATTGTCCTCGTGCACCTCGAGCCGCAGGGTCGAGCCGAACTGCGCGGCCCAGCGCTCGACCGCCTCGAGCAGTGCCCGCGAGACCCCGGCGTCGTCGCCCCGGCGATCGGGCGCGACGTAGACGCCGACGAGCAGGGGGCCGGTCGCGGCATCCGGCAGGTACCCGCCCATGTGCCCGACCCAGCGCTCGCCCTCGATGGCGACCACCGACGTCTGCCCCGGCGTCTCGCCGCGGCGAGCGCGCAGCCGCCAGCCGGATTCGTCGACCCCGAGCGCGTGCTCGAGCGTCTCGCCGTAGGCGAGCGGATAGTCGCGCAGCATCTCGAGGCGGAGGGCGCGGACGGCCTGCCAGTCGTCCTCACGAGTGGTGCGGATGAGGAGGTTCGAGACGGCCATCCCTCGACGCTAACGCACGTTCCCGGCACCCTGATCGGGGCATGAGGGGGAATCAGCTAGACTATCCCGAGGCTTTCCTGCCCCCGGCAGCGGCACGCGCCGCCGGCTCGACTTTCTCAGTGAGGTTCTGATGGGTTCCGTCATCAAGAAGCGTCGCAAGCGCATGGCGAAGAAGAAGCACCGCAAGCTGCTTCGCAAGACTCGCCACCAGCGTCGCAACAAGAAGTAGTCGTTCGTCGACTCCGACCGAAGCGCCGGCCCCTCGGGCCCGGCGCTTCTCGTCGTTCCCGGTGAGCTCGGCGGTCGAGTCGCGCGCGACGGAGAGCACGCGTATCGAGACCCCGCGTACCCTGAGACCGTGACCCAGCATCGTCTCACGCTCATCGGCAAGCCCGGATGCCACCTCTGCGACGACGCCCGCGACGTCGTGTTCGCCGTGCTCGAGGAGATCGCCGCGATGCCCGGTGCAGCCGGCGTGGTATTCGACGAGCGGTCGATCCTCGACGACCCCGCGCTCGCCGAGCGCTACGCCGAGGAGATCCCCGTCGTGCTCATCGACGGCGAGCAGCACGCGTTCTGGCGCGTCGACCCGGTGCGGCTGAAGACGGCGCTCGCCGGCTGACACGGTCCTTGCCGCGGCGCCCCTCCGCATGCCAACGTTGTGCCTGAGCCGCCGGGCGAATCCGACGGCAGTTCGGGGGAACAGCGTGGCACGGGAATTCCGGGGGAAGATCGAACTCGACGTCAGGGACTCGGAGGCGGACTGGGAGGCATTCCTTCCGGACAAGGCTCCGAAGGGTGCCCCGAACGTGCTCGTGGTCCTCTACGACGACACCGGGCAGGCGGCCTGGTCGCCCTACGGCGGGCGTATCAACATGCCGACGATGGACCGGCTCGCGGCCGGCGGCCTGACGTATGCGCAGTGGCACACGACGGCGCTCTGCTCGCCGACGCGCTCGACGTTCCTGACCGGGCGCAACCACCACCAGAACGGCTTCGCCACGATCTCCGAGTCCTCGACCGGATTCCCGGGCTACAACTCGCACATCCCGCCGACGAACGCGACGATGGCGAACATCCTGCGCGACGCCGGGTGGTCGACGTTCTGGGTGGGCAAGAACCACAACGTGCCCATCGACGAATGGACGGCCGGCGCCTCGAAGAAGAACTGGCCGCTGGCGCAGGGCTACGACCGCTTCTACGGGTTCATCGGCGGTGAGACGAACAACTGGTATCCGTCACTCGCGGAGGACAACCGCTACATCGACCAGCCGTACCTCCCCGAAGACGGGTACCACCTGTCGAAGGACCTCGCCGACCAGGCGCTGAAGATGATCCGCGACGTGAAGCAGACCGAGCCCGACAAGCCGTGGTACCTGTGGTTCTGCCCGGGCGCGAACCACGCTCCGCACCATGCGCCCGAGGAGTACATCGCCAAGTACAAGGGCGCGTTCGACGACGGGTACGAGGCCTACCGCGAGTGGGTGCTGCCCCGCATGATCGAGCGCGGCATCCTGCCCGCCGACACCGACCTCACCGAGATCAACCCGATGCCCGACGGCACGTACACGCAGACCGACCACGTGCGGCCCTGGGCGGAGTTGAACGATGAGGAGAAGGCGATGTTCTGCCGCATGGCAGAGGTCTTCGCCGGATTCTCGGAATACACCGACGCCCAGGTCGGCCGCATCGTCGACTACCTCGAGGAATCGGGTCAACTCGAGAACACGCTCATCCTCTACTGCGCCGACAACGGCGCCTCGGGTGAGGGCAGCCCGAACGGCTCGGTCAATGAGGGCAAGATCTTCGGCGGCTACCCCGACTCCCTCGAGGACAATCTCAGGCTCGTCGACAAGCTCGGCAGCCCCGACACCTACAACCACTACCCGACGGGGTGGGCGATGGCGTTCTCGACGCCGTACCGCATGTTCAAGCGCTACTCGTACCAGGGTGGCGTCTGCGACCCGCTGGTGATCCACTGGCCCGCGGGCATCGCCGCGAAGGGCGAGGTGCGCTCGCAGTACCACCACTGCACCGACATCGTGCCGACGATCCTCGACGTCTGCGGGGTGCAGATGCCCGAGGTCTACGCGGGGGTCGAGCAAACGCCGCTGCCCGGCGTCTCGATGCGGTACTCGTTCGACGCGGACGGCCCGACGACCAAGCAGACGCAGTACTACGAGATGCTCGGCAGCCGCGGCATCTGGCACGAGGGCTGGAAGGCCGTCGCGGAGCACGGACCGATGGGTGGGTTCAGCGGCTTCGACGAGGATCGGTGGCAGCTCTTCCACACCGACGTCGACCGCGCCGAAGCGCACGACCTCGCCGCCGAGCACCCCGAGAAGCTCGAGGAGCTGAAGGCGCTGTGGCTCGAGGACGCCAAGGCCAACGACGTGCTGCCACTGAACGACCTGCAGATCATCGGCAACCCGAAGGACTTCGAGACCTTCGTCGCCATGGAGTTCCACCAGCCGGCACCGCCGAGCGGACGGTTCGTGTACTACCCCGGTACGTCGGAGGTGCCGGAGCGCTCGGCCGCGAACGTGCACAACGTCTCGTACAAGATCCTCGCCGAGGTCGAGCTGACTTCCGAGTCCGAAGGGGTCGTCTTCGCGCACGGGTCGCGCTTCGGCGGCCACGCGCTCTTCGTCAAGGACGGCACGATCACCTACGCGTACAACTTCCTCGGCATCCCGCCCGAGGACCGCATCCAGGCGCCCGCCCCGGTGTCCGGCAGGCACATCATCGGGGTCGAGTTCACGAAGGAGCGACTCGGCGAATACCGCGAGGGCATCGGGCCGCTCAAGCTCTACGTCGACGAAACCCTCGTCGCCGAGCAGGAGATCCGCACGGTCATGGGGCACTTCTCCCTCTGCGGCGAGGGGCTGACGATCGGTCGAGACAGCGCCGACCCCGTCTCGGCCCTCTACGGCCCGGGCTTCGACTGGAAGGGTGGCGCGATCGAGAAGGTCGTCTTCGACATCGCCGACGACGCCTACATCGACCTCGAGGCGCACCTCGCCGCGGCGATGGCACGCGACTGATGACCGACGAACTGCGCTCCTGGGCCGATGGCCCGACCCGCGACGCGATCGTCTCGTTCGTCGAGCGCGTCGCGGGCGACGGCGCGGACGCTGTGCCCGAGGCCGAGCGGATCGCGGTCTTCGACAACGACGGCACACTGTGGACCGAGAAGCCGATGCCGACCCAGCTCGCGTACATCGTCGAGCAGTGGAAGGCGCAGGTCGAGGCCGATCCGTCGCTGGCCGACCGGCAGCCGTACCGCGCCGCAGCCACCGGCGACTACGGCTGGCTCGGCGGCGCCGTCGACAAGCACTACGAGGGCGACGACAGCGACCTGAAGGTGCTCATCGGCGCGCTCGTGGGCGTGACGGCCGGCATGAGCGTCGATGACTACGCGGCCTCGGTCGCCGAGTTCTACGAGCGCGCGAAGCACCTCACGCTCGGCACGCCGTACGCCGACGCCGTGTACCGCCCGATGGTCGAACTGCTGCGCTACCTCGAGGCGCACGGGTTCACCGTGTACATCGTCTCGGGCGGCGAGCGCGACTTCATGCGCCCGATGACCCAGGAGTACTACGGCATCCCGCCTGAACGCGTCGTCGGATCGGCGCTCGGGCTCGCGTACGACGAGGACACGCACGAGGTGCGCTACGCGGCGGGCCTCGACTTCTTCGACGACGGCCCCGAGAAGCCGGTGCGCATCTGGAGCCGTATCGGCCGCCGTCCGCTCATCGCGGGCGGCAACTCGAACGGTGACATGGCGATGCTCGACTTCACCCGCAAGGGCGATGGGCTCGCGCTGCTCGTGCACCACGACGACGAGAGCGGGCGCGGCGACGCTCCCTACGACAAGGGTGCCGAGAAGGCGCTCGCCGAGGCATCCGATCGCGGGTACACGGTCGTCAGCGTCGGGCGCGACTGGTCGACGGTGTTCGTGGACTCGGCGGCCGGATGAGCGCACCGGCGGCGCGGGCGCGACGTCGATGGCTGCTGCCCACGCTCACCGGCTACCGGCGCAGCTGGCTCGGCGCCGACGTGCTCGCAGGCCTGTCGGCGGGTGCCGTCGTCATCCCGCAGGCCATGGCGTACGCCACGATCGCCGAGCTGCCGGTGCAGGCGGGCCTCTACACCTGCATGGTGCCCATGCTCGTCTACGCCATGCTCGGCGGCTCGCGGGCGATGAGCGTGTCGACCACCTCGACGATCGCGACGCTCACGGCGACGACGCTGGTCTCGGCGGGGGTCGCGGCGTCGAGCGACGACATCCCGCGAGACCTCATCACGCTGACGCTCCTCGTCGGCGTCATCCTCCTGCTCGCGAGGGTGCTGCGGCTCGGCGGGCTCGTGGAGATCATCAACCGACCCACCATCGTCGGCATCCAGATCGGCGTCGGCGCCACCGTCGCGGTCGGCCAGCTGCCGAAGCTGCTCGGTGAGCGCGACGACCCGACGGGCCACGGCTTCGTCCATTCCTTCAACGCCGTGCTGGCCGCCCTGGGCAGCGCGAACGTGGCCACGGTCGTGCTCTCCGCGGCATCGGTCGCGACGCTGTTCCTCTTCAAGCGGTTCCTGCCGCGCGTGCCGGCGCCGCTCATCGTGGTCGGCGCCGGCATCGCGCTGGCGGCGTTCGGCGTACTCCAGCCGGCCGGCGTCGAGCTCATCGCACCCGTGCCGCAGGGATTCCCGGTGCCGGGCCTGCCGAGCTTCGAGCACGTCGCCGCCCTCGTACCCGGTGCGCTCGCCATCGCGGTGATGGCCTTCCTCGAGTCCGCGGCCGTGGCGCGAGGCATCCGGAAGCCGGGCGAGCCGCCCGTCGACAGCAATCAGGAGCTCTTCGCGACCTCGGCGGCCAACGTCGTCGGCTCCTTCTTCTCGACCCTGCCGGCCGCCGGCGGGTTCTCGCAGAGCGCGGTGAACCAGAACGCCGGCGCCAGGTCGCAGGTCGCCTCGCTCGTGACCGTGGTGCTGGCGGTGCTGGTCGGCCTCTTCCTCGGGCCCGTGCTCTCGTTGCTGCCGCAGGCGTCGCTCGCGGCGCTCGTGTTCGTCGCGGTCTTCGGCCTCATCGACGTGCGAGCCATCGTCCTCATGTGGCGGATCTCGCGCCGGGACTTCTGGATCGCGCTCGTGACCGCGCTCATCGGCCTCTCTGCCGGACTGCTCGTCGCGGTCGCCGCGGGTGTGGGCATCACCCTCGTGCTCGTGCTCATGGCGCTCGCGAAGGTGCGGGTGCGCGTCGAGCGGGTCTCGGCCGACGCGATCCTGGTGACCCTGCTCGGCCCGCTCTACAGCGCGAACGCGCAGACGACCGAGCAGGCGATCCTCGCCGCGGTGGCGAAGGAACGGGGCGCCCGGATCGTGGTGCTCGACGGGTCGCGCATCGACGACATCTCGGTGACGGTGATCGACGCGTTCGAGGACCTGGGGCGCGAACTCGCGGCAGCGGGCCTCGAGCTGCGGTTCGCCCGGGTCGCGCCCGAGGTCCAGGAGATCGCCGAGCGCACCGACGTGTTCCGGCGTGCACGCGCCGAGGGTCGCGTGTTCGCGACCGTCGACGACGCGCGCGCGGGGCCGATCGATCGCGACGCCTGAGCGCTAGGGCAGCAGGTGCGTCGGGCCGCGGAAGAGGTAGGTGGTCTCGCGGATCGAGTGCTCGTGCAGCATGAGCATCAGCACGCGCGCGAGGCCCATGCCGAAGCCGCCGTGCGGCGGCACGCCGTAGCGGAAGAAGTCGAGGTAGAACTCGAGCTCCTCGGGGTCCATGCCCTTGTCGCGCGCCTGCTCGACGAGCACGTCGACGCGGTGCTCGCGCTGCGCGCCGGTCGAGATCTCGACGCCGTTGAAGATGAGGTCGTACGAGTTGGTGAGGCTCGGGTCGCCCTCGTGGCGCATGTGGTAGAACGGCCGGATGCTCGACGCGTAGTCGGTCAGGAACACGAACTCGTGCCCGTACGTCTCCTTGACGTACTCCGAGATGCGCCGCTCGCCCTCGGGGTCCATGTCGGCGTCGGCGCGGGGCACGACGTAGCCGTGGTCGGCGACGATCTGCTTCGCCTCGGCGAGCGGGATGCGCGGGAACGGCCGGCTCGGCACGGTGACCTCGACGCCGAACAGCTCGCGGATCTCGTCGCCGTGCTTGTCGGCGACGGCCTGGAAGCCCGCCACGAGCAGCTCCTCGTGCAGGGCCATGACGTCTTCGTGCGAGTCGATCCAGCTGATCTCGGTGTCGATCGACGTGAACTCGGTCGCGTGGCGGCTCGTGAACGACGGGTCGGCGCGGAACGCGGGGCCGACCTCGAAGACGCCGCCGAAGCCCGCCGACTGGGCCATCTGCTTGAAGAACTGGGGGCTCTGCGCGAGGTACGCCTTGCCCTCGAAGTAGTCGACCTCGAACAGCTCGGCGCGAGACTCCGACGCCGAGGCCATGAGCTTCGGGGTCTGGATCTCGATGAGGCCCTTCTCGATCCAGACGCCGCGCAGGGCGTGCAGGAACGTCGTCTGCACGCGGAAGATCAGGTTCTGCTTGGGCTGGCGCAGGTCGAGGAAGCGCCAGTCGAGGCGCTTGTCGAGGCTCGAGTCGGCCGCGATCGGCGTCTCGAGCGCCCCGCTCACGACCTCGAGGGTGCCGACCTTGACCTCGAGCCCGCCGAGCTTCACGCGCTCGTCGTGCTTGAGTTGCCCGGTCACCTTGACGAACGAGCCGTGCGTGAGCGCCGAGATCGACTCGGTGAGGGCGAGCGCTTCGGCCGCGCCGACGCTCACGCCCTCGGGGTCGAGCTCGCGGGTCGCGGGGTTCACGAGCTGCGCGGCGCCCGATTCGTCGCGGAGGATGACGAACTGCACCTTCTTCTGGTCGCGGACGGTCTCGACCCATCCGGCGACGGTCACGGGGCCGTCGGGCTGTGCGGCGATGTCCTTGATGAGGGTGCGTGAAGTCACCGGAGCATCCTACCCGGGCGGGCTGCCGCGCGGCGGCGCTCGAGCATGTCGCACCCTCGGCGAATTCGAAGGAAGGCCCTCCGTAGACTGGAAGCCGTGCCGGCCGAGCAGATCCATCTCGTGCGCCATGGCGAGGTGTTCAACCCCCAGGGCGTGCTCTACGGACGGCTCGAGGGCTACGGCCTCTCCGACCTCGGCCGCCGCATGGCGCAGGCCGCCGCAGACGACCTCATCGCGCGCGACCGGCGGGTCTCGGCGCTCGTCAGCTCGCCGCTGCAGCGCACCCGGCAGTCGGCCGAGCCCATCGCCGCGGCGTTCGGCCTCGAGCCGGTGCTCGAGGAGCGGATCATCGAGCCCGAGAACCGGTTCGAGGGCAAGCGCATGACCGGCCCCGACGGTGCGCTGCGGAGCATCCGCAACTGGGGCCTGCTCGTGAACCCGTGGGAGCCGAGCTGGGGCGAGCCGTTCCGCTCGATCGCCGCTCGCATGGTCGCCGCGATCGAAGACGCCTGGCAGGCGGCCGACGGCGGCGACCTCGTGCTGGTCAGCCACCAGCTGCCGATCTGGATGGTGCACCGCCAGGTCGCCCGCAAGTCGCTCGCGCACGATCCGCGCCGGCGCCGGTGCGCGCTCTCGAGCATCACGACCTTCGAGCGCCGGCCCGTCGGCGAGTTCGGCGCGGGCCGGCTCGTCGAGGTCGGCTACCGCGATCCGGCGGCAGGGCTCGCCGCGCACGCGACCGACGTGGGGGCGGTGTGATGCGCCGGATGCCCCGTGCCGCAACCGTGCTCGCCGTCGGCGTGGCATCCGTCGTCGCGCTCGCCGGCTGCACCGCCGACCCGCTCGCCGAGCAGTACCGCGAGGGCAGCGGCAAGAACTACATCGCGGGCGACGGCACGGTCGCCGAGTTCGCGCCCGACCAGCGCGGCGAGCCCGTCGAGTTCGACGGCACGACCGTCGACGGCGGCACCTTCGATTCGGCCGACGCGCTGGGCGAGGTCACGGTCGTGAACTTCTGGTACGCCGCCTGCGCCCCGTGCCGCGCCGAGGCGCCGATCCTGGAATCGGTGCACGAGGAGTACGGCGACGACGTGACCTTCGTCGGCGTGAACGTCCGCGACCAGGCCGGCACCGCACGGCCGTTCGAGGAGGACTACGGCATCACCTATCCGTCGATCCTCGACGTCGACGAGGGCCGGGTGCAGTACGCGTTCGCGGGCCAGGTGCCAGCGGCCGCGGTGCCGACCACGCTCGTACTCGATCGCGAGGGCCGCGTCGCCGCGCGCATCCTCGGCCAGATCCAGGACGAGTCGATCCTCGACTCGATCGTGGGCGACCTCGTCGCCGAGGACGCCTGACCGTGGGACCGGGTGAACTCGTCTTCAGCGGGCAGCTCATCGTCGCGATCCCGATCGCGCTCGCGGCCGGCCTGATCTCCTTCCTCTCGCCGTGCGTGCTGCCCCTCGTGCCCGGGTACCTCGGCTACCTCGGCGGGTTCACGGATGCCTCCGCCGACGCCGCGGCCGAGCGGCGCAACCGCCGCCGGCTGCTGTTGGGCGTCGCGCTCTTCGTCGCCGGGTTCACCGCGGTCTTCCTCGTGTACACGGCGCTCGCCGGTGCCGCGGGTGGGTGGCTGCGCACCTGGCAGGACCCGATCACGCGCGTGCTGGGCGTCGTGCTCATCGTGATGGGGCTCGTGTTCGTCGGGCAGTTCACGTTCCTGCAGCGCCAGTTCAAGCCGAGCTGGCGACCCGCGACCGGGCTCGGCGGGGCGCCGCTGCTCGGCATCGTCTTCGGCCTCGGCTGGACGCCCTGCATCGGGCCCGCGCTCGCCGCGGTGCTGAGCCTCAGCCTGAACGCCGAATCGGCCTGGCGCGGCGCGCTGCTCGGGCTCGCGTACTGCGTCGGGCTCGGCATCCCGTTCCTGCTCGTCGCGCTCGGCTTCGGCTGGGTGACGGGGTCAATGGCGTTCCTGCGCCGGCACATCCGCACCATCAACCTCATCGGCGGGGGCCTGCTCATCGTCATCGGCATCGTCATGGTGTCGGGGCTGTGGACCGCCTGGATGAACGAACTCCAGGGGGTGATGAGTGGCATCGACCTCGTCCTCTGAGCGCGGCGGCCGCGCCGCCGACGGCCGCGCCGCCGACGGCCGCGCCGCCGACGGCCGCGCCGCCGATGAGCGTGCCGCCGACGACCGCGCGCACGACCCGCTCCGGCCGGCCGACCACATCGATTCGGCGGAACCCGACGCCGGCGACATCGGCGGTGGCGGCGACGGCGTGAACCGTCCGAAGCTCGGCTTCGTCGGCTGGCTCCGCTTCGGCTGGCGCCAGCTCACGAGCATGCGCACCGCGCTGCTGCTCCTGCTGCTGCTGGCCATCGCGGCCGTGCCGGGCTCCCTCGTGCCGCAGCGATCGAGCGACCCGAACGGCGTCACGCAGTACTTCCAGGACAATCCCGACCTGGCGCCCGTGCTCGACTCGTTCCAGATGTTCGACGTCTACACGTCGGCGTGGTTCTCGGCGGTGTACCTGCTGTTGTTCGTGTCGCTGATCGGATGCATCATCCCGCGCACGAAGCACCACCTCGAGGCGCTGCGCGCGCGGCCGCCGCGCACGCCGGTGCGCCTGTCGCGCCTGGCCGGCTACACCGAGCGCGACCTCGCGATCGCCGACGGCCAGACGACGGATGCCGCGGCCGAGGCCGCGATCGACGACGCCGCGAAGCGGCTCAAGGGCCTCGGCTACCGCGTCGAGCGGTACGAGTTGCGCGGCGAGGCATCCGTCTCGGCGGAACGCGGCTACCTGCGCGAGACCGGCAACCTCGTCTTCCACACCGCGCTGCTCGGCGTGCTCGTCACCGTGGGCATCGGCGGCGGGTTCGGCTTCGCGGGCCAGCGCGTCGTGGTCGAGGGCCAGTCGTTCGTGAACACGCTCGCGTCGTTCGACTCGTTCAACCCCGGCCGCTTCTTCGACGACGCCGAGCTCGACCCGTACCGGCTGACCCTCGAGGGGCTCGACGCCGTCTACGAGACGCAGAACGCCGAGGCGATCGGCCAGCCGACCGACTTCACGGCCCGCGTGACCGTCGAGAGCGAGGGCGGCCCGGTCGAGGGCACCGTGAAGGTCAACGAGCCGCTGCGTACGCACGGCACCGACGTCTACCTCCTCGGCAACGGCTACGCGCCGACCATCACGGTGCGCGACGCCGAGGGCGAGGTCGTCTTCACCGACTCGGTGCCCTTCCTCCCGCAGGACGCGAACCTCACCTCGATCGGCGTCGTCAAGGTGACCGACGGCCTCGACGACCAGTTGGGCATGATCGGGTTCTTCTACCCGACGCAAGACGTCCTGGAGACCGGCGCGTACACGTCGACGTTCCCCGACCTGATCTATCCGGTGCTCACGCTCAACGTCTACGAGGGCGACCTGGGCATCGACGACGGCACGCCGACCTCGGTCTACTCGCTCGATCCGACCGGCATGGAGCAGTTGACGGGCGGCGAGACGGGCGTGGACTCGCTCGAGCTCATGCCCGGCCAGACCGCCGAACTGCCCGGCGGCCGCGGCACCGTCACCCTCGAGGATGCCTCGCCGGGCGGTGACGCGGCCGACGCCGGCGACTACTCGCACAGCGTGAAGCGGTTCGCGTCGTTCGACATCCACCACGACCCGACGCAGATCTGGGTGCTCGTCTTCGCGATCCTGATCCTCGCGGGCCTGCTCACCTCGCTGTTCGTGCCCCGGCGGCGCGTGTGGGTCAAGGCCGCGAAGCGGCCCGGCGGGCGGATCGTGCTCGAGTACGCGGGCCTCGCGCGGGGCGAGGATCCCGGCCTCGACGACGCGGTCGCCGCGCTGGCCGACGCCCACGGTGGCCCGGCCCGCACGACGGAGCCCGCTGAAGAATCCTCGAAACCCTCGACGTAAGGTAGTCCCGTGACGTTCACGCTCGACGAGATCTCGGTCCTCTGCGTCTACTCGGCACTCGCCGTGTACGCGATCGCGTTCATCGCCTATTCCATCGACCTCGCCCGGCGCGGCGCGGTCGCGGCGCGCGCGGCCGACCAGGCGGCCGTCGAGGCCGAGGCCGGCCCCGCCGCCGAGCGTGAGCCCGCGACCATCGGGGCGGCCGTCGCAGCCGAGCGCGCCGCCGCTGACGCCCGCGCCGCTGCGCCGACGTCGGTGTCCGCAGCGGATGCCGCTCCTCCGGCCCGCACCTCGCGGTGGGCCAGCGCGACGAGCGCCGGGGCATCCGTCGACTACGGACGCTCGCCCTCGCTGCGGGTCGCCGTCGCGATGACCGTCGTGGCCTGGGCGCTGCACCTCGCGGCCGTGCTGCTGCGCGGCTTCGCCGCGGGCCGCGTGCCGTGGGCCAACATGTACGAGTTCGCGCTGACGGGCACGCTCGTGGTCACGACCGTCTTCCTCGTCGTGATCGTCGTCGCGCGGCACGACCTGCGCTTCCTCGGGACGTTCGTGACCGGTCTCGTGCTGGTCCTGCTCGGCGTCGCGACCGTGAACTTCCGCGTCGACGTCGTGCCGCTGCCGCCCGCGCTCCAGTCGGCGTGGCTGGTCATCCACGTGTTCGTCGCGACCGCGTCGGTCGGGTTCTTCGCCCTCGGGTTCGCGCTCTCGCTGGTGCAGTTGCTGCAGGCCCGTCGCGAGTCCCTCGTCGCGAGCGCGCAGGCCGTCAAGCAGTCCTTCCTCGCGACGCTGCCCGACTCGAAGGCCCTCGAGAACCTCGCCTACCGGGTGAACATCATCGGCTTCATCCTCTGGACGTTCACGCTCATGGCCGGCGCCATCTGGGCCGAGCGCGCGTGGGGCCGCTACTGGGGCTGGGACACCAAGGAGGTGTGGACCTTCATCATCTGGGTGGTCTACGCCGGCTACATCCACGCTCGCGCCACGCGTGGCTGGCGCGGCTCGCGCTCGGCCTGGCTCGCGATCATCGGCTTCTCGGCGGTGCTGTTCAACTTCACCGTGGTGAACCTGTTCTTCAAGGGCCTGCACGCGTACTCGGGGCTGTAGGCCGGGCTCAGGGGCGCCACGGTTGCGGCGGCGCCCCGGCGCGAGCACGATCGGCCCATGGGCAGGGTGCTGCTCGAGCGTGATCGGGAACTCGACGGGTTGCGCGCCGCGGCGCGCGAGGCCGCGCTCGGCCGCGGCCGGGTCGTGCTGCTGCACGGCGAGGCGGGCATCGGCAAGACGAGCCTTGTCGAGGCGCTCCGGGCCCGACCGCCGGGCGGGGTCCGAGTGCTCCTCGGCGCCTGCGACGCGATGTCGACGCCCCGCCCGCTCGGTCCGCTGCGCGACCTGACGGCGTCGGTCGGGCCCCGTCTGCGCGACGCGCTCCACGGCAGCGACCGCGAGGAGGTGTACGCCGCGCTCCGCGACGAGCTGTCGGGTGCCCCCGGCACGGTCCTCGTCGTCGAGGACGTGCACTGGGCCGACGAGGCCACGCTCGATGTCCTGCGCTACCTCGCTCGCCGGATGGACGGCCTGCCGGCCGCCCTCGTGCTCACCTATCGCGACGAGCTCGAGCGCGGCCATCCGCTCGGCCGGCTGCTCGGCGACCTGGGGCACGGCGACCAGGTCGACCGGATGGCCGTGCGCCGGCTCTCCGCGGAGGCGGTGGGCGCGCTGACGGAGGGCAGCGGCCTGGATGCCGACCGCGTCTACGCCATGACGGAGGGGAACCCGTACTTCGTGAGCGAGCTCGTCGCGTCGGCCGACGAGGTCCGCGTGCCCCCGACCGTGGTGGATGCCGTGACCGGCAGGCTGCATCGGCTCGATGCGGCGACGCGGGACCAGGTCGAGCAGTTGGCGGTGGTTCCGTCCGTCGTCGACCACGACCTGCTCGCGCGGCTGGTGCCGGGGGCTGCCGGTGCGCTGCGCGCGGCCGAGGAGGGCGGCTTGCTCGTCGGGGGTCCGGACGGAATGCGGTTCCGCCACGAGCTCACGCGGCGGGCGGTGGTCGATGCGCTCCCGGCGTCGCGCCGCATCGAGCTCGAGAGCCGGGTGCTGCTCGCGCTGATCGAAGCCGGAGTGGACGATCCGGCTCGGCTGGCCCACCACGCGAGCGCCGCGGGCGACGCGGAAGCGGTGGCGGAGTGGGCACCGCTCGCGGCACGCGATGCTGCGGCGTCCGGGGCGCACCGCCAGGCGGCCGCCCACTACCGCGCCGCGCTGGACCACGCCGATCGCGCGGCGCCGGAGGAGTTCGCCGAGCTCGCGGAGGGGTACGCCGTCGAGTCGTACACCATCGGCGCGGCCCACGAGGCGGCGCACGTCCAGACGGAGGTCGTCGCGCTGCGCCGTCGCCTCGGCGATCCGGTCCGCCTGGGCGCGAGCCTGCGCTGGCTGTCGCGATTCGACTGGTTCGCGGGGCTTCGTTCGGATGCCGAGGCGGCGGCCGCGGAGGCCTCCACGGTGCTCGCTGGGACCGACGATCTCGGCGTGTACGCCTTCGCACTCAGCAACGAGGCCCAGCTCGCGATGCTCGGCAGCGACTTCCGGCGCGCGCGCGAGCTCTCCGCGAGGGCGATCGGACTCGCGCGAGACGCCGGAGCGCCAAGCGTGCTCTCGCACGCCCTCAACAACCACGGCACCGCGCTCATGCTCGAGGGCGTCCTCGACGACGGCATCCGCGAGCTCATCGAGGCCGCCGACGTCGCGCTCGCGATCGACGACGTGGAGAACGCCGCGCGGGCACAGGTCAACCTCGTGTGGACCCTCCTCGACACGTTCCTCCTCGATCGCGCGGAACACCACCTCGCGAGCGCGCTCGAGCTGGCCGAGCGGGCTGAGTTCATCGGGTTCAGCACGTACCAGCGGATGGAGCAGGCCAGGCTCGACCTGTCCCGTGCCCGATGGGACGACGCCCTGGACGCGGTGGAGCGACCGATCGAGGCACCGCATGCCCGCTGTCTCGCCCTGACCGTCGCGGGCACGGTGCGCCTGCGACGAGGCGACGACGGGGCGGACGAGATCCTCGAGCAGGCCCGTCGGGTCGCCGAGGAGCTCCGGGAACTGCAGCGGACGGGGCCGGTCGCCGCCGCACGCGCAGAGTCCGCGCTCCTGCGCGGCGACCCCGCCGAGGCCAGGGCGATCGCCCGCCCGGTGTTCGACGAGGCCGATCGCTGCCGGGCGTACTCGATCCGCGCCGAACTCGGCTGCCTGCTCCGCCGCGCGGGCGACGAGGTCGAGGTCTCGCCCGATGACGGGCATCCGTTCGCGGTGCAGGCGCGCGGGGAGTGGCGGAAGGCCGCCGACCTCTGGCACGCCGCCGGTGCGCCGTACCACGAGGCGGCAGCGCTGGCGGAGAGTCCTCACGACGAGGACCTGCTCGCGGCGCTCGCGATCGCGGACCGCCTGGGCGCCGCTCCGCTCGCGCGCCGGATTCGCGCCGACCTGCGCGACCGCGGGGTCCGCGGCATCCCCCGAGGCCCGTCGACACCGACCCGGAGCAATCCCGAGGGCCTCACCGACCGGCAGGTCGAGGTGCTTCGGCTGCTCGCCGACGGCCTCACGAACGCGGAGATCGCCGACCGGCTCGTCGTGTCGGTGCGCACGGTCGACAGCCATGTCGCGGCCGTGCTCGCCAAGCTCGGCGTTTCGTCGCGGCAGGAGGCCGCCCGGGCCGCGGCACGACTCGGGGCGACCGCATCGGCGGCGCCGATCTCGGTAGGCCGCCGTGCGGATCTCGGTACCGACCGCCGATGACGCCGAGCGGGTGCTCGGCTGGGATGGTGGCACGGTTCGCGGGGGAGCGGACCGACGAGGCCAGGAGGACCACCATGAACACCGCAGTCATCGCACCCGGAGCCGCGACGCCGAGATCGCGCGCGCGGTCCACCGTGACGGCGCGCATGCTCCGTCGGCTGGGCCTCGCGATCGTCGCGTGGGGTCGCGCCGCCGAGCGCAGGCGGGCGGCACCCGAGCCGGCCGAACTGCACGAACTGCGCCGCGAGGCCGAACGACTCCGCGAGGAGCGATTCCGCGAGGTGGCGCTCACTCGCATGCTGTAGATGCCCGAAGCGCCATTCTGAGAGCGTTTCCACCGATTCGCCGGTACGCGTGAGCTGGAAACCCGGTGCTGACGAGTGATCGCGCAGATCCTGGTCAAGCCGTCTTGCAAACGCTTGCACTCACCCCGACCGCGCTGGTAGCGTCGCCAGCGAATGTCGGTGGCACGTCGTCGTGCCGGGAATCGGGAGTCAAGGATGACGCAGCGCTCGAGCACGCGCAGGTGGTTCGCAACGGTCCTGGCGGGGGCGCTCGCGGCATCCGCCGTGGTGGTGCTGCCGGCGGTGCCGGCCGCCGCGGAGGAGCGCACGTTCGCGCTTGTCGGCAGCCTGCAGGACGAACTCGGCTGCCCTGCCGACTGGGCGCCCGACTGCGCCGAGACCGAGTTGGCCGCGACCGACACCCCGAACGTGTACGCCGCCGAGTTCACGGTGCCGGCCGGCTCCTACGAGTACAAGGTCGCCGTGAACGACGCGTGGGACGAGTCGTACGGACTGAACGGCGGCGACGACAACATCCCGCTGACGGTGGCGGGCGACACCCGCGTGCGCGTCCTGTTCGACGACACGACCCACCGCGTGGGCCTCGAGCTCCTCGACGTGCGCGGCTCGTACGACGAGGCAACTGACGCGGCGCTCGTCGCCGACCCGGTGCGCCAGCCCGGCAGCGACGAGCAGTTCTACTTCGTGATGACCGACCGGTTCGCCAACGGCGATCCGTCGAACGACACGGGCGGCCTGGCCGGCGACGCGCTCACGACCGGTTTCGACCCGACCCACAAGGGCTTCTACCAGGGCGGCGACCTCGCGGGCCTGCACTCGCAGCTCGACTACATCGAGGGCCTCGGCACGACCGCGATCTGGCTCACGCCGAGCTTCATGAACCGCCCCGTGCAGGGCGAGGGCGCGAACGCGAGCGCCGGTTACCACGGCTACTGGGTCACCGACTTCACGCAGATCGACCCGCACCTCGGCACGAACGCCGAACTGAAGGCCCTCATCGAGGACGCGCACGAGCGCGGCATCAAGGTGTACTTCGACATCATCACGAACCACACCGCCGACGTCATCGACTACGCCGAGGGGGAGTACGCCTACATCGACCAGGCGACCGAGCCGTACCGCGACGCGAGCGGCACGGCGTTCGACCCGGCCGACTACGCCGACGCCGACACGGGCGCCGACTTCCCGGCGCTCGACCGGGCGACCAGCTTCCCGTACACGCCGGTGCTCGGCGCCGACGAGGCCGACCTCAAGGTGCCGGCCTGGCTCAACGACCCCACGCTGTACCACAACCGCGGCGACTCGACGTGGGAGGGCGAGTCCGTCACCCACGGCGACTTCGTCGGCCTCGACGACCTCATGACCGAGCACCCGACCGTCGTCAACGGCTTCGTGGAGGTCTACCAGGACTGGATCGACCTCGGCATCGACGGCTTCCGCATCGACACCGCCAAGCACGTGAACTTCGAGTTCTGGGAGCAGTGGTCGGCCGATGTGCTCGACTACGCGCGCACCGTCGCCGGCAAGCCCGACTTCTTCATGTTCGGCGAGGTGTACGACGCCGACCCCGTGAAGCTCTCACCGTACGTGCGCAAGACCGACATGAACTCGGTGCTCGACTTCACGTTCCAGTCGCAGGCCGTGAGCTTCGCGGCCGGCAACTCGGCCAAGAACCTGCAGGCGCTGTTCGCGGGTGACGACTACTACACGACCCCCGACTCGTCGGCGTCGGCGCTGCCGACCTTCCTCGGCAACCACGACATGGGCCGCGTCGGGTACTTCCTGAACTCGACCGCCCAGCCGCTCGAGCGCGACGAGCTCGCGCACGAGCTGCTCTTCCTCACGCGCGGGCAGCCGGTCGTCTACTACGGCGACGAGCAGGGCTTCGCGGGCATCGGCGGCGACCAGAGCGCGCGGCAGACGCTGTTCCCGACGCAGGTCGCCGAGTACCGCGACCAGACGCTCGTCACCGGCGAGCCCTTCGGCACCGGTGAGCACACGTCGACGGATGCCCCGCTCTACGAGCACATCGCCGACCTCGCGGCGCTGCGCGCCGCCCACCCGGCCCTCGAGACCGGAGCGCAGATCGAGCGGTACGTCGACAACGGCGCGGGCGTCTACGCGTTCAGCCGCGTCGACCGCACCGAGAAGGTCGAGTACCTCGTCGCCGCGAACAACGCGGCCGAGGCGAAGACGGTCTCGGTGCCGACGCTGACGGACGACGGCGTCTTCGCACCGCTGCACGGCGGCGACGGCGCGCCGATGACCGCCGACGCCGAGGGCGTGGCATCCGTCACGGTGCCGCCCCTCAGCACCGTCGTCTACAGCGCCGACCGCGCGGTCACCGCGCCCGACGCGGCATCCGCGATCTCGGTCGCCGTGCCGACGGCGGGCGCCGGCGTGACCGGCGTGACCCCGGTCGCGGCCGACGTCGACGACGCGACCTGGCAGGAGACGAGCTTCGCCTGGCGCGTCGCGGGCGCGGCCGACGACGCGTGGCAGCCGCTCGGCACCGCCGAGGACACGTCGCCGCGCGTCTTCCACGACACCGAGGGCCTCGCGAACGGCACGCTCCTCGAGTACCGCGCGATCTCGACCGACGCCGCGGGCAACCGCGCCGCGGCCTCGACGTACGCGTCGGTCGGCAACGCCGTGAGCCTCGTCGTCGAGGAGGAGCCCGAGCAGCCGATCGACCTCGTGACGGTTCCGGGCAGCCACAACTCCGAGATGGGCTGCGCCGGAGACTGGACGCCCGGCTGCGAGCAGGCGAAGCTGACCCTGCGCGCCGACGGCGTGTACGGCGGCACCTTCGACCTGCCTGCGGGCGACTACGAGTTCAAGGTCGCGATCAACGGCAGCTGGGACCTCAACTACGGCGCGAACGGCGAGCCGAACGGGGCCAACCTCGCGTACAGCCACGCCGGGGGCCCGGTCTCGTTCTACTGGGACCCGCGCACGCACCAGGTCGCGACCACGGCCCTCGGCCCGATCGTCACGCTGCCCGGTTCGTACCAGCCGGCCGTCGGATGCCCCGGCGACTGGGCTCCCGACTGCCTCGCCTCGCTGATGTTCGACGGCGACGGCGACGGCGTCTACACGTTCTCGACGGATGAGATCTCCGACGGCGCCTACGAGGCGAAGGTCGCGCACGGTCTCTCGTGGGATGAGAACTACGGCGTCGGCGGCGTGCCCGGCGGCCCGAACTACACGTTCACCGCGACCGAGGGCAAGCTCGTCGAGTTCCGCTACACGCTCGCGACGCACGTGCTGGAGATCGTCGTGACCGATCCGCCGCTGGCCGGCACGGGCGAGCTGCGCGCGCACTGGATCGACGCCGACACCATCGCGTGGCCGCCGTCGCTGCTGGGCGACGCTGCGGCGACGGATGCCTCGTGGACCCTCGAGCACGCTGCCGACGCCGGTCTCGGCGTGGTCGACGGCGCCGTCGCGGGCGGCGGCGAGCCGGTCGAGCTCGAACTCGACCCAGCCGGGCTCAGCGACGAGCAGAAGGCCGCGTTCCCCGCGCTCGCCGGATTCGTCGCGCTGAAGCCCGTCGGCCTCGACCGGGCGGCGGCGCAGTCGCTGCTCACCGAGGAGATCGCGGTCGCGCAGCGGGAAGGCGCCGAGCTGACCGCCTTCACGGGCGTGCAGATCCCAGGCGTGCTCGACGACCTCTACGCCGAGGCCGTCGCCGACGTCGAGCTCGGCGTGAGCTGGTCGGGCGACGAGGCCACCGCGACGATCTGGGCGCCGACCGCACAGGCGGTCGGGCTCGAGCGCTGGGATGCCGGCGCCACGGGCGACCACGAGCTCGTCGAGGCGACCTTCGACGACGCGTCGGGCACGTGGGCCGTGCCCGCGGCATCCGTCTCGGCGGGCGACGAGTACCGCTGGAACGTGACGGTCTACGCGCCGACCACCGACGCGATCGAGCAGAACTCGGTGACCGACCCGTATTCGGCCGCGCTCACCGTGAACTCGGCGCGCACCGTCGTCGTCGACCTCGACGACCCGGCTCTCGCACCCTCGGAGTGGGCCGAGACGCCCGCGCCGACCGTCGAGCGCAGCGTCGACCGCGCGATCTACGAACTGCACGTGCGCGACTTCTCGATCACCGACGAGACCGTGCCCGAGGACGAGCGCGGCACGTACCGCGCCTTCACGCGCGACTCGGCCGGCACGGCGCAGCTCGCCGAGCTGGCGGAGGCCGGCATCACGACCGTGCACCTGCTGCCGACGTTCGACCTCGCGACCATCGAGGAGCGCCGCGAGGCGCAGGCGCAGCCCCCATGCGACCTCGCATCGTTCGGTCCGGCGTCGAGCGAGCAGCAGGCGTGCATCGCCGCGATCCGCGACGCCGACGGCTTCAACTGGGGCTACGACCCGTTCCACTTCCAGGCGCCCGAGGGCTCGTACGCGGTCGACCCGAACGGCGGCGCGCGCGTCGCCGAGTTCCGCGAGATGGTCGGGGCACTGCACGGGCTCGGACTCGAGGTCGTGCTCGACGAGGTGTACAACCACACCGCCGAGGCGGGCCAGGGCGGCAAGAGCGTGCTCGACCGTGTCGTGCCCGGCTACTACCAGCGGCTGAACCTCGCGGGCGGCGTCGAGACCTCGACCTGCTGCCAGAACGTCGCGACCGAGCACGCGGTCGCCGAGCAGCTCATGGTCGACTCGGTCGTGCTGTGGGCCCGGCAGTACAAGGTCGACGGCTTCCGGTTCGACCTGATGGGCCACCACTCGAAGCAGAACATGCTCGCGGTGCGGGCCGCCCTCGACGAGCTCACGCTCGAGGAGGACGGTGTCGACGGATCGAAGATCTTCCTCTACGGCGAGGGCTGGAACTTCGGCGAGGTCGCGAACAACGCCCTGTTCGAGCAGGCCACGCAGGGCCAGCTCGGCGGCACCGGCATCGCCACGTTCAGCGACCGGCTGCGCGACGCCGTGCACGGCGGCAGCCCCGTCGCCGCCGACACGAAGTTCCAGCAGGGCTTCGGCACCGGACTCGGCACCGACCCCAACGGACGGCCCGGAACCCCGTCGCAGGAGGAGCAGCTCGTCGACCTCGCGCACCAGACCGACCTCGTGAAGCTCGGCCTCGCGGGCAACCTGCGCGCATACGAGCTCGAGGCCTCAGACGGCACCGTGAAACGCGGCGACGAGCTCGACTACCGCGGCTCGCCGGCCGGCTACGCCGACCAGCCCGACGAGATCATCACGTACGTCGACGCGCACGACAACGAGACGCTGTACGACCACGGTGTGCTGAAGCTGCCGGCCGACACGACCATGGGCGACCGCGTGCGCATGAACACGCTGTCGCTCGCGACCACCGCGTTCGCGCAGACGCCCTCGTTCTGGCACGCCGGCACCGAGTTGCTGCGGTCGAAGTCGCTCGATCGCAACAGCTACAACTCGGGCGACTGGTTCAACCGCATCGACTGGACCGGCCAGGAGTCGACGTTTGGCTCGGGCCTGCCGATGGAGGCCGACAACGGCGACTTCTGGGACGAGATGGCGCCGCTGCTCGCCGACCCGGCCCTGAAGCCGCAACCGGCGGACATCGCCGCGGCCGAGGCATCCGCCCTCGACCTGCTGCGCGTGCGCTCGAGCGTCGACCTGCTGCAGCTCGGCAGCGCCGAGCTCATCGACGAGAAGGTCACCTTCCCGAACAGCGGGCCGGATGCCGCGCCCGGGCTCATCACGATGCTGATCGACGACACCGTGGGCGACGACGTCGACCCGGCCCTCGACGGCGCGCTCGTGGTGTTCAACGCGTCGCCCGAGCCGGTGACCGCGCCGGTCGAGGGGCTCGCCGGTCGCGACTTCGCGCTGAACGACGTGCAGGCGGAAGGTGCCGACGAGGTCGTCAAGGCGACCGCGTGGGATGCCGCGACCGGCACGGTCACGATCCCGGCGCGCAGCGCCGCCGTGCTCGTCGACGAGCAGCCGCCGCCGGCCGTCGCGACGTTCCTGCTCGCGGCACCGACGAAGCTCGTCGCCAAGGCAGGCAGCACGGTGCGCGAGGTCGGACAGGTGTTCGCGGTCGACGGCTCGCGCCCGACCGGCACGGTGAGCGTGACCGTCGACGGCGAGCCCGTGGCGACCGAGCGAATCGACGCGAAGGACCGCGGCCGGTTCGACGTGAAGCTGCCGAAGCTCGGCCGTGGCCTGCACTGGGTGCGCGTGTCGTTCGACGGCGACGAGGGGTACGCCGACGCGGGCTACCCGCCGGTGCCGTTCCTCCTCTGGTGAGGTGCCGCCTGCCCGCGGTGCGAGTTGCTCGCCGCCGTGCGACGTCCTCGTCGCACCGGCGCGCGCAACCCGCACCGCGGCGGGGCGAAGTGTCGGCAGCGTGCGGTAGCTTCGCGAGCGGATCGAGGGGAGATCGCATGATCGTCGAACTGACCAGGTTCAGGGCCGCAGACGCCGAGGCGCTGCTGGCCGCGCGGCCGGCCATGGTGGCCGAGTTCGCGGAGGATCGAAGCGGGTTCCTCGGCGCGAGGCTCGTGCGACTCGTCGGCGACGAGTGGCTCGACATCGTCGACTGGGAGTCGGCCGACGACCTCACGGCGTCGCGCGCCAAGGGGGCGAACCTGTCCGGCATCGCGGCGTTCTTCGCCGCCATCGACAGCCTCGTCGCCTCCGAGGACGGCGAAGACGTGAGCTCGTCGGGCCGGTAGCGTCGGCGCGCACCCGTCGGTCGAGGATCGCGCGCACCCGACCGTCGACGAGCGCGCGGCGGAGGAGCACGCGTATCGAGACCACCCACGGGGTCTCGATACGGTCGCTGCGCTCCCTTACTCGACCACCGACAGGCGTCGCCTACTCGACCGCCGGCTCCCCGTCGCGCTCGGCGAGCAGCGCATGGCACCGCTCGAGCCGGGCGAGCCACCACGCGGTGCGGTCGGCATCGGCGGCGTACCGGTCGAGCAGCGCGGGGTCGGCGTCGACGCGGCGCACGGCGACCGAGCCGGCTTCGGGCAGCAGGGCATCGCGCGTGACATCCGCGGCCAGCAGCGATGCGGTGCCGAGCCCGCAGTCGTAGTCGAGCTCGGGCACCGCCGCGGCGAGGTGCGCACCCATCGCGAGCCCGATGCTCGTGTCGAGCGCGCTCGACACCACGACCGGCAGCCCCGTCGCCGCGACGATCGCGAGGGCGCGCCGGATGCCGCCCAGCGGCTGCGCCTTGATCACGAGCAGGTCGGCGGCGCCCGCCTCGGCCACGGCCAGCGGGTCATCCGCCCGTCGCACGCTCTCGTCGGCGGCGATCGGGATGCCCATGTACTCGGTGCGCCGCCGGATCTCGGCGAGCTCGTCGACGGTCGCGCACGGCTGCTCGACGTACTCGAGGTCGAACTCGGCCAGCGCGTGGATCGCGTGCTCGGCCTCGTCGACGTTCCAGCCGCCGTTCGCGTCGAGACGGATGCGCCCCTCGGGCCCGAGCGTGTCGCGCACGGCGCGCACGCGTGAGACATCCTGCGCGAGGGTCTGATCCGACCCCGCGACCTTCACCTTCGCGGTGCGGCAGCCCGGGAACCGGGCGAGCACCGCGGCGACGCTGTCGGGGTCGACCGAGGGCACGGTCGCGTTCACCGGGATGCGATCGCGCAGCCCCGGCGGTGCCTGTCGCCAGCCGAAGTCGACGGATGCCGCGAGCCAGGCGGAAGCCTCGTCGTCGTCGTACTCGGCGAAGGGTGAGAACTCCGTCCATCCCTCGGGCCCCTCGAACACGAGCGCTTCGCGCACGTCGATGCCGCGGAACCGGGTGACGAGCGGGAGCGCCACGACGCGTGCCGTCGCCAGCAGGTCGGCGAGCGGGGGCAGGGGCAGGGGCATGGGCCAAGTCTGCCCCCCGCCGAGTGATGACGGAAGTGCCTCGCGGGCACACCGGATCGTCATCACTCGGGACATTTCGTCGTCACTCGGCGGAGGACGGGGAGGGGGAAGCGGAGGGGGGCGGGGGGAGGGGGAAACTAGGCTGGAGGCATGGCAGCCGAGGTCTCCGAACTGTTCGATCCGGCCGAGTGGGAGCCCGCACCGGCCGGGGCATCCTTCACCGACCTCACCTACCACCTCTCGCGAGACGGCCGCATCGCACGCGTCGCGTTCGACCGGCCCGAGGTGCGCAACGCGTTCCGCCCGCACACCGTCGACGAGCTGTACCGGGCGCTCGAGGACGCGCGCACGAACCCGCGCATCGGCGTCGTGCTGCTGACCGGCAACGGGCCGAGCGCGAAGGACGGCGGCTGGGCGTTCTGCTCGGGCGGCGACCAGCGCATCCGCGGACGCGACGGGTACAAGTACTCCGACGCCGAGACCGCGATCGTCGACGGCGCCGGCGGCACCGCCGACCCGCACGGGCACGCCGCGGTCGGGCGCCTGCACATCCTGGAGGTGCAGCGGCTCATCCGCTTCATGCCGAAGGTCGTCATCGCGGTCGTGCCCGGGTGGGCCGCGGGTGGCGGGCACTCGCTGCACGTCGTCTGCGACCTGACGATCGCGAGCCGCGAGCACGGGCGGTTCAAGCAGACCGACGCCGATGTCGGCTCGTTCGACGCCGGCTACGGCTCGGCGTACTTCGCCCGCCAGATCGGGCAGAAGTTCGCGCGCGAGGTGTTCTTCCTCGCCGAGGAGTACTCGGCCGATCGAGCCCACGAGATGGGCGCCGTGAACCGGGTCGTGCCGCACGCCGACCTCGAGCGCGAGGCGATCGCGATGGCGCGCACGATCCTCACGAAGTCGCCCACGGCGATCCGCATGCTGAAGTTCGCGTTCAACGCGGTCGACGACGGCATGGTCGGCCAGCAGGTGTTCGCGGGCGAGGCGACGCGCCTGGCCTACGGCACCGACGAGGCCGTCGAGGGACGCGACGCGTTCCTCGAGAAGCGCGACCCCGACTGGGGCCCGTACCCGTGGCACTACTGATGCCGGTTACCGCACGCCGGTCGAGCCGCCCGAGCCGGTTACGGGAGACCGCGTGAAACCGCTCGTGAAGGTTTCCGCGGCGGAGGTCCCGGCGCTGACTGCCGAACTGCGTGCCGCGCTCGACGGCGGTCCGGCCGTCTGGCCGGTGCCGGGGCCCGAAGGTCTCGATCCGCTTCACTTCTCGACCGACCCGACAGTCGACGACGCGATCGCGCTCGTCGTCGAGACGAGCGGGTCGACGGATGCCCCGAAGCGCGTGCTGCTCCCCGCCGAGGCCCTCACGGCGAGCGCCGACGCCACCCACGACGCGCTCGGCAGCACGGGGCAGTGGCTGCTGGCGCTGCCCGGCCACTACATCGCCGGCGCGCAGGTGATCGTGCGCGGCATTCTCGCCGGAACCGAGACCGTCGCCGTGCCGCCGGGCCACTTCGAGCCGACGGCGTTCGCCGAGGCATCCGCCCGTCTCGCTCCCCGCGTGCCGCACTACACGTCGCTCGTCCCGGTGCAGCTGACCCGACTGCTCGACGCGGCCGAGCGCGACGCGTTCGTGGCGGCGGCCGTGCGCTCGTTCGACGCGGTGCTCGTGGGCGGGCAGGCGCTCGCGCCGGCGCTCGCTGAACGTGCGGCCGACGCGGGCGTCCACGTCGTGCGGACGTACGGTTCCAGCGAGACGGCCGGCGGCTGCGTCTACGACGGCAGGCCGCTCGACGCGGTGCGGGTGCGCACCGCCGCCGACGGCGTCGTGGAGCTCAGCGGCCCGATGCTCGCGGCCGGATACCTCGGCGACGCCGACCGCACGGCCGCCGCGTTCCCGACCGATGCCGACGGCACGCGGTGGTACCGCACGGGCGACCTCGGCGAACTCGACCGCGACGGTCGACTGCGGATCCGCGGACGAGCCGACGACCTGATCGTCTCGGGCGGCGTGAAGGTGGCGCTCGGCGAGGTCGAACGCGCGATCCGGGGCATCCGCGCCGTGCCGAGCCTCGCGGGGGCCGTCGTCGTCGGCGCACCCGACGCCGAGTGGGGCGAACGCCCGGTGGTCGTGACGACCGGGGCATCCGTTTCGTCGCGAGACCTCGCCGCCGCGACGGATGCCGCCGGGCTGCCGCCCGCCGCGCGCCCGGTGCGCGTCATCGTGCTCGACGAGCTGCCGCTGCTCGCGAGCGGCAAGCCCGATCGACGGGCGATCCGCGCGCTCGCCGCGGCGGCCGGTGGCGTGGCCGGCGACGCGGCCGGCGATGCGCGCGCCTGATCGCCGACGGTCGCGCGCAGCTGCGGCGAAGCCGCGATCGTTACGATGACGGGGTGGCACGCCCGAACGACAAGCGGATGACTCCCGCAGAAGCCCCCTCCAAGCCGAAGTCGCGCACCCATGGCCGGTCCGGCAACCCCGGGAAGGCCGTGACCGCGCCGACCACCGCGCGCGGCCGGGCAACGGCCGGCGACTGGATCGCGGGCGCGCGCCTGCGCACGCTGCCGCTGGCGATCTCGCCCGTCGCGCTCGGCACGGGCGCCGGCGTGGTGCTCATCGCCGACGGGCCGTGGCATCCGGCTCGCGCGCTGCTCGCCCTCGTCGTCGCGCTGGCGCTGCAGATCGGCGTCAACTACGCCAACGACTACTCCGACGGCGTGCGCGGCACCGACACCCACCGCGTCGGCCCCGCCCGGCTGACCGGATCGGGCGCGGCGAAGCCGAAGCAGGTGCTCGCGGTCGCGCTCGCGTTCTTCGCCGTCGCGGCGCTCGCGGGCCTCGCCCTGACCGTCATCACGCAGCAGTGGTGGTTCCTCGCGGTGGGCGCCGCGGCCATCATCGCGGGCTGGTTCTACACCGGCGGCAAGCGCCCCTACGGCTATGCGGGGCTGGGCGAGGCGTTCGTGTTCGTGTTCTTCGGGCTCGTCGCGACGCTCGGCTCGACCTGGGTGCAGGCGACCGCCCTGAACCTCGAGTCGATCCTCGGCGGCGTCGGCGTCGGCCTGATCGCGTGCGCGGTGCTGATGGCCAACAACCTCCGCGACGTCGAGCAGGACCGGGTGGCCGGCAAGCGCACGCTCGCGGTGCTCGTCGGCCCGATGGCCGGACGCATCCTGTTCGCGATCTTCCTGCTCGTGCCGTTCGGGCTCGTCGGTTTCCTCGCGTTCCTGTACCCGGCGGCGATCCTCGTGCTGTTCGCGCTGCTCGTCGCGATCCCGGCGTGCGTGATCGTCATCTGGGCGCGCACGCCGCGCGAGCTGATCCTCGCGCTGCAGTTGGCGAGCGTCACGTCACTCGCGTACGGCATCGGCCTCGGGCTGGTGTTCGCGCTGTAGCGCCGCCCGGCTACTCGGCGTTGCGCTCGCGGGCGTCGAGCACCGCGTCTTCGGCGTCGTCGTCGGCCGACGTCGGCTCCTCGGTGCGGTGGCGCACGGTGTAGAGGTCGCGCGACATCGCATCGCGCGCCTTGCGCAGGAACACCGCCGAGGCCGCGAGTCCGAACAGGGCGGCGACCACGGCGGAGATCCACCACGTCACCCCGGCGAGCATGAGCACCGCGAACGGCACGGCGAACAGCAGCACGCGCAGCACGGAGTACCAGATCCAGACGGGGACGGATTTCACCCTGACAGTGTAGGCGCGCGATCCTGTGCGGTCGCTCCCAGCCGAACGTGATGCTGGCGTGCCTATACTCAGGGCATGCTCGTCAGGCTCGTCCCCATCGCGGTGGTCGTGGTCGTAGGTGTCATGGTCTACGCCATCGTCGACTGCGCGCTGATCGACCGGATGCGCATTCGCGGTCTGGCCCGCGGCTGGTGGATCGCCATCATCCTGATCCCCGTGCTCGGACCGGTGCTGTGGTTCACCATCGGCCGCGGCCCGGCCGACCGCGCCACGCGCGGTCGTTCGCGCGGGCCGATCGCACCCGACGACGACACCGAGTTCCTGCGCGGCCTCGAGCGCGACGCCCAGCAGGAGGACCGCATCCGCCGCCTCGAGCAGGAACTCGCCGACCTCGACGAGCCGACCGACGACGCCGACACCGGCCCCGCCGACGGCGACGGCGCGACCCACGACCACCGGCGCCCCGACGCGCCCGACAACGGCGACTCCGGATCCTCCGGCCGGCCGAATGGCTGAGGCCGCCGCCCCCGACCCGCACCGCGAATCGCCAGCCAGCGCCTTCGCGCTCGCGCTGCTCACCGAGTTCGTCGCGCTCGGGGTGACCGATGTCGTCGTGGCGCCCGGGTCGCGGTCGCAGGCGCTCGCACTCGCCGCCGCGGAGTTCGAACGGGCCGACCTGCTGCGCCTGCACGTGCGCATCGACGAGCGCGGCGCCGGATTCCTCGCGCTCGGGCTCGGCGTCGAGACGGGCCGTCCGGCCGTCGTCATCACGACCTCAGGCACGGCGGTCGCGAACCTCCATCCCGCGGTCCTCGAGGCGCACCACTCGGGCGTGCCGCTCATCGCGCTCACCGCCGATCGGCCGGCGGAGTTGCGCGGCATCCGCTCCAACCAGACCACCATGCAGCCCGGCATCTTCGCGGGTGCGGTGCGCCTCGAGCGCGACGTCGCGCCTCCCGAGACGGTCGATGCGAACGCGGATGCCCCGCGCCTGGCCCGCCGGGCCGTCGAGGCGGCGCTCGGCATCGACGATCGAGGGGTGCCGATCGCGCATCCCGGCGCGGGCCCGGTGCACCTCAACGTGCAGTTGCGCGAGCCGCTCTCGGCGCCGGTCGAGATCGATCGGGCCGCGGTCGCCGCGCGCCGCGCGCACCTCGCGGAGCTGCACGCGCCGGAGGCGAGCGGTGCCGGTTCCGCCGCCGCGGCATCCGGCAGTGCATCGGATGCCTCGCCGGCCGGCAATCTCGTCGCCGCCGGGCCGCGCACCCTCGTCGTCGCCGGCGCGGGCGCCGGGCCCGAGGCCGAGGCGTTCGCCCGGGCGGGCGGTTGGCCGCTCGCGGCCGAGATCACGAGCGGGGCGCACTTCGGGCCGAACCTCGTCGTCGCCTACCGCGAGCTCCTCGCCGAGCCGGGCTTCGGCAACCGGGTCGAGCGGGTCGTGGTGTTCGGGCATCCGACCCTCTCGCGCGAGGTGCCCGCGCTCGTGCAGCGCGACGGCGTCGAGTCGATCGTCGTGGCGCCCTCGGGCATCGAATGGTTCAACCCCGGGCGTCGCGTGCGCCGGTTCGAGCGGGCCGTGCACGCCGAATCGCACGTCCCGACCGCCGAGGAGCGAGCGTGGACCGGCCGGTGGGTGCATGCGAGCCGGGCCCTGCTGGCCGAGGGGGAGTCCGACGGGTCCGACTCGTCCGGCGCGTCCGCGCGGAGCGGCGTCGACGAGACCGGGCACGTCAGCGATTACGCGGCGCAGCGGGCGTTCCTCAAGGCGCAGCTCGCGGCGGTGCGCGAGCCCGTCTCGCGACGCATGCTCGTCGAGTCGGTCTGGTCGGCGACCTGGCCGCACGACCGACTCGTGCTCGGGGCATCCCGGCTCATCCGCGACGCCGACCGCGTGGTGCCGGGTCGTCGTATCTCGGCCCATGCCAACCGGGGACTCGCGGGCATCGACGGCACCGTCGCGACCGCTGTCGGCATCGCCATCGCGAGCCAGCGCGCGCCCGAAGCGAAGCCCGGCACGACGCGCGTGCTGCTCGGCGACCTGACCCTGCTGCACGACGTCGGATCCCTCCTGCTCGGCGCGGGCGAGGCGCCGCCGCGTGTGCAGGTCATCGTCGGCAACGACGGCGGCGGCGCGATCTTCGACGCGCTCGAGGTCGCGGCATCCGCCCCGGCCGACGCGTTCGACCGAGTGCAGTTCACCCCGCAGCACGTCGACCTGGCCGCACTCGCCACGGCCTACGGATGGACGTATCAGCGTGCTGCCACGCGCGGCGAACTCGAGGAGGCGCTCGGCACCGCGGTCACGGGCCCGACCCTCGTCGAGGTGCCGCTCGAGCGCTGAGGGGCCTCGGGGGATCGATCCCTGTCGATGGGTCGACAAGTCGACCGCGCAGTCGGCAGGATGGAGCATCCGGCGCGGTGTCGCGTCGCCACCAGGGAGGTCGCCGTGAGCCATGAGCCGTTCTGGACCGAGGACCCGGCGCCGCTGCTGCGCGTCGAGCCCGGATTCCGTCTCGCCGACACCCCGTCGAGCGGTCATCCCGGCTTCGTCGGGGGCAAGCGAGAGGGGCATCGCGCGCTCGCCCAGGGCGCCACGGCGCTCGCCGACCTGCAGGAGCGGCTCTTCGCGTGCAGCAGGCTCGGCGACGAGCGGCGCATCCTGCTCGTGCTGCAGGCCATGGACACCGCGGGCAAGGGCGGCATCGTCAAGCACGTGATGGGGTCGGTCGACCCGCAGGGCGTGCAACTCGTCGCGTTCAAGAAGCCGACCGACGAGGAACTCGCCCACGACTTCCTCTGGCGCATCCGCAGGGAGGCCCCCGAGGCGGGCATGATCGGCGTCTTCGACCGCTCGCACTACGAGGACGTGCTCATCGGGCGCGTGCGCGAACTCGCGCCGGCCGAGGAGATCGAGCGGCGGTACGGCGCGATCAACGCGTTCGAGGCCGAACTCGCCGACGCCGGTACCACCATCGTCAAGGTGATGCTGCACATCTCGCGCGACGAACAGCGCGAGCGGCTGCTCGAGCGGCTCGACCGCCCCGACAAGCACTGGAAGTTCAATCCCGGCGACATCGACGAGCGCGAGCGCTGGAACGACTACGCCGAGGCCTACCAGGTCGCCTTCGATCGGACCTCTGCGCCGCACGCGCCCTGGTACGTCGTGCCCGCCGACCACAAGTGGTACGCGCGGCTCGCGGTGCAGCACCTGCTGATCGACGCACTCGACCGCATGCAGCTCGAGTGGCCCGCGGCCGACTACGACGTCGCCGAGCAGCGCGAACGCCTGCTCGCGACGGGCTGAGCGCAGCTCGCGACCGGCTGAACGCCTCAGCCGCCGAAGGCCTCGACGATCGGGCGGAACTTCATGTCGGTCTCGGCGAGCTCGTCGGCCGGCACCGAATCGTGCACGATGCCACAACCGGCATATGCCGTGACCGTGCCGTCGGCGTCGACCTGCGCGCAGCGCAGCGCGATGGCCCACTCGCCGTCGCCGTCGCCGTCGACCCAGCCGACCGGACCCGCGTAGCGGCCGCGATCGAAGCCCTCGAGCTCGGCGAGCGTCTCGAGCGCGATACGGCGGGGCGTGCCCGCCACGGCGGCGGTCGGATGCACGGCGCGCACGAGGTCGAGCGAGGTCGACCCGTCGCCGAGCGTGCCCTTCAGGTCGGTCGCGAGGTGCCAGAGGTTCGGCAGCTGCAGCGTGAACGGTTCGGGGCTCGCGTCGAGTCGCGCGGTGTGCGGCGCGAGGCGGTTCACCGCGCTCGCGACCGCGAGCGCGTGCTCGGCGAGGTCCTTCGTGGAGTGCTGCAGGGCGACGGCACGATCGCGGTCGGATGCCTCGCCGGCACCGCGCGAGGTCGTGCCGGCGAGCACGCGCGCCGAGACCTGGCCGTGGTCGACGCGCACGAGCGTCTCGGGGCTCGCACCGATCAGGCCGTCGACCGCGAACACCCAGGTGTCGGGGTAATCCTCGGCGAGTCGCGAGATCGTCGCGCGCAGCCCGTCGTCCTCGTGCAGCTCGCCGACGAGCTGTCGCGCGAGCACCACCTTGCGGAGCTCGCCGGCATCGATCCGGCGCACCGCCTCGGCCACCGCCGCCTCGTATGCCGCCGGCGGCACACTCCCGGGCGTGAACGTGACGCGAGGCACCTTCCGCTTGGGCGCCGGCTCGGGGATGACGATGCCGGATGCCTCGGCGTCGGCTCCGGGCGCTGGCGCCGAGGCATCCGGATCGATCGCATCGGGGTCGCCCGTGGCCAGGGCGATGCGGGTGACCCACGCGCGCCCGTCGCGGCGGCCGAGTACGAGCTCGGGCACGATGAGCACGCTCGTGGCCGCCGAGTGGGAGGCGAAGGCGAAGGCGCCGAACGCGATGAGCCCGGTGCCCGGCAGGCCCACTCGGTCGTCGATGTCGGCGTCGGCCGCGAGGGCCGTCCACGCCGCCGCGGCGTCCTCGATTCGGTGAGCGCCGCTCGATTCGATGCGCGCGACCTCGCCGAGCCCGACCACGCCCTCGCCCCGGCGCAGCCAGACGAGCGGGTTGCGCGGGTCGGTTCGGGGGATCAGCGGATCCGTCTCGTCGACCGGGAAGGTGCGCACGACGAGCCGCGGCTCGGCGGCGGCGGGCGCCGGGGCATCCGTGTGGCTCACCGGTTCAGCCTACGTCCGCTGCCGCCGGCGCCGCGTGCGCGCGTCGCCCGTGCGCCGCGGATTCAGGCCGCGACGACCTCGACGCCGTGCCAGAACGCGACGTGGTCGGCGATCTCTGCGGCAGCGGGCTTCGGGGTGGGGTAGTACCAGGCCGCGTTGGGGTTGCGGGAGCCGTCGACCTCGACGTGGAAGTACGACGCGGTGCCCTTCCACGGGCACACGGTGCGGTTCTCGCTCTCGTGGAAGTAGCGGTCGTCGATCGACTCGCGCGGGAAGTAGTGGTTGCCCTCGACGACCACGGTTTCGGGCGATTCGGCGATCACGGCGCCGTTCCAGATGGCCTTCATGCGTTCCTCTCGGAGGTCGGCACCCGGCCGGGCGGCAGGGCGCCTCATGGTGCAACGGGCAGGCCGGGGGCGGCATTCCCGCCGGCGTATCCGTCGCCCGCTCGACCGCCGGGAAGGCACCGCATCGCCGTAGACTCGGAGGATGACCCGCGCAGATCTCGGCAAGGACCCCTCGCAGGTGTCCGCGATGTTCGACCGCGTCGCCGCGGGCTACGACCGCACGAACACGGTGCTCTCGGTCGGCAACGCACCGCTCTGGCGGATCTCGACGACGCGCGCGGTCGACCCGAAGGCGGGCGAGCGCATCCTCGACGTCGCCGCGGGCACCGGCACCTCCAGCGCGAGCCTCGCGAAGTCGGGCGCCTCCGTCGTCGCGGCCGACTTCTCGCCCGGCATGATCGAGGTCGGCCGGCGCCGCCAGGCGCACGTGCCGAACCTCGTCTTCGTCGAGGCCGACGCGACCGCGCTGCCGTTCGGCGACGACGAGTTCGACGCCGTGACCATCTCGTTCGGGCTGCGCAACGTCAACGAGCCCAAGGTCGCGCTCGCCGAGTTCCTGCGCGTGACCAAGCCGGGCGGGCGGCTCGTGATCTGCGAGTTCTCGCACCCCCCGGCCGCACTCGTGCGCGCGGGCTACGGCTTCTACCAGAGGTACGTGATGCCGCCGCTGGTCAAGCTCTCGAGCTCGAACGACACGGCGTACGAGTACCTCAACGAGTCGATCCGGGCCTGGCCCGACCAGCGCGCGCTCGCCGGCTGGCTGCGCGAGGCGGGCTGGTCGCAGGTCGAATGGCGCGACCTCACCCTGGGCGTCGTCGCGCTGCACCGCGCGGTGAAGCCGGCCGCTGCGCAGGCCGAGTAGCGAGCGCGGCGAGACCCGCACTCGACCGACGGGCGGGCGCCGACCGCCCCGGTAGGCTGGGACGCGTGAAACCGAGCCTCCCGGTCGCGCGTCGCGGCTCCTCACTCGCCGCCAACCTCGGGTTGAGCGAGCGGGTCTTCGCCTCCGCCGCCGACCGCGCGATGGCCAAGGCGATCGACGCCGGGCTCGAACGCGTCGAGCAGGGCCTCGTGCGCGAGGTCGGCTACGCCGATCCCATCGCCGCCCAGCCCGCCCGCTACCTCCTCGAAGCCGGCGGCAAGCGCGTGCGCCCCATGCTCACGCTCCTGACCGCGCAGCTCGGCGACGGCGTGACCGACGACGTGGTCACGGCGGCCGAGGCGATCGAGATCACGCACCTCGCGAGCCTCTACCACGACGACGTCATGGACGAGTCCGAGCGCCGGCGCGGCGTGCCGAGCGCGCAGACCGTGTGGGGCAACTCGGTCGCGATCCTCACGGGCGACCTGCTGTTCGCGCGAGCGAGCCAGCTCATGGCGCGCCTCGGCGAGCGGGCGATCCGCATGCAGGCCGACACGTTCGAGCGGCTCGTGCTGGGCCAGCTCCACGAGACGGTCGGCCCCCAGCCGGGCGAGGACCCGATCGCCCACTACATCCAGGTGCTCGCCGACAAGACCGGTTCGCTGATCGCGGCGGCCGCGCAGTCGGGCATCATCTTCTCGAACGCCGACCCCGCCTTCCAGGAGCCGATCATCGCCTTCGGCGAGCGAATCGGCGTCGCGTTCCAGCTCATCGACGACGTGATCGACCTGTCGCCGAGCGCCGCCGAGACGGGCAAGGTGCCCGGCACCGACCTGCGTGCGGGCGTCGTCACGCTGCCGCTGCTGCGGCTGCGCGAGATCGCGAAGACGGATGCCCCGGCCGCGGCCCTGCTCGCGCGCATCGAGCGCGACGTCATGCCCGCCGAACCCGGCTCCGTGGCATCCGACCCGGTGGACACGAACACGCAGGCCGCCCGCATCGTGCCGTCGGCGGCGACCGTCGACGCGATCGTCGCCGACCTGCGCGAGCACGAGGCGACGCGGGCGACGCTCGCCGAGGCGCACCGCTGGGCCCGCGACGCGGTCGACGCGCTCGCGCCGCTGCCCGACGGACCCGTGAAGAAGGCGCTCACGCGCTTCGCCGACACCATCGTCGAACGGTCCAACTGACCGAAGAGCCCCGAGGAGACATCGAACCCGTGACGAGGAACAAGCTGCGCCTGGCGATCATCGGGGCCGGTCCCGCCGGCATCTACGCCGCCGACATCCTGCTCAAGTCGGAGCGGCACTTCGACGTCTCGATCGACCTCTTCGACCACCTGCCCGCGCCGTACGGGCTCGTACGGTACGGCGTCGCCCCCGACCACCCGCGCATCAAGGGCATCATCACCGCGCTGCGGGAGGTGCTCGACCGCGGCGACATCCGCATCTTCGGCAACGTGCGCTTCGGCGAAGACCTCACGCTCGACGACCTGAAGCGCCACTACAACGCCGTGATCTTCGCGACCGGCGCCGTGAAGGACGCCGACCTGCATCTTCCCGGCATCGACCTCGCGGGCTCCTACGGCGCCGCCGACTTCGTCAGCTGGTTCGACGGGCACCCCGACGTGCCGCGCACCTGGCCGCTCGACGCGAAGGAGGTCGCGGTCATCGGCAACGGCAACGTCGCCCTCGACGTCTCGCGCATCCTCGCCAAGCACGCCGAAGACCTGATGGTCACCGAGGTGCCGCCGAACGTCGCCGAGATCCTCGCGGCTTCGCCCGTCACCGACGTGCACGTGTTCGGCCGCCGCGGGCCGACGTCGGTGAAGTTCACGCCGCTCGAGCTGCGCGAGCTCGGCGAGCTGCGCGACGTCGACATGATCGTGTACGACGAGGACTTCGACTACGACGACGCGGCGCGCGCTGCCGTCGCCGGCAACAAGCAGGTCTTCGTCATCGACAAGGTGCTGCAGCAGTGGCGGCAGCGCGAGGTCGGCCAGGCCTCGCGGAGGCTGCACCTGCACTTCTACGCCAAGCCGATCGAGCTCGTCGACGACGGCACCGGGCGGGTCGGCGCGATCCGGTGGGAGCGCACCGAGCCCGACGGCGAGGGCGGCGTGCGCGGCACGGGCGAGATCCGCGAGCAGTCGGTGCAGGCCGTCTACCGCGCGGTCGGGTACTTCGGCTCGCCGCTGCCGGGCATCCCGTTCGACAAGAAGTTCGGCGTGATCCCGAACCACGAGGGCCAGGTGCTCACGCGCGACAAGCAGACCGGCGAGGCGCGCCAGATGTACGGCGTGTACGCGACCGGCTGGATCAAGCGCGGACCCGTCGGGCTCATCGGGCACACCAAGTCCGACGCGATGGAGACGATCAAGCACGTCATCAACGACCTCGGCAACTGGTGGAATCCCGAGTCGCCCTCCGAGGAGTCGATCGTCGAGCTGCTCGAGTCGCGGGGCATCCGGTGGACCGACCTCGACGGCTGGCACCGGCTCGACCAGCACGAGCAGGCGCTCGGCGCTGCCGAGGGCCGCGTGCGCGTCAAGGTCGTGCCGCGCGACGACATGGTGCAGATCTCGCGCGGCGAGGTGTAGCGGAGCGTAGGCGGAACCGGGCGCTCGGGCCTGTGCAGCTTCGCCGACCGGTGCATCCCGAGTGCGGTGCGTGTGCATGACCGCCGCGGCCGGCGTGCCCGGCGGCGCTAGGGTGCCTGCATGCCCCTCGCGACGTCGATCACCGTGGCGATCGCGGCCGCGCTCGGCGGCCTGCTCGGCTGGTGGCCGCTGACCGGCTGGGTGGTGCGCAACCTGCGCGAGCTCCGAGTGCCCCGGCGGGGCATCCAGGTGGTCGCCGCGGTGACGACCGCCATCGTCTGGGGCGTCGTCGCGTGGCGGGTCGGCGTGGCGCCGGTCCTTCCGGCGGTGCTCGCGTTCACGGCCGCCGCGACGGTGCTCGCGATCGTCGACCTCGCCGAGCACCGCCTGCCGAATCGCGTGATCGCACCGACCGCCGTGGTCGTCGCCGGATGCCTCGTGCTCGCGTCTGCGGTGTCGGGCGCGTGGATCGGACTGTGGTGGGCCATACTCGGCGGCGCGGCGATGTTCGCGGCGTACCTGCTGCTCGCCCTCATCTCGCCCGGCGCGATGGGCATGGGCGACGTGAAGCTCGCGGCGGTCGTCGGGATGCTGCTCGGCTGGTTCGGCATCACCGCGTGGCTGATCGGCCTGCTCGGCGCGTTCGTGATCGGCGGGGTGCTCGCCATCGCGGCCCTCGCGACCCGGCGCGTCGGTTTGCGCGGCTCGATCCCGTTCGGTCCGTCGATGCTCGCGGGCGCGCTCGCCGGAGTGCTGTTCGTCGCGTAGCGGCAGGCCCTCGCTAGGCTGGCGGCACGACGAGGGGAGGCGCCGTGCCGGAGCCGGGCGAGTCGACCGCATCGACCCCGTCGTACGACTGGCGCCCCGACGTGCTCGGTCCCGGTTTCGAGCAGCGCACGCTCCCGCTCGGCGAGGACTTCGAGGGCGAGGTCGTCGCGACCCTCGTGCGGTACCTGCGGCCGCTCGGCGACCGCCTGCGCCGAGGCGTGGCATCCGGCTCCGACGTGCTGTACGTGCACGGCTGGAGCGACTACTTCTTCAACGCCGATCTCGCCCGCCGCTGGTCGGGACTCGGCGCCCGGTTCTTCGCGCTCGACCTGCGCAAGTACGGCCGCAGCCTGCGGCCCGGTCAGACGCCCGGCTACATCACCGACCTCGCCGACTACGACGCCGACATCGCCGCCGCGCTCGCCGCGATGGGCCGCGGTGACCGCGCGGGCTCGCGGCGGCCGCTCATCGTGATGGCCCATTCGACCGGCGGACTCACGCTCAGCCTGTGGGCGGCGAGGCATCCGGGCCTCGTGTCGGCGCTCGTGCTGAACAGCCCGTGGCTCGAGTTCCAGCTCAGCCGACTCGGGCGCCAGGCACTCGCGCCGGTCATCGGATGGGGTGCGACGCTGAACCCGCAGGCCACGCTGCCGAACGTCGACTTCGGCTTCTACACGCGGGCCGTCGCACGCGAGCAGGGCGGCGAGTGGGCGTACGACCACCGGTGGCGGCCCGACCGCGGGTTCCCGGTGCATCCGGCCTGGCTCACGGCGATCCTCGCGGGCCACGGCACGGTCGAGTCCAAGATCGACGTCGGATGCCCCGTGCTCACGCTGCTCTCGACGCGTGCCACGATCCAGGCGCAGTGGAGCGAGGCCATGCGCTCGAGCGACAGTGTGCTCGTCGTCGACGAGATCGCCGAGCGCACGCTGCGGCTCGGGCCCGAGGTGTCGGTCGCCCGCATCGACGGCGCGCTGCACGACGTCGTGCTCTCGGCGCCGCCCGTGCGCGAGGCGGCGTATGCCGCCATCGCCCGGTGGCTCGAGGGGTACGCGCCGGGGCGTTGACCGCTCGCCGGCTACGCCAGCCCCGCCTCGCGCGCGATCACGGCGAGCTGCATGCGGCTCGAGGCATCCAGCTTGGCGAGGATTCGCGAGACGTGCGTCTTCGCGGTCGCTTCGCTGATCGACAGCTCGGCGGCGAGCTCGGCGTTGGAGAGCCCGCGGCCGAGGCCCCGCAGCACCTCGCGTTCGCGCGCGGTGAGCTCGTCGAGTCCGGCCGCGGCAGCGGGCTCGGGCGCACCGGCGAGTTGCGCGAGCACTCGCCGCGTGACCTCGGGAGCCAGCGCCCCCTGGCCGCGGGCGACCGCTTGGACCGCGCCGCGCAGCTGCTCGCCGCCCGACGACTTCAGCAGGTACCCGGCGGCGCCCGCGCGCACGGCGCCGAACACGTCCTCGTCGAGATCGAACGTGGTGAGCACGAGCACGTGCGCGAGCCGTTCGCCGACGATCGCGCGGGTCGCCTCGATGCCGTCGACGCCGGGCATCCGGATGTCCATGAGCACCACATCGGGACGCAGCGCGCGGGTGTTGCGAATCGCGGATGCCCCGTCGGCGGCTTCGCCCACGACCTCGATGCCGTCGCCGTCGAGCATGGCGCGCAGGCCTGCGCGGATCGCGGCGTGGTCGTCGGCGATGAGCAGGCGGATCGTCATGCGGTCCTCCCGGGCAGGTGCGCGGTCACGATCCAGTCGCCGCGGGGGTCGCCGGAGCCGCCCGAGTCGCCGGCGCCGCCCGGGCCGCCGCCACCCGCCGGCCCGGCCGTCAGCGAGCCGCCGATGCCCTCGGCGCGCTCGCGCATCATCGAGAGCCCGTGCCCGGTGCCGGCGGCGGCCACCGCCCGCCCGCCCGACGACCGTACCCGCACCACGTGGCCGTCGTCGTCGGCGGCGAAGGTGATCGCGACCCGGGCGCCCGGCCGGTGCTTGGCGGCGTTCGTGAGGCTCTCGGCGATGATGCGCGCGGCCGCCTGGTCGGCCGCGGTCGGCAGGGTCGGGGGAGCCCCCTCGATCTCGACGTCGAGTCCGGAATCGGCGACCAGGTCGTCGAGGTCGGCGAGCCGCAACGGTGCGACGCGTGCGTCGTCGCCCGTGCGGAGCAGCCCGATCATCGAGCGCATCTGCTCGAGCCCTTCGACGCTCGCAGCCCGAACCGCCTCGAGCGCGGCACGATCGCGGCGGCCGTCGGGCTCGCGCGAGAGCGACGCCTCGGAGTGGATCGCCACGGCCGAGAGGTTGCCGGCGATGACATCGTGCAGGTCCTGCGCCATGCGCGATCGCTCTGCGCGCACGGCGCGCTCGCGGTCGAGGACGGCGAGCCGCTGGGCGTCGTCGGCGCGGGCGGCCTCGCTCGCCGCGAGCTCACGACCGCGTCGCACCGCCGAGGCCCACCAGTACGGCGTCGCGAGGATCGCGAAGGTCTGCAGGGCGAACAGCACGATGGTCTGCAGCGGCCTCCCGAGCACGATCGGCAGGATCGCGCTCACGGCGACGGCCACGGCGATGAGCACGCGCAGCACCGCCCGCGCGTGCACCGAGCCCCAGAACGCCGCCGCGTAGATCAGGTCGAACAGCACGAGCAGCATGCCGAGCGTGCCGCCGAGCATCGTGTCGACGACGAACAGCGCGGCGCCCGCGGTGAGCGCGAGCATGGGATGCCGCCGCCGCACGAGCAGCGCGGCGAACGCCCCCGCGAGGATCGCGTAGTGCCAGCCGACCCAGACGGTTTCGGCGTCGACCAGGGCGAGGGGTTCCCAGACCGGCACGACCCCGAGTAGGAGCAGCAGCACGCCGACGCCGACCGTCGCGACCGCGGAGTACGCCTCGGGATGCTGGTCGTACACCGCCTTCGCGCGACTGCCGAGCGGGCGGGCGGTTTCCATACCCACATCCCAGCACAGCAGATGCCGCGACGGGTCATCCGAAGGATGCACGCCCGTGACGTCGTTCGCCGGATGCGCGCCGGCGCCCGCGAGCGCACGATCGGAGCATGACCCCCGAACTCGCCCTGACGCTCGGTGCGCTGGCCCTGGTCGACAGCCTGAGCATCGGCACCCTGCTCATCCCGCTGTTCCTGCTCATCGCTCCCGGCCGGGTGCGCGCCGGGCGGATGCTCCTCTACCTCGGCACGATCGCGGGCTTCTACTTCGTGCTCGGCCTCGCGCTGACCGCCGGTGCCGGCTTCCTGGTGGAGGGCGCCGCCGGAGTGCTCGAGACGCCGGTGGCCCGCTGGGCGCAACTCGTGCTCGGCGCCGGCCTCCTGGTCTGGAGCTTCTTCATCGGCAAGGACCGGTCGAGCCGCGACGGCGACGACGGCGCCGAGTCCCCGCGCCGCGGGCGGCTGGCCCGCTGGCGCGACCGCCTGCTCGGCGAGGGCCCGGCGTCGACGGTCGTCGTCGTCGCACTCGGTGCCGGGCTGATCGAGGCCGCGACGATGCTGCCCTACCTCGGCGCGGTCGGCCTCATCACGAACGCGGGCCTCGACGCCGCGACCTGGGTCCCGGTGCTCGCCGGCTACTGCCTGGTGATGATCGCGCCCGCGCTCGTGCTGCTCGGGGTGCGTGCCGCGGCGCGCTCGGTCGTCGAGCCCGCGCTCGCCCGGTTCGCGGCGTGGCTGCAGCGTGGCTCGGGCGAGACGACGGCGTGGATCGTCGGCATCGTCGGGTTCCTGCTCGCGCGCGATGCCGCGGTCACGCTCGGGCTGCTCGAGGGGCTCGACGGCCTCGGCGTCCGCTTCAGCTGAACGGCCCCCGCAGCACCGCCCACTGCAGCAGCATGATGGTCTTGGCATCGATGATGTCGTCGCCGATGCGCGCGAGCGCGTCGTCAACGCCGAGCTCGACGACCTCGATGTCCTCGCCCTCGTGGGCGAGGCCGGCACGCGACCCGTTGGCGACGTCGCCGCGCGCGTACGGCGCGGCGAAGAAGTGCAGGCGCTCGGTCACCGACCCGGGGCTCATGTAGGCGTCGAAGACGTGCTCGACCTCGCCGACGGCGACGCCGGTCTCCTCTTCGGCCTCGCGACGGATCGCGGTCTCGGGGTCGTCGGCGTCGAGCAGGCCCGCCGGCGCCTCGAGGAGCATGCCGTCGGGATGCTCGTTGACGTAGGCCGGGTACCGGAACTGGCGGGTCAGCAGCACGGTGCGTGCCGATGGCTCGTAGAGCAGGATCGTGGCGCCGTCGCCGCGGTCGTAGGTCTCGCGCTCCTCGGTCGACCAGTGGCCGTCGGCGTGCCGGTAGTCGAACGTCGTGGCCCGGGTCACGTACCAGTTCGAGGTCAGCACGCGCACGTCTCGCACGACGACATCGGGGTTGCGGTCGAGGTCGCGCCCCACCCGGTCGAGCCCGGTGCGGCCGCGGCGGTCGGGCACGTCGACGCCCGGCTGCGGCATCCGCTCGCTCACCCCGGGGTCAGCGGAAATTGATGAACTGGAGGTCGACCTCGAGGTCGGCGGCCTTGAGGATGCGGATCGTCTCCTGGAGGTCGTCGCGGCTCTTCGAGGAGACCCGCAGCTCGTCGCCCTGGATCTGGCTCTTGACCGTCTTGGGTGCCTCCTCGCGGATGATCTTGCCGATCTCCTTGGCGGCCTTCTGGTCGATGCCCTGCTTGAGCGCGACCTCGATGCGGAACTCCTTGCCCGAGGCGTACGGCTCGCCCGCGTCGAGCATCTTCAGCGTGATGCCGCGCTTGATGAACTTCGACTGCACCACGTCGAGCACCGCCTTGACCCGCTCCTCGGAGTTGGCCTTGAGGAGGATCTTCTCGCCGCTCCACTCGGCCGACGCGCCCACGCCCTTGAAGTCGTAGCGCTGCTCGAGTTCCTTGCGGGCCTGGTTGACCGCGTTGTCGGCCTCCATCTTGTCGACCTTGCTCACGATGTCGAACGTCGAATCTGCCATGCGCGCCAGTCTACCGAGGCCGCGCTGCGCGGCTACTCCGACGGCGGGGTCGCGGTCGACGACCGCACGCGCAGTTCGTAGGGTAGGGGCGTCGCCTCGGGCTCGGGGGGTCGCAGGCCCGGCTCGAGCTCGTCCATCAGCACCTCGACGGCCTGCTCTCCCTGCACGCGCGGGAACTGCGCGACGGTCGTGAGCCCGAAGAAGTCGGCGAGGTCGTGGTCGTCGATGCCGACGACCGAGACGTCGCGCGGCACGCTCAGCCCGAGGTCGCGCACGGCGAGGATCGTGCCGATCGCCATCTCGTCGGAGGCCGCGAAGATCGCGGTGGGCCGGGCGTGCGGCACCCCGAGCAGTTGCTTGGCCGCGTGGTAGCCGCCTCGGATCGTGAAGTCGGCCGAGGCGAAGAACCGCGGCTCGACCTCGACGCCGGCCTCGCGCATCGCCGCCTCGTACCCGAGTCGGCGGTTCGTCGGCAGGTGGAAGTCGAGGTCGAACTCGAGGTCGCCGCCGATGTGGGCGATGCGGCGGTGGCCGAGGCCCAGCAGGTGCTCGGTGGCGAGGCGCGCCACCGCGACGTCGTCGATCGTGAGCGTGCGGACGCCGGGGATCGGGCCGCCGACGCCCACGAGCGGCTTGCCGAGGTCGTGCAGCCGGCGCACCTCGTGCTCGGTGAGCTCGAGCGACACCGCGATCACCGCATCGACGCGCTGGCGCAGCAGGAAGTGCTCGAACACGCTCGCGCGCTCGCGGCCGTCTCCGGACAGGTTGTAGAGGGTGAGGTCGTATCCGCGGCGGAGCAGTGCCTGCTGCGCGCCCTCGAGCACCGACGAGAAGAACCAGCGGTTGAGGAACGGGATGACGACGCCGACGTTGCGGGTGCGACCCGAGGCGAGGCTCGACGCATTCGACGACACGACGTAGCCGAGCAGGGCGGCGGCCTCCTCGACCTTCGCCTTCGAGGCCGGTGAGACGTGGCCGCGGCCGCTGAGCGCACGCGAGACGGTCGCGGTCGACACGCCCGCGAGCTTCGCCACCTCTTCGATGCCGGCCATCGTCCCTCATTCCCGGCTACGCGTCGTCTGCCGGGTCCGCAGTCGATCGCCGCCGCCGGCAGCGCCGGATCATCCGGAATCCTACCGCCCGGCTCGCGCCCGGATCCGCGGGAACACGCCGCACCCGCGTGGCATGTCGCCGGAAGGGGGCACGGTGCGGTATGAATGGCCCTTCAGGGCGTGCCTACCGGGGGCGCGGTTCGCCCACGAACGCCGTCGGAAGGAGTACCCGCGTGAAGTGGGTCAAGCGGATCGTCGTGGCACTGGTCGTGGTGTTCGCCCTGTTCTACCTCGTCACGAGGCCCGAGGATGCCGCGACCGCGGTGCAGGCCGCCGTCGACGCCGTCTGGGGTGCGGTCTCCTCGATCGGCGTGTTCTTCAGTTCGCTCGCGAGCTGAGCGCGACCGCGAGCGAGGGCACGACCACGAGCACGACCGAGTCCACGAGCACGACCGCGAGCCGGAGGCATCCGTGAGCTTCTTCGACCCGAAGGTGCATCGGCACCTGATCTCCGACCAGGGCGAGGTCGTCGTCGACGAGGTGCGCAAGCACTGGACCGCGATGGTCAAGCCCGTGCTCGAGATGCTCCTCGCGATCCCGGTGCTGCTGCTCCTGCTCCTGCTGCCGAAGGAGCTGTACTTCCTGCCGCTGCTGATCGCTCCCGCCATCCTGATCCACGCGACGTGGCGCCTGCTCGACGTGCGCATGGACCGGTTCGTGATCACGAACATGCGGGTGTTCCGCGTGCACGGCATCCTGTCGCAGCACATCGCGACGATGCCCATCGCCCGAATCCTCGACATCTCGGTCAAGAAGCCCCTGATCGGGCGGGTGCTCGGCTACGGCCACTTCATCTTCGAGTCGGCCGCGCAGGACCAGGGCCTGCGCGAGATCCGCTTCGTCGGCGACCCCGACGAACGCGGGCTCACGATCCAGCGGGTGATCCAGCGGGCCGGGCTGCGCGGCTCGGCCGGAGGCCGGGGCGGCGACGGGATGCCGGTCGGCCCCGTGTCGCGCGAGGAGTACGTGCGATCGAACACGGTCGTCGAGGTCGATCGTCGAGCCGTCGCCGAGGACGACGACGGCACCGGCTCGTCGGAGACCCGCGGGTTCGACCGCATCATCGGCGACCCGATGGGCATCGACGTCGTCGAGCGCGACTCGTGGACCCAGCCGATCCCGACGCAGGACGGCCGGTAGCAACCCGCGCAGCAAGACGGCCGGCCGCGCCGCGCGCGACCGGCCGTCGTGCTCACCGCGTCAGCCGACCGCGCACGCGACGCCGTCGATTTCCTCGCTCCCGTCGACCTCGACGCTGCAGGCCGCCGGGGCCGGCCCGACGAGCCCGAGGTTGCCGCCCTCGTCGATGAACGTGCCCCAGAACTGGGTCGGCCCGTCAGCGGGAGCGGCGATGCGCGTCGCCCGCACGTTCGCGAAGCGGTGCTCGCCGCCGACCCGGGCGGCGACGGCGTACGAGCCGGTGCCGTCGATGCGGACGTCGGCGACGCGCAGGTCGTCGACCCAGTGGCCGCCGCTGACGAGCAGGCCCTCGTACGTGGAGTCGAGCACGTCGAGGTCGCGCAGCACGACGGGGGTCGTCAGGTGGCTCGTGTCGGCGAAGACCCAGATCGCACCGAACGACGTGTTCCAGTTCGGCTCCCACCCGCCGGTGCGGATGAGCGTCGAGTCCTCGACGACCGTGGTGCCCGAGAACGGCACGGGGTTGAACCGGGTGCTCACCGCGACACCCGCGGCAGCCGTGAGCGTGTCGCGCACGAGCAGGCCCGAGACACGATTGGCCTCCCCGCCGTACACGGCCGCGCCGTTGCCGAGCAGCGGCGTCTGCACGGTCGCGTGCACGAACGAGCTGCGCGCGACGGCGCCGCCCGACGACCACATGGCCATCGCGTCGTCGCCGGTGTTGCGCACGCTCGCGTGCTCGACCCGGGTGTCGGCGACCGCGCCGTGCAGGTGCACGCCGTCGGCGAAGGTGTTCCGCACGCGCAGGTCGACGGCGGCGAGGCCGTCGGTCCCGGCGTCGACCCAGAGCCCGACCTTCGTGTGCTCGGCCCAGACGCCCTGCACGAGCGACCCTTGGCCGAAGGCGCCCTCGACCGCCGCGTCGAAGCGAGCGTCGTCGCGGTACCGCACGTCCCCGTCGACCTTGAGGTCGGCGATCGTCGTGCCCGAGCCCATCGCGTAGAGGCCGCCCCGGCCGTCGACGCCCTCGAGCACCGAGTACCACGCGCCCGCGCCGCGAAGCGTGACCCCGTGCAGCCGAAGTCGCTTGGCGAGCGTGAACCGGCCCTCGGGCACCCAGACGATGCCGCCGGTCTCCTGGGCGGCCGCGATCGCCTCGCCGAACGCCGCGGCGTCGTCGATGCCGTCGTCGGCCACCGCGCCGAAGTCGCGCACGTCCAGCGATCCGGCCGGCCGCGCGTACGGCTCGGGCGCGTCCTCGGTCTCGGCGAGATCGACGGTGATCGGGAGCGCACCCGACGAGGCATCCTTCTCGAGGCGAAGCACCGTGCCCTCGCGCAGCCGCGGCAGGCGCACGCTGCCGTCGTCGAAGAAACGCTGCGCGCCGCCCGCCTCTGGGTCGTTGCCGTACGGGTAGCCGCCGTAGACCCACGCGTACACGCTCGACACGGGCACGTCGCCGACCTTGCGGCCGTCCGCGAGCACGGCGAGCGTGGTCGACTGCCCGGCGCCGTCGGCCGTGTCGGGAATGGACGCGCGCACGACGAGGGCGTTGGCGGCTGCGTCCAGTCGCCACTCGACGTACTGCCCCGGCTCCGAGAGGGTCACGGCCTGGCGACCGGATGCCTCGGCCGCGAGCTCTCGGAACGTGCGGCTCGGCGCGAGCACCTCGCCGTTGGTGGTGCCGCGCTCGGCCTCGTGCGTCGTGAATGGCACGGTCGCGCCGCGGGCGGCGACGGGGGAGCCGTCGCGCAGCCGCACGGCGTCGACGGCGAGGCGGCCGCCCGCTGCGTCGCCCGTGCGTCGCAGTTCGATCGTGCCGATCCCCTCGCGGAGAGTGAGGGGCATCGCGACGTCGCGCCACTCCTCGCCGCCGCGGGTCGGCAGCGCCAGCCTCCCGACCGGGTGACCGTCGACCGCGACGACGACGGATGCCTCCGCCGCCGCGCGGTACCGCACGACGACGTCCTGCTTGCCGGCACGGTCGGCGTTCACCGCGACGACCAGGCGTGCGCGCTCGGCGGTCAGGTCGACCGCGCCGCCGTCGGCGGTCGCGACGGCGCCGTTCGCCCGGTGCGCGGTCTCGGCTTCGAACGCGGTGCCGCCGCGCTTGGGCTTCGTGGTGCGCACCGACTCGACGATGCCGTCCCACCGGGTGTCGGGTCCGGCGCCCGGCTGCTCGCCGGGGTCGGTCCGGCCGCCGCCCGGCGTCGAGAGGTCGCCGACCGTCGTCAGCGCGATCGCGTCGAGGTTCACGTTGCCCGTGTCGTCGGCGTCGAATCGGTAGGTGACCTGCTGCGGGCCCGCGGCGAGGTGCACGACCTCCTGGTGCACGAACCAGAAGCTCCACGAGGCGCCCGCCGCCGAGGGCAGCACGACCTGCCGATCCTCGCCGCCCGCGACCTGCGACAGGGTCATGTCGGAGCCGAGGCCGTTGGTGTAGCGGAGGTTCAGGCCGTAGTCGCCCTCGACCGGGACGTCGACCGTGAAGGTCACGGCCGCGGTGCCGGTGTGGTCGATCACGAACCCGTCCACGAAGCCCGAGCCGGAGTATCCGAGGTGGTTGTCGTTGACGCCGGCGCCGCCGGCGAGCACGGCGTCCTCGGCCTCGAGCTCGATGGGCAGGCCGGCGGCGGTCGTGCCCGGCGGGTCCTCGGCGGCTGCCGAAGCGAGCGGCGCTGCCGCGGCGGGGAGGGGCGCGGCGATGAGCGCGGCCGCGATGAGCCCTGCGGCGACGGCCGCCGCGGGCAGCGCCGCGAGGCGGCGCGATGGTGCGAGGTGCATGTCGATCTCCTTCGATCGTCGGTTCGCGCGCGCTGGCGCGCCTGGGGGGCGCGACGCGCCCGGAGACCGGCGCGCCGGAGCGCCCGGAATGCGAACGGGGCGGTGCCGGCCTGAACTCCGGCACCGCCCTTCTCCCACCGCGCCGAGGATCACCCGGCGAGGATCTGCTGCGCCTCCGCTTCCGCGGCCGCGAGGAGGGCGGCGATGTCGGCGTTCTGGTCGGTGAGCACGGCCTGGACCACCGGGTCGAGGAGGGCGTAGACCTCCTGCGTGGAGTGGCTCGGCTCGGCGATGAGCGGCTGCTCGAAGATGTGGTCGGTGAACCCGGTCATCTGGTCGAGCGGCACGTTGACCAGGTCGGCGACCCAGGACTGCGCCTCCTCGTAGGTGGCCTGGTCGAAGATCGGCATCTGCGGCGCGCCCACCGGCGCACCCGACTCTGCGAGGGCCTCGGCGTCGGCGACGGCGGCATCCTCGTCGGTCAGCTTCTCCATGTAGTAGAAGTCGATCCACTCGACGCCGGCGGCCCTGTGCGCGTCATCCGCCTTCCCGCTGACGGCGGCGAGCGTGCCGCCGCCGAGCACGCCGGCATCGGGCGAGTCGGCCAGCGGCAGCACCGCGAGCCCGTAGTCGTCGGGGTTCATCTGGTTCTGCGTGAAGAGGTTGCCGTAGTTGCCGCCGCCCGAGACGTACATGCCGATCTGGCCCGACGCGAACGCCTGGTTGATGCCGCCCCAGTCGTAGAGGAAGTTCGCGCCCATCGAGTCGTCGGTCCAGCGCATCTCGTGCACCATCTCGAGCACCTCGGCCATCTCCGGCGTGTCGATCGTCGAGGCGACGTCGCCCGATCCCTCCTCGAGCCGGCCGCCGAGCGCGTAGTCGAGGGTCGTGAGGATCCAGCCGCCGGTGTTCGACGTCGTCATCTGCGCGTAGCCGGCCTGGCCCGTGGCATCCGCGATCTGCTTGGCGTACTCGCGCACCTCGTCCCACGTCGTCGGCGGCTGGTCGGGGTCGAGCCCGGCCTGCTCGAACAGCGCGCGGTTGTAGTGCAGGCCCTGGCCGTAGGCCGCGATCGGCACGGCCCACTGGCTGCCGTCCTCGGCCTGGCCGGCCACGGCGACGTTCGGGTTGAAGTCGCCCGCGTAGGGCAGCTCGGCGACGAGGTCCGAGATGTCGGCGATCTGCTCGTTCGCGATGAGGCCGCGGCCATCGGTGAAGGGCAGGGTGAACACGTCGGGCAGGGTGCCGCCGGCCAGTGCCGCGGCGAAGGTCGTGCCGTCCCACGTGTACTCGACGGGCTCGATCGTGATGTCGGGGTTCGCCTCCTCGAACTGGGCGGCGCGCGCCTCGAACGCCTTGGTGGCGCCCTCGTCGAGGCCCGCGTCGATCGAGACGCGGAGGGTGATGGTGCCGTCCGACGGCTCGTCGGAGGCTGAGCAGCCGGCGAGCGAGACGGCGAGGGCCAGGCCGGCGACCGCGCCGGCGAATCTGAGGATGGGTGACGTCATCGTCTTTCCTTCGTGAATGGGTGCTGTGCGAGTGTCGCAGCCGACGGCTGCGTGGACGGTGAATGCGGATGCTCCGCGCGGACGCGCGTCAGGTGCGGAGCCAGGCCGACGTGTCGGCGGGCAGCTCCTTCCCGGTGGTCGGGCCGCTCGCGAGGAGCAGGCGGCGGTGGGCGGGCAGCGCCACGGGTGCGCTGCCGAGATTGGTCAGGTGCAGGACGTCACCGCGGCGCAGCGCGATCACGTCGGCGTCGGGATGCTCCGTCCAGGCGAGCTCGGAACGGTCGGCGGCGCCGGCGGCGCCGGCCGCCTCCGCGGCGTCGGCCGCACCGGTCGCCTCCGCGGCGCCGGCCACGCGGTCGCGGAAGAGCTCGCGGCGCAGCCGGAGCATCCGCCGATAGAGCGACAGGGTGGATGCCCCGTCGGCGGCCTGCGCCTCGACCGAGAGGCCGGCCCAGTCGGCCGGCTGCGGCAGCCAGGCGGCGCCTGTGGGGGAGAAGCCGAGGCTCGCTCCGGCGCGCGTCCACGGCAGCGGCACGCGGCAGCCGTCGCGGCCGGGGTCGACGCCGCCCGAGCGGTGGTGCATCGGGTCCTGGCGGAGCGCGTCGGGCAGGTCCTCGACTTCGGGCAGGCCGAGCTCGTCGCCCTGGTACACGTACAGCGAGCCCGGCAGGAAGGCGGCGAGCATCGCGGCCGCACGGGCCCTCGCGAGGCCCTTCGCACGGTCGCTGGGCGTGCCGAACCGCTTCGCGTCGAACGCGAACGACGAGTCCTCGCGCCCGTACCGGGTGGCCGGACGCGTCAGGTCGTGGTTCGAGAGCGCCCAGGTGGGCGTCGCGGCGACGCCGTCGTGCCAGGCGAGCGTCTCGGCGATGGTCGCGCGGAGCGCGGCGGCATCCCACGGCTTGGTCATGAACTCGAAGTTGAACGCGCCGTGCAGTTCGTCGGGCCGCAGGTAGCGCGCGAAGCGCTCGGCGTCGCCGAGCCAGACCTCGCCGACCAGCAGGCGCGGCTCGTCGTACGCGTCGGCCACGGCGCGCCAGGCCCGGTAGACCTCGTGCACGCCGTCGCGGTCGAGGAACGGGTGACCGTCGTCGCCGGGGGCCGGTGCGGCCGCCGGGAGCGTCGGGTCCTTCACGAGCATGGCCGCCGAGTCGACCCGGATGCCCGCAGCGCCGCGGTCGAACCAGAAGCGCAGGACGTCCTCGTGCTCGGCGCGCACGTCGGGGTGGTCCCAGTTGAGGTCGGGCTGCTCGGGGCTGAACAGGTGCAGGTACCACTCGCCGGGCTCGCCGTCGGGGCCGGTCGTGCGGGTCCAGGTGCCGCCGCCGAAGCTCGAGACCCAGTCGGTGGGCGGCTCGGCACCGCCCGGGCCGCGACCGCTGCGGAACCAGAACCGCTCGCGCTCGGCGCTGCCCGGTTCGGCCGCGAGCGCGGCCCGGAACCACGGATGCCGGTCGCTCACGTGGTTCGGCACGACGTCGACGATCGTACGGATGCCCCGGGCCGCGGCCTCGGCGATGAGGCGCTCGGCCGCCGCGAGGTCGCCGAAGGCGGGGTCGATGGCGCGGTAGTCGGCGACGTCGTAGCCGCCGTCGGCCATGGGGGAGGCGTACCAGGGCGTGAACCAGACGGCGTCGACGCCGAGTTCGACGAGGTGGTCGAGCCGGCTGCGCACGCCCTCGAGGTCGCCCGTGCCGTCGCCGTCGGCGTCCGCGAAGCTGCGCACGTACACCTGGTACACGACGGCGTCGGCCCACCACGGGGCATCCGTCGCGGTGGCGACGACGGGGGCGTCGATCGCTTCGGCGGGGGCGTCGATCTCGTCGACGGGGCTCGGCATCGAGCTCACGGAGTCCTCTCCGGCATGCGCTAGGTTTAGCGCTATACCAATCTGGTTGGGGAGCGTACGGCCACGATCGTCGCGATGTCAAGCGCCGCCCTTACACTGATCCGACGGGAGGCATCGATGGCGGTCACGCTGAAGGACATCGCCGAGGAGGCGGGCGTCAGCCTGATGACCGTGTCGAACGTCGTGAACGGCAAGACCGCGCGCGTGTCGCCGGCCACGATCGAACGCGTGCGCGGCATCGTCGACCGCCGCGGCTACGTCGCCAACGCGTCGGCGCGCAGCCTCGCGGCGAGCCGATCGCGCACCGTCGGCGTGCTCGTTCCCGTCGCCGAGGGCGACATGCTCACCATGAGCCCGCACCACGTCGCCGTCATCGGCGGTATGGAGCGCCAGCTCCGCCAGGCCGGCTACCACGTGCTGCTGCGGGGTATCACCGAGCCCGCCGAGGTCGGCGAGGCCGTGCGCGAATGGGGTCTCGACGGCGCGGTGCTCCTCGGATTCCTCGACGCCGAGATCGATGCCCTGCCCGCCGAGGGCGGGCCCCTGCTCGCCATCGACAGCTACTCGCTCAATCCCCGCGCCACGGGCGTGCGCAGCGACGACTTCGGCGGCGGCGGCCTCGCCGCACGCCACCTCCTCGAGCACGGCCATCGCCGACTCCTCTTCGCCGGGCCCGCGTTCGGCGACAGCGGCGTCGTCCGGCGCCGCCACGACGGTTTCCGCGCCGCCGTCGACGCGGTGACGGATGCCACGGCCGAGGTCGTCGCCGTCAATACGACCTACGAGGACGGCCTCGCCCTCGGGCGGGCCCTGCGCGCGGAGCATCCCGCCGTCACCGCCGTCTTCGCGACCGCCGACGTGCTCGCCGTCGGCATCATGGCCGGCCTTCTCGACGCCGGCGCGTCGGTACCCGGCGAGGTGTCCGTCGTCGGCTTCGACGACCTCGACCTCGGCCAGTTCGTGCGACCGCGGCTCACGACCGTCGCCCAGGATCTCGCGGAGAAGGTCGCCGTCGCCACGCGCATGCTGCTCGGCGAGATCGACGGCGAGGCGGCGCCCGACGAGGTCGAACTCGGCGTCCGGCTCGTGACCCGCGAATCGGTCGCGGTGCCCCGCGCGGCGGACTCGGAAGCGGGCCCGGATTCCGCCCCCACCGGGGCATCCCGCTGATTTCGCGGTTCGAGGGTCGGCGGGTATTCTTGTTCAGCCCCCGGTTGTGTGCAGAACGTGGTCGGGTGCGATGGCGAGTTACCCAAGCGGCCAAAGGGATCTGACTGTAAATCAGACTGCATTGCATTCGGGGGTTCGAATCCCTCACTCGCCACCCGAAGCCCCGGTTCTTCCGGGGCTTCCGCCGTCCGCGGGAGAGGTTCGCCACGGCATACGATGCCGTGAAGGACGCGCTCCGCCCCGGCGACCCGACCCGCTGACAGACGGAGTGCCCGTGGATCCCGCCGAACTCGCCCTCGATCCCGACGAGCTCCGCCGCCTCGCCGAGTGCGCGAAGGAGCCCATCCGCACCCCCGGGTCCATCCAGGGCCACGGCACCCTCCTCGGCATCGACCAGACGGGCGTCATCGCCGTCGCCAGCGAGAACGCCGCCCGCTGGCTCGGCCAACCCGTGCTCGACATCGGCAACGCCGAACTCGAGTACGCCGTTCGCACGGGCCGGGCCGTCGACCCCGTCCGCATCACCTGGGAGGGCGTCGCATCCGACGCCATCGTGCACCGGGCCGACGGCCTCACCCTCGTCGAGATCGAGCCCGTGCCCGAGGGCAACGAGTACGCCCGCACCGCGGTGGTCGGGGCCATCATGCGCGTCGCGACCACGACCTCGATCGACGAGCTGCGCACCATGGCCGCGGCGGAGATCCGCGACATCACCGGATTCGACCGCGTCATGGTCTACCACTTCCACGACGACGGGCACGGCGAGATCGTCGCCGACGAGCACGCGCCGGATCTCGAGCCCTACCTCGGCCTGCACTTCCCGGCATCCGACATCCCGCCCCAGGCGCGTGCCCTCTACATCTCCAAGGTCGGGCGCATGATCGCCAGCACGACCGATCCGGGCATCCCGTTGGTCGCGCTCGAGGGCGACGCGCGCACCGTCGACCTCTCCGACGCCGAGCTGCGCAGCGTGTCGCCCTACCATCTGCAGTACATGCGGAACATGGGCCAGGCCTCGACATTCTCGCTCTCCCTCGTGGAGCACGGCCGGCTCATCGGCATGATCACCTGCGCGCACCGCACCGAGCGGCGCCTGCCGGTGCTGCTGCGCCGTGCGCTCGAGGTGCTCGCCGGCCAGATCGCCCTGCAGATCGGGTCGATGGGTGAGATCGCCAGGCTCCGTCACATGGTCGAAGTGCGCGAACGGCGTGCCGAGCTGCTGGCACCGCTGTACGGTTCCGACGACATCCACGCGGCCCTGCTGAGCGGCAGCCAGACCGTGCTCGACCTCGTGCCCGCCGACGGCGTGCTCGTGCGCATCGGCGACACGTCGCGTTCGGGCGGGGAGGTGCCTCCGCTCGGGGCCGTGCTCCGGGCGCTCGAGCGACTCGGCGGCGGGCCGTTCGTCTCAGAGGCGCTCTCGGTCGACCGGCCCGACGTCGCGCAACTGCTCCCCGGCGTCGCCGGGCTGCTCGTGGTCCCGCTGACCGACGCCGGCGAAGTCCTCGTGTTCTTCCGCGGCGAGGTCTCGCGGGAGATCTCGTGGCTCGGCGACCCCGGCGGGGCGTCCCGCGCCGGCGAACTCTCGCCGCGCACCTCGTTCTCGGCGTGGCAGCGCACCGTGCGAGGTCGCAGCGAGCCGTGGGGCACGGTCGTCGAGGAGGCCGCCGAACTCGGCCACGAACTCGAGATCGCCCTGCAGCGCCGGGCAGAGGCGCAGCTCGCGGAGCTCGCGATGCGCGACGCGCTCACGGGCCTCTACAACCGCCGCTACCTCGTCGAGCGGCTCGCGACCCGGGGCCCGGTCGGCGAGGCGGGCAAGGGCGTGCTGTTCGTCGACCTCGACGACTTCAAGAGCGTCAACGACCGGCACGGGCACGACGTCGGCGACGCCGTCATCCTCGAGGTCGCGAACCGACTCGTCACGCACTCCCGCGAGCAGGACGTCGTCGTGCGCCTCGGCGGCGACGAGTTCGTGGTGCTGCTCGACGGCGTGATCGACGAGGACGTCGAGGCGGTCGCCGATCGGATGGTCCGCGCGATCGCCGCGCCGATCGCCACCGGACAGGTGCTGCTGTCGGTCACCGCGTCGTGCGGCATCGTCGTGGCGGAGCCGGGTTCGCCGCGAGCGGGGCTGCTCGAGGCCGCCGATGCGGCGATGTACCGGGCGAAGCACGCCGGGCGCAACCGGGTCTCGCACTGAGGGAGGCCTTCGAACAACCGGACGGCTCGGCGGCGTGGCCGAGCCGAGTCGGGGTCGGGTCAGCCGGCCTTCGGCTCGGGCACGAGGCGCATGCCAGCCGCGCCATTCGCGGATTCGATGAGCTCCTCGAGCCAGAGCCGGTTGATGTCGCCCACGTCGGCGTCGAACTCGAACCGCAGCGTCGCGGCCGGGTTGATCCAGATCTGCTGGCGGCCGCCCGAGCCGCCGTCGATGGAGAGCGCGAAGCTCTCCTTGCGGCGCAGCTTCGCGAGCACGACGAACTCGATGTGCGCGAGCGTGCGATCGGGGAGTTCGAACGAGGCGGGCGGCGAGCCGTAGTGGAGGTGTCCCATCGAAACGATCCTACGCTCGCGATAGCCTGAAGCCGTGACCCTCGTACACCGACTGACCGTAGACGGACGCGATTACTTCCTGCCCGACCCCGTGACCGGGCTCAAGCAGCAGATCCTCGAGGCCATCCGCGCCGGAGGCGGGTACGTGAACATCCCGCCGCTGCGCGGCGGCCCCGGCATCGACATCCTCTTCTCGCCGGGCATGCCCGTGACCTGGTCGCAGATCGACGTCGGCGGCGACCTCGGCGATCGCGGCGACGACAAGTCGGCCGGCGGCGCCGACGAGGAGTTCGGGCTCTGACCCGGGCGCCTCAGGCCGAGGCGAGCAGCGGCTCCAGGTCTTCCGCGGCCACGGCCGGCGAGTAGTAGTACCCCTGCGCGCGATCGCACCGCCAGCGCTTCGCGCGCTCGAGGTCCGCCGAGGTCTCGACGCCCTCGGCCACGACGACGGCCGACCGCTCCCGCGCGAGCTCGACGCAACGCGCCACGAGCTCGTCGGCCGCAGGGCTCGCGTCGCGCATCAGCGAGCGGTCGATCTTCACCTCGGTGAAGGGGATCTTCCGCATGCCCTCGACCGAGGTGAAGCCGGCGCCGAAGTCGTCGATCGAGACGCCCACGCCTCCATCGATCAGCGACTGCATGGCCTGGTACTCCTCGCAGGACTCCTGCAGCGCCGGCGTCTCGGTGATCTCGGCCGTGACCGTCCAGCGGGGCAGGTCGAGGCGGCGCACGATCTTCAGCATGGCCTCGACGAAGGCGGGTCGAAGCTGCGACGGCGAGATGTTGACCGCGATGCCCATTCGCAGTCCGCGCCGGTGCCATTCGGCGGCTCGGCGCCCCGACTGGTCGAGAATGGCGCGCCCAAGGTCGCCCAGCAGGCCTGAGACCTCGGCGACGGGGATGAACCGGTCGGGCATGATCACGCCCCGATCGGGATGCAACCATCGGCACAGCGCCTCGAAGGCGACCGGTCTGCCGGATGCCAGGTCGTACTCGGGCTGGAAGTACGCGACGAGCTCGCCGCGGTCGACGGCACGCCGGAGTTCGGCGACCCATCCGTCGGTCGTCGGGTTCGATGCACCGGGTTCCATGCATCCAGAATCACGTTGTCAAGCCCTTCGTGCAATCCGCCTGCCGACACAGGTCCGGGGCGTATACTCCGCGCCGCGCGCTCGCCGTGCCCCCCGACGGCGATGCCGCAGCCACCGACGACGGCGCGCGCTCGCCGCACCGCTCGGTCGGTCGGGAGCCGATATCCTTTCCCGTGATGGGCACCCTCACCTACGACTCCAAGCTGGTCGTCTCGTTCGACGACCGCGTGCTCGCGCACCTGCAGGCGGTCATCTGGGCCAAGCTCCGTCGCGGCGAGCCGTTCGCATTCACCTGGACGGAATCCTCGTCGGCGAGCGGGTTCGGCCGGACCTCGGTCTGGTTGTCGCCGTCGATCCCGGTCGCGTTCGAGTACTTCGGCGGTCGAGCGCCGCGGCTGAACTCCGCGTGGGTGCAGGCGCTCAACCGATCGGCGAACTCGGCCGGAGGCCTCACGATCGTCCCCGAGCCACCGGGCTCGGAGGGCTGAGCCGGCGGTCGACGCCGTCAGTCGGACGCGGGCTTCGATTCCGGCTCGGGAACGAGCACGAGCCCGCCCGGGGAGTTCGCCGCCTTCGTGAGCTCCCGGATCCAGCGCGGGTTCAGCGGGATGTCCCGCCCGTCGAAGAACTCGAACGTCACCGGCACGTCGGGGCTGAACCAGATCGAGTGACGGCCGCTGCCCTGCTCGAGCGGCGTCTCCCACGAGTACGAGAACGCCTCGCCGCGCCGCAGCTTCGCGAAGACCACGCTCCGCAGATGGGCGAGCGGACGGTCCTCGATCTCGACCGTGCGAATGAAGTTCCAGGTGAGGATGCCCACCATCCCAGCATGCCAGCTTCCCGGCCGCGGCGGCTGCGGGGCGGACCACGAGGCCGGCGGATAGCCTGTGCCCGTGACCGCGTCCTTCGAGTGCCGCACGCGACTGCCCGTTCCCGTGCCGGACGCGTTCGACCTCGCCCGCAGCATCGACCTCCACCTCGACTCGATGGCGCGCACGCGTGAGCGCGCCGTCGGCGGCGTGACCTCGGGACTCATCGGCGAGGGACAGGAGGTCACCTGGCGCGCCTGGCACTTCGGCCTGCCGTTGCGGCTCACGAGCCGGATCACCGAGATGTCGCCGCCCCGCTCGTTCGTCGACGAGCAGGTACGCGGACCGTTCGCCGCGTTCCGGCACGAGCACGAGTGCGTCGCCGACGGCGACGGCACGAACATGACCGACCGGGTGTCGTTCACCGCACCGCTCGGACCACTCGGCCGCCTCGCCGAGCTCGTGCTGCGTCCGTACCTGCACCGGCTCATCGAACGCCGGAACGCGCACCTCCGGGCCGCGGCGCATCGCCTGCCCGGGGCCGGCGCCGACGACGCCGATAGCGTTGGGGCATGACCGACGCCGAAGCATCCGTACCGACGCCCGAATCGCTGCTCGCCCTCGCCCGCGACATCGCGGTGCGCGCCGGCGCCTTCGCGCTCGAGGAGCGGCGAAAGGGCGTGAGCGTCGAGGCGACGAAGTCGACGCCGATCGACATCGTCACGGCCGTCGACCGCTCGACGGAGGCGCTCATCCGCCGGCTGATCCTCGAGGCGCGACCCGACGACGGCATCCTCGGCGAGGAGGGAGGAGCGGCGCAGACCGGCACGAGCGGGCTGACCTGGGTCGTCGATCCGATCGACGGCACCGTGAACTTCCTCTACGGCATCCCGCAGTGGTCGATCAGCATCGCGGTCGTGCAGGGACCGCCGGCACCCGACGCGTGGACCGCGGTCGCCGGCGTCGTCGTGAACCCCGTCTCGGGCGAGGTGTTCGAGGCATCCCTCGGCGGCGGCGCCCGCCTCGGCGGCGAGCCGTTGCACGTGAACGCGAGCGTCGCACTCGATCGCGCGCTCGTCGGCACCGGATTCGCCTACTCGATCGAACGCCGCGAGGGGCAGGCGCGGATCGTGGCCGACCTCCTCGTGCGCATCCGCGACCTGCGCCGGCTCGGATCGTGCGCACTCGACCTGTGCGCCGTCGCCGCCGGGCGCCTCGACGCGTACTACGAGGTCGGGCTGGGCCCCTGGGACCACGCCGCGGGCGCCCTCATCGCCCGCGAGGCCGGCGCGATCGTGACGGGCCCGCGCGGCGGCGCGCCGACCGGCGAGTTCCTCCTCGCGGCACCGGCCGGGTTGCACGAGGAGCTCGGCGCGGCGCTCGCCGCGGCCGGCGCACCGGCCTGATCGACCGGGATCCACGCGATCCGTAGGCCCAGCGCCGCGGCACGGCGGGGATCGACGGTGTCACGTGGCGCGAACGGATGCCTCGGGGTACGCTTTACCGATCCGTTATCTCGGCGAGGGCGTCGGGATGCACACCTCCCCGTCCGGTCCATCCCCTACGCCGAAGGTCCCCTACGTGCCCGAGTCCCCCCTCGTGCCCGACGGTTCTGCGCCAGGCACTCAGCATGCTGAGCGTGCCGAGCGACCCCTGACACGACGCGAACTCCGGGAACGGGAGGCGGCCGCGGCCGCCGCCGGGTCGATGCCGGCCGAGTACGCGTGGCCGGCAGGGGGCGGTCAGGCGCCGCAGGCGCGCCAGGGGCAGGCGCCCCGACAGACGTGGCCGCAGCCGGCGCAACAGGCGCCGTCGGCGCCTGCGCAGTCGGTGCCGGCGCAGTCGGTGCCGGCGCAGCACCTCCCTCCGACGCCGTCGTGGCAGCAGGCGCAGCAGCCGCAGCCGCAGCAGCAGGCTCCGCGCCAGGCGCCGCCGCAGCCTCCGGTCCAGCAGCCTTCGCAGGAGCACCGGCAGCCGCGCCGCGAACAGCCGCAGGCGCAAGCACCCGTCCGACGGCAGGCCCCCGCGGAGCCCGAGTCGGGCTTCGACGCGCTCTTCGGAGATCTCACGGCCGACGCTGCCGACGGTCATCCGGCCGCACGTTTCCGCGGCCGTCGCGACGCCGCGGCCGCGGTACCGCCGGCACCCGCCCCGCGGAACCAGGCATCCGTCCCGCGAACCGACCTCCGACACCAGCTCGCCGCCGCGGCCCCCGGCGGCGAGGCACCGGTGCCCCTCGCCGATCCGTCGATCGCGGACGCGTCCGCGGAATTCGCGGTCCTCCTGGGTGCGGCCGCGCAGCGGCCCCGCCTCGCGTTCGACGACGTCGCCCCCGCCGAGGCATCCGCTCGCCGTGACGGAGGAGCAGCCGCCGAGGCGGCCCGAGGCGCAGAGGCATCCCGTCGCTCCGAGGCGGCCCGAGGCGCAGAGGCATCCCGTCGCTCCGAGGCGGCCCGAGGCGCAGAGGCATCCCGTCGCTCCGAAGCGTCACGCGGGCGCCGGAACGGCGGGCCCGCGCGGGCGACCGACGCAGGGCGGCCTGCCGACCGGGCCCGTCGCCGGCCGGTCGAGGCGCCCGTCAGCGTGCCGCCGCGGCCGAAGACGATCGTCACCCGCCGCCGGCGCGGGCTGCGCGCCGTCGTGGCCATGGGTTTCGCGGCGACGCTGGCGCTCGCGACCTCCGTGCCGGCGCTCTCCCTGCTGTCCGCCGAAGACGTGCAGGCGCTCGCGCTCGCCGCCGCCGACCGCGCCGACGGGCCCGGACAGCGGGTCACGATCGACGGCGATGCGATCGCCTCGCCGAACGTCGTCCGCGAGGGCTACCAGCACCAGACGATCGCTGAATACGCGGCCGCGGCGGGCATCCGCCCCGAGGCGACATTCACCAATAACCCGCTCGGCACGATCCAGTGGCCGTTCGCGGTCGGCGTGCACATCGGCGACCGGTTCGGCTACCGCGACTGCGCCGGATGCTCCGAGGATCACCACGGCCAGGACTTCAACCCCGGCTACGGCGCCGAGATCCAGGCCATCGCCGACGGCGTCGTCTCCAACTCGACCGACTCGGGCGGATCGCTCGGCGTCGTGACGATGATCGACCACGTCATCGACGGGCAGGTCGTCACGAGCGTGTACGCGCACATGCAGTACGACACCCGCCGCTTCGAGGTCGGCGACACGGTGCACGTCGGCGACGTGATCGGCAACACCGGCAACACCGGCATGTCGACCGGGCCCCACCTGCACTTCGAGATCCGCATCGGCGGCATCGACGGCGAGTGGGTCGACCCGCTCGAGTGGCTCTACGAGTACACGAACTAGGCGCGCGTCTCGCCCTGCTGGGGCCGCGCCGCCGTACGGCGACTGCCACGGCGAGTAAACAGGATGCGCCGGGCCATACCGACGCATACGGCGGTCTGATCCGTCTCGTCCTGTGAATTCATGCGGACCGGCAGGCGCGGCTTTCTCCACAGGCTGCCGGCACCGATGGGGCCGGCTGGGCACACTGCTGGGATGTCCCACAGCCCGAATGCCGTCGCCCGATGCATCCGTTCGCACGGCGGTGCCCTCGCGTACCGTCATCTCGACGCATACGGCATCCCCCGTCAGGCGGTGACGCGCGCCCGCAGCGCGGGAGCGATCGTCCAGGTCCGACAGCGCTGGTTCGCGGTGCCGGATGCTCCGCCCGACGTCGTGCGCGCGGTCAGGGTCGGTGGCAGCCTGACCGGGGCATCCGTGGCTCGCCTGGAGGGCGTGTGGACGCGGCGGGAAGCGACGCTGCACGTCCGGGTGCCGCGCACCGCGAGCCGGTTGCGGGCGCCCGACGGCTCCGGGAGGCGGCTGGACGTCGCTCGCGATCGGGTCTGCGTGCACTACCGCACGGTGGACGGTGTGATCGGAGCCCGGGATCCGCTCGCGCTCGCCCTCGCCGAGCTGGCCGCCTGCGCTCCGCGGCTCGACGCGCACATCGCGGTCGACTCGGCACTGGCGGAACGGCAGCTCGACACGGCCGGACTCGCCGAGCTTCGAACCCTGCTCGTCCCCACGAGACGATCGATCGTCGACCTCGCGGACGCCGGATGCCAGTCGGGGACGGAGACGATCGTGCGGATGCTGCTGCTCGGACACCGCATCCGCCACCGGACGCAGGTGACCATCGACGGAGTGGGTCGGATCGACGTACTCGTCGGCGAGCGGCTGGTGATCGAGATCGATGGCGCTGGATTCCACACCGGCCCGGAGTTCGAACGGGATCGGCGCCGCGACTTCGAGCTGGTCATGGGCGGCTACCTGGTGCTCAGGCTGAGCTACGAGATGGTCGTGTCCGAGTGGGATTCGGTGCAGGAGGGCATCCTCGAGCTGGTTCGGCGCGGCGAGCACCGGTGGGGCGTGCGCGCGACCGCGCGACCGCGCGCCGCCGGTGTGTCCGTGGCTCGCGGCCACATCGATCCCGGGTTCTGACTCCCCGGGTTCTGAGCGAGCGATGGGGCGTCTCTCGAGTTCGCAGGATGAGACGCGTCATACGGTCGCATTCGACGGTGTGACGAGCCTCATCCTGCGAACTCGAAGCAGCCAGGGGATGGCCGGTCGCCGGGCCGCGCGCGGAGAGAGCGCCCCGCGCTACGCGCGGAGCCAGACCGTGGTGTCGGCCGGGAGGCGGTCGCCGTCGAGCGGGCCCGAGGCGAGCAGCACGTCGCCGGCGGGCAGCGCGACCGGCTCGGTGCCGGTATTCGCGACCACGGTGATCTCGCCGTTGCGCAGGGCGAGCGTGCCGTCGACGTGGAGCCATTCGAGCGAGCCGGCCCCGAGCGAGAGCGACCGCCGCAGGCGCAGTGCGGCCTGGTACATCGAGAGGGTCGAGCCCTCGACGCCCTCCTGGCGGTCGCGCGCGAGCTCGGCCCACGAGTCGGGCTGCGGGAGCCACGAGGCGTCCGTCGGGCCGAAGCCGTACGACGGCGCGGAGGATTCCCAGGGGATCGGCACGCGGCATCCGTCGCGGCCGTAGCGCTCGCCGTCGGTGCGGAACCAGGTCGGGTCCTGGCGGGCGTCGTCGGGCAGGTCGATGACCTCGGGCAGGCCGAGCTCCTCGCCCTGGTAGAGGTAGGCGGAGCCGGGCAACGCCAGCATGAGCGCCGTGGCAGCCCGGGCGCGGCGCAGGCCGACCTCGTAGGTCGGGATGCCCTTCGACCGGGGCCCGAGGCCGTGGCCCTGCGGGTTCGCAGCCGTCACCGAGAGGCGCGTGGCGTGGCGGACGACATCGTGGTTCGAGAGCACCCAGGTCGAGGGCGCTCCGACGGATCCGAACGCCGCGAGCGACTCGTCGATGACCGTGCGCAGGGCGTCGGCGTCCCACGGCGTCTCGAGGTACGCGAAGTTGAACGACTGGTGCATCTCGTCGGGGCGCACCCACTTGGCGACCTTCGAGAGCGGGTCGACCCAGGCCTCGGCCGCGAGGATGCGCTCGCCCGGGTACTCGTCGAGCAGGCGCCGCCAGTCGCGGTAGACCTCGTGCACGCCCTCCTGCGCCCAGTACGGCGCTCCGTCGCCCTCCTCCTCGCTGATCGCGGGTTCGAGCGCGACGCCCGAGGCCTCTGCACCGAGCGTGTCGGGGTGGCCGCCGACCCCGCCGGCGCCGCCCATGCTGCCCGCGCCCTCGGCGGGGGTCCAGTCGGGCAGGCCGTCGGCCTTGATCAGGCCGTGCGCCACGTCGACGCGGAAGCCGTCGACGCCGCGGTCGAGCCAGAAGCGCAGGATGCGCCGGAACTCCTCGCGGACCTCTTCGTTGGTCCAGTCGAAGTCGGGCTGCGAGCTGTCGAACAGGTGCAGGTACCACTGGCCGGGCCGGCCCTCGGCGTCGAGGCTGCGGGTCCATGCGGGGCCGCCGAAGACGGACTCCCAGTTGTTCGGCGGCAGCTCGCCGGCGTCGCCGCGGCCGTCGCGGAACAGGTAGCGCGCGCGGGCGGCGCTGCCGGGCGCGGCGGCGAGCGCCTCCTGGAACCACAAGTGCTGGTCGGAGGAGTGGTTCGGTACGAGGTCGACGATGACCCGGATGCCTCGGGCATGCGCCTCGGCGACCATCGCGTCGAAGTCGGCGAGGGTGCCGAAGCGCGGGTCGACGTCGCAGTAGTCCGCGACGTCGTAGCCGGCGTCCTTCTGGGGGGAGGTGTAGAAGGGCGAGAGCCAGATCGCGTCGACGCCGAGCGCCTCGAGCGAGCCGAGGCGCGAGGTGATGCCGGCGAGGTCGCCCATGCCGTCGCCGTTCGCGTCGGCGAAGGAGCGCGGGTAGATCTGGTAGATCGCGGCGGTGCGCCACCATTCCGAAGTCATGCCGAAAACCCTACGACATTTCGTCATCTACTGGAAACGCTTGCAGTCGCAGTCGGTAACCCGTTGATCACGAACCGGTATCAATCAAAGCCTCCCGGTTTTGTGAACTTCTTGTATCGGGGTATACCTGTAATCGCTTGCATGCTGCGAGCGACTCCAACACGGAAGAACGGCCTTTCGGGCTCGGTGCGCGGCTCCGCCTCACGGCGGGGCGGGAGACATGCGCTCCAGCACCAGGCGAAGGCGCCGATTCACGCGAACTGAAGGGCACACCAATGAGGGTGAACAGGAAGAGCCTCCTCGCTGCGGGCGCCGTAGCCGTCGTGACGACGCTGGGATTGGCCGGATGCGCCGGCGACAGCGGCTCGACCGACGACTCGTCGGCCGCCAGCACGCTGACGGTCTGGGTCGACGCCGAGCGCGTGGACGCGCTCCAGGCCGCCGCCGACGCCTACAGCGAGGAGACCGGCGTCGAGGTCAAGCTCGTCGGCAAGGACAACGCCGACATCAAGGACGACTACATCCAGCAGGTGCCGACGGGCAAGGGCCCCGACATCACCATGGGTGCGCACGACTGGCTGGGCGAGCTCTCGACCAACGGCGTCGTCGCCCCGATCGAGCTCGGCGACTCCGCCGCCGACTACCTGCCCGTCGCCGTCGACGCGTCGACGTACGAGGGCACGACCTACATGCTTCCGTACGCGGTCGAGAACATCGCCGTGCTGCGCAACGCCGACCTCGTGCCCGAGGCCGCGACGAGCTTCGACGACATGCTCGCCAAGGGTCAGGCCGCAGGCCTCACCCAGCCGTTCGTCGTCGAGCAGGGCGCCGAGGGCAACCCGTACCACCTCTACCCGTTCCAGACGGCGTTCGGCGCCCCGGTGTTCGGCTCGAACGACGAGGGCTACGACCCGACCGACCTGCAGCTCGGCAACGCCGGCGGCGAGGCGTTCGCGACCTGGCTCGGCACGCAGGGCAAGAACGGCACCGGCGCGTTCAACACCGACATCGACGGCGACATCGCGAAGGACGCGTTCCTCACCGGCAAGGCGGCCTTCTGGCTGACCGGCCCGTGGAACGTCGGCGCCGCAGTCGACGGCGGCATCAACGTCGCGATCGACACGGTGCCGAGCCCCACCGGCGACCCGGCCCAGCCGTTCGCCGGCGTCAAGGGCTTCTTCATCTCCTCGGAGTCGAAGAACAAGGTCGCCGCGAACGACTTCCTGGTGAACTACCTCGGCAGCGAGGAGACGCAGCTCGAACTGTTCGAGGCCGGCAACATCCTCCCCGCGAACACGGCTGCCGCCGAGGCCGCTTCGAGCGACCCGATCATCGAGGGCTTCGCCGCCGTCGGCGCCGAGGCCGTGCCGATGCCCGCCATCCCCGCGATGGGTGCCGTGTGGCAGTACTGGGGCATCGCCGAGGCCGAGATCATCAACGGGGCCGACCCGGTCGCGACGTGGCAGAAGCTCGTGTCCGACGTGCAGGCGGCGATCGACGCCCGCTGATCCCCTCCGGTGGTCGAGTAGCGACGAAGGAGCGTATCGAGACCTGGTGACGGGTCTCGATACGCGTCCTCCTTCGTCGGGCGCTACTCGACCACCGGGCCGTCACCCACCGACGACACGGAAGACCATGCAGATGAGCACCACGATCGGCGACGACACCCGGCAGGATGCCCCGCCCGAGCGTCAGACGAAACGCCAACGGCAGGCGTCGGTCATCGCCGACGCGGCATCCGGGGGGATGAAGGTCTTCCTCGTCAAGCTCGTCGGGCTCGGCATCGTCGACGCGCTCGCGGTCTACGCGATCTTCGTGCTCATCGCGCACGACCAGTGGATCCCCACGGTGATCGTGGCCGCCGTCACCGCGCTCGTGAACTGGATCTACTTCTCGCGTCGCAAGCTCCCGGCGAAGTACCTGACGCCGGGGGTCATCTTCCTCGTCGTGTTCCAGGTGTTCGTGCTCCTCTACACGGGGTACATCGCCTTCACCAACTACGGCACGGGCCACAACGGCACCAAGGAGCAGGCGGTCTCGTCGCTCATGGCCTCGTCGCTGGAGCGGGTCGAGGACTCGCCGACCTTCCCGGTCTCGGTCGTCGAGCAGGCCGGGCAGCTCGGCCTCCTCGTCACCGATCCCGAGTCGGGCGACGCGTTCGTCGGCACGAACGACCAGCCCCTCGCCGAGGTCGACGCCGAGTTCGACGGCGACGCCGCGGTCGCGGCCGACGGATGGACCACCCTGCAGTTCGCCGACGTGCTCGCACGCACCGACGACGTCACGGCGCTCGCCGTCCCGTATTCCGACGACCCGAACGACGGCGCCATCCGCACGCCCGACGGCACCAGCGGGTACCTGTACGTCTCGAACCTCGAGTACGACGAGGCCGCGGGCACCATGACCGACCTCGAGACCGGCACGGTCTACGCCGACACCGGCGAGGGCGCCTTCACCGCCGAGAACGGCGAGCAGCTGCTGCCCGGCTGGCAGATCACGGTCGGCTTCGACAACTTCGTCCGCGCGGTGACCGATCCGCGCCTCGCGCAGCCGCTGCTCTACGTGACGCTGTGGACCTTCGCGTTCGCGCTCATCTCGGTCGCCTCGACGTTCTTCCTGGGCCTCTTCCTCGCCATCGTCTTCAACGACATGCGGATGCGCGGGCGCAAGGCGTACCGGGTCCTCATGATCCTGCCCTACGCGATCCCGTCGTTCCTGTCGGCGCTGGTGTGGGCGGGCATGATGAACCAGAGCTTCGGCTTCATCAACCAGGTGCTGCTGGGCGGGGCATCCGTGCCATGGCTGACCGACCCGTTCCTCGCGAAGATATCCATCCTGATCGTGAACCTGTGGCTGGGCTTCCCGTACATGTTCCTCGTGTGCATGGGCGCGCTGCAGTCGATCCCCGACGACATCCAGGAGGCCGCGAAGGTCGACGGTGCGAAGCCGTGGGCGATCTTCCGCCTGATCAAGCTGCCGCTGCTGCTCGTGAGCGTGGCGCCGCTGCTGATCGCGTCGTTCGCGTTCAACTTCAACAACTTCAACACGATCTACATGCTCACCGACGGCGGCCCGCGCGACTCGAACGCGCCGATCCCCGTCGGGTTCACCGACATCCTGATCACGATGGTCTACAAGGTCGCGTTCACCGGCCAGACGCGTGACTACGGTCTCGCGAGCGCGTACTCGATCATCATCTTCATCGTCGTCGCGGTGATCTCGATCATCGCCTTCCGCCGAACCAAGAGCCTCGAGGAGCTGAACTGATGGCCGCGCAGCACCCCGTTCCCGGCAGCCAGGCCGGCCTCATCGCCGGCGAGATCGGCGAGTTCCCGGATGCCTCGACCCGCGCCGTCACGTCGCAGGGCGACGGCACGCGGCACATCCCGACGAAGCGCCCGTTCTCGTTCGGCCGCTGGTTCGGCGCGACCGGATGGCGGCACCTCGTCGGCGTCGTGATGGTCGTCTTCTCGCTGTTCCCGATCGTGTTCGTCGTGTCGTCGTCGCTGAACCCGAACGGCACGCTGACCGGCTCGAACGCGCTGTTCTCGAAGATCGGCCTCGACAGCTACGTGCGCATCCTCTCGGATCCGCAGGTGCCGTTCGCCACGTGGTTCGCGAACACGCTGATCATCGCGGGCGTGACCGCGCTCGGTACGGTGTTCCTCGGCGCGCTCGCCGCGTACTCGTTCTCGCGCATGCGGTTCACGGGCCGGCGCTTCGGGCTCGTCTCCATCGTGGTCGTGCAGATGTTCCCGCAGTTGCTCGCCGTGGTCGCGATCTTCCTGCTGATGTCGACGATCGGCGACCTGTTCCCGGCGATCGGGCTGAACACGCACGTCGGCCTGATCATGGTCTACCTCGGCGGCGCGCTGGGCGTGAACACGTACCTGATGTACGGCTTCTTCAACACCGTGCCGGCGTCGATCGACGAGGCCGCGAAGATCGATGGGGCCGGCCACGCGCGCATCTTCTTCACGATCATCCTGCGACTGGTGGCGCCGATCCTCGCCGTCGTGGCGCTGCTGAGCTTCATCGCGTCCGTGAACGAGTTCGTCGTGGCATCGGTGCTGCTGATCGACACCGAGAACCAGACGCTCGCCGTCGGGCTCACGAAGCTCGTCTCGAATCCGCGCTACGCCGACTGGTCGGCGTTCTCGGCGGGCGCCGTGATGGCGGCGCTGCCGGTGGTCGCGCTGTTCCTGTTCCTGCAGAAGTACATCGTGGGCGGGCTGACCGCGGGTGCGGTCAAGTAGGTCGGATGCCTCGGGTGGGCGCCCGCGCGCAAGACGGGGGCGCCTCCGGTGCCGGGGAGACGCGCGTCAGATCCAGCCGAGCTGATGGGCGATCCACATGCCGACCGTCGACGCGAGCGCGATGACGACGCCGCCGGCGCCGAACGCGAGGCCGATGACGGTGGCGCGGTCGAGCTTGCGGCGCAGGCGTCGCCCGGCGGGGGCGACGGTGTTCGCCGAGCCGGCCGCACCGGCAACGCCACCCGCGCTCGCACCCGTCGCCCGCTCGTCGGCGTACCGGTCGGTGCGGTCGTGGAACTTCGCGCCGACCACCGCCCGGATGCGCTCGAACCGGTCCCACGTCGACGCCTCGGTCCAGGCGAATCCACCGGGCTTCATTACGATGAGCAAGTTGTCGCGCACCTCGACGTCGAGATCGCCGGTCTCGTCGATCAGCAGCGCCATGAGGTCGGGCGTGAAGACGTACAGCGCGTCGCGCTCGTAGCCCTTCGGCACGTACAGCCGGAAGTGCCGGTCGAAGTCGCCCTCGAGCGAGAGCCGCTGGTTCGACCGCGGCGGGCGCGCGAGGCTCGAGCGCAGCAGCCGGTCGTTGCGGCCGGCGTCGAGGATCATGTTGGGCAGGTACCGGGGCAGCTCGATCGCGAGATAGCCGACATCGATGCTCCCCGTGGACGAACCCAGGCTGACGCGCGTCGTCACGCGGATGCCCGACTTCGTGGTCCGCACCGATTCGGCCGTGCGGGTGCCGCCGCGCAGGTGCCCGGCCTGCCAGCCGTCGGCGATGACGAGGTCGTGTGCGGTGCCGTTCGCCACCTGTTCCCAGAGCCCGTCGCCGAGCGCGGGCGGGTCGCCGACGGCGCGGTACTCCCAGCCGTTCGCCGCCGCGAACGCCGCGAGGCGCGCACCCGTGGTCGGGGCGGCGTGGCCGGTGAGCAGCTCGAATCCGGTGGTCACCGGCACCTCCTTCGCGTCGCCGAGGCCGGCGACGCTTCATTCTGCACCACTGCTGCGGAACCGCCTGCCGGTGCCGTCGTGACGGTGCCCCACGAGAGGATGTCCCCATGCTGACGCCGCACCACGACGGATCCCCGCTGCACGTGTCGAACCCGGCGCCGGCCCTCGGCGAGGTGGTGCGCGTGCGGCTGCGCGTGCCGCCGGGGTTCGGCCCGCTCGAGTGGGTCGGCACGCGATCGAACCCGAACCGCGAACCCCGCTTCGACGAGGCGCGGCGGCTCGGCGAGGCGTCCGGGTGGGACTGGTACGAGGCATCCGTCGAGGTGGAGAACCCGGTGCACGGCTACCGGTGGCTGCTCGTCGGCGTCGACGGACGCCAGCACTGGCTGAACCAGGTGGGGCTCTCGTCGATCGAGACGCGCGACCACGACGACTTCCGGCTCGTGTCGCACGAGCCGGCGCCGGGCTGGGCGGCCGAGAGCGTCATGTACCAGGTCTTCCCCGACCGGTTCGCGAAGTCGGCGGATGCCCCGTTCGACGAGCTCCGCGCGCGCGGCGAGCTGCCCGCCTGGGCGATGCCCGCCGAGTGGGGCGACCCCGTCGACCCCGAGCCGCCCGGCCGCTCGCAGCAGGTGTACGGCGGCGACCTCGACGGCGTGCGCGAGCGCCTCGACCACCTCGTCGGGCTCGGCGTGAACCTGCTCTACCTGACGCCGGTGTTCCCGGCCCGGTCGAACCACCGGTACGACGCCTCCACGTTCGACCGCGTCGACGAGCTGCTCGGCGGAGACGACGCGCTGGTTCGGCTCGTCGAGGCGGCGCATGCCCGGGGCATCCGCGTCATCGGCGACCTCACCTCGAACCACTCGGGCGATGCGCACGAGTGGTTCCGCACCGCGCAGGCCGACCCGGCGTCGGCCGAGCGCTCGTTCTACTTCTTCGGGCCCGACGGCTCGTACGAGTCGTGGCTCGGCGTGCCGAGCCTGCCGAAGTTCGACTGGTCGTCGTCCGAGCTGCGCCGCCGGTTCGTCGAGGGCCCCGACTCGGTCGTCGCGAAGTACCTGAAGCCGCCGTTCGGGCTCGACGGATGGCGCATCGACGTCGCGAACATGACCGGGCGCCTCGGCGCCGTCGACCTGAACGCCGAGGTGCGCCGCACGATCCGCCGCACGATGCTCGACGTGAACCCCGACACGATCCTGCTCGGCGAGTCGACGAACGATGCGGCATCCGACTTCCAGGGCGACGCGTGGCACGGCGCGATGACCTACACGCCGTTCACACGCCCGCTGTGGAGCTGGCTGCAGCGGCCGGGCAGTCCCGCGGGCGGCGGCATCGGCTTCGCGCGGAACGCGGTGCCGGCGTTCACCGCGCGCGACTTCCTCGAGGCGCACCTGCGATTCGCGGCCGGGTTCCCGTGGCGCACGCGGATCGCGACGATGAACGCGCTGGACACGCATGACACGCCGCGCTTCCTCACGCACGCGCGGCCCGCAACCGTGCCGGTCGCGTTCGGCCTCGCCGCGACGATGCCGGGCATCCCCGTCGTCTGGGCGGGCGACGAGTTCGCGCTCACCGGCGCCGACGGCGAGGCGAGCCGCACGCCGATGCCGTGGGGGAGCGAGGCCGACCCGGCCGTCGAGCCGACGCTCGCGGCATACCGCGCGCTCATCGCGCTCCGGCGCGCGCACCCGGTGCTCGCGACGGGCGGCATCCGCTGGCTCGCGGCATCCGACGACGCGATCGCGTTCGTTCGCGAGGCGACGGATGCCTCGGTGCTCGTGTTCGCGGCCCGCGGCGCGGCCCGGCTCGGACTCGAGTCGGCGGCGCTGCCGCAGGCCGGGGCGGATGGGGCTGCCGATGTGACGGCGCCGGGCGCGGTGCCTGCGGCGCTCGTGTCGTTCGGCGAACCGCGGTTCGAGGCATCCGGTGCCGGGCACGCGATCGAGACGGATGCCGCCGCCTTCGGCACCTGGCTCCTGCCCGGAGTGGCCGCCCCCGAGACCTGACGCCGAGGGCCTGCGGCCGGCGGCCGCTCGCCGCGCGGATGGGTCAGCCGCCGATGATCACGGTGGGGGCGCCGGGGCCTGGGACGATCGGCGAGCCGTGCATCGACAGGTCGGCCAGCCGGGCCGCCGGGAACCCGCCGATGAGCACCGTGGCGCTGCCCTGCGCGATGCCGTTCGGTGGGCCGACGCAGACGATGCCGCCGGGGATGTTGTTCGCGACGGCCGCAGGCATGCCGACGATGAGCACCGTCGGGACGGCAGCGGCCGGGGTGATCGGGCCGCCGACGTGGGGCTTCGGGCCGTCGGCCAGCGGGCACACCGCCATGTCGCCGGCGCGGAGGGCTGGGCCGGTGGGCATCGTCACTCCTGGGTCGTCAGCAGCATGCCGGTGACGAGCACATTCGCACCGCAGGGGGTTGCCGCCGGGCCGGCCACGGCCGGGACGCACACGACCTTGATGAAGAGCTCGTCCTCGCTCTGGATCTCGATCGGCGTCACGAAGTGGAAGTCGAGGTCGCGGAAGTTCTCGAGCCCGGTCGACAGGATGGGCGCCGCGAGGTCGGCGTTCTCGATCGTCAGCGTGCCGAACGAGCCGGTCGGGTTCTGCAGCAGCAGGTCGGTGATGCGCAGCTGCGCGTTCGCGGGGATCGTGAACCGCTCGCTCTCGGCCGTCGCGCCGGCCGCACCCGACGCCGAGAAGCGCAGGTCGAGCTCGCTGCTCGTCACCGTCGGGCCCGGGGCGACCGGGTCGACGGGATCCGTGGGCTGGCCGACCGCCGCCTTGGCCTCGTTCGCGGCCTGCGCCGCCTCGTCGGCCTGCTGGGCGGCGGCATCCGCTCGATCGGTCGCATTCGCGACCGGGCCCTCGATGGCCTCTTTCGCGGTCGCCTCGATCGCGGGCTTCAACACCAGGAACCAGAGCGCGATCAGCGCGAGCAGCAGGAGCAGCAGCGCGAGCAGTGCCTTCCACAGCCAGCGCGGGAACACCCGCTGCTGCGTGTAGCTGCCCTCGAGGGTGCGCGGTTCGGGGGCGTCGAGGCCCTGCGGCACGATCGTGAGCTGAAACGGATGGTTCACGTCCTGGCCGCGCCACACGCGCTTGCGCGGGTGCAGGTCGACGTCGACGAACAGCGCATGGCCCGGATGGACGTGGATGTCGGGGGTCGGCGTCGTGATCGAGAGGGCGTCGGTGCTCGTGCCGGCGATCTCGGCGATGAGCGGCACGCTGCCGCGGTTGTCGACGGCGAGGCGGACGCGCTTGCGCCCTCGACCGCGCGAGATGCGCGGAACGAGTTCGGCGTCGACCTCGGCGAACGGCAGGATCTCGAGCTCGGCCTCGGCCGACGCCGCGAACTCGGGCTGCTCGGCGGGCTGCACGCGCACGCCCACGGCCACCATGCCCGGCAGCGCCTCCGATGTGCGCGGCGGCGAGACGGTGACCACGGTCGTCTCGGACGTGCCGGGGTAGATCGTCAGCCGGTCGGGTTCGATCGTCGTCCAGCCCGCGACGGGTCCGACGGGCGCGAGCGAATAGGACTCGACGAGCAGCGAGTCGTTCGCGACGGTCAGCGTGAACGTCGTGGACTCGCCCGGGAGGACGGACGCCGAGCGCGGCTCGAGCGTCGCAGTGGTCGCCATGTCGTCACGGTACGGGCGCCGGCGCTCGGCACGGCAGCCCGAGCGGACACCGGCTCGTGCAGATCGGTTGCCCGTTGAGTCCTTGTTTACTGCGCGAAGAGCACCGGGGAGCAGGATGCAGGCACCGCATCAACCCGATGACCAGGTGCGGCCGACCTGATCTCAGGGGGAAGATCATGACCCGAACCACCGTGCGCGTCTTCGCGCGCGATCCGATTTCCGAAGCCGGCGTCGCGAGCCAGCTGCGCCCGCGGCCGGAGGTGCGCGTCGTCGCACCCGAGGAGGAGCCGCCCGACGTCGTGCTCGTCATCGTCGAGCGCGTCGACGACGAGGCCGTCAACTCCATCCGGTTCCTGCGCCGCAACGGTGACGCGCACGTCGTGCTCGTCGTATCGGACCTCGACGACCAGGGGCTCGTGCGCGCGGTCGAGAGCGGGGTCGTCGGGCTCGTGCGCCGGGCCGAGGCGACTCCCGACCGGCTGACCGCGGCCGTCGTGGGTGCCGGGCGAGGTGAGGGCAGTGTGCCGCCCGACCTGCTCGGGCGCCTGCTCGACCAGGTCGGACGGCTCCAGCGCACCGTGCTCGACCCGCGCGGCCTGACCTTCACCGGGCTCGCCGCGCGCGAGGTCGAGGTGCTGCGCCTCGTCGCCGACGGCTGCGACACCGCGCAGATCGCGAGGCAGCTCTCGTACTCGGAGCGCACGGTGAAGAACGTGCTGCATGACGTGACCACGCGGTTGCAACTGCGCAACCGCTCGCACGCCGTCGCGTACGCGGTGCGCGAGGGGCTCATCTGACGGATGCCTCGGCGCTGCCCGTGCGGGCAGTGCCGGGTGCCCCGATCGATGCCCGGCGCCGTGCGGGGGCGGCAGCCCGGCAGTCGCAAGGTTGGAACGTGGCGAGAGGACCATCATGCGCATCGCGCGCCCGCTGACCGCGGTCGTCGCCGCCATCGTGCTGGTGGCGGGCGGCGCGGTCACGCCTGCGTGGGCGCAGACGCCGGCCGGCGCAGCGGATGCCTCGGTGAACGGGACTCGGCCTGGCGTCGTGCCGACCGACGAGGGCGGCGGCGGCACGAGCGACGGCGGTGACCCGGCGGACCCGGGCGACGACTCAGGTGCCGGTGGCGGTTCCGGTACAAGCGATGGCCCCCCTGGTGGCGGCACTGGCGACGGTGGCACACAAGACGGACCGGACGACGGCCGAGGGTTCGATCTGTCCGTCTCGCTGAACCCGCAAGCCGGGCCGGCGGGCGGCTCGTTCACCGCGACGATCACGGTTCGCAACATGACCGCCACGGCGCCCGCGAACGCCTCGCTCTTGGGTGTCGAAGTGAAGTCGACGTATGCCTCGGCCAAGCGCGAGCCGGCATCGTCGTGCCCGGAGTGGGTCGGTCCGCCGCCGACGTACCCGGTCCGTTCCACGCCGACCACACCCTCGTCCGGGGACCATTGCCTCCTGTCGGGGCTCCGCGACCCCGGCGGTTTGGCCTCGTTCACCGTGACCTACTCGACGGCGGGCATCCGGCCACCGCTGGTCTCGAAGATCATCGCAACGGTCGCGATCTGGCGGATCGGCGGAGGTGACGCGTGGGTGTACTCCGGCCTGCATCCCCTCAACCGCGCGACCGACAGTGCGGATCGAGCGACCGGGCCGCTGTACACGCTGTCCGTGTTCGGGCCCGACCTGACGATCGGGGCACCAGATGGCGAGGAACTCGCGGCGATCTACCAAGCGACGACGACGGAAGCCGCGATGACCGGACTCAATACACCCAGCGACGTGGTGGGGTTCGTCCTCAGGCTCTCCTGGCCCGACGGCTTGATCCGCACCGGCGAGGCGCCGCCGGGTTGCGAGGCTGACGGATCATCCAGCCTGCTGTGCACCGTCGATCCGGCGAATCGTGTGCCCACAACCGAGCAGACGTGGGACGACGAGTTTCCGCGGCTGGTGATGACGCACCGGCTGACGTTCGTCCATCCGACGTCGCAGACCGAACGCGAACGACTGGGCGCGTTCACGCTCGGCATGCACGAGGGTTGGTACTTCGACTACGTGCCGCCTCGGATCGCGGTTGCGCCGACTCCATCACCGCCGCAATACCGGCTGGCATCCGCGCAGGCACGAACGCGCGTGATACCCGCCGCGCACCGCGCAGCGGCTCCGGCGGCCCGCCCGCCTGGCCTTCCGGACCTCCCACCAGAGTGGGTCGGTTCCGCGAGCAGCCCATACGCAATCCTCGATCGGGTCTTCCCGACGACGACGGCTGTCGACGAGCCGTACGCGCCACCCGGGGGCGAGGCTACAGCGGTCTTCACCGTTACGCACGCCCCCGACGTGACGACGACGCTGCCCGGTGTCCGCGTCGCCATCCGACTCGACTGGCCCTCATTCCTCGAGCCGATCGCGGATCCCGCCGGCTGCGCGGAGTACTTCGACGGGGTCTGCACGATGGTGGGACTCGATCAGGCGGGAGCCTCGGTCGAGATCAGTATGTCGTTCCGGATCGCGGACGACGCCGAGGGCACCGGTTGGCTCTCCGCGTCTTCCGAATCCGTCGTGGTGATGTTCCCCTCGGAGGACGGCGTGATCCCGATCAGCTATCCCGACCGTTGGATCGAGTACTCCGAGGCTCCGATCACGGTCATCGCCGACGTCTTCGTCACGCAGGTCACCCTCGATCGCGACCGCACGTGGCCGGGCGGTGAGGAGGTGCTCGCCACCGTCCGCGTGCAATGGGCGAAGGCGCTGCCGGACGCCAGGCAGAGCCGCGTCTTCGTGAGCCTCGAACTCGGGTGGGACGAGGGCGTGGCCGAGCTCGTCGAGCCGCCGGGCATCGACGGTTGCGCTCCGCTCGAGGAGCGGGTCTGCACGCTCCAGGACTGGACCGGACCGGGCGAGGTCAAGGAGGTGACGTTCCGGCTCGACCCGTCGGCCGTCGGCCGGCTCGACGTCACCGCGACGCCCGTGTTCATCGGTCTCGGCGTGCCGAGGGATGCCAGCGAGCTGCCGCTCGAGTGGTTCGCGGGCGACGAGGTATCCGCCACCGTGCTCGACGCGCGATTCGACGTCGACCTGGTGCTGGATCGCAACCCGATCTACCACGGCGGCCTGCCGTTGCGGGCGCACGCGACGCTTACGCGAACGCCGGCGACCGACGGCGGGCCGGGCTACGTGCCCACGCTGCCGAATGCCGACGCGGAGCTGGTCTTCGAGTGGCCCGACTCGACGCCGGCCGGTCAGCCGACGACGCACCTCACGCTCGGCTCGGTCGAGAACTGCCCGGGTTTCGCCGTCGACACGTGCGTCAAGACCGGAGTCGACGCGGTCGGGGCGACCGCCGACACCACCCTCGCGTTCGCACCGCCCGCCGCGGGTGCGCCGCACGACCCGCTGCCGGCTGCCGTGTCGGTGACGGTCGAGCGGGCCTCGTTCGACGTCACGACGTACACGCTGCCGCCGCTGCCTCCGCCGCCGGAGGACCCCGACTGCGATTCCGACGACGATGCGTGCTGCGACCCCGAGTCCGAGGACTGCTGCGAACCCGGCACGCCCGGCTGCCCGGTCGATCCGATGGATGAGCCCATCGTGGGCATCGAACGCGTCGACGTGCCCGGGGCCTGGCTCGGCGAGGACGCCGAGCCGTACACCCTGCTCCAGCCCGTGGCGTGGTTCTCGCCGGCGGTGGCGAATCCGGGCGACGTGGTGACGGTGTTCGGCCGGTACTTCCCGCCGGGGGAGACGACGAACGTGCAGTGGGAGCTGCAGCACGCACCGGCCACGCCGAGCAACTTCCCGACGTCGTTCGTCGCCGGCCCGCTCGGAACCGACACGCGTCGCGACATCGTCGTGTTCCGACGGTCGCTGCAGGGCTCCCGCTGGGCCGTCATCTCGAGCCCCCTCGGCACGTTCGGAACGGTGGACTCGAGCCCCGTGCTCATCACGCCGCGGTCCTCGGTGGGCCCCGACCTGGTCGGGAGGGGCGGATGATCGGCGAGATCGACGACGCCATGAAGGCGATGGTCCGCGAGGCGCCGGGCATCGGCAAGGACATCGAGGTGGTGCTCGACGCGCCCACGAAGGACTGGGCGGCGCGCCGCAACGCGCCGACGGTCGACCTGTTCCTCTACGACATCCGCGAGGACGTGAAGCGGCGCGAGACCGGGTTCCTCGAGGAGCGCGACGAACGCGGCATCGTCGTCTCGCGGAGCCCGGCGCCCCGTTACTTCAAGCTGTCGTACCTCGTGACCGCGTGGACCCAGCGTCCCGACGACGAGCACCGGCTGCTCGACGCGCTGATGCGGTGCTTCCTCAAGTTCGACGCGATCCCCGAGGCGTTCGTGGTCGACACGCTCGCCGAGACCGGCCTTCCGGCGTGGATCTCGATCGCGCTCCCGCCGCCCGAGGACCGGGCGTTCGCCGACGTGTGGTCGTCGCTCGGCGGCGAGTTGAAGCCGTCGCTGGATGTGGTCGTCACGGCGCCGATCACGACCGGCGTGCTCTACCGCGTCGGCCCGCCCGTGAGCGCCGGCGTGCGCGGCGACTTCAGCTGGATCGGCGTCGGCGCCGCCGAGGACCGGATGCAACGCTCGCCGCAGCAGGAGCCCTGATGATCGAGGATCCGAACCTCACGCACCTGCTCGGCCGGCTCGGCGTGATCGAGGATCGGATCCGCAGGCTCGTGGCGTCGCGGCACGCGGTCGACCCGCAGCCCGACGACCCGTTCCGGGGCCTGTACCTGAGCGATGAGCTCATCGACCGGCTGCTGGGGGAGGCGCGCGGCGTTCCCGACTGGTCGGATGCCTCGGCGCGACTGGCCGCGTGCGAGCAGGGCGCCGACCTCGCGGAGGCGGCGGGCCACCGGCTGCGGCTGCGCGAGGTCGCCGAGACGTTCGGGCTCAACGACCTCGACGTCGACCTGCTCGTCGTCGGCCTCGCGGCCGACCTCGACCCGCGGTTCGAGCGCTTCTTCGGGTACTTGAACGACGACGTGAGCCGCCGGCGCCCCTCGGCCGCGCTCGCGATGGAGCTGTGCGGCGTCGCGCTGACCTCGGCCGGCGACCGGGCGCGCCTGGTCAGCGGGCCCCTGATCACCGGATCGCTGCTCGCGCTCGACGACGTCGACCGGCCCCTGCCGACCCGCGCCCTGCGCGTGCCCGACCGGATCGTCGGGCACCTCCTCGGCGACGACGTCGGCGACCGCGCGCTCGACGGCGTGCTCCACGAGCCCGCCCCGATCGACTGGGGCGACGGCGGCGAGGTGGCGCGTGCGCTCGCCGCGGGCATCCGATCGGTGTACGTGCGCGAGCACGCGACGAGCTCGGGCCGGGCGATCGCGTCCGACGCGCTGCGCTCGGTCGGGCTCGACCCGATCGAGCTCGACCTCGCGCGCATCGGCACCGACGACGACGGCGTGCAGCTCGCCCGCCTCGCCGTGCGCGAGGCGCGGCTGCGCCGTGCGGGACTCATCGCCGCCACGGTCACGCCCGAGCTGCCGGCGTCGGTGCTCGATGCGCTCGACGCCTCCCCGCAGCCGACGGTGCTCGTCGGCGAGGCCGTGTGGGACCCGTCGCGGGCCACGACGCATCCGGCCGTCGTCGATGCGAGGGCGAGCACCACGGCCGAGCGGGTCGAGCTGTGGCGCCGCGAACTCGGACCGGCCGGCAAGCGCCTCGACGTGGCATCCACGACCGCGCAGTTCCGGCTGCGACCGGAGCAGGTGCGCCGAGCCGCGCGCACCGCCCGCACGCAGGCGACCCTCTCGCACGACGGCGCGGTAACGGTCGCGGATCTCGCGGCCGGCGCCCGCGCCGAGAACGGTTCGGCGCTCGACCGGCTCGCGCGGCGGGTCGAGCCCGCCGTCGGCTGGGACGACCTCGTGCTGCCCCGGTCGACGCTCGAGGCGCTGCGCGAGATCGAGCTGCGCGCGCGGTACCGGGAGCAGGTGCTCGGCGATTGGGGGATGCGCCCGGGCGGCGGGCGCGGCCACGGCGTCGTCGCGCTGTTCGCCGGCGACTCGGGGACCGGCAAGACCATGTCGGCCGAGGTCGTGGCGCGCGAGCTCGGCCTCGACCTCTACGTGGTCGACCTCTCGACCGTCGTCGACAAGTACATCGGCGAGACCGAGAAGAACCTCGACCGCATCTTCACGGCCGCCGCCGGCACGAACGCGGTGCTCCTCTTCGACGAGGCCGACGCGGTGTTCGGCAAGCGCAGCGAGGTGAAGGACGCCCACGACCGCTACGCGAACGTGGAGAGCGCGTACCTGCTGCAGCGCATGGAGACCTTCGACGGGCTCGCCGTGCTCGCGACGAACCTGCGCGCGAACATCGACGAGGCGTTCACCCGGCGGCTCGACGTGATCGTCGACTTCCCGATGCCGGATGCCACGCAGCGCGCGGCCCTCTGGGACCGGTGCCTCGGCGGGCAGGTCGCCCGCGGCGCCGACCTCGACTTCGCGTTCCTCGGCGACTCGTTCGAGCTCGCGGGCGGCGCGATCCGCTCGGCGGCCGTCACAGCCGCGTACCTCGCGGCCGCCGACAGCGGTTCCGTGAGCATGCGGCACCTCGTGCTCGCGGTCGAACGCGAGTACCGCAAGCTCGGCCGGCTCGTCGTCGAGCGCGAGTTCGGCCGCTACTGGCCGGAGGTGTCGGTCTCATGATTGCCCGATCGTGCAGAGCACGCGGCCGGACGGGCAGAGCCTGCGACGCATCGGCGTCGCAGGGCGTGCAATGGAATGACGCGAGGGAGGTGTGCCATGCGCATCCACGATGAGGAGCACGGCGTCGACGTCGCCGCCCACGACCGATCGGGCCGTCAGTCCGAGCCGTCGCTCGCGGGGCTCGCCGGGCATCGGATGGACGTGCTCGGCCGGGACTCACTGCTGCGGCTGCAGCGCGAGGCCGGGAACGGGGCGGTGAGCGGCCTGGTCGCCGAGCAGGAGGCCGAGCCGCAGCGCTCGCCCGTGCTCGACGTGGTGCAGTCGGGCGGCGGTTCGCCGCTCGAAGGCGGCGTGCGCGAGGACATGGAGTCGCGCCTCGGCGCCGACTTCTCCGACGTGCGCGTGCACACGGGCGCCGATGCGCACACGTCGGCCCAGTCGGTCGGCGCGCACGCGTACACGGTCGGCAGCAACGTCGTGTTCCAGCGAGACGCCTACGACCCGTCGAGCACCGCCGGGCGCACCACGCTCGCCCATGAGCTCACGCACGTCATGCAGCAGCGTTCGGGTCCCGTCGACGGTTCGCCCGCGGGCGGCGGCGTGAGTGTCAGCGACCCGGGAGACCGGTTCGAGACGGCCGCCGCCGAGAACGCGACACGCGTCATGAGCGAGCCGGCGCCGGTGCAACGCGAGACGGATGCCTCGGCCGCGAGCTCTGCGGCCAGCGTCCAGCGCGAGGGCGAGGAGGAGGAGGAGCCCGTGCAGGGTCTCTTCGTGCAGCGCGAGGAAGCGGCCGAGGAGGCCGAGGAGGAACAGGCGGAGGGCGCCTGACCCATGCCGCACCTGCAGGCCGCGCACGCGCACGGTCGGGCGAGCGCCGCGACCGCGGGCCGTGCCGCCCCCGGGGACGACCGGTCGCCGCGGGCCCAGGTCATGCGATTGCAGGCCGGCGCCGGCAACGCCGCCGTGGCCGCGATGCTCGGCGGCGCCCCGACGAGGCATCCGGTGCAGCGACTCGTGCAGGCGACTGCAGCCGCCCCGCCCGTGCCGCCCCCACCGCCGGCGCCCTCGCGGCACCCGGGGCTCGCGGCGGCGAAGCGCTCGGTGCGCTCCGCGACGGCCACGATGGCGAGGCATCCGTCGACCGCCTCGAAGGTGGCCGCAGCCGCGAAGGCCGCGCAGCCGCCCGCCGGCGACCGCGACGCGCAGGCGAAGGCCGCGAAGGCCGCCGAGATGGGCGCCGCGCCTCCGGGGGCATTCGACAAGGCGGCGTTCGTCGCGGCGGTGAAGGCCGCGATCGACAAGCAGGCGCCGAAGACGCTCGAGGACGCCGACGAGTTCGGCACGTCCGGGAAGTCGGATGCGATCGCGGCCGAGGTGCGCGGCAAGGTCGCGCAGGGCAAGGAGGGTGCCGCGAAGCCGATGGGCGAGGCATCCGCCAAGCCGCCCGACGCCTCGAAGGCCGTCGTCAAGGACGTCGAGCCGGTGCCTCCCGAGGCGCCGGTCGCGGCGCCGCGCATCGACGCCGGCCAGGCGGCGCCGTCGCGCGCTCCACCCGAGCAGCTCGACCTCTCGCACGGTCCCGCCGAGACCAAGGGCCGGATGGCGGAGGCCGACGTCACCGACGAGCAGCTCCGCAACTCGAACGAGCCGGAGTTCACCGGCGCGCTCGCCGCCAAGCAGGACGCGGAGCAGCACGCCGCCACCGCGCCCGCCGCCGTGCGCACGCACGAGGGCCAAGTGCTCGCGGGGGCGCGACAGGATGCCGGCGCCCAGGGCGCCGAGGCCGCGGTCGGCATGGCGGGCGCGCGCACGACCGGCCAGGCCGGCGTCGCCGCGAAGCAGCAGCAGGCCCGCTCCAACGACGAGCGGGAGCGCGCCGAGGTCACCGCGAACGTGACCCGGCTCTTCGACGAGACGAAGACCGCGGTCGACGCGATCCTCGCGGGCATCGACCCGCAGGTCGAGAAGGCGTTCACCGACGCCGAGGGCAAGGCGAAGCAGGCCTTCACCGAGCAGCACACGCGCGAGATGCGCGCGTTCCGCGATCGCCGGTATTCGGGGATCGGCGGCGGCGCGCTCTGGGCGGCGGACCTGCTCCTCGGGCCGGAGCCCGAGGTGAACGAGATCTTCCAGCGAGCCCGCGCGACCTACGAACGCGAGATGACGAAGGCGATCAACGCCATCGCCGACCTCGTGGGCCGCGAGCTCACGCGCGCCAAGGACCGCGTCGCCGAGGGCCGCACGAAGATCGACGCGTACGTGAGGGGCCTGAAGCCGTCGCTGCAGAAGGTCGGGTCGGATGCCGCGAAGGAGGTCGGCGGCCGCTTCGACGAGCTCGAGCAGTCGGTCGACGAGAAGGGGCAGGCGCTCGCCGAGGACCTCGCCGCGAAGTACGTCGAGGCGCGCACCGCGGTCGACGACGAGATCACCAAGATGCAGGAGGAGCACAAGGGGCTCGTCGACCAGGCCAAGGACGCCGTCGGCGGGGCGGTGCAGACGATCCTGAAGCTCAAGGACATGCTGCTCGGCGTGCTCGCCCGCGCCGCGGGCGCGGTCGAGAAGATCATCAAGGACCCGATGCAGTTCCTCTCGAATTTCGTCAATGCCGTGAAGGCGGGCGTGCAGGGATTCCTCTCGAACATCGGCGAGCACCTCAAGAAGGGTCTGCAGGGGTGGCTCTTCGGCGCGCTCGGCGAGGCCGGCATCGAACTGCCCGAGAAGTTCGACCTCAAGGGGATCATCAAGCTCGTGCTCTCGCTCCTCGGCCTCACGTGGGCGAACCTCCGGGCGCGAATCGTACGCCAGGTGCCCGAGCCCGTGATGGAGAAGCTCGAGCAGACCGCCGAGGTGCTGCAGATCCTCCTGAGTGAGGGCGTCGGAGGCCTCTGGAAGTTCATCGCCGCGAAGCTCACCGATCTCAAGGAGACGGTCATGGGCAAGGTGCGGGAGTTCGTGCAGTCGAAGATCATCACCGCAGGCATCACCTGGCTGATCTCGCTGCTCAACCCGGCGGCCGCCTTCGTGAAGGCCTGCAAGATGATCTACGACGCCGTCATGTGGTTCGTCGACAACGCCGAGCGCATGAAGGACTTCGTCGACTCGGTGCTCGACTCGGTCGAGTCGATCGTCGCCGGCGGTGTCGGCCGGGTCGCCGGCCTCATCGAAGCGACCATGGCACGCACGGTGCCGATGATCATCAGCGGACTGGCGTCGCTTCTCGGCCTCGGCGGCATCGGAGCCAAGGTGAAGGGCATCATCGAGAGCATTCAGAAGCCGGTGAACAAGGTCGTCGACTCGATCATCGGCGGCGTGATCAAGGCCGCCGGGCCGTTGATCCGGGCCTTCAAGCGCGGAGCCGGATGGGCGAAGGGCAAGGTCGAGGCCGGCAAGAAGTGGGTGAAGGGGAAGGCAGCTGCTCTCGGTGAGGCGCTCGGCATCATCAGGAAGCCGTTCACTGCCGCGGGGGAGCAGCACACCCTGAGCTTCGATGCACGCGCGAGCAAATTCGTCCTGGCGTCGACTCCGACACCACTCGAGGTCGCGCTGAAGCGCATCGTCGGCGGCAGCGACAACGCTGCTCTGAACGCGAGGGTCACGGAGATCATCGCCGCGGCGACGCGTGTCGCGAGCATCGTGGGGAGGTCCGAACCCGACAAAGCGAAGGCTGCCGCACTGGTCGCAGAGCTCGTGCCGAAGATCGCTGCATTGATCGCAGATTCGAAGAAGGCCGGGCCGGCGGGGAAGGGCACGTCGACGGAGCAACAGTCCGCGAAGCTCGTTGGGAATATCGCCCCGCATTCCAGCCAACCCTCGCCGCGTCCGCACCTCTGGTCGGAGCACGTCATACCAGACGGCTACGTGAGCGCCGTGCTGCTTGCTCACGGGGTTCCGGAGACTTCTGAAAATGAGTACGACCGCATGCCAACGGTGCTCCTCTGGATCGGTGCGCGGCAGCAGAAAGACTTCAAGCGTCTTCAGCCGGGGGAGATCTCAGGCGATCTCACGCTCTCGAAGTCGGTGAAGGGGCGAGCCAAGTCCGGCCAGGGCGCCGGGCGGTCCGCTGCAAGCATGGCTCGCGCCTATTCGCTTCTCGCCACTGGGGCGATCAAGCGCACGATCGCTGCGGTCGAGCGCGACCACGCGATGAACGGTGAGTCACGCAAGGCCAGGGGAGTCATTGCTCAGATGAAGCCGGATGCGAACACCATCCGCCAGGCGGCGGCAGCGCAGCTCGCCGTCGCGGAGCAGATCTTCGCCAAGCTCGGCAAAGATGCTCTTTCCAAGGGCTCCGCAGAATGGTGGCGCAAGTAGTCCGCGGCACCCGCCTCACCCTTCGGCACCCTCGGTGCCGAAGTGCTTAGGTGCCGAGGTGCCGAGGTGCCGTGGTGCCGAAGTACCGAAGTGACAAAGTTCCGGAGATTGGCCGGAGTACCTCTGCCGCGATTGACGCGGACCGGGGGCGCCAAGCGGGCGGCGCAGCCGCCGAGGCATCCACCTGCCCCTTCGCGCAGCGCGCGCTTCCCGCGTGAGCGCACGGGCAGACTCACGGGCGACGGGGCATCCGTTCGATCCTGCCTGCATAGGCCGATCGAGAAGGAGTCTCCGATGCCCACGTACCTCTCACCCGGCGTCTACGTCCAGGAGATCGACGCCGCGACGCGCCCGATCGAAGGCGTCGGCACCGCCGTCGCCGCGTTCATCGGGCTCGCCCCGAAGGGACCGGAGAACCAGCCGACCCTGGTGTCGAACTGGACCCAGTTCGTCGACGAGTTCGGCGGCCTGTACCCCGGCTCGTACCTCGCGTACGCCGTCTACGGCTACTTCCTGAACGGCGGCGGCAACTGCTACGTCGTCCGCATCGGCACGTCGTCGGCCGCCAGCGGCAAGGCCCGCGGGCGCGACGCCAAGGAGGCGCCGAAGGAACCGCAGGAGGTCACGATCGGCGGCTACCGCGTGATCGCGAAGGGCGCGGCGAACGCGAAGCCCGTCAAGGTCGAGATCGGCCCGGCCGACGGCGAGAACCCGCCCGACGACGAGTTCAAGCTCGTCATCATGGTCGACGGCCGCCAGCCCGAGACCTACGGCAACGTCTCCACGAAGTCCGACCGCGAGAACTACGTCGTCACAAAGGTGTCGGCCGAGTCGAAAATGGTCACGCTCGAGGAGGTCGAGGCGCCACCTTCCTCCGCGCCCGCGAAGCCTGCGGTCGGCACGTTCGACCTCGCGATCCCCGAGCCCGCGCCCGAGCCGATCGCGCTCGACAAGATCTCGGCCGCGAACTACGTCGGCGACGCCGCCGACCGCACCGGCTTCAGCGGCCTCGAGGAGGTCGAGGAGGTCACCATGGTGAGCGTCCCCGACCTGATGGCCGCGTTCGAGCAGGGCGCGATCGACCTCGACACCGTCAAGGCGGTGCAGCTGGCGATCATCGCGCACTGCGAGCTGATGGGGGACCGCATGGCGATCCTCGACGCGCCGCCGTCGCTCAGCGCGCAGGAGATCGTCGACTGGCGGCGCAACCAGGCGGGTTACGACTCGAAGTTCGCGACGCTCTACTACCCGTGGGTGCAGGTCATGGACCCGCTCACCGGCACCAACCGGTTCGTGCCGCCGTCGGGCCACATGGCCGGCGTCTGGGCACGCAACGACAGCGAGCGCGGTGTGCACAAGGCGCCCGCGAACGAGGTGATCCGGGGCGCGGTCGCCGTGCAGACGCAACTGACCCGCACCGAGCAGGAGCTGCTGAACCCCATCGGCATCAACGCGATCCGCAACTTCCCGGGCCGTGGCATCCGCGTCTGGGGTGCGCGCACCCTCTCGAGCGACGCAGCCTGGCGCTACGTGAACGTGCGGCGCCTGTTCAACTACCTCGAGAAGTCGATCCTCAACGCCACCCAGTTCGCCGTGTTCGAACCGAACGACCCGGCCCTTTGGGGCAAGCTGCGCCGGTCGATCTCGGCGTTCCTCATCGGCGAGTGGCGCAAGGGCGCCCTGTTCGGCAACACGCCCGAGCAGGCGTTCTTCGTCAAGTGCGACGACGAGACCAACCCGGCCGACGTCATCGACTCGGGCCAGGTCGTCTGCCAGATCGGCGTCGCGCCGGTCAAGCCGGCCGAGTTCGTCATCTTCCAGCTCTCGCAGTTCTCGGGCGGCACGAGCCTGGTCGCCGAGTAGACCGCGCGAGCGGCGCGAACCGCGCCGACCGTGCGAACCGTGCCCTGAGACATCCCACTTCGAACACAGGAGGAAACCATGGCTGACCTGCCCGACCCGATGGACTCATCGCCGGCCAACGCCTTCAAGGTCATCATCGACGGCATCGTGATCCCGAAGGTGATCGAGGTCTCTGGACTGAAGTCCGAGGTCGACAAGATCGAACTCAAGCAGAACACCAACGACGGCAAGTACGTCGTGCGCCAGCTGGTCGGCAGGCCGAAGGCCGGAGAGTTCAGCGTCACACGCGGCCTCACTGGCTCGAAGACCGTCACCGACTGGTTGAAGGTGGTCATGGACGGCGACGTCGCCGGCGCCCGCAAGACCGCCTCGGTCGAGCTGCTCGACTACAAGGGCGAGACGATCAAGACCTACGAGTTCATGAACTGCTGGGTGCGCGTCGTCGAGCTGAATGCGCTGAAGGCCGGTGCGGCCGAGCAGGCGACCGAGAAGTTCACCGTCTGCTACGACGAGTCGAGCGTGAAGTGATGCAACGTGTCATCTCCACACGCGCGAGCACCGACGACGAGAGTCGGGCCGGCGTCGACGAGCCGATGCGCACGGAGTTCGCGTTCGAACTCCCGCGCGGCTTCGTCGACGCCGAGGGCCGGGTGCACCGCCGGGGGGTGATGCGTCTCGCCACCGCACGCGACGAGCTGTTGCCGCTGTACGACGCGCGGGTGCAGGAGAACCCGGCGTACACGACGGTCGTGCTGCTGGGTCGCGTGATCGCGTCGCTCGGCGACCTGCCGAACGTCGACAGCACCGTCGTCGAGAACATGTTCGCCTCGGACGTCGCGTTCCTGCAGGACTTCTACCGGCGTATCAACGCCGAGGGTCACACGCGCATCGCGGTGACCTGCCCGCAGTGCTCCCACCGGTTCACGGCCGACCTCGCGGGCGGGCGCCTGGGGGAATCATGACGTACGCGACCGACCGGCTCCATGCGGAGGTCGCGTACGTCGCCTATCACTTCCACTGGTCGCTCGACGAGATCCTGGATCTGGAGCATCCGCAACGTCAGCGGTACGTGCGGGAGATCGCCGCGATCAACACCCGGATGAGCGAGGAGCGCTGAGGCCATGCGCTGGCCGTGGCAGCGGGATCGCGAGCCGGCGCCGGCTCGCGTAGACGGCCGCGCCCCGGATGCGACGGGCCGGGCGGATGCCCCGAGCCCCGCGGGCTGGGCGCACCTGCCGCCGTTGCAGCGGACGACGGCGACGGCCGCGTCGACCTCGCTGTCGAGCGGGTTCGTCGCGAGCCTGCCGACGCGCGTCGATCCGTCGCTCATGGGTTCCATGGGTCACCTCCTCGATGCGGATGCCCCGGCCGGAACCGTCGCGGCCGACACCGGGTCGCTCGGCGCGCCGGTCGCGGGCGCCGGCGGCGCGCAGGAGTTGGCGCTGCGACCTCCGAACCCGGGACCGACCGGCAGTGCCGCGGTGCAGCGGGCGACGGCGGCGACGAGTGCCGCGCCTTCCGCCGCGCAGGTGCCGGCCGATACCTCGGTACCGGATGCCTCGAGCCTTGCTGCCTCGAGCCTTGCTGCCTCGGACCTTGCTGCCTCGGACCTTGCTGCCTCGGAACCGGATGCCTCGGAACCGGATGTCTCGGCGGCGGCGCTGCCGCTGCCTGCGGTCTCGGCGCCCGAAGCGGCTTCGGTCGACGCGAATTCGGATGCCTCGAACACGAGTGCCCCGAACTCGGATGTCTCGAGCCCGGATGCCGCGGCGCCCACGGCACCGACGGCGCCCGCGGCGCCCGCGGCGCCTGCGGCGTCGCCCATGAACGGAACTGCCGTCCAGCGCAGCACGCTCGGCGGCGAAGCGGCCGTGAGTTCGCTGCCCGACCGATCGGGGTCGAGACCGACCTCCCCGCCGCGCCCCGCTCTCCACCATGACGGCCCCGGTCTGCCGCTCGGCAGGCCGACCGCGTCCGAGCCGGCCGGCGGACGAGCCGGCGCCGATCCTGCTGAGCCGCTCCCACCGGCCGTGCAGCGCACCCCGGAGGGCACCGGTGCCGCGCCGCCTCGAGCAGCCGTGCCCGTGCCACCGCCGCACCGACTGGGCCTCGGTGCGCCCTTGCCGTCGGTGCCGCGCGACGCCGAGTCCCGGCATGCTGCGGACAGCCTGCCGACCGCCCCGACCGCGCCGGACGCGCCGACCGCGCCGGATGCCGTGGACGAGCCCGATTCGTCGGTGCAGCGGCTCGCAGCCGCAGCGTCGAGTGCCGAAGCTTCCGAGCCCGGTGCGGAGACCGCGGGCGAACGCCCGCTCCTCGGCGAGCGCGATCCGGCATCCTCGCTCAGTGCGCCGACGGCGCCCGACGGCGACCGAGCTGGCCCGCGCGAGGCGTCGGCGCCCGGCGGGGCGCTGCCGTTGCAGCGCACCACCGGCCCTTGGGTGCCGAGCGGGAGCGCGAGCCCGAACGCGCATGAGCACACCGATGCGGGCGCCGCGGGCACGGCTGATGCCGAATCCGCGGCCGGCTCGACGGCGGATGCGCCTCCCGACCCATTCGGCGCGGTACCCGACCGGTGGCCGGACCCGGCGGCGGGCACCGTGCGCGCGACGATCGCGACCGAGCAGCTCGGCACCGCCGGCCTCGATGCCGGGCCTGCCGCGCCCGGGACCGCGCCGACAGCGGGGAACCCGCCGACCGCTGGCACCGCTCCTGCCACTGCCCGGCCCGCACCGGAGCACCGCCTGCCGCTGGTCGCCGCACGGATGCTGGAACCCGCGATCGGCCCGGCGATCGGCGCGGCGCCACGGGTGGGGCGAAGCCGATCTGGGCAGGTCGCGCCGTCGGTGACGGTCGCGAGGGTCGTGGCGCCGATGTCCGCGCCGACGACCGCACCTTCGGCTGCGCCATCCGCTGCACCGTCGGTCGGCGGCCGGGCATCCGTGCCGGAAGCACCCCGCGACGAGGTATCCGAGCGCCCGTCGTTCGCCCGCGGGTTGCTCGCCGCGGTGCAGCGCTGGAACCCCTTCGGGGCGGTGCCCGCGATGCCCGCGCTGCCGGCCGTGCCGCAGATGCCCGGCCTCCCGGCCGTCCCCTCGATGCCATCCGTGCCCGGCGCCGACGACCTGGCGATCCCCGACTCGATGCCGCCGCTGCCCGCACTGCCCTCACTGCCATCGCTGCCGTCGACGCCCGGCCAGATGCCGAGCCTGCCCGGGGGGATGCCGTCGCTTCCGGATCATCCCGATCTGCCCGACCTGCCGGCGATGCCGGCGATGCCGGCGTTGCCGGCCCTGCCGACGCTCCCGTCGATGCCGCAGGGCATGCCGTCGCTGCCGCAGGGCATCCCCTCGCTGCCCGGCGCCGGCGCCCTCCCGCTGCCACGCCTCCCGCAGAGCATGCCCGACGCCTCGGCACTCGCCGGGCTCGCCGGCTCACCGGCCGATGCCATGACCACCGCACTCGGGAGCGCGGGCGCCGCGGCATCCACCGCAGACGACGTGCGCGGGGCGAGCGGCACAGGCGACGCGACCGACGCGGCGACCGGAGCGCCCGGCGCGGCGGCGGGCGGCGCCGCCGCCGCGTCGCCCGCGGCGGTCCCGACGTCCGCGGCCGACGTCGAGAAGCTCGCCGCCAGGCTCTACGCGCCGCTCGTGCGACGCCTCAAGTCGGAGCTGCTGCTCGATCGCGAGCGACGCGGCATCCGAATCGACGGACTGTGACGGAAACGAGGTGATCCCGTGATCGACGACCTGCAGACCGCGGTCAGCGTGCGGTACGTGGTGCAACTCGACGAGAAGAACCTCGGCGAGTTCACCGGCTGCGAGGGGCTCGGCGTCGAGGTGGTGCTCGAGACCCGCGAGGAGGGCGGCAACAACACCTTCGTCTGGCAGTTCCCGACCCGGCTGAAGTACCCCAACATCAAGCTCAGCCGGCCCGTCTACGCGGGCTCATCCGACAAGGTCCTGAACTGGATCATCGCCACGACGAGCGGCATGAAGCGCAGCACGGGCACCATCATCGCGAAGACGTCCAACAACACGACCGTCGCGACCTGGTCGATCAACGACGTGATCCCGGTGCGCTGGACGGGGCCGGGGTTCAGCCCCGACCAGCCGAAGGTGCTCACCGAGACGCTCGAGATCGCGCATCACGGATTCCTCGCCACGGGCGCGAAGCACTAGGAGGCCGACATGCCGCTCACCGGGACCGCCGACACGCGCAACCTCACGCCCGCGAAGATCGAGCTGCTCGAGCCGGGGCAGGAGCCGGGCCGCCCCGGTCCGCTCATCAAGGAGCTCAAGTTCCAGCTCAATCCCCGCGAGCTCACCATGGCCAAGACCGCCAAGTGGGAGAAGAAGAACCAGAAGAAGGCGTCGTCGGCGCCGCCGGCCAGCTACCAGGGGCCCGACCCGCAGAAGCTCACGGTCGAGATGTACTTCGACGCGTCGCTCGCGCGCGACAACAGCGTCGTGACCCAGGTCGAGGAGCTGTTCAAGGCGACCGCGCCGACCGAGAAGTCCAAGGGCACGAAGACCCCGTCGCCGCCGTGGGTGCGGTTCATGTGGGGCGGCCTCAGCGGCTTCGTCGGGTACATCACGAGCGTGTCGGCAAAGTACACGCTCTTCGCGCCGTCGGGCCAGCCGCTGCGCGCCGTGTGCACGGTCGCGATGGAGGAGCTCGCGAGCGAGATGGGCAAGCAGAACCCCACCTCTGGCGGCCTCCAGCCGCGGCGGCTGCACGTCGTGCGCGAGGGCGACACGCTCGCCGCGATCGCGTTCCGCGAGTACGGCCGGGCGTCGCTGTGGCGGGCGGTCGCCGACGTGAACGGCATCGACGATCCCATGCGCCTGCGGCCGGGGCGCAGCATCCTGCTGCCGGCCGCCGAGGAGTTCGATGCGCCGCTCGAACCCGTCCGGAGGGAGCTCGCCCGTGCCCTCGGCTGACGTCTACACCAGCGAACTCGTCGTCTCCGTCGCGGGCACGCCGCTCGACGCGGCCGCGTCGTCGCTGCTGGTGCACGGCCGGGTGACGGATGCCGCGAGCCTGCCGGATTCGTTCGACCTCGAGTTCGCCGACGCGAGGGGCGACCTGCTCCAGAAGGCGAAGATCGAGATCGGCACGAAGGTCAGCGTCTCGGTCTCGGAGAACGGGCCCGAACCGACGACGGTGCTCGTCGAGGGCGAGGTGACGGCGCTCGAGCGCGAGGACCTGGGGGGCAGTCTCATCACCCGCGTGCGGGGCCTCGACCCGTCGCACAGGCTGTTCCGGGGGCGCCGCGTGCGCGCGTTCATCGACGTGAAGGTCTCCGACGTCGTGCAGCAGGTCGCGGGCGGGGCGGGCCTGCAGGCGCTCGTGTCGACGACCTCGGGCGTGCACGCCAAGATCAGCCAGGACAACGTGACCGACTGGGTGTTCTTGAAGCGCCTCGCCGATCGCGTCGGGTTCACCTTCTTCGTCGAGCGCGGCCGGCTGCACTTCGAGGCGCCGACGTCGGCGTCCGAGGCGCCCGCCGGCGCGGTCGGCGCGCGCACCGACCCGGTCGTCATCGAGCACGGGCTGAACACGCTGTACCTGCGCTCGACCGTCACGAGCAGCGAGCAGGTGCCCGAGGTCGAGGTGCGCGGCTGGGACCGGAAGGCGAAGCGGGCGGTGGTCGCGAAGGCGCCGGCGAAGACCCGCAGCGCGCAGCTGCCGGTGGATCCGGCGAAGCTGGCCGAGGTGTTCGACAGCCCGCCGTTCGTGCTCTCCGTCGGCGATGGCGACCAGCCGTCGCAGGACGCCCTCGCGAAGGCGATGGCTGAACGCATCGCAGGCGGGTTCGCCGAGCTCGAGGCGGTCGTGCTCGGCTCGGCCAAGCTGCGATCGGGCACCGCCGTGAGCGTACGCGGCTTCGGCTCCCCGTTCGACGGCCGCTACACCGTCACCGAGACCGTGCACGAGTTCTCGGCCGACCTCGGCTACACGACGAAGGTGCACGTGACGAACGCCTCCGACCGGTCGCTGTACGGCATCGCGGCGGGAGCAGCCGGCGGCGCGTCGGGCGCGTCGTCGGGCGCGTCGGCCGGCTCGGCCGGGTTCCGCTACCCCGGGGTGCTGCCCGCGATCGTGACCAAGCACGGCGACTCGAAGGGCTCCGTGGACGCGCGGGGGATGGTCGCGGTGAAGATCCCAGCCCTCTCCGACGACTACGAGAGCAGCTGGGCCCGGCTCGTGCAGCCCGGCGCAGCGGGCAAGCGCGGCGCGGTGGTGGTGCCCGAGGTGGGCGACGAGGTGCTCGTCGCGTTCGAGGGCGGCGAACTCGACCGTCCCTACGTGCTGGGCGGCCTGTTCAACGGCAGCGACCAACCCCTCGACCCGTGGGACGACACGGCGAAGAACGGCAAGGTCGTGCGCCGCACGTTCACGTCGCGCACGGGCATGGTCGTCGAGTTCCTCGAGGACGGCTCGAAGGAGTACGTGCAGATCTCGACCAACACGCGCGCGCAGCGCGTCACGCTGACCCAGAACGGCGAGAAGGGCATCGAGATCATCTCCGAAGGCCCGGTGAAGGTCGTCGCCAAGACGGATGCCACGGTCGAGGCGTCGTCGGGAACCATCAAGCTCACCGGCAAGACGGTCGACATCGAGGCGACGACCGACCTCAAGCTCAAGGGCGGCACGAGCGCCGAACTGGGTGCCGCGAAGGTGACGGTCAAGGCCGACACGGCCGCCGAGCTCTCGGGATCGACGGTCGCGGTCAAGGGCCAGGCCACGGCCGAGATCTCGTCGAGCGGCGCGACGACCGTGCGCGGCTCCCTGGTGAAGATCAACTGACGGGAGCCGGGCAGATGGCACAGGAGTTCGTCGGGCGGGGGTGGGCGTTCCCCGTGCGCGCCGACGACGCGGGGCGCATCGCACTCTCGTCGAACGAGCGCGAGATCGAGGAGGCGATCCGGCTCATCCTGGCGACCGCGCCGGGGGAGCGGCCGATGCGGCCCGAGTTCGGCTGCGCCGTGCACGACTACGTGTTCGCCCCGGCCGACGCCGCGACCGCGGGCGCGATCGGCGCGGCCGTGCGATCGGCCCTGCGGTTCTGGGAGCCGCGCATCGAGGTCACGGGGGTCTCGGTGTCGTTCGAGCGCGCCGACGACGGATGCCTCCTGATCGACATCGGCTACGTGATCCTCGGCACGAACGACCCCCGCAACCTCGTCTTCCCGTTCTACGTCATTCCCCGTGAGGAGTCCGAGGTGCCGTCATGACCCTGCCAACGCCCAACCTGGACGACCGGAGGTTCCAGGACCTCGTCGACGACGCGAAGCGGCTCATCGCGCTGCGCTGCCCCGAGTGGAGCGACCACAACGTCTCCGACCCGGGCGTCACCCTCATCGAGGCCTTCGCCTTCATGACCGACGAGCTGCTGTACCGCCTCAACCGCGTGCCCGACAAGTTGTACCTCAGCTTCCTCGAGCTGCTCGGGGTCGAGCTGTTCCCGCCGAGCGCCGCGACCGCCGACGTCGTGATGTGGCTCTCCGCGCCGATGCCCGAGCCGGTCGTGGTGCCCGCCCGGACCGAGGTCGGCACGCCGCGGACCGAGGATCGCGCCTCGATCGTGTTCTCGACCGTCGAGGAGCTCGTGATCCCGCCCCGATCGGCCGACCTCGTCGGCACGGCGCCGGCCGACGGCGAGGCGTGGGCGGGCCGTGCGTCGCTCAAGGACGGCCCGATCGACGCGTTCGCGCAGACGCCGGCGATCGGCGACGCGCTCATCGTCGGGCTCTCCGAGCCGTCGGGCGGGCTGGCCGTGTCGCTGGCCATCGACTGCACCGTCCGCGGCGTCGGCGTCGACCCGCTCGACCCGCCCATCGCCTGGGAGGCGTGGACCGGGTCCGCGTGGGCGCCGTGCGATGTCGTCGCCGACGGCACCGGAGGGTTGAATCGCCCGGGCGAGGTCGTACTGATCGTGCCGCGCGGGCACGTGGCATCCGTCGTCGCCGGGGAACGCTCGGCGTGGCTGCGCTGCCGTGTGATCGAGGTGCCCGAGGGCACGCCGACGTACTCGGCGTCGCCGCTGGTGCGCTCGGCGTCGGCCGAGACGGTCGGCGGTGTCGTGGCCGCGGTGCACGCGGCGACGGTGCTCGACGAGGTGCTCGGGCTCTCCGAGGGGGTGCCCGGGCAGGAGTTCCCGCTCGAGGGGCGGCCCGTGCTCGACGACGGCGAGCCGTTCGTCGTCGAGGTGGGCGGCGGCGGCGACTGGGAGTCGTGGACCGAGGTCGACTCCTTCGCGGGCTGCGATCCCGCCGACCGGGTCGTGCGGGTCGACCGGACCCGCGGTACGGTCTCGTTCCCGCCCGCCGTGCGCGAACCCGACGGATCGCTCCGCCGGTTCGGCGCCGTGCCGCCCAAGGGCGCGCCGATGCGCATTCCGCGGTACCGGCTCGGCGGCGGGACGGCGGGAAACATCTCGGCGGGGGCGCTGAGCGTGCTCCGCTCGACGGTGCCGTTCGTCAGCGGCACGGTCAATCGGCGGGCAGCGCACGACGGCAGCGACGGCGAGACCATCGACGAGGCCCGCGTGCGCGGCCCGCTCGCGGTGCGCACGCGCGATCGCGCCGTGACCGCCGAGGACTACGAGCACCTCGCCCGGAGCGCCGCGCCCGGCATCGCACGCGCCCATTGCGTGCCCGCGGCCGACGCCGTGAACGGCGCCCGGCTGCTCGTCGTGCCGTCGGTGTCGGGCGACGCCGAGGGGCGGCTCGCGTTCGCCGACCTGCTGCCCTCGGAGGAACTGCTGCAGGCGATCTCCGACGACCTCGACGCCCGGCGCCCGGTGGGGGCGCGACTCGTGATCGAGCCGCCGGCGTACCAGGGCATCACGGTCGTCGCGAAGCTGGTCGCACGGCCGCGGGCCTCGGTCGAGGGGTTGCGCGAGCAGGCGCTCGCGGCGCTCTACCGGCACTTCGACCCGATCGTCGGCGGAGCCGACGGCACCGGCTGGCCGTTCGGGCGACCGGTGCTGGCGGGCGAGGTGTACTCGGTGCTGCAGTCGCTGCGCGGCACGGAGCTCGTCGACGAGGTGCTGCTGTTCGGCGCCGACCCCGTCACCGGCAAGCGCGGCGAGCCCGCGCAGCGCATCGTGCTCGATCCCGACGCCCTCGTGTTCAGCTTCGAGCACAAGGTCCGAGTGGTCTCGGGGGTGTGAGATGCGCGGTGCGATCCCAGGCCTCGCCTCGCCGTCGCCGTACCTGACGCGCCTGCCGGCGATCCTGCAGGAGGACGACTTCCTGCAGCGGATGCTGCCGGCCTTCGACGATGCGCTCGCCCCGGTGCTCGGCGTGCTCGACAACCTGGCCGCGTACCTCGACCCGCACCTCGCGCCGGCCGATCACCTCGAATGGCTCGCGAGCTGGGTCGACATCCGGGTCGACGACGCATGGTCGGTGCAGCAGCGCCGCGACATCGTCGCCGGCGCGGTCGCCCTGCACCGGCGTACGGGCACGGCCGCCGGCATCGCCGACGCCGTGCGCCTCGCCGCAGGGCCCGAGTCCTCGGTCGAGGTCGAGGAGTCGGGCGCGACCGCCTGGTCGGCGATGCCCGGGGCGCCGATCCCGGGTTCCGACGAACCGGGGGTGACGGTGACGGTCACGGTGCCGGATGCCTCCGCCGAGGGCTTCGAGGCGAGACTCGCGCGTGTGGTCCGCTCGCTGGTGCCAGCGCACGTGCCGTGCCGGGTGCAGGTGCGGACCCACCGGACGAAGGGCGGCACGGCATGAGCGACGAACGCACCCTCGCGTGCCCGGCGTGCGGAACCCTGAACGCCGCCGACGACGACTTCTGCGGCGCCTGCGGCGAGTACCTCGGCTGGGAGGCGAAGGGGGAGGGGGAGGCCGAGCCGGAGCCCGAGCCCGAGCGCGAGCCGGAACCGGTGCTCGCGACCGAGCCGGAACGCGAGCCCGAGCCGGAGCCTGAGCCCGAGCCGGAGCCGGAGCCGGAGCCTGAGCCGGAGCCGGAACCCGAACCCCGGCCGGAGCTCGAGGTCGAGCCCGAGCCGGAACCCGAGCCGGAGCCCGAGCCGGAAGCCGAGCCGGAAGCCGAGCCCGAGCCGGAACCCGAGCCCGGCCCCGAGCCCGAGCCCGCGCGAGACCCCGAGCCCGCGGGCATCCCCGTCGCCGTGGCATCCGTCGCCGTCGCGCAATCGGCGGCGCAGCAGCCCGCCGCCCAACCCGTCGCTCAGCGTCCGACGGCACAGCAGCCAACAGCACAGCGCCCGACGGCGCAGCCGGCCGCGCGCAAACCCGCCGACGCACCGCGCCGCCAGCCGCCGAAGCGTCGCGCCGCCCGGGCGGAGGATGCCCCGCGCCCGGGAGAGATCGTCTGCCCGGCCTGCGGCGCCGGCAACACGCCCGACCGCCATTTCTGCCGGCGCTGCGCGACGCAACTGGATGCCTCGGCCATGCCCGTGCTCGCACCGTCGGCGCAGCCCGAGGCCGGCGCCCGCCCGCTCGTGCGCACGCGCCGGTTCCGCCCGGCCTGGGTGGTGGTTCCCGCCGTCGTGCTCGCGCTCGCCGCGGTCGCCTGGTTCGCGCGCGGCTGGATCGGCGAGACCGCGGCCGCGTTCATCGACCGCGTGGCGGCGGCGACGCCCGTGAGTCCGGTGAGCATCGTCGCCTCGAGCTCGGCGGAGGGGCGGCCGCCCGAATCCGCCTACGACGGCTTCTCCAACACGTCGTGGGCCCCGGCGCCGACCGGTGCCGCACCGGGCGAACATCTCGAGGTCGCGTTCGACGAGCCGTTCCGCCTCGTGTCCATGCAGATGGTGGCCGGGGCATCCGACGATCCGGCCGAGTTCCTCGCCGACGGGCGCCCCGACACGCTGCTCGTCACGATCACGCGTGCCGACGGCTCGGTCGTCGAGCGCACGATCACGGTCGCCGACCAGCCCGGCTCGCAATCGTGGGACCTCGGGGTCGACGACGTCACCGGCATCCGCCTGACCGTGGGAACCGCGCACGGCGCGACCGACCAGACGCGCGTCGCGGTCGCCGAACTCGGCTTCAGAGGCCGCTGACGCGCGGTCAGTCGACGCCGAGCGCGACCCGCATCCGCCGGTACCCCTGCTCGGCGCGCCGGGTGGCGACCACGTCGCCGGATTCGCGGTGCACGGCGAGCAGCGCCCGCCAGGATGCGTCGTGCCACGGGTCGATCTCGATACCGCGCGTCGCGGCATCCAGTGCGCCGTGCCGGTCGCCCGAGCGCAGCTCGAGGTGCGCGAGCGCGGCGGCGGCCTCCGACGCGCGGGTCTTGTACCGGTCGCGCGCGCCGACCGCCCACTCGGCCGGGCCGTCCTCGGGAAGCACCTCGCCGACGTAGCGGTGCAGGGCGCGGCGGAGGCCATCGGCGGTGCCCGTGGCATCCCCGCTCCGGCGTGCCGCCGCGGCGCCCTCGAGGTTCGCGTCGAAGTCGGCGAGGTCGCAGTCGCGGCGGTTGGCGAGGCGGAGTTGGTAGGCCTCGCCGTCGCGCGCCACCACCCGGTCGGCGGTGTCGAGGCCGAGCGCGCGCCGCAGGCTCGACACGCTGACGTGCAGCGCGTGCACGGCCGACGTCGGTTCGAGGTCGCGCCAGATCACCTCGGCGATCAGCTCCCGATGCACGGGCGATCCCGCATTCAGCGCGAGCATCCGCAGCACGTTGCGCGCCTGCGGACGCACCCCGCGCAGGTCGAGGTCGCGGCCGTCGACGCGGAGCCGGAACCCGCCGAAGCAGCCGACCGTGATCCTCGGGATGCGTTCGACGACCTCGAGTCGCACCGGCTCGGCCGGCGCTCGCGAGGTGCGTCGGCCGAGCTCGGCGGCGGTCGGCAGCGGCACGGGCAGGCGCGGCATGCCGGCGTCGCGCGCGGCACGACGTGCCGCCGCGAGACGCTCGGGGTCGCCGGAGCGCACGAGGTACGCGGCGTCGATCCACGCGCGCGCGGCCGGCGTCGGCGTGACCAGCGCGGATGCCTCGGCCGCGGCCAGCACGGAGACCGCGTGCGGCTCGTGGTGCTGCGCCGCGAGGTAGGCGGCCGTCGCCGAGGCGACCGCCGCGCCGTCGGCCGCGCCGAGCCTCGAGAGCCGGTCGGCCAGTGCCGCGGCGCGGCGCGACTCCGCGCGCCCGTCGTGCAGTCGCCCGAGCAGCCACGCGGCCTCGACGAAGGCGGCGCCCTCGTCGTCGCCGCGGAGCTCGCACTCCTCGACGACCTCGTGCACGGCGTGCGGTGACGACTCGGGAGCGAGCGCCGCGAGCATGCCGCGGGCCAGACGCGCGATGCCGGGCAGCCCGAGCGCCATGGCTTCCGCCTCGAGATGGCACAGGCTCGCCGCGGTCTCCGCGGCGGAGGCGATCGCGGCCCGCGCGACGACGAGCGCCAGCCGGCATCCGAGTCGAACGTGCGGCGCGGCGGCCGGATCGCGGAGTCGCCGCAGCAGCGCGCGAGTCGCACCGAGTGCGTCGCCCACGAGCAGGCGGTGCGCGGTGGCGCGCGTCGTCGTCGTCGGATCGCCGGCCGATCGGCCGGTCGAGGCGGCGGCCGCTCGAGTCGACGCCGTCGGTCCCACGGATGCCTCCCAGGGCCCGGCCAGCCCGTCGAGTTCGTCGCGCAGCACCGCCGGTATGGTCGCGAACTCGGGCGGCAGGCGATCGAGGCGCAGGGCGTCGAGGCGGCGGCGAGCCGTCACCGGCTCGCGGTCGTCGATCAGGGCGCGAACGGCGAGGAGGTCGGTGACGACGTCCGCCCGTGGCGGCGCCCACGCAGCCGCGCCCGGCGCGGCGATGGCCACCGGGTGCGCACGCAGCACGTCGATCGCGTCGTCCCAGTTCGCGGCGTCGGCGAGCGCGCGTGCGGCATCCGCCGGCGTCAGGAGCTTCGCCGCGTCGGCCGCGAGTGCCGCACGCTCCGAGGCCGGAAGCCGGCCGAACAGGTGGCGCCGGAGCATCCGCGGCAGCTCTCGTGCGCCGTCGGCGCGCAGCCGATGCGGAACCATCCCGTCGTCGAGCGCGCGCAGCAGGGCGCAGCCCGCGGCGCCGCCCAGGAGGTCGATCGCCGATTCAGCGCGCATCGACGGCAGCACGCTCGCGCGCGTGAGCGCCTCGTGCACGATCGGGTCGAGGTCGTCGAGCAGGCCGTCCAGGACCGGGGCGGCCGCGCCGCCCTCGATCGCGGCGACGAGGGCCACGTCCACGGCATCCCGGTCGACGTCGGCGACCGCTCCCGCGAGCGCCACGATCAGGGCGGGGGAGCCGGCGGTCTCGGTCAGCAGCCGCGATGCCGCGGCCGACGACGGTGCCTTGGCCCCGGCCCAGCGGAAGACCGCCGCGACCTCGTCGAGCCGCAGGGCCAGGTCGCGCACGCCGAGCACCGCGGTGCCGCCGTACTCGGCGCGAGCGGTTGCGAACGGGAAGGCCTCCCGAGACGCGAGAATCACGCGTTGCGGGGCATCCACGACGAACCGCTCGAGCACGTCGGCCGCCTCGCACCCCGCGCACCACTGGGCGTCGTCGATGAGCACCGTGCTGGCCTCGGAGCGCGCGGCGATCTCGAGTTCGGCGGCCAACGCGCTCGGGGTGGCGTACCTCGGTCCGAGACGCAACAGGTACGCGCGCGGGTCGGCCGCTTCGGCCCGGGCGATCAGGCTCGACTTGCCCGCGCCGGCGCCGGCGATCAGGAACACCCGGCGGGCGGCCATCCGAGTCTCGAGGCGCGGCCGATCGATGCCGTTCCGAACGGCCTCGATCAAGAATTCCCCTGCGCGTTCCATCGTCCATCCTGCACGTCGAGACACTGCGCTGGGGCCGAAGATAGTCGTGCGGCAGGACCTCCGCATCAGGGTCCTCCCCGAACTGGGGGTATGCGACGGAGCCCCATTTCCGTGGCATCCGACCCCTTCGACGGCGCACGATTCAGCGGTCCGGACCCGATTCGGAGGACGCGAGATCTGGTGATATCCTCGTACGGTTGCCGCGAGCGGTGACGCCGCCCCGATAGCTCAGTGGTAGAGCACTTCCATGGTAAGGAAGGGGTCGTCAGTTCAATCCTGACTCGGGGCTCTGTTCGTCGGTGCCGGGGCTCCACCCCCGCACTGACGGACTTCCCGGCGGGGTAGCTCAGGTGGTTAGAGCACACGGCTCATAATCGTGGTGTCGCGGGTTCGAGTCCCGCCCTCGCTACCAGAGGCCCGGGTTTCTACGGAAGCTCCGGGCCTTTCGTGTACCCGGTAAGGAGCGAGTACGTTGTGCACGTGAATCGGGTGATGCTCGTCGATCGGATGGCACAGTTCGGAGCCATTCGAGCTCGAGTGCTGCTCGTCGAATCGGATCGTGGTCGAACGATCGTGCACCTCCGCGCGGAGCAAGAAGGTGACGCGCGCGAACTGCAACGGTATTCACGATTCGCCACCGATGGAAGCGGAACGGCGCTCACCCACCTTGTGAGCCTGTCCGGTGGTACCGGCATCGAAACCCATGTCCTCCACGTCTATGACAACGCCACACCGGAACGTCTCGTGCTGGTGACGCCAGCCGGGGAGCCCGTCATGGCGATCGACTTCGTGTGATCGCCGGGCGCCTGATCGCGAACTCGATGCGGCGCGTATGTTGAGGGGATGCGTGGCTCTGTCGGTGATCGGGCACGCGTGAGGATTCGCCTTCGGTTCGAGGTTTCGTCAGGTCGGCGTTGCTCTCGCGGGCTACGTTCGAGTCGTGGGCCGAGGGGCTCGGGGAAGGGCGGCGATGCCGACCACGCTCGGAGTGAAACGGGAACCAGCGCCTGAGGGTGGGGGGATCGATTGTGACCGCGCGACGACCGCGAGGCGTGTGTGGCTGTCCATCCTGGGATTTTCGATCGTGGTCCTCGGGATCGGCTCCGTCGTGACCTTCGGTTGGATGATCGACGAAACCCGCTTCGATCGTCCATCTCCCGAGCTCGACGAGTTCGAACGACATGTCGAGAAGCTCCCCGGCGTGCGCCGGGTCGACACGGAGCGATGGGTCGAGGCGCCGACGTTCTCGAATCCGACGTCGTGGATGACCGTCGCGGTCGATCAGGCCGGACTGCCTGGACTTCTCGATGCGGCCTGCTCGACCGACTATCCCGACGCCATCACCTGGTCGATCCACGTGCGCACGCCCGCCGCCACCGAGGTGACGCTGCGCGCGGCACCTACGCTCCGGAACGCTGCAGATCGTGACGCGCGGTGCCCTGACTTCGGGTTCGATGCGGTTCGGCTCGTCGGCGAACTCGACCGGGTCGTCCCGGGGCTCGCGATCCAGCCGGCCATCTGGGAGGAGGGGAGATTCGCCCTCGCCGCGCTCGAAGAAGCACCGTCGGCCGGGTACACGCATCTCCTGCCGCTGATCGAGCACGCCGACGACCTGATCGCGGCGGCCGGTATCGCCGAGAACGACGCCGTCGAGATCGACGCCATGAACCTCGGCTTGATTCTCGAGCCGGGCGAAAGCGCGGAATACCTGGCGATGCTCAGCCGACTCGCCGAAGACCACGCCGTCAGCAGTTATTGGGCCGATGGCGGCGGCACGCCGATCGACGGAGTCGAGAAGGTGCAGATCATCGCCCCAGACCGCCAGCACCGGGCGATCGAGGACACCGTCCGGTCCTCACGGCTGCACATCGCCGAACTCCCGGTGCGGTTCCTCGAGCAGTGACGTGCGGCGGGATGCTCGCTTCGCTCCAGCGCGGCGTAGTCGCTTCCGTTGCCGGTACCCCCGAGACCCTCATCGGCGCCGGAGCCGCTGACCTGAGGACGGTGCAGCCCCGACGGTCGAGTCATCCGCCCGCCTACGCCGGCAGCAGCTCGCCGATCAATTCCTCGACGCGACGCCGGATCTCGTCGCGGATCGGGCGCACGGCCTCGATGTCCTGGCCGGCGGGGTCGTCGAGCTCCCAGTCCTCGTAGCGCTTGCCCGGGAAGATCGGGCAGGCGTCGCCGCAGCCCATCGTGATCACGACGTCGGACTCCTTGACGGCGTCGACCGTGAGCACCTTCGGGGTGTTGCCGGCGATGTCGATACCCTCCTCGGCCATCGCCTCGACGGCCACCGGGTTGATCCGGTCCTTCGGCTCGGAGCCGGCCGAGCGCACCTCGATGCGCTCACCCGCGAGCTCGCGGAGGTACCCCGCGGCCATCTGCGAGCGGCCCGCGTTGTGCACGCAGACGAACAGGACGGTGGGCCGCTCAGAGGTCATGGTCGAATGATAGACGGGTGTCGATCGATGCGGGCCGACGTGCATCGTCTCGCCGAGACGGCCGATCGGTCGTCACGAGCAGCAGCTCGACGCGTCATTCGTTCCGCACGAGGATGCCTCGGCCGCGAGGCTCGTGGAGCAGACCCCGGTCTCGGGCAGCACGAGCTCGACGTTGGTCGCCGCGGCGAGATCGCCGGCGAGCCAGGCGGTGATGGAGCGCACCTGCTCGTACCCGGTTGCGAGGAGGAACGTCGGTGCGCGGCCGTAGCTCTTCATGCCGGCGAGGAAGAACCCGGGCTCGGGGTGGGTGAGTTCGGCGAAGCCGTGGGGCTCGACGGTGCCGCAGGTGTGCACGTTCGGGTCGATCAACGGCGCGAGGCGCTTGGGGGCCTCGACGATGTCGTCGAGCTCGAGGCGGATCTCGCGGAGCATGTCGAGGTCGGGGCGGAATCCGGTTGCGCTGACGACGAGGTCGGTGTCGTGCTCGACGAGCTCGCCGTCGCGGGCGCCGACCAGGCGCACGCCGTCGTCGGTGCGGCCGAGGCGGACGATCTCGAACCGGTCGATGACGGTGATGCGGCCGGCTGCGACGAGGGCGTCGACGCGTCGCCCGATGGAGGCGCGGGCCGCGAGCCCGTCGTCGTCGGAGGTCGTGACGCGGACGGCGCTCACGTTTCGGATCAGCCAGGTGATCCGGGTGCCGGGTTCCTGCTCGGCGAGCTCGGCGAGCGCCAGCAGGGTGTTGGCGGCCGAATGTCCGGCGCCGACGACGGTGGTGTGCCGGCCGGCGAAGCGGGCTCGTTCGCGGCCGAGGACGTCGGGCAGGGCGTGGCTGACCCGGTCGGCGACGTCCGCCAGGCCCAGCGGGTCCAGGCCGGAGGAGCCGAGGCTGTTCGGGTGGGCGTAGGTGCCCGACGTGTCGATCACGGCGCGCGCGGTGTACTCCTCGACGCCGTCGGCCGTGCGGGCGCGGAGCAGGAACGGGGTGGCCGCGCGTCGGGCGGTGCGGGTGCGGTCCATGCCCTGCCGCGTGACGGCCTCGACCTTGACGCCGGTGCGGATGCGGCCGGCGATCTCGTCGAGCGCGGCCAGCGGCTCGAGGTACTGCTCGACGAGCTCGGTGCCGGTGGGGAGCGCCTCGGGCGCGAGCGCCTGCCAGCCGGCGGCCTCGAGCAACCGGCTCGACGCGGGGTCGATGACGTGCTGCCATGGCGAGAACAGCCGCGTGTGACCCCACTGCCGGATGCTGGACGCGATCTCATCGCCCGCTTCGTAGATCACGAAGTCGATGCCGCGTTCGACCAGGTTCGCGGCCGCGGCGAGCCCAACCGGGCCGGCGCCGATGATCGCGACCGGCAGGGTGTCGAGCCCGCGTCGCTGCAGGGTCGGCACGGTGAGATCGATCAACGTCATGGTGGGCGCCTCCTCGGGCATCGATGAACTTCGATATTGAGTGTGGGCACTCCATCGAAGTTTGTCAATATTCGAGATAGGGTGGGGGCATGTCCACGACCCTGCTGCCGGTGATCCAGCCCGACGCGGCCGCGTGCTGCACCCCGCTCACGAGCGAGGCGATGGACGCCGAGCGGGCCGAGGCCCTCGCCCGGAAGCTGAAGGCGCTGGCCGATCCCACCCGGCTGCGCCTGGTGTCGATCGTGGCCGCCTCCGAGGGTACCGAGGCGTGCGTGTGCGACCTCACGGAGCCCGTCGGCCTCAGCCAGCCGACGGTGTCGCACCACCTGAAGATCCTGATGGATGCGGGCTTCCTCACCCGCTCCAAGCGCGGCACCTGGGCGTACTACAAGCTCGTGCCCGGCGCGCTCGGCCAGCTCTCGCAGCTGCTCGACGTCACCGCCTCGCGCTGAAGCGCAGGCGGGCGAAGGGGTCGCAGCACACACGCCCCCGCACGGTCGCCTCGCGCCCGTTCGTCAATCCCCTCCTGCTCGCACCCGGGTGCGCCTAGCGTCGGAAGGACACGACCGTCACGACGGAAGGAGCGCCGCATGGCTGACCACGAGCGCCAGGCCCACATCATCGAACTCGCCCGGGGCATCCCGTTCGGCTGGCTCACGACGATCGACGGGAACGGGCGACTCGTCGCGCGACCGATGTCGCCGCGCGAGATCACCGACGACGGCGTGATCTGGTACTTCGCCGAGCGGGATTCGCGCGACGCGCACGAGATCGAGGCCAACCCGAGCGTCGGCGTCACGCTCCACTCGGGCTCGACGTTCGTCTCGTTCGCCGGCACCGCCGACGTCGTCGACGACCCCGTGCGCAAGGACGAACTCTGGGATGCCTCGGTCGAGGCGTGGCTGCCCGACGGACCGCAGAGCCCGAACGCCGTGCTGATCAGGGTCACCGTCGAGACCGGCGAGTACTGGGACACGCCGGGCGGCCGTGTCGCGACCCTGATCAGCTTCGTGAAGGCGAAGCTCACCGGCGAGCGCTACGACGGCGGCGAGAACGAGACCGTGACGCTCTGACGTCCGGCACGACGCTGCCGCCGAAGCCCGCTCAGGTCACGCCGGGCGGATGTAGGTCTGCCGCTGCACGGCCGGCTCGGGTGGCACCTCGGGCAGCCAATGCGGTTCCTCGTCGGGCAGGTCGTCGTCGACGGCCGACGACGGCACCGCCGCGCCTGCCGCGCCCGCCGGCTCGCCGTCGGGCTGTGGCAGCGAGCCGAGCCGATCGACCTGCTCGGTGAGCGCCTCGAGCACCGACCGCAGCTGGATCTGCGCGACCTTCGCATAGGTGCGCACGTACTCGATCTCGGGCATCGCCGGAGCGTGGGATGCCGCGGCCTGCGTCCCGGCCAGGCCGGGCACGCCGGGCAGGTCGGGCGCGTCGGGCTGCTCGGCGGCGCGCTCGACCGCCTCGCGGTACTGGGTGCGGGCCGCGATCACGAGATCGCGCGCATACGCCTCGGCGTCGGCGACCGCCTTGTCGGCGATGACCTGCGCCTGCGAGAGCAGGCCCACGGCGCCGAGCGTGACCTCCTGCTCGAGCTCCGCGTTGGCGGGCGTGTTGAGCCGCGCATTCTCCGCGGCGAGCCGCGCGTTCTCCGCTCGCAGCCCCGCGAGTTCGCGTCGGTCCTGATCGAGCGCCGATCGCACCTCGGCGATGGTCTGCGTCAATCCCTTCACGAACGCGTCCACCTCGGAACGGTCGTAGCCGCCGCCGATGTGCCGGGTCGAGAAGCCGACCGAGTTCGGGAGGGGCAGGCTCGCAACCGCGCTGACGAGGTCTCCTGCGGGGGTGGATGCTTCGGCGGCCGGGGTGTCAGCCGCCGGCGGTTCGGGAACGGCTGACTGGTCGGGGTCTTCCCAAATGGGCGTCATCGGGCACTTCCCATTCGCTCTGCAGGCAGCGCGGGAGGCTGCGGGTTCGGGGTGTGATGGTGGAGGGCATGGCTGTCCTCGTCGAGCGTGGCGAACTGCTCGAACCGCAGGTCGGCCGAATCGATGCCGGCGGCGCGGAGCCGAGAGAGGGTGTGCTTCACCATCGGCGGCGACCCGCACACGAGCGCGATCGCGCCGGGTCGGAAACCCTCGGCCGCGGCGTCGCCGACCAGGCCCGTGCGGCCCGGGTAGCTCGGGTCGTCGGACACGACGGGCCTGTAGGTGAACCACGGCCGGTTCGTGAGGCTCTGCAGCAGGCGGTTCTCGTACAGGTTCCACGGCACGCGTGCGCCGTGGAACAGGTGCACGCGCGGGGCGTCGCCCGTCGCCTGCCAGTGCAGGTCGATGCGCTCGAGGTGCGCGCGGACCGGGGCGAAGCCCGTGCCGCCGGCGACCATGAGCAGGTCGCGCGTGCGCTCTTCCTCGGTGAGGGTCAGCTCCTGGCCGACCGGCGCGCCGAGCCGCAACACGTCGCCGGCCTTCAGCGAGCGCACGATGGCGCTCGACACCTGCCCGCCCGCCACGAGCTGCACGTGGAACTCGAGCGTGCCGTCGGCTCGTGGCGCGTTGGCCGGGCTGTAGTAGCGCCAGAGTCGCGGCGCCTGCGGCGCCTCGACCGCGACCGACTGCCCGGGCTCGAAGGCGAACTCGGGCTCGGGGCGCACGTGGACGATCGCGACATCCATGCTGCGGCGATCGACGGCTGTGACGTGGCCCTCCCACGACGCCGGGCTGGTGCGCTCGGACTCCTCGGCCGCCTGCACCATCGCGGTGGCGATGACGCCGTAGGCGGCGGCCCAGTCGGCGGCGAGCTCGGGCGTCCACAGGTCGCCGAGGAAGTGCTTCAGCGTCGTCAGCAGCGAGAGGCCGACGGCGTCGTAGTGCTCGGCGATCACCTCGAAACGCCGGTGGTCGCGCCCGAGTTGCTGGATGAACGCGGTCACCTCGTCGAGCTGGTCGACGTTCGACACGATGCGCCCCAGGGCGCCGACGAGCCGGTCGCGCTGGGTCGCCATGGAGACCGGGAACATGGCCCGGATCTCGGGGTGCGTGTAGAACAGGTGCGAATAGAAGAAGAGCGGCACCTCGTCGCCCAGCGTCTCCGCCAGCGACCAGGTGCGCTTCAGCGCAGCGGTGTCCAACGCCTCAGGCTTGCGTCGAGGGGACCTCGACGATGTCGGGCTGGGTCGCGGCCACGGCGCCCACCGTTCGGTCGATGATGTCGGCGGGCACGCCGGCTTCGGTCAGCGCGGCGATGAGGTGCCCGGCGACGGCGGCGAAGTCGTCGGCCGAGATGCCCATGTTCGCGTGCGCGGCGCGCAGGTCGCGGCCCGAGTACTCGACCGGGCCGCCCATGACCTGGGAGACGAGGGCGACCTGGTGGCGCTTGAGGCGCACCATCTCGATGCCGTCGAAGTACCCGGCGAGGCGCTCGTCGCCGACGACGAGCTCGTAGAACCGGTTCACCACCGCGGTGACGGCGGGGGCGCCGCCCACGGCGGCGTAGTCGCTCAGCGGCTCGGATTCGGTCTGCAGGGGGGAACTCATCACTGGGTCCAATCGCTGGGCAAACAGGGGGGAATCCCTTACTAGCAGACCGGCTCATGCCGAATCAAAGCGTTTGGAAGAAAAAACCATCGACCGGGCCGGATTGCGCTCGCGGCGTACCTCACCATCCTCCGCGCGTCGGAGTATGCCCCTCGCGAGCGTCGTCGGGCATCGCCATCTCGGCGCGCACGCCGAGCAGGCGGACGGCCCGCGCCCGGTCGATCCGCGCGGCCGCGAGCTCCAGCACGCGCGCGAGCACGACGTCGCGATCGGATGTCTCGGGCACGCGCTTGGTGAACGCCTTCGTCTCGAAGGGGGCGTAGCGCACCTTCACCGTCAGCCCGATCACGGGCCGGCCCTCGGCCGCCACGTCGTCGAGCACGGCCTCGGCGAGCACGCGCACCGCGGCGTCGACGTCTGCCGGCTCGGTGAGGTCCTGCTGGTAGGTCGTCTCGCGGCTGTGCCCGCGGGCCACCCAGGGCGTGTCGTCCACGACGGCCGCTCCCTCGCCGCGGCCGAGCTCGCGGTACCACGGACCCATGCGGGGCCCGAACTCCCCGGCGAGCGCGGCCGGATCGGCGGCCGCGAGATCGGCGACCGTGTCGATGCCCAGCGCGGCGAGCCGGCGCGACACCTTCGAGCCGACGCCCCACAGGTCCTTCGTCGGCCGCGGCCCCATCACCTCGAGCCAGTTGGCAGCGGTCAGCCGGAACACGCCCTGCGGCTTGCCGAACCCCGTCGCGACCTTGGCGCGCACGAGCGTGTCGCCGATGCCGACGCTGCAGTGCAACTTGGTGCGGTCGAGCACGGCACGCTGCAGGTCGCGGGCCACCTGCTCGGGATGGTCGGCGTCGATGCCGACGAACGCCTCGTCCCAGCCGAGCACCTGCACGGTCGCACCCGGGTGCCCGCGCAGCGTCGCCATGACGGCCTCGGATGCCTCGGCGTACGCCTCGTGGTCCACGGGGAGGATCACCGCATCGGGCACCTTGCGTGCGGCGATCCGCAGCGGCATCCCGGATCCGACGCCGAAGGCGCGGGCCTCGTAGGAGGCCGTCGAGACCACGGCGCGCTCGGTCGGGTCGCCCCGGCCGCCGACGATGACGGGCAGCCCCGCGAGCTCGGGGCGCCGCAGCACCTCGACGGCAGCGATGAACTGGTCGAGGTCCACGTGCAGCACCCAGGCGCCCACGGGCCCAGTCTGCCGTGCGGCGGCGGCCGTCGCATCCGCCCTCGTGTTCTGCGGCATCCGCACTCTGACGGTTCACAGGCGCGAGGCTCTATCCTGAAGGGTGACTTCTGGCGACACTCCGGTCGAGGTGAGCGCTCCCGAGGAGCCGACCACGACGTTCTCCGACCTCGGCCTCGACGGTCCGGTGCTCAAGGCACTCGACGACGTCGGCTACGAAACCCCCTCCGCGATCCAGGCGGCGACCATCCCCACCCTGCTCGGCGGACGCGACGTCGTCGGCCTCGCGCAGACCGGCACGGGCAAGACCGCGGCGTTCGCGCTGCCCATCCTCGCGCGCCTCGACATCTCGCAGAAGACGCCGCAGGCGCTCGTGCTCGCGCCCACCCGCGAGCTCGCGCTCCAGGTGTGCGAGGCGTTCGAGAAGTACGCGGCGCGCATGCGCGACGTGCACATCCTCCCCGTCTACGGCGGGCAGGGCTACGGCGTGCAGCTGTCGGCGCTGCGCCGGGGCGTGCACATCGTCGTCGGCACGCCCGGTCGCATCATGGACCACCTCGACAAGGGCACGCTCGACCTCTCCGAGCTCAAGTACCTGGTGCTCGACGAGGCCGACGAGATGCTGAAGATGGGCTTCGCCGAAGACGTCGAGACGATCCTCGCCGACACGCCCGACGACAAGCAGGTCGCCCTCTTCTCGGCGACGATGCCGGCCGCGATCCGGCGCATCTCCAAGCAGTACCTGAACGACCCCGAAGAGATCACGGTCAAGACGAAGACCCAGACCTCGGCGAACATCACGCAGCGCTACCTCATCGTCAGCTACCAGCAGAAGGTCGACGCGCTCACCCGCATCCTCGAGGTCGAGAACTTCGAGGGCATGATCATCTTCGTCCGCACGAAGAACGTCACCGAAGAGCTCGCCGAGAAACTGCGCGCCCGCGGATACTCGGCGGCCGCCATCAACGGCGACATCCCGCAGGCGCAGCGCGAGCGCACCGTCAACCAGCTGAAGTCGGGCAAGCTCGACATCCTGGTCGCGACGGATGTCGCGGCCCGCGGCCTCGACGTCGAGCGCATCAGCCACGTGGTCAACTTCGACATCCCGACCGACAGCGAGCCCTACGTGCACCGCATCGGCCGCACCGGCCGCGCCGGTCGAACGGGCGACGCGATCAGCTTCGTCACGCCGCGCGAGCGCTCGCTGCTGGCCCGCATCGAGAAGGCCACGCGCCAGCCCATGGTGCAGATGCAGCTGCCCAGCGTCGACGAGGTGAACGTCACCCGGCTCGCGCGCTTCGACGACCGCATCACGGCCGCCCTCGGCGAGGCCGACCGGGTCGAGGGGTTCCGCGACATCATCGCGCACTACGTGCGCCACCACGACGTTCCCGAGGTCGACGTGGCCGCCGCGCTCGCCGTCGTCGCCCAGGGCGACCGGCCGCTGCTGCTCGAGCCCGAGCCCGAGCGGCCCGCGCGTGAGCGCTCCGACCGCGGCGACCGCGACGGCCGCGATCGGGGCGACCGCGGCGGCGACCGCGACCGGGGCCCGCGTCGCGACCGCGACGACCGGGGACGCGACCGCGATGACGACCGCAGCCACCGTCGCTCCGACAGCCGGCTGGCGACCTACCGCATCGCGGTCGGCCGCCGCCACCGGGTCGAGCCGCGGCAGATCGTCGGCGCCCTGGCGAACGAGGGTGGCCTGCGCCGCGACGACTTCGGCGCCATCCAGATCCGCCAGGACTTCTCGCTCGTCGAGCTCCCGGCCGACCTGCCGCGCGAGACGCTCGAGCGCCTCGACGCCACCCGCATCTCCGGCCGGCTGATCGAGCTCCGGCCCGACCGCGGCGGGCCCTCGCGCGACGCCTCCGACGGACGGAAGCCGCGCAAGCCGCGTCACTGATCACGGATGGCGAAGCCCCCGGAGACCGAGGCCTCCGGGGGCTTCGCCGACGCGGTGCGCGCCCGTCGGCGCGGCATGCGAGGTCGCCTGGACCCCGCTACGAGATCGTCTGGGGCAGCACGTCGAACGCGACGCGGCCCTCCTCGTCGACGCGCGCGTCGAGCGTCTTGTCGGTGAGGGCCTCGTCGGCGGAGTGGCCGAGGTAGACGTGGGCGCCGTCCTGGGTCACGACCTGGTCGTGATCGAACGGGCCCGGCACGATCGTGACCTGGAAGTCGGTCGACTGCGGGGAGTCGGCGTCGATGCGCAGCCCGCCCGTCTCAGGGGCGCCGCTGCGGGAGACGATCTCCTTGACGACGGTGCTGGCGGTGTCGGTGAGCGTGAGCATGGGTTGCTCCCTTCCGTGTGGGGCGCTGCGCCGGGGAGCGCAGGCATGCGCCGGCGGCACATGAACCGTCCACGATGCCCGGATGCCACGGGTCGCTCAACCCCTTGCGGATGCCGGGGGAGTACGAGACCCTAGGCCTCCTCGCCGGGCCGGCGGCCCTTCCACGGGTCGTAGTCGACCTCGAGCGGCTCCTGCTCGGGCCGGTCGGCCTCGGGCACGTGCTGCAGGTTGACCCGGATGCGGTACCAGAGCGAACTCGACCCGCGCATTCCGTCGACGAGCACGTCGGCCGGGCGCAGATGGCCGAGGATGCCGCCGTGCCGCGCCTTCCACCGCTCGAGGCCGTCGAGGGCCTCCTCTTTCGTCTCGGCGCGCGCGATCTCGATGACGGGCAGCGGCTCGGCGTCGGCGTCGCGCTCGACCGGCCCGAGTTCGGCCGCGAGGGCGAGCAGCCCGTCGAGCACGCCCGCCGACTCGTCGATGCCCGCCATCGGGTCGCCGCGCTCCGCGAACCGCTCGAGCACGGTCGCGACCGTGAACTCCTCGGGGCGGCGCACCCGCAGCTCGTCCCAGTCCAGCGGGGTCGACACCCTCGCGTCGGCGCGCGGGCGCACCGAGTACGCGGATGCCACGGTGCGGTCCTTCGCGTTCTGGTTGAAGTCGACGAACACGCGCTCGCCGCGCTCCTCCTTCCACCAGCGCGCCGTCGCCAGCTCGGGCACCCGCAGCGCGACCTCGCGCGCGAGCGTCTCGGCGGCGAGCCGCACATCACGGAACTCCCAGCGCGGTTCGAGGCGCACGAGCAGGTGGATGCCCCGCGAGCCGGAGGTCTTCGGCCACGCCGTGAGCCCCCGCTCGGCGAGCACGTCGCGGGCGACGAACGCCACGTCGACGAGATGCTCCCACTCGACGCCGGGCATCGGATCGAGGTCGACCCGCAGCTCGTCGGGCCGGTCGAGGTCCTCGGCCCGCACCGGGTGCGGGTTCAGGTCGATGCATCCGAGGTTCACGACCCACGCGAGCGCCGCCGCGTCGCGCACCACGACCTCTTCGGCCGACGTGCCGCGCGCGTAGTGCAGCGTCGCGGTGTCGATCCACTCGGGCCGCTTGTCGGGCGCCCGCTTCTGGAAGAACGCCTCGCGGTCGATGCCCTTCACGAACCGCTTCAGCACCATCGGCCGCCCGCCCGCGCCACGCAGGGCGCCATCGGCGACGGCCAGGTAGTACCGCACCAGGTCGAGCTTGGTCAGGCCGGGTTCGGGGAAGACGACCTTGTCGGGGTGGCTGATGCGCACCTCGCGGCCGTCGACCTCCAGCACCTCGGCGGAATCCGTCGCGCTCACGCGGCCACCCTATTGCCCGGCCGCGACGACGGCCAGACCCGCGGGATCAGGCGCGCGGGATCAGACCCGCGGGATCAGGCGCGCGCCGCGAGCCGGTGCGAGGTCCACCGGTCGACGAGCACCCACGGGTCGCCCACCCCGATCGTGAGATCGGCCACGTGCGCACGGATGTCGGCGTGCAGCGCGAACCACTCGGTGCCGGCGAAGCGGTGCGCAGCGAACTGCTCGTGCCGCCGCCGCTCGAGCAGCCGGTCGCCCGGCTCGAACGCCAGCACCTCCTCGACGGGCAGTACCGCGAGGCGGCGCCTGGGCGACGCGCTCGTACCGATCTTCACCCGATCGCGCCAGCGGACGTAGTACACGACGTCGACCGAGGCATCCGTCACGCCGTCGTCGGGGACGTCGCCCACCCGCCAGTCGCACCGCTCGCAGACGAGGCCAGCCGGGTACCGGCGGCCGACGGGATGCCCGCACGCCGCGCACGGCGCGGGCAGCAGGTCGACCGCGCCCGTCGTGCGCTCGACCCAGTCGTGCGCGAGCAGCAGGTGCGTCGTGCACAGCGGGAGCGGGGCGCCCGGCTCGATCGGTTCGGCGCACGTCGCGCCGTCACGTGAGCGGATGCCGCAGGCCGTGGTCATGCCCGCAGGCTACGCCGCACCCCCGACGTTGCCTATCCTCGTTCGTGGGCCGTCCGGCCGCCGCGTCGACGACCGGGAGGGTGCATGACCGAGGAGCCGTTGCGCCGCCCCCGCGTCCGTGCCGCCGATTCCCAGCCGACGGGCTGGTTCGCCGTCGCACGGGCGGCCGCCTCGTCGCTCGCGATCCGCGCCCTCCGCGGCGTCCTCGGCTCTCGCCTGCTCGAGCGGACGGCCGCGGGGGTGCGGCAGCATCGGCTCGCCGCCTTCGTCGGCGTCGCCGCGCTCACCATGGTGCTCGCGATCGGCGGCGCAGTCATGGTGCTGCAGTCGCTGTCGGTGCGGTCGGTCGCCGAGCCCGATCCGGTCGCCGTCCCCCGGCCGCTGGCGACCACCACTCCCGCGCCCGCCTCCTACGCGCCGATCCTGCCGTCGCCGGTGCCGGGCGGCGACCTGCCGACGGTGCCGCCCGGAGACGAGACCGACCCTGGCGGCGACCCCGAGTCAGGCGCCGTGCCCGAGGCAGAGGCCGAAGCCGAGCCCGAGCCGACGACCCAGCCCGAACCCGACGCCCAACCCGGCAAGGTCCCTCCCGGACACGCGAAGCGCACCGAGAAGCCCGGCCACTGACGCCCGGCGTCGATGTTGCGCCGTGTTGCGCACCGTGACGGCCCGCGTCGACCGATCGTTGAGGAGAGCTCGGCGCCTCCGTAGCCTCGACGCATCCGCGCGCCGCCGGACGTGCGCAGGCCTCATCGAGGGGGAGCCGTGACCACCGCCGTCGCCGAATCGCGCACCGAACGGGCCGCGGTGCGCCCGCTCGCCCTGCTCGCCGACGCGGGCCTCGAGGTGCCGGTTCTCGGCGGCACTCGGGTCGTCCACGCGAACCTCGACCTCGCGGCATCCGCCCCCGCGCTCGCGACGGTGGCCCGCACCGTCGCCGACCTCCTGCCCTGGTACTCGAGCGTGCACCGCGGCACCGGGTTCCCGAGCGAGGTCGTCACCGAACTCGTCGAGGAGTCCCGGGCGGTCGTCGCCCGTCACGTCGGTGCCCGCGACGGCGACGTCGTGGTGTTCACGCGCAACACCACCGACGCGCTCAACCTGCTCGCGAGCGCCGTGCCCGGCGACGTCGTGGTGCTCGACATCGAGCACCACGCCAACCTGCTGCCCTGGCGGTCGCGGCGCCTCGTCGTCGCGAAGCCGACGGTCGAGGAGACCCTCGCGGCGCTCGACGCCGAACTGGCCGCGAAGCCCGCTGCGCTCCTCGCCGTCACGGGCGCGTCGAACGTCACCGGAGAGCTGCTGCCGATCGCGCGGTTCGCCGATCTCGCGCACGCGCACGGCGCCCGCCTCGTCGTCGACGCCGCGCAACTGCTGCCGCACCGCGTCGTCGACCTCGCCGGCAGCGGCGCCGACTACCTCGCGTGTTCGGGTCACAAGGCCTACGCGCCCTACGGCGCCGGAGCCCTCGTCGGCCCCGCCGACTGGCTCGACCAGGCGCCGCCGTTCCTCGCGGGCGGCGGCGCGGTCTGGCGCGTGCACGCCGACTCGGTGCGGTGGCATCCGTCGCCCGAGCGGCACGAGGCGGGCACCCCCAACGTGCTCGGCGTCGTCGCGTTCGCCGCCGCGCTCGGCGAGCTCGAGGCGATCGGCGGCGATGCGCGCGTCGAACACGAGGCCGCCCTCACCGAGCGGCTCGAGGGCGCGGTCGCGGCGATCGACGGCGTCCGCATCGTGCACGGGTTCACGGATGCCCCGGGCCGTGTCGGCATCGTCACGGTCGAGCTCGAACGCGGATCGGTCGGCCTCGTGGCCGCGGCGCTGTCGGCCGAGCACGGCATCTCGGTGCGCGCCGGCCGCTTCTGCGCGCACCCGTTCTTCGACCGGATCGCGACGCGCGCGAACGGCCTGCGCGCGAGCCTCGGGCTCGGCAGCTCGTCCGACGACGTCGACCGATTCGCCGCGGCGCTCGCGTCCCTCGTGGCCGATGGGCCCGACGCGGTCTACCACCGCACCGACGATGGCTGGAAGCCCGTGGCCGACGACCGGCCGCGGCCGAGGCTCCTGCGCTCGACCCGGCGCTGAGCCGGGCGGCCCTGGCGACCGGTCCGGCCGGTCGGCGGGCGCGTCGGTTGACCCGCCAACGGGGAATTCCCTCCGGAGGCTGATTCGGCCACACTGAGCGCATGGGATCAGCGTTGACCACCATCGGGCTTCCGGTCGCCCTCGGCATCATCATGTTCGGCCTCGGGCTCTCGCTCACGCCGGGCGACTTCGGGCGTGTCGCGAGGCATCCGAAAGCCGTGATCATCGCGCTGCTCTGCCAACTGCTCGTGCTGCCGGCCATCTGCTTCGCGCTCGTCGTGCTGTTCGACCTGCCGCCCGTGCTCGCGGTCGGCATGCTGCTGCTCGCCGCGTCGCCCGGCGGTACCACCGCGAACCTCTACAGCCACCTGTTCCGCGGCGACGTCGCCCTGAACATCTCGCTCACCGCGCTGAACTCGGTGCTCGCGGTGTTCACGCTGCCGCTCATCACGAACCTCGCGATCGCGTACTTCCTGCCGGGTGACGACGAGCTCGGCCTGCAGCTCGCGAAGACGGTCGAGGTGTTCGCGATCGTGCTGCTGCCCGTGGCGCTGGGCATGCTCGTGCGGTGGTGGAAGCCGGGCTTCGCCGACCGCATGGACCGGCCGGTGCGCATCGCGTCGATCGTGATCCTGGTGGTCGTCATCGCCGGCGCGATCGTCTCGAACCTCGACCTCCTGATCGAGAACTTCGGTCGCCTCGCGCTGATCACCATCGTGTTCTGCCTGATCAGCCTGACGATCGGATACCTCGCGCCGCGGGCGCTGCGGGTCGACCGGCGGCAATCGATCGCGAGCTCGTTCGAGATCGGCATCCACAACGCGACGCTCGCGATCGTGATCGCGCAGACCGTGATCGGCAGCGTCGAGATGAGCCTGCCCGCGGCCGTCTACGGCGTGCTCATGTTCTTCGTCGCCCTCGGGTTCGGGTTCCTCATCCGCGGGCGCCGCACCGACGACGCCGAACCGGCTACCTCGGCCGCAGCCGCGGCGCCGAGGTAGCGGCACGCGAGCTCGCTGTCGCCGGCGTTCGGCCGTGCGCCGGGGCATCCGATCGCCGTGCCTACACTGGACGGGTCGGAGGGGGAGGCATGCAGGCGCTGGTCGAGAGCGATGTCCGTACCGCGCTCGGCAACGCCAGCGCGGTCGAACGCGAGCAGGTCTCGCTGCCCGTGCGCTTCTTCGTCACCGAGTGGGCCCACCTCGACGCGTTCGGCTGGCGCGACCCGCGCATCCCCGAGCGCGGTTACCTCGTGACGGAGCTCGACGGCGAGGCCGTCGGCGTCGTGCTTCGCGCCGCCGAGCGCACCGGCTCGCGCCACCGGGCCGCGATCTGCAGCCTGTGCCACACCCAGCAGCCGGGCGACCAGGTCGTGCTGTTCTCGGCACGGCGCGCCGGGGCGGCCGGCGAGCGCGGCGACAGCGTGGGCACCTACATCTGCGCCGACCTCGCGTGCCAGGAGACGATCCGGCTCGGGCGCCCTGCGGCGCCCTCCGAGGTCCTGCCCAGCGTGCGCGAACTCGAACGCATCGAGGGGCTGGCGCGGCGCACGCGCGCGTTCGTCAGCGACGTGCTCGGCGCGTCGTGAGCGGATGCCCCGTCGAGGCATCCGCCCGCGGCGTCACGGTTCGACCGGCAGCAGCGTCGCGCGCTTCGGCTCCCGCCCGTCGCCCGACGAGCGGCCGGTGAGCCGGCGGCCGATCCACGGCAGCACGAACTCGCGGTAGTAGGCCGCGGTGTTGCGGCTGCGCGGCCCGGGAGGTGCGGCCGCGACCTCCTCGACGCCCCACTCGGCCGGAACCGGCAGGCCGAGGGCGGTCAGCACGTTGCTCGCCACGCGCGCGTGCCCGAGCGAGTTCAGGTGCAGCTTGTCGGGCGACCAGTACCGGATGTCGCGCAGGCCCCGGTCGTTGAAGTTGTCGACGAAGGTCACGCCGTCGAGCGCGGCGAGGTCTTCGAGGGCGGCCGTCAGGCGCACTCCGCGGGCGTCGAAGACCTTCCCGAGCGGCAGGTGGTCGGTCGGGTTCGCGCCGCTCAGCATGAGCACGTGGATGCCCTCGTCGCGGATGCGGTGCACCGCCTGGCGGAATCGGGCCGCGACGCGCTCTTCGGGCATGCGCGGGCGCAGCATGTCGTTGCCGCCGCCGTTGAAGCTGATCACCTCGGGACGCAGCGCGATCGCGACCTCGAGTTGCTCGTCGACGATCGGGCCGAGCTTGCGGCCGCGGATCGCGAGGTTCGCATAGCCCACCGGCTCGCGGGCCGCGCGCGCGAGACCCAGCGCGACGAAGTCGGCCCAGCCTCGGACGCCGCCATCAGGCAGGTCGTCGCCGACGCCCTCCGTGAAGCTGTCGCCGATGGCCGCGTAGGAGTGGAACATGCGTTCCACGCTAGCGCCAGCGCACCGCTGTGGCCGCCGGGCCCGGCTCGGGGCATTCGTTCGCCGTTGCCGATCGGGATCAACTCGCGGCGTGCTCGACCTCGCAGTCGGCGCCCGGGAAGATGAGCGTCTCGTGCCCGTCGTCGAATCGCACGAGGTAGGGCGGCCCGCCGTCGGCCCCGCGGGCCTCGAGGACCTCGCCGTGCCGGTCGGTCTGCCCGACCTGCTTGCCGTGGATGACCAGACGATCGCCGGTGACTGCGTGCATCATCGCACCTCCCGCTCGATTTCCAGCGTACGCCGGGGCGCATGGGGGCGGAAGGGTGCGGCGGCTCACGCGACCGGCGCTGCGCGGAAGGGTGCGGGCTACTCGACCGCGAGGAGGGCGGCCCAGAGGTCGGCGCGCGCGTGGAACCCCGAGAGGTCGCGGCCGAGGAGCCGCTCGGCCAGTGCGATGCGGCTGCGCACCGTGTGCCGGTGCACGCCGAGTTGCTGCGCGGTCGCGTCGAACTGCCCGCCGTGCTCGAGCCAGGTGCGCACGGTCTCGACGAGGGCCGTGCCGTTCGCGGCGTCGTGGTCGGCGAGGGGCGCGAGCGTCGCGCGGGCGACGGCCCTCGCGTCGGTCCGCGCGAGGAACGCCAGTACACCCTGCCGGCTGATCTCCTCGAACGCGACGACGACCGAGCCCTGTTCGCGGGCCCGTTCGACGGCCCGCAGGGCCTGCTCGTGCGCCGACGCCACGTGCCCGCGGAGCGAGCCGATCGCGTCGGAGACGCCCACGGCGGCGTCGAACTCGTCGGCCAGCTCGTCGGGCAGCGAGGCATCCGCATCTTCGAGGAGCAGCACGACCGTGTCGCCGTCGCGGCCGAAGAACAGGTGCCCGTCGCGTTCGTCGACGCGGAGTTCGAGGAACTCGGCGAGCCGGTCGGCGTGCTCGGCCGGCGCGTCGACGACGGCGACCCGCAGCGGCGGACTCGGCAGCGCGCCCCACATCTCGCCGGCGACCCCGGCCGCGAGGTCGACCTCGCCGGCGAGGATCGAGCGCAGCAGTCCCGATCGCAGGTGCCCGCGGGCGCGATCGAGGTCGCGGTTCTGCTCGAGCGCGAGGCCCGCGAGGGCGATGACCGCGGTCACGACCTCGCGCCCCGCCGCGTCGAGCTGCGCCGAGTCGCCGATCGCGAGCACGCCGCGAAGGGCGCCTCCGGCGCCGAGGGTCTGCAACGTCACCCGATGCGGCCGGCCCACGGATGCCCCCGCGTCGATGACGCGACTCGCGCGCTGGCCGCGGCGGAGCAGCGACCGCGCCTCGCCGACGACCTCGCCGAGGGCGGGCTGGTCGAGCCCGCCGGCGGGCGCCTCGCGGTCGAGGGCGCCGGCGGCGTCGATCAGGCCGATCCACGCGTCGAGGCGGTTCGAGAGTTCCGCGATCGTCGCGCCGAGCCCGTCGGGGCGCAAGGCGGCGAGCGAGATCGCGCGCTGGGCCTGCAGCGCCCAGGCCTGGCGTGCGTTCGCGTCGGCCGCGTTCAGGTCGGCGACCGTGCGCGCCACGCGGATGAAGGGCACCCGGTAGGGCACCTCGAACAGGGGAATGCCGTGCCGCGCGCACGCCTCGACGAGCAGCGCGGGCGTGCCGTCGCGGATCACCTCGGTGCCGAAGCCGAGCGCGGCGACGCCGGCCTCGCGGAGGCGCGCGACGTAGGCGTCGAAGCCGGCCGGGTCGTCGGCTCCGGCGTCGGGTCCGAACTGCGTGCCCGTCGTGAGCAGCACGTGCCCGCGGTCGAGGAACGGCGTCGGGTCGTCGAGGTCGGAGGAGTGCGCCCAGCCGACCGCAACGTCGAGTGCGCCGTCGGGCAGCGCCGTGGCGTCGACGACGAGCTCGAGCGCGAGGTCGTCGAGCGCGAGCATGGAGCGCACGGTGGGCTGCATGGCCTTCCTCCGGTATACGAGGCGTCGAAGAAACCTCGGTCGAGTGTACACGCGGGTGGAGCGGCATCCGATTCGCGGTGCCTACCATGGCCGAGTCGCCCAGCCGTCTCGCATCGAAGCAGGAGCCACCATGACCATCGTCGACTCTGTGTCCACCGTCACCGGCACCGCCGGCGGGCCCGCGCTCGTGCAGGAGCGCCGCTTGGTGACCGCCATCCCCGGCCCCCGTTCGCAGGAGCTCATCGCCCGCAAGGCCGCGGCCGTGGCATCCGGCGTCGGGCACACGCTGCCCGTCTCGATCGTCGCGGGCGGCGGCGGGGTCGTCGTCGACGCCGACGGCAACTCGCTCATCGACCTCGGCTCGGGCATCGCCGTCACGGGCGTCGGCAACTCGAACCCGCGCGTCGTCGAGGCCGTCACGGCGCAGCTGAACGCGTTCACGCACACGTGCTTCACCATCGCGCCCTACGAGGGCTACGTCGCGGTCGCCGAGAAGCTCAACGAGCTCACCCCGGGCGACCACGTCAAGCGCTCGGCACTCTTCAACTCGGGCGCCGAGGCCGTCGAGAACGCGATCAAGATCGCGCGCCACCACACGAAGAAGCAGGCCGTCGTCGCGTTCGACCACGCCTACCACGGCCGCACGAACCTCACGATGGGGCTGACCGCCAAGAACATCCCGTACAAGAGCGGCTTCGGGCCGTTCGCGCCCGAGGTGTACCGCGCGCCGCTGTCGTACCCGTACCGCGACGGCGGGCTGGGCGGGGCGGATGCCGCGGCCCGCGCCATCTCGCAGATCGAGAAGCAGGTCGGGGTCGAGAACCTCGCGGCGATCATCATCGAGCCGATCCAGGGCGAGGGCGGGTTCATCGTCCCGGCCGCCGGCTTCCTGCCCGCGCTCGTGGAGTGGGCGAACGCCAACGGCGTCGTCTTCATCGCCGACGAGGTGCAGACCGGCTTCGGCCGCACGGGCGCCTGGTTCGCGAGCGACCACGAGGGCATCGTGCCCGACCTGGTCGTGACCGCGAAGGGCATCGCGGGCGGCCTGCCCCTCTCCGCGGTCACCGGCCGCGCCGAGATCATGGACTCCGCGATGGCGGGCGGCCTCGGCGGCACGTACGGCGGCAACCCGCTCGCGTGCGCCGCCGCGCTCGCCGCGATCGAGTCGTACGAGCAGGACGGCCTCATCGAACGCGCCCGCCAGATCGGCTCGGTGCTGCTCGGCCGCCTGAACGCGCTGCGCACCGCCGACGCCCGCATCGGCGACGTCCGCGGCCGCGGCGCGATGGTCGCGATCGAACTCGTCGACCCCGCGACCGGCGCACCCGACGCGGCGCTCACCGCCAAGGTCGCCGCGTACGCCCACGCCAACGGCGTCGTGCTGCTCACCTGCGGCACCTACGGCAACGTGATCCGCTTCCTACCGCCGCTCACCATCGACGACGACCTGCTCATCGAGGGCATCGGCGTCGTCGCCGAGGGGCTCCGCGCCGAGGGGCTCGCGACCGCATGACCACGCTGACCGACAACGACGTCGCCGCAGCCTCGCACGAGGCATCCGTTCGACGCGCTCGCGAAGGCGCCGCCGCGCCCATCGCGACCCCGCTCGACGACGCGCGCGCCCAGCTCGCCGAGGCCATCGCGCTGCTCGGCTTCAGCGACGGCACGCACCGCCTGCTCGCGACCCCGCGCCGCGAGCTGACCGTCGCCGTGCCGCTTCGCACGGACTCGGGCGAGACCACGCTCTTCACGGGCTACCGCGTGCAGCACAACTTCTCGCGCGGCCCCGCCAAGGGCGGTCTCCGCTACGCGCCGAACGTCGACCTCGACGAGGTGCGCGCGCTCGCGATGTGGATGACGTGGAAGTGCGCCCTGCTCGACGTGCCGTACGGCGGCGCGAAGGGCGGCATCGCGATCGACCCGCGTGCGCACTCGACCGCGGAGCTCGAACGCGTCACCCGCCGATACACGAGCGAGATCCTGCCGATCATCGGCCCCGAGCGCGACATCCCCGCGCCCGACATCGGCACCGACGAGCGGACGATGGCCTGGATGATGGACACCTACTCGGTGAACTCGGGCTACACCGTGCCCGGCATCGTCACCGGCAAGCCGATCGCGCTCGGCGGCTCGCTCGGCCGCGCGTCGGCCACGAGCCGCGGCGTCACGCACATCGCGCTCGCAGCTCTCCGCCACGCGGGTCTCGAGCCGGCGCGGTCGTCGGCGGCGGTGCAGGGCTTCGGCAAGGTCGGCGCCGACACGGCGCGCTTCCTCGCCGAGGCCGGCGTGCGGGTGCGGGCCGTGAGCGACCAGTACGGCGCCGTCGCGAACGACGGCGGGCTCGACGTCGAGGCGCTCATCGCGCACGTGCGCGAGACCGGTTCGGTCGTCGGCTTCGCGGAGGCCGACGAGCTCGACCGCGACGCGGTGCTCACCGCCGACGTCGACCTGCTCGTGCCCGCGGCCGTCGAGGGTGTCCTGCACGAGGCCAACGCCGCCGATGTGCGCGCGAAGGTCGTCGTCGAGGGCGCCAACGGCCCCACGACGCCGGCCGCCGACCGCATCCTGCGCGAGCAGGGCGTGCTCGTCGTGCCCGACATCCTCGCCAACGCGGGCGGCGTGATCGTCTCCTACTTCGAATGGGTGCAGGCCAACCAGGCGTACTGGTGGCGCGCTGACGAGGTCGAGAGCAGACTGGAGGAGCGGATGCTGAACGCGTGGGAGCACGTGCTCGGCTACGCCGGGGCGAGGGGGTTGTCGCTTCGCACCGCGGCGACCGCGCTCGCCGTCGAACGCGTCGCCGAGGCGCACCGCCTCCGCGGGCTGTACCCCTGACCGGGGCATCCGCGCGGCGCCGGCCGCGGCCCTCGAACGGATCCACACCGACCGGAAGTCCTTCCACCGGATCTCCACCCACGAACGGAGCAGCATGACCCTCGCAACGCACGAATCCGACCTCATCGACCGCGTCGCGTCCGGCCTCTACATCGGCGGCGAATGGGTCGACGCCGAATACGGCCGCACGATGACCGTCTCCGACCCGTCGACGGGCGAGGTCGTGAAGCACATCGCGGATGCCTCGCCGGCCGACGGCATGCGCGCGCTCGACGCCGCGGTCGCCGCCCAGGACGCCTGGGCCGCCACGGCCCCGCGCGAGCGCGCCGAGCTGCTGCGCCGGGCGTTCGACACGCTCATGGCGCGCAAGGAGGAGTTCGCGCTCCTGATGACCCTCGAGATGGGCAAGCCGCTCGCCGAGGCCCGCGGCGAGGTGAACTACGGCGGCGAGTTCCTGCGCTGGTTCAGCGAGGAGGCCGTTCGCGTCACCGGCCGCTACGGCCTCAACCCCGAGGGCACCGGCCGCATCGTGGTCTCGCAGCGCCCCGTCGGCCCGTCGTTCTTCATCACGCCGTGGAACTTCCCGCTCGCGATGGCGACGCGCAAGATCGCGCCCGCCCTGGCCGCCGGATGCACCGTCGTCGTCAAGCCCGCAGCGCTCACACCGCTGACGACCATCGCGTTCGTGCAGCTGCTCGAGGAGGTCGGGCTGCCGGCCGGCGTCGTCAACGTCGTCACGACCTCGAGCTCGTCGAAGCTGTCGGGCCCGATCATCGCCGACCCGCGGCTGCGCAAGCTCTCGTTCACCGGATCGACCGAGGTCGGCCGCAACCTCATGCGCCAGGCCGCACAGGGCATCCTCCGCACGTCGATGGAGCTCGGCGGCAACGCGCCGTTCGTCGTCTTCGAGGACGCCGACCTCGAGCAGGCGGTCGACGGGGCGATGGTCGCGAAGTTCCGCAACATCGGGCAGGCGTGCACCGCGGCGAACCGCTTCATCGTGCACGAGTCGGTCGCCGAGGAGTTCGCGCGCCGGGTCTCGGAGCGCGTGCAGGGCATGCAGGTCGGCCGCGGCACCGACGACGGCGTCGCGATCGGCCCGCTCATCGACGCCGACGCCGTCGCCTCGACGGACGAGCTGGTCCAGGACGCCGTGGACAAGGGCGCGAAGGTCCTGGTCGGGGGAGCGCCGATCGACGGCGCGGGCTCGTTCTACGCGCCGACGGTGCTCGGCGACGTCTCGGCCGATGCGCGCCTGCTGAAGGAGGAGATCTTCGGGCCCGTGCTCGGCATCACCACCTTCGCCACCGAGGACGACGCCGTGCGGCTCGCGAACGACACCGAGTACGGGCTCATCTCGTACGTGTTCACGCAGGACCTCGCGCGCGGCCACCGCATGATCGACCGCCTCGCCACCGGGATGATGGGCCTGAACACCGGCCTCGTCTCGAACGCGGCGGCCCCCTTCGGCGGCGTCAAGCAGTCGGGCATCGGCCGCGAGGGCGGCTTCGAGGGCATCCACGAGTACCTCGACACCAAGTACACGCTCATCCCCGTCGGGTGAAGGAAGCAGGAACCATGGAACGCATCGACTGCGACGTCGTCGTCGTCGGAGCCGGCGCAGCCGGGCTCACGGCCGCGAACCGACTGAAGGACGCCGGCCGCTCGGTCGTCGTGCTCGAGGCCCGCGACCGCGTCGGCGGCCGGCTCTGGACCGACGACATCGACGGCGCGATGCTCGAGATCGGCGGCCAGTGGGTCTCGCCCGACCAGGACGCGCTGATCGAGACGCTCGACGAGCTCGGCCTCGAGACCTACGAGCGCTACCGCGAGGGCCAGAACGTCTACATCGACAAGGACGGCGTGCGGCACCTCTTCGAGGGCGAGATCTTCCCGGTGCCCGAGCGCACCGAGGACGAGATCGTCGGCCTCATCGAGAAGCTCGACGCGCTCGTCGCCGAGATCGACCCGGATGCCCCGTGGGAGCACCCGCGCGCCAAGGAGCTCGACGAGATCTCCTTCTCGCACTGGCTCGAGACGCAGACCGACGACGAAGAGGCGCGGCTGAACATCGGCATGTTCATCGCCGGCGCCATGCTCACCAAGCCCGAGCACGCGTTCTCGGCCCTCCAGGCGCTGCTCATGGCGGCATCCGCGGGCTCGTTCTCGCACCTCGTCGATGCCGACTTCATCCTCGACAAGCGCGTCGTGGGCGGCCTCCAGCAGGTGCCGATCCGGCTCGCCGGGCGACTCGGCGACGCCGTGAAGCTCGGCCAGCCGGTGCGCACCATCCGCTGGTCGGGCGTCGACGACGAGACGGATGCCCCGGGCTCGGGCGTCACCGTCGTGACCGACTCGATCGAGGTGCACGCGCAGCGGGTCATCCTGGCGCTCGCCCCCGTGCTCTACAGCCGCATCTCGTACGAGCCGCCGCTGCCGCGCCGGCAACAGCAGCTGCACCAGCACCTCTCGATGGGCTTCGTCATCAAGGTGCACGCCGTCTACGAGACGCCGTTCTGGCGCGAGCAGGGCCTGTCGGGCACCGCGTTCAGCCCGTACGAGCTGAGCCACGAGGCGTACGACAACACGAACCACGGCGACACCCGCGGCACGCTCGTCGGCTTCGTCTCCGACGAGGAGGCCGACGGCGTGTTCTCGCTGCCGGCGGAGGAGCGCAAGGCGCGCATCCTCGAGTCTCTGTCGCACTACTACGGCGAGCAGGCGCTCAACCCGGTCGTCTACTACGAGAGCGACTGGGGCAGCGAGGAGTGGACCCGCGGCGCGTACGCGGCGAGCTTCGACATGGGCGGCCTCGCCCGATACGGCGCCGACCTGCGCATCCCGGTCGGCCCGATCTCGTTCGCCTGCTCCGACATGGCGGGCAAGGGCTACCAGCACGTCGACGGCGCGATCCGCATGGGCCGGCTCGTCGCCGACCGGGTCATCGAGGAGACGCGGTGAGCGAGCCCGGACGGCGCATCCTCGTCGGCTACACCGCCGACGACGCCGGCGCCGACGCGCTCGCCCTCGGCGCGCGCATCGCCGCGGCCTCCGAGGCGTTGCTCGAGGTCGTGATGGTGCTGCCCATCGAGGCGCGCGGCGGCGTGGTGCCGCCCGATCCCGGCTACGAGCGCCACGTCAAGGAGCGTTCGCGCGGCTGGCTCGCCGAGGCATCCGCGTCGCTCGGCGACACCGTGCCGCAGTCGTTGCACATCCGCTACGCGGCGTCGTTCGCCGCCGGGCTCCTCGATGCCGCGCACGAGTTCGACGCATCGCTGATCGTCGTCGGCACGGCGCGCGGCGGCCTGTTCGGGCGCACCCGCATCGGGTCGGTCGCCGATGAGCTGCTGCACTCCTCCGACGTGCCGGTCGCGCTCGCGCCATCGGGCGCTCGCGAGGTGCCGATCGCGCAGGGCGTCACCCGCATCACCGCGGCCGTCGGCACCACGCCGGGCGCCGTGCTCGACTCGTCGGTCGCGCTCGCCGCGGCCCTGCACGCCCCGCTGCGACTGCTGTCGCTGGTGCCGGTCGACCTGCCCGCTGGCGTCGACACCGGACTCGTCGAACTCACCAGCGCGGTCGGCGCGCAGCGCGTGCTCGACGAGGCCCGCGCGGCCCTGCCGGCCGGGGTCGACGCGACCGCGACGGTCGCGACGGGCGACACGATCGAGGAGTCCGTCAAGGCCCTCGACTGGCACGCCGGCGAGCTCGTGCTCGTCGGGTCGAGCCGGCTCGCCGCACCCACCCGGCTGTTCCTCGGTTCGACGGCGTCGAAGATGCTCCGCGAACTCCCCGTGCCGCTGATCGTGGTACCCCGAACCTCTCGAAAGACGGAGCGATGACGCATCCGACCCCCGCACCCGCCTCCTCGCCCGAGCCGCACGCGCCGCTGACCTCGGCCAGCGCCGCGGTCGACGGCTCGGAGCACGGGCTCTCGAAGAAGGGCCTGTCGGCCGGATCGGTCGGCCTCATCGGCGCGATCGTCATCGGCATCTCGTGCATCGCGCCCGCGTACACCCTGACCGGCGCGCTCGGCCCGACCGTGGCCGAGGTCGGCACGCAGCTGCCCGCGATCTTCCTGCTCGGATTCATCCCGATGCTGCTCGTCGCCTTCGGGTACCGCGAGCTCAACAGCGCCATGCCCGACTCGGGCACCTCGTTCACGTGGGCGACCCGGGCCTTCGGCCCGTGGATCGGCTGGATGGCCGGCTGGGGCCTCATCGCGGCGACGGTGGTGGTGCTCTCGAACCTCGCGGGCATCGCGGTCGAGTTCTTCTACCTCGCGCTCGCGCAGGCGTTCAACAACCCCGACCTCGCGAACCTCGTCGGCAACCCGTTCGTGAACGTCGCGACGTGCCTCGTCTTCATCCTCGGCGCGACGCTCATCTCGTACCGCGACATGCAGACGACGCAGAAGGTGCAGTACTGGCTCGTCGGGTTTCAACTGCTCGTCATGATCGGCTTCGGCGTCGCCGCGTTCTGGCACGTCGCGAACGGCACCGCGTTCGACCCGACGCAGGTCGAGCTGAGCTGGTTCAACCCGTTCGAGGTGGGTTCGTTCACCGCGGTCGTCGCGGGCCTGTCGGTGTCGCTGTTCGTGTTCTGGGGCTGGGACGTCACGCTCACCATGAACGAGGAGACGCGCGGCTCGAACACGACGCCGGGCCGCGCGGCGACGCTGACGGTGACCATCGTGGTGGCGATCTACCTGTTCGTCGCGATGGGCGCGCTCGCGTTCGCGGGCATCGGCGAGACGGGTGTCGGCCTCGGCAACCCCGAGATCCAGGAGAACGCCTTCTTCTACCTCGCGGGCCCCATCCTCGGGCCGGTCGCGATCCTCATGTCGCTCGCGGTGCTCTCGAGCTCGGCGGCGTCGCTGCAGTCGACGTTCGTGTCGCCCGCGCGCACGCTCCTGGCGATGGGCCACTACGGCGCGCTGCCGTCGAAGTTCGCGAGCGTCAGCCCGCGGTTCTTCACGCCCGGCTACGCGACGGTGGTCTCGGCGATCGTGGCCGCCGGCTTCTACACGGTCATGCGCTTCGTCAGCGAGGACGTGCTCTGGGACACCATCACGACCCTCGGCATGATGATCTGCTTCTACTACGGCCTCACGGCGTTCGCGGCGGTCTGGTACTTCCGCAAGACGTGGTTCGCGAGCTTCCGCAACGCGTTCTTCCGGCTGTTCGCGCCGCTGGTCGGCGGGCTCATCCTGACGGTCCTGTTCTTCACGACCCTGATCGACAGCATGGACCCCTCGTACGGCAGCGGCTCGAACATCGCGGGCGTCGGCCTCGTGTTCATCCTCGGCATCGTGATCCTCGCGACCGGCGTCGTCATCATGATCTGGCAGCGGTTCAAGCGCCCGGAGTTCTTCCGCGGCGAACGGCTGTCGAAGGACGTGGCGCAGGCGTAGCTCCCAGGCCACCCCGCCACGCGGAACCGCCCGCCGACGACACTCGGCGGGCGGTTCGTCATGCGGGGGCCGTGCCCGTGCGGGGGTCCCTCGCATCCGAGGCACGCTCCGGCCTTGGAACCGGGTCATGACCGGTTCCGGTGCTACCGATCGGCTCCAACGTGAAGGCGGCGAAGCTGCCCGCGCGGGCGATGCCTCGCCCGCCGCCGGATGTGCGGCGATGGCTTTCATGATCACGGCTCGCCATGTCCCCTCCTCTGAGAAAGCGGACTCTGGGCGAGGCTGGAGATGCTCGTCCGGTTCACCGTCACGCTCAGCGGGTGCGCTCGCGCTGGCCTGCGGCGCGATCGGAGCCGCAGCACCCCGGTTCGGATGGCTGAATCGAGGGCCGATCACGGGAGAGGTGCGGGATGCGGAGTTTCGACACGAACCCAGCCGACGGGAGGACGATCAGCCGGCGGGCGATGCTCGCGGGATTCGCGGGTCTTGCGGGGCTCGGCACGGTAGGAGGGAACCTGTTCGGAGCTGCGCCCGCGCACGCGAATGGTGGCACACTCTACAACCCATTCTCCGCATGGCAGGTCACGGGCACCTGGCTCGACCACCTCAGCTATTCGCTCGGAGGTACCGACTACCCGCTCGCCTATGCCACAGGGTTGCCCGCGCCCGCATCAGGAACATTACGCACACAAGGCGGCACCGGCGAGTGGGCCGCGGGATGGGTCGGAAGCGCTGGACGTCGTGCGATCCTGACTCTCGATACTCCGGTCCCGCGACAGATTCCCCGCCAGACGGGAGAGGGGGCCGGTGATCTGGTCGCCGTCGTCTTCCAGCATCTGTCGGCGTTCTCGAGCGAAGGGCACTACTACACGCGGCAGATCGTCGGCAGGTCGGGAGCGTCGGCGAATCAGGCCGACTATGGCGGAAGCATCCATCTTCACATTCACGGCCTCACAGCGGGCGGCAGTCGAGTCGACTTCACAAAGTTCATCACCGGGGAACCCATTGCACCGGTCGCGATGGTGCTCGCGAGCGGCATCATCGCGCTGTACCAGGTTCGACAGGGGGTACTCTACGGAACCAATCAGCCGGCGCCGGGCGGGTCATTCCACCCATGGGTGCCGATCGGGTACGGCGCTGGCGCGATCGCGGAGCCGCCTGCGATGATCCAGATTCCAAGTGGACAGCTCGGTGGCTACGCGTTGCAGGGTGGCACCGTGGTCGGCGCCGGCCAGTCGGTGCCCGGTGGCGCGTTCAGCGCCTGGGAGCCGATGGGGGTGGGAGGGGCCGGAATCGTCGGCCGGCCGTCGGTCGTGGTCTCAGCCAGCGGTCGGATGTCCCTCCTCGCCGCGGTGGACAATGGAAATGTCGGCATCACCCGTCAGGTCGCGCCGCTCTCCGCATTCGGCCCGTGGGCAGCAGTCGGGGTCGGTGCACCTCGGGCCAGCGGAAAGCCGGCCGTAATCACGTACCCGAATGGCCTCCAGCAGGTCTTCACACGAACCGTCGACAGCGTAGTGATGACGACAAAGCAGACCACTGTCGATGGGCCGTTCGGGGCCTGGTCCACCGTCGGGGTGGGAGGCGCGGGCCTCAGCGGAGATCCGGCCGTCGTGCTCTCGCCGGCAGGGGTCGCAACGGTCGTGTCTGCGACTGCTGACGGCACCATCGTGTACACCACGCAGGCGAGGGCTGGAGCGGCATTCGGCGGATGGGCACCGGTCGCCGAATTGCGTGGCGACCTCATCGGGTCGCCAGCTGTTCTGATGACGCCGAGCGGTCTTGTGGTGGTCTACAGCCGCACGCTGGGATCGATCATCGTCGGCACGAATCAGGCCGTCCCGGCTGGGAGCTTCGCACCGTGGCAGGAGATCGGGCGCCGCGGGGGCGGAGCGTTGTCGGATCCCGCCGCAGTCATGACCCCCCTGGGGCTTCTCGGCGTGTATGCGGCCACCGCAGGGAATGCTGTTTCCGGTGCGGGACAGGCAGCACCCGGTAGCAGCTTCAGCGCCTGGAGCGTCATGGGTTGATCCCGCTTCACCAAGTCCGCGCCTACCGCTCGGAGGCGCTGCGCGAGGCCCGGCGGGCGAGGCCCGCGACGCCGGCGACGAGCAGCAGGGCGCCGACCACGATGACGGCCGTGAGCGCGAACCCGGCGGGGGAGAGGCCGGTCCACCAGTCGGTCGCCGCATCCCGGCGGGCGGGGTCGGTCAGAACGGCGAGCAGGGTGGCCGCGATCGCGGCGAACACGAGCCCCCAGATGATGCCGGCCCAGCGGACGCGCGGCCGCAACGGCGGCGCCACGGATGCCTCGGGCTCGGGAGCGGGCGGCGGCACGGGCGCGCCGGCGACGGATGCCTCGGGCTCGCGCTCGAAGGTCCAGGTCGGGGCGTCGAGGGGCTTCGTCGGGTCGTCGCCGAGCGGCTTCGTCGTGTCGTCGGTCATGTCACGGCTCCTGTCGGTGGTCTGCGGCGTCGTCGACGAACTCGATGAGCTCGATGCGGCTCGCGCCGGCACGGATGGTCAGCGTCGCGTCGACGTCGCCGAACTGCAGGCCCCGCCCGATCACGCGATGCCAGCTGGAGGCGCTTCCCACGCCCGCCGTGAGTTGCGTCCCGTCGAACGACTCCCAGCCTTCGGAGGTTCCGCGGAGCAGCGACACCGAGCACGACCCGCACTGGATGTCGAGCTCGAGCCGCACGCCGTCGCGCACCTCGACGTTGATGGTGCCGGCGCCCTGCACCACCTCCATGCTCGGTTCGGCCGCGGCGGACTCGGCGTCGAGTGCGAGGCGCACGCTGCCGACCGGCTGGATCAGCGTGGTGTCGCGGATCGGCCCGGAGACGCCACCGATCACGAGATCGCCCGGCCGGGGCACGGCCGCGGCTCCGAGCGTCGCGACCAGCAGCACCACGGTCGCGAAGGCGAGGAAGCCGCTGCGCCGGCGCAGGATGCCGGCGAGCACCATCGACAGGGCGACGACGAGCGTCGTCGCGGCGAGTCCGATCGGCACGGCCCACGGCGCCTGCTCGGGCGACGCGAGCGCCGCGATGGATGCCGCGGCCCCGGCCAGGAGGCCCGCTCCGAGGGTCGCCACGACGTAGGGGAAGCTCGTGCGCGGGCGGGTGAGCCGGCGGATGCGCCGGGCCTCCTCGGCCTGCGCCTGGAAGGCGACGGCCTGCGCCCGGTTCTCGGCCGAGACGCGGGCGCGTGCGGCCCGGTTGGCCTCGGCCTGCGAGCGCTTCCATGCGTCGTGCTCGAGGCGCCACGCGTCGTACTGGGTGCGCCACGCGTCGTACTCCGCGGTCCCGGCCTGGCCGGCCTGGCCCACGGGTCGCGTGGGAGGGGCGGGGGCCGTCGGCGGCAGCGGGTCGGCGACCGGGGCATCCGTCGACGTGACGAACGCGGCGGACGACGCGGGCCGCGAGGCATCCGTCATCGAATCGGAATCGGAAGCGGAGGCGGACTCGGAGGCCGGCGCGGAAGCGGCACCCGGCGTCGCCGGTGCCGCGGGGCCCTGGTACGCGACATCCGCCTTCACGCGGCGCACGACCCAGACCACGAAGGCGGCGATCGCGGCGAGCCCGAAGATGGTCCAGGCGATCGGTGCGAGGTTCAGTCCGAGCGGGTTCAGCGGGTTGAAGCCGGGGCCGTCCCAGAAGGGATTCCACGTCGCCCACCATCCGCCCCACGGCAGCACGCCGACGAGCAGGAACAGCCCGATGCCGACGAGCGCGCGGTCCCACACGCCGTGGATGACCTGCTCGAGGTGGATGCGTCCGCGCTCGTCGGGCAGCAGCAGCCAGGCGACGCCGTAGGCGACGAACGCGGGCGCGCCGAACAGGGCGAACACGACGAGGACGCCGCGTACGATCACGGGGTCGATGTTCAGCTTCGCCGCGACGCCGGCCGCGACGCCGCCGATCCAGCCGGGTCGGCGCGGGACGTCGAGGGTGCGCACCCAGTCGAAGAATCCGGTTCCGCCGGGCGGCGAGGGCGGGGCTGCGGGCGGATGCTGCTCGCCGGCCTCGGGGGAGGGCGGCGGTGTCGTCGGGGTGGGTGCCATGCTTCGATGCTCGCGGAGCGCGCCGGCACGTGCTATGGGGTGGTTCCCTGATTCGACCCTGATTCCCCGGGTCGGCGCCTCCGGGTGCTGGTTGACTGGTCGACATGTCCACCGCCCTGCCCGTGCGCCGGCTCGTGCGCCGGCGCGACTGCCTCGTCGCGGGGGTCGCAGGCGGGTTGGCCGACCACCTCGGCTGGCCCGTGCTCGTGGTGCGCCTCGCGTTCGCGGCGACCGCGCTGCTCGGCGGCGCGGGCGTGCTGCTGTACGCGTGGCTCTGGGCGCTGACGCCGTGGGCGGAGCCGGGGGAGCCGGGCGCCTCGCGCATGGCGGGCGCGAGCGACGCCGGCGCGTCCGGCAGCGGTCGGGTCGTGCGGCGCGCGCCCGTCGCGATCGTGCTGACGTCCCTCTCGGTCGTCGCGGCGCTCGTGGCGATCGTGCTCGCGACGACGCGCCCGTCCGCCGACGCCACGGAGTGGATCCCGGCGACGGCCCTCGCCGTGCTCGCCGCCGTCGGTGCAGGAGCCTGGGTCGGCTTCATCGACCGCACCGACCCCGAACGCGGGCCGCGGGTCGAGCTCCCCGTGCGGATCGTGCTGACCGTCGTGCTCCTCGTGCTCGCGGGCGCCCTCATGCTCGGTGCCGCGCGGGTGCAGCCGGTCACGGCGCTCGTCGCCGCACTCGTCGTGCTCATCGGCATCGCCCTCGTGTACGCGCCCGCCTTCGTGCGACTCTGGCGCGACCTCACCGACGAACGGGTGCGCCGCATCCGCGATGAGCAGCGCAGCGAGATGGCCGCGCACCTGCACGACTCGGTGCTGCAGACGCTCGCGCTCATCCAGAACCGGGCGGGTGCGTCGAGCGACGCCGGGCGCCTCGCGCGGGCCCAGGAGCGCGAGCTGCGCAGCTGGCTGCACGACGGGGATGCCTCGGCCGACAGCGATCTCGCGACCGACCTGCGCGACTTCGCCGCTGCCCTCGAACTCGACTATGCGGTTCGCATCGAGGTCGTCGCGGTCGGCATGTCGGAGGAGCGCGCCAGCGGCGAACTCGCGGCCGCGGCGCGCGAGGCCATGCTGAACGCCGCGCGCCACGCGGGCGGTGACGTCACGGTCTACCTCGAGGGATCGCCTCGCGCCGTCGACGTGTACGTCCGCGACCGCGGAGCCGGCTTCGATCCGGCCGAGGTGCCGCAGGACCGGCTCGGCGTGCGCGAGTCGATCATCGGCCGCATGCGGCGCGCGGGCGGCAGCGCGACGGTCGCTCGCGGTGCCGGCGGCGAGGGTACCGAGGTGCACCTGCGATACGAGACGGAGGCCCCACGTGGCTGATGAGCGAGCGCGCCTGCGAGTCGTGGTCGTCGACGACCACTCGATCTTCCGGTCGGGCCTGCGCGCCGACCTCGACGCCTCGATCGACGTCGTGGGCGAGGCATCCGATGTCGGGTCGGCGATCGAGGTCGTCCTGCGCGAACGACCCGACGTGGTGCTGCTCGACGTCCACCTGCCCGGGGGTGCGGATGCCTCGCTCGCGGGCGGTGCCGAAGTGCTCCGGCGGGCGGCGTCCGAGGTGCCGTCGACCCGGTTCCTGGCGCTCAGCGTCTCCGACAAGGCCGAGGACGTCGTCGGCGTCATCCGTGCCGGCGCCCGCGGCTACATCACGAAGGGCGCATCGGGCGACGAGGTGAGCCGCGCGGTGCACGCCGTCGCGTCCGGCGACGCGGTGTTCTCGCCGCGGCTCGCGGGCTTCGTGCTCGACGCCTTCGGCGCCGCCGGCGGCGAGGTCGCCGCGGCCGACGACGAGCTCGACCGGCTCTCGGGGCGCGAGCAGGAGGTCATGCGCCTCATCGCGCGCGGCTACGCCTATAAAGAGGTCGCCGCGACCCTGTTCATCTCGACGAAGACGGTCGAGACGCACGTGTCGAGCGTGCTGCGCAAGCTCCAGCTCTCGTCGCGGCACGAGCTCACGGCGTGGGCGACGGCGCGGCGGCTGCTGTAGCGGCGGCGTGGGCGCGCTCGTCGGCCGGGTCGTTCGCGCGGTGGTCGCGGCGGTCCTCGAGCAGCCGGTGCAGCTGCGCGGATGCCTCGAGCAGGCGGATGCTTCGCCGCGTGAGGCCGTCGAGTCGCTCGTCGAGCAGGTCGCGCGCCGGCGCGGTCAGCCCGCCGACGTGGAGGTCGCCGAGCACGCGAGCGATCGCCGGGATGCCGTAGCCGCCGGCCCTGAGTGCGGCCACGATCCTCGCCTCGGCGATCGCGCGCGCGTCGTAGCGCCGGGCTCGCGACGGACGCGTGCGATCCGGGTGGACGAGTCCCTCCTGCTCCCAATGCCGCAGCGCCGACGCGCGCACACCGAGGGCCTGGGCGAGCTCGCCGACGGTCATGGCGTCGCGGTCGTCGAAGGGCGCCTCGGTCTCCGCGAGGACGACGTCGAGCCCGCTGCGCGCCGCACGGACGTTCGCACGCTCTCGGGCGATCGAGGCGTGCAGGTCGTCGACGAGTTCGGCGGCCTCATCGACCGGCGCCGGGAGCAGGGCGGGCATGAGCCGCCTCGCCTCGACCGGGCCGACTGCCGCCGCGAGCGCACGGTACGCCTGGATCGCCACGAGGTGCGGCTCGCCGAACCGTCGGTAGCCGTTCGCCGCACGTTCGGCGGCGGGGAGGACGCCGAGGCGTTCCAGGTCGCGGACCTGCTGCGTCGAATAGCCCACGAGCCGGCCGAGGTCGGCGGTGCTGAATGGAGGATTGGACACGGTTTCTCCCCGGAATCGCGGGTCGAACTCCACATAAGCACATGAAGGTCACGATGGAACCATGGAGATGCAGCAGATCATCGATGCGGTTCAGGGGTTCGACGGTGCGCTGGTCGTCGTCCCCGAGGAGGGCGGTCCGTTCCCGGAGCTGGCGTGGGGCGATGCCTTCTTCTTCTTCGCGCCCGACGGCGTGATGCCCGAGCGCACGCAGCCGTACGGCACGATCATCACGAAGGACTATCCCGGCGACGAGGCCTCGCGGCTCGATGCGCCCGACCGGTTCCGCGTGAACATCCACGTCGGCCGCGACGCGGCGCGGCGACTGGCCGCTTCCGGCGCGGATCCGGCTGAGCCCGACGTCGTCGTCCTGCACCCCGTGTACGGGGCGCAGGGATGGGTGTCGGTGGTCGGCCCGGGGGAGCGGACGGGCGACCTCGTGCTCGCGCTGCTGCGCGAGGCGCACGAGGCGGCGCGGGCCCGTGCGACTCGACGTGCGTCGAGTGCTGATCGGCCGGGGCGCCCGGCATGAGGTCCGCGGCTTCCCCGCAGGCGTTGACGGTGGCCGATCGTCGCCTGGTGGCCGGCTGGGCGGCGGACTGCGCCGAACGCGTGCTTCCGCTGTTCGAGGCCGAGGCTCCGAACGATGCGCGTGCGCGCGACGCCATCGCCCGCACCCGCGCGTTCGCCCGCGGCGAGCTGGGCGCGGCAGAGGAGATCCGCCGCCGCTTCGTCGCCGGGCGTGCGGCGCACGCGGTGACGGGCCCCGCGGCGGTCGCGGCCGCCCGTGCCGCCGCGCAGGCGGCCGCCGTCGCGCATATGGGCGCGCACGCGCTCGGCGCGGCAGCCTATGCGGCGAAGGCCGCCGGCTCGGCGGCGCCCGGTCGGCCGGACGCCGTCGCCGACGAGGTCGGCTGGCAACTCGATCACCTGTCGCCGGAGGCCGCCGCGGCCCTGCGGCGACTACCGCTCCTCGGGGCAGACGCCTCGGGTCCGCTCGGGCGCGGCCTGCTCGCTTCCGGCGTGCTCGGTACGGTCATCCGCGACCTGCAGGCGGCGCTGCTCGCACGGGGGTGATGCGGCGGAGGATGCCCATCGCCCGCAGGCCCTCGCGGTCGGTACAGGTGTGCGCTGGCCACCGGCACTTCACTACCGCGGTCCGCCGGTGCGTCGGTACTTCGGTACTTCGGAGCTTCGGGACTTCGGAACCGACTTCGGCGGAGGGAACGTCCGGCGCGGTGTCGCGATCGAGATCAGCGACTGATCGCCGATGCGCCGCGCAGTCGCTCGACGCCCGCGACCATCGCCTCGACGACGACGTCGAAGCTGCGGTCGAGGTCGTCGGGCAGGCCGAAGCCACCGCCCTGCTCGAGGGCGACGAAGCCGTGCACGGACGAGCGCAGCAGGCGCACGCCGTCGACCAGGCACGCCTCGGGCAGGCCCTGCGCGCGCAGCGCGTCGTCGAGGCGACCGAGCAGCGCCGCCGCGGCCGCGGCGAGCGCGTCGCCGGCGGCACTGCCGTCGCCGGCGGCGCCGTCGCGGAGTTGCGTCGGCGCGAACTGCACGGCGGCGTAGCGGCCGGGGTGCGCGAGCGCGAACGAGCGGATGCCCCGCGCCAGCGCTCGCAGCGCAGCGGCGCCCGATCCGTCGTCGGTGTCCGCGGAGCCCGTGCCCGACCGGCTGGTGGCCGCCAGGCCGGAGTTTGCCTCCGCGACGACCTCATCGAGAGCGCGCACCGATTCCGTCGCGATGCGGCGGCGCAGGTCGTCGAGCCCGCCGACGTGCTTGTACAGGCTCGGCACCGCGACGCCCGCGCGCTCGGCGACCGCGGCGAGGGTCAGCCGTTCGAAGCCGCCCGGGCCGCCTGCGTCGACCACGTCGAGGCCGATCGCGACGACTGCCTCGGGGGAGAGGCCGGCCCTAGGCACGGGGCATCCGCCACTCGGAACCCGAACGCAGGCGTACGAGGAATCGCGTGATGATCGGCACGACGCGGTCGGGGCGTTGCGCGTGCGGGTAGTGGCCGGCCTCGTCGATCTCGTGCACCTCGGCGCCGTGCGAGCGCAGCCACTCGGCCTCGGCGGCCGGGTCGCGGTAGTCGGGGTCGAGCGACCCGACGATGTGCAGCATCGGCGCCCGCACCTCGGCGACCGCGCGCTCGGCCGGGTCGTGGTCGAGCGCGACCGCGAGCCGGCGGAAGTCGCGCAGCCGGCCCGGTTCGCGCAGCATCGCCGTGATCGCCTCGACGTGCTCGTCGAGCCAGGGCGCGCGGCGGCCGGCATTGAGCGATCGGTAGAAGCCGCCCCAGAACCTGGCTCCCCACGGCCGGGCGAGGGCGCCGCGGTAGAGCAGGGGCATCAGCGCGCGCATGACCGCCGAGGTCGGTGGATTGCGAAGCAGCGGGCCGAGGCCGACGATGCCCGCGACGAGCCCGGGCTCGCGGGCCGCGACGATCACGGCGGCGGCAGCGCCCATCGAGTTGCCGACGAGCACGGCCGGTGCGTCGCCGAGTTCGCGGATGAGCGCGATCAGGTCGTCGGCCGTCGCCTCGTCGCCGAACGCCGTGAACCCCGTGTCGCCGTCGCCGTGGCTGCGGAGGTCGGTCACGACCACGCGGTGGCCGGCTTCGACGAGCGGCTCGACGACTTCGCGGTAGCTCGCCCGCAGATCGCCCATGCCGGGCACGGCGACGACCAGCGGCCCGGAGCCGTGCACCTCGTACGAGATGCGGCCTTCGGGGCGCTCGAGGAACCGGATCGCGGTGGCTTCGCTCGTGTTCATGTCCATGAAGCTAATACCATTAGCCGGATTCCGCAAGGGGCGGCCCGGATGCCGTTGGGTAGTCTGTCGGGGTGCCAGTGAACCCCGAACTCCAAGGGCGGACGTTCCCGCCGACCGAGCCCTACGTCGTCGGTCGCGAGAAGGTGCGCGAGTTCGCCCGCGCCGTCTTCGCGACGAACCCCGTGAACCTCGACCCGGTTGCGGCACAGGCCGCCGGATACGCCGACGTGGTCGCCCCGCCGACCTTCGCCGTCGTCATCCAGGAGCAGACTCTGGCGCAGCTGCTCGCCGAACCCGGCTCGGGCATCGACTTCGCGCGCGTCGTGCACGGCGACCAGAGGTTCACGGCGACCCGCCCCATCGTCGCGGGCGACGTGCTCACCGCGCAGCTGACGGTCGCGAGCGTCAAGACGCTCGGCGGCCACTCGATCGTCACCGCCGAGACCGCGATCACGGATGCCTCGGGCGAGCACGTCGTGACGGCCACCTCCGCCCTCGTCGTGCGAGGAGAAGACTGATGACGACCGAGACCGCCCGGCCCGCGGCATCCGCACCCGACTTCGACGCACTCACGGTCGGCGACCTCGTCGACGAGCGCGTCTTCGCGGTCAGCCGTGACTCCCTCGTGCGCTATGCGGGGGCATCCGGCGACTTCAACCCCATCCACTACCGCGACGACGTCGCGAAGGCCGTCGGCCTTCCCGGCGTGCTCGCGCACGGCATGCTCACCATGGGCTTCGCGGTGCAGCCGGTCGTCGACTGGGCGGTCGATCCGGGGCGCGTCGTCGACTACCAGACCCGGTTCACCCGCCCCGTGCTCGTCGACCCCGAGCTCGGCGCGGTCGTCACCGTCATCGCGAAGATCGGCCAGCTCGACGCCGAGGCGCGCATCGCGCGGGTCGATCTCACCGTCAAGGTCGGTGAAGAGACCGTGCTCGGCAAGGCCCAGGTGCGCGTGCAGCTCTGATGGGCGACCTGCGCTTCTCCGACCTCACGACGCTGCGCGTGGGCGGGCCGATCGGCCGCCTCGCGACCGCGACCACGCAGCGCGACCTCGTCGACCTCGCGACCGCGGCCTGGCGCGACGGCGAATCGTGGCTGGCGCTCGGCGGCGGCTCCAACCTGCTCGTCGGCGACGAGGGCTTCGAGGGCACCGTGGTCCGCATCGCGACGCGCGGCATCGAGGTGCTGCCGAGCGGCGGCGGTGCCGAGGGCACCGTGCGCCTGCGCGTGCAGGCCGGCGAGAACTGGGACGACCTCGTCGCCTGGACCGTCGAGCACGGCTACTCGGGGATCGAGGCGCTGTCGGGCATCCCGGGCTCGGTCGGCGCGGCGCCCGTGCAGAACATCGGCGCCTACGGCCAGGAGCTCGAGGCGACCCTCGTCGCCGTCGAGTTCCTCGACGAGTTCGCCGACGAACCGCGGCGCATGGCGGCGGAAGAGCTCGAACTCGGCTACCGCACGTCGGTGCTCAAGCGCGGACTGCCCGGCATCGTCGTCTCCGTGGAGCTCGAACTGCACGACACCGCGAGCGAACGCGCCGTCCTCGGCGAGGCGCTCGGCCAGCCGATCGCCTATCGGCAGCTCGCCGACGCGCTCGGCGTGCAGCTCGGCGACCGGGTCTCGATCGCGAGCGTCCGCGAGGCCGTGCTGGCGCTGCGACGCTCGAAGGGCATGGTGCTCGACCCCGCCGACGCCGACTCGGTCAGCGCGGGCTCGTTCTTCACCAACCCGATCGTCACCGAGCGCATCGCGCGCACGCTGCCCGCCGACGCCCCGCGCTGGTACGTCGAGCCCGACGCGCCCGACGAGGTGGTGCCGCTCAGCGACCTCACGAGCCAGAGCCCGCTCGATGCGTTCCTCGCCCACCAGGCGTCGGTCGAGGCATCCGCTCACCAGATGACGGATGCCCCGCCCGCCGAGCCGCTCGTGAAGCTCTCGGCCGCGTGGCTCATCGAGCACGCGGGCGTGCGGCGCGGGTTCGCGCTGCCCGGGTCGCGCGCCGCGATCTCGTCGAAGCACACGCTCGCCCTGACGAACCGCGGCGGCGCGAGTGCCGAGGAGATCGCGCAGCTCGCGCGGTTCGTGCAGGGGCGCGTGCAGGCCGAGTTCGGCATCGTGCTGCACCCCGAACCGGTGTTCGTCGGCGTCGAGCTGTAGCGTCGGCGCCACCCCGGCGGGGTGGGTCGCTATTCGACCGACGGCGACGCCGGGCGGTAGACGTCCAGCGCGGCGGGCACGATCCGGATGCGCGTGCGATACCCCGGCTCCGGTGACCGGGCATCGGCGACGGCGGGCGCCTCGACGGCGACCTCTCCGTCGTGCGCGAAGCCCGGCGGTTGTCCGTGCCGCGGGTGCACGACGACCTCGAGCTCCCGGGCCTGCATCGACTCGAGGCGGTCGGGCAGCACGCGCAGCCGCCGCAGCACCGCACTCGTGCGGCGGCCGAAGGCGAGCGAGCCGACCGCGCGGGTGCGCGACCCGGCGCGCAGCACGCGCACGTCGAGCACGCCGACGTCGAGTCGGCGGCGCTGCAGGGGAGCGGCCGTGCCCGGATCGTTCGGCCCGATGCCGACGAAGAGCGTCCAGACCGCGACGGGCCGCCCGTCGATCTCGACGCGCACCGGGTCGGAGCGGCGCAGCACCCGCGCGGCGGCGACGATCGCGGCCGGCCACTTGCCGAGACGCGGCTCCAGCTGCTCGCGCACGGTGACGAAGTCGGGGTAGACCCCGACCGACGCGGTGTTCAGCACGGTGATCGCCGGCTGGTCGCCGAAGCGCAGCTCGCCGACGTCGACGCGCACGCCCTCACCGCGCTGCAGGGCGTCGACGGCGAGGTCGGCGGATGCCGCGCCCGCCGTGCGGGCGAAGTGGTTGAACGTGCCGCCCGGCACGACGAGCAGGGGCACGCCGGCCTCGCGGGCGACGTGTGCGACGGCGGCCACGGTGCCGTCGCCGCCGCAGACGCCGAGGATGCGCGGCGGTTCGGGCCGCTCGAGCACGCGGCGCGCGACCCGCGACGGCTCCTCGTCATCGCCGAGCACGTGCACCTCGGCCAGAGGCAGGCGGCGGCGGACGGACCTCAGCGGGTCGGCCCGCACGACCGCGGTGCCCGACGTGGGGTTCGCGATCACGAAGACGCCGGCGCCATCGGCCGAAGCCGGCAGCGGACGGTCCTCACCGCTCGGCGCGGGTGCGCCGGCGCGCGCGTCGCGGTCCGCGCCGTGCCGCCCGCTCCGCCCGCGTCGGCCCACGAAGGCCCCGAGCCCGGCGACCGCCGCACCGAGGGCGAGTCCGCCCGCGACATCCGAGAGCCAGTGCGCGCCGACGTGCAGCCTCGAGTACCCGACGCCGAGCGAGAGCGGCGCGATCGCCGCGCCGAGCCGCGGGTCCTCGATGGCGACGCCGACCGCGAACGCCCCCGCGCTCGCAGAGTGGCCCGAGGGGAACGCCGGTGTCGTGGGGCGCTTCGGCAGTCGGCGGCGGATCGGGACCTCCTCGAGGATCGGCCGGTCGCCGCCGAACAGGCGCTTGGCGATGAGGTTCGCGATCGCGCTCGCCGCGAGGAGCGACGCGAGCCCGCGGGCGGCGGCGCGGCGGCGGCCGGTGACCGCGAGCACGCCCGCCAGCGTCCACCACAGGATGCCCCGGTCGGCGAAGCCGGTCACGGTCGACCAGAACCGGTCGGCGACCGGATGCGTCCTGCGCCGGTTCACCGCGCTCGCCGCACGGGCGTCGGCCCGCCGCACCCAGCCGGGCAGCAGCCGGGTGCGCTGGATCGCCGTGCGGATTCCGGACCCCACGCGCCCAGCGTACGACCGTGGCGTGGATCAGAGCAGCCGCAGCTCCATCGCCCGGGTCACCGCGCGGGTGCGATCGTTCACGCCGAGCTTCTCGAACACGTGGCCGAGGTGCGTCTTCACCGTCGCCTCGCCGAGGTGCAGCGCGCGGGCGATCTCGGGGTTCGAACGCCCGTCGGCGACGTGGCGCAGCACCTCGAGTTCACGCGGCGACAGCGAGGGCGGGGCGGATGCCTCGTTCCGCACCCGGCGCACCAGCTTCGCCGCGATCGACGGCGCGAGCACGGTCTCGCCCGCGGCGACCGCCCGTACGCCCGCGAGGATCTCGTCCTGCGGCGCCGCCTTCAGCAGGTATCCGCTCGCTCCGGCCTCGATCGCCGGCAGCAGGTCGTCATCGGTGTCGTAGGTCGTCAGCACGAGCACGCGCGTGCCGCCCGCGGCGACGATGCGCTCGGTCGCCGCGGCGCCGCCCAGCACCGGCATCCGCAGATCCATGAGCACGAGGTCCGGGCGAGCGGATGCCGCCAGCGCCACCGCCTGCTCGCCGTCGGCGGCCTCGCCGACGACCTCGATGTCGCCGGCCGTCTCGAGGAGGCCGACGATGCCGGCGCGCACGATGGGATGGTCGTCGGCGACCACGATGCGGATCGGGTTCGGCTGGGTCATTCTGTAGCTCCTTCCGCGTGTGGTTCGACCGGCACCTCGACCTCGAGCACGGCGCCGCCGCCCGGGGCTGCACCGAAGGCGACGCGCCCGCCCACCAGCGCGACCCGATCGCGGATGCCCGCGAGCCCGAACCCGCCCCGAGCGCCGGCGGCCTCGCGCGGCCCCGTACCGTCGTCGCGCACGACGAGGCGCACCAGGTCGCGGCTCGCGCCGCTCGCGCCGTTCCTGCCGGCGGCGTCGGCCTCGACCCGGATCCAGGCGTGCGCAGCGCCTGCGTGCTTGCGCACGTTCGCGAGCCCCTCCTGCGCGCTGCGCAGGAGCACGACCTCGAGTTCACGACCGAGGCCCGAGGCATCCGCCCGCACGTCGACCTGCACGCCGGTCTCGCGCTCGAACGTCGCGGCCAACCGACCGAGCGCGTCGGCCAGGTTCGTCTCCATCGCGACCGGCGTGAACGCCGCGACGAGTCCGCGTGCCTCGGTCAACGCGTCACGCGCCATCTCCTCGATGAGCTCCACGTCGACACGCGCGGCCACGAGGTCGGCGGCATCCGGTTCTCCTACGGCCGGCGCGAGCCGGTTGCCTGCGCGCTGGGCGACCATCACGAGCCCGGTGAGGCTCTGCGCGATGGTGTCGTGGATCTCGCGGGCCAAGCGGCCCCGCTCCTGGAGGGCGCCGGCGTCGCGGTGCATCGCGGCGAGTTCGCCCTGCGTGGCCCGCAATTCGGCGAGGAGACGGGCGTTCTCCTCGCCGATGCCGGCGATGTGGCTGATCCAGAGGCCCAGGGCGAGGCTGAACCCGAGCGAGATGGCGGAGATGCCGAGGGCGGCGCCGAGATCGCTCCAGCCGAAGAACACGATCGTGCCGACGAGGACGGCTCCCGCGATCGCGATGTTCCCCCAGATCGCCTGCCGTGTGCTCGCTGCCGTGATCCACACGTAGGGGTAGGCGAACGCCAGCATGTTCGCGAACTGCGCATCGAACCCGATCCCCACAGCGATGATGACGGCCAGCACGGCCGTGATCGCCACATGGTGACGCGGGTCCTCGAGGCCGAGGCGACCACGCAGGTACGCGACGTAGACGATCAGGAAGACGCCGGCCATCGCCCAGGACCCGGTCTCCGCGGCGGCGTACGGCGGCTGCAGCACGCTGAACAGCACCGTCACGGCGACGACCGCCAGGGCGACCACGTCCCACCAGCGACGGTTCACCATGTCGTCATGCTCTCACGCGACGGTGCGGCCGTCCGGCCGCCCGCGCGTCGCGAGCAGCCGGAGCGGCGCGAGGCATCCGTCACGCGTCGCGCCGGATCCAGCGGAACGTGAGCCGGCTGATCACGAGGCCGACGACGAGCCACACGACCAGCCAGATCGCGACCCAGCCGAGATCCCACGTGCCGTTCTGCTCGAGCGCCGCGAAGTCCTCGGGCAGCAGCGCCGCGCGCATGCCCTGCGCCATCCACTTGAGCGGGAACAGGCTCGCGACGTTCTGCATCCACTCGGGCAGTTGGCTGAACTGCAGGTAGACGCCCGAGATGAACTGCAGCACGAGCACGATCGGGATCACGACGGCCGTCGCCGACTTGCCGCTGCGCGGCAGCGCCGAGAGCGCGATGCCGAGCAGGGCCGAGGTCGTGATGCCGAGCACGAACACCCACGCGAACGTGAGCCAGGATCCGGGGTCGGTGGGCAACTCGATGCCGAACGCGACCGACGCGACGACGAGCAGCAGTGCGGCCTGCAGCGTGCCGGTCACGAAGACCTGCCCCATCTTCCCGAGGAAGTACGAGACCGGCGACAGTGGCGTGCCGCCCAGGCGCTTGAGCGTGCCGTCGCCCTTCTCGGTGGCGATGTCGACCGCGAGGTTCTGCACGCCGGACAGCAGGAGGCCGGCCGCGAGCATGCCGGGCAGGAAGTACCGGCCGAAGCTCACGCCTTCGGCGCCCGGCGCGGGAACGATGTCGCCCGTCCCGCTGAAGGCCGCGGTGAAGATGGCCAGCATGATCACCGGGAAGAGGAACGTGAAGAACACCGCGTCGAGTGAGCGGAAGTAGCCCTTGGTCTCGTAGCCGACGCGCGAGGTTCCGAGGGCGATGACGGATGTGCTCATGCGAGGGCCTCCTGGGCGTCGGTGGTGGGGTCGATGGTGGGGCCGGTCGCGCCGACCGAGTGCGTGCCGGCGTGCTCCGTGCCGGCGTGCTCCGTGCCGGCGTGCTCCGTGCCGGCGTGCGAGCGCACGAGGTCGAGGTAGATGTCCTCGAGGCTCGGCCGGATGACCTCGAGCTCGGCGGGCTCGCCACCGAGGTCGGCGACGAGGGAGGCGACGAGCCGCGCGGGTTCGTCGGTGCGCTGCTCGTGCACGAGACCGTCGGCTCCGCGCCAGCGGACGATCGGCACGCGCGCAGCGGCGCCGCCGAGTTCGTGCACGCGGCCGACGTCGACGAGCCGGCCGCCGACGATCACGCCGGCGCGGTCACCGAGCTGCGCGGCCTCGTCGAGGTAGTGGGTGGTGAGCAGGATGGTCGTGCCCTCGGCCTTCAGGGTGCGCACGAGCTGCCAGAAGTCGCGGCGAGCCTCAGGGTCGAAGCCCGTGGTCGGCTCGTCGAGGAAGAGGAGCTCCGGGCGCCCGACGATGCCGAGGGCGACGTCGACGCGTCGCCGCTGCCCGCCCGAGAGCTTGGCGATGCGGGTGGACGCCTTCGCCTCGAGTCCGACGGCGGCGATCACCTCCTCGACGTCGCGCGGGTTCGGGTAGAAGCCCGCGAAGTGCCGCAGCTGCTCGCGCACCGTGAACGCGCCGGACTCACCGGTCGACTGCAGCACGATACCGAGCCGCGACTTCCAGTCGAGGCCGCCGTGGGCCGGGTCGACGCCGAGCACGGATGCCTCGCCGCCGGTGCGCGACCGATAGCCCTCGAGGATCTCGACGGTGGTCGACTTGCCGGCGCCGTTCGGGCCGAGCAGGGCGAACGTCTCGCCGCGGGCGATGTCGAGGTCGACGCCGTCGACGGCGGCTTGCGAGCCGTAGGTCTTGCGGAGGCCGCGGATGCGGATGGCGGGTTCGGAGTCTGTCTGGTGCATGCGACGAGCCTCCCGCGCTCGCGCGTTCGCCGCCAGCCGTCGACCGGTTGGTTCGCGCATCCACCGACCGGGGGATGCCCCGGCCCCGGCTCGCGATTCAGGTGTGCGCGCGGCGTGTCGGCCCTTGCATGCGGCAGGCCTGCCCGCGACACGGCTCCGCACCTGAATTGCGAAGCGGGGGTGGGGGGATGCCTCGCGCCCGCGTCAGCGCCCGAGTTCGGCCAGCCGCCGTTCGAGGAAGCGCCGTTCGGGCGCCGTGCGCGCCAGGGCGAGCGCCTCGCGATACCGCTCGGCCGCGGCATCCGGCTGCCCGGCCCGGCGCAGGAACTCCGCCTGCGCCGCCGGCAGCAGGTGATATCCGGCGAGCCTGCCGGATGCCTCGAGCCCCGCCAACTCGACGAGTCCCTGGCGCGGGCCGTGCGCCATGCCGTCGGCGATCGCCCGGTTGAGCTCGACGAACGGCGAGTCGGCGAACTGCGCGAGCCGGGTGTAGCGGTCGGCGATGGCCCGCCAGTCCGTGTCGGCCTCGGTCGCGGCGCGCGCGTGCACGGCCTGGATCTCGGCCTGCAGCCCGTACGTGCCCGGCGGGTCGCCGCGGAATCCGTCGACGAGCGCCAGCCCCTCGCGGATCTCGGCGGCATCCCACGCCGTGCGGTCCTGCTCGCCGAGCGGCACGAGGTCGCCGTCCGCGTCGACTCGCGCCGCCGACCGCGCGTGCTGCAGCAGCAGGAGGGCCAGCAGGGCTCGCGCCTCCGCGGCATCCGGGACGAGCGCGACGAGGAGCCGCGTGAGCCGGATCGCCTCGGCGGCGAGGTCGAGCCGCTGCAGGTCGTCGCCGTGCGACGCGAGGTATCCCTCGTTGGCCACGAGGTAGAGCACGGCGAGCACGCCGCCGAGGCGTTCGGGCAGTTGGTCGGCCGCGGGCACCCGGTAGGGGATGCCCGCGTTGCGTATCTTGCGCTTGGCCCGCACGATGCGCTGGGCCATCGTCGCCGCGGGCACGTGGAACGCGCGTGCGATCTCCACCGTGTCGAGGCCGCCGACGGTGCGCAGGGTCAGCGCGACCCGCGCCTCCATCGGCAGGGCGGGGTGCGCGCACGTGAACACGAGGCGCAACCGGTCATCCCAGGCGGGCTCGCCGCCGGCCGACCCGGCAGCCCCGGCAACCCCGGCGGGCCCGGCGAGACCGCCGGATGCGGCGACCTCGGCCGGATCGGGCGGTCCGTCGGCTCGTCCCTCCAACCGCTCGTCCATCAGCCACTCCTTCACCTTCTCGGCCTCGACGCCTCGACGTCGCAGCCGGTCGAGGGCGAGATTGCGGGCCGCGGTGGTCAGCCAGGCCCCCGCATTGCGCGGGATGCCGTCGCGGGGCCAGGTCAGTGCGGCGCGCTCGAAGGCGCCCGCGGCGGCCTCCTCCGCGACATCCCAGTCGCCCGTGACGCGGATGAGGGTCGCGACGACCCGCGCCCACTCGGCGCGGTACGCGTCGCGGAGCGCGTCGGCGACCTCGGGTGCGAGCGGCACGCCGCCCGCACCCGTCGCTTCGTCGTCGGTCAGAGCGCCGCCCCCGCGAGCGCGTCGGCAGCCGCCGGCTCCAGCCGTCGGTCGCGGTCGGCCGCTTCGCGCTCGGCCCGCTCGACGTGGTCCTCGTGCTCGTCGAAGGGCCACAGCGGGCGCAGCTCGATCGTGCCGCCGCGGGCCATCGGATGCTTCGCCGCGACCTCGATCGCCTCGGCGAGGTCGCGCACCTCGAGCAGGTCGAAGCCGGCGATCCACTCCTTGGCCTCGGAGAACGGCCCGTCGGAGACGAGCACCTCGCCGCGGCGTCGGCGCACCATGGTCGCGTCGGCCGGCGGGTGCAGCACGTCGCCGAACAGGCGTGCGCCACGGGCGTCCATCTCGGCGACCCACGCCTCGGGGTCGTCGTCGCCCGACTCATCGCGCTCGCCCGCCGGGTCGGAGACGACGAGCATGAGGTAGCGGCGTCGGCCGGGCTCGGGCTCTTCGGCGAAGCCGTCGGGGACGATCCGGGCGCCGGGCTCGGCATCGTGCCACTGCATGAACGGACGGACCTCGACCCTCCCGAATGCGGCGACCGGATGCTTCGACGCGACCTCGATCGCCTCGTCGAGGTCGCGCACGTCGATGATGTCGAACCCGCCGATCGACTCCTTCGACTCGGTGAACGGGCCGTCGGTCACGAGCACCTCGCCGCCGCGGACGCGCACGGTGGTGGCATCCTGCTCGGGGCGCAGGCGCTCTCCGTACTCGGAGATGCCGCGGGCCTCGATGTCGTCGACCCAGTCGCCGACGTTGTCGTCGGCGGGCACATAGGGAAGGGCGTCGACTCCCTCGGCGTAGAACAAGGCGTACTGCATGGTGGATTCCTCTCTCTCGGTCACGCTACGCAGGTGCGACGAACGAGGGGAGGGGGAATCGACAGGTCGGCCGGAATTCGTTCCGAGATTCGGCCGCGACGCGCACCGCGCACCGCGGGCCGCCGACTCAGTGCGGCAGCACCAGGGAGACGCCGAGCGCGACCATCACGACGGCGATGATCGCATCGAGGATGCGCCAGGCGCGAGGCCCCGAGAGCCAGCGGCCGAGCCCGCGCGCGCCGTAGGCGAGGCCGAAGAACCAGATGATGCTCGCGAGGCTCGCGCCGAGGGCGAAGACCCAGCGGTCGTCGCCGTGGGTGTTCGCGACCGAGCCCAGCAGGAACACGGTGTCGAGGTACACGTGCGGGTTCAGCCAGGTGAGGGCGAGGCAGGTGAGGATCGCCGCCCGCAGCGAGGTCCGTCCTGCAACGCCCGCCGGGCGGGCCGTGTCAGAGCCGGCGCCAGTTCGTGATTCAGGAACCTCACCTCGATGCTCCGGCGTGTCGGACCCCGGCCCGCGGCGTGTCGGAGATTCTTCCTGAATCGCGGATTCGGCGCGGGCGTGGATGGCGGCGGAGGCGGCGGGTGCGGTGTTCGCGAGCACGGATGCCTCGTCGACGTCCTGCTCGACCGCGAGCGCCTCGCCGCTCGGCTTCCACGCGCGCTTCGCCGCGAGCAGCCCGTAGACGACGAGGAACGCCGCGCCCGCCCAGCGGATCGCCTCGACGAGCCACGGCACCGCGATGAGGATCGCGCCGATGCCCGAGACCCCGACGATGATCAGGGTCAGGTCGCTCACGGCGCAGATGGCCGCGACCGCGAACACGTGCTCGCGCCGGATGCCCTGTCGCAGCACGAAGAGGTTCTGGGCGCCGATGGCGACGATGAGCGAGAGGCCGAGGCCGAGGCCGGCGAAGAGGGCAGCGAGATCCACGCTTCGACGGTAAGCGCCCACCTCGCTGCAATCCAGTTCAGGATTCTGCACCACCATTAGCATGACTTCAGATGGAGATACCGCTCGAACTCGCGCGCACCCTCGCCGTCGTCGTCGACGAGGGCACCTTCGACGCGGCATCCCGTCGCCTGCAGGTCACGCCTTCGGCCGTGTCGCAGCGGGTCAAGGGGCTCGAGCAGCAGCTCGGCCGCGTGCTGCTCGTCCGATCCAAGCCCGTGCGGCCCACCGAGGCCGGCGCGGTCATCGTGCGCCTCGCGCGCCAGCTCGCCCTGCTCGAGCACGATGCGCTCGCCGAGTTCGGCCTCGACGCGGCCGGCGGCGACCGCGGGCGCCCGACGTCGATCCCGCTCGCCGTCAACGCCGACACCCTCGGCACGTGGATCCTTCCGGCGCTGGCACGGCTCTCGGCGCGGCATCCCGTCGTGTTCGACCTGCACCGCGACGACCAGGACTTCACCGCCGAACTGCTCGAGTCGGGCACCGTGATGGCCGCGGTGACCTCGCAGGCGACGCCCGTCGCCGGCTGCGTCGCACGCCCGCTCGGCGTCATGCGCTACCGCGCCGTCGCGACGCCGGCGTTCGCCGAGCGCTGGTTCGGCGGGGGCGCGACGCCCGCGGCGCTGTCGCGCGCGCCCGTCGTCGAGTTCGACCGCCGCGACGACCTGCAGACCGGCTACCTGCGATTCGTCGGTGCGGATGCCTCGGCGCCGCCGCGCCACTACGTGCCCGCGTCGAACGACTTCGCCGTCGCGATCAAGCTCGGGCTGGGATGGGGGCTCCTGCCCGGGTTCCAGTCGACGGATGAGCTCGCCTCGGGCGAGCTGGTCGCGCTCGGCGGCCCGCCCATCGACGTGCCGCTGCACTGGCAGCAGTGGAACCTGCGCTCACCGCTGCTCGAGGCGATCGCCGACGAGGTGGTCGCCGAGGCGCGTAGCGCGCTGCGAGGGTGACCCGGCCGGTCGCGCCGAGCGACGCGGCCGGGCCGCGGCGCGGCGGCCCCAGCTCGGCGGGCCCCGTCCGATCACGGTTCGACAACGCCACTGGGACATCTGACCCACTCTTGCTACGCTCGCCCGCGTGATGACGCGAACCCGACGATCGGTGACCGTCGGCATCGCGCTCACGGCCCTGCTCGCGCTGGGCGCGGGCGTCGCGTTCGTCGTCGGAGACGAGCTCGGCATCCGGAGCGAGGCGGCCGACGTTCCGCTCGAGCACCCGACCGCCGCGCCCGAATCGCCGGCGGTCGCCCCGCCCGAGTTCACCTCGATCGACGCGCCGGCGTCTCCACGGCTCGACCTCGCGGTGGGTGAACTCCGCGACGCGGTCGGCGATGCGGTCGCCACGTCGGGCGCGGTATCGCTCCAGGTCGTCGTCGGCGGGGGAGCGGCGGACGGCACGTCCGCAGACCGGGCAGACGCCGCCGGCCAGGACGCACCAGCCGACGAGACGTACCGACTGGAGGGCGACGCCGCATCCCTCCGCATCGTCGCCGACGCGGAGGCCGGCGCCGTCCGCGGCGTCTACGACATCGCCGCGGCCGTGCGCGACCGGCGGTCGGTGAGCGAGCGACTGGGCGAGACCGTGACCTCGCGGCTCGGATTCCGCATGGTCGACCTCGGCGCGGTCGGCGTGAGCGTCGACGAGACCGCGTGGGCCGCGGGCGACGACTACTCGCACCATTCGAAGGCGTTCGCCGACGTGATCCTTCCCGGGGCGCCGTACATCGACGAGGCCGCGCTCGAGGTCGCGCGCGCCGACTTCGATGCGTACCTGCGGCACGTCCTCGCCGAGGGGTACACGGCGATCGCGATCCCGGGCTTCATCGAGTACCTCACGTTCGACCGCGTGGGCGACGGCCACGAGGTCTACGACGCCGACGACGAGCACGTCGCCCGGGCACTCGCGATGCGCGAGGCGTTCGGACCGATGTGGGAGCAGGCGCACGAACTGGGGCTCGACGTCTACTTCCGCACGGATATGCTGACCCTGACCACGCCGCTCGAGGAGTACCTGACCGAGCGATTCGGCTCGCTCGCGACCGAGGATCCCGCGTTCTGGAGCGTCTACGCCGCCGGCCTCGACGAGCTGTACGCCCAGATGCCCTACGTCGACGGGGTGCTCGTGCGCATCGGCGAGGCGGGCCGCGTCTACGACCTCCCGGGCTGGGACTACTACTCCGAGTTGGGGGTGACCACGGTCGATGCGGTCCGGGCGATGCTCACCGCGCTGACCGACCAGGCCGAGCGCGCCGACCGCGAGGTGATCTTCCGCAGCTGGAGCGTCGGCGTCGGGGCGGTCGGCGACATGCACACCAACGTCGACTCGTACCACGCGGTGCTCGACGGCATCGACTCGGAGAAGCTGGTCGTCTCGACCAAGTACACGCTCGGCGACTTCTACAGCCACCTGCCGTTCAACGACACGCTCGAGGTCGGCGAGCAGCGCCGCATCGTCGAGTTCCAGAGCCGCCGCGAGTTCGAGAACTTCGGCGCCTTCCCCAACGACCTCGGCGAGCAGTACCGGGGTGCGCTGCAGCGCTTCCTTGCCGCGAATCCGCGGGTTGAGGGCATCTGGACCTGGACGCAGGACGGCGGGCCGTGGCGTGCGGGCCCACTCGCGCTCGAACTGAAGGCCGGCTTCTGGCAGCTCTACGAGCTCAACACCGAGCTCGCCGTGCGCCTGGCCCGCGACCCCGAGACCGACCCCGCCGCGATCACCGCCGACTGGGCGCGGCGCTGGTTCTCGGATGACCCGGCAACGGTCCGCGCGATCGGCGAGGCGATGTCCGACTCGCGCACCGCGATCACCGATGGCCTCTACATCGGCCCCTTCGCAGACCGCCGCGTGTTCGCGATCGGCCTCGAACCGCCCCCCATGATGTGGATCTTCGAGTGGGACATCCTCACCGGCGACAGCGCGGTGCTCGACGTCATCTACGACGTGAGCCGCGATGACCTCGACGAGGCGATCGCGGGCGGCGAGCGCGCACTCGCCGCCGTCGAGGGCATGCACGAGCGCATCGCCGCGACGGATGCCTCGACCTGGCGGGATGCCTCGCTGCGCGACGAGTTCCTCGCGACCTTGGACTACCAGGCGTCGACGTTCGCCATGCTCGGCGACTATCGCGAGATGTTCCTGCGCCAGGCGCAGTGGCACGACACGCTCGATCCGGTCGCCCACGAACAGTGGGATGCCGCCCGCCGCGCGTTCGAGGCATCCGCCGCCGCCCACGAGGCGGCCTACGCCGGCGACCCGTACCACCCGGCCTACAACCTCACCGCCGCGCGCATCGGCGTCGAGCGCGCCGAGCGGGACCTGCCGATGGCGTGGGCCGCCCGCATCCTGCTGGTGCTGCTCGTGGCGTGGGTCGCGTACGGGGTCCTCGCCGGCCGGAGTCGCTTCGCGCGCCTCGCTGCGTGGCCCGGCGCCCGCGCGGCACGCGCGCTCTGGGTCGCCGGGACCCGACCGTGGCGGGCCGCCGAGGCGACCGCCGCGCTCGGCGCGCTCGACCGGGCCCTGCTCCTGGCCGTGCCCGCGGTGCTGCTGGCGGCGAGCCGCGGCATCCAGACCTGGTTCCTCGCACCCGCGCACCTCGCGGTGACGCTCGGCTCGTGGCTCGTCTTCGTGCTCGTCGTGCTCCTCGTGCTCCGGCTGCTCGGTCGGCGTCCGGCCTGGCCGGTGCTCGCCGCGATCGGCGGCGCCGCGACCCTGCGCGTCGCGCTACTGCTCGTCGCGCTCGTGCCCTCCGGGCCTGGCGGCTACTGGTTCGGATTCTGGACCGACCCGGTCGCCCGCTCGCTCTACGTGACGGTCGCGTTCGCGGCGTTCGGCTGGGTGCTGGTCGCGGTGGCCTGGGCGCTCGCCGGAGCTGTCGGCGGGCGCCGGGCGCTCGGCGCCGTCGTCACCGCCGTCGGCACCGTGCTCGCCGCCGCGGGCGCACTCATCGGCCTCGTCGGCCTCGAAGCCGCGGTGACGGAGTGGAATGACCAGATGTCGCTGCTGCCGTGGGGACTCTCGCGCATCCTCGGCATCACCGTGTACCTCGACATCCCGGCAGACACGGCCTGGTGGGTGGCGGCCATGGGTGCGGCCGTCGCGGTGGCGGGCGTGCTGCTCGCCATTCCGTGGCGGCGCGCCGCCCGCCCCGGCCGCGCCGCCGACGGGACCGCCGCATCCGAGACATCCGCGGGGCGCTAGCGCCTCGACCGGCGATCGGCAAGCCCCTGTCGTCTGCGGGCCGCCTCGCGTTCACTGGGTGTCAGGCGGTGATCCCGCCGGAAGCGAGGCGGGGCTTCCCCCGCCCGGGAAGGAGATCGAGATGGGTGCCGACGAGCGCGCCGATGCGACGGGCGATGACATCAAGGGCAAGGCGAAGGAGGCCTGGGGAAAGGTCACCGACGACGAAGGTCTCGAGGCGGAGGGCAAGGTCGACCAGGCCAAGTCCGACCTGAAGAACGCCGGCGAGGACGTCAAGGACGCCTTCAAGCACTGACCGTCAGCGGGCCAGCCCGCGCACGGAACACGACGGCCGTCGGATCGCTCCCCCGATCCGGCGGCCGTTCCGTGTGCCCGGGGCGCCGAGCCCGGCTCAGCCGGGAGAACCGCCGGTCAGCTGGTCAGCCGAACAGTCGCTGCAGCCGCTGCACGCCCTCGAGCAGCGCCTCGTCGCCGAGCGCGTAGCTGAAGCGCAGGTAGCCCGAGGGCCCGAACGCCTCGCCCGGCACGGCCGCGACCTCGGCCTGGTCGAGGATCAGGTCGGCGAGCTCGAGCGACGAGCTCGGCGTCACGCCGCCCCATTCGCGGCCGAGCAGCCCGGTCATGTCGGGGTAGACGTAGAACGCGCCCTCGGGCACGGGAACCGTGAAGCCGTCGATCTTCGACAGCTCGGCGACGATCGTGCGCCGGCGGCGGTCGAACGCGCGGCGCATCTGCTCGACCGGCTCCTGCGGGCCGGTGAGGGCCGCGAGCGCGGCGCGCTGCGAGATGTTCGAGACGTTCGACGTGAGGTGCGACTGGAGGTTGGCGGCGCCCTTCATGAGGTCGGCGGGACCGACCATCCAGCCGAGCCGCCAGCCGGTCATCGCGTACGTCTTCGCGACCCCGTTCACGAGGATCGCCTGCTCGGCGAGCGCCGGCACGGCCTCGACGATGGAGACGGCCCGGGGCGCGGGGGCATCCGCGTCGCCGTCGATGGGACCGTAGGTGAGGTTCTGGTAGATCTCGTCGGCCACGACGAAGATGCCGTGCTCGAGCGCCCACTCGCCGATCTCGCGCACCTGCTCGGGCGAGTACACGGCGCCCGTCGGGTTCGACGGCGAGACGAACAGCAGCGCCTTCGTGCGCTCGGTGCGCGCCGCCTCGAGCTGGTCGACCGTGACGAGGTAGCCCTGGTCGGCGCCGGCGAACACGTCGACCTGCCGACCGCCGGCGAGCTTGATCGCCTCGGGGTACGTGGTCCAGTACGGCGTCGGCACGAGCACCTCGTCGCCGTCGTCGAGCAGGGTCTGGAACGCCTGGTAGACGGCCTGCTTGCCGCCGTTCGTGACGACCACCTGCGATGCGGATGCCTCGAGCCCCGAGTCGCGCGCCGTCTTCGCCGCGATCGCCTCGCGCAGGTCGGGCAGGCCCGCCGCGGGCGTGTAGCGGTGGTTCTTGGGGTCGCGCACGGCCGCGAGGGCCGCCTCGACGATGTGCTCGGGCGTCGCGAAGTCGGGCTCGCCGGCCGCATAGGAGATGACGGGCCGGCCCTCGGCCTGCAGGGCCTTCGCCTTGGCGTCGACCTTCAGGGTCGCGGACTCGGCGATGGCGGCGATACGGGCGGACAGGCGCGGCTTCTCGGTCACCCTCGGATCCTATCGAGCGGGCGCGGAATCCTCGCGAGCGGATCCGACGTCGGCGCGGGCGCGCTGACGCGACGGATGCCGCGGGCAGGCGCCCGCGGCATCCGGTCGGTTCACTCGTCCGGTCGGCCCGTCAGCCCTCGACGGGCGCCTCGACCGTGGCCGCGACATCCGGGTGGTCGCTGAAGATGCCGTCCATGCCTGCCTCGAGGAACACGGCGATCTCGCCGGCGAGGTCGCCCGGCGCGTTCGGGTCGGCGCTCGAACGGAACTCGAGCGGCAGGAACACGTTCTCGAGCCGGAACGTCCAGCCGTGCACGGTCAGCCCGGCGCGGTGCGCGTCGCGGATGACGGGCGTCGGCGCGCCGAGGTTGCCGGCCGTCGTGCGAGGGATCATGACGGACTTCTCGAGGCCGACGCCGTCGGCGTAGCGGGCGATCTCGCGCAGGCCGCGCGGGGTGACGAGGTCGGCGTACGTGCGCGAGTCGCCCGCGACGGTGAAGTCGTAGGGCCGGCCCGACGCGCTGACCAGCTGGGCGAGGTCGACGCGCGTCAGACGGCTCAGTTCCTTCAGGTTGCCGACCTCGAAGCTCTGCACGATGACGGGCGCGTCGCGCCGGTCGAGCCCGTTCTGCTGGAGCGCGGCCACGAGCGGCTCCTCGAGCGAGAGCCCGATGCCGTCGAAGTAGGTCGGATGCTTCGTCTCGGGGTACACGCCGACCTGGCGGCCGTCGCAGCTGACCGAGTGGCGGGCCAGGTCCATCACCTCGTCGAGCGTGGGCACCTGGTAGAGCCCGTCGAACGCGGTGTTGGCCGGGCGGGTCAGCGGCAGGCGCTCCGTCGCCCGGAGCGCCTTCAGCTCGGCGAGCGTGAAGTCCTCGGTGAACCAGCCGGTGACGCTCACGCCGTCGATGACCTTCGTGGCGCGCCGGTCGGCGAACTCCGGCCGGTTCGAGACATCCGTCGTGCCGCTGATCTCGTTCTCGTGCCGCGCGACGAGCACGCCGTCCTTCGTGGAGACGACATCGGGCTCGATGTAGTCGGCGCACTGGATGATCGCCTGCTCGTAGGCGGCGAGCGTGTGCTCGGGACGGTAGCCGCTCGCACCGCGGTGGCCGATGACCGTGACATCCGACCGCTCGACGCGGGTCTTCACCAGTTCGACGACGTCGAACTCCGTGTCGTCGGGCGTGCCCGTGATGCGAGCGTCGTTGCCCGGGTAGTTGTTGTCGTTGCCGATCAGGAGGCGCCCGTCGCGCAGCAGTACGACCGTCTCGAACGACTGCACGGGCAGCGAGAAGACCTCGCCCGTCCCGTAGCCGTCGCCCGCCCCGATGCCGTCGGGGTTGTCGATGCGGAGCGCGTCGAGCACGAGCGACTTCTCGAGGCGGCCCTGGTCGTCGGTGCGGCCGAGGTCGACGGAGTAGACCCGCTTGGTGACGGCCTGGTCGCCCTCGAAGTCGTCGCGCTCGACGATGAGCATCGAGTCTCTGCCGGTCATGAAGGCGTCGCCGAGCACGTTCGCGTCCTGGTCGGCCTCGTACCTCCAGGTGCGGCCGGTGTACGACGTCGTGCGGAGGTCGAACTCGTGCACCTCGCGGCGGCGCAGGTCGGTCTCGTCGGCGTAGGAGCCCTCGATGATCGGGTAGAGGTAGCGGCCGTTGGAGGCCATCGCCTCGAAGCCCCGGCTCGCGCGCACCCGCGGCGTCTCGCCCGGCTGCAGGTACGGGTTCTGCGGGGACTTCAGCCCGTCGAGGGAGTAGGGCTGCTCGAGCAGCGTGCCCTCCGCGTCGAAGTGGAGCAGGAACGGGCCGAACTCCTCGCCCACCCAGAACGTGCCGTCGTCGGCGCGCACCACCGACTCGATATCGAAGTCGGCACCCGTCAGCAGGCGATCCTCGGTCGCGTCGTTGACGATCGGGAACTCGAGCACCCGGTTGCGGTCGTTGTACGAGATGAAGCGCTCGACGCCGATCGACCCGTCGCCGCCGTCGGCGGTCTGCCAGGCGGGGCGGACCAGGTAGTTGCGGAGCAGGAAGTCGGCCGAGTTGCCCTTCGAGCCGAACCCGTTGTCGGGCTGCGCCCAGAACGTGCCGTCGCCGTTGTCGATCATCGCCGAGAAGCCGGGGATCACCTGGCCCGGCCACGGGCCCGTGCGGCCGTTCGCGGGGCTCGCGAGGGCGCCCGACGCCGGGCCCTCCTCGAGGTGGTCGGCCGACAGCGTCGCCCGGGCGACGAGCGTGGGCACGGTCGCGTCGCGGCCGTGCGAGTGGCCGCCGCGGCCGCGTTCGCCCTCGCCGTCCGCGGCCATGGCGGCATTCGGCACGAGGAGCACGGCCGCCGTGGCGGCGGCGGCGATCACGGCGAGGGTGCGCGGTGTCGCGCGTCGTTTCAGGATTCCGGTCATGCGCCCGAGCCAACCGACCGCGGGCTGAATCACCGTGACGTGCGGGCTTCCGGCAAGGGGCGGCTCGGTGAACGGATGCCCCCGTTCGGGGTACACGGGAGGGGAGGGGCCGCTACAGGCTCTGGCCGATGTCCCAGAGCCGGTCGGGCCGGCCGTCGATCGCCTCCGAGACGGCGAGCGCCTGGTCGTCGGAGAGCGAGGCGATGTAGTCGACGACGCCCCTTCCGACGCCGAGCCTCGCGACATCGCCGGCCTCTGGCACCGGGACGCCCTCGGGGCGCGCCGCGCGCACCTTGGCGTAGCCCTCCGTGGCGAGCTCGACGAGCTCGCGCAGCCGCTCGGGCACGCGGTAGCGGTCGACGTCGTCGGTCACCCACGCCGTGAGGCCCTTCACGGCCCGGGTCAGCACGCGGCTGAGCCCGCGCTGGTACATGGCGATGTCGGCACGGTCGAGGATGAAGTGCCGGTGCACGAACTTCAGCACCTCGACCTGGTGCCACGCGAGCCGGTCGAGGGTCACGAGTCCCGTGCGCGGCTCATCGGCCGGCGCCGGCACGACCGAGTTCTGCAGGTGGTCGATCCAGCGGTTCGTGAACGACGAGAGCGCCCGCTCCGACGCGATCGAGCCGTCGAACGGCGAGGCCAGCAGGCCGTCGACGAGATCGTCGGCGACCACGTCGACCGCCTCGGCGAAGGCATCCGCGTCGGCGATCCACGGGTCGCTGCGCGCGATCTTGCGACGCAGCCCCTCGAGCGCCGCGCCGGGCGGCGCGCTGCGCGCCGCGAGCGCGGCGTCGTCGAGATCGCGCAGCTCGGCGGTGCGCTCGAGCCAGCCGCGGAACTCGCGCGCGACCGCGCCCTGGCTCAGCAGCCCGGCACGGTAGAAGTCGTCGACGTCGTGGATCGAGTAGGCGATGTCGTCGGCGAGGTCCATGATCGAGCACTCGAGCGACTGCGCCAGGGCCGGCAGCCCCTGTCGTGCCTCGGCGAGGTCGGCCGCGTCGAGGTCGTACGCCGAGAACTTCGCCACCTCGACGCCGCCCGAGAGTCGGCGCATGCCGCGGGGCAGCCGCCCGTCGCCGAGCGTGCGCGGGTCGACGAACCGGGTCCACGGGTACTTCGCGACTCCCGACCGCACCGCCGCGGTCAGGTTCAGGCCGTGCGGGGCGGACTCGGTGACGTCGAGCGTCGCGATGATGCGATACGTCTGCGCATTGCCCTCGAACCCGTCGGCGAGCCCCAGCGTCTCGCGCGCCAGGCGGTCGAGCACGCGTTCGCCGAGGTGCCCGAACGGCGGGTGCCCGAGGTCGTGCGCGCTCGCCGCGGCCTGCACGACGACGGCGTCGCAGCCGTGTTCGGCGGCCACGGCGCGGGCCGCCGGCGAGGCATCCGGAAAGGCCACCGCGATCGCCCGCGCGACCGCCGTGACCTTGATCGAGTGCGTGAGCCGGTTGTGGATCAGGGGGCCCGCGCCCGGCTGCGCGATCACCTGCGTGACGGCCGACAGCCGCGAGAAGTACGGAGAGAAGCGCACGCGCTCGAGGTCGAGCCGGAACTGCGAGTGCTCGCCGACGACGTCGACGCTGCCCCTCGGCTCGGCCGTGCGGCGGGCGGCGCGGTCGATTCGCATGCGGTCCTCCTCGCGGGCGACGTGACGGATGCCCCGCCCCGGCCCCAATCTACGGCGCCGGGAGGCGCCGGGCGCGCGTGGTTTGGCGGCGCGGCATCCGTCGCCTAGACTTGCTCAGGTTGCGACGCCGACCAAGCTCCTCCATGCCTTCAACCGGCAGGAAGCGCGAGGCCGGGCAGCGACCGTCAGGAGCACACGCTCCTGAAGGGCGGTGGCTCAATTGGTAGAGCAGCGGTCTCCAAAACCGCAGGTTGCAGGTTCGAGTCCTGTCCGCCCTGCGAGCCGGCAGTGAATGCCGGCCCACGAAAGGGAATACGAGTGGCCCGGAAAGTCATCGACGAACCCAGCGAGGACGTCGTCGCCAACGCCAAGCGCGAGCGCGCGGCGAAGCGCAACCCGTTCTCCCGGATCGCCCTGTTCATGCGACAGGTCTTCGCCGAACTGAAGAAGGTCGTCACCCCGACCCGCAAGGAGCTGTTCAGCTTCACGGTCGTGGTGCTCGTGTTCGTCGTCATCATGATGGCGATCGTGTGGGGGCTCGACCAACTGGCCGGCCTGCTGGTGCTGTACGTCTTCGGACAGCCGGGCGTCTGATCGGGCCCTCGGCGCCGAAGCGGAAGCCCGGATCGGGGTTCCGATCCGGCGAGAGAGAAGGATCAACGAAGTGACGAAGTACGAGCGCGACGACGTCGACTGGGCGACCGCGGCCGAGCAGTCGTCGGAAGACGACGAGGCCCAGGAGGGCTCGTCGCTCGAGCACGACGAGGCATCCGTCGAGGCTGCCGAGCACCGCGCCGTGCACGTCGTCGACGACGAGGGCAACGACGTCGACCTCGACGCCGTGCTCGACGCGATCGCCGAGGCCGCCGACCCCGAGGCCGACGCGGTCGTCGACGACGCCCTCGAGATCGACTCCGCCGACGAGGCCGAGGCTGCCGCAGAGGCCGTCGAGGAGGAGGACGCGGAGCACGAGCACGACCCGTACGAGGAGTTCCGCGCCGAGCTGCGCTTCCTCCCGGGCAAGTGGTACGTCATCCACTCCTACGCGGGCTTCGAGCGCCGCGTGAAGGCGAACATCGAGCAGCGCCGCGAGTCGATGGCGATGGCCGACTACATCTACCAGGTCGAAGTGCCGATGGAAGACGTCGTCGAGATCAAGAACGGCCAGCGCAAGATGGTCACGCGCGTGCGCATCCCGGGCTACGTGCTCGTGCGCATGGAGCTCAATGAAGACAGCTGGTCGGTCATCCGCCACACGCCCGGCGTCACCGGCTTCGTCGGCAACGCCCACAACCCGACGCCGCTGCGCTTCGAGGAGGCCTTCGGCATGCTGAAGAGCCTCGTCGAGCCCAAGGAGGCCCCGGTCGCGAAGGGCGCGAAGGCGACCGCCGCTCCCGGCGCCGCCCGCGTCATCCCCGCCGAGATCGACTTCGAGATCGGCGAGACCATCACGATCAAGGACGGCTCGTTCGCGGGCCTGCCCGGCACGATCAACGAGATCAAGCCCGAGAGCGGCAAGCTCACCGTGCTCGTCTCGCTCTTCGAGCGCGAGACGCCGGTCGAGCTCAGCTTCGACCAGGTCACCAAGCTGTAGCGAGCGACGGATGCCCCGGGCCACGGTCCGAGGCATCCGATCGCCCAGCACGCTCGGAGGATTCCTCCGCTATCATTGACCGGTTGCCCGCCGCGCGCGTGCGACCTCCCCAAGACCACCGCATCCCGGAACCGCCGGGCGTGCGGGAGAGTGCCCGGTTCCCGGGCGTTCGAACAGAAAGAGAGAAATCATGGCACCGAAGAAGAAGGTCACTGGTCTGATCAAACTTCAGATCAACGCCGGCGCCGCCAACCCCGCACCGCCCATCGGTCCGGCGCTGGGTCAGCACGGCGTGAACATCATGGAGTTCTGCAAGGCCTACAACGCGGCGACCGAGTCGCAGCGCGGCAACGTGATCCCCGTCGAGATCACCGTCTACGAAGACCGTTCGTTCACCTTCGTCCTCAAGACCCCGCCCGCTGCCGAGCTCATCAAGAAGGCCGCCGGCGTCGCCAAGGGCTCGGGCGTCCCGCACACCACCAAGGTCGGCAAGATCTCGCCCGACCAGGTCCGCGCGATCGCCGAGCAGAAGATGGCCGACCTCAACGCGAACGACCTCGACGCCGCGTCGAAGATCATCGCGGGCACCGCTCGCTCGATGGGCATCACGGTCGAATAAGGCCGGTCCGTCCGGAGGTCTCGATACCGCGCTGCGCGCCGACTCGACCGCCGGAAAGCACAGAACTCTCATTCGTGGCAGCGCCCGCCAGGCGCGATGACCACACTCTCGCTAGGAGAACCAACATGGCACAGAAGTCCAAGGCCTACCGGGCCGCGGCCGAGAAGATCGAGGCCGGCAAGTACTACGCACCCACCGAGGCGGTCGCCATCGCCAAGGAGACCGGCTCGGCGAAGTTCGACTCGACCGTCGAGGTCGCGCTGAAGCTCGGCGTCGACCCCCGCAAGGCCGACCAGATGGTGCGCGGCACCGTCATCCTCCCGCACGGCACGGGCAAGACCGCCCGCGTCATCGTGTTCGCGACCGGCCCTGCGGCCGAGGCTGCGATCGCGGCGGGCGCTGACGAGGTCGGCGGCGCCGAGCTCATCGAGAAGGTCGCCGGCGGCTACACCGCGTTCGACGCGGCGGTCGCCACCCCCGAGCTCATGGGCCAGGTCGGCCGTCTCGGCAAGGTGCTGGGCCCGCGCGGCCTCATGCCGAACCCGAAGACCGGCACCGTGACCCCGAACCCGGCCAAGGCCGTCGAGGAGATCAAGGGCGGCAAGATCGAGTTCCGCGTCGACAAGCACGCCAACGTGCACTTCGTCGTCGGCAAGGCCTCGTTCTCCCTCGACCAGCTCAACGAGAACCTGCGCGCCGCGCTCGACGAGGTCCTGCGCCTCAAGCCGTCGAGCTCGAAGGGCCGCTACGTGCAGAAGGGCGCCGTGTCGACCACGTTCGGCCCCGGCATCCCGCTGGACGTCAACGCACTCTGAGTCCCGCACTCGTCACGAAGGGCCCGCCGGTTGGCGGGCCCTTCGTCGTCAACCCGGATGCCTCCGGTGCGGATGCCTCTGTGCGGATGCCTCCGGTGCGGATGCCGCTGGTGCGAGTTGCTCGCATCCGTGCGGGATCCTCGTCGCACCGGGGCGAGGAAGTCGCACGGCGGCGTGGCGGCGTGGCGACGGCGCGGCGGCGCGCGGGCGGGGGGTCAGTGCGTGATGCGGAAGTCGGATGCCTCGGAGCCGGGTTCGCGGGTCGCCTCGAGCTCGTGCGCCGTCACGGTCACGACCTCGGCCTCGGGCGGCCCCGCCGCGAGCCATCCGAGCATCGACTCGACCATCTCGTCGTCGCCCTCGATCTCGGCCTCGACCGAGCCGTCGGGAAGGTTGCGCACCCAGCCCGACAGGTCGCGCCGCCGCGCTTGGCGCCGCGTGGCATAGCGGTAGCCGACGCCCTGCACCTCACCGTGCACCACCACCCGAACCCGCCGCATGCCGCGAGGATATCCCGCGGGTGGGATGCCCGCCATGGGCGGGTCGGCGTAGCATCCGTGACATGAGCGAACGAGCGAAGGTGGTCGGCGCCGTCATCGGGGTGACGGTCGCGGTCCTCGCCGTCGACCTCTGGTTGTCGTCTCTTGGCGCCTGGGGCCTCGCGGCGTACTGCACGGCGCTCGGGGCGGTGATCGCGTGGCTGCTCGTCGCCGATCACCGGCGGCAGACCCGCGACGAGGTCCGGTCGGATCCGAGAGCAGCGGCCGGGCACGGCCTCGAGTGGTCGCCCTGACGCGGTCGGGCGGGTGAGATGCAACGAGCGGATGCCCCCCGCCGGGGCATCCGCTCGGTCGCGGGTTCTGCGTGCGTCAGCCGATGCGGATCAGCTTCTTGTTGACGAACTCGTCGGCGCCGAAGCGGCCGAGCTCGCGGCCCGAGCCCGAGCGCTTGACGCCGCCGAAGGGCAGCTCGGCGCCGTCGGCGAGCACGACGTTGACGAAGACCATGCCGGCCTCGATGCCGTCGGCGACGCGCAGCGCCTGCTCGCGATCGGTCGTGTAGACGTACGAGCCGAGGCCGAAGGGGATGTCGTTCGCGATGCGCACCGCGTCGGCTTCGTCCTTCGCGCGGTACACCTGCGCGACCGGCCCGAAGAACTCCTCCTTCGAGGCGGGATTGTCGGACGTGACCTCCGTCAGCACGGTCGTCTGGAAGAAGGCGCCGTCGCGACCGCCGCCGTGCACGAGCTTCGCCCCGTGCTCGACGGCGCGCTTGACCTGCTCGTCGAGACCCTCGGCGGCCTTCAGCGACGACAGCGGCCCGAGCGCGGTCTCGGCGGCGGTCGGGTCGCCCGTCTCGACCTCGGCGAGCTTCGCCGTGAACTTCTCGAGGAACGGGTCGTAGAGCTCGTCGGCGACGATGAACCGCTTGGCCGCGTTGCAGGACTGGCCGTTGTTGTCGAGGCGTGCATCGACGGCGTTCTGCACGGTGGCGTCGAGGTCGTCGGTCGACAGCAGGATGAAGGGGTCGGAGCCGCCGAGCTCGAGCACGACCTTCTTCAGGTGCTTGCCCGCGATCGCGGCGACCGCTGAGCCCGCACGCTCCGATCCCGTGAGCGAGACGCCCTGCACGCGCGGGTCGGCGATCACGGTCTCGATCTGCTCGTGCGACGCGTACACGTTGACGTAGGCGCCCTCGGGGAAGCCCGCGTCGAGGAAGATCCGCTCGATCGCCGCGGCCGACTCGGGGCACTGCTCGGCGTGCTTGAGGATGATCGTGTTGCCGATGATCAGGTTCGGGCCGGCGAAGCGGGCGACCTGGTAGTACGGGAAGTTCCACGGCATGATGCCGAGGAGCACGCCCAGCGCCGAGCGGCGGATGACCGCCGAACCCTCGCCGTCGAGCAGCGTGATCGGCTCGTCCTTCAGGAAGTCCTCGGCGTGATCGGCGTAGTACTCGTAGATCGCCCCGGCGAAGTCGGCCTCGCCGAGCGCCTGCTCGATGGGCTTGCCCATCTCGCGCACGATGATCTCGGCGAGCTCCTGGCGACGCTCGACGTGGAGTTCGCCGACGCGGCGGACGAGGGCGGCGCGCTCGGCGACCGTCGTCGACTTGGACCACGTGCGGTGCGCCTCGTCGGCCGCCGCGATCGCCGCACCGAGTTCGGCTTCGGTGATCGTGGGGAAGGTCTTGATCGTCTCTCCGGTAGCCGGATTGACCACGGCGTAGCTCATTGCGCTCCTTCTCGGACGGTGCACGGGAACTCGTCGACCGGCGGTGACGACGGTGCACACCTGGCCCCCAGCCTACGTCGCGACGGCGCGCGCGAGAACGGACGGGATGTCGCGAGGACGCGCCGGATTCGACGGGATGTACACCGGCGTCGGCTGGAGCCGTCGGTATCGTGGGCCGCGATCGAGCCGAGGAGGGTGCATGGGGCGCAGCGTGCTCGACGGCGTGCGCGTGGCCGACTTCTCGCGCGTGCTCGCCGGCCCCTACGCGACCATGACCCTCGCCGACTTCGGCGCCGACGTCATCAAGGTCGAGCCGCCCGGAGGCGACGACACCCGGGCCTGGCGGCCGCCCGTCGACGCCGCGGGCGACGCGACGTACTTCGCGAGCGTGAACCGCAACAAGCGCTCGGTCGCGCTCGACCTCGCGACCGAGTCGGGCCTCGCCGAGGCGCGCCGCCTCGTCCGGACGGCCGACGTCGTCGTCGAGAACTTCCGACCGGGCGTGATGGAGCGGTTCGGCCTCGCCTACGACGACGTCGCCGCGGTCAACCCCCGGGTCGTGTACTGCTCGATCACCGGATTCGGCACCGCCGGGGGCGCCGGGCTCGCCGGCTACGACCTGCTCGTGCAGGCCGTCGGCGGGCTCATGTCGATCACGGGCGACCCGTCGGGCGGGCCGGTGAAGGCGGGGGTCGCCCTCGTCGACGTGATCACCGGGCAGAACGCGGTCGCCGGCATCCTGCTCGCGCTGCGCGAGCGCGACCGGAGCGGTCGCGGCCAGCACGTCGAGGTGAACCTCCTGCACGGGCTGCTCGCGGCCCTCACGAACCAGGCGGGCTCGACGCTCGCGACCGGTGCCTCGCCGCGACGGCTCGGCAACCGGCATCCGTCGATCGCGCCGTACGCGGTGTTCCGCGCCGCCGATCGCGATCTCGTGCTCGCCGTCGGCAATGACCGGCAGTTCCGCTCCCTCGCGCGGTTGATCGGCCGGCCCGACCTCGGCGACGACCCGCGGTTCGCCGGCAACGAGGCGCGCGTCGCGAATCGCGACGCCCTGACGGAGGCGCTCGAGGCGGCGCTCGCTGTCGGCGCGGCCGCCGACTGGGTCGAGGCGTTCGCCGACGCCGGCGTGCCCGCCGGGCTCGTGAACGACGTGGCCGAGGCGATCGCGTTCGCCGAGTCGCTCGGCCTGGACCCCGTCGTCGACCTCGGCGGGCGCCGCTCGATCGCCGACCCCATCGGACTCTCCGCGACCCCGGCCGAGCACCGAACCCCGCCGCCCGCGCTCGACGAACACCACGGCGCCGACTGGCGCGAAGCCAGGAAGGAACCCCGATGACCGCAGCACCCCGCATCGACGCCGTCTTCGACCTCGACGCCCTGCTCACCGACGACGAGCGCGACTGGCAGCAGCTGGCGCGCGCGTTCGCGCAGGAGCGCATCCTGCCCGTGATCGAGGCGGACTTCGAGGCGGCGCACTTCCGCCGTGAGCTGGTGCCCGAACTCGGCGCCGCCGGATTCCTCGGCATGCACCTGAGCGGCTACGGTTGCGCCGGAGCCGGCGCGGTCGCCTACGGGCTCGTCTGCCTCGAGCTCGAGGCGGCCGACTCGGGCTGGCGCACCTTCGTGTCGGTGCAGGGATCGCTCGCGATGAGCGCGATCCACACGTACGGCTCCGAGGAGCAGAAGCAGCGCTGGCTTCCCGGCATGGCCGCCGGCGACCTGATCGGATGCTTCGCCCTGACCGAACCGCAGGGCGGGAGCGATCCCGCCGCGATGACGACGGTCGCCCGCCGCGACGGCGACGGCTGGGTGCTCGACGGCGCGAAGCGCTGGATCGGCCTCGCGTCGCTCGCCGACGTCGCGGTCGTCTGGGCCCGGGTCGAGGACGCGAGCGGCCCCGACGGCTCGAACGCGTATGGCGCGGGCGCCCGCGCCGTGCGCGGGTTCCTCGTACCCACCTCGACGCCGGGGTTCACCGCGACCCCGATCGACGGCAAGCTCTCGATGCGCGCGTCGGTGCAGTGCGACATCGAACTCGCGGGCGTCCGAGTGGGCGACGACGCGCTGCTGCCCGGGGCATCCGGCTTGTCAGGCCCGTTCGGATGCCTCAACGAGGCGCGCTACGGCATCGTGTGGGGCGCGATGGGCGCCGCGCGGTCGTGCCTCGAGGCGGCCCTCGAGCGATCGGTCGCGCGCGAGGTGTTCGGCCGACCGATCGGCGCCAACCAGCTCACGCAGGCCAAGCTCGCCGACATGTTCCTCGAGGTCGAGAAGGGCGTGCTGCTGGCCCTGCACCTCGGCCGGCTGAAGGAGCGCGGCGCGCTCACCGCCGCCCAGATCTCGGTGGGCAAGCTGAACAGCGTGCGCGAGGCGCTCGAGATCGCGCACCAGTCCCGGAGCATCCTCGCCGGCGACGGCATCACCAATGCGTGGCCGGTGATGCGGCACGCCGCGAACCTGGAGTCGGTGCGCACGTACGAGGGCACCGACGAGATCCACCAGCTCGTGATCGGCCGGGAGCTCACCGGGCTCAGCGCGTTCTGAGGGCGGGCGACGCGAAGCGCATCGAGGCCCGTGCGGGGTCTCGATACGCTTCGCCACTCGACCGGCGGTGTCAGTTGATGCCGGGGATCACGATCCAGTGGTTGACGAGGATGATCCAGATGCCGATGACGACGAGCGCCGCGATCGTGAGGCCGCGACCGGTGCGACCGCCGGCGAAGAGGGCGACGACGAGCGCGATCAGCGTCGCGACGGCGAGCACGAGCCCGCCCCACGGGATCGGGACGAAGAACGACAGGATGAACAGCGCGGCGACGATCACCTCGATGACGCCGACGATCGTCGAGCCGCCGCGGGCGCGGAGTCGCCAGATGCCGTCGACGAGGGCGAGCACGCCGCCGATGAGGCCGATGAGGAGGAGCCAGGACAGGGTGATCATGACACTGCCTTCCGTGTGGTGAGGGGGGCACCGCGACGCGGGAGGGATCCCGCGACCTCCGTCACGCTAGTGAGTGCGCGAGATCCGGAGCGAGGGGTTGCGGAACCGGCCCGCGAACCGGTATTCCGCGCGAGGAATACGGCGCAGGCGGCGAATCGGGGGAACGATCGGGGAATGCCACACGGCGTCATCGGGTTGGGATCCCGGGTGCGCCCGTGCTGGACTGAAACGGTCCCCGGGCGCGCATCGATGCCCATCGGGCATCCCAGAATCCCCACGAAGGAGCCGTTCCATGATCCGTGCCCGCCGTACCGCCATCGGTCTCGCCGCCGCAGCCCTGACCGCCATCGCCCTCGCCGCCTGCTCGTCGGGCTCGACGGGTTCCGACGGGGCCGGGGCATCCGCATCGGGTGACGAGTACGGGCTCGTCTCGGCCGGCACGCTGACGGTGGCGACCGAGGGCACGTACCGTCCGTTCAGCTACCACGACGAGGGCTCGGGCGACCTGGTCGGCTACGACGTCGAGATCGCCGAGGCGGTCGCCGAGAAGCTCGGCCTCGACATCGAGTTCCAGGAGACGCAGTGGGACGCGATCTTCGCGGGCCTCGACGCGGGCCGCTTCGACGTCATCGCGAACCAGGTGTCGATCAACCCCGAGCGCGAGGAGAAGTACCTGCTGAGCGAGCCGTACACCGTCTCGCCCGGCGTCATCGTCGTCAATGAGGGCGACTCGTCGATCTCGAGCTTCGACGACCTCGCCGGCAAGACCACCGCGCAGTCGCTGACGAGCAACTGGTACGAGCTCGCCCAGGAGGCGGGCGCGAACGTCGAGGCCGTCGAGGGCTGGGCGCAGGCCGTCGCGCTGCTCGAGCAGGGTCGCGTCGACGCCACGATCAACGACGAGCTCACCTTCCTCGACTACCTGAAGTCGACGCCCGACGCGCCGATCGAGGTCGCCGTCGAGACGGATGACCCGTCGCTGAGTGCGTTCGCCGCGGCGAAGGACAAGCAGGCGCTCGTCGACGCGATCGATGCCGCGCTCGAGGAGTTGCGCGCCGAGGGCGTGCTCGCCGGACTCGGTGACAAGTACTTCGGCGCCGACGTCTCCGAGTAGGGTGACTCCGCGGCGGAAGCCTGCGGAGGGAGGCCTCGCGTGAACGACGGCTTGCAGCTGTTCCTCGATTCGCTCTGGCCGATCGTGTGGGGCGGGCTGAGCGGGACCATCCCGCTCGCCCTGGCCTCGTTCGTGATCGGCCTGGTGATCGCGCTCGGCGTCGCGCTGGCGCGGATCTCGAAGAATCGGGTGCTCTCGGGCATCGCCCGGTTCTACATCTCGGTGATCCGCGGCACGCCTCTGCTCGTGCAGCTCTTCGTGATCTTCTACGGCATGCCCGCGGTCGGCGTCGTGCTCGACCCGTGGCCGAGCGCGATCATCGCGTTCTCGCTGAACGTCGGCGGGTACGCCGCCGAGGTCATTCGAGCGGCCATCCTCTCGGTGCCGAAGGGCCAGTGGGAGGCCGGGTACACGATCGGTATGTCGAGCGGGCGGACGCTCCGGCGCATCATCCTGCCGCAGGCCGCGCGCGTGTCGGTGCCGCCGCTGTCGAACACGTTCATCTCGCTCGTGAAAGACACGTCGCTCGCATCGCTCATCCTCGTGACCGAGCTGTTCCGCGTGTCCGAGCAGATCGCCGCCTTCAGCCAGGAGTTCATGCTGCTCTACCTCGAGGCGGCGCTCGTCTACTGGGTGTTCTGCCTCGCGCTGTCGGCCGGGCAGAACCGCATCGAGAGGAGGCTCGACCGATATGTCGCAGCCTGACGAAGCATCCGGCGACGCCGTGCCCGAGGCATCCGGCGACGCGCTCGGCGCATCCGGCGACGCGCTCGCGCCGCAGTCCGCGCCCGACGACTCGGTGCTCGTGCGCGCCCGTGGCATCCGCAAGACGTTCGGCGGCAACGAGGTGCTGCGCGGGGTCGACCTCGAGGTGCGCCGCGGCGAGGTCGTGGCGCTCATCGGCCCGAGCGGCTCGGGCAAGACCACGGTGCTGCGGTCGCTGAACGGCCTCGAGACGCCCGACGCCGGCGAACTCGAGATCGTCGGCGGGCCGCGCATCGACTTCGCCGCCCAGCGCCCGCTGCCGAAGGCAGCGCGCTATGCGCTGCGGGACCGCTCGGCGATGGTGTTCCAGCACCACAACCTGTTCCCGCACATGACGGTGCTGCAGAACGTGATCGAGGGTCCGGTGCAGGTGCGGCGGATGCCGCGTGCCGATGCGACCGCGCATGCCGAGGCTTTGCTCGCCCGGGTCGGACTCGCCGAGAAGCGCGACGCGTACCCGTTCGAGCTGTCGGGAGGCCAGCAGCAGCGCGTGGGCATCGTGCGGGCGCTCGCGCTCGAGCCCGACCTGCTGCTCTTCGACGAGCCGACGAGCGCGCTCGACCCCGAACTCGTCGGCGAGGTGCTGCGCGTCATCAAGGAGCTCGCCGACGAAGGCTGGACGATGGTGATCGTCACCCATGAGCTCGCCTTCGCGCGCCAGGTCGCCGACGAGGTCGTGTTCCTCGACGGAGGCGTCATCGTCGAACGCGGGGCGCCCGCGACGCTGTTCACGGCGCCGCGCGAGGAGCGCACCCGGCGGTTCCTCGATCGCCTCCTCCATCCGTTCGAGTAGCGCGACTCCCATCCGTTCGAGGAGCACGGTCGGGGGTCGCGCTCGCGCGCGCCCGGCTCGCGCGGCGCCGCCTGCCGCGTACCGTGGAGGCATGTCCCCGCGGTCCGCGCGCCGGTTCCTGGGAGGATTCCGCCTCGCGGTCGCGCTGCTCGAGATCGTGGCGATCATCGGCAACTTCCAGTACGTGCTCGGTTTCCGCTTCTTCGCGACCGCGAACTTCTTCAGTTACTTCACGATCCAGTCGGCGTTCCTCGCGGTGATCACGCTGCTGATCGCCGCTGTGTTCGCGCTGTCGGCTCCCCGGGATCCGGCATGGCTCGGCATCCTGCGCACGATGGTCACCGTCTACGTGCTCGTGTCGGGCGTGGTGTTCGGGCTCATCGTGAGCCAGGCGTCGACGCGCGACTACCGCATCGAGGTGCCGTGGTCGGACACGCTGCTGCACTTCGTGGTGCCGGCGCTCGCGCTCGTTGCGTGGACGACCGACAGCATCATGGCCGTGAACCCGCGCGTGCCGTGGTCGACGGTCGGGTGGGTGCTCGTCTACCCGACGATCTGGCTGGGCTACACGCTCGCGCGCGGGCAGGACATCGGCTGGTTCCCGTACTTCTTCCTCGACGAGACGCAGGTCGGGGGCTGGACCGGGGTGCTGCTCTACTGCCTGCTGTGCCTGGTGATCTTCGTCGCGATCACCGCCGGGCTCGTCGCGATCAACCGGCGTCTGTGGGCGCGGCGGCGGCGAACGGCGCGAGGCTCGCGAGCACCTCGTCGAGGAACGCGCCGTCGTCGAGTTCCTCGAGTCGCCGAGCCTGCTCGGCCGCGATGATCCCGACCAGCAGCGCCTGGTCGCCGGAGCCTCCTGCGTCGATCCAGGCGCCGACCGTCGTCGTCTCGCCGACGACGGTGAGCACGTCGCGTCGAGGATCGCCGGGAGCGGCATCCGACCGCCAGAACGCGTCGTCGAACCGCAGCCAGACGAGATCGAGGCGACCCATGCCGAGCACCGAGATGGCGTGCTGGTGCGCGCGCGGCAGCCGCGGCGAGAAGCGGATCGTGTCGGTCTGGAGGACGCCCAGCGGCGCCGTCACGATGACCCGGTCGACGCGCAGCGACTCCCCCGAGTCCATGCGCAGGCTCACGCGCCGGTCGTCGTATGCGATGCGCGTGACGACGTTCGAGACGGCGACGTCGACGGATGCCGCGAGCTCGTCGATCACGTCGGCCAGGCGCCCTCGGACGAGGCTCGCCGGCTGCCAGGCCGAGGTCGGCTGGGCCTGGCGCGCCGACATGAGCCGCGGCGACGCGCCGGTCGACGGCTCGACATCGCTCGCGAGCGTGTAGGCGAGCCAGTCGGCCGGCGACGGGCCGGGCACGCCCTCGGTGTCAGGTTCGGTCGACAGGGCGCCGGCGCCGCTGCCGGCGAGCGCGGCGTCGAGACCGACGTCGTAGGGCCAGGCCTCGGCCCAGGCCCGGGCGGCCGCGATCGCCTCGAAGCCGACCGGCTGGATCGGCGCCCAGGTGCCGTCGGCGGTGCGCGCATCGGCCGGCGGCGCGACCGGTCGGGTGTCGACGGAGGCCTCGGCGAGGAGGTCGGCGACGGCGGGGGCATCCTCGCCGACCAGCAGTGCGCCGAGCTCGACCGTGCCGTCGGCATCACCCGTGAGCGCCTCGTCGGCGACCGAGTGGATGCGCCCCCCGACGCGGTCGCGCGCCTCGATCACCACGACCTCGAACCCGCGGTCGACGAGCTGGTTCGCTGCGGCGAGTCCGGCGAGGCCCGCGCCGATCACCGCGATGCGCTCGCCGTCCTCGGCGGTGCGTGCGACGTCCTGCGCGGCCGCGAGGCCCGTCGCGAGCGCGCCGCGCAGGGTGCCGGGCGCCTCGGCCGAGCAGGCCTCGCCGGCGAACCACACCCGATCGCCGATCGGTCTCGCGAGCTGCTGCCTCAGCTCGGGCGTCGTGCCGATGGCGTCGAAGCTGAACGCGCCACGGGCGAACGGGTCGGTGCCCCATTTGGACCGCCGCATCGCGGTGGGGGCCGGCACACCCGGCGGCAGCGTCGGCTCGGGCGTGGGCGTCGGGGTCGCGCTCGGCGTGCGCGACGCGGTCGGGCTCGGTGTGGGCTCGGGCCCCGTGCAGCTCGCGAGCACCACCGTCGCGACGCCCGCGACGGCCGCGGCGAGGAAGCCGCGACGCGGCACGCCGCCCGGAAGGCCGCCGGCGCCCTGGGAGTCCATGCGTTCAGGCTAACCCGGGTGGGTGCGCGTGCTTCGGAAGCGGTACCCGGTGCGGGCTGTCAGCCGACGCGGTCGAACGCGGCCGCGAAGCGCGGCAGGCTCTCCTCGATCGTGGCCATGGTCGCGGTCAGGCAGATGCGGAAGAAGCCGGGCGTCTCGAACATCGTGCCCGGGAGCACGAGCACGCCCTCGCGGTCGAGCGCCTGCGCGAAGGCGGCGTCGTCGCCGCCGGGCGCCTCGGGGAAGAGGTAGAACGTGCCCTCCGGCACGCTGACGCGGTAGCCGATCTCGCGCAGCGCGGCGACCATCACGTCGCGCTTGCGCTGGTAGAGGGGGATGTCGAAGGCCAGGGTCTCGAGCTTCGGCAGCGCGTACTGCATGGAGGCGTTGGGGAAGAGCCATCCGCCCGTGATCTGGATCGCCTCGATCGCCGCCCGCAGCTCCTCGCGGTCGGGCATCGTGGGCGGCACGGCGAGGTAGCCGATGCGCTCGCCGGGGGAGAGGAGCGTCTTGCCGTAGCTGTACGCGAGGAAGCTCCACGGATAGAACTCCGTGGGGCTGCGGAAGTGCGCACCGTCGTAGACGATGCGGTTGTACGCCTCATCGGAGACGAGGTGGATGCGGCGGCCGTTGCGCTGCGAGGCGTCCTCGAGCACGGCGGCGAGGCGTTCGAGCGTCTCGGGCGGATAGATGCGGCCCGTCGGGTTGTTGGGGCTGTTGACGATGACGATCCTCGTGCGCGGCGTGATCGCCGCGGCGATCGCGTCGAGGTCGAGGTCGAACGTGTCGCGATCGATCGAGACCTTCACGGGCACGAGGCCGGCCTCGAGGATCAGCCCCTCGTAGAGGAACCAGGGCGGCAGGCTGTAGAGCACCTCGTCGCCCGGGTCGCCGACGATCTTCAGCGCGGTCGAGATCGCGGCGAAGCCGCCGGTCGTCAGGTGCACGTCGGCCGGCTCGAAGGGCATGCCGACGTGCCTTCGGAGCGACTCGGTCGCCGCGTCGATGGCCTTCGCGTCGCCGAAGTTGTACGCGAACCAGAGCTCGTGCTGCGGCACGGTGGCCTCACGGAGCGCCTCGACGTAGGCCTCCGACGGCGGCTCGTGCGGATCGCCGAAGGTGAAGTCGAGCACGCCCGGCTCGTGCCGCCGGCGTTCGTAGCCCGAGAGTCGGTAGAACTCGTAGAGCCGCTGGAACGGCGTCGCACGCGCGACCGTGTCGACTCGATGCGATGTGGGCCTGCCGTCCATGGCGCCTCCCCCGAGGGGCGGGCGCCGAGGCATCCGGCCGCCCGCGGATGCCGCCCATGCTACTCGCGGGCGGCATCCGCGACGCGACCCCCGAAGGAGGCGCGCAGGAGCTGCAGGCTGCCGGCGGCGGCTCCGGTCAGCCCACGCGGGCGTCGGCCAGGGAGAGCGCCTCGTCGATGACGTCGAGGCCGCGGCGCAGCTCGTCCTCGGAGATGATCAGCGGCGGCGCGACATGCAGGCGGTTGAAGTGCGTGAACGGCCAGACCCCGGCGCGCTTGCACGCGGCGGCGACCTCGGCCACGGGCGTGGCATCCGCCCCCGACGCGTTGAACGGCACGAGCGGTTCGCGCGTCGCCGGATCCTTCACGAGCTCGATCGCCCAGAACAGGCCGAGCCCCCGCACCTCGCCGACCGACGGGTGCACCGCGGCGATCTCGCGCAGCCGCGGCTCGACGACGCGCGCGCCGAGGTCGCGCACGCGCTCCAGGATGCCGTCGCGTTCGAACACCTCGAACGTCGCGACGCCGGCGGCGCAGGCGAGCGGATGCCCCGAGTACGTGAGTCCACCCGCGAACGCGACGGTGTCGAAGTACTCGGCGATGCGCTGCGAGATGACCACGCCGCCGAGCGGCACGTAGCCCGAGTTGACGCCCTTCGCGAAGGTGATGAGATCGGGAACGACGTCGAAGTGGTTCACCGCGAACCACTCGCCGACCCGGCCGAAGCCGACCATGACCTCGTCGGCGATGTAGACGATGCCGTACTTGTCGGCCAGCGTCCGCACGCCCGCGAGGTACCCGGGCGGGGGCACGAGCACGCCGTTGGTGCCGACGATCGTCTCGATGATGATCGCGGCGATCGTCGACGCCCCCTCGAGCACGATCACCTGCTCGAGGTGGGCGAGCGAGCGCTCGGTCTCCTGCTCGGGGGAGTCGGCGTGGAACGACGACCGGTACGGGTAGGGCCCGAAGAAGTGCGCGACGCTGCCGTCGCTCGGCTCGTTCGGCCAGCGCCGCGGGTCGCCCGTGAGCGAGATCGCGGTCGCGGTGCCGCCGTGGTAGCTGCGGTACATCGAGAGCACCTTGCGGCGCCCGGTGACCGCGCGCGCCATGCGCACGGCGTACTCGTTGGCGTCGGCGCCGCCGTTGGTGAAGAACACCTTGTCGAGGTCGCCCGGCGCGACCTCGGCGATGCGGCGGGCGAGCTCGCCGCGCACGTCGGAGGCCATCGAGGGCTGGATCGTCGCGAGGCGCCCGGCCTGGCGCTGGATCGCCGCGACGAGGTCGGGGTGCTGGTGGCCGAGGTTGAGGTTCACGAGCTGGCTCGAGAAGTCGAGGTACGCGTTGCCGGCGTAGTCGCGGAAGGTCGACCCCTCGCCCGAGGCGACGGGCAGGGGATCGATGAGCGCCTGCGCGCTCCACGAGTGGAAGACGTGCGCGCGGTCGTCGGCGCGCACCTGCGCGTCGGCCGCGAGGTCGGGAAGGGTGAGGGTCATGCGGATGCTCCGTCAGTGGTTGCTCGGGAAGCCGAGGTTGACCTGCGACTCGGAGGGGTCGGGCCAGCGCGTGGTGACGACCTTCGAGCGCGTGTAGAAGTGGATCGACTCGGGGCCGTAGATGTGCGAGTCGCCGAAGAGCGAGTTCTTCCATCCGCCGAACGAGAACGCGCCGATCGGCACGGGGATCGGCACGTTGACGCCGACCATGCCGACCTCGATGTCGAACTCGAACTGGCGCGCCGTGCGACCGTCGCGCGTGAACAGCGCGACGCCGTTCGCGAAGCGGTTCGCGTTGATGAGCTCGACGGCCTCGTCGTAGGTGCCGACGCGCACGACCGAGAGCACTGGCCCGAAGATCTCGTCCTCGTAGACCTTCATGCCGGGCCGCACGTGGTCGACCAGCGACGTGCCGATGAAGAACCCGTCGCCCTCGAATTCGGCCTGCGTGCCGTCGACGACGACCGTCGCGCCCTCGGCGGCGGCGCCCGTGACGTACGAGGCGACCTTGTCGCGGTGCTCGCGCGTGATGAGCGGGCCCATCTCGCTCGAGGCATCCGTGCCGTCGCCGATCTGCAGCTTCGCCATGCGCGACGCGACCTTCTCGACGATCGCGTCGGCGACCTCGTCGCCGACGGCGACGAGCACCGACACGGCCATGCAGCGCTCGCCCGCGGAGCCGTACGCGGCCGAGACGGCGGCGTCGGCCGCCGAGTCGAGGTCGGCGTCGGGCATGACCACCATGTGGTTCTTGGCGCCGCCGAGCGCCTGGACGCGCTTGCCGGCGGCCGAGGCGCGCTCGTAGATCGACTTCGCGATCGGGGTCGATCCGACGAAGCTGACGGCCTTGACGTCGGGGGAGTCGAGGATCGCGTCGACCGCGACCTTGTCGCCGTGCACGACGTTGAGGACGCCGGCGGGCAGGCCCGCCTCCTCGAACAGCCGAGCGAGGAAGACCGATGCGCTCGGGTCCTTCTCGCTGGGCTTCAGCACGACCGTGTTGCCGCAGGCGATGGCCGAGGAGATCATCCACAGCGGCACCATGACCGGGAAGTTGAACGGCGTGATCGCGCCGACGACGCCGACCGGCTGCTTGACCGAGTGCACGTCGACGCCGCGCGCGACCTGCTCGGCGTGCTCGCCCTTCAGCAGGTGCACGAGCCCGGCCGCGAATTCGACGTTCTCGATGCCGCGGCTGATCTCGCCCTTGGCGTCGGCGAGCACCTTGCCGTGCTGGCTCGTGATGATGGCAGCGAGGTCGTCTTGACGCTCGACGAGCAGCTGACGGAGGCGGAAGAACACGTCGGCGCGCTTGACCAATCCGGTCGCCCGCCAGCCCGGCAGGGCCGCCTTCGCCGCGGCGATCGCGGCGTCGACCTCGGCGGTCGACGCGAACGCGACCTCGTGCGCCCGCTCGCCCGTCGCGGGGTTGAAGACGGGACCGGTGCGCTCGGCGTCGCCGGTCTCGCGGCCGTCGACATGGTGGCGGATGAGGCTCATGGTGTTCCTTCGCGTGCGGTGGTCGGCGCCGATCGGACACATCGACCGAGCGTCGTCTAGGCTGACGATCCTCAGTGTCGCAGAGCAGGAAAGGGCCCAACGATGGCAGATCGTCGCGAAGCGGCGAGGATCAGGACGGATCGTCCGCCCGACCCGTCAGCCGACCAGGGGCTCCCCACGGTCCGCGAGATCCTCACCCTGCAGGCGGTCGTCGACGGCGTGCCCGAGGTGCTCGTCGGCGACGACGCGGGCGACGCGCTCGGCGCGAGGGTGCGCTGGGCGCACGCCTCCGACAGTGCGGGCGTCGCGCGGCTGCTGAACGGCGGGGAGCTGCTGCTGTCGACCGGCTCGGGCTGGCCCGAGGCGCCCGACGAGCTGCGCGCGTTCGTGGCCGGCCTCGTCGAAGCGGGCCTCGCGGGCCTCGTGCTCGAGCTCGGCGTGCACTACCGCTACGTTCCGGCGGTCGTGGCCGACGCGGCGCGCGAGCACGGGCTGGCGCTCGTGGCCCTGCACCGCGAGGTGAAGTTCGTCGCCCTCACCGAGGCCGTGCACAGCCGCATCATCTCGGAGCAGACCGCGGCGCTGCGCGCCCGCGACGAGGTGCGCGAGCGGTTCATGGCGCTCGCGCTGCGCGGATCGCCTGCCGACTTCGTCGTGCACCAGCTCGCGCAGACGCTCGGGGCGTCCGTCGTGCTCGAGAACCTCGCGCACGAGGTCGTCGCGGCCGAGGTGCCGCTCGCCGACGACGAGGCCCTGTTCACCGGCTGGGAGGCGCGGTCGCGTGCGGCTCACCGCGACGACGACGCGCGCCGGGCGAGCGGCCAGTCCGTCGCCGATGCCGACGACTGGCTGATCGTGCCGGTTGAGGCGCGGGGCATCCGCTGGGGGCACCTGATCGCGCTGCCCGGTCCGCCGCACCCGGCCGGGCGCGCGAGCGTGCTGGAGCAGGGCGCGATCGCGCTCGCGCTGGGTCGGCTGGCCGACGGCGACGCCGACGAGTGGGCGAGGATCGGCCGGCGACGCCTCGTCGACGGGCTGCTGGCGGGCCGGTTCGCCGGCCTCGCCGGCGCGTCGGCCCGGTTCGAGGCGGCGGGCCTGCCGGTCGACGGCATGCGCCTGTACGGGCTCGTCGCGGCGGGCGCGGCGGTCACCGTCGAGCGAGCGGATGCCGCGGCGCGCGAGCTGGGCGGACGCGTCGTGCTCGGCTCGACACCCGACGGCACCGGGGCCCGGGTCGCCGCACCCGCGGCGGCGATGCTGCTCGCCCTGCCCCCGTCGCGCCGGTTCGACGACACCGTGGCCCTCGGGTTCGCCCGCGCGCTCGCGGCAGACGCCGCGGCGGCCGAGCGCCTCGTGCTCTCGGTCGGCTCGGCCGCGGCCGGACTCGAGGAGGGCCTCGCCTCGCTGCACGAGGCCGTCGACCTCGCCCGCGGACCCGCGCCGCGCGCCGGCCGTTCGCTCGGCGCGCGCGGACCGTCGCTGCGCCGCGCCGAGGACCGCCCGCTCGTGCGCCTCGTCGCGACGCTGCGCGACGACCACCGGCTGCTGGAGCACGGCGAGCGGATGCTCGCGCCGCTGATCGAGTACGACCTCGGCCGGGGCGGCGACCTGCTCGACGTGCTCGCCGCGATGCTCGCGCATCCGGGCAACCGTACGGCCGCGGCATCCGCGTCGCACCTCTCGCGCTCGGTGTTCTACCAGCGGCTCGCGCTCATCGAGGAGCTGCTGGGCGTCGACCTCGACGACGGCGAGACGCAGACCGCGCTGCACCTGGCGCTGCTCGTGCGCCGCAGCATGGCCCGCTGACCGTCGCCCGCCGGGCACGCAGATCGGCCGGAAGCGGCGCCGGCTCCGGGCGGAGTGTTCGGACCTGCGCCGCGATGCCCGATGGCGTCTGGACACGTCCGATCGCGCAGCCCTAGCGTCTGGTCCACCTCGATTCTCAGACAGGAGCCTCATGGCAGAACGCAGCGCGCTGCGCAGCAACGCGGTCGGACTCGGCGGCGCGGTCATCATGTCCGCCGCCCTGATGGGCCCGGCGGTGTCGGTCTACTTCAACCCGCAGGTGGTCGCCGGGAGTGCCGGTGCGGCGATGCCGCTCGTCTTCGTGATCGCGCTCGTGGTCATGCTCGTCGTCGCGAGCAGCGTCATGGAGATGGCGCGCGTGTTCCCGAGCGCCGGCTCGTTCTACACGTACGTCTCGCGCGGCATCGGGCCGCGCACCGGGTTCGTCACGGGCGGGCTCATGTTCATCGCCTATGCGCTGCTGGTTCCCGCTGAGCTCGCGCTGATCGGCGTCTACACGCAGGACGTGCTCGCCGGGTACGGCGTGACCATCCACTGGACGATCATCTCGGCGGTGTTCACCGCGCTCATGCTCGTGCTGTCGCTGCGCGGCATCGCCGGGTCGCTGCGCACGGCCGCGATCCTGTTCTGCGTCGAGGTCGGCGTGATCGTGCTGCTGAGCGCGATCGTGCTCGCGCAGGGCGGCGCCGACGGGCTCACGCTCGAGCCGTTCTCGCCGACCTCGTCGCCCACCGGGATCTCGGGACTCGCGCTCGGCATGACCTTCGGCATCCTCTCGTTCGTCGGCTTCGAGGCCGCGACCACCCTGGGCGAGGAGGTCAAGGAGCCCCGTCGCAACGTGCCGCGCGGCATCCTCTACTCGCTGCTGCTCGTCGGTGCGATCTACGTCTTCTGCACGTACAGCGAGATGATCGGGTTCGGCATCGCCGGCGCCGGCGACCTCGCCGGCAACTCGGCGCCGTTCAACACCCTGGCCCGCACCTACGCGCCCTGGCTCGACCTGCTCATCGGCCTGGCCGGCATCTCGAGCATCTTCGCGGTGACGATGAACGCGAACAACGGCGTCGTGCGCATCCTGTTCGCGATGGGCCGCGAGGGCATGCTGCCGCGCGGGCTCGGACGCATCCACCCCGTGCACGCCACGCCGACGAACGCGATCTGGCTGCAGGCCGTGATCGCCGTGGTGTTCACGTTCGGCGTGGGCCTGCTTTCGGGGCCGTTCAACGCCTACGTGTACCTCGGTTCGATCCTCACGCTCGCGATCATCCCGGTCTACATCCTGACGAACCTCGCGGTCATGCGGCACTTCGGCGGCGCAGGCCGGGGCGAGCGGCGCGTCTGGCGGCACGTCGTGCTCCCGGTGCTCGGCATCGCATTGCTCGCGATCCCGATCTACGGCCAGGTGTACCCCGTGCCCGCGGCGCCGCTGGCGTTCTTCCCGTACCTGATCCTCGCGTTCATCGCCGTGATGACGGTCGTGGCGATCGTCATGGGCCGCCGCCGGCCCGATGTGCTCGCCCGCGCGGGCGCGGTGCTCGCGACGGGCGACGCCGCGGAAGCGGTCGATGCGGATGCCTCGGGCGATGCGGATGCCACGGGCCACGCGGATGCCACGGGCCACGCGGATGCGTCGAGCGACGCGGATGCTGCCGGCCGGACCGACGCGGATGCCGGACGCCGCTGAGCTGCGCGCGGCCGCCTCGATCCCGCTCGACCTCGCGGTCGAGCTGGTCGGGGCGGCCCGCGCCCACGCCGAATCGCTGGGCGTCGCGGTCAGCATCGCCGTGGTCGACGCCGGCGGTCACCTCGTCGCCTTCGCCCGGATGGACGGCGCCGAGATCGCCGGGCCGACGCTCGCGGTCGACAAGGCGTTCACCGCGGTGGCCCACCGCGCCGCCACGGGCGACCTCGGACCGCTCGCGGTTCCGGGCGGACCGCTCGCGGGCCTGCACGCGAACGGCGGCGGACGGTACGTCGTCTTCGCGGGAGGGCTCCCGCTCGCCGTCGACGGCGTGGTGGCCGCGGGTGTCGGGGTGAGCGGTGCGAGCGCCGACGAGGATGCCGCGTGCGCGGCCGCGGCGGCGGAGAGGTTCGCCGGCTGAGGCATCCATTTCACTTGCTATTGACAAGTTCACTTGCAAAGAGCAAGCTGGGTGCTGCAACCCGGAACCACCACCATCCATGAGACCGGAGACATCATGTCCAGCAGCATCTTCGTCAACCTGACCACCACCGACCTCGAGCGGGCCAAGGCGTTCTACGAGGCGCTCGGCTGGAGCATCAACCCGCAGTTCACCGACGAGAACGCGGCGTGCGTCGTAATCGACGAGCACCTCTACTTCATGGTGCTGACGCGCGAGTACTTCGCGACCTTCACCGACAAGCAGGTCGTCGACCCGAAGACCCACGCGCAGGTCTCGCTCGCGATCACGCGCGACTCGCGGGAGGACGTCGACGACATCCTCGCCAAGGGGCTCGCGGCCGGCGGCACCGAGCCGCGCGACCCGCAGGACCTCGGGTTCATGTACTCGCGCGACCTCGACGACCCCGACGGCAACAACCTCTCCTTCCTGTACATGGAGCCGGCCGCCGCCGAGCAGGGCCCCGAGGCGTACCTGGCCGAGCAGGGCGCCGGCTCGGCGTCGGCCTGACGGCCGGCCCGAGATGGCCACTCGCGCCGCTCGGGGCCTCGGCCAGTACAGCGGCGTCGCGCGCGCGGTCGAGCGGGTCGGCGAACGGTGGGCCCTGCTCATCGTCCGCGACCTGCTCGGCGGCGCGCGCCGCTACAGCGACCTGAAGGCCGGCCTCCCGCGCATCCCGACGAACATCCTGAGCGATCGTCTGAAGGAGTTGCAGGAGGCCGGCATCCTGCGCCGTGTGCCCACGGTGCGCGGCGGGTACGAGCTCACGGCCACGGGGCGCGCCCTCGAACCGGTCGTGCTCGCGCTGGAACGCTGGGGCTTCTCGGGCCTCGGCGAGCCCGCCGAGGGCGAGATCATCACCGCCGACGCCCTGGCCGTGACGCTGCGAGCCGCCTTCCGACCGGATGCCGCGGCCGCGCTGCCGCCCACCGAGTACGTGCTGCACGTCGGCGGCACCTCGGTTTCGGCGACCGTGGTCGGCACGACGCTCGACATCGTGCCGGTCGGGCCCGGGGCGCTGCCCCAGCCGGCGCGGGCCGTGGCATCCGTCGACCCGCCCGAGGCGATCCTCGAGCTGATGGCCGAGCCCCGGGCGTTCCGCGACCTGCTCGCCGGGGTCGGCGATGGGGCCGCGGTCGGGGATTCCAGTGGGGTGACCGTGCTCTCGGGCCGGGCCTCGTTCGTCAAGCGCTTCGCGCGGACCTTCCGGATCGAGCCCATCGGGCCGGTGGGCGACTCGCGCGAAGCGGGCGTGACGGCGTCGGTCGCGTAGGCCTCGCCGCTACGGCGCGATGTAGATCTTGCGGAGCGTCTCGCGCACGGTCCAGGTCGTCTGCATGCCGGCCGTGAGTCGCACCACCGAGCCGGGCCGCAGTTCGATCGGGTCGAGCGCCGGCTGCTCGAATGCCACCGTCGCGTCGCCCGCGAGCACCACGAAGATCTCGTCGGCCTCGACGTCGCGCATCGCGCCGACGCTCATCTCCCACACGCCGACGGTGCGGCCGGATGCCGCCTCGCCGGCGATCGCCTCGCCGACACTCGCGTCGCCGACACTCGCGTCGCCGGCACTCGCGTCGCCGGCGATCTCGTCGAGCACGGCGTGACCGGTGGTCGGTGAACCGGCGACGACCTGGTCGGGTGCGACCGGTTCGTGCGGGAGCGGGAGGCTCGAGGCATCCGTCGTAGTGGCGGCGGCGAGCCGCACGGTCGTCTCGCCGCTCACGAGTCGAACCCCAGGCCGAGCGCGTCGAGCGTCTTCAGTAGCAAGTTGCGCCGGCCGCGGTTGTGGTCGGCGCGGTCGAGCGACCAGCGCGTGGCATTGATGCCGATCGCGGCGGCCGGCTCGGGCGGGAACGGCAGCGGGCGCTTGCGCACCATCTCGAGCCGCGTGCGCTCGTTGTCGCGGCGCTCGAGCAGGTCGAGCATGACCTCCGCGGCGAACCGGGTCGAGCCGACGCCGAGGCCCGTGAAGCCGGCGGCGTAGGCCACGCGGTGGTCGCGCGCGGTGCCGAAGAACGCGGTGAACTGCGTGCTCGTGTCGATCGCGCCCGCCCACTGGTGGCTGAAACGCAGGCCGTCGAGCTGCGGGAACGTGGTGAAGAAGTGGCTCGCGAGCCGCTGCCACGACTCGGGCCGGTGCTCGTACGACTCCCGGACGCGCCGGCCGTAGTGGTAGATCGCGTCGTAGCCGCCGAACAGGATCCGGTTGTCCTTCGAGAGCCGGTAGTAGTGGAACTGGTTGGCGAGGTCGCCGATGCCCTGGCGATCGCGCCAGCCGATCGATGTCAACTGGTCGTCACTCAGCGGCTCGGTCATCAGCACGTAGTCGTACACGGGCACCGTCATCAGGCGGTTGCGCTTCAGGAGCGACGGGAACACGTTCGTCGCGAGCACCGCGTGCTGGGCGTCGACGCGCCCGTGGTCGGTGAAGACCTCGACCGCACCCGTCGAGCCCGGCGTCTCGATGCGGCGCACGGGGGAGTGCTCGAAGATCTCGACGCCGCGCTCCTGCGCGACGCGCGCCAGTTCGGCCGCGAGCAGGGCGGGATGCAGCATGCCGTTGGTGCGCTGCTCCCAGAGTCCGGCCAGGTAGGTGGGGGAATGCACGGCGGCCTGCACCTCGGCTGCGTCCAGGAAGACGACGCCCTCCTCGCCGTGCGCGGCCGCCTCGTCGGCCGCCTCGCGCAGCCACTCGACCTGGTGCTCCTCGATCGCGGGCGCGAGCTGCCCGGTGCGCTCGAACTGGAAGTCCATGCCGTACCGCGACTCCGCCGCCTCGATCGCGTCGAGGTTCTCGAGTCCGAGGCGCTTGAGCAGCGGCATCTCGCCGGGCCAGCGCGCGAGGCCGTTCTCGTCGCCGTGCGTGAGGCTCGCCTCGCAGAAGCCGCCGTTGCGGCCCGATGCCGCCCAGCCGATGCGCTTGGCCTCGACGAGCACGACGTGCGAGTCGGGGTTGCGCTCCTTTGCGAGCAGCGCCGTCCACAGTCCGGTGTACCCGCCGCCGATCACGACGAGGTCGGCGATGAGCCGGCCCTTCAGACGGGGCCGGTCGGGGCGGGCGGCCTGCGGAAGGTCGTCGATCCAGAAGACGGATTCGCGGGTGTCGGCGAGCGAATGCTCGACGACCGCGGCGGGCGGGCGGCGTCGTTCGAAGACGGTGGTTCCCACGGGGATCACTCCGATGCGGTTGGTACTTCCCATCCTCCCCGCGACGGTCGCGGCGCGCCAGCTTCGGGCCGTCGTGAACGGATGCCCCGGTCGGACGGGTCGTCCGGCGCGGTCGGTGGTCGAACTCGTCGCGTCGCCTCAGCCCGCCGCCTCCACGACGATGACCGGTTCGTGGCGCACGGGGAAGTTCACCGACCGCGCGATGAAGCAGAACGCGCCGACCCGCTCGTGCGCTGCGGCCGCCGCTTCGGGATCGCTGTCGGCCGTGATGGTGACTCGCGGGCGCAGGGTGACCTCGCGGAAGCTGCCCGAGCCGTCGGCTCCCTCGACCATGGTGCCGGTGGGCGAATCCTCGTACGCCGTGACGACCACGCCCGCCGTGGAGGCGAGGTGCAGGTACCAGAGCAGGTGGCACTGGGCGATGGATGCCACGAGCAGTTGCTCGGGGTTCCATCGCGCGGGATCGCCGCGGAAGGAGGGATCCGAGGAGCCGGGGATCTCCGGCAGGCCGGGCGCCGAGAGCACGTGGTCGCGGCGGTAGCCGCGATAGGTGCGCGTGCCCTCGCCGTCGTCGCCGGTCCAGGTCAGGTCGATGGCGTAGTGGTGTTCGCGGGTCATGCGTGCTCCTCGGGGGCGGTGGTCGTGGTGATGGCGGCGGTGGCAAGGGCGTGGGCCTGCGCCAGCGTGGCGGCGCGCTCGGGTTCGCCGGAACGGATCGCGGCGAGCAGCCCGGCGTGCTCGTCCTGCACGGCGCGGACGCGTGCGGGCGCGGCCAGCTCGGCCCGCGTGGAGACCTGGATCTGGTCCCAATAGCGGCGGAGGGCGAGGGTGATGACCGGGTTGCCGGCCAGCTCGGCGATCCGCTCGTGGAACCGACGGTTGCGCGCGGTCGCGACGGCGAGGTCACCGGAGCGGGTCGCGGCATCCGTCTGCTCGGCGAGTTCGTCGAGCTCGGCGAGCGTGGCCGGTGCGAGCCGGCCCGCCCGTTGGCGTTCGGCGAGCCGCGCCGCGGCGAAGCCGTCGAGCGCCGCGCGCGCCTCGTAGACGTCGCGCAGTTCGGCCGGCGACCGGCGGCGGATGCGCACGCCGCGGCCCTGCGCGAAGACCAGGCCCTCGGATTCGAGCCGCTGCAGGGCCTCGCGCACCGGGGTTCGGCTGACGCCCAGGCGCGCGGCGATGGCGCTCTCGCTCAGCCGGTCAGCGCCGTCGAGTGCCCCGGTGACGACGAGTTCGCGGAGGCTGTCGGAGATGGTCACTCCACCAGTATTGCATGCAATAAACAATATTGCATGCAATGTCTCGATTTGGAAACCGCCTGCCCCCGGACGATGCGGCGGGTTCGGGCTCCCGATACCCTGCGGCCGAGGCGAGGTAGACGTCGGCGCTCGGTCCGACGCCGGTCGCCCGACCGAAGGGGTGGGGACCATGAGTGACACCGAAACGACCGGATGGGTCGGCTGGGGCTGGTTCGCGGGATGCGTCCTCCTGACCGCGGGACTGTTCGACCTCATCTACGGCTTGATCGCGGTGATCGGCCCCGACAGCGCGTATTTCATCACCGGAGGATCGCTCTTCATGTTCGATGTCGCCGGCTGGGGATGGTGGCACCTGATCAGCGGCGCCGCGCTGGCGCTCGTCGCATTCGCCCTGTTCGCCGGCGCGACCTGGGCGAGGGTCGTCGCCATCATCCTCGCGATCGTGAGTGCCGTCGGTCACGTCTTCATGCTGCCGGCGCAGCCGTGGTGGGCGATGATCGTCATCGCCTTGAACATCCTCGTGATCTACGCCCTCACGGTCCACGGAGCCGAGATGCGCCGCGCCGTCGGGCGCTGAGGTTCACCCGACCGGCGCGTGCGCCTCGAGGAACTGGAACACCTCGGTCTGGTCGACGCCCGGGAACGTGCCCGTCGGCAGTGCCGCGAGCAGGCTCGTGGGGGTGCGAGCGGCCGGCCACGAGGCATCCGCCCATTTCTCGGCCAGCCCGGCTGGCGCCTGGCAGCACGACGGATCGGGGCAGCGTGAAACCGCACGATGCGGTGTCTCGCGCCCGCGGAACCACTTCACGTGCTCGAACGGCACGCCGACCGACACCGAGTACTCGCCCTCCTTGGCCTTCTCGATGCGGGAGGTGCACCAGAACGTGCCCGAGGGCGTGTCGGTGTACTGGTACCAGGGGCTGAAGCGGTCCTCGACGTCGAAGACCGTGCGGGCCGTCCAGTTGCGGCACATCGTCGTGCCCTCGACGGCGCCCAGTGCGTCGGCGGGGAACTTCACCCGGTCGTTCTCGTACGCCTTGATGATCGTGCCCGACTCGTGCACCTTCACGAAGTGCACGGGGATGCCGAGCCGTGCGGTCGCGAGGTTCGTGAACCGGTGCGCGGCGGTCTCGTACGAGACCGCGAAGTGGTCGCGGAGCTCCTCCATCGAGATGCGGCGCAGGTTCTTCGCCTCGGTCAGGTAGCGCACGGCGGCCTGCTCGGGGAGCAGGATCGCGGCGGTGAGGTAGTTCGTCTCGATGCGCTGTCGCAGGAAGTCGCCGTAGTTCGCCGGCTCCTCGTGGCCCAGCACCTGCGAGGCGAGCGCCTGCAGGATCGGCGAGCGCGAATCGCGCGAGGGGGACTGGGCGGTCGGCAGGTAGATGCGACCGTGGCGCTTGTCGGTCACCGACCGGGTCGAGTGCGGCAGGTCGGAGACGTAGTGCAGCGAGAACCCGAGATGGGCGGCGAGGTCGGCGACCACCTGGTGCGAGACCGGGCCGCCCGCGTACCCGACGGCCTCGAGGAGGGCTGCCGCCTGCCGCTCGAGCTCGGGCTCGAAGTTGTCGCGCGCCCGCATGTCGGCGCGCAGCTCGGCGTTGGCCCGCCGCGCCTCCTCGGGCGTCGCCGCGCGTTCGCGGTGCAGGCGGTCGATCTCGTGGTGCAGCGCGAGGATCGTCGCGAGCGTCTGGTCGCTCATGGACTTCGCCACGCGGAACGGCTCGAGCCCGAGCGCCTGGAACACCGGTCCGCGCTGCGCGCGTTCGACCGCGATCTCGAGGGCGGCGCGCTCCGACGGGGCATCCGGTCGCAGCAGTTCGTCGACCGTGGTGCCGAGCGCCAGCGCGATGGTGCGCAGCATCGACAGCCGCGGCTCGCGCTTGCCGTTCTCGATTGCGCTGACCTGGCTCGGCGCCCGGTCGATCGCCTGCGCGAGCTCGCCGAGCGTCATGCCGCGCGCGGTGCGCCGGTCGCGGATGCGCCGGCCGAGGGTGAGCGCGTCGACCGTGGCCGAGGCATCCGTCTCGTCGGCGGACGCGGCGAGCGCCGCCGCGAGGGATGCGGGGCCGGATCGATCGGCGGTGACCATGCCTCGATGCTCACACGGTGCGACGGATGCCGCAAACGGAAGAACCCCGAAAATTCTCTGGCAGCCGCGCATGGCTGCCCATGTTCGTGTCTCGAACGATCGGGTCGCGCCGAAATGCGCCCGGTTATTCCCTCGCGAACGGACCCCAGATGCATGCGAATGGCCTTCCGAGGCGCGTCTGGCGTCCGTTCGCGGTCGGAGCGGCCCGGATGTCAGGGTGAGCGAGCACTCCTGCACAGGGTTCGATCGGGCATGCGCGCCCGGTCACCAGAGCACCCCGGGCGCGGTGGGCTTGCGGCTGAGCGATGCTGCGTCGATGCCGACGAGACTGCCCCATTCGATCACCGGTCGCCCATTCGCCGTCGCCGAGGCACTCGGTCTCGGGGTGCCACCGCATCGACTGCGGGCACCCGACCTCGTCGCTCCGTTCCGAGGCATCCGGATGCCTCGGTCGACGCCGCCGTCGACGCTGGAACTCGCCCGCGCCTACGCGCGGGGTATGCCGGTCTCGCAGGCATTCGCCGGGCCGACAGCCGCCTCGATCTGGGGGCTGCCGCTCCCCGCGAGTCTCGCTCGTGATACCCGCCTGCACGTCGTCGCGCTCGACGGCGGACGAGCGCCGAGGAGCGATCGGGTGGTCGGTCACACCACCGAGCGGCCGGTCGAGACGCGGTCGATCAACGGCGTGAGGGTCGTCGGCCCGATCGCGGCTTGGATCGGGCTCTGCGGACTGGTCGGAATCGACGACCTCGTCGCCGCGGGTGACCGACTCATCGGGCTTCCGTACCGGCTGGCCGCCATCGAGGAGATCGACGCCGCGGTCCTCGCGCACGCGTGGCGGCGGGGAGCGCGCGACCTCCGCGCGGCTCGCGGGCTCATCCGTGCCGATGTGTACTCCCCGCGCGAGACGAGACTGCGTCTGCTGGTCACGCGGGCCGGGTACCGTGAGCCGGAGCCGAACGGCCGGATCCGCCTCGCGAACGGTCGGGTGTTCCGCGGCGACCTCGTGTTCCGGGCGGAGCGCGTGCTGCTCGAGTATGAGGGCGACCACCACCGTACGGATGCCACCCAGTGGGCCCGGGACCTCGACCGGTACAACTCGCTGGCCGCGGCGGGATGGATCGTCGTGCGGCTCTCGGGCCGGATGTCCGATCGGGAGGTGCTCGCCGCGGTCGGTCGTGCCTTCGAGGCCGCCCGGGCGTGACCGCCCTGCACGCGCCGCAACGAACGGACGCCAGTCGTGGCGGCGGGTCCCCGATCGGCGCAGCTGGCGTCCGTTCGGGGGAGGGAGTCAGGGAGGCGGCGAGCGGGGGAATTGGTGAGGCGCCGGCGGACGGGGGAGCGGCTCGAATCCGATCGCGAGCTGAGCTCAGGCGAAGCCGAACAACGGCGGGAACGCGAGCGCCACGAACGCCGCCCAGGCGAGGTACACCGGCAGGTACGCGGTCTGCCAGCGCTCGACCGCGGCGAACGGCAGTCGGCCGCGCACGAAACCGACCTGCAGGCGCAGGGCCCAGACGAGGTTCGCCGCGAGGATCAGGTTGAGCCCCAGCGAGGCGGTCTTGTTCGGGCTGAAGCCGAATTCGCCGGTGCGGCCGAGCATCGCGATGAGCACGATCACGTCGACGACGAGCGCACTGGCGAGCATGAGCACCTGCAACCGGTCGAACCAGCCGGGCGCCTGCAGCGGGTCGCGCGCCGAGATGGAGTACACGAGCAGGGCCACGACCACGACGAGCACGACATCGAACGCGATCAGGAGGTCGCGGCTGACGTCGACGAGGTTCCACTGCACGAGGGCCGCGACGATGAGCGCGAGCATCATCGCCGTCATCAGCGGTGTGAACACCTTGGTGAGCACCGGCGCGATGTTCTCGATGACCCGCTGCTTCGCCTCGACGAGCCAGGCGGCGACGAGCACCGCACCGGCGGCGCCGCAGGGCAGCACCCACTCGAACACGAACCAGGAGACATCGACGCCGATCGACGCGAACACCCCGATGGTCAGCGCCGAGAGCGCCCCGCCGCCGAGGGCGAGCAGCAGGTAGTAGACGAACCACTCGCCGCTGAACCTGACGAAGTCCATACGCGATGCGTCGCGCCGCCAGTCGCCGCCCGTGTACGCGACGCCGACGATCAGCCACAGCGCGACGATCGAGTGGATCGCCGCCAGCAGCTCGGTCGCCGCGAGGCTCGAGACGTCGGGGTCGAACGGGTACGCGTTCAGGGCGATCGCGAACACCGCGAAGCCGCCGGCGACCACCGCGATCGGCACCGCGTCGAGGCGCCGGCGCCACGCGAAGTACGCGGCGAGGAACGGCAGCACGAGCAGGGCCGCGTTGCGCAGGTAGAAGGAGAGGTCGCGGGGCGCATCGACGCCGAAGAGCTCGGGCAGCTTGACGGCGAGACCGGCGGCCACGCCGAGCCCCAGCGCGACCGCGAGTCCTGCGGCGCGGCGGCGACCCGTTCCCGCGCCGCTGCCGACCGCGGCGCCGCTGGGGGAGCCGTCGCCGAGCACCAGTTGCTTCCACAGCCGCTCGGAGTGCTCGCGGGCGTATTCACGGGCGAGGTCGTCGACGCGGCCGAGGCGCTTGACCGCGACGAGGAATGCCTCGTCGTCGGAGAGGCCGCGGCCGAGCAGGTCGTCGACCTGGTCGCGGAGGTGGCCCTCGAGCTCGTCGACGTCGGCCGGCGCGATCGCGTCGCGCTGCTCGATCCAGGTGCGCCACGACGCGACGAGGGCGTCGATGCCGGTCGTGTCGATGCCGTTCGCGTGGGTGCCGGTGACGTCGGTGCCGGATGCCTCGGCGCCGGGTTGCTCGGTCGCCATCGCGTCAGGCCATCCCGAGGGCGAGGTTCGCGCGGGGGCCGCCGTCGTGCGGCCAGACCTTGCCGAGCACGTCGCCCACGACGGTCCACTGCCGGCGCTGTTCGGCGAGTGCCGCTGCGCCCGCGGCGCTCAGGCGGTAGTGCTTGCGCGGGCGCCCGGCGTCGGACTGGCGCCACTCGGACTCGACCTGCCCGAGCCGCTCGAGTCGGTGCAGGAGCGGGTAGAGCATGCCGTCGCTCCACTGCAGCTCGCCGCCCGAGAGGTCGGCGATGCGCTGCAGGATCGCGTACCCGTAGGACTCGCCGTCGGCGAGGATGCCGAGGACGACCGGGGTCGCGGCGGCCGCGACGAGGTCTTTGCCGATGCGCATGATGCCTCCATCGAAGGTGAGGAGCTCTGGTCATACCTAGCACTGCAAGGTATATAGAACTACAAGATATCGAGAACTGCAAGCCATCTGAAATAGAGGATGGACGTGCGCAGCCGCACGGCGGTACGCTGCAGCCAGCGGTGCATCGGGGGAGTGTGCACCCGTCCAGAGGGGTCGTCCGAAGATGGATATCCTGCTCGTCATCCTGCAAGCCTGCGTGGTCATCGGCGCGATCGTCATGGGCGTCCGCACCGGGGGGCTCGGCCTCGGCCTCTGGGGGGTCCTCGGCACGGCGATCCTCGTCTTCGTGTTCCAGCTTCCACCCGGTTCGGTGCCTGTCGACGCGTTCTTCATCATCATCGCCGTGATCACGGCGTCCTCGGCGATGCAGGCGGCGGGGGGCATCGACTACCTCGTCGCGATCGCGTCGAAGATCATCCAGGCCAATCCGAAGCGGCTGACCTACGTGGCGCCGCTCGTGGCGTTCGTCTTCACCGTGCTCTCGGGTACGTCGAACATCTTCTTCGCACTGATTCCGGTGATCTACGAGACGGCGTATCGCAACGGCCAGCGACCAGAGCGCGCCCTCGCCTCCTCCACCGTGACGTCGGGCCTCGGCATCACGGCCAGCCCGGTCTCCGCCGCGATGGCCGCCTATCTCGTGCTGATGGACGGCACCGGCTTCGGGTTGCCGCAGATCCTGGCGATCACGATCCCGGCCGCGATCGTCGCGTGCCTCGTGACGAGCCTCGTGCAGCAGCGCGTCGGCAAGGAGCTCGTCGACGACCCCGAGTTCCTCAAGCGCGTGGAGGCGGGAACGGTGCAGGTGCCGGCAGCGCTCCGAGCCCGGTACGCCGAGAAGGTCGGCGCACCGGCCCCAGGCGCTCCCGTCGGCGGTGGTGGGGTCGCGACGGGCGCGGGCAACGCGGCGCCGACCCGGATCGAGCACCCCGTTCCGCCCGGCGGTGCCGTGTCGGCCTGGATCTTCGTCGCGGGCACGCTGCTGATCGTCGTGCTCGGCCTCTTCCCAGGGCTGCGTCCCGCGTTCCCCGATGAGGAAGGCGAAGTCGTCCCGATCGGCATGTCGACGATCATCGAGATGATCATGTTCACCGTGGCACTCGTGATCATCCTGGTTCGCAGGGTGAAGCCCGCGGTGGTCGTCGAACAGCCCTTGCTGAAGGCCGGTTTCGTCGCCGCCGTCGCCCTGTTCGGCATCGCCTGGATGGCCGACACGTTCATCGCGGCGAACGAGGAGACCATCATCGAGCCGCTCGGCGCGATGATCGAGGCGAATCCGCTGCTGCTCGCGGTCGCCCTCTTCCTCGTGTGCGGTCTCACGACCAGTCAGTCGGCGACGACGAACACGATGATTCCGATCGCGCTCGCCGCGGGACTGGCACCGGGCATCATCACCGCGATGTGGCCGTCGCTGATCGGCGTCTGGCTCTTCCCGGCGAACGGATCGCAGATCGCGGCGGTCGAGACCGATCTGACCGGCTCGACGAAGCTGACCCAGGTGCCGGTCTGGCACTCGTTCACCATTCCGATGCTCGTCTCGTGGGTCGCCGTCGTGCTCGCGGGGCTGCTCATCCAGCTCGTCATCCCCGTCTGAGCGGGAGTCGACGCCCGACGAAGGAGGAACCATGTTCGATGCCGCGTCCACGATCCGCAGCGATGCCGCTGCGCTGATGCCCGACGTGATCGAGCGACTCGAGGCGCTGGTGCGCATCCCCTCGGTGGCGTTCCCGGGGTTCGACCCCGAGCCCGTGCATCGCATGGGTCGCGCGGTCGTGGAGCTGTTCGAGGCCGCCGGCGCCACGGGCGTGGAACTCCTCGATGTGCCCGACGGCTATCCGTGCGTGTACGCCGACCTGCCCGGGCCAGAGGGGTCCCCGACCGTGCTGCTCTACGCGCACTACGACGTGCAGCCGGCGCCGGAAAGCCAGGGCTGGACGACGGCGCCCTTCGAACCGGTCACGAAGGAGGACGGCCGCATCTACGGTCGAGGGGCGGCCGACGACAAGTCGGGCCTCGTGATCCACTACGGCACGCTCAAGTTGCTGGGTCCCGACCGGCCGTGCCGGGTGAAGCTGCTGGTCGAGGGCGAGGAGGAGACGATCTCGCATCTCGAGGCGTTCGTCGAGGCGAACCCCGAGCGATTCGCGGCCGACGCCTACGTGATCGGCGACATCGGCCCGCAGCAGGTCGGCAGCCCCGGCCTGACGACGGCGTTGCGAGGCGATGTCGCGTGCACGATCACCGTGCGAACGCTCGCCAGTCCCGTCCATTCGGGGCAGTTCGGCGGCGCGGCGCCCGACGCGATGACCGCGATGATCCGCATCCTCGACTCCCTCCACGACGAGCACGGCGATACGGTCATCCCCGGCGTGCCCGTCGGGACATGGGACGGCGCGGCGATGGACGAGGACGTCTATCGAGGCGGATCCGCCATCCTGCCCGGCGTGGACTACCTCGGCACCGGCTCGTTGTCGGATCGGATCTGGGCGAAGCCCTCGGTGACGGTGCTCGGCATGGACCTGCCGAACACCGCGGAGGCCTCCAACGTGCTCCTGCCCCAGGTGACCGCCAAGCTCTCGATGCGCATCGTGCCCGGCGTCGACGCCGAGGAGCAGCTCGAAGCCCTGATGTCGCACCTCCGGTCGCAGCGTCCATGGAACTGCGAGGTCGAGGTCGCGAGGGTGAAGACGGGGCAGCCGTTCCGGGTCGACGAGTCGCATCCAGCGGTCGTCGCCGCGGTGGACGCCCTTCGCGAGGCGTATGCGGCCGAGGTCGAGTCGATCGGCAGCGGCGCGTCGATCCCGCTCGTGGCGTCGCTCCAGAAGGTCTCGCCGGACGCGGCGATCATCCTCTGGGGTGTCGAGGACACGGCGCAGGCGCGCATCCATGCCTCCGACGAGTCGGTGGATCCGAGCGAGATCGAACGCATGATCGCCGCGCAGACACTGTTCATCCGCGGGCTCGCAGCGCGGTGACCGAACCGGGCCGGCATGCTGCCGGGAACCGAGGCATCAGCTGATGAGCGGTGAGCCGGCCCCCGCTCAGCGCATGACCGTCATGCAGGCGACGTTCATCGGCGTCGGCTCGATGGTCGGCGCCGGCATCTTCGCGCTCCTCGGCGCCGCGGGCGCGGTCGCCGGTTCGGCGGTGTGGGTGTCGTTCCTGATCGCCGGGGCCATCGCCGCGCTGCAGGGCTACTCGTTCGCGAAGCTCGGTGCGACGTATCCGTCGGGCGGCGGCATCCTGACCTTCCTCTCACGCGGGTTCGGCGAGGGGCACGTGGCCGGCATCGGGTCGTGGCTCTTCTTCGTCGCCGGCTCCATCGTCGTCGCGATGATCGCCACATCGTTCGGCGGCTACGCCAGCGCCGTCGTCGCAGGAGGGGACGCCACGTGGGCGAAGGTCCTGGCGATCGCCTTGATCGCGGTGATGTCGGCCCTGAACACGGTCGGGGCGAACGCCGTGGCCCGCGTGCAGTCGGTCATCGTGATCATCGTGCTGGCGATCCTGGTCGTCTTCGCGGTGGTCACGATCGCGGCCCTCGATCCGGCGCTGCTCGCACCGTCCGGCTATCCCCCGGTCCCGGACGTGATCGCGAGCGTCGCCCTGACCTTCTTCGCCTTCCTCGGGTTCGGCGTCATCACGTTCACCGCGAAGGATCTCGCGCATCCGGCCCGCGAACTGCCGATCGCGATCTACCTCGCGCTCGCCGTGGCGACCACGATCTACGTCGCCGTGTCACTCGGGGTGTTCGGGACGCTCACCGCAGATCAGGTCGTGGAATACGGCACGACCGCCCTCGCCGAGGCGGCCAAACCGACGCTCGGCGAGGCCGGATACGTGCTGATGGTGATCACCGCGCTGTTCTCGACCACCGGCGCGGTCAACGCCGGCCTGTACCCGTCGATCGGGATGTCCCGCCACCTGGCATCCGTCGGCCAGTTCCCGCCCGTCTTCGGCCGCGCGGTCGGACCGTTCCCGGTCGGCCTGATCGTCATGGCGGTGCTGGCCGCCGTGTTCGTGCTCGGATTCGATCTGAACAACATCGCGTCGATCGGCAGCGCGGTCGCACTCCTCGTCTTCTCCGCGGTCTCCGTGGCGCATCTCCGGCTCTTCCGAGTGACGGGCGCCAACGCGATCGTGCTCGTCGTGGGTCTGGTTGCGACACTGGGGACGTTCGTCGTCTTCTGCACGACGACCCTGCTCGAAGAGCCGGCCACTGCCCTCGCTCTCGCGGGCATCCTCGTGCTCGCCGTCATCGTCGACTTCAGCTGGAAGGCGGCGTCCCGGCGACGCGGCTCCAGCCCGATGAGCGTCGACCCCTGACCTGCCCATTTGGGGCGTGACCCGTCTCCTGATTGGATGTCCCGGGGGTCGGTTCGGCCCGCGAACCGAAGGGGAAACACCACATGACTGCCACTCGACAGATCGCCGCCGCCTCGCTGGCCGCGCTGGCCCTGCTGCTCGGCGGCTGCACGGCCGGCGGCGACGCGCAGGCCGACAAGACCAGCTCGACGACGACCGAGGCGAAGCCGAGCGAGACGCCCGACGCCTCGGAGTCGTCGTCGGCCGGCGGCCAGACCGTGCAGGAGGCCTGCGAGGGCATCCAGACGAGCCTCGCCGAGGTCGCCCAGCTCAGCTCGGTCGACACGAGCGACCCGGCCGCCGCACTCGAGGCGCTGAAGGGCGCGTCGGCCAGCGTGACCGAGGCGGCCGCCGCGGTCGAGAACCCCGAGGTGAAGGCGGCCGCCGACGGCGTTGCCGGCTCGCTCGAGGCGTACGTCGTCTACCTCGGCGGCGTCGTGGTCGACCCGGCGAACGCCGACCTCTCGGCCATGGGCGACCAGGTCGCCGGCCTGCAGACGAGCATCACCGAGCTCGGCACCATCTGCAGCGCCTGAGACATCCGTTCCCGAAGGGGGCGTGCGCTTCGGCGCACGCCCCTTCTGCGTGCCGGCGACGCGGTTCAGTCGCCGACCGCGCTGCGCTCGCCGACCTGCTCGAGGTAGTGCACGTTCGTCATGATGCCGAGCGTCGTGCCGAACGGGTCGACGACCGATGCGGTGATGAAGCCCGGCCCGTGCTCGGTGATCGGCAGCAGGGGCGTCGCGCCGAGTTCGACGAGGCGGGCGAGCGTGCCCTCCAGGTCGTCGACGTGCCAGTGGATGAGCGGGCCGGCGGCGACCTCGCCCTCGCCGGGTGCCGAGAGTCCTGCGGGCGCGTAGCGGCGGTCGATGAAGCCGAGTTCCTGTTCCAGGTCGCCCACGCGGAACTCGACGTACGCGGTGCGCCCGTCGGGGCCTTCGCGATGGAAGTACGGGTCGAACCCGAGCACCTGCGCGTACCAGGCGGCCGTGGCGGCCGGGTCCTCGACGTAGACGTTGACGGTGGCGATGCCTCGCAGCATGGGTGTCTCCTCGTGGCTTCCGGTGTGCCGAGCGACCGGTGCCGCTCGATACATCCATGGTCGAACGCAGAAGTGCTCACCTTCTGACCACTTTTCCGAGGAGAATCGGAAGATGCGCGCAGACCGTCTCGTCGCCACCCTCCTGCTCATGCAGGCCCGCGGCCGGGTGACCGCCGCCCAGCTCGCCGACGAGCTCGAGATCTCGGTCGCGACCGCGCGTCGCGACCTCGAGGCGCTCTCGTCGGCCGGGGTGCCGGTCTATCCGCAGCCCGGTCGTGGCGGCGGGTGGTCGCTGCTCGGCGGGGGGCGCACCGATCTCAGCGGATTCACCGCCGCGGAGGCGCGTGCGCTGTTCCTGCTGCTGGGCCCGCGGGCAGGCGATTCCGACGACGCCAAGTCGGCGTTGCGGAAGATCCTCCGCGCGCTGCCCGCCACGTTCCGCGCCGACGCGGAAGCCGCGGCGGAGGCCGTCATCGTCCGGGCCGGCGGGTGGGACACGGCCGCGGATGCGTCCGGGGGAGCGATCGCCCGCACCGAGACGGTGCGAACGGCCGCCGGGCGCCTGCAGCGCGCGGTGGTCGACCGCCGCGTCGTGCGATTCCGGTACACCGCGTGGGGCCGGGAGCCGCGCGAGCGCGTCGTCCACCCGCTCGGCCTCGTCGATCACACCGGGACGTGGTACCTGCTCGCGACCCCGCACGAGGCGGGCGCCGACGCGTGGCGCACCTACCGGCTCGACCGCATGGACGACCTCGACGTGCTCGACGAGACCTTCGAGGCTCCCGCCGGGTTCTCCCTCGACGACGCCTGGGCCGAGGTCGCCCTGGCCGTCGACCGCACACGGCATCGGGCGAGCGCCGTGGTGCTCGTCGCGCCCGAAGCAGTCGCCGAGGTCCGCGGCTGGATCGGCGACACCGAGCTCCTGGGTGCAGCGCCCGGCGACGTGGGCGGTGCGGACGCCGCGGGCAGCGCGGGTCGCGGTGACGGCGCGGACACGGCCGATGACGCGGGGGAACCCGGCGACCGCCGCATCCGGCTCCGCGCATCGGCACCGACCGAGGCCGTCCTGGCGAGACGCCTCGCCGCCTGGGCCGACGTCGCCGAGGTCGTCGAGCCCGCCTCGCTGCGCGCTGCCCTCGCCGCGGCCGGCGCCGCGCTCGCCGACCGGTACGGCGTTCCGGACGCCGGCTGACCCCGAGCGCCCCTGAACTTCCGGCGCGCAGAAGAACGCCCGAAGTTCACCCCCTCGATCGTCGTCCGTACCCCTCGCGGCGCCCGCAGGCTGGTCCTGCAAGCCCCGAACGACCACGGGCACGACGACACGAGGAGCACGACGATGAGCACCATCCGCCCCGGCGACCAGACCCAGACCGCAGCCGAGCTGCAGCTCGAATGGGACGCGAACCCGCGTTGGGAGGGTGTCAGCCGCGACTACACCGCCGAGGACGTCATCGCCCTGCGCGGTCCGGTCCGCGAGGAGCGCACCCTCGCCAAGCGCGGCGCCGAGCGCCTCTGGGAGGACATCCAGCGCAACACCGGCACCGCCTTCGCGCCGCAGGAGGACCCGCAGTGGTCGGCTGCGCTCGGCGCCCTCACGGGCAACCAGGCCGTGCAGCAGGTGCGCGCGGGCCTGAAGGCGATCTACCTCTCGGGCTGGCAGGTCGCTGCCGACGCGAACCTGAGCGGCCAGACCTACCCCGACCAGTCGCTCTACCCCGCGAACTCGGTTCCCGCGGTCGTGCGGCGCATCAACAATGCGCTGCTGCGCGCCGGCCAGATCGAGACGGATGCCTCGGCGACGGGCGCCGCATCGGTGCAGGGCGGCGACTGGATGGCCCCGATCGTGGCCGACGCCGAGGCCGGCTTCGGCGGACCGCTCAACGCGTACGAGCTCATGCACCAGATGATCGAGGCCGGCGCGGCGGGCGTGCACTGGGAGGACCAGCTCGCCAGCGAGAAGAAGTGCGGCCACATGGGCGGCAAGGTGCTCATCCCGACGAGCCAGCACATCCGCACGATCAACGCGGCCCGGCTGGCGGCGGACGTCGCCGGCGTGCCGTCGATCATCATCGCCCGCACCGACGCGCTCGCCGCGACCCTGCTGACGAGCGACCACGACGAGCGCGACCGCCCGTTCGTGACGGGTGAGCGCACCGCAGAGGGCTTCTACGAGGTGCAGAACGGCATCGAACCGGTCATCGCCCGCGGCCTCGCCTACGCCGAGTACGCCGACCTGCTCTGGGTCGAGTCCGCCGAGCCCGACCTCGACCTCGCGCGCCGCTTCGCCGAGGCCGTGCACGCGAAGTTCCCGGGCAAGCGCCTCGCCTACAACTGCTCGCCGTCCTTCAACTGGAAGCGCCACCTCGACGACGACCAGATCGCGACGTTCCAGCGCGAGCTCGCGTCGATGGGCTACGCCTTCCAGTTCATAACGCTCGCCGGCTTCCACTCCCTGAACCACGGCATGTTCACGCTCGCGAAGGACTACTCCGAGCGCCACATGTCGGCCTACGTCGAACTCCAGGAGGCGGAATTCGCCTCGGAGGCATCCGGCTACACCGCCACGCGCCACCAGCGCGAGGTGGGCACCGGCTACTTCGACCGCATCGCCACGGCCCTGAACCCCACCAGCGCCACGCTCGCCCTCGTCGGATCGACCGAGGAAGACCAGTTCCAGCACTGACGCGACCGGCGGCCCGCGCGACCGCCGAAGCAGCGAAGGAGAAGACCATGAACACCCTCACTATCGAACGAACGGATGCCGCGTCCGAGGCGCTGCCCGAGCCCAAGCCCGCCACGGGGGGCTTCCGCCACGCCGAGCCCCGGCTCGAGGTGATCGCGCCGCTCGGCGAACGCTACGACGAGATCCTCACGCCCGAGGCGCTCGCGTTCCTCGCCGAACTGCACGACCGGTTCGCCGGCACCCGCCACGACCTGCTCGCGGCTCGCCTGCAGACCCGGGTCGACGCGGCCAACGGACGGGACCCGAAGTTCCTGCCCGAGACCGAGCGCATCCGCGCCGATCGCACGTGGCGGGTCGCGGGCGCCGGCCCCGGCCTCGAGGACCGCAGGGTGGAGATCACCGGCCCGACCGACCGGAAGATGGCGATCAACGCGCTGAACTCCGATGCGAAGGTGTGGCTCGCCGACCAGGAGGATGCCACGAGCCCCACCTGGCGCAACGTCGTCGAGGGCCAGCTCAGCCTGTTCGACGCGCTGCGCGGACGCCTCGAGTACACGAGCCCCGAGGGCAAGGAGTACCGCCTGTCCCGCGACATCCGCGAGACGCCGACCATCGTGTTCCGCCCGCGCGGCTGGCACCTCACCGAGAAGCACCTGCGCTTCCACGACCGGGCCGGGCGCGCCCTGCCGGCATCGGGCTCGCTCGTCGACTTCGGGCTGTACTTCTTCCACAACGCGAAGCGGCTCATCGAACTCGGACGCGGTCCGTACTTCTACCTGCCGAAGCTCGAGTCGCACCGCGAGGCGAAGCTCTGGAACGACATCTTCGTGTTCGCGCAGGAGCGCGTCGGCATCCCGCAGGGCACGATCCGGGCGACGGTGCTGATCGAGACGATCCAGGCCGCGTTCCAGATGGACGAGATCCTCTACGAGCTGCGCGAGCACTGCGCGGGCCTGAACGCCGGCCGGTGGGACTACATCTTCTCGATCGTGAAGACGTTCCGCTCGCGGGGTCGCCGCTGGGTGCTGCCCGACCGCAAGCGGATCACGATGACGGTGCCGTTCATGCGGGCCTACACCGAACTGCTGGTCGCGACCGCGCACCAGCGCGGGGCGTATGCCATCGGCGGCATGAGCGCGTTCATCCCGAACCGTCGCGACCCCGAGGTCACCGAGCGGGCGCTCGCCGCCGTCGCCGCCGACAAGCGCCGCGAGGCCACCGACGGCTTCGACGGCACGTGGGTCGCGCACCCCGACCTCATCCCGACGGCTCGCGCCGAGTTCGACCGCGTGCTGGGCGACCGGCCCGAGCAGTTGCATCGGCTCCGCGAGGACGTCGAGGTGACGGCCGCGCAGCTGCTGGACATCCCGTCGGCCGGCGGCGAGATCACCGAGCAGGGCGTCCAGGACAACATCGCGATCGCGATCCGCTACCTCGAGTCGTGGCTGCGCGGCGTCGGCGCGGCCGCGCTCGACGACCTCATGGAGGACGCGGCGACCGCCGAGATCAGCCGGTCGCAGGTCTGGCAGTGGCTGCACGACAACACCGTGACGGCCGAGGGCACGCGGATCGACCAGACGTCGATCGTGCGGCTCATGGCCGCCGCGGTGGCCGGCCTGCCGCGATTCGAGGGCGACCGGTTCGACGACGCGATCTCGGTGTTCCGTACGGTCGCGCTCGAGCCCGAGTTCCCGACCTTCCTCACGGTCGGCGCCTACGCCCGCTTCCTCTAGTCGCGCAGCGCACGCGTGGAGCGGATGCCCCGCCCCGGGGCATCCGCTCCTCGGCGCGCGATCGGCGAGGCGAAGGGGGGAACGGTGGGCGCTGCTCAGCGCAGCGGCACGCGCACGTCGCTGCCGCCCTCGGGCGTGAGGCGGGCATTCACCTTGACCAACGATGCCGTCGGCACGAAGCCCCCGGCGAACAGCGCCTCGCCCTGCCGGAACCACGGCGATCGCTCGAGCAGCGCCTGCGGGGCGTACCCGAACCAGGTGCCGAGCTCGGCCAGGTCCAGCGGAGAGGTCATCTTCATGAGCGCGAGGTTGTCGCACTGGCTGATGATGCCGGGATGCACCTTCGACGGTCGCTGGGTCGACAACAGCAGCCACAGCCCGAACTTGCGGCCCTCTGCCGCGATCTGCACGATCCGTTCACGCACCGCCACCGCGATGGGGGAGTCGAGCAGCGGTGAGCACAGGTTGTGCGCCTCGTCGATGACGAGCAGCACCGGGCGCCGCTCCTCGCGCCGGGCCCAGAGGTCGTCGAGCAGGGCGAGTGCCACGACGAGCTGCTGCTCGGGCGTCGAGAAGCCGCCGAGGTCGAGCACCGTCGCATCGGGACGCTCGGCGACCACGTCGGTGACCGAACGGTCGTCGCCTGCCCAGACCTCCCACTCGAGCAGGCCGAGGTTCTCGATCCTCGCCGCGAGGGGGTGGGGCCCGTCGTCGCTCAGCGCGTTGAGGGCGGGCAGCACCTCATCGAGCACGTGGTAGCCCGTGATCGCCTCGTCGAAGTGGAGGAGGGTGTTGTACTCGTCGCGATCGGCCACCGGGTCGAGGCGCAGCACCGCGGCCTTGGACGGCAGGGGCAGATCGAGGAACTTCGCGCGCAGCGGCGACGCGGGGTCCTTCGGCCGCAGCACCCGGATGTCCCGTTCCGCGAGCGCGTCGGCGGTGGCGCCCTCCGCGCCCGGGGCGAGCTCGCCGAGGCGCACGAAGTCCGAGTTCGGATCGAACACGACCACGGGCAGCGCCGTGTGCGCGATCAGCTGCTCGAGCACGACGCCGAGCGCGTAGGTCTTGCCGGATCCGCTCTGCCCGCACCAGAAGGTGTGTCGATTGAAACGAGTGGGCAGCAGGCGCGCGGGCCCCTGCGGCGCGGTCAGGTTCACGCCGATCTCGAGCAGCGCGCCCGTCGTGCGATGCAGCACCTCCATGGTGCCGTGATCGACGCCGGCGAGCGTCGCCGATTCGAACGGATGACTCGCGTGGGTGTCGAGGCTGTCGTCGCCGAGTTCGCCGAGGAGGCGCCCGCTCAGGGTGGGCGGCGTGAGGCCGGTGCGCTCCTCGACGATCGCGAGCTGACGCGAACCCTCATCGGCAAGCACGACGAGGGATCCGGCGTCGAGCCGCACGCCCGAGGCATCCGCGACCGTGAACGACCTGCCGTCGTCGCTGCGGGCGACGACACCCCGAGGGATGACCATGTCCCGATCCTCGCATCCGCCGGTGCCGAGGGGAACGTGCGTGTCTGGAAGAATCCGTCGCATGCCCGATTCCATGAGCCGGCCCGAAGCGCGCACGGCGACCGCCGTCCCGGTGCGGCCGGCGACCGAGACGGATGCCGCGGCGCTAGCCGTGCTCGCCGCCGAGACCTTCCCGCTCGCGTGCCCGCCGCACACCACGCGCGCGGCCATGGACGCGTTCGTCGCCGAGCACCTCTCCGCCGAGCGGTTCAAGGGGTACGTCGCCGACCCGTCCCGACTCGTGCTCGTGGCCCGCGGCGCCGGCGCCGCACGGCTCGTCGGCTACACGATGCTCGTGTTCGGCGAACCGCACGACGCGGATGTCGCGGCCGCGATCCGCCTGCGCCCGACGGTCGAGCTGTCGAAGTGCTACGCGCTGCCCGGCGTGCACGGTTCGGGGGTGTCGTCGACATTGATGGCCGCATCGCTCGACGCTGCTCGGGCGCGCGCCGACGGCGCACCGGCCGGCATCTGGCTCGGGGTCAACCAGGAGAACCTGCGCGCGCAGCGCTTCTACGGCAAGCACGGCTTCGAGCGAGTCGGCACCAAGCGCTTCCTCGTGGGGGAGCGCTGGGAGGACGACTACGTCTACGAGCGCGCGCTGTGAGCGCCGATCGCCGGTCGCACCGCCTCCGGCATCGGCTCGGCTAGAGTCGACGGGTGTTCGAGTACGCCCCCGCCGTCGACGGAATGCAGCCCGGGTTCGCGATCGTCACGGGCCGCTTCGTCACCCTCTTCGGTCATGAGACCGGCGCCGAGTTCGCGGGCGAGCTGTACGCACTCCTGCAGGAGGACTCGTCGGAACTGGCCGACGTGCTGGACCTGCTCGCCCTCGAGGGCGGACCGGCCGACTGCGGCATCGTCGAGGTGATCGACGACGCGGCGCGCGTCGTGCACGTCGGCGCGCGCGGTTCGGTCGAGGTCGTGCTCGACGGGACGTCCTCCACCCGATTCTCGGGCCCGGGCGGCGGCGCCTGGGTCGTCGGCGAGGCGGCCGGCTTCGGCGGGCTGCGACTCGCGGTCGTCGGGGACCCCGTCGCACCGGGCACGCCGCGACTGCCCATGCAGCGCGGGGTCGTGCGAACCAGCCAGATCGCGATCGCGATGCCGCGCGCGGCATCGACCCGTCCTCGAAGCAACCCCCCGACCCGGCCGATCGACCTGCCGGTCGCGGTGCCCGCACCCGAGCCCGTACCTGCGCCCGCGCCCGCGCCCGCGCCGGCCGCGGCAAGCGCGCCCGCGCCG
>NZ_WJIF01000026.1 GCF_009647605.1 Agromyces agglutinans | reverse complement strand
TAAGTACCATCTCTTAAATCTAAACCGTGGGTCATACTTGGAGCGTTAAGACCTGCCCGAACACAGGACTTAATCCATAATTCCGCAAGAAGATCTCGATAGGACAAATCATCAATTTTAAAATAGCCTAAGAGCAATACATGAAAATGCGGATGCCAACCATTCTGGCCATAAGTTGCTTCCAGACTGCGAATTTTGTATTTGACCCCAAAGTGTTTGAATATTTCTTTTACCTTGGTTGTTTCCAGAAAAATTTTATATGCCTTTCTTTGGCGTTCTAAGAGCGATTTAAGCGATTCTGACTGAGAATGGCTAAAGGTA
>NZ_WJIF01000025.1 GCF_009647605.1 Agromyces agglutinans | reverse complement strand
GATTAGGATTCGACGCCGGTAACAAAACTTGAGGGGCATGCCGAGTTGGTAACAGAACTCGTAAATAAACTGTTGCAAACTTATAGTTGCCAACGACGACAACTACGAAGGGTACGCGCTAGCCGCCTAACCTTCATCTGGTAGCTTCGGCTCCAGCGGTCACTAGGGGATGCCTGTAAACCCGAAATGACTGTCAGACAGAACAGGATCGCCGCCAAGTTCGCTGTAGACGTAACGGCTAAAACTCATACAGCTCGCTCCAAGCACCCTGCCAATCGGGCGGCGCGGAGTTAACTCAGTAGATCTGGCTAAGCATGTAGAACCGATAGCGGAGAGCTGGCGG
>NZ_WJIF01000024.1 GCF_009647605.1 Agromyces agglutinans | reverse complement strand
GAGTTGAACCCGCGTCCGAAATTCCTACATCCTCGGTACTACATGCTTAGTCAGTCTTTACATTCGCTTGCCAGCTGCGGACGGACACGCCACTAACAAACTAGCCTGATTAAGTTTTAACGCTTCAACCCCAGGCAGGGCTTCCACGCGATCTCTTTTGGGTTTGACCTCTCTTGATCCCCGTCCTAAGAGCGGAGGCTAGGGAGAGAGGGCTCTAAGCAGGTTATTAAGCTGCTAAAGCGTAGTTTTCGTCGTTTGCGACTATTTTTTGCGGCTTTTTACGAGGCCAACCGCCCCTCGGCATGCACCTTGGGTTTCGCAAATCCCGTCGAATCCAGAATCAGCCCG
>NZ_WJIF01000023.1 GCF_009647605.1 Agromyces agglutinans | reverse complement strand
ACGTTCTGGTAGCGGTCGTAGAGGCGGTCGATCGCGTCGCCCGGGATGGGCACGAGCTCGCCCGCCTCGCGCGCGAGGTGCACGGTGCGTGCGACGTCCTCGACCATGACGGCGGCCTTCACCGCGTCCTTCGCACTCGCACCGATCGTGAACGGACCGTGGTTGCGCATCAGCACGGCGCGCGAGCGGTGCCCGCTGAGCGTCTCGACGATGCCGCGACCGATCGAATCGTCGCCGATGATCGCGAACGGCCCGACCGGGATGTCTCCGCCGAACTCGTCGGCCATCGCGGTGATGACGCACGGGATCGCCTCGCCGCGCGCGGCCCACGCGGTCGCATAGGTCGAATGCGTGTGCACCACGCCGCCGACCTCGGGCATGTGCCGGTACACGTACGCGTGCGCCGCGGTGTCGCTCGAGGGCGACCGATCGGCGCCAGGCGTGCCGTCGATGACGTTGCCGTCGAGGTCGCACAGGATCATGTTCTCGGGCGCGAGCTCGTCGTACGAGACGCCCGACGGCTTGATCACGAACAGGTCGGC
>NZ_WJIF01000022.1 GCF_009647605.1 Agromyces agglutinans | reverse complement strand
GTACTGGAGAAACAGAGCAATTGCTCATAGATATTTTGGAAAAAGAACACATCAGATTAGGTATAGCGAGTTAAAAAATGATAGTTATTTCTATAGGTAAAAATGTTTTATTAGGCATTAAAGATAAAGATAAATATTTGGAAGATTTTAGAGCAGCTTTTAAAGCTGAATATGATTACCCGATTATGTATACCAATGATGATTCAATCGAAGGGATTAAAATTGGTTTTCGTTTTAAAGATAGAGGTATTCCTCTAACTAAAGTTGATAAGGTTCTTCATAGAATTAAGTCAGCATTCCACGTGCAATAATGCACAAAGTCGCCAGGCGAATGAGTCACTACCTCAGACACCTGGCTAATCATAACGATCTAAATAGGAGATCATCATGACTGTTGCAAATACTAAAGCTTTAGAGTTATTAGGCAAGGATGTTTCTTTTGAAATTGATGAATTGGTTCCAGAAATTTACAAGGATGTTTTCCCTGCTAAGAAAATGATTTATGGAAAAGTTGAAGCTGTTTTGATTCATATATCCGGTAGTCATCAAATTTTAGTTTCTGATTATTTTTATTCACTCGATGAAATTGAGATGAAATAGATTTAAATGCTCTCTCCGGAGGGCATTTTTTTGCCTGTTTCTTTAGAAACGCGTAAGCGTGCATTCTGAAAAATCTAACTAAAGATTACTTATATAATCTTTAGTTCCCGAACGAGTGTCTACGAGTGACGACTCCACAATAAAAATATTCAACCTCCCTTCCCTGATTACAGGCTCCCTTTTGCCTTAGATCGGTAAGAACAGAGCCATCCGTATGGTGGCGAACTGATTTTATTTTACGAAGGACATTGGCAAGGAGATTCAGATAGCGGGGCGGGGGTTGGTGGGATGTGGCGGAGCGCGTCCTGCCACCCGCGACACGCAGATGAGGATACTGCCATTGTGCAGTGTTAGTAATACTGCACATTTGTCCCACTTCCGGGAATTTTTGACATTAACTTATTGATGGATGTATATTCATC
>NZ_WJIF01000021.1:1148-1640 GCF_009647605.1 Agromyces agglutinans | reverse complement strand
ATATAAACGACTGGTTGACCTCCCATATACAATTTCATCATCGATGGATAACTGAAGAAGATCAAAAGGGGTAAATCCACCATTACGGCCCTTTTTAATATGACCCTTTGTAAGTTCGTGCTCGATACCCCATTTAGATACGTACCGATCGGCATACTTACCATCACGCAAGTCCAAACCATGTTCCATACTTGGAGCAGGTAAGCCTGATTTAATACAACAATTANTACCGCCCTTTTTAATATGACCCTTTGTAAGTTCGTGCTCGATACCCCATTTAGATACGTACCGATCGGCATACTTACCATCACGCAAGTCCAAACCATGTTCCATACTTGGAGCAGGTAAGCCTGATTTAATACAACAATTAATCCAATGCTTAGCTAAATCATCACGGATATTAAAAGAACGGTCAAAAGAACCATCCAAAAACAACAAAATATGGAAATGAGGATGCCAACCATTCTGGCCATAAGTAACTTCAAAAGAACG
>NZ_WJIF01000021.1:470-1019 GCF_009647605.1 Agromyces agglutinans | reverse complement strand
GACCCAATTTCGTAAAAAGTTCAACAGCTTTGCGACCACCAAAAAAAAGCCTAAGCGCTTTTTTCTGCCCCGAAATTAAAGACTTCAAAGCATGATTCGCAGAATGGCTATTTGTAAGGGTTAAAAGAAAAACCTCACCCCCTTGGTTTTTCCATGCGTCACAGGCTCTCTTAAGCTCATCACGACGTTTTTCAGTAATCTGCTTTGCACAGACAGGGCAAGTCCAAACAGAGCCACAGCGCTGCACATTGGCCCAATGAGCCTTATTTCTAACTTCGTTATATTTGACAGAAAATTCTTTTGAAGAATCGATTCGCTTCTTCAAACAATTACAAACACGCTCTTTAGGCAAAAGTCTTGCAGATTGATCTTGAAGAAGGAACTCATGAACCCTCTGAAAGCCTTTATTTTCAATGATGGAATGAGATTTCGTAAATATACCAAGGCGACCGCGAGCGCCCTCGCCGCAGGTACGTACGGCCGTGCGCCCCGCAGCGCTAGCGCGCGCGTGCAAAGAAGATTTACCATTTTGGCAATTTTTGAACGAAA
>NZ_WJIF01000021.1:0-368 GCF_009647605.1 Agromyces agglutinans | reverse complement strand
GCGAGCGTAGCTCGGTTAATCCCGTTCTTAGGCTAAAGGGAGCTGTAATCAGAGAGGGAAGGTTTTTAATTAAATTTCATCAGTTCGCTCATAGACATGAGCTCTGGAACTTTTATTTATTGGTCAGGTACAGAGCTGAAGGTTTTATAAAAAATTCCAGTTTTTTATAAAACTACTTCAGCAAAAACAAAGGGTGATTTTTATTGAAAAGGTATAGCGCAGGATAGGCAAAAGCCGTCTAAATGCTAGCAATCAAACAGGCAAAAAAAATGCCCTCCCAAGAGAGCACCTGAATCATTCAACCAACTTAAAATCCCTAATCTCAGACATCGAAATAAAGTCGCCATCATCAATAAGAATCTCAGGTT
>NZ_WJIF01000020.1 GCF_009647605.1 Agromyces agglutinans | reverse complement strand
ACGCGATCGACCGCCTCTACGACCGCTACCAGAACGTGTACGGACAGACCGGGGATGCCCGTCGCGCCCAGGCGGGCGCCGGCAGGCCCCCCACCTAGAGACTTGCGGCCGCCCCTCGGGCGGCGCGAGGGACACGGTCGGCATGGACGCGGCCGGATCCGACTGTCACCAAGACAACGACGTCCATTTGACACAGTGAAAGGACACACCGTGAAGAACACGAAGAAGGTGCTCCTCGCGACGATCGCCGCCGGTTCGATGCTCGCGCTCGCCGCGTGCTCGGGCGGCAGCGGCGGCGAAGGCGGCGAAGGCGGCGGCGGCCTCATCGGCGTCGCGATGCCCACCAAGAGCTCGGAGCGCTGGATCCAGGACGGCGACGCCGTCAAGGAGCAGCTCGAGGAGCAGGGCTTCAAGGTCGACCTGCAGTACGCCGAGGACGACATCCCCACGCAGGTCTCGCAGATCGAGAACATGATCACGAAGGGCGCCGAGGCGCTCATCATCGCCTCGATCGACGGCACGACGCTGTCGGAGGTCCTCCAGTCGGCGGCCGACTCGGACATCCCGGTCATCGCCTACGACCGACTCATCCGCGACTCGGAGAACGTCGACTACTACGCGTCGTTCGACAACTTCGTCGTCGGCCAGCAGCAGGCCTGGTCGCTGACCAACGGCCTCGGCCTCACCGACCTCGAGGGCAACCCGGCCGAGGGTGCCCCCGCCGGTCCGTTCAACATCGAGCTGTTCGCGGGCTCGCCCGACGACAACAACGCCACGTTCTTCTGGAACGGCGCGATGGACGTGCTCGAGCCGCTGATCGAGGACGGCACGCTCGTCGTGAAGTCGGGCCAGACCGACTTCGAGCAGGCCGCGATCCTGCGCTGGGACGGCGAGGTCGCGCAGAGCCGCATGGAGGACCTCCTCACGGCGGACTACTCCGACGGCTCGCAGGTCGACGCGGTGCTCTCGCCGTACGACGGCCTCTCGCGCGGCATCATCTCGGCCCTCACCGACGCCGGCTACGCCGTCGGCGCCGAGTGGCCGATCATCTCGGGCCAGGACGCCGAGCTCGACTCGGTCAAGGCGATCAACTCGGGTGAGCAGTTCGCGACCATCTTCAAGGACACGCGCAAGCTCGCCGAGGTGGCCGTGAACATGGCCGCCGCGATCCTGAACGACGAAGAGGTCGAGGTCAACAACGAGACCGACTACGACAACGGCGTGAAGGTCGTGCCGTCGTACCTCCTCGAGTCGCAGATCGTCGTCAAGGACAACATCACCGAGGTCCTGGTCGACAGCGGCTACTGGACCGAAGAGGAAATCAACGGCTAGAGCCGACGCTCGATGACCGGCCGGTGGGGGGACTACGCTTCCCCCACCGGCAGGTCTCGTCACTCGGCAACGGAGCAGGAGCAAGGATGACCACCAATATTCTCGAGATGCGCGGCATCACGAAGACCTTCCCCGGTGTGAAGGCGCTCGCCAACGTGAACCTCGAGGTCAAGCGCGGCGAGGTCCACGCGATCTGCGGCGAGAACGGCGCGGGGAAGTCGACCCTCATGAAGGTGCTCTCGGGCGTGTACCCGTTCGGCACCTACGACGGAGACATCGTCTTCGAGAACGAGGTCGTGGAGTTCAAGGACCTCACCGATTCCGAGGCCAAGGGCATCGTGATCATCCACCAGGAGCTCGCCCTCAGCCCGTACCTCTCCATCGCCGAGAACATCTTCCTCAACAACGAGCAGAAGGGCCGCGGCGGCCTGATCGACTGGAACAAGACGAACTTCGAGGCATCCAAGCTCCTCGCCCGCGTCGGCCTGCGCGAGAACCCGACGACGAAGATCATGGACATCGGCGTCGGCAAGCAGCAGCTCGTCGAGATCGCGAAGGCCCTCTCGAAGGAGGTCAAGCTCCTCATCCTCGACGAGCCGACGGCCGCCCTCAACGACGAGGACTCCGACCACCTGCTCGACCTGATCCTGCACCTGAAGGGCCAGGGCATCACCTCGATCATCATCAGCCACAAGCTGAACGAGATCAAGAAGGTCGCCGACTCGGTGACGGTCATCCGCGACGGCAAGACGATCGAGACGATCGCGAAGTCGGATGTCACGGAGGACCGCATCATCAAGGACATGGTCGGCCGTGACCTGGAGCACCGCTACCCCGATCACACGCCGCACCTCGGCGACGAGCTGCTGCGCGTCGAGGACTGGACCGCGCACCACCCGCAGGACTCCACGCGCGTCGTCGTCGACGGCGTCAACCTCAATGTGCGCGCGGGCGAGATCGTCGGCATCGCGGGCCTCATGGGTGCCGGGCGCACCGAGTTCGCGATGAGCCTGTTCGGCCACTCCTACGGGTCGCGCATCTCGGGGAAGGTGTTCCTGCGCGGCAAGGAGATCAGGACCCGCACGGTCTCCGAGGCGATCGAGAACGGCATCGCGTACGCCACCGAGGACCGCAAGACCTATGGCCTGAACCTCATCGAGGACATCAAGCGCAACATCTCGATGGCGTCGCTGAAGAAGCTCGAGAACTTCGGCCTCGTGCACGACAACGAGGAGTACAAGGTCGCCACCGAGTTCAAGCAGTCGATGAACATCAAGGCGCCGAACGTCCTCGTGAAGACCGGCAAGCTCTCGGGTGGCAACCAGCAGAAGGTCGTGCTGTCCAAGTGGATCTACTCGGATCCCGACGTGCTCATCCTCGACGAGCCGACGCGCGGCATCGACGTCGGCGCGAAGTACGAGATCTACACGATCATCAACCGGCTCGCGGCCGATGGGAAGGGCATCATCGTGATCTCCTCCGAGCTGCCCGAGCTTCTCGGCATCTGCGACCGCGTGTACGCCCTCTCCGAGGGCCGCATCACGGGCGAGCTCCCCATCGAGGAGGCCACGCCCGAGGCGATGCTCAAGCTCATGACCATGGAAAAGCCCCGCTGACCCCGCGTACGCGGACCCGCATCCCAGGAGACATCCGATGACGAACCCAACCCCAACCCAGACGCCCACCGGGCCGACCGGCGAATCGCAGGCCGTCGGCGGCAACATCAACCCCGCCGACAACAAGTTCACCAAGTGGCTCAGCCACGTGCTCGGCGACCTCGGCAAGAACGGCATCTTCATCGCGCTCATCGTGGTGGTGGTGCTGTTCGCGATCCTGACCGACGGCATCCTGCTGCGACCGCAGAACATCTCCAACCTGATCGTGCAGAACGGGTACATCCTCGTGCTCGCGATCGGCATGGTGATGGTGATCATCGCGGGGCACATCGACCTGTCGGTCGGATCGGTGGCCGCCTTCGTCGGCGCGTGCTCGGGCGTGTTCGCGGTGCAATGGGGGCTGCCGTGGTGGCTCTCGATCATCCTCTCGCTCGCGATCGGCGCACTCGTCGGCGTCTGGCAGGGCTTCTGGATCGCCTACGTCGGCATCCCAGCGTTCATCGTGACGCTCGCCGGCATGCTCATCTTCCGAGGCCTCGCGCTCGCCGTGCTCGGCAACGCGAACATCGGCTCGTTCCCGACCGAGTACCGCGCGCTCGGCAACGGCTTCGTCTCGAACGTCTTCGGCGAGTTCGAGCTCGACCCGCTGACCCTCGGCGTCGGCGCCCTCGCGATCATCGCCCTCATCGTGCAGCAGGTGCGCACCCGCCGCGGCCGCACGAAGTACGGCCAGGAGGTCGAGCCGATGACGTGGTTCGTCACCAAGCTCGTGCTGGTCTCGGTCGCCATCGGCTTCTTCGCCTACGCGCTCGCGTCGTACAAGGGCATCCCGATCACGCTCATCGTGCTCGCCGTGCTCGTGCTCGTCTACGGCGTCGTGATGAACCGCACCGTGTTCGGCCGCCACATCTACGCCATCGGCGGCAACCGCCACGCGGCCGAGCTGTCGGGCATCAAGACCCGCCGGGTCGACTTCTGGCTGTTCGTCAACATGGGCGTGCTCGCCGCGCTCGCGGGCCTCATCTTCACCGCGCGACTGAACCTCGCGGGCCCGAAGGCCGGTGACGGCTTCGAGCTCGAGGCGATCTCGGCCGCGTTCATCGGCGGTGCGGCGGTGCAGGGCGGCGTCGGCACCATCGGCGGCGCGATCATCGGTGGTCTCATCATCGGCGTGCTCAACAACGGCATGTCGATCATGGGCATCGGCATCGAGTGGCAGCAGGCCGTCAAGGGCCTCGTGCTGCTGCTGGCCGTCGCCTTCGACGTGTACAACAAGCGCCGTTCCGGCGGGCGCTGAACCGGCCGACGTCCCACGGTCCACGACGGGCCCCCGCCGCGAGGCGGGGGCCCGTCGTCGTGCGTGGCGCGCGGTCGGCCCCGCTCACGCGTGCACCGGCCGGACACGGCGCAGGAAATCGGGCCCCATCCGCGCTGGGAGCGGGGGATGCGTCCCGGATTCCTGCATGGAGACCGTCGCATGGCCCATCCACCGGCGCCGGGTCTTGGAGTTCGGCGGCGGGTCGTGGAGTTCGGCGCGGCGACTTGGAGTTCGGCGCCGGGTCTTGGAGTTCGCAGGATGAGACGCGTCACAGACGCCAGGGCAGCCGTCCGGCGTGGCTCATCCTGCGAATTCGGATGCCACCGCGATGCCGCGGCGGCCGGGTGTGTGGCATCCGGCTGACGTTAGCGCTAACATCGACGACGTTAGCGCTAACGGATGCCCGCCGTTGTGGAGGCGGCGGGCATTCGGCCACCTGAGGAGACCGAATGACGGAGTTCACGTCCGAGATCGAGGCGGCGATCGCGCAGGTGCGCGCCGACGTCGCGCGACTGCACGCCGAGCTGA